>NZ_JBIWFE010000003.1:353640-559918 GCF_044762865.1 Sporosarcina sp. NPDC096371
GCGGCGTGGCGCCCTTTGCCGCAAAGCTAGTTTGACTTATGACCCGAGCATCTGGCGCCCGTAGCTGGACAATAAAAAAGGGCTGAGCCGTATAATACGGTTCAGCCCCTTTTATTGTGCGCAGGTCAAGAAGATAATTTCACCTTTTTTGCTGTCGTCGTCCATTTACCGCGGACTGGACTCGTAATGAGCCCATTGTATTCCAGGACGTTTAGATCCCGTTGGACAGTACGGTGAGTGATACCAAATTCATCGACCAAATTCTCTGTTGTAACAGTACCGTTATCAAGGATGAACATATAGACATCCTTGATGCGAGTAAGCATACGATCAGTAGCAGGTTTCAAGTGTGGAATCACTCCTTCATCTTCATTTTCCAAAATAACACTGGACATGAGACTTATGAATGTTGCCTAAAGCACGTTGATATTATCCCTGACACTGCACATCCTTTCTGTAACACAGCGGTTTGTCAGCATCAAACACTCCCTAGCGTATCTGCTTACATCGTTCGAATAGAGCTTATACAACTGGCTCCATTAAAATCTGTAGCAGGTGCTAAATGAAGTTAAATCTTCTGACAATATTAGTATAACGTATTTACAGCTTGTTTGCATGCATTTTTTGTAAAAAAAAATTGTGAGGATTGCGCTTTATTTTCTTAGCCGAACATGTGAGAATAGAAATAAATGAAGGCAGGTGTTCTGAATGAAGGATTGGAAAATGGAAGCAGTAAACAGACAAGATGATCTCATCAAAGATTTACAACAACTCATCGCCATCCCTTCTGTTCTGGATGAGGAGGCGGCCAATGACAACGCGCCATTCGGTCCTGAACCCAAACGCGCGCTTGATTGGCTATTGGAAGAAGGACGAAAAGCGGGATACCTTGTAAAAAATATTGATAATATGGCAGGTCATATTGAAATGGGGCAAGGTGAGGAACTGATCGGCATTCTTTGTCACGTCGATGTTGTACCGGCGGGAGGCAATTGGACATTCGGGCCGTTTGATGGAACAGTAGTGGACGGTAAACTATTCGGCCGTGGTTCTATTGACGATAAAGGACCGACGATGGCGGCGTGGCATGCGATGCAAATGGTGAAGGAATCGGGTCTGCCGATGACTAAACGCGTTCGACTCATCATCGGAACAGATGAAGAGACTGGTTTCCGTTGCGTGGATAGGTATTTTGAAAAAGAAGAGATGCCCGATATCGGATTTGCGCCAGATGCTGATTTCCCAATTATCAACGCGGAAAAAGGGATTGCTTCTATCTCGTTCAAACAAAAAACAGAAGTTCCTGATGGACAACTTTTACTGTTCAAATCAGGTACTCGAACGAATATGGTGCCAGATTATGCTGAAGCCCATATATCAGAAAAAGCGCCTACCATCGCGAAACAATTCGAATCTTTTTTGAAAACGCATCATGTAACAGGTGAACTTCGTGAAAAAGATGATAGGACAATGATTAGTGTGAATGGAAAATCCGCTCATGCGATGGAGCCGGATCACGGTATCAATGCAGCCGTTCTACTGGCAACATTTTTGACGACCATTTTTCATGAAGGTCAATCGAAAAACTTTACACAGTTCCTGACAGATGCATTTAGCAATGATACCCGTGGCCGTTTCTTAGGTCTTGCATTTACCGATCAATTGTCAGGTGATACAACGTTGAATGCTGGTATCATTACATTCGATCCAGTAAAAGGCGGCGAAGTATCCGTAAGTATGCGCTACGCCGTCACCTACCCTTTTGAAACGTTCATAACACAGTGTATGGGGAGACTGACAGCTGCCTCATTCACAGTAGACGTCGAATCAAATTCTGTGCCTCATCATGTTGATGCTAATGATTTACTAATCCAGACCTTGCAACAGGTGTATACTGATCATACGGGAGAGCCTGCTGAACTGTTGTCAATCGGTGGAGGTACATATGCACGTGTTCTTGAAAAAGGGGTCGCTTTTGGGATGCTATTTCCTGGACGGGAAGATGTGGCTCATCAGGCAGATGAATATGTTTATATCGAAGATTTAGTCAAGGCGACAGCCATCTATGCAGATGCAATTTGCCGGCTTGCGTGCGAAAAATAAGGAGGAAATGATTTTGACTGTGTATTTTAAGGATGGTCAGTTTACAGAACGTGAAGGGTTGAACATATCGATTGATGACCGTGGTTACTATTTCGGTGACGGTGTGTATGAAGTGATTAAAGTATATGGTGGCGAATTATTCACAGCAGAAGAACATATCGACCGCTTATTTCAAAGTGCTACAAAAATCAAAATGACAATCCCTTATTCCAAGGAGCAATTGATGGAGATGGTTCGTGAATTAATTGTACGTAATTCGATTTCAATTGGACATATCTACATGCAGGTAACGCGTGGGGCCGCCCCACGTACGCACCAATTCCCAGGATCAACTGTGGCTTCAGTTGTAACGGCATACGCCGTGAGTAATCCAAGACCTATGACAAGCATAGAAAATGGAGTTGCGGTCAAGTCGGTGGAAGATATTCGTTGGCTACGTTGTGATATTAAAAGCCTTAATTTACTTGGTAACGTACTTGCGAAGCAAGAGGCCAATGAAGCTAATTGTGTGGAGGCACTTCTTCATCGAGAGGGAGTTGTTACAGAAGGTTCCTCATCCAATCTATTTGGTGTAAAAGATGGGACGATTTATACGCATCCTGCGACAAATTTAATTTTGAATGGAATTACGCGCCAAGTTGTATTAGGAATAAGTGAAAAACTTGCAATACCGGTAGTGGAAAAGTCGTTTACATTAGAGGAAGCATACAACATGGACGAGCTGTTTCTGACGTCCACAACGTCAGAAATAATGCCCATCTCGTCAGTTGATGGACGAAGTATCGCTTCAGGGACTCCTGGTGTATTGACAAGAAAGTTACAAAAAGCGTTCACCTTACAAATCCCTACTTCAAATGCGGGTGTGTAAACGTAGATGCGATGTGAAATCGGAGTGATTTAAAAATGGCGCAACTTGTCAAACTGCTCGATTATGTATCCAGATATGAAAATGATTTATCCCGTTACCCTACTCAATATATCCGTTTAAAAAAATACCAATGGGAACGCATGAAGACACAATGGGAAAATGGCGCAACTTTAACGGAATGGGAACAAAAAAATAATGAAACAGTGGAGGAAGCGGAAGAGGGAAAATGGTTTTCTTCCCTCTTCAAGCGCTTCGGCCAACGAAAAACGGTTATAATAGATGAGGAAGTATTGGAGACCAGCGATGATCAGGGAAATCAGGAAGAAGATCAATTTGGTTTTAGTCCCAATATCATCTACAATCCTACAAGTCTTGAACAATTAAGAAGACTCTATTTGGACCAACTTTTTCATTTTCAAATAAAATGGGCAAGTTCTACGTTAATGGATAAATCGCGTGTCGATCCACGTTATATGCGCGATACATTGTTACGTAGTTTTGCACAGGGATTACCGGATAACTATTTGCTTTTTTATTATCCCGTCCTTAAACTTAAGCAAGCGCCTGTAGAGCTTGATATAATTATCGTGACGCCGGTCGAATGTATGTGTATTACGGTGATCGAGGCAGAGGATGTTTCAGCTTTTGTCGGTAGTAGTCATCGGTTCTGGGTAAAGAAGTCGGGAGAGAATGAAACGAAAGTGCTCAATCCACTTATTGCATTAAATCGGATGGAAAAAATCGTTTCTGGCATATTTAATGGGCAAGAGATTGATTTTCCAATCAAAAAGTATTTGATTTCCCGCAACGGTTATGTGGACTATCCAGGTGCTCCATTCGATATAACGATGATTGATAGACGATCGTATGAAAAATGGTTTTCGGCACTACAAAAATTGCCGGTCCCATTAAAATCTACCCAATTCAAAGCAGCTCAGGCTATACTGGATATTGGTCAGACAACATCGATGAGTCGATTATTTGCAGATGATGAAGAACAACTAGAAGAAGACAACTAACAATGAAAAGAAAAGAGTGTGTGTAATGCGGCTTCGCAATAAACCATGGGCAAGGGATTTCATGGCAGAACATCCAGATGTCCTATTAGCAGAACCTAAAAAAATGAGTAACGGTTGGCATGATCTGTTCGGAAATGATCATCCGATTCATATTGAAGTTGGAACAGGTATGGGTCAATTTATCATCGGTATGGCCATTGCCAATCCGGACATTAATTATATTGGTATTGAACACTTTGACAATGTCATCGTCTCGGCGCTTGAGAAAGTAATTGAAGCGGGCAAGCCATCAAATTTAAGACTATTCCGTGCAAATGGTGTGGAATTGACTGAGATTTTCAGCAAAGGTGAGATTGATCGTGTCTACTTGAATTTCTCTGATCCGTGGCCAAAAACAAGACATGCTAAGCGTAGATTAACGCATGAAACTTTTTTGAAGTTGTATGAATCCGTGCTGATTCCAGCAGGGGAAATCCATTTTAAAACGGATAACCGAGGATTGTTTGAGTATTCGCTTGTGTCCATGTCAGATTACGGTATGAAACTGCGTTATGTATCGCTCGATTTGCATGCGGAAATGCCGGAAGATAATATTATGACGGAATATGAAGAGAAGTTTTCCGCGAAAGGTCAGCCGATTTACAGGCTGGAGTCGCAATTCCAGAAGGATTAACAACTAAAGAGCAAGGGGAACAGGGAGGATGTTGGCGATGGATGCATATACATTTCACGGTATGAAGTTGACGTGGTTAGATGGGGGAGTCAATTTTTTAGATGGTGGCGCGATGTTCGGTGTCGTTCCGAAGGCGCTGTGGTCAAGGCGTTATGAGGTAGATGACAATAACTTAATCGAGCTACGTACGGATCCGATTCTAATTCGTTATGAAGGCAAGAATATTTTAATTGAATCAGGTATCGGAAAAGGAAAGCTTGATGAGAAGATGAAACGTAACTTAGGGGTAAGGGCTGAAACGAGGGTCGAGGAAAGTCTTGGGGAACTCGAATTGACACCGGAATCGATTGACATTGTGCTAATGACTCATCTACATAACGATCATGCGGCAGGCCTAACGCAATGGCAAGGGGAAGAGCTCGTTTCGGTTTTCCCGAATGCTGAGATTTACGTCTCACAAATTGAATGGGATGAGATGCGCAATCCGAATATCCGGTCTCGTAATACGTACTGGAAAGAGAATTGGGAGCCTATTCAGCACCAAGTTAAAACCTTTGAGGAAAGTGTTATGGTTCTTCCTGGAATTGAAATGATCCATACAGGCGGTCATAGTGATGGACATAGCGTCATTAAATTGACGCAGAATGGTGAAACGATTCTTCATATGGGTGATATTATGCCGACACATGCGCATAGCAATCCATTGTGGGTACTCGCCTATGATGATTATCCTATGACATCGATTTTCGCCAAGGAACGATTGATGAAAGAGGCTATCTCGGGAGGCTATAAATTCATTTTTTATCATGATGCGGTTTATAGACTTGTGAAGTGGGATGACAGCGGGAAAGAGATTATTGAAGCTGTTAAAGTAACGCACTAAAAAAGTAAAACCGTCACACTACCAGTAAGTCTGGTGATGTGACGGTTTTGTTTATATTTTTGTAAGTTCAACGACGGATCCTGTTTTTGCATCTGCCGCAAATTCAAATTGCTCGAGTTCACCATCTTTGATGCGTGAAATTCCGCCACGATACACATCCATTGTAATGACATTGTTTGTGTATGGTTCTGTTTTCATGACGATCCATGAACCATCTATTGGACCTTCAGTTTTAAAAGCAGTTTTTACTGTATCTAAGACGGAATCCGCTGCTACATTGCGGTTTGCTCGGTCAATGGCCTCATTGACAATGATTCCAGCGGCAACACCTGTCAACACACCTGCTAGGAATTCTTTTACTTTCATAATTAACGTAACCCCCTACATCTGTCTTTCACCCAGTGTACCACAATTTAACACGGCATAGCAGGCGGACAGATTGAATTAGATAATTCGATTTACTAAATAAATTGATGGAAACTGTTTGAATAATCGATTACACTATTTACAGTACGTACATAAGTGAGGGGGCAATTTTCAAGTGCAAAAAGAAACAATTGAAATGTTTAAGACGTTAACAGAGCTTCCAGGAGCACCGGGGAATGAACATGCAGTGAGAAAGTACATGCGTAGTGAACTTGGAAAGTATTCCGATGAATTGATCCAAGATAACCTAGGTAGTATTTTTGGCGTCAGAAAAGGTCCAGAAGATGGTCCGCGAATTATGGTTGCGGGTCACATGGATGAAGTTGGTTTTATGGTAAGCGCTATCACGGACAATGGGATGATTCGTTTCCAACCACTGGGTGGCTGGTGGAGCCAAGTGTTGTTGGCGCAACGAGTAGAAATCATAACGAATAATGGGCCGGTAATAGGTGTGATAGGTTCAATTCCGCCGCATTTGTTAAGTGATGCTGTGCGAAACAAGCCGATGGATATTAAAAATATGTTGATTGATATCGGTGCAGATAATAAAGAAGATGCCGAGAAAATCGGTATTCGACTTGGTCAGCAGATTGTTCCAGTCTCTCCGTTTACGCCGATGGCTAATAACAAAAAGATTCTAGCGAAAGCATGGGATAATCGCTATGGTTGTGGCCTTGCCATTGAACTTTTAAAAGAATTACATGATGAAAAACTGCCGAATCATTTATTTTCAGGAGCCAATGTAATGGAAGAGATTGGGCTTCGCGGTGCGCAGACGGCTGCTACAATGATTAACCCGGATTTGTTCTTTGCGTTGGATGCCAGTCCGGCAAATGATGCTTCGGGTGATAAAAATGAATTTGGACAACTCGGTAAAGGTACATTGCTACGTATTTTTGACCGCACAATGGTTACACACCGTGGCATGCGTGAGTTTATTCTTGATATGGCGGAAACGCATAATATTCCGTATCAATATTTCATCTCTCCAGGTGGGACCGATGCGGGACGTGTCCATATGTCAAATGAAGGTGTTCCTAGCGCAGTGATTGGCATATGTTCACGCTACATCCATACTTCGGGCTCCATTATTCATACAGATGATTATGCTGCCGCAAAAGAACTTCTAGTAAAACTTGTGAAGGCATGCGATAAAACGACGGTGGCAACAATCAAGAGCAACGTCTAACTTGCTTCAGCAGTAGTCGTTTATTTCAATAAGTTGGCGGATGAATGTAATATTACTGTTCAATTCAGTCGTGTTGTAATAGGAAGTACCGTCCTTCTACTTTCATGTAAAGTAAAGGACGTTTTTTTATGTGGAAAACGAGGAGGCAATATAGATGGAATTTATGATAGGTTCAACAAATCCTGCGAAAGTAAAGGCGGCAAGAGGGGTCATTGCTAACCACTTTCCGCAAGCGACTGTTTGGGAAGTAGATGCTAAATCGGGGGTTTCAGATCAACCATTTGGGGATGAAGAGACGAGACTGGGTGCTATCAATCGTGCATTACGAGCATCAGGTACGAAAGAGGGGGCCATCGGTATTGGATTGGAAGGTGGCGTCCGTATGCTAGAGGGGCAGATGTATCTATGCAACTGGGGAGCATTAGCTTTTCCCGATGGAACACGATTTACAGCGGGGGGCGCACAGATACCTTTGCCGAAGGAGATTGCCGAGGAACTTATCGCAGGCAAAGAACTCGGTCCAGTTGTCGATGCCTATTTCAAAGCAAGTGGGATTCGAAAAAAAGAAGGTGCTATCGGAATGTTCACTGCCCATGCCGTGAATCGAGATGATCTGTTTGTACATATTTTACAACTGCTGATTGGTCAATTAAAATACGATTTGCAGTCATAAATCAACTGCTCAGGGGTGTGAAAAAGTCTGGATTTTGAGGTGGCCTTGTCTAATCTTGTCAGCTTATCTGAAAATCGAATGCAGACCGCAACAGTTGCAACTACTAGGCAATGTCTTTAGAATGAGGTATGGTGTTCAAATTAATGATTGGAGGAAGTCGAATGTTCCGGAAATGGAGATTCATATTCCTGCTAGTGATGTCCGCATTTTTACTTACGGCATGTAACGAATCACTCGGTGAACGGGCAAAAGCTGGCATCGATGCGGCGGGGGAAGCATTTCAGTCGAATGATAAAGAACCTACAGAAGAAATTGATGGCGTAACATTATACAAGCCAAATGGATTTACAATAAGCGATCACTCTGATCCGCAGAATATCGTCTTTACTAAAGGTAAAGATACCTACATTCTATTCATAAATCCGAATGAAAAAAATGATAGTCAACTGGTGTATGACTTACTTCTGGCAGATCAAAGCAAAGATGTTATCGAGCAAGAGACGTTTAGTGATAATGGCGCCTTTGGCTTTGCGGCTGTCGTAAAAAGTGAAAATGACCAAATTGAACTGATCACAGGTGTGGGTGGCTCTAAAATGACAACAATGACAACGAAAAAGAATATTGAAGAAAATTTAGCAAGCATGATGGAAGTCGTGCGTTCTATCAAATAGCATGAGGTTTTTGGCTAGTCAACTAGTGTTTATTGCAATGGAGGGAAAAGGGTAGATGAATTCTGAACAGCTAATTGACATTTTAAAAGAGCATCTTCCGTCCGAACATTTTCAATGGCGTTTTGATCGGAAAACGGATAAAGTTCGTCTTGAGCATTCAATTTTGAAAAAAGGGATGGATATCTCGCTGCCAGAAATTCTGGTGAAATATGAACAGAAGAAACTTGCGGCGATTGAAGAACTCGTCCACATTATCGGTGAAACATTTAAGGCGATGGAAAAGGAACAAACAGAGGGATTTGTGAGTAGTACAGCAATCTATCCTGTCATTCGATCGACGTCATTTCCGAAGGCATCTGCGGCTGGTCACAAGTTTTTGATGAAAGATCATACAGCTGAGACACGCATTTATTATGCATTAGACCTAGGGACGACGTATCGATTGATTGATGAGGGCATGATAGCTGCGATAGGTCTATCTGAAGCGGAAATTATGGAATCAGCTTTGTTCCGCGTAAGATCGCTCCCAACTGCTATGAAACGGGATGAAGTCTCGGACAATATCTATTATTTCATCAATAACAATGATGGGTACGATGCGAGTAGATTATTAAACAGTGCCTTTTTAAAAGAGATGGAAAGCAAAATTGAAGGACATATGACGGTTTCAGTCCCGCATCAAGATGTCCTAATTATTGGCGATATTCGTAATGATACGGGCTATGATGTACTCGCGCAGATGGCGATGCATTTCTTCACGACAGGTACTGTGCCGATTACGTCTTTGTCATTTATCTATAAAGATGGTAAACTTGAACCGATTTTCATCATGGCTAAAAATCGTTTGGCAAGAAGGGAAGGAAAGAAAAAGTGAATTTATTTTATAACAGGAATGGTGTAGGGGATGTGTTGTTGATTCAGCATACCGTCACACGTCCAGATTCGATTATAACAGCATCTTATGGAGATGTTACGGTGATCCGCAACGCAGAGACTGGAGAGGTAGCTGCGATTAACTTATTCCAGGCATCCTCTTATTTCGCGATTGAGACGGTTGGTAAAGTGGAGTTGACGGAAGAAGTTGTCAAACAATTGCAGGCTGCATTCCAGAAAAATGGTGCAGAAGTTGAACTTGACGCGGACTTTTCACCGAAATTCGTTGTAGGTCATGTGTTGACGAAAGAAAAGCATCCAAACGCTGATAAATTGAATATTTGTACAGTAGACATAGGTAGCGAAACCGTTCAGATTGTCTGCGGTGCGCCGAACGTGGATGCAGGGCAGAAAGTTGTAGTTGCAAAAATCGGGGCGGTTATGCCATCTGGAATGGTTATTCGTGATGCTGAACTACGTGGCATTGCTTCTTCAGGTATGATTTGCTCGGCTAAAGAACTTGCATTGCCGAACGCGCCAGAAGAAAAAGGAATTCTAGTGTTGGAAAATAATGCTCTTGTTGGAGAAGCATTTACAATGTAAGAAGATGAAAAACGTGCCAATGTGGTACGTTTTTCTTATTTACAATATTGATTTGATTTAGTAGTGTCAGTACTGTTAAAATAGATTGATTGACATGAAAAGAGTGATAGTCTTGAGTTGGTTTAATACGCTAATGAACCGGCTTTTTGGGCCGGATGATAACAGTAAGGATGAAGTTGTTTATGAGGAACCTAATAATGACTATGAAGTTGATGATCCGATAGAACAGCCGGCAAGAAAGCAAAATTCGGCATTTCGTTTTCCGATTGTTTCGGATGCGGAAATATATGGATGGGATGAGAATTCAACGGTCGAACGAGAAGTCTCACAACCTACTACAAATCAGATTGACGCGGATTATCATTACGAACCGACACCTCTCTATGAAAATGAAAGATGGCCAGGTGATCCAAAAGTTTCTAATGTTTTTCGCGCTGGATCAACTCCAAAATACGGAGCATCGTCAGCACCCCAAAAAACAGTTTTTGTTTCCCGGGATAAGGAGCTTCAAAAGGAACAGACAGCACAAGTAAAGACACCTATTCAAAAACGTTCTAGCAGACCATTTAGCCCGACTTCAGTACCTTCACCTGTTTATGGCTATAAGCATCCAGCAAAAGAAGTGCCAACGAAATCGGATGAAGATGTGGTGCAGTCGCCACAGTTAGAAGAAGCTGCCGTCATGGAGCCAATCATTTTTGAAAATCAATTAGTAGAACAGCAGATTGACCTTCCAAGGGAAGACGAGCAGCCTATATTAACGCCTCCAATTTTGGAAATGCCGGTACCAGTAATAGAACCAAATGTGGGTGACAGCAGTGTAGACGAAGCGGACGCTCATCAAACGGAATTGGAACGGCCTGCCATGGAGCCAATCAATCTTGAAAATCATTTGGTAGAACAGCAGATTGACCTTCCAAGTGAAGACGAGCAGCCTACTTTAACGCCACCGACTTTGGAAACACCAGTATCAGTAATAGAACCAAATGTTGGTGACAGTAGTGTAGACGAAGTGGACTCTCATCAAAAGGAATTGGAACGGCCTGCCATGGAGCCAATCGTTCTTGAAAAACATTTGGTAGAACAGCAGGTTGTCCTTCCTACTGAAGACGAGCAGCCTATTTTAACACCACCGATATTGGAAACGCCGGTACCAGTAGTAGAACCCAATGTGGGTGATAGTAATGTAGACGTAATGGACTCTCATCAACCGGAATTGGAACGGCCTGCCGTGGAGCCGATTGGTCTTGAAAATCTTTTGGAAAAACAGCAGATTGTCCTTCCTACTGAAGACGAGCAGCCTATATTAACGCCACCGATATTGGAAACGCCGGTACCAGTAATAGAACCAAATGTGGGTGACAGTAGACTAGACGAAGTGGACTCTCATCAAACGGAATTGGAACGACCTGCCGTGGAACCAGACGTATCAGACCAGCAGGAAGATGTTGTAGAACTAGAATCCCCTGTAATTGATTCTGCTGAATTGGAACATACTAAGGATACATTTCCACCGGTAGAAACAGAAGTCATTGTTGATGATGCGGAGTTAACGGAAGAACCTATCCTAGAACAGAAAAAAGAACGAATCGTACCCTTTAATGTATTGATGTTAAAGTCCGATAAGGAAAAAGTAATGCGAGAACAACCTTTTCAGGCTTCCGTTGCAATTGAGAAAATTTCCGAAATGATCGGTGCACCTAACAACCCAAAAATAGTGCATCACGAGGTAAAGGAAGTTTCACAAGAAATACAGCAACCGAGCGTTATTGATGAAAAGATAGAAGAACTACCCTATTATGCATTCCCATCGCTTGATGATTTGATTCCGCCTGAAGCGCAGATTGAGGATACAGAATGGTTGGATTCACAGTCTGAAAAGCTTGAGGAAGCATTGTCCCATTTTGCAGTTCAAGCGACTGTTATTGAGGCGGTACAAGGTCCAACTGTGACACGATTTGAACTAACTGTAGGTCAAGGGACAAAAGTAAGTAAAGTTCGAAATTTGACGGATGATTTGAAATTAGCGCTTGCAGCTGAAGATATTCGGATTCAGGCACCGATTCCTGGAAGAAGTTCAATAGGGATTGAAATACCGAATCGCAAGACCCGGGCTGTTCGGATCTCGGAGGTTATTGCAACAGAGAGCTTCCAAGCCTCCACATCGCCATTAGAGGCTGTACTCGGTCTAAGTCTAACAGGTAAACCTGTCACGCTGGACTTGCGCAAAATGCCTCATGGGATGATTGCAGGAGCCACTGGTTCAGGGAAATCAGTTTGCATTAATTCAATTTTGGTCAGTTTGCTCTATAAAGCGGCGCCAACGGATCTGAAGATGATGCTGATTGACCCGAAAATGGTTGAACTTGCGCCATTCAATGGTATCCCGCATCTAATCAGTCCGGTGATTACAGACGTTAAAGCGGCCACCGCCGCATTAAAATGGGCGGTGGCGGAAATGGAAAGACGCTATGAATTACTTGCCCATGCAGGTGTGAGAGATATTGAACGCTATAATAAAGTGGTCATGGAAAATCGACGTTATTCATTGAAAATGCCGTACTTGTTGATTGTCATTGATGAGCTTGCAGATTTAATGATGATGGCCCCGGCAGATGTAGAGGTCTCCATTAGCAGAATCGCACAGAAGGCACGAGCTTGCGGTATCCATTTGATTATTGCGACACAACGTCCGTCTGTGGATGTGATTACAGGGACGATTAAAGCCAATATCCCGACGCGCATAGCATTTTCTGTGTCTTCTCAAATTGATTCGAGGACGATTATTGATTCCCCTGGAGCGGAGCGATTACTTGGAAGAGGTGACATGCTCTATATTGGCAATGGTCAGTCGTCGGGCGTTCGTCTTCAAGGGACATTTGTCACGGATGATGAAATCGAACGTATAATAGAACACGTTCGCAACGAGGCGGCTCCGAATTACTTGTTTGGTCAAGATGATCTTCTTGCCAGTGCTGTTGAAGAAGAGGAGACAGATTCACTGTTTGAAGAGGCTTGTCAGTTTGTTCACGAACAAGGTAGTGCGTCGACATCTTTATTGCAACGAAATTTTAGTATCGGTTACAATCGGGCAGCTAAACTGATTGATCGGATGGAAAAGAACGGTTTCATTTCCGGACAGCGAGGGAGTAAGGCGCGTGATGTCTTTTTGAGTGAAAGTGACCTGGATCGTCTAATGGGCCGCTTGGACTAAGGAATGGACCAAAATACAAATTATTAATGATGATGAGTAAGATTTATTATTGGGGGAACAGAAATGATCCCAGGAGGTTGCAATATGACATTGTTCCATTTTATAGGGATTAAAGGGTCTGGAATGAGTTCGCTCGCCCAAATTCTCCATGATTCCGCTAACGAAGTGCAAGGTTCAGACGTGGAAAAGTATTTTTTCACGGAGGACCCGCTACGCGAAAGACAAATACCTATACTGGCATTTGATGAAAATAATATTACTAGTGGTATGACAATTATTGCAGGAAATGCATTTCCTGATAGTCATCCAGAAATTGTAAAAGCTAAAGAACTTGGGCTTGAAGTGATTCGCTACCATGTATTTTTAGGAAACTATATGGAGAAATTCATATCTGTTGGTGTAACAGGTTCTCACGGTAAAACATCGACGACTGGTCTACTTGCACACGTCCTAGAAGGTCACTCACCAACTTCTTATTTAATTGGCGATGGTACGGGGAGTGGTCCTAAGGACAGTGAGTACTTCGTTTTTGAAGCCTGCGAATACAAAAGGCATTTTCTTGCCTACGAGCCGGATTATGCAATCATGACGAATATCGACTTCGATCACCCAGATTATTTTAGGGATCTAGCAGATGTGATGGATGCATTCGGCGAAATGGCACTACGAGTAAGAAAAGCGCTAATCGCTTGCGGGGATGATGGTCATCTCCAACAAATTCATGCGAAAGTACCCGTCGTCTATTATGGATTTGATGAGTCAAATGATTTTGCGGCAAAAAACATTAAGAAAACGGTGGATGGATCGACCTTTGATGTTTTTGTGCGTAATGAATTCTATTATACGTTCTCAATCCCACAAGCTGGCGACCACACAATCCTTAATGCTTTAGGTGTGATTGCGTTGTGTCATTATGAAGGTGTTGGAGCTTCTATAATCCAGGAAGGGTTGTCTACTTTCCAAGGGGTTAAACGGCGTTTTTCCGTGATGGAAGTAGAGGAACGAATTTTGGTGGATGACTATGCCCATCATCCAACTGAAATACAGGCGACTTTGCAAACAGCGAAGCAAAAATATCCTAATCGAGAAATTGTGGCGATATTCCAACCGCATACGTTTACACGGACAGCTGCCCTTTTATCAGAATTTGCGGATAGTCTTTCAACGGCTGATCATGTTTATTTGTGTGATATATTTGGATCGGCTCGTGAAAAGGCCGGAAATTTAACCATCAATGATCTAGTTGATAAAATTCCGGGTGCAAAACATTTAGAACTTGAAGATATCCAAGTACTAGATGCTCACAATCGCGCAGTTTACCTTTTCATGGGTGCGGGTGATGTTCAGAAGTATATACATGCATTTAAATCCCATTTGGTTCAAGAAGAAACTGAGTGAATACGAAGCAGCTGAATCAAGAGCCAAGGGCCTTAACCTTGGTTCGGAGACGGCTGTTTTTCACTTAAATAATTAACGTCTTTAACATCTTGATGATTTAAGTGTACCCCCAGCCGATGTCATACATTTTGAATGGGGACAAGGCGTAATTTACTGTGAAAAGCATGTAAATGAAAAACAATTGCATTTCAATGCAGGGAAATTGAGAATGGTGTCGAAGAGGTTATAGAGACATAACGTTTAATTGGCCTGTAAATAGGGTAAACAGTACTTATGTGTAGTACTTGAAGGAGGCAATACCATGGAAAATTTATTGTACATAGCGGCTATTGTCGCTGCACTCGCATTTTTAATCTTATGCGTGAGTTTGGCGATGACGTTGTTCTCGGTGAAGAAAACATTGCAAACCGTTTCTGAAACGATGGATGGGTTAACTACCCAAATGGAAGGTATCACCAAAGAGACAGCGGATCTTCTGCATAAGACCAATAGCCTTGCCGAAGATATTCAGCAAAAAGCTGAGAAATTGAACTCAGTTGTCGATGCTGTCAAAGGGGTAGGTGACTCTGTTACAGGGCTAACTTCTTCAGTTCGTCGGGTTTCCGATACAATTACGACAGAGGCAGAACGCAATGGCGATAAGATTGCTCAAGTCGTTCAATGGAGCAATGTTGTCATTGACATCGTGGGCAAAGTAAAAGAACGGCAGTCGGAGAGTTCGACTGGTTGGACGGCGTATAAACCTAACCAGGGACAGAAAAAATAACCCTGTCCCTGGTATTACTTATCATAATGACAAATAGATGCATTAGTCATGAAAACTAGGAGGAATCGACTATGAATGAAAATCGTAAAGTGAAACCTAATGACAATGATTCACAGATTAACCAAGAGAATTATGCGGAGAAAAAACAATATGAAAATTCTTTTGGAGAACCATCTTATTTGCCGGTAAGTTATGATTACAATCGTAAACATACGGATTCTTTCTACGAAGAGAACGAAAACTCCACTGCTGGAAGTTTCCTATTTGGTGCACTTGTAGGTGGGGTAATCGGTGCAGCGACAGCGCTTTTCCTAGCGCCAAAATCAGGTAGTGAAATGCGCGGGGATTTTACAACGCAAGCGGTTCAATTGAAAGATAAAAGTATTGAACTTAGCTCAGTTGCCAAGGAAAAAGCAACAGGGTTTACCTCGGTAGCAAAGGAAAAAACGGGTGAACTTTCAAAATCTATTCAAGAGCAGTCTGAACAGCTTGTTGAAAAGGTAAAATCGATGAAATCAAAAACTTCTGTTCCAATGGACGATGGAACTGCTTTTTCTGATGGAGAGGAAGCGATGGAGTATATTGATAAAACTGCCTCGAAAATCGAGGATGCAGTTGATACGGCAGAGCAACTAGTGACATCTACAGCAGAAGCTATCCATCAAGCAGTTGTTGGAAAAGAGAATACTGCTAAGGATGCTACAACTGGAAATAGTAATGTTTCCTATGATAACAGTGAGAATGTTGGCAAAGATAAAGTTACTAACCAGAACGCTGTTACTGATATTATTGATAATAAGAAATAATATAGCAATATATATTGAACGTCGGCTTCAGAAGCGGATTCAAAGGAAATCTTTGTTTCAACTTATCTAGTCAAAGGTAAATGCCCGTCTACCGGAATATGGTAGACGGGCATTTGTTATGCGAAGATAATTTCTAGTACATCTCCACCAAAAATCTGATCATTGAATCCGATTTGTGAACCATTTCGGAGGAGTTGGTAGTTGCTTGATGGGTTTTCTGGCAAATTGTAATCCGTAAACGCAAAGATGTCACTAAAGACAACAGGCCCAGTATTTAGGGAAGTAAATTCCAGCTTGTTACCGGGTTTTATAACTTCAGTTCCCGTAGCGGGTTGTCCGTTAAGCACGATAGATAGACGTGGTTTTCGAATGGGGAGTATGGATCCATTGAAAGTGACGGTGATTTCATCAAAGGCCCTTTCTCCGATTTCCGAAGCCACTTCTTCAGCACTCGGTAAAGCTTGTTTTTGTCGAGTTATCACGTCTCCGTCTTTTATCACATAGGAAGAGCGTATGGCCAACTTGCCAACAAAGAATTCTGAAGTACACTTTTTCAATGTCATCGCTTTTTGATTGATAGTGACTATGAAGGCGTTTTCTTCAAGTAGCTGCCCCCGATTGATTTTTGCTAAAGCGGCTACCAATGTTCTTGTTTGTGAAATAACAATTGTATCCCGGTCTTGTACTTTCGTGTCGAAGGATTGCTGAATTCCATTGATAAAGATAGCCGGTTCTAATTTGACTGATATACCATCGATTGTTGCATGGATGGGCATCGATTCATCTAGTAGATCCCGAATAGTTGCGGAAGCATCAGCACCATCTTTTCCGGCCAGCAACTCTATTTGATCTGCGTCTGTAACAAAGTCTTTTGTACTAGCTATTTTTCCGTTCAAGAGAACAGTTGAAGGCGTGCCATGTTCTCCAGGAATGAGTATATCTTTGCCGTTTACCGATACAGACATGCCTAGTCCAGGCATCCCATATAATTGGCGGGGCGTGATATTAGCTGCAAGTAGTGCATCGCCGACAGTCATTTCCTTTAGTTTGAAAAGTCGCATCGTCTTGTGATTAACGGAAATGGACAAATAGTGTATAGGAGCTCTCCTTGCAGCAATAGCAATCCCGATTGGCGTCACAAGTTCAGGTGAAGAGACGATACCTGCTTCCAGTGTAATTCCGTTAAGTGCATCCAACTGACGAATCCCAACCCTGTTCTCAGGGAGTTCCAGACAAATACTGATTTCTTTTGTAAGTCCTGGAGTTAGGCTTCCGCCGCCAACCACCATAACCGCTTTAGGTGAGTGCCCATTATTGAGTTTTTTGATTTCTGCAGAAATGGATTTTGCCAGGCGCTCAACGGCTGGTTTGATAATGGTGGTTACGTCAACTGCCGCTACTCGTTGTTCAAAACCCAGTATATCTGTGAGTACAATTTCATCACCTAATGAAATGCTTCTTTTGGCATTTTCTGCAAGTGGGAAGTCAAGTAGATAGTGATTGCTAAGTTCTTCTGTGATTTCGTCACCTGCAAGAGGCACCATACCGTATGCGACAACGGTGTTATCATCGGTTATGGCGATATCTGAGGTACCTGCTCCAACATCAACTAACGCGACGTTGAGACGTCTCATAGAGGGGGGAATAAGGACGCTGATAGCTGCAATCGGTTCCAGCGTTAATGCCTCCATCTCCAATCCTGTTCGTTTCAGTGCTGAAAGCAACGATTCAATGACTACACGCGGTAGGAAAGTTGCGATGACGTCTACAGAAGCAGAACGTCCTGCTTGGTCAATCAAGCTACCGATTTCTTCACCCTCCAGGTTGTAGTGAAGAACGGAATAGCCGACACAATAATAATAGTCATCTTTTGTAAAGGAGCCCAATGATAATAATTTTTGCTGGGCTTGTTGGACTGCAGCCAGTTCCAGACGGTTAACATCTTCGTTTGAAATAAGGGCGTGCTGAGAAATATCTACAGCCATTGTTCCCTCTGCTGTTTTCAAGGATCGACCTGCAGCAGCCACACTTACCCGGTGAAGTGGGCCATGTTTTTTCTCAAGAATTTCTTTTATTTCAGAAATGACCCCTGCAACACTTAAAATATTATGTATTTGTCCATCAATCATTGAACGTTCTTTATGTTCAATCGAAATAAGGTCTGCGACATGATAAGAACCATTGTCCTCCTTGAGGATAATGCCAACAACAGAGCGTGTTCCGATGTCGAGTGCAAATAATGTAGTAGCCAGAATTGTCCACCCTTTCTGTCGATAAATGTACAAAATTAAAAAGAATTTTAAGAAATAACGTGACTTTTCAAATAGTCTTCTTTATACTAAGGTCTATTATCTAGAAATGTAACATATATTCCCCTCTTCGGAAAGGGAATCATATGTGGGGGAGGAGACGGACAGATGAAGCAAAATGAATTGGAACAATTACGCAGTCATGTAAACGAGCTAAACATCAAAGTTTTGGATCTCATTAACGAAAGAACAGCAGCGGTTCAAGAAATTGGGAAAGTAAAAGAGAAGCAAGGTGTTAATCGATATGACCCAATCCGTGAGCGGGAAATGCTTAACTCCCTGAAAGAATACAACAACGGTCCGTTGCCAAATGGAATTCTTGAGCAGATCTTTAAAGGGATTTTCATGTCTGCACTTGAAATTCAGGAAGATGACCAACGTAATGCATTACTTGTATCACGTAAACGCAAAGCGGAGGATACAATTGTTGATATTAATGGTCATAAGGTCGGTGATGGTAAACCATCATTCATTTATGGTCCATGTGCAGTTGAATCATATGAGCAAGTACTAGCTGTTGCACAGTCCATTAAAGCTAAAGGATTGACGATGATTCGAGGCGGCGCATACAAACCACGTACTTCACCATACGACTTCCAAGGACTAGGCTTAGAAGGTTTGAAAATCTTGAAGCGCGTTTCTGAAGAAACAGGTCTGTCAGTTGTAACGGAAATCATTACACCTTCACATCTTGAAGAAGCAATGGATTACATTGATGTTGTACAAATTGGTGCACGTAATATGCAAAACTTCGAATTATTGAAGGAAGCTGGTATGATTAATAAGCCGGTACTTCTAAAACGCGGTTTAGCTGCAACAATCGATGAATTCATCCATGCTGCTGAATATATTATGTCAAAAGGAAATAGCCAAATTATTCTTTGTGAACGTGGTATCCGTACATACGAACGGGCAACTCGTAACACGCTAGATATCTCAGCTGTTCCAATTTTGAAACAAGAAACGCATTTACCAGTATTCGTTGATGTTACGCATTCGACGGGTAGAAAAGATTTGTTACTACCAACAGCAAAAGCTGCAATTGCAGTAGGCGCGGATGGAGTAATGGCAGAAGTGCATCCAGATCCAGCTGTCGCATTGTCTGATTCTGCACAACAAATGGACTTGCAACAGTTTGAGGAATTCTACGAAGCCATTCAACGATTCATGAACACCCATCAAACAATCTAATATGCAGACGCCGGACCTTTTATGGTTCCGGCGTTTTGACTTAATGTAGCGTGACGAATTATACTATATTAAGTGGACGAAAGGAGTAAAATCAATGGCTGTAACGATTTACGACGTCGCCAGGGAGGCAAACGTTTCGATGGCAACCGTTTCCCGTGTCGTTAATGGCAATCAAAACGTCAAGCCTGCAACAAGGAAAAAAGTGCTTGACTGCATCGAACGGCTTGGTTATCGACCAAATGCTGTGGCAAGGGGACTTGCTAGTAAAAAAACTACAACAATCGGGGTCATTGTTCCCGATATCTCGAAAAACTTCTATTCTGAACTGTCTCGTGGGATAGCAGATGTTGCGACAATGTACGAATATAATATTATATTGTCAAATTCCGATGAGCGTACGGCGAGGGAAGTAGCACTGATTGAGGACCATCTAGGTAAACAGGTGGACGGGCTTATTTTCATGAGTGACTCCGTTTCTGATGAGGTACGGAAAGAGATGTCGACAGCGAATGTTCCAATTGTTTTGGTGGGGACCTTGGATGTTGAAAAACAATTAGCAACGGTAAATATTGATTTTGAAGAAGCGGCGTATGAGGCAGTCAATAAGTTAATCTCAAATGGTCATGAACGAATTGTGTTTGCTTCTGGCCCACTCACTAAAGATATCAATCGTATAAGTAAGAGGGCAGGGTATGTTCGTGCACTTCAGGAAGCAAATCTATCTGTTGACGAGGCATTAAGCATTGAAATTGATAATACGTATGATGGCGCCTATGAAGCATACAAACAAATCACAGAATTACAAGAGGCACCCACAGCTATTTTCGCAGGAAGTGATGTACTAGCTGTCGGATTGTTGAACGGGATTAGGGATAGCGGTCTATCTGTTCCAGAAGACTATGAACTAATTTGTTTTGAACATTCTATTTTGGCAAGGGTGATTAGGCCACAATTGACCTCAATTGTAGTGCCGTTATATGATTTGGGTGCAGTTTCCATGCGTTTATTAACAAAATTGATGAATGGTGAAGAAGTAGATGACAAGCAGGTCATTTTACCATTTAGGCTCGAAGAACGCGATTCAACGAAATGAAAAACGGGCAATCTTATCAACTAGATAAGATTGCCCGTTTTTTTATTGTATTGGGAATGATGAAGTCCCGAACTGGGGATAAGTTAAGACATCAGGATTTAGCGTCAAGGCTTCAACCCTTCAACCCTTCAACCCTTCAACCCTTCAACCCTTCAACCCTTCAACCCTTCAACTCTATTGTTCTAGGTCAATTTAATTGTTGTTCATTTCGGATCGTATGTAAGGCCCGACTAAGCATTTGTGCGTTCTTCTCATTGATTTCAGCTTTCCGTGGGACGGCCTCATAGAGTGTTTTTGGATCCTCCCATGTTGGAATGAGTGACACGGGAGACTGATCTTGCCATGCCGTGAGCCAGTCTTCTGGAAGAGGGCCGGTAGGTGCTACATCTTTCGTCATGGCCAACCAAATAAGGGCCCAGGCTCTTGGTACAACACGCCAGATGTCGTAGCCCCCGCCCCCAACGGCAATCCATCGACCATCACAATACTGATCGGCCATTTCCCGGGCAATACGTGGTATTTCTTTGTAAATCGCCATTGTTCCATATAAATGGGTTAACGGATCGAAGTAATGTGCGTCGGCCCCATTTTGAGTCAGAATGACATCGGGTTTGAAAAATTCCGTCACTTCAGTTATTGCTGACCGATAAATAGATAGAAACGACTCGTCCTCTGTAAATGCATCAATCGGAAAATTGAAGGAAGTACCGTAGCCCGTGCCATTCCCACGTTCCGTAATATTACCCGTGCCAGGGAAGAGATAGCGACCAGTTTCATGGATTGAGAGTGTACAAACGGATGGATCATCGTAGAAAGTCCACTGAACCCCGTCTCCGTGATGGGCATCGGTGTCGATATACAGGACGCGTGCTCCGTACTTCTTCTGCATGTATTTAATCGCAACGGAACTATCATTGTAGACACAAAAACCGGAAGCCCGTCCATGGAATCCATGATGAAGTCCGCCGCCAAGATTCAATGCATACTTTGTGCGGCCTTCCATGACTGCATCTACTGCTGTCAGTGTGCCACCAACGAGCAGGGCACTGGCTTCGTGCATATTTGGGAAAATGGGGGTATCATCTGTGCCGATGCCGTAAACATCTCCAATATCTTTATGCAATTCTCCTTTCCCTGCCTTTTTTACAATGTCGATATACTTGCTATCATGTGCAAGCAGTAGTTCCTCATCCGTTGCCATGCGAGGTGGAATGATGTCGCTGTCCTCTATCGCCCCATACTTTTTTAATAGATCAAGGGTTAATAGAATTCTTTTTTGATTGAACGGGTGTGTGTCAGAAAATGAGTACCTAAGTTGCTCTTCAGAAAAGATGAACGTGGCATTTTTCTTCATATGACTATACCTGGCACGTTTGGCCAAAGAACCTCAAACCCGCTATCTTTCAATCCTTGGATGCTGTTTAGTGGATTCATAGAGTTGATGCGAATGACCAAAATTTTAGTGGTTTCGTTCGTCTTATCAGGATAAACAAGCACGCTTAATACATTGGTTTTCTGTTCATAAAAGACTTTAGATACCTCAAACAGAATGCCGGGTACGTTAGGTACGCGTACTTCGATTTGTGAACCAGGTTGGTGTGCACCTGTTAATTCAATATATTTGTAGAGTAAATCGGTTTCCGTGATAATCCCAACAAGCTTATTGTTGGAGACTATTGGAAGGGCTCCGATTTTATTGTCATAGAATATGACGGCCGCTTCTTCCACAAAATCCATCGGATGACCGATAATCAAGTTCGTTGACATGATTTTGGCAAGCGGCGTATCGTATATGCTTTGGTCAACTATTTCGGCAATAGAGGATGGGACTATTTCTTTTATGTCTCGATCCGTCACAATACCGACTACTAGCCCTTCAGTCGAAAGGATAGGGACATGACGAATTTTTTTGTTACGCATTGTTTGAAGTGCGTCTTTCACTGTGTTGTTGGTTGTAAGGGTTGTGACGTCTTTGATCATGATTTCCTCAATTAGCATTTGACTAGCGCCCCTTTCAATACATGAATCGGTTCATGAACCGTAAACTATCGAACTGCTGGATAGAATCTTGGTCAATCCTATTGCCAATCCGTGCCATTAAGCAATTGGCGGGGTGTGAACATATTTCTGGATCATCTGTTGCGTAGTACTCCAAACCACCTGCGTTCATCATCTTTTCCATTACTTTTCGGTATTCCCAAACATTTAGCTTGGTGCCTTTCAAATCCCAGTGCCAGTAATATTCTGTTGTCAAAATGATATAGTCTTCCATTGCTTCGTCCATCATAGAGACTTGTAGTAGAGTTTTACCGACACCGCCACCCCGAAACTTAGGAATCACTTCAATAGCCCCGAGTTCAATCAGATTTTCCATTCTTCCCTGCGACCAGCGCTCTAGTGGATCTGGATACAAGTAGGTGACGTAGCCGACGATTGTATCCATATCGCGTACAATCAGAATACGTCCTTCTGGAAGTGCCGCAATTTCGACCAATGCTTTATGTTGCTGGGGAGCGGGCCTAAATGCGACAAGCTCTTCATGGAATTCAAAACTTGCAAGATCTCCGGCCGATATGGGCCCTTCAATAATAATACTGCCGTTCTTATGCTTAATTTCTGCTGCGTTATATGTTTTTATATGTTCCAATTTGATCACCGTCCCATTAGATATACACATACCCCTAGTATACAACAAATACAAGAAAGAAAATCCAATGCATTCTAACAAAGTTGGAACAATCCGAAGAATAGAATTAGTTAGCTAATTAGATATAAAATAAGGTAGAATGAAAAGTGTGAATATTTTCTGAAAGGGTGAGATGGATGGTAATGAAAATGTTGCCAGTAGTTCAAGGGGATTTTCAATTAGCAAACTATGATCGTATGGTTGCAGATTTTAGTTGGGCAGAAGTAGAAAAAGAATTTAGTTGGTTTGAAAGTGGTCTGATCAATATTGCTCATGAAGCAGTAGATCGTCATGCAAACTCCTATCGCAAAAACAAGGTTGCGCTTTATTATAAAGATGCAGAACGAAAAGAATCATATACTTATAGAGACATGAAGAAAATGTCCAATAAAGCAGCAAATGTACTGCGTAATCAATCATCACTTGAAAAAGGGGACCGGATTTTCATCTTCATGCCACGCTCCCCAGAATTGTATTTTGCTTTGTTAGGCGCATTGAAATTAGGAGCTATCGTGGGGCCACTTTTCGAAGCATTCATGGAAGGTGCAGTCTACGATCGGCTATCGGATAGTGAAGCGACGGCAATTATAACAACACCGGCACTTGTTGACCGAATTCCTGTCGACAAGTTACCTCATTTGAAAACGATTTTCCTGGTTGGGGAGGACATAAAAGAAGAAGGCATTATTGTAGACTATAACAAATACATGAAAGATTCATCGCCGCACTTTCAAGTAGAATGGATGGATCGAGAGGACCCGACAGTCCTGCATTATACTTCAGGTTCAACGGGGAAACCAAAAGGGGTCTTGCATGTTCAAGAAGCCATGGTACAACAACTCCAAACAACGCGTTGGGTACTGGATTTGAATGATGAGGATACTTTCTGGTGTACGGCAGACCCTGGTTGGGTAACGGGTACGGCCTATGGCATTTTTGGTCCTATGCTCGCAGGTGCGACAGTTTTAGTGGTTGGCGGAAGATTCTCATCAGAAACTTGGTACGAAGCCATTGAGGAGTATGGTGTGACAGTCTGGTACAGTGCGCCTACTGCGTTCAGAATGCTTATGGGGGTAGGAGAAGGACCATTAAGAAAATACGATCTTTCTTCACTGCGCCATATTCTATCCGTTGGCGAACCGCTTAACCCAGAAGTTATTCGCTGGGGATCAGAGGCGTTTAAACTTCGTATCCATGACACATGGTGGATGACAGAAACAGGTGCGCAGACGATTTGTAACTTCGGCTGTCTGCCAATTAAGCCGGGTTCAATGGGAAAACCAGTTCCAGGAATTGAAGCAGCCATTGTTGATGATCAAGGAAATATCTTACCACCGAACCATATGGGTAATTTGGCTATCAAAAAAGGGTGGCCGGCTATGATGCGGCAAATCTGGAACAATCCTGAGAAATACGACTCCTACTTCATGAATGGCGAATGGTATGTGTCAGGTGACTCAGCGTACGTCGATGAGGATGGCTACTTCTTCTTCCAGGGACGTGTAGATGATGTGATTATGACAAGTGGAGAGCGCGTAGGTCCGTTCGAAGTAGAGAGTAAACTACTTGAACATCCTGCGATTGTCGAAGCGGGTGTCATTGGAAAACCAGATCCGGTCCGTGGAGAAATTATCAAAGCGTTTGTTGCACTTCACGATGGCTATGAGCCGACAGATGAGTTAAAAGAAAATATTAGGACATTTGTTAAAAAGGGGCTTGCTGCACATGCTGCTCCACGCGAAATCGAATTTAAGGACAAGTTGCCAAAAACAAGAAGCGGAAAAATTATGCGCCGCGTGTTGAAAGCTTGGGAATTAGATTTACCGACAGGTGATTTGTCGACAATGGAAGATTGAAATTGAACTGAAAAGTAAAAAGGCTTACCTACTATTAAAAAATAGTGGGCAAGCCTTTTTTAGTGTCTCAGAAATCGTGCTGTGTATAAGTACTGACATAGACTCTTAAATGATAGTTAATCGGTCCAAATGTCATCAGGGATATCGTCAGCGGATGGAGTATCCACATCATTTCCGTCCCCGTTATCTGGTGGTGTTACAGGTGGCTGTATTTCTTCTTCATCTTCACTAGGTTTCATTGTCTCGATCGTCGCGACATTGGAGTAGTCCGAAAGTTTTCCGGTAATATCAACAGCTCTTACAGTATAGGTACCGCTTCCCATCGAGTAAGAGTTTGATGATTGGTCCCTTATGACAGCAACCTTTACACCGTCCTCATAGACGTAATAGCCAACCACATCACGGGAAAACGAATCATTCCATGTCATGGTTGTCCCGTTTACCTTAAGTTCTACGTGTGCGGGTGCTACATTGTCCGCTTCAAATACGGAGCCAGACACAATGTTGGAGGCAAAAGCCGAGTTCTCCGGGAATAATTTAGAAGCATTACCTTTCCAAGGTCCAAGCATTCTCTTGATAAAGGCTTCGTTGACACCCGTACCACCCGATGATACAAACTCTGATGGTGTGGAAGAGTGTGCAAGATATCTTTCTCCTTTTATCATCACATAGGAAGAAGAGATGATGCTATCATCTTGTTGTGTCGGTAACATCACTTTTGCGTTAAATAAATCAGATTTTACAAGTCCGGCAGCTGAACAGGAAGCTGAAGGGGCTAGACCAGATATACCACAGAAAGATCTGGTTACCACGCCTTCTGGTTGGCTGAACTTCGAAGTAGCGCCAATTAAATCCGGAGTTGCTTCGTTTGCAGCATTCATGATGCGGGCGAACAACATACTCGTCCTTTTAGAAGGGTGTAATGTTTGCCTTTCAAGTCCGTTATAAAGGCTTCGCTTTTGATCCTTGTAACCAAGCCAAACGCCAAGGGAGACATTCGGGTTGTAACCAACGAGCCATGCATCCCCGAAATCTTGCGTTGTTCCTGTTTTAGCCGCTAGGTCCATAGAAAAATTAAGATTTTGTGGAACCCGTGTGGCTGTGCCACCAGGTTTCAAAACATCCCGCAGCATATCAGTGATAATATAACTTGTTTCTGGACTGAATACGTCAACAGGTTCAATTTTATGTTCGTAAACGATATTGCCATTCTTATCTTCAATTTTCTCTATGATGTATGCATCAATGAACTGTCCACCGTTTGCAAATGTTGCAAAGGCATTTGTATTCTCTTCCACACTCATACCGACATCCATTCCTCCATAAGAGGTGGCATAGTTCACGTAGTCGCCTGGCGTTAATTTTGAAATGCCCATCTTAGCAAGAAATTCGGCTGGTCGGCGATCGATAATATCTTTATATAGTCGTGCCGTAGCCAAGTTCAATGATTCTGCAAGTGCTTTTCTGGCTGGTATAATACCGCGTTCCAGCGATTTAGTGTAATTGCTTGGTGCCCATGGTTTGCCGTTGGATTGTGGTACGCTAAATTTCACATCGACGACGGGACTACCAGCTCCTATAACGCCATATTCGATGGCTGGTGCATAGACTAGGAGCGGCTTCATCGAAGAACCATTTTGTCTATACGCTTGTGTAGCGTGATTATAATTGACTTGACTATGATCGCGTCCACCGATAAAGGATAGAATTTTACCCGTACTGTTTTCAATCATGATTGCACCGACTTGGACGGGGTCTTCCTTCAATTCCACTTCACCGGAATCTGGATCTTTTACTTCTTGGGTATAGGTGAATCCGTAATGTTCGAATGACTTACCGACTTCATTCATCTTGTCATACAAGTTCTTATTGACAGTTGAATAAATTCTATATCCATCATTCTTCATTGAGCGATTTGCCAAAATGTTGTACTTTTCGCTGAGTTTCTTTTCCTTATCAAGACGATCAGGATCAACGCCGTCTTTTTCAGCGATGATTTTTGCAAGGATGTCGACGGTGCGATTTTGGATTTCTTGTGTTAAATACGGATACTTTTCATTCGCACGTAAAGCGGGTTCGCGGAAGTCCTTTGTAATATCATAGGCTATCGCTTCATCGTATTGTTGTTGCGTAATGTAATCTGTTTCTTTCATTCTAAAAAGAACGGTTTTCATCCGGTCGATGCCGGGTTTAAGATATTCTTCATCTTTTAGCCCGCCGCCACTTTTAAAAGGTGTATAGGCGAAAGGTGCTTGTGGAATTCCAGCGATGAATGCAGCTTGTGCTAAATTCAAATTTGACGCTTTTTTATCGAAAATCCCACTCGCAGCCGTTTCGATACCCGCGATATTTTGTCCATTGGCATTTCGTCCGTATGGAATGATGTTTAAATAGGCTTCTAAAATTTCATCTTTTTCCATGAAATGTTCGATTCTCATGGCAAGTAGAATTTCTTTTGCTTTCCGTTCGTAGGACACTTCGTTTGTTAAAATTTGATTTTTTATCAGCTGTTGTGTAAGTGTCGAGCCTCCCGTTTGGTTATCGGAATTTGTAACGTCTTGAAAGAGTCCACGGAAAATGGCTTTTGGAACAATTCCATTATGCTCTTTAAAGTATTCATCTTCTGTTGCGAATACGGCATCAATAACATAAGGAGAGACTTCGTTAAGTTTTATATCTTTTCTCTCGATATCTGAGTTGACTTTACCGATATATACATCACCCGCAAGGTAAATTTCGGACGTTTCCTCATAATTGAAAATAGCGTCACGCATTTCTCCTTTGGGTCGAAGTGGTTCTTTTGCCACTAAAGAAGCAAAATAACCAGCACCGACTGAAGCTGCAAAAACGGTTAATGTTAGTCCGAAAATGATGAACAGTAAAAATAGGTTCCAGACAACGCCAGAAGTGATGCGCATCCCTGTTGCCCATTTTGTTTGAGTCATCTTTTCAATTTTTTCTTCTATAAGGTCAAGTCGGTTTTTTCTACGTTCACGCAAGTAATCGCCTCCTAAAATCTTACCTAGTATAGCACATTTTTAGTGTTGGCTATCGATAATATTTGACAATTTATGAATTTAAGTTAGAATGGGTGGTATATATTTATTTACATGTTGAAGAAGTCGGAGTAGTGGCGATGGAACCGTTTAGAGAGACAGCGGGTGGTGGAAGCTGTTCGGTACACCGTGCATGAATTACAACTTTGGAGTGTGGCGCGGATGCGGCGTTAGTGCATATTGAGCGGAGAATTTATTCTCAAGCTGGGTGGTACCGCGTTAATGATGTGATTAGCGTCCCTGCATGGTTTTTTAATCGTGCAGGGGCTTTTTTGTATCTAGCACAAGTACCTGTAGTAGTTTTATCTAACATTTTAGGGGGAATTTTAATGACGAATGCACTGATGGAAGATTTAAAGTGGAGAGGCTTATTGTACCAACAGACTGATGAACAAGGTCTTGAAAAAGTGTTGGACGAAGAAAAAATTTCCCTGTATTGCGGTGTTGACCCAACGGCAGATAGTATGCATATTGGCCATATCGTCCCATTGCTAACGCTTCGTCGTTTTCAGATGCATGGGCATCGTCCGATTTTACTTGTCGGTGGAGCAACGGGCATGATTGGGGATCCATCAGGCCGTTCTGATGAAAGACAGCTTCAGACAACGGATCAAATTGCGAAAAACGTTGAGGGTATTAAAGGTCAGTTGGAACGAATTTTTGATTTTAATACGGATAATGGCGCACAAATGGTTAATAATCATGATTGGATTGGCTCGCTGAGTATTATCGAATTTTTACGTGATTATGGAAAACTATTAGGCGTCAATTATATGCTAGCGAAAGATAATGTAGCGTCGCGCCTTGAAGGTGGTATTTCCTTTACTGAATTCTCATATATGTTAATTCAAGGAATTGACTTTAACCATCTTTACAACAACTACAACTGCCGTGTGCAAATTGGTGGCTCGGATCAGTGGGGAAATATTACAACAGGTCTTGAAGTGATTCGTAAAACACATGAAGAAGAAGCGAAGGCATTCGGGATTACGATTCCACTTGTCACGAAAGCTGATGGTACGAAGTTTGGGAAAAGTGCAAGTGGTGCGGTATGGCTGGATGCAGCGAAAACATCTCCGTACGAGTTTTACCAGTTCTGGATTAACACAGCTGACGCGGATGTTATTAAATACATGAAAATTTTCACGTTCATGGAACGTGAGCAAATTGAGGCATTGGAAGTTTCGGTGCAAGAAGAGCCACATTTACGCAAAGCACAGTTGACGTTAGGAGAAGAAATGACGCGTTTGATTCACGGTCAAGATGCACTGGATCAAGCAATTCGTATTTCCAAAGCACTGTTTAGCGGTGATTTGAAGGCGTTAACGGCTAGTGAAATGAAGGATGCGTTTAAAGATGTCCCTTCATTTGAAATGGTGAAAGAAGACAAAAATATTGTCGATTTCATTGTCGAGTCGGGTGTGTCGCCATCGAAGCGTCAAGCACGTGAGGATGTGACGAATGGTGCGATTTCTTTGAATGGTGAGCGTGTGACGGATACGGCTTATGAAGTAGATGCCGAGGATCGTCTGGAAGATGCGTTTATCATTGTCCGCCGTGGGAAGAAAAATTATAAAATGGTGAAGTTTGTTTAATAGATTGAATAGGTGAAGCTTATTAACAACGCTTGGCGCATAGTGATGCCCCACACGAATAGCTTGATGAAAAACCACCATTGGGGAGGGATTGAACTGCATCCCTCCTTTGTCTTATCGCTTTGTCGATCCCGTTTAGGCGTCTTCGCTGGAGATTGGTGGAAACAACATCTATAAAAAATAAAAGCTATTTTCCTTATGACATAGGGAAAATAGCTTTTTTCTGCTTTATGCATTTGTTATCCGATCAGGTAATTTCAAATTCCCTTCAAGCAGGCGAGGGGAAGGACAACAATAGAGTTCTTCTATTTTAGTTAGACGTCCATCTTTGGCAGCAAGTTCTTTCCGGCTGGGTCGCATCAAGATGACTTCTATTTTCACTTTAAAGGCCCGAACACCAACCCATGCAGTCGTTTTTTTCTTTGATGTAGCCTTTACCTTCACCAATTGTCTAAATCTGATTACTAAATTTCTTGTATTGGACTGCGAAAGTTGAGTAGTAAATTAATATGCATGTTTTCTGTTCAAATCGGCTATTGTATAACACAGTGTATAAATGGGGAGCAGATGTTATAATGGAATGCATAAAGTAAACGTTGTCTTCGTTAATAAGGAGAATAAACTGTGCCTAAACATCATTTTTGTAAAGTATTAATTGTTGACGATGAATTGCTCATTAGACAAGGGATTAAACATTCTATTAACTGGGAGCAGGAAGGCTTTCAAATTATTGGAGAAGCCTCGAACGGAAAAGAAGCACTCGAATTAATCGAACAGATACAACCTCATATTGTGATAACAGATATGGTAATGCCAGTTATGGATGGTGAGGAACTAACTAGAATAATAAAAGGTAATTACCCGCAGATAGAAATTATCATTTTAAGTAGCTTTGGTGATTTTGATTATGTTCGCTCCACATTCCAACATGGCATTACAGATTATATTCTCAAACCACAATTGGAGGAAGCCGGATTATTAAAAGTTCTAAAAGCCACAGTAGATAAAATTCCTGGATTTATACTGCCTACTAAAGACCGGTATACGGTAAATTCAATGGAAAAAATGATCGATAAAATTATGATGGGATATGGGTTTGATGAAGACGATTCAATTATTATGCAGTCTCTCCCACATAGTCAGTATTGTTTATTTGGTGTTGATTTTAAAAATCGCGGAAAGCAAAAGCTTTCTGATCTACAGTCAATAACGAGAAAAGTTGAAAACGAAATTCACCGAGGACTCCCACATATTACATATCAATTCGTACCGGCAGATCAAGATATTTCAGTCTTTTTACTTAACTTTGAACCACATCAACTAGAGTCGATCAAACAATTCATTAAAATGATCGCAGTATCCTTAACTTTCTCTGAATTCAACCTTGGCTGGGCACTTACAAAACCATTTTTAAATTTTCATGATATAAAAACCAACTATCAAGAGGAATTAGTAGTATTCATTAATCATCGCTTTTATTTTCCTGATACAACCGTGCTCATTTATGATGAAATACCTAAGGCACCAAAAATTGAAGATCGCTTTCAATTAGCGAAGTTTACAGAGGCGTTTAAACGTCAACAATTTAAGGTAGCCTTTCAAAGTTTAGATGAGCATATTCAAATTTTAGTTCAACAGTATACAAATGACGAGTTCGTATTTAAGTCATTTTTAAACAATATTATATTTAATATAACAACCCTTTTGGGCAATATGGAATATAAAAACATCGAATTAGACCAGACTAAATATGCCTATTTCTCCGCGATTGATGGGGCCATGATTGCAACAGATGCTTTGACACATTTTGAGAGTTTTTTAGCCGAAGTAAGTGCTGTAATTGCGGAAAATCCCGTACATCCAAATCTTACAAACATGAATAGGTTACTAGATTATATTGATGAAAATTATGAAAAACCACTGAATTTAACAGTGTTAGCAGACCATTTTCATTATAATCCATCTTATTTATCCAATTATTTTGGTACGAATAATAAGCAGGGATTTAATGAATACTTGAATAAAGTTCGCATCGAAAAATCCATTGAATGGCTAGAAAATGGAAGTACGCCCATTGCGGAAATTAGTTCACTAGTCGGTTATTCAGATCAAAGTTACTTTTCTCGGGTATTTAAAAATCTAATAGGAACATCCCCCAGTAAGTATCGCCGACAATACTTACTAGCCGCGAGGAGACGGAAATGAATGATCTATATACTTGAACGCATTAAAAAATCTGGATTATTTGTGAAAATTTTTATTGTAATGGTCATTAGTATTATTACAATTTCAGTAACAATTACATTTAGTACACTACGGATGTCTGAAAATTTATTCATGAAGACTTTTAGTATTACAAATGCGAAAGTAATTGATCAAATTAATACAAGTGTTGAATCATTTAATCATTCAATTGCCAATGCGGCTAATAATATTTCGAAGAATAGAACGATTATGACGTTTCTAACGGAAAATGATGCAGATTCCCTTTCTATGTCTAGATCTTATTACAATATGGCTACACAGATGAGCCCCATTCACTCAAAATTAGATGCTTATGATGTCGGAATTACTATACTTGGTATTAATGGACGCTATTATTCGACAAATCGTCCATATTGGGAGATTTCTGAACAAGCATTGCCAAATCACCCGATTACTCTAAAAACGAATGATGATCCAAAGAGGTTACAATATCACTTTGACCAGCCGAAAACGGAAAGAGGAACCAAACCACAGTCGACAATCATTGCCACCAAAGCATTAATTGACGGGGATACAGAAAGTGTCTATGGAACAATTTACTTTACGATGAGGGAGCCTAGCTTTAGGCAATTTTTCACGAATTATACGAGTGAAGGTAATGATGTTGTTGTTGTAAATAGGAACGGCATAATTGTGTCCAGTAATCGTACTGAAATGATTGGTCAACAAGCCACTGAATTATTAAATCATGCTCTTGATATGGATAAACATAACTTAAACTATAAACAAATTGATTTCAATAATAGTGAAAAGATGGTACTAACAAAACATTTCCCATTACTTGATATGTATTTGATAAATTTAATTGATCGGAAATATGTCCGAGATAATATCATTAATACAAAGGCAATTATAGTAATCAGTATCTCAATCGTAAGCGTCGCCTTGTTGTTTGTCTATATTATATCTAGAGGTTTAACGAAATCATTAACCCGTCTTGTCAAAGAAATTTCCAGTATGTCAAAATACGATTTTGAACATTACGTCACCGTTTCAGGTAGTTATGAAACTAATCTTCTTGCAACTGAATTTAATCATATGATTGATGAACTACATGAGTATGTTGATGCGTTAATGATCACGCAGAAGAAACAACGTAATGCAGAGTTATCGGCTTTACAACAACAAATTAATCCTCATTTTTTATACAATACACTGGCATCTATCAAAATTATCGTCCAGCAAGGAAATCGAGAAAAGGCATCGGAAATGATACATGCACTCATTTCTTTATTACAAAATGCGCTGGGCAATGTTAGTGAAACGATCACAGTTGAAGAAGAGTTGAAAAATATGGAAAACTACGTATTTATTAACAATGCTCGTTACGGGGAACGAATCAGAGTGAACTATTATATATCTCCTAACTGCTTGACTTACCAGCTGCCTAAGTTGATCATTCAACCTTTTATTGAAAATGCATTTTTTCATGGATTTAATCAGAAAAGTTCTGGGTTCATTTATATTATGATTGGACAAGAAGGTGAAACACTCATTTGTGAAGTCATCGATAATGGTGACGGTATGGAAATGAATCCTAAACAGCAACTTCCTAATTACAAAAGTAAACGTCAGTTATTTAGTGGGATTGGCATTAATAATGTCAATGAACGAATCAAACTATTATATGGAGAGACATATGGTGTAGAAATATCAAGTCAATTAGACAAAGGTACAAAAGTTAGAGTTCGTCTACCGATCACGAATACAAATAAAATCCAATAAACTAAAGATAATACAAATTAATATAAGTAAGCGTTATTATAACTAAATATTTTAACTATTGAAGTAAAGATCGTGCTAACGATCTTTACTTTTTTTATGATAATCTAATGTTTGTAAACGTTTTCAAAACATTTTAGGGGGTAAAGTAATGAAAAAAATAATGGTTTTATTATTAGTAACTATATTTCTGCTAGTGGGCTGTTCATCATCAGATTCCAAAAATGATAGCAATAAAGGTAAAGAGGATGATCCGATCACCGTTTGGGCATGGGATCCAAATTATAATCTTGCGGCTCTAAATATTGCCAAAGATTATTATAAGAAAGTAGATGCGGATTTAGATGTCACGATTATTGAAAACGGCAAGGATGATATTGTCCAAAAATTAAATACAGCTTTAAGTTCGGGAATAACAAAAGGTTTGCCTAATATTGCCTTGATTGAGGATTATCAAGCACAGAGCTTTTTGCAATCATTTCCAGATGCTTTTTACCCATTAACAGATGTCTTTAATGTGTCTGATTTTGCAGAATATAAAATAGCACCTACTAGCTTTAATGGCCAAAACTATGGTTTACCATTTGATACGGGTGTAACAGGTCTATATGTCCGCACTGATTATTTAGAAGAAGCGGGTTATACAATTGATGATATGAAAGGGATTGATTGGTCGGAGTATATAGAAATCGGGAAAAAGGTGAAAGAAGTAACAGGAAAAGACTTTATTACAATTGATCCAAACGATTTAAGAATCATTCAAATAATGATTCAATCTGCAGGCTCTTGGTATCTGAAAGATGATGGTGTGACACCAGATCTAGCAGGTAACGAAAAGATGAAAGAAGCGTTTGAATTATATAAGGCAATGTTGGACGCGAATATTGTGAAGATAAACTCTGATTGGGGTCAATTTATTGGAATTATTAATTCTGGCGATACCGTAACTGTACCGACCGGAAACTGGATTACACCTTCTATTAAAGCTGAAGAATCACAATCTGGTAAATGGGCGATCGTTCCGCTACCGACTCTTACAGTCGCTGGTGCAACCAATGCATCGAATGTAGGCGGAAGCTCTTGGTATGTACTTGATATACCGGGTGCAGAAAAAGCAGCAGACTTCCTAGGTAAAACATTTGGATCAGACGCTGAATTTTATCAACAGTTAGTCACTGAGATTGGAGCAATTGGTACGTATAAACCAGCTTCTGAAGGTGATGCCTATGAAATCGAAGACGAATTTTTCCAAGGGCAAAAAATTTACGCTGACTTTGCTGAATGGATGGAGCAGGTTCCAGGTGTTAACTACGGGCTGCACACATATGCAATCGACGACATTATTACTGTTGAAATGCAGAACTATATGAATGGGAAAGATATCGATGATGTCCTAAATGATGCTCAAAAGCAGGCGGAATCCCAACTTAAATAACGGGAAATGAATTAAACAATAGGATCCTTAGACAATTGCTGCTCTATCGCATCCTTACTTCGATAGATAGCGGTAAATGAACTAAACATCTTGAACCTTAGACAATTGCTACTGTACTTGTCTAAGGTTCTTCATAATAAAAAGGAAGTGAATAAAAATGATTACTAGATTTAGAACCGGTTTAATGGGGTGGATTTTTGTAGGTGTAGCCGCGGTTATGATTTTCCTGTTTTATTTTTATCCAATGTTTCAAGCTTTTCTTCTCTCTTTTCAATCAGGATCAGGAATCAATTTAAGCTTTGTTGGATTAAGTAACTATAAACGTGTATTTACTGACCAGACGTTTATAGCAGCAATTACAAACACATTTATCTTTTTAATAGTGCAGGTACCTATCATGATTATTCTAGGCTTGTTTCTTTCCGTTCTCTTGAATGATCATACATTAAAATTTAGAGGTTTTTTTAGGATAGCGATATTTTTACCTTGTGTAACTTCACTTGTCGCTTATTCTGTCATTTTCAAAGATTTATTTGCAATAGATGGTATTGTCAACAAATTATTAATCCAATTCTCATTGATTCCGGAAGGGATTCATTGGCTGAGTGATCCATTTTGGGCGAAGGTAACCATAATAATCGCAATTACATGGCGCTGGACAGGCTATAACATGATATTTTATTTGTCAGCACTTCAAAACGTTGATCGAGGAATTTATGAGGCAGCAAGGATAGACGGTGCTTCTGCCTTTCAACAGTTTTTCAAAATTACAATTCCGATGTTGAAACCAATTATTTTATTCACTTCTATTACATCGACAATTGGAACATTACAGCTGTTTGATGAAGTGATGAACATTACAAAAGGTGGACCAGGTAATGCAACAACAACGGTCTCTCAATATATCTATAATCTTTCATTCAAATATACACCCGACTTCGGTTACGCAGCGACTGTTTCTTATTTTGTTGTCTTTATTATTGTCATACTTGCACTTATACAATTTAAATTGGCGGGTGATAAAAAATGATTAAATTAAAAAGAATATCTACTTATTTATTCTTAATCATCGCTTCCATCATCTCTATTTTCCCTTTTTTCTGGATGATTGTCAGTTCCACAAATAGCTCTGTTGATGTCACGAAAGGACGGTTACTACCTGGAAGTCATCTTATTGAGAACTTTAAAAGTTTAATTGAAATGGTTGATATTGTTCCAGCGTTAACAAATTCAGCTATCATTTCAGTTACTACTACGATTTTATCACTGCTAATCGCTTCATTAGCTGGCTATGGATTCGAAATATACCGTAGTAAATCAAAGGATGTCGTTTTTAATATTTTACTAGTTTCTATGATGATTCCATTTGCGGCATTGATGGTTCCGTTATATCGAATGTTTGGTGCAATTTCACAAACAGTACCGCTTATTGGCATTGATACATTTGCAGCTGTTATTTTGCCGACTATGACAACCGCTTTTTTAATTTTTTTCTTTAGACAAAACACAAAAATGTTTGCTAGAGAATTGGTTGAAGCAGGCCGGATTGATGGCCTAGGTGAACTTGGAATCTTTTTCCGTATTTATATGCCGACAATGAAGACATCATATGCAGCCGCTGCAATTATTACATTTATGGCTAGTTGGAATAATTTCTTGTGGCCATTGGTCATTTTACAATCACCTGAAAAGCAGACAATTCCATTACTTATATCTAATCTTGAGTCGGGTTATACACTCGATTATGGTGTGACTATGATGGTAGTAGTTATTGCTACATTGCCATCGGCGCTTATCTTCTTCTTAATGCAAAGACATTTTGTCGCTGGAATGATGGGATCGGTCAAGTAGCAAACGATCCGGTCAAGTTATATTTTGAATAAACATCGCAACTTGAGCAGAAATCGAAATGCTGGAAGTTGCTGTACATAGCGATATTCTTGTTTCGGACAATGCGATTTCATTTACCTTTAGCCCATTTGAGGTGAAAACAACTCGCTTCACCTTATCGTTAATTGTAGCCTGTACGGGAGTTGATGCTGGATATGCTGCTAACTAATAAATACCCCTTATAGGAGGTGATGAGCCTGACAAAATAAAGCTTACAGCAACTTCAATGTCGCTTAAATCTGCAACTGTTAAAAAGATGTTAGTTAATTTTCTTGCTAATTGAAGAAAGCTTTAAAAACTTGCAGATTGCTTATCCGAATGGTATTGAAACACGAGCTGAATTTGCAGAGTTGTTAGCTAGGACACTGAAATTGGCTTCGATTGATCCTGCGTTTAGTTTTACGGACCAAGGACCAAACACCAGCTTGGGCAAAGCCGCAGCAGCTGAAGCAGTCATTAGCTGTGCTAAACAATCAATAACAAACGTTTTGGTACGACGCACTGTCCTAGCCAGAATCACAATCAGGCTGGGAATAAAGACGATGATGTTTGCATTCGACTATACCAAAGGCTTTTAAAATGTGAGGAGATGATGAAATGCATAGGAATACTTTTAAAAAAATAACACAATTATTTTTATTATTTACATTGATTATGTCCCCGTTCTACGGAGTTATTCAAAATGTAAGCGCTAGCACATTAACGGATAAGATTTATGAACAGTTCTTTGTATCTACAACAGGTAGCGACGATAATGACGGGACTTATGAACATCCATTTTTAACGATTGAAAAAGCTCGAGAAGCTGTTCGTCAAATCAATAAAGATATGACTGGCGATATTTATGTATTTGTTGCAGAAGGTGATTATTACATCCCAGAAGGAATGAAGTTCAATGAAGGGGATTCAGGTTTTAATGGGCATCGTGTTCATTATAAAAGCCTTGGAGCTCCTGGAAGTGCGCGTTTAATCGGCGGTGTTCCTATTAAAGCTATGACAACCGATTGGAAGAAAGCGAGTGCTGATGATGCGGATACTTCGGACTATTTAAGTTACTTACCAGAATCTGCGGTAGATCAAGTTTATAAAGTTAAACTTGATCCTAAAAAATATAACTTTAACCAACTTTATATTGGCAATCAAGCAGATACTAGCTTTAATAAAGCGATTATGGCTCGTACGCCGAACAAGATAGAAGATGCTAGATTCCAAGCGTGGAATGGTCCTTATATCTTATCAACTAAAGGTTCAAACAAAGATATGGGTTACAAATCGAACGACCTGACCCCGGCTCAAATTGAAGCCCTAGTAAAAGCTCAGGCCGCAAATGTTGCAGAAATTGCTCAACTATTTGTTTTTGACGCAGGTGGATACGCATTTGAGTCTAATACGCTTCCTATTAACAGGATCGATACAGCGAATAATATGATGTATTCACCGTTCAATCCTGATCATCCTGAAATGTATATTACAAAATACAACATTAATGCTGACGCTCGTTATTTCATGCAAGGAAATATTTCTTTCTTGGATGAGGCTGGCGAGTATCATTATGATAAAGAAACTGGTTGGCTTTACTACTATCCAACAGCAGATGATGGAATTGCAAGTGTTGAGGATATGAATAACTTGAATGTCGTAGTTCCAACGACAAAGGAAATTATCCGTTTGCAGGGTTCTGATAAATCGGAAATCAAGGATTGGGGCAATGAACCGGATCTTGCTAAACAAGTTAGTCACATCACCTTCGACGGATTCACGCTTGAAGCTACAGAATCAGATCATTATATTGTAGATGGCTGGAGCTATGGTGAAACTTGGTATGCTGGTGGTACAGCAATACCATACCCACCACCAGAGGCAGAGGGCAGTACACAGCCATATTACTCTGACTATGCTGTTCGTCCAGCGTATATGCATGGCGGGTTTACATTAATCAATACGAATAATATTACTATTCAAAACAGCCGTATTACTAATATGGGACTGTTTGGAATCGTTGTTTGGCGCGATAATTCGCATAATACGTTCCAAAACCTTGAAATTAGTAATACAGGTATGGGCGGTATCAATTCGGATGGTGGTTATCCAGGTGTTGGAAAATACAATAATAATCACACATTCTATAATTTATCCATTCACCATGTTGGACAAGTCAATGCTTTCGGTGCGGGATTACAAGTAATGAATACAGGGCATAGCAACTTTAAGAACCTCGAAATTTACTATGCACCACGACGTGCGATTTCATTTGTTGGTCAAGCACAGACTATGCCTAATGCTAGTCCGAACTTTGACCCAGTGAGGGACGTATACAATTACGGCAACCGTTTCGAATATATTTATGTGCATGATTCGGAGCAAGATACTGCCGAAGATAGTGCTATCTTCATTGGAGCACTCTTCAAGGGCGGCGATGTACAGAGAATGCACGGCACGCGGATCCCAGCGGAGGCTATTAATAAAGAAACAGGTGAAGCGTATGGTGAATTAAAGGCGGGTAATGTCTTTAATCAAATTGTAACTTCAGAGATTGGTAGTGCACCTGACGTCCGTGATCCTAATACGGTTCATGGTATGGACTTAGCGATGGGCGCTACAGGTACTTACCTTTCTAATATTGAAGGTATTAACAACCAAAGCGCTAATTTACGTATTGAACCGACTCAAAATGGTGATGTATTTTTTGTCGATAACGTAAACAGTGATTTTCCAACGTCAGCATATAATCCGCGTCTTTATTATTCGTTTGACAATTCAAAGATGGAATATGACAAAATAGGAATTAATCGTCAAGACTTCCCATTTACTTCCGAATTGTATAATCCAATCTCGCCGAAATTACAAGCGAATAGCTATTTTTCAGATGACTTTGAAGGCGGGGAGATTGACACAACAAAATGGTCAATTGAAAAGGGTAATCCTGTTATCTCCACTGCATATACAGCTGAAGGTCCGTTCAATGGTCATTATTCACTGTCCATTAACGGCGGTGCGAAAGGAAATTTAGATGGAGTTGCAATTAGCAGAACATTCGACGACAGCTTAAACAAAATCGTTACGGGCTGGTTCTTCGATAAACGTCGTGATTATGCCGGTAATGACTACTGGGAAGGCTTAAATGATTCGGATGTTAGAGGTCAATCCTACATGAGAGTTGATAACAATACTTCTGACAACCTTGTTGGACTTGGAATTAACGGTCATGCTAGTAGGGACTATTTCACTTACCTTGATGGTGCGACTGAAAAATTAACGGATATACATCGTAGTTTTGGGTGGCATCAGTTTAAGTATGACTACTCAACTCCCGGTAAAGTTACACTTTATATTAATGACCAAGAGGTAACAACACTTGATAGGGCGTCATTCAATTATATTGGTATGGGCAATTACGATAGCTCTGGCCAACCTGGCAAAAATACAGGTATGTCCTACTTCGATCTTATCGATGTCTACGGTGGGGCAGACGCTGATCCAGTAGAGCCGCTACAACCGGGATCGGGTACTGTACCACCATATGAGCAACCAGAAATAGTAGACCCTGTTACTTTAATTGAAGGTTGGGATTTTGAGAACGGTATGCCGACAACCGAGAAAGCAATTACAAATACCGGACAATCCACAGATTATAATAAAAATGGTTTTACAACTTTTTGGGGATCTGATCCGAATTTAAAAGTTATAGACAACCCGAAAAAAGATGATAAAAATGACAGTGAGAAGGTTATGATCGTCAATAATGAACCAAGTCTCTATTATGAAGAGACACCTGAGCATGAATGGAGTAATTACACGCTTGATTTGAAATTTGCGCTTGATAGTGATTATACAAGCACTGCACAACCATTACGTTTCTTTGTTAATACACAGCCAATTGTCGAATCTGGTACTCACGCTGGAAAAATGACCTACCAACCGGCGGGATATAATGTTGCTTTTAATAAAAACAACAATAAAATGGAGTTATACCGTGCTGATCTAAATAGTGCGGCTACTAATTCGCACACTTTAATTGAAGGATCGACAACTGTTGATCTGCCTGACAATCTATTTAAAGCAGTCGGAAATGGTGGTAGCTGGCACACGTTATCCATCACTGTAGTAGATGGTACGATATCTGCAACACTTGACGAAACGATCACGATATCTGGACAAGACGCAACTTATGCAAGCGGCTATTTTGCTTTTGTACCTTATGATGGTAACAATGCAAAGTTTAACTTGGCTATTGACGATATTAGTATTAAGACAAACTCAAGCATAACGAATATGGTATATGACGCGAATCTTAAGCTTGGAAACGCGACATTGAATGGAGAATTCAACCCTAGTCATACAACATATCAGGCGACAATAGTCGATCCAGATAAGGATGTTACACTCATTAAGCCGACTTCAGAACACGGTGCAACATTCGCCATTTTACTGAACGGCACAGATATTACGAACGAATTCGTGGATATGACGGCGCAATCTTTACCGTTAATCTTCGGTTCAAATACGCTCACAATCGTTCAGACATCAGCGGTGGGAGCGAAAATTAACTATACTGTTGGGATTTATAAGTCCCATGCCACCGCAACAATTGATGCAGTATCACCGGTATCAACAACGGTTGGTATATCACCAAAACTGCCGAAAATGGTTAATGTGACATTTGATGGCAAGACTACTCAATCTATGGCGATTAAGTGGGATATGATGAACAATACGGATCTTGGTACTCCGGGAACATACACTGTAAATGGTTCCTTGGTGGGGATGTACGGCAAAGTAAGCATTACCGTTCATATTAACGGGGTAACATCTATAGGCTCTTTAGAACCTATATCAATGTTGACTACGGAATTGCCTGTATTACCAACATCAGTTTTGGCGGAAACCATGAAAGATGGTGTACTTGGAAGTACGACATTACCGATTACTTTTGTTGAGGTTGATCCTTCTGTATATACAAAAGTAGGAACGGTAGTACTTGTAGCTCATGTTAACGGGCGTTCTGAGAGATTATTGCAGAAGATTTTTGTCTCAGATGCAGCTGAAGTTCCGGAAGAGCCACAACTAGTGGAGACCGCAGCCGAATTGAAGATACTCGTAGAACAACTGGCGGCAGAGGGAGCACTAGATAAGACGACTGCGCGTTCCTTGATCCTTCATTTGACCGCGGTAAGTCGCTATGAAGAACAAGAATTAACGGAGAAAGTGATCAAACATATGGAAGGCTTTAGACTGTTGATAGACCATCACAGAGACAATGAGTTGTTGTCTGGGGAAGTGTATAGCGTTCTTAAAGCTAATGCCGATTCGTTGATTAAGAAGTGGCAATAGGTTTTAAGCTAGGGTTACTCAATTCCCTTGTGAAATTTAAAGTTTTTCTATAAAAATAAACATATAGCTGATATTCGTAAATCTCGCTTTCGCCAAAGTAAATTTAGCTAAAAAGGCTAAAGACTTGATTAGTTACTTGGGTATTAAATAACAAGTAGATAGTGGGCTAGTAGGCGCGCGAAATTAACTATTCAGCGATGAACTAACCTGATATTTATGAAGCAGTATAATAACTTTCAATTGAATAACCACTACATGTAAAGTCCCCTTAGCAAATTTACTAACATAAAAAAGATAATTGCTAAGGGGCTTTCATGAATCTATTTATCGGAGTGATCAATGAAAATATGATTAGGGTGTAGAATTCGTCTACCGATCACTTGGACGAAACCAGCTCATTCTTGATCTCTCTCGTCAAGATGTCTGTGAAGCGGTAATTAAAATGGTGTCCGACATTTTGAGCAGTGCACCCATTTCATATGTGAAATGGGATATGAATCGCAATATGTCCGAGATTGGATTGGCACAATTACCAGCGCATCGTCAGCCGTTATATGCTGGGACTATATCGAGTACTGGAGACGATTACAACAAAGTTTCCACATGTTTTATTTGAAAGTTGTTCTGGTGGCGGTGGCCGCTTCGACCCAAGCATACTTTACTATATGCCACAAACATGGACCAGCGATAATACCGATGCCGTAGAACGTTTGAAAATTCAGTATAGGACAAGTATTGTCTATCCTGTCAGTTCCATGGGGGCGCATGTTTCAGCATCACCAAACCATCAAATCGATCGCTCAACTTCGCTTAAAATGCGCGGTGACATTGCAATGTCTGGCAATTTCGGATATGAGTTGGATTTGTCTCAATTTACTGATGAAGAAATGGAGCTTGCTAAACAACAGGTTGCTTTATATAAGGAAATTCGTAAATTGGTTCAATTTGGTAATTACTATCGTTTGTTAAGTCCGTTTGAAGGCAATGAGGCTGCATGGATGTTTGTAAGCGAAGATCAAAGAGAAGCGATGGTTGTTTACAGCCGTGTTTTAGCTGTACCGCATGAGCCGTTTGAGACGCTGCAGCTTAAAGGACTTGATGTAAATGCCGATTATATAGTAATTGAAACCGAAGAACAGCTTGGTGGGGATGAACTCATGTATAACGGCATTGATATTCCGTTACTTCAAGGAGATATTCAAAGCTGGTTAATTAGGTTGAAACATGTAGATTGAATAAGTCTGCAGAATAATTATGAAAAGTTGTCATAGTGGCTTTGTATACTTCCAGCATCATTCTCTTTATTTCGTAATGGATAGAAAAAAGGAGAAGGAATGGAGATACAAAGTCGTTAAAATAAAAACAATGATTGAAGGGGGAAAACAATATGAATAATGTTAGAAAAGTTACATCTAGCTTGCTTGGGGTTTGTTTGATAGTCGCTAGTTTTGCGTTTCCGAAAGCTATACATGCTGCTCCTCAGATAGATGAACAAGCAAAAGCCGAGGTGGAATGGATGGAAGTAAGTTCCATAATAGATAAGTATCCTATCACTTACACTGAATTACCGAAAATTAACAATGAAACAGATGTAACTCCTGATGGACCGCTAATGGGAAATGGGACCATTAATGCTTTCATGGGAGGAGATAAGAACAAGCAACAAATATATATTTCGCATGCAGATTCTTGGGAAAAGCAGTATAGTGCCTTTTCTACTACGACCCATGGGAAAATTACGTATGAGAGATTGGATGAAGGTACGGGTAATAAGCCGTTTAGCTACAATCAAAGTATGAAAGATGGAATTGTTAATGCGGTTTCAGAGAAAGGCTTTGAAACCAGCACTTGGCTATCAGCTACAGAAAATTTGATCGTAACTGAAATTACTAATTTAACAGAGGCAAGTATGGAAATTGGTGTGAGTACGGTTGTTCCTAACTACAATGCGACTGTAAGTTCCCATACTACATCCGTTGATCCAGAGAACAAGCTGATCTCCTTTACGAAGCATTTGGGTACTCAAGGGTATGATTATGCTGTAGAGCTTTCTACGGTATTGAAAGTTATGGATAAAGATCTTGTATTTAGTCAAATTGATAACAAAACCTATATGGCAAAAATTGAACTAGCTGCAGGCGAAACTGTAACTGTTATTGCAGCAACAGAAGGTGGTAGGAACTCCACGACATCGTTGGAGGACGCTAAGGAACATGTTTTAGCCGCTGATTCAGAAGATGTGCTGCAAACGGTGAAGCAGAAGCACCTGGATTGGTGGAAAGAATACTGGTTAAAGTCTTACATTAAGCTGGCAGATGAATCCTCTTTAATGGAGAGAATCTATTACGGTCAACTCTATGTTACAGGGGCAGCTTTGGAAGCTCAAAGTGAGAATCCGGCAGAAGTATTTGGTGGTAGTTTATTTCCATGGACAGGTAGTACTAGAACTGCATGGAGCGGTGGGTTTTTTATGAATATAGATGTTCAACGGGCACCCAATGCAGCCATTGTAGCTAATAGAGTGAATCAAATTACATCTTATACTAAATTAATTGATGATTACTGGGAAACGGGGCGGACTATGGCATCTGATCCTAAAGAATTGAATAGGGTTATTGGTAATTCGAAATGGTATCCAAAATTTACTGAAGGAATAAGAGGCGTCCTGTTCCCAACATTTATGCCGCCATGGGGATATGCATCTGCCCCTGCTTATGATAGTGCTCCAATCCATGCGGCTATGGCATTAATTCCAATGGTTAAATACTGGGAATATACGGGCGACAATGAGTATTTAGAACAATTCTTATATAACAAGTTGGTAGATTTAACTGAATTCTTTGAAGACTATGCCCTTGTAGATGAGGTAACGGGGAAATACGTAATAGGAGGATCGACTATTGAAAGCAGCACCCTGTATAAGAATGCATTTCAGGATCTAGCTGGTACTTACTTTGTATTTGATAAAGCGATTAAGGCGAGTAAGGAACTAGGTAAAGATGCTGATAAGCGAGTGAAATGGCAGGAGTTTCGTAACAAATTATCACCATTGCCAACGTATGTCATTCCAGCAGGAAAACCTGGCGCAGGGCTAACGGTATTCACGGAAGCAGAAGGAGTATCTGCTGTACCAAGAAACGCTCCAATCATTCATACGACTTACCTTACTGATCTAGTAGGCATGGCAACTGATTCTGAATTGCTCGAGTATACTCGGAATTATCTTGAATATATTCAACCATGGACTGAAGGACATGACAAAGAAGATCGCACAATAATGATTGCAACTAATGTTGGTTATGACATTAAAAAGATTACTGACTTTTTGTCTAAAGGACTTATAGATCGCCCCATCACTGATTGGGTTGGAATACGAAATAATCATACAGTGGGAGCAACTATCCAGAATTCTCTGATCTATAATACAATTACACATTCTCTGATGCAGAGCAATCAAGACTTCATAAATGTATTTGCGAACTGGCATGATGATCAGAAAGCTGAATTTACGCGTTTGAGAGCGAAAGGTGCATTTTTGGTGGATGCCAAACAGAATGAGTATGGGGAAACAACGTATGTTAATATTTTTAGTGAAAAGGGAAGAGATAGCACAATTCTAAATCCATGGCAGGGATATGAAGTTGCTGTATATGATGAGAACGGAGAGCCAGTAGAAACAACTTCATCAACCAATAGATTGGGCGAGTTGATTACTTTCAAAACGAAAGCAGGAAGTTCATATGAGGTCCAGCTCAAAACAGCTGAAGTTCCGGAAGAGCCACAACTAGTGGAGACCGCAGCCGAATTGAAGATACTCGTAGAACAACTGGCGGCAGAGGAAGCACTAGATAAGACGACTGCGCGTTCCTTGACCCTTCATTTGACCGCGGTAAGTCGCTATGAAGAACAAGAATTAGCGGAGAAAGTGATCAAACATATGGAAGGCTTTAGACTGTTGATAGACCATCACAGAGACAATGAGTTGTTGTCTGGGGAAGTGTATAGCGTTCTTAAAGCTAATGCCGATTCGTTGATTAAGAAGTGGCAATAGGTTTTAAGCTAGGGGTACTCAATTCCCTTGTGAAATTTAAAGTTTTTCTATAAAAATAAACATATAGCTGATATTCGTAAATCTCGCTTTCGCCAAAGTAAATTTAGCTAAAAAGGCTAAAGACTTGATTAGTTACTTGGGTATTAAATAACAAGTAGATAGTGGGCTAGTAGGTGCGCGAAATTAACTATTCAGCGATGAACTAACCTGATATTTATGAAGCAGTATAATAACTTTCAATTGAATAACCACTACATGTAAAGTCCCCTTAGCAAATTTACTAACATAAAAAAGATAATTGCTAAGGGGCTTTCATGAATCTATTTATCGGAGTGATCAATGAAAATATGATTAGGGTGTAGAATTCGTCTACCGATCACAAATAAAATCCAATAAACTAAAGATAATCCAAATCAATTTAAGTAAGTGTTGTAAAAACTAAATGTTTTAACTATTAAAGTAAAGATCGTACTAACGATCTTTGCTTTTTCTATGATAATCTAATATTAGTAAGCGCTTTCAAGATGCGTTTGGGGGTAAAGTAATGAAAAAAGATACAGGTTTTATTTTTAGTAGCTATATTACTACTAGTGGGCTGTTCAACACCAGATTCCAAAAATGATAGTAATAAAGGTAAAGAGGGTTATATTGTTAGAAAACTAAATACAGCTTTAAGTTTGGGAATAACACAAGGTTTGCCTAATATTGCTTTGAATGAGGATTATCAAGCATAGTGTTTTTGTGGTGGTTTACAGAATATCCTATGCGTTTGATTTTGCTGAATATGAAATTTAGGTTTCGCTTAATTTTGAATAAAGGAGTGTGTAACATGACGAATAATTTGAGGACAAAAGAAAATTTTGATAACAATTGGCTATTTCATTTAGGTGATATTCCGATTAGACATGCCGTCAAAGGCGGCATGACTGGCGGGCTTACTGACTGTGAGGAAATTGAAGAGGGCGAATGGCACAAAATCGCTTATTTCGATGAACGGATACCTGGGAATATAGACGCGAAGGAATGGGCGGCGGTTTCGATTCCTCATGATTGGTGTGTGGAAGGAAACTTTGTGAATGATGGCGGAAAAGAAAAACATCATAAAAGCCATGGCTATCTCCCAGTTGGAATTGGCTGTTATCGCAAAGAATTCAGTGTTCCCCAGGAGGACTTTGGACGTAAAATTTCCCTAGAGTTTGACGGTGTAATGAGGAATAGTACTGTTTGGGTAAACGGTCATTTACTTGGTAATCATGCAAGTGGATATACAGGGTTTAACTACGATATTACCGACATTGTCCGCTATGGCAATGAGGGGGAAAACGTGGTTTTTGTTAAGGTTGATGCTACAGATTACGAGGGCTGGTGGTATGAGGGGTGTGGTATTTACCGACATGTCTGGCTCGTTAAGACAGAACGCTTACATGTAGCTAGACATGGCACGTATGTCACTACGCCAGAGGTCCGTGAAGAGGAAGCGACTGTTCATGTTAAAACGCGTGTTCTTAATGAGCTTAGAGGGAAACTGAACTGCCGGATTGAAACTATAGTTGTTGATGTAGAGGGGAACGAGGTAGCCAGACATTCTGATACTAGCGTGCTGAATCAAGATGCTGAGGCACTATTCGAATCAAGTATGCTTGTGAAGCAACCAAAGCTATGGTCACCTGAGCAACCTTACTTGTATGAGGTACTGACTGAGATTCATGCAGATGATCAACTAGCTGATCAATATCGCTCGCCACTTGGTATTCGCACGATTGAGTTTAATGCAGTAGATGGCTTTCTGCTCAATGGGAAGCCTTATCTCATAAAAGGAACATGTAACCATCAGGATTTTGCCGGTGTCGGAGTGGCACTTCCAAATCAAATTACAGAATATAAGCTGCAACTGCTTAAGGATATGGGCTCCAACGCGTATCGCTGTTCGCATCACGCTCCTGCTCCGGAGTTGCTTGAGATTTGTGATCGTATCGGCATGCTCGTTGTAGACGAGAATCGTAAGCTTGATATCTCACCGCAGGGTATTGCAGATTTGAAGGAGATTATTTATCGCGACCGCAATCATCCTTCAGTTTTCATGTGGTGTATGGAAAATGAGGAGATTCTTGAAGGTACGATTATGGGAACGCGTATGGTGGACACATTGTCGAGAATTACGCATTCGATTGATCCAACGCGACCTACGATTGCCTGCATGAACCACGGATGGAATGATGGTGGATATAGTGAGGCTGTAGATATTGTTGGCTACAACTATGGACAGCGCGAGGACCAATACATTCGAGATCGTGAAACCCATCCGAATCGCTTAATGCTAGGTAGTGAAAGCACGAGTTGCACAACGACTCGCGGTATATATGAGAACGATGCTGAGAAAGGCTATTGCTCATCCTATGGTGACTTGATTCCAGAATGGTCTTGCTCACATGAGAAGTCTTGGCAGGACGTCGTCAACTATCCGTACTTGTCAGGTGTATTCGTGTGGACAGGCTTTGATTACCGTGGCGAGCCAACACCCTATTCTTGGCCTTGCATTAACACGCATTTTGGCATTATGGACACGTGCGGTTTCCCGAAGGACGCCTACTATTATTACAAGGCTGCATGGACGGATGAGCCTGTTGTACATATTCTTCCGCACTGGAATTGGAGTGGCAAAGAAGGACAGGAGATCGAGGTTTGGACTTATAGCAATTGTGAATCGCTAGAATTGCTGCTGAATGGACGAAGCTTGGGTGAGAAAGCAGGTGATCGTAATGATCGTACCGTATGGAATGTCATATATGAGCCTGGTGAACTTGTCGCAGTTGGTATAATCGGAGGCAAGGAAGTAACGCGGAAGGCAGTTGTTACAGCAAGTCATGCTGCAACAGTCCAATTATCAGCAAACAAGCAAGTCGTTAACGCAAACGGAACGGATGTTGTCATGGTGCAAGTCGCTGTGCTGGATGACAAAGGAAATGTTGTTCCGACAGCAGATAACGAGGTTCGCTTTGCGATTGAAGGGCCTGGGCGAATAATAGGCGTAGGCAATGGAGACCCGAGCAGCCACGAGCCTGATAAAGCAAGCAGAAGGCGTGCATTTAACGGACATTGTTTAGCGATTATTCAAGCAAGTGATGAGGCTGGTGAAATTAAGCTTACAGCAACTTCAACTACGCTTAAATCTGCAACTGTTAAAATTGATGTTAGTTAATCTTCTTGTTAATTGAAGAATACTTTAAAAACCTACAGATTGCTTATCTGAATGGTACTGTAACACGTGGTGAATTTGGAGCATTGTTAGCTAGGGCGCTGAAATTGAATTCTATTGATCTTGAGTTTAGTTTTACGGACCGAGGCCAAACACCAGCATGTGCAAAACCTTATGTAGCCACAGCAGCTGAAGCAGTCACTTTAATTTTTAGCTGTGCTAAACAATCAATAACGAACGTTTTGGCACGACTCGCTGTCCCAGTCTGAATCACAATCGGGCTGGGAATAAAGACGATGATTTTTGCATTTGACTATACCGAAGGCTATTTTCCTCTTTAGGGGGAAAATAGCCTTTTATTGTTTTGTGGGTGAGTGGTAAGTGCACTCATGATTACGAATCATTCTGGTTCACATAAAAAGACTGCTGATTACAATAAATCAGCAGTCGCTATCCTTTTTTTTAGAGAGGAAAGTTAGGTCGATTTTGATGGGTATAGGGATACATTTGGTCAGCGTATTGATCTATATATTGCGGGTCTGGATCGTTAATGTTGATGTTTACATTTGCATTTACATTTGCACCCTTTTGATCCCCGGGAGGACCGATAAAAAGTGCGGGCTTAATAGAAGCAATTGCTTTTTCCCATTGTTTTTTATCCATACCATAGGTGTACGCCATGATATTTGCGGGAGTTAATGTTAAGAGGTCGGAGCCCAGAATTACTTCCGGAGTAGGTGCATCAAAAATCCCTAAAAAGTGTGTGTTATCAGCTGTAGCTTCTATATAATGCCACCAACCTTGCGGCACGTTCGCGACTTGACCGGACGTAATCGGATAGTTTTGGATTTCTTTTGTAAATGGATTCAGAAATGAGACCGTACAAGCTCCAGAAATACAATAAACTAGCTCTGCAGCATGTTGGTGGTAATGTGGCTCGATGACATTTCCAGCGCTGAGAAAAATATCAAGTAAAGATACATTTTCAAGTGTGTTTAATTGGTTGATGCCTAGTACATTTATAAAGTTATGATTATTTTTTTTGAAAAGGGTATTGTCATTTAAGTCGTAAGTAAACTGTGTTGCCGGTGAAGTATAATCAATATTTGAACTCATAAGTACATCCTTCCTTAATAATTTCAAATGTGCTAGCGATGCATATGTTTACAGGATATGTATGAATTCATTTTAGTGTGAAAACCCATTTCTCGATTGCAATATCAGCGCCAATAACTAGTTAGTACCTGACACCGCATTCAACGGGCTATTTTCCTTATCATCACAAGGAAAATAGCCCGTTGACATTTATGCGTTTGTAATCCAGTCAGGTAGTTTCAAGTCTCCATACGTTCCCGGATGAATCATTTTCCCGAGTTTCAAAGCACCTTCAAGAAGTCGGGGAGAAGGTCGGCAATACAGTTCCTCTTCCATTTTAGCTAAACGTCCATGTTTGACAGCGGTGAGCTCTTGCCAACCTGGTCGCTTTAAGACGACTTCTGTCTTCACTTTATCAGCACGAACACCAACCCATGCAAGAAGAATGTAATCAGGCGCTCTTTTTAGCACATCCTCCCAATCCGTCAGCACACTAGCGAGTTCGACATCGCGGAATTCATTAAGTCCGCCCGCGATTAAACTAATTTCAGTAAGCCAATTTATACGACCGGGTGTAAAGATTGGTTTTGGCCACCATTCCCAGTAAAGGGAAGGGGTTACTTCAACGGTTGCTGCACGTTTTTTCATGTCACCAATAAATGCTAAATACTCTACTTGAATGAGGAGTGCTTTCTCTTCAATACCACATGCTCGCCCGACTGTCAGTAAATCCTCCGCAATATCACCAAGACTTTGTGGATCTAATATAATATGAGGGATACCTCTTTTTGTCAGTTCTTCGATATTTCTTTCCATTCCGGGTACGCTAAGTGAGGCGAGGACGAGATCGGGCTCATAGGACTCAAGTTTATCCATATCTATGGATAAATCGGGACCGAGGCGTGGTAGAGTTGCTATACTGGCAGGCCAGTCGGAAAAATCATCAACGGCAACAAGCAGGTCAACGAGACCGAGATAGGCGAGTAGTTCTGTGTTACTCGGGCAAATCGAAATGAGTTTCATCAAATCACTCCATTACTATGTGGTATTTGTATTGTACCACGAAAAAAAAGAGCCCCGCGAAGGACTCTTTTCCAAAGACGATATTAACGGTTGTAATAACACGAACTAAGCAAAACCCCGTCAGTAGTAGTCTTCGAGTGGGTTAAAATGAAAACTCCCCTCAATACTGCCCTCAAAACTACGAATTCATGGCTTGATTCTTAGCGAAACTGAAAGCTTCTACCGATTCTTTTTCTAGTTCTTTGAAAGAATGACCATACACTTTCAATACCATTGTGGATAAACGTTACGACACCGATAGTGATTACTATGCCAACATCCAACCCTTATCTATACATTTAATGCCTATAACTTTCACAGGAATGTAAGGAGGATTGAGATATGAGAAAAACAGTTCAATATAAGAATGATGCGGAACGTAAAACGATTATCGAAAGTCACAATCACCTTTATTTGGTAGAGGAGAAAAACATCATAGAAGGTAACTTTCTTATTTTTTCTGATGCTTTACCGGAACCACCGAAGGTTTATGTATCTGTGCCGGAAGAAGAGTTTGAGGGGCTTAAACAAGACAATCAACTATTAAAAGCACAATCACAAGCAAACTCAGATAGAGCGGACTTTCAAGAGGATCTAATTGTCGAAATGGCGATGAAGATTTACTCGTGATTGTCCGTTTTTTAATAAAACTAACTATAAAATTATTTGGAGATGATATTATGATGGCATTACTATTCGCGCAACGAGTTATTTTAGGTAAAACACAATTCGAGGAAGTACCAAACTCGCTAAAGCTGGGCGTTTATAAAGAGTTAGTCGACAGTGGCGTTAAGTTTCTAGCAGGGGATTATCAGCTTCCGGAAGAGACAGCTTAGGACCATTATGTGTAGAACCAAACACCTTTACGAGGTGTTTTTTAATGCCTTCTAATTGGACAATTATGGTACTATGATAACAAATAGTTATTTAACTAACACAGCAGGTTACTTGAATAGTGAACATGATCTTCAGAATGATAATGATGAATGTTATTTCGAGGCAAAAGTGGTACAAATAAAGGATAAGGGAGATTGTTTTCATGAGCATTTCTGAATTTGTAGTCTTGTTGGTGATTTATAGTGCGCTAATGATTTTCTTTTTGGTTCCATTTCCAAAAAAGGAGCGATCGAAAGTGCAAAAAGGTCAAATATCCTTTCACTTCATTTTTAAGGAGAACTTAGTTAAAATGGTCTTTCAAAAAAAGGCTATATTTGCTTTAGTGTTGTTCGGATTTGCGTTAATCAGTATTCAGTCGGGGTTTGCCGGTGCAGAATGGCACTACAATGCTCATAGTGGTTATTCACCAATCAGTAATAAAATATCTGCATTATACACTATGTGTAGTGTAGTGATATATACAGCCATTCTTTTGCTGGCACTTGGATACATGAGGACGATAAAGAGCATGAATGGTGCAAAGTATCAGGCATAGAAAAGAAAACACATAGCAACAATTGGGCGCAGTTGTTGAAGAAGCGTCCCTGTTCTTATTAAACTAACTGGTGCTTTAGTTGAACAAGGATTACTGAAGTCGACATACTTTTTGTTGGCTTTTTTATTTCGCAGTTGGAACAAACACGGTAGTAAGCAATTTAATAAATATCAACTAAGGACGTCTCACTGTGGCGTTCTTTTTCTTTACCCAAAAATTAAAAAAATGGAGGTGCAGAATGGAATGGTCAATGATTAAAGATTATGCGTATGAGCCGTTTTCACTTTTTTGTATGGCGAGGGCATTGTCACTACTGTCGGAATGTCTCTATATACCGGAGTAATTGTCCTTGATTGGATAAGTGGCTATAGGGCATCGAAAAAGGACGGTAGCTATGCGAGTGAGTACGGCATCGATGGTGGTTTTCGGACTATCTTCTTATTTATCGTGCCTGCCCTGGCGCATGGCGTTGATCTATTAATGAGTACACCGAATGTCGTTTTCGGATTCGCGTTGCTTTCGTTCGGCTTTCACGTTTGGAAGTAAATGACCGCGAACGTGTACAGAGCTGGATGGGATAGGTGGATACCTGTTTCAGTTCTTTATGTTGTTGCTGATGAAATCGAGCATAAAATTGCTCGGTCTCGAAAAAGAATTGCAGACAAACAAAAATATTTAGGAGATGAATGATAATGAATACAGACAAATTAAAACAATACATTGGATTATTCGGAGGGCTGCTATCAGCAATCCTTTTATTTTTGGCAACATTAAACATCGAATTTGCGTGGTTTAACACGGAATCGATTGGAGCGTTTGAAGGCGTGTTGATTGCGGCAGTACCATTTGTGCTCTTGGTCTATGGTGTGTGGGAAAACACATATATCGTCACGGATAAAGCGAAGAAGCAGGAACAGGAATTGAAGTGGAAAGGATTGAAATGATATGGTGAAAATTTTCATAGACCCCGGACGCGGTGGTAAAGATCTTGGGGCTGTCGGATTCGGTTTAAAAGAAAAAGATATTACGCTAAAAGTATCGCTTAAAATTCGTGACATTTTGCAAAAAGAATACAGTAATGCAGATGTGAGGTTGAGCCGTACTACGGATGTTTATCTATCGCTTGCACAGCGTACTAATGCAGCAAAAGGCTGGAATGCTGATTTCTTATTGTCGGTCCATATCAATGCAACTCCAAGTGGATCTGGTTACGAGGACTGGATATATGAAAGAATGACTAATTCGAAATCCATAGCGGCTCAAAACGCAATTAATGCGGAGGTTGTTAAGGTGACCGGTTGGCGTAATCGTGGGAAAAAGCGCGGCAACTTGCATATGGTACGCGAGTCTAAAATGGCGTCGGTATTAACCGAGTCGGGATTCATTGATAATCCTAGTGATGCTAAATTGTTGAAAGATGATACATTTCTTGATAAGGTTGCGCGCGGTCAAACTGACGGGATCGCAAAAGCATTTAATTTGAAGCGGAAGGTAGTATTACCTGAAAAGGAGGAGACACCTATGGAGGACAAAGAAAAAAATGCACGAGCCGATAAATCATTCCAATCAGCACAAGACTTTGTAAAGGCAAGCGGTATTTCAGACGGAACTTATCCACGTCGGGCAATTATCAGACAAGAAGTCTGGTCCATGCTTGAACGGATGAATCGCGAATTAATGAAATAAGAATAAGAAAGGCGACTCCTATATCGGTCTCCTTTCTTACTTAGCCATCTATTCTGTTGTGATTATATTCTTTACGTTTTACGAATGAAATATGCATTTAAAAAAATATTTGTAAACCAAAAAAGGTAGCCATTCCACTGCGGAGTGATCGCCTTTTTTTTGTTCGTCGAATTAAAGAGGTATTCGTATTTGAAGTGCCGAACAATAGTTGAGAGTGGCCTGTTCTTGTTCAAATAACGTGGCAGGTTAGTTAAACAAAGATCTGAAACTTTAGTACGTAATATGAATCTAATCTTTCAAGGGGTGTTATTATGAAAAATAAAATTACAATAAGTTTTATATTATTGATTTGTTTATTTTTTGCTGGCTGTTCTGATGATTATCAAGAAAGTTTTACTTTCACAGGTACAGTAGAGGAGATACTTGTTGAAGAAGAAATGTTAGTTATTAAAGAATATGGCGGGGTTGATGAGGGTAGACGAGAAGGAAATGTATACGAAATACCTGTTGATAATGTAGAGAGATATAACGTAGGGGAGAAGCTTGAAATAACTGTCTTTTCTAATATTAATGCAGATATTTGGGATTTAGACCATATGAAATTCGATATAAAAACAGTCGAAAATTAGAACTTCTTATTCAACTAACGGGTGCATCGTATTATAAGGTTAACCAGTTATTACTGGTTGACCTTTTTTTAATAGGATTTAATATACCAGTAGTCAGGGTAGGACGTACGGGTGCGTGGGGCAGTGATCCCGTCAACTAAACTGTCCACCCCCTACTTGTAGAAACATGTTTGAGGCTGGTTGGGACGTAGATCTCGTATAACAAGCGAAGCTATGACACTACAAGTAGGGTTAGGGGTACTGGCTAGTAAAAATTAGAGGAGGAATAAAAATGAATCCAGTAGTTGGCCTGGATGTGGCAAAAGGAGAGAGCCAAGTTCAGGCATTCTTAGATAAATCAAAACCGTTTGGAAAGAGCTTTTCGATAAAGCATACCAGAGAGGAATTACATCGCTTTATTGGATTCTTAAAAGAGATTGAAGAGATGACAGGGCAAATGCCTATAGTCATTCTAGAATCTACGGGTCATTATCATACCCCTGTTGTTCAATACATGGAGGAACATGATGTTTTATATATCTTGCTTAACCCTATTATTTCTAATCAGGCTAAGAAGTCCAGTTTAAGAAAGGTGAAAACGGACGCAATTGATGCGTATCAGTTGTGTGTGCTTTATTACAAAGAAGATTTTGAACCTCATAAAAACAGAGGACTTCAGCTTTTAGATCTTCGAAATCTTTCAAGACAACAGGAGATAGTTACGAATATGTATGTAGAAGCAAAACTTCAGTGTCATACTATTTTAGATCAAGTATTTCCTGAATACCGGAAGGTTTTTGGTGATCTATATTCAAAGGTTTCATTATTGATGTTAGAGGAATTTCCGACTTCAGAGGCCGTCTTATCAGCTGGGGAAAGTAAAATAGCCGTGCGTGTAGCAGAGGTCTGTCCTAGCCGTTCTGTCCAATGGGCAAGAGAAAAGGCAAAAAAAATAATGGATTCCGCAATGCGAAATCCATTTCAAAAAGTCATGTATCAAAGTCACTTAGTCAATCTTCAAATGTATATTGAGATGCTTTTTCAGTACCAAGGACACCTTTCAATATTAGAGGATCGCATTGTCACCTTGGCAAATGAACTAGAGGACTACAAGATTGTCCAATCGATTCCTGGAATAGGAGAAAAAATCGCTGCAACGATTATCTCCGAAATTGGTGAAATCGATCGGTTTAGTCATCCGAAAAAACTGGTTGCCTTTGCGGGAGTAGATCCCAGAGTTTACTCATCAGGAAAGTTCACCGCAACAACCAACCGTATTACCAAAAGAGGTTCAAGCAGATTGCGTCATGCCTTGTATCTAGCAGTATTATGCGGAATAAGAAGTTCAAGGAACAAAAAGCTTAAAGAATTCTACGATAAGAAAAAGTCAGAAGGAAAGCCTGCCAAAGTAGCGATTGTAGCTTGTATTAATAAACTACTTCATTGGATTTATGCATTATTAAACAGAAAAGAATCTTTCCTTGATATAGCTTAATTAACGGTTTTAATCACAAGAGAGAAAACCTTCCAAAAGGTTTTTGGAGGGCTGTTTGGCATGCTCAAAATAGTATAACATAGGATTAAATAGAATTTCAGAGAAAAATATTGACATCCTATTAGCTGGTTTAGTTTAATAAAAATAGGACTTACGTTTATGATTAAATTTCATTTATGCAAGCCCTTTTATTATGCCCTCACACATAGAAAAGCGATAGAGCAATTACTCTACCGCCTGTAAATGGTTGCACGTTAATTTTTGGGATTGGCCGATATATACAGCTAATAACTTCTATATGTTCGATGAATAAATTATATCATTTAAGACTGCCTCCAGTGAAAATGGGGTCAGTCTTTTTTTATTACTAAAAGCTAATCGAAAACAAAATACCTAAACAGGCGGAACACCCGTCAAATGCTAAACCACAGTAACCTCTTCCCTAAACAAAGGCGAAGGAATAGAAAAGATTGAATATACTGTTGTTCCAGCAGAGTATTCAACTTGGACGGGCATCGATGGATATAAAAGAAACATGAATTTGATATACAATGAACATAAGTTAAAAATAGTTGAGACAGAATGTTAATACTCCGTTTGCTTTGCTTTTCATTTAATATGAAATGAAGAGCCATCTATTATTTTTACATTATCCCTAACTATAATTTCTTCCATTAATTGAAACAGGGCATTGTCCTTACTTTTTGCTTCTATCATACAGTCAATTTGAGAAACGCTGCCTTTAATTTCATTTAAAAATTGAAAAAACATATCTATGTCGACATAATCAGCGTGGTGTCGAAATGCCTTTTGGCTTTTGGGGCTGGAAATATGCATTTTAATTGGAAAAGGTGAGTGGCGCCATGTTTGAATGACACGGTCCCACTGATCTTGCCAATTGGGATTCTTATGGTGCGCAAGGTGATGGTGATAATCAAATACAAGTGGAATATCCAACTTTTCACATAAGTAAAGAGTATCCTCGAGTGTAAAAGATGTATCGTCGTTTTCCAGCATTATCATTTTTTGAATTGATTTTGGAACATCCATCCAATTATCTATAAAACGTTCAAGCGATAGTTCGGTTTCTTTATAATTGCCTCCCACATGCAAGACACAACGATGAACCGGATCTATTCCCATTCCTTTTAATAATAAATAATGCATCTTAAGCGTTTGAATCGAATTTTTAAAAATCTCTTTCTTAATGGAATTAATAATAACAAAGTGATCTGGATGAAAATCAATTCTAAGTTTGTTTCCTCTAGCGAAATCCCCAATCTCACGTAAAAGTTCTTGGATTGGCTTTATATAATTCCAATCATTCAACTCTTCATGGTTAGCCAGAGGGATTAGACGAGAAGTTAAACGATAAAAATGTATCTCAGAAGCTACATTGTGCATCAAAATTCGAAGTGTGTTCTGTAAATTGGAGATGGAGATGCGCTCCAATTTGCGGATAGCGGCTTCCCGATCCCCGATTTTCTGGAATTGTGTAAAAGTCATGGTTTGTGAGGGAGATGCGTTTTTTAATTCCATGCTCATTGCTACATAACCAAGACGTACAATCACATTTTTTACCTCCAAATTCACAAGTTAGTTATTTTGTATTTGTCATTGCAATACTTTTAGAAAATCGGCTTACATCATAATGCATTGGTTCTTCTTTAGAATTGCCACTTAGAATACGCATAGTTGTTCCTTGAGTTGAATTACTTACAATTCTATTATGGGAGGAACTTTGGGTTTTATGTATGGTTATACATAAATACAAAATAGTTGTAACGCTTGGCATTGAAGATGTCCTCACGGCAACGATAATAGTTGAAACCGACCTACCATTTTTAACCGCTTCAAAAAATAAAACAGCTGCTCATGAGTTAGGTCATGCTTTAGGAATTTCGGATCATTATGATCCTTTTTACAAATCGATTTTAATGTACGGATATTCTACCGAAACGAATACCTTACAGACACACGATAAAGCAGACTAGCCTGTATTACGTACATGCAAAAGGCAACTACTCTTAATTGGGCAGTCGCGTTTTTATTTTTCTTTACATAAGAACATGTATTCTCCATACTGAAAATGAGGAGGGAACAAATGTGCGTATAATATTGATTAAGTCGATAAGTTATGGAGGTTTATTGGATATGATGTATTTAGCGAAAGACGGGTCGATTAGTAAACGGAGAATTAAAGTCATTCAAGTGGGGGAGTCGTCATTCCGTGCTTATTGCTACTTACGTGGATCCAAAAGAACTTTTACGATTGGATAACGTTTTAGCACTTGTTCCCGTTACAGTAAGAGAAAGGTAGGTTATTTGATGCCATTTATGCTTGATGAAGTAGTAAATCATTTCGAGAGCATGATTTACTTGCCGATGGTTATTCAGATTTTAGAGAGAGATAGAGGTACGATTGAATTCAGTCCATTCAAATTAAAAGGCCCTTATATCAATATTGTTGAAAATGCGTTAGAAATGGCGCAGTCGGAACTAAAAGAATCGAATACTTATGCAAGAAATAAAAAGATGAAGTTAATTAAAAAAAGTAAAGATGACATGTTCACCGAGTATGTATTAATTCATGGGGGACATGAACATGAGCGACGTTATTTAAACGTCCGTCTTCGAAACCGAACCGAGGAATTAATCAGTGTGTACTTTGATAAAAGCTTCATAAATCCGGAGGTTAAATGATGTTAGAGAACTTACAAGATCGCGGCAACATCAAATGGCGAGGATTAATGCTCCCGGAGCATGTAGCAAAGATAAATGACTGGAAAGCTAAGAATAAATACATTGAGCGTCCGCAATTAGACGATTGGGAGTTAGAAGCGAAACAGATGGAATTAGAGCTTGCATATAAGCGACAAAGTGATGCTATGGTCACGATGTGGAAAAACGGGAAAATGATTATGTACAACGGCAAAATATCTGAACTTGATTACACTCGGGGTATCATATCTGTAGATAGTCCTTATGGACACGACCGGGTTCCTGTTGCAGATGTTATTAAAGTTGATAGTGTGTATTAAATGTTAAAACAGAAAGGAAGATGAGAATGACAGCAATTCCAAAACCAAAGAAAGTAAATAGAAGTGTAGCGAGTCCACAACTTACCGAGTGCGATTATCAAGAAATCGGAGAAAAGATTGAGGATGCAAGTTATCATTGTATGCCAACTTCGATACTACGAAGATCGACATCAATTCAATTGTGGGGATTAAATGAACAGAGAAAAGCGACCAATCCCCGCCATGGAGAGGTCGCTTTCGTTTACTGACATCTTTCGACGAGCTCCAGAAAGGATATTCAGTGCTTGAGTCTCATTTGATTGACAATTTAAATGTAACTGATAATTTAATTATTGTCAACATGAGTAACAGGGAAACAGCCGCCTTATATATAAGGAGAGTACTCAGGCAAGAAAACAACCAACCCATAATGGAAACGTCGTAGTTTTGTTTTCTGCACAATGAAAATATATTACTTATTATTTAAACCTTCCATGTCACCACGTATTTGTAATCAAAACATTGTTTAATGCATAGAAATTTTCTAATTAACCATAATACGGATGGAAAACATTTTATGATATCAAAAGGAGTGTTTACGTGGGAATATTAAGCGGAAAACCTGAAGATGAACCAATGCATTATGGAGAAGTGATTGGAGTTTGGGCATTTATCGGAGCTAATAATGGCTTGATAAGTGGGTATGAAGCGTTTATAAATCATGCGGAAGATAAAGATTTAATTGATTTATTGAAAGAGTCGATTCAGATGATGCAATCTGAAATAAAAGAAGTTGGAAAGTTACTAAAAGCAAACGGTATTGCTTTGCCTCCGAGCTTGCCCGAACGTCCAAAGGCTAATGCTAGTGATATTCCTGCAGGTGCACGCTTCATGGACCCTGAAATTAGTGGTGCAGTTTCCATTAATGTCGGTCAAGGACTAGTGTCATGTAGCCAAGTTATGGGCCAGTGTTTACGAAAAGATATTGCAGTCATGTTTGGTAAGTTCCATTTAGAAAGAGCGATGTTTGGTGGTAAACTATTGGAATTAAATAAAGAAAAAGGTTGGATTATTCCACCTCCTCTTCAAGTGAGTCCGTAGGAAAGTGACAGAAGCCAGATGAAAAAACAGCCACCTTCTATTAAATAGAGGGGTGGCTGTTTTCGTTTTTTAGTCATGCGCCTGTCCGCTTTTTATGTGTCCCTCAGACGTCCCTCAAATCAATTCAATTCGTTGCTCTTAATTGCATACTCTAGATATAAGAAAAAACCCCAGAAACGTTGATATAAATCAACTTCCGGGGTTTTAGATTCTGCTGCTTGCAACTCGTTATTATTAACGGTTGTAGAATTCAACGATAAGTGCTTCGTTGATTTCAGCCGCTAGTTCGCTGCGCTCAGGCATACGAACGAATTGACCGACTTTAGTGTCGTTGTTGAATGTAACGAATTCAGGAACATAGTTGTTCACTTCAAGCGCTTCATTTACAACGTCAAGGTTTTGAGATTTCTCACGAAGAGAGATTTCTTGACCAGGTTTTACGCTGAATGATGGGATGTCAACGCGTTTACCATCAACCAATAGGTGACCGTGGTTAACAAGTTGGCGAGCTGCACGACGTGTGCGAGCAAGACCCATACGGTAAGCAACGTTGTCAAGGCGAGTTTCAAGAAGGATCATGAAGTTCTCACCGTGTTTACCAGGCATTTTACCTGCTTTGATGAACATCGTTTTGAACTGGCGTTCGTTTACGCCGTACATGAAACGAAGTTTTTGTTTCTCTTGTAATTGCAATCCGTATTCGGAAAGTTTTTTACGTTGGTTAGGACCGTGTTGTCCTGGTGCGTAAGGGCGTTTTTCGATTTCTTTGCCTGTTCCTGAAAGTGAAATTCCAAGACGACGGGATAATTTCCAAGCTGGACCTGTATAACGAGCCATGAATGACTCCTCCTCTATTTTTGGTTTTATTTTGTTGTAAAATAAGAACCAGATGTATTCAATCCAAATGCCATTCTATCATCTTGCATCTTCGCTTCCGCAGCCAGGAAGTTACGTGGTGCACCTTGTAAAAGGAATAGACTGGACAACTTGGAACACACAACTGCTGCAACTATTTTACACAATTTTTATCATAACAACTATAGATGTCCAAGTCAAGTTTCGATTATTGATAATGTAATGCCAATGTCATAGCATTTTCCCCTTCATCTTTCTTGGCATAACGTGTAAACTTAAATGACAGAGTGTTTCAAATTTTTAAGGAGGCGGATAATTATGAAGGAACAACATTTACACAAGGATACACTTGTTGTGCATGAAGGTTACGAGGATACAGAGCATCATGGTAGTCTTACAGTTCCACTTTATCAGACAGCCACATTTTCGTTTGAAACAGCAAGCCAAGGAGAAAAGAGATTTGCGGGCGCCGAGGAAGGCAATATTTATTCTAGATTAGGTAATCCAACGGTACGTGTGTTAGAAGAGCGAATGACAGCACTAGAGAATGGGCAAGGTACGCTTGCTTTTGGCTCGGGGATGGCGGCTGTTAGCGCGGTGTTAGTGCATTTGACGAATTCTGGTGATCATATTTTATGCTCCCGTGGAATTTACGGTTGCACATTTGGACTGCTTGGTATTATGGAACGCAAGTACAATATCAAGCATGATTTGATTCGAATGTGGAATGAAGAGGAAATAGAGCGGGCTATTAAACCAGAAACGGTTTGTATATATGTAGAAACACCCATCAATCCAACAATGGAGCTTGTTGATATTCAAGCAGCTGTCAATGTGGCAAAGCGTTACGGATTGCGGGTGGTTGTTGATAATACATTTTCATCGCCCTATTTACAAAATCCACTAGATTTCGGAGTCGACTTTGTACTGCATAGTGCGACAAAATATATCAACGGTCATGGGGATGTCATTGGTGGACTATTGACTGGCAATGACAAGGAAGAGATGGAATCTATTCGAATGACCGTGCAGAAAGATTTTGGAGGCATTATGTCACCATTTGATGCTTGGTTGCTAATAAGGGGACTAAAAACTTTGCCAGTCCGAATGGAGCGGCATTCGTCGAATGCAGAAAAAATGATTGCGTATTTAAAAGGACAAAAGCTAGTTGAAGAGATCTATTACCCATTTGATCGTGATAGCTCACAATTTGCTATTGCGCAGCGACAAATGCGGGCGGGCGGCGGTATCATATCATTCACAGTAAAAGGCGGAAAAGAGCAAGCGCAATTATTTATGGATAGCTTGTCCTTGATCAAGATTGCAGTCAGTCTTGGAGATGCTGAGACGCTGATTCAGCACCCAGCAACGATGACGCATTCGGCTATCCCTGAACAGGAGCGCCTTCAAATGGGTATTACAGATTCCCTGCTTCGGCTTTCTGTCGGTCTCGAACATGCTGAGGATTTAATAGAGGATATGAAACTGGCATTCTCAGTAATGGAATAGACAGAAAAAAACAGCCTTGGAAGTCGTGAAGACCGGAAAAAGGCTGTTTTTTCTTCTATATATGTTTGACAAGAGCCTGAACGACGTTTTCAAGACCTAGTCGATCAGCCTCGGTAAAACGATTCAGTTCAGGACTGTCGATATCCAGAACGCCGATGAGATTGCCGTCCTTGATAAGTGGGATCACGATTTCAGATTGCGAAGCTGCATCGCATGCAATATGTCCTGGAAAAGCATTGACATCAGGAACGATAAGGGACTCCTTCGATTTTGCTGATGTTCCACAGACACCTCTTCCGAGTGGAATACGAATACAAGCGGGAAGACCTTGAAAAGGCCCCAGTACCAATTCTTCATGATCGACTAAATAAAAGCCTACCCAATTGATGCGGTCAAAAAATAGATTGAGCAATGCGGAAGCATTACTTAAGTTTGCATATCTATTGGTCTCACCAGTCAATAATGCATCCATTTGACTTGTAAGTTGCTTATACCGCGTACTGCTATCAGTTGCATAATCGATTCCTGCGAACAATTAGAGCACCCCTTTTCAGAATAAAAGCTATTGTAAGTATACATTTTAGGCCTCCCAGAAACAATATTTTTAGATGAAAGATAGCGGGAAACAGATTTTTCCCTATAAATCATTCATTTTCGCAACTAAAAGTCTTTAAACGTGGTACTATATAGGATAATATCAAAGGTACAGTGACTCGGGGATAGGGGGACCACGATGATATACTTCATCATTCCAATTATAGTACTCACCATAGTGATAGCAATCGCCTTCTTATTTAGACGCAAACATCTTCAAGAAATCGGTCAATTGGAGCAGGAGAAGCTGCAAATCCAGCACAAACCGATTATTGAAGAGATGACAAAAATCAAGCAATTGAATATGACAGGTGAAACCGAGGAGAACTTCGAACGCTGGCGGAACGAGTGGACAGAAGTGATGGACATACATATGCCGAAAATTGACTCACTGTTATTCGATGTGGAAGATTTAGTCGATCGTTTTCGTTTTGGAAAAGCGACAGCAGCGGAAAAGAACATCCAAGAAAAAATTAGGTTTTGTGAAAAAAAGATGAATGACATCCTGCAGGAATTGAATGAACTTGTTGGGAGCGAAGAGAAAAATCGAATTGAGATTGAAAAATTGAAAGAGCAGCATCGAGCTGCCCGAAAAACAATTTTAGCCCATCAACACTCATTTGGTATGACGGTCAATCCATTAGAGAAAGAACTTGAAGCGTTTAATCCGAAATTCGAAGAGTATGATGAATTGACAACGAATGGAAACTACTTGCTTGCAAGGGAGATTGTGATTTCCTTATCCGCGGAGGGGGATCGTTTGTTTGAGATTATTCATGAAATACCTACGCTACTAACAGAGTTGCAAAATAAGATTCCTGCTTCGCTTCGCGAACTGCGAAATGGAACAAAAGAGATGGAAGGCCAATCCTATTACTTGCAACATCTTGAATTACCGAAGCGTCTAAACGCTATTGAAGATGAGCTTGGAGAGTTGTTGTCCAAAATGGCAGAACTTCAAATTGAATCTGTCCAACAACATACTTCGGAAATTAATGATCGTATCGATTCGTTTTATGATGCATTGGAACATGAAGTAACGGCAAAACATTATGTCGATGAGAATTACGGCAGGATAGCCACGATGCTTTCAGAAATCATTACACTCACACAAGAAACTTCAAACGAAGCTACATTCGTTCAGCAAAGTTATCGACTGAATGAACGAGAAGCGCAAATTCCACAGCAATCACTTAAAAAGTTGGTTGCTATCGATAAACGATTTGAAGTCCTTGCAGTTCGAATTGAAGAGCAAGTATCTGCCAATTCGAGTTTGAAAGAAGAATTACAGCAGATTTCCGAAGAACTTGAACAAATTGCTGAAGAACAAGATAATTTTATAAATCGAATGAAAAATTTACGGATAGATGAAAATAATGTTCGGGCTAAACTGGAAGAGTTAGCGAGAAAATTGCAAAATACGGATAGGGTACTACACAAGGGGAATATACCGGGCATTCCTGATGAAATGGAAGCGCGTCTGGAAGAGGCTGACGAACAGATTTATATTGTGTCGCAAAGTTTGCAGGAAGTGCCACTTAATATGAGCCTTGTGGATAATTATTTAGAAAATGCCGAGAAAGTTGTCGCTGATGTAAGTGAAAAGGTAGAAGAGTTGTTGGATAATGTTATGCTGATTGAGTGGATTATTCAATACGGCAATCGATATCGCGCTTCTAATCCTGGAATGCATGCACGACTTCTTGATGCGGAAGAGTCATTTAGACAATTTCGTTATGCAAAAGCATTAGAAGAAGCGGCCACAGCGGTTGAGGAAGTTGAACCAGGTGCCATGAAGCGTATTCAAGAATTAGTAAAAGAACATGCTTAACTTACTTCAGCAGAAGTCTCCTATTTAACTTTAGTGGCGGGATGAATGCTAAAATGCCTATAAAACAGTGGGGATTCAAACCCCCGCTGAATCAAGTTAAGCCTCCGGCGGATGTCACAAATTTTGAAAGGAGTTTAGGAAGGCAGTCTAAAATCGCGACGACTGCATGACCTACAAGGAAGGATGCAGTTCAATCCTTCCCCCCTGTAGGCCTCAAGCGCAATTCAAAATTTGGACGCAATTACGCCGAGGTGTAATTGATACGATAAGAAAATAGCCACCAGCATCGTTAAGTGCAGGTGGCTTTGTCACGCTTATTATCATAACAAGTGAAAGGATGGAATGAATGATTTATTTTGATAACAGCGCGACGACATGTCCCGATGAGGGTGTACTTACATCCTTTATTGAAGTGAATAAGCGCTTTTTTGCGAATCCTGCATCGATACACCTTGCGGGAAAGCAGGCAGAAACGCTTTTGGAGAAATCTAGAGAACAGATTTTGTCGATTTTGGGTGCGCCGGATGGTGACCTTGTATTTACATCGGGGGGAACGGAAGCTAATAATTTGTCGGTAATTGGTTTCGCGCGGGCATTTCGCTCTAGGGGAAACCATATTATTACGACGGAAATTGAGCATCCATCTGTTCTTAATGCGATGGAATACTTGGAAACACAAGGGTTTGTGGTTGATTATTTGACGGTTGATGAACAAGGGCTAATTTCTGTTGAAGAGTTGAAAAGCAAACTACGTCCAGAGACGATTGTCGTCAGTATCATGCATGTCAACAATGAAATTGGAACGATACAGCCTATAGCAGAATGTGCGCGAATTATTAAAGAACACTCCCGCGCTTTATTCCATTCGGATACGGTACAGAGTTTTGGTAAATTGCCCGTTTCCTTAAAAGGCGATGGACCGGATGCGGTTACCATTTCAGCTCATAAAATCAATGGCTTAAAAGGATCAGGAATATTAGCATTTAGGAGAGGGATACCACCGCAAGCTCTAAACTTTGGTGGTGGCCAAGAACGGGGATTACGTAGTGGAACTGTAGCAGTCGCTGATGCAGTTGCACTTGCCAAAGCGATGCGAATTAGTATGGTGGATGAAGAGCAAAAGGAATTCAGACAATGGAGAAATCGGCTTATTGATTTTATCGCGCCGTATGACGATGTTGTTATCCTTGCGCCTGACCAGGCAGCACCGCATATTGTGTCCATTGCTTTTTATAGGGTAAAAGGTGAAGTGGCCATTAATTTCTTTCAAGAAAATGGAATCACAGTGTCGACTTCTAGTGCTTGTTCATCTAAAAGTACTACTGCGGGACATGTAATAGAAGCTATTGGTTTGGCTGAAAAGTATAAAAATGGAGTAATCCGGATTAGTTTTGGGAAAAATAATATTGAACAACATGTGGTGGAATTTGAGCAAGTGTTTGCTCGGTTCATGGCGCTGCTTGGAAGGGGAAATGACTGATGAAATGGAACGAATTATTAATCCGATATGGTGAAATATCATTAAAAGGTCGTAATCGGAATGTCTTTGTAAAGAAATTACGCAATAATATTAAAGACGCTTTAAGCGATTTACCAACGGTTAAGATTAAACCAGAACGTGACCGCATGTTTCTTTTTGCGGATGACAAACGGGATATGGAAGAAGCGATTGCTAGGCTGCCGTATATTTTTGGCATTCAGTCATTCAGTCCGGTTGCAAAATGCGAAGCGACGCTTGAAGCTATAAAAGAAAAAGCACTCGATGTTATTGGTGCGGATGAAACAGCGGGAAAAACATTTAAAGTTGAAATTAGACGGACGGATAAATCATTTCCGCTTGTAACAGGTGAACTGCAACAAGAAATTGCTGCGCATGTGTTGAAAAGTTTCCCGGAATTGATTGTTCAAATGAAGAAACCCGAGATTTTATTGCATGTAGAAATTAGAAGTGAAGGCGCGTTCTTAACAGCTAAAGTACATAAAGGTGCTGGTGGTATGCCAGTCGGTTCGAATGGTCATTCCATTCTTATGTTGTCAGGTGGTATTGATAGTCCGGTCGCTGGCTACTTAATGATGAAACGTGGTGTGTCGATCGATGCAATACACTTTGCCAGTCCGCCGTTTACAAGTGAATTGGCGAAAAAGAAAGTGATGGATTTGGCCGAAAAGTTAAGTTCTTTCGGTGCAGCGGTACGCCTTCATATTATTCCGTTTACTGAAATTCAGCAAACCATTGTCAATCAAGTACCGGATAATGTGTCGATGACGACAACGCGAAGACTTATGCTGCAAATTGCGGATCAAGTTCGCGCAGAAGTAGGTGCACTTGCGATTGTCACAGGAGAAAGCCTGGGACAAGTGGCGAGTCAGACACTTGAAAGTCTAACGGCCATTAATGCCGTAACATCGACACCGATTTTACGTCCACTGGTTGCATCGGATAAGCTTGATATTATTGAGATTGCACAAAAAATCGGAACTTATGATATTTCGATTAGACCTCATGAAGATTGCTGTACGATTTTTGCACCTTCAAATCCAAAAACAAAACCACGGCTTGAAAAAGTGGCTTACTATGAAAGCTTTTCCGATTTTGCACCAATGATTGAAGAAGCGGTGTCTAATCGGATAACGGTTGAACTACCACTTCAACAGCAAGATGAATTTGAAGATCTACTGTAATAATTGTATATAATTACCACGCAGACCTTGTGCATGAATTTGTGCTAACGGCACATTCTATTTGCACAAGGAGGTGGTAAAAATGGCTAGCAACAATAACAACGGTAATTCAAATCAACTTTTAGTACCAGGTGTAAGACAAGCACTTGATCAAATGAAAAATGAAATTGCAAACGAATTTGGTGTACAGATGGGACCAGATGCTACATCGCGTGCCAACGGATCCGTCGGCGGAGAAATTACAAAGCGATTAGTACGTCAGGCTCAGCAACAAATGAAAGGCTCGAATGAATAATAAGTACGATATGAAAAGCTGTTTCGGAATTTTTCCGAAACAGCTTTTCGCTTTTACAGGGTAGACAAAGGAAAGTATTTTAAACAGATGAAGGTTATTTGGTGAAAGTTACCAACAAAAATTCTTGTATGAATTTTTAGCATTGGCACATTCTATATGCACAGAGGAGGTGACACACGATGCCAAACAGCGGAAATTCAAATCAACTAGTTGTTCCAGGTGTAAGACAAGCACTTGATCAAATGAAAAATGAAATTGCAAATGAATTTGGTGTACAGATGGGACCTGATAGTACAGCGCGCGCTAACGGTTCTGTTGGTGGAGAAATTACAAAGCGTTTAGTACGTCAGGCGCAACAGCAAATGAATGGTTATAACCAAAAATAACAATTTTCAAATCTTTTTGGAAGCTTGCTTCCGAATAGTGTAGGCGGAAATACGGCGTTTTAAACTTCTTTGATCGTAAAGGTAAAAATTGCCAATTAGAAATTCTGTATGAATTTTTAATAACGGCACATTCTATATGCACAAGGAGGTGACATACAATGCCAAACAGTGGTAATTCAAATCAACTAGTTGTTCCAGGTGTAAGACAAGCGCTTGACCAAATGAAGAACGAAATTGCAAGTGAATTTGGAGTGCAACTTGGACCGGATTCTACATCGCGTGCCAACGGTTCCGTCGGCGGAGAAATTACAAAGCGATTAGTACGTCAGGCTCAAGCGCAAATGAACGGTTACCAAAAATAAATACAATAAAAACGGCTGTCCCCAAAAAAAATTTGGGGGCGGCTTTTTACATAAGAAAAAGAACGCTTTATTTAGAAATGTAAATTAGTTTTGAATTATTGCATAAATGTTTGTATAATTGATATAGAGAGATAAGGGGGAATTTTCAATGAATAGAGAACAATTAATTGCACCAGACCAATACAATTTGGTAAGTGAATTCGAAAAATACGCGACAGGAACCGGAAAGGAAGCACTTATATACATCAATGCACAAGGTGTAAAAAAAGAAATTACGTATGATGAATTAATGGCATCAGCAAACAAAGCTGCAAATGTATTCAAAGACAACGGTCTACAAAAAGGGGATATTGTTCTTGTAATGGTACCGCGAATGATTGAGGCGTATGAGGTATATATAGGAGCACTTAAGGCAGGGTTGGCTGTTATTCCTAGTTCTGAAATGCTAAGGTCCTCGGATATTGAGTATCGCCTGGCGCACAGTGAAGCAAAAGCGATTGTGGCATTCGAGGCATTCACAGATCAGCTGAGTGAAGTTGATAATATGGAGGATGTGCAGCTTTTTGTTGTGGGTAAAGCATCCGAGGGGCAATTGTCATTAACAGAATTGATGGAGACAGCCTCGGTGGAATTTAGTGCACCCATTATGAAAAGCACAGACATGGCATTTCTTTCATATACATCGGGAACGACAGGCAAACCTAAAGGCGCTATCCACTCGCATGGCTGGGGATATGCACATTTGCGAACGGCAGGCGCAAGTTGGCTAGGTATCAAAGAAGAAGACCTTGTTTGGGCAACTGCCGCACCAGGTTGGCAAAAATGGATATGGACACCTTTCCTTTCCGTATTAGGTAGTGGGGCCACAGGATTGATTTATGACGGAAAATTCGACGTCAAAACGTATTTGGAGCTCATCGCAAGTTACCGTGTAAATGTACTTTGCTGTACACCAACAGAATATCGCTTCATTGCAAAAGAGGACCGCATTCAGGATTATGATCTAACCTCCATTCGGAGTGCGGTATCTGCTGGAGAGCCACTTAACCGTGAAGTGATTGACATCTTTGACAAGTTATTTTCTCTATCTGTTAGGGATGGCTATGGGCAAACGGAAAACACATTATTGGTAGGTACGATGCTTGGTATGGAAACGAGACCCGGATCGATGGGGAAACCAACGCCCGGAAACAAGGTCGTCATTATTGATGATGAAGGCAATCCGATTACTTCTGGAGAAGTGGGGGATATTGCTGTACATATGTCCGCGCCTGCATTATTCAAAGAGTATTTAAAAGATCCAGAGCGGACGAAAATGCAATTTCGTGGCGAGTATTATGTAACGGGTGACAGGGCAAAAATGGATGCGGATGGATACTTCTGGTTTGAAGGTCGAGGGGATGACATTATTATCAGTTCGGGCTACACAATTGGACCTTTTGAAGTGGAAGATGCATTGACGAAACATCCGGCGGTTCGCGAATGTGCAGTCGTTGGTAGTCCTGATGAAGTGCGTGGAAATATCGTTAAAGCGTTTGTGGTGTTGCAAAACGCTGAACGGGAAAACGAGGAAAGTCTTGTGACTGAATTGCAAGAGCACGTGAAGACTCTGACTGCACCGTATAAATATCCTCGTAAAATTGAGTTCGTTGGAGAATTACCGAAGACAGCGTCGGGTAAGATTATGCGCGTTACATTGAGGGAGCGAGAACAAAAGTAAGTGTTCCAGATAAGCCGCTTTCGTCAGACAGTGAATACTGAACTGACGAAGGCGGCTATTTTTGATGGGGAAGATCAATTTTATCTTTACCAACCGTATTATTGGGTCTATACTTAGGCTACTATTTCGGGAAATGAAATAAAGGGGGCGTCGTGATGCAAACGGAAAAAAGCGGTGTCCTTTGGGCAGTCGGTTCATACCTTATTTGGGGCTTGATGCCGATTTATTGGAAGCATTTAGAGCATGTTGCAAGCACAGAAATAGTTGTTAGTCGTATCGTCTGGGCATTTATCATGACATTATTAGTTGTGTTGCTTATAAAGGGTGGTCGACATCTAAAGGAGGATATACTAACGCTTTGGAAGTCACAATGGGATTTTTGGTTGTTATTCTTTGCGTCAGCACTTGTATCGAGTAACTGGTTTATCTACATATGGGCGGTGAATCACAATTATATCGTTCAAACGAGTCTTGGTTATTACATGAATCCACTCGTGTCCGTACTCCTAGGTATCTTTTTCTTAAAGGAAAAACTGTCGAGGGCGCAGCAAACTGCATTCTTACTTGCGACAATCGGGGTTGCCATTTTAACGGTTTCATATGGGAAGTTTCCATGGCTGGCCTTTTCATTGGCCGTCACGTTTGCGGTGTACGGACTTATTAAGAAGAAAATTCAGTTGGATGCATTACGCGGATTGACAATTGAAACGTTCTTTATTGTACCATTTGCGGTTATATATTATGTTTGGCTTTTCATGGACGGGCAGGCTGCATTTTTACATGTTGATAGTAAGACGAATATATTGCTTATATTAACAGGGGCGGCGACAGCGTTACCTCTTGTCATGTATGCGAAAGGCGTTCAAAGAATACCGCTCTATATGGCAGGATTTTTACAATATATTGCACCAACATTGATGTTGTTTATTGGTGTTATTGTTTATCAGGAAAAATTTGAACGAATAGATTTACTATCATTTTCATTTATTTGGTCTGCACTTCTTTTGTTTACAGTTTCAAAAGTTCTAGAAGTGGTGAAAATGAAGAAAAGCCTCCTATAATGGGTGGCTTTTCTTAGTTGTACTGCCTAATCAAAACAAATTTACTTTTAGTTTGGCATAGGGTGAAACATTTTGGGATGAAGGAACGTATACAATAAGGTAGCGGAAAAGGAGGAGTTTTTAATGACAATGAAACGATGGATTGCAATCATCATCGCGGCAACACTAATATTTGTTTCAGTAGGTGTCAATTCATTATCGTACATATTTACAAAGGATGTTAGTGGCTTTTTTGAGAAGGCGATGTCAACACAGTCTGGGTATGGGGAAGTCGTACTAGAACAAGGGAAGTCAAGTGATAAAATTGCGGTTCTTACTCTGGATGGTGTTATTCAAGACTTAGGGAACACTTCCTCGTTCTTTCAGCCGGCTGGCTATAATCACCAATTTTTCATGAATCAGTTATATGAAGTGCTAGAGGATCAAAGTGTGAAGGGCCTCGTGCTTCAAGTAAATTCACCAGGTGGTGGAGTGGTGGAGTCAGCGGATATTTATGATGCAATTCGCGAAATTCAACAGGAAAGAGAGATTCCGTTGTATGTGTCAATGGGCGGAATGGCTGCTTCAGGTGGCTATTATGTGTCAGCACCTGCAGAGAAAATCTTTGTCAATCGTGAAACGATTACAGGGTCAATCGGTGTCATTATGGAAAGTGTTAACTACGCAAAATTAGCTGAGAAATATGGCATTGATTTCAATACGATTAAAACAGGTCCGTACAAAGATATTATGAGTGGATCTCGAGAAATGAAAGACGAAGAACGTGCAATGCTCCAAGAAATGATTAATGATTCCTATGAGCGCTTTGTAGATATTATTGAAGAAGGTCGTGGGATGACGGAGGCGGAAGTGAAGGCTGTTGCAGATGGTCGGATAATGAACGGACGTCAAGCTATTGAGGCAGGACTGGCAGATGAATACGGCAAGGTTGGGGATGCCATCGCAGCGATGAAAGAAGACTATAAGCTTCAGGATGCAACTGTGTTCGAATATTCGGCGGCGGATAATTGGGCTTGGTTAGGTGTGAAAGCTAGTAGTCTCGTGGGTAGCAATATTGAATCAGAGCTGATTGGTAAATTATTGTCCGACTATAATGCCCCTCGGATGATGTATTTATATGGTGAAAGATAAGGAGGAGTCGCGTATGTCAGAGTATATCGAACAACCGCCGCATCTTGCGGAACAATCCACCGCGGTGAAGCCAATATTGGATGATGATATTATTCAAACGGAGCATTTTCGGCCGAAATATGCTGGCTTCTGGACACGTTTTTGGGCGTATACGATCGATCTTCTTGTCTTGTATGCAATCAGTGGTATTCTAATCAAGCCGATTTTTAGGGTGGTGGGTATCGACATAACCGATCCACCGTTCCTATTATTTAGTCCCTATAAAGTGACGGCGCTCCTGTTGTTTTTGCTCTATTTTGCACTTATGACAAAGTTTACGGGGCAGACGATTGGTAAAATGATTATGGGGATAAAAGTGGTTGCGAAGGATGGAAGAAAACTTACATGGAGCATCGTTATATTCCGTGAAGTCTTCGGAAGGTTTATCTCGAAAACGCTTGTTTTACCTTATCTACTTGTTTTATTTATGCCGAAAAAAGAGGCGCTGCATGATGTGTTTGCGGAGACAATCGTTGAATATGAGCACTCTTATGAAAAAGAGATTCGTGTTCGTCAACGACAAACGGTTGAGGGACAACAGTTGCACGAATAGACTGCGATTTAGTATGATAGATGTAGAAAAAGGAGGCGTCATAATGGCTACCGTTACATTTAAGAATAACCCTGTTACATTGCTTGGTAAAGAAGTTGCAGTAGGTGACGTAGCACCCGATTTTACGGTGCTTGCTAATGATTTAAGCCCGGTAACACTAGCAGATTCGAAAGGGAAAATACGTTTGATTAGTGTAATCCCTTCAATCGATACAGGTGTTTGTTCCACGCAGACTCGCAAATTTAATGAAGAAGCTGCATCACTTGGGGATGATGTCCAAGTGTTAACGATTTCGGTGGATCTTCCATTTGCGCAAGCTAAATGGTGTGCCGCTGAAGGAATCACTAATGTTCAAGTATTATCTGATCATCGTGACCTATCTTTCGGCGAAGCATATGGTACAATCATTAAGGAACTTCGCCTGCTAGCTCGTTCTATTTTCGTTGTCGATAAAAACGATAAAGTAACATATGTCCAATATGTTAGCGAAAATACAGACCATCCAGATTACGAGAAAGCAATCGAAGCTGTTAAACAACTAACAAACTAATTACGGAAACCCACTCGAACATGACGGGTGGGTTTTGTCGATAGAGGGATAAATAAATGACAACAGACACAGAAAAGATTTTTTCATTTTTAGATACACTTGCACAAACGACTGACGAGCTCTATTTGGAAGCGATTATTGAAGCGTGTGGAAAATGGCTTTCAGGTGAAGCAAGTCCAGTGGTATCAGAAAATGTATCAAAAGAAGATATTCGAAGAGGAATCCAGCTTGCAGTCCTTAAGGGGATGAAGCAAAATGCACAGCCGCATCATCAAATGACACCCGATTCTATTGGGATGTTAATCGGGCATATTGCTAGTAAGTTGTCGGTAAATGAGCATAATTTGACACTACTCGACCCGGCAGCGGGAACTGGAAATTTGTTGTATACAGTGATGAACGCGGTTGGGAACAATGTCACAGCGACAGCGGTTGAAATTGACGAATTACTCGTTAGGTTGTCGGCTGTTGTAGCCGAGTTACTTGAGCAACCAGTGACATTTTATGTTCAGGATGCACTACGACCTTTGCTCGTTGACCCGGTGGATATTACTATTAGTGATGTACCAGTTGGGTATTATCCTGATGATGATAATGCCCTTAATTATGAAATGATGCCAACCGAGGGACACGCCTACGCACATCACCTCTTTATTGAACAATCGATGAATCATACGAAACCTGGTGGACATGGAATCTTCATCGTCCCGGCGAACTTGTTTGAGTCTGGACAGTCGACTTTGTTGCATCCATTTCTAAAGAAAAAGACGATTATTCGTGCAGTTATCCAATTGCCGGATTCACTATTCAAAAGTACAACACATGCAAAAAGTATTTTGGTTCTTCAAAAGCCATTCCCGGAAATGACAGCAACGCGAGATGTCTTGCTTGCGAAAGTTCCGAATATGTCAGACAAGCATGCGTTGGCACTATTTCTTCAGAAGATTGATATGTGGGTATCGGAGTAAGGTCTCATCATTGTCCGTCTAAAGCTTTATAAGTAATCAGATGAAAAAAGAGTTGCTCGATAAACATTATCGAGCAACTCTTTTTGTTAGTGCGCTTCTTCAGCTGTACGTACAACGAGGACGTCACATTTTGCGGAACGGACAATATTTTCAGAGACGCTACCAATAAGAAAACGTTCAACTGCATTCAATCCTGTTGCACCACAGATAATGAGATCAGCTTGCAGTTTTTTTGAGAGATCGCGTGAAATCATTGTTTTAGGTGAACCGTATTCAACGATGGTGTTGACATGTTGTACGCCGGCTTTTTCAGCTTCTACTTTATAATTGTTTAAAAGCTCTGCGGCAAATTTTTGTGCCCGTTGTGCAATGGAACGATCATAAGCTTCGACTGCAGCGTAAGAGCGTGTATCAATAATATTAATTAAGTTTAGTGTTGCATCGTTTCGATCTGCAATGGCTACCGCTTTTTTGAAAGCCCACTCAGATTCCTTTGAACCATCTACTGCGACCAGGATTTGTTTGTATACTAATGTCATAGTAATCACTCCATCCTAAATTGGTATAGTTACTACTTCGATAATCAGGTTAAAAACCCTTCTAATCCTTTAAACAAATTGTTAGCGAATTCGTGAATGTTACAGTTTTATTCTAAATTTTGTCACATAGTGTAATTTGTTGGTAGATAGCCTTGAATGATTAAGTATTCTGCAAACATTGAAAAATAGAGCCAAACTATTTTCTTTCTGATAGAATTAAGTGGACATTGGTATTCTTAAAGAGTTGCCATTTGACTAGCGAAATAACCATTTTTTGAGGGGGAGAAATAATGCGTATTGGGGTTCCGAAAGAAGTTAAAAACAATGAAAATCGTGTCGCAATGACACCATCAGGAGTTTTTAATCTAAAATCAGCAGGACACGAAGTTTTCATAGAAACGGGTGCAGGTTTAGGATCAAGCTTCACAGATGAGGAGTACATCGCATCTGGCGCACAAATCGTTACCACTGCCGAACAGGCATGGGATACCGATATGGTTATGAAGGTAAAAGAGCCAGTAGCTTCAGAATACGGCTATTTCCGTGAAGGGCTTATCTTGTTTACTTACTTGCATCTTGCACCAGAAGTAGAACTAACAAAAGCATTACTTGAGAATAAAGTTATCGGGATTGCTTATGAAACCGTACAACTTCCGAATAACTCATTACCACTTCTAGCGCCAATGAGTGAAGTTGCTGGGCGCATGGCAACGCAGATTGGTGCACAATATTTACAACAAACCAATGGCGGTAAAGGAATTCTTCTAGGTGGTGTGCCGGGGGTTTCTCGTGGTCAGGTAACGATTATTGGTGGAGGACAAGCGGGGGCGAATGCAGCAAGAGTTGCGGTAGGTATGGGTGCAAAAGTAACCGTACTAGACTTGTCTGTAGACCGTCTACGTTATTTGGACGAAATCTTTGGAAACGATATTCAAACACTTGTTTCGAATCCATTCAACATTGCGGAATCTGTCAAGGATGCTGATCTTGTGGTTGGTGCTGTATTGATTCCTGGGGCACGGGCGCCGAAATTGGTGTCAGAAGATATGGTTAAATCGATGAAACCAGGTTCAGTTCTTGTGGATATTGCGATTGACCAAGGTGGAATTTTTGCAACGTCTGACCGTGTAACAACGCATGATAACCCAACATATGAGAAGCATGGAATTGTTCACTATGCGGTGGCAAATATGCCGGGTGCAGTTCCACAAACATCAACAACAGCACTGACTAATGTAACCGTTCCTTATGCACTTCAAATTGCCAATAAAGGCTACAAACAAGCTTGCTTGGATAATCTTTCTCTTCAAAAAGGGATTAACACAATGGAAGGCTTTGTGACTTATCAAGCGGTAGCAAATGCACAAGGCATTGACTATGTAGCGGTGGAAACATTATTGAATCGCTAATAGAAATAAAAAAAAGCTGTCCACACATCATAAGATGCGGACAGCTTTTTTCTTATGGTTGAATAATTTGCAATTCTTTCGGGAATTTCGTAAGGACTTCTACACCGTTTGCCGTTACGACAACATCATCCTCGATTCGAACGCCAGTGATGTCAGGGTGATAAATACCAGGTTCAATCGTAAAGACCATTCCTTCTTCTAGAGGAAATTCGTTGGTTCCTGTGAGTGATGGGAATTCATGAACTGAGATCCCAAGACCGTGACCGATTCGGTGCGTGAAATAGTCACCGTAGCCAGCTTCCTCGATAATATCCCTTGCTGCTTTATCAATTTCTAATGCTTTTACGCCTGGTCGAACCTTATCGACCGCTGCTTGTTCTGCCTTCTTGACAGTTTCATAGACCTCACGCATTTTATCGGTCGGTTCTCCGAAAGCAACTGTTCGAGTGATATCTGAGCAGTAGCCTTTATAGACGACACCAAGGTCGAACAGGATGAAGTCTCCCTTTTGAATTTTCCGATCGCCAGGTGTTCCGTGCGGTGAAGCTGTTTTAGGGCCGGATAGAACCATTGTATTGAATGCCATTTTTTCGGCACCTTTTCTTTTCATTTCAAATTCAATCGCCATTAGTACTTCAAGTTCAGTTTTCCCTTCGGCAATTTCTTTGCAGCCAACTTCAATTGCATAATCCGCTAGCTCTGCAGCTTTGCGTAAGTTGGTCAGTTCGTCTTCGCTTTTGATATTGCGCATACCGTTTAGCTGTTCGTCAAGGCGTGCGAATGTAGCGTTTGGCAATAGTTGTCCAAGACGTTCAAAACGTTCGACCGTTAGATGGGATTTCTCTACTGCAATCGAAGTAGGTAGCTCCCCACGTTTGCGGACAGCATCCATCACAACGTCCCAAGCATCTTCTGTATCTTCATGTCCAACCGCCTCAAAAGACCAGCCAGCCGCTTTCACGTCAGGCACTTCCATCAATGGACAAATGATAAATGGTTCCGCTTCTTTAAATACCATAACCCCTAGCAATCTTTCGTGTGGATCGCTGTGGAATCCTGTCACATAAAACACATTATCAGGCGTCGTAATAAATGCGGCGTCTAAATTTTGACTCTGCAAGTATTGTTGAATTTCTTGAACTTTACTCATTAGAATAACCTCCTCTATAGATAGAACAATCATAACAAAAAAGAGGGTTTTCGGGTTAAATAACGAAAATTATATTTGAGGATAGAATCTGGAGGAGAGAGTATATGCAAATTTCATATCACGGACATTCAATTGTAAAAATAAAAACAAGTGATTACACCATAATTATTGATCCGTTCATTACAGGAAATAAACTGACCGACTTAATTGTTGAGCAAGAGAAACCAGATGCGATATTGCTTACGCACGGTCATAACGATCACGTAGGTGATACGGTGGCTATTGCCAAAGCAAGTGATGCACTTGTCATCGCTCCCAATGAGCTTGCTGTCTATCTAGGGTGGCAGGGCGTAAAAACACATGGCATGAACATTGGAGGAGCGTGTACATTTGATTTTGGAACAGTAAAATTTACGCAGGCGTTTCATAGTTCATCTTACACAACCGAGGAAAATGAAATCATCTATACAGGCATGCCTGCGGGTATTTTATTGACAGCTGAAGGAAAAACGATCTATCACGCAGGAGATACGGCGCTATTTGGTGATATGGAGATGATTGGTAAACGACACCCCATCGATGTGGCTTTCTTGCCAATTGGTGATAATTTCACAATGGGGCCAGAAGACGCTGCTTGTGCTGTCGACTTGTTGAATCCACAACTGACAATACCTGTACACTTCGACACATTTCCGCCTATTGAGCAGGATCCAGAAGTGTTTAAAGGACTTGTCTCAAATCATGAAGTGAAAATTATGCAAGCGGGAGAGTCGTTTGAATGTTGAACCTTTGTTGGGACAGTATAAACTGAGCAAATGCGCCTTGCGCTTTTCCTTATCTTTTATGGTAGAATGGCTGTAAGGTCATGATAGGAAAAGGTGAAAACATGGCGACAAAGCATGAACTAATTTTGCAGCATATTGAAGGGCTTGCCGTAGGCGAAAAGATCTCCGTTCGCCAAGTAGCCCGTGCGCTGTCTGTCAGTGAAGGAACGGCATACCGAGCCATTAAAGAGGCGGAGAACCAAAAACTCGTCAATACGATTGAGCGAGTAGGTACCATCCGAATCGAAAAGAAAAAGAAGGAAAATATCGAGCGGCTAACATTCGCGGAAGTGCTAAATATTGTCGATGGACTTGTACTAGGTGGACGTGGCGGTTTACATAAAACGTTAACCAAGTTTGTGATCGGTGCGATGCAATTAGATGATATGATGCGTTATATTGACGCGGGTAGTCTGTTAATAGTTGGTAATCGGTTAAAAGCGCATGAAACTGCCTTGTTGGCAGGGGCTGCGGTATTGGTTACAGGTGGATTCGACGCAAGTGATGAAGTGAAAAAATTAGCGGATGAACTGGAACTACCGGTTATTTCGACGAGCTATGACACATTTACGGTTGCGACGATGCTGAATCGAGCCATCTATGATCAGCTGATTGAAAAAGAGATTTTACTAGTGGAAGATATTTTGACGCCGCTACCGGAAACAATCACACTTTCAACAAAGGACAAGGTTGTTCATTTCAATGAAGTGAATCGGGCGACTTCCCACTCAGGATACCCTGTCATCGAAAAAGGTGGCAAACTCGTAGGGATCATCACTTCGCGTGATGCGATTGGTAAATCGGATGATGAATTACTTGAAAAGGTGATGACGCGCCATCCGATAACAGTTACCGGTAAGACAAGTGTCGCCTCGGCTGGACACAGTATGATCTGGGAAGGAATCGATCTGATGCCTGTTGTTACGGAGGCAGGTATGTTGGCGGGAATTATCAGCAGACAGGACGTTTTGAAAGCATTCCAAATGACGCATCGACAACCCCAACAGGGAGAAACGATTGATGATATTGTAAAAAATCAAATGAAAACGATACCTGATCAGCAACTCGCTGTTGAATTTACAGTTATCCCGCAGATGACCAATCAGTTTGGATCATTGTCATACGGTGCATTGACGACTTTATTGACTGAAGCAGGGAATAGGGCTATCAAAATGCGTAAGCGTGGGGAAAGTGTTCCTGAAAACATGACATTGTATTTCATTAAACATGTTCAACTAGGCAGTGTCGTTGTTGTTGAGCCGCGTATTTTGCATATGAGCAGACGTTTTGTCAAAGTCGACTTCGACATTTTGTCTGAAGGTGATCTGGTAGCCAAGGCTGTGTTCATGTATCAGTTATTTGAACGATAAATGTAGGCACATTGAAAAAAACTGATGCACGTAAGCGCATCAGTTTTTGTTCAACTCGTTTTCTTCATCTACAAAACTTAAATAATGTTTATATGCTCGGTAATTGAAAATGCCGACATAACCACCAAGTGCAATGAATAGGGCGGCGATTAAATAGGTCAAGAAACCGTCGAAAAGGAACAGTTGGTTGACTCCGAAAAATAATAGTAGCCAACCAAGGGAAGAACCGGCCATGCTGGCAAACATTTTTTTACGGATAGGAAAGACGGATCTCGTTCTGAATTGCCGGGTCTTGAAATAAAAGTAGAAGACACCTGAAGCAATAATAAGGAATACCAAAATGAAATTAAACATAAAAGCCCTCCATAAAGTACAAACTTCTTATATTGTAGCGGCTTTTAGATTGAAATGCGACCCGAATATATCGAGATCAGGAGGAAGCGGAAATGAAAAGACAAATCATTGACACAATTGAAAGGTACGACAAGATTATTATTCATCGTCATGTAAGGCCTGATCCAGATGCTTATGGTTCCCAAATGGGGCTGAAGGAATTGATACAAACGAATTATCCGATGAAACAAGTGTTTGCGGCCGGTGCACATGATGAATCACTTACATACTTAGCATGTCCTGATCAAGTCAACAAGGAGTTGTATGAGGGTGCCCTTGTGATTGTGACAGATACGGGAAATACAGAACGTATTGATGGGGAGTTTTATACTCAAGGTGATCTCCTGATGAAAATTGATCATCACCCAGATGTAGATCCTTACGGGGATGTGAAATGGGTGAACACGTCTTCAAGTTCGACTTCTGAAATGATTTATTCGTTGTTTGAAGAAGGTCAGAAACAGTACGGCTGGAACATGACGACGGATGCAGCTAGACTGTTGTTCGCGGGAATTGTCGGAGATACGGGTCGTTTTATGTTTCCGAGTACGACCGTTCATACGTTTGCAGTCGCTAGTGATTTGATAAAATTTGATTTTGATCGAGCGGAATTGTTTGCAGGCATGTATGAAGTGAAGCGGGAACTACTTCATCTAAAAGGGTATATCTATCAAAACTTCGAAATGGATGACAATGGGGCTGCATTCGTTAAAATAAACAAATCAATACTTGAACAATTTGGTGTGACGGCTTCCGATACATCTCAACTAATAGGAGCGCTAGGGGATGTCAAAGGAATCTGTGCATGGGTGATTTTCATTGAAGAAGACGATCAAATTCGTGTGAGATTGCGCTCGAAAGGTCCTGTGATCAATCAGCTAGCAGCCCAATTTGGAGGCGGAGGCCATCCACTAGCATCAGGTGCTTCCGTCTATTCATGGGAAGAAGCCGATAAGGTCATCGTAGAGTTAAAACGATTATGTGAGTAAAAAAACGGGCGGAGGGATTACATTGACACTTGTCTATCCGCAAGTTGTGACTGGCGCGGATCTATTGCGCGGTATTATAAAGCTCGATCGGCTAGCCCCACTTCTGCAAAGGAGAGGGGCTACCTCTGTTGCTATCGTCAATTCAAAGCTATATGGCATTCGTTCTTTCTATAAAATCATGTCTAAATACGACATACACCCTGTGATTGGCTTATCCATTTATGTAGAGATTGACGACACAGAATCTGTCCTTTTATACATCTATGCAAAGGATGACGAAGGCTATCGTAATCTGTTGAAAATGAGTAGTGCTGTGGCGAACAGGGATACCGAAACGCTGCCGCTTCACTGGCTGAAAGCATATAGCTTGGGATGCATCATCGTTTGTCCATTGACGGATGTTTCCTGGAATACTTGTCGTAATAAGGAAGCCTTTCACCGTGTGATAAATGGTTGTGATGAGTCAACCGTTGCGATTGGGATTAGCAGAGCGGGAGGGGGGAGGCATCCTGATGAATTGGGCATTGAAGCGATAGCGGAAGCGGTGCATATACCTGTCGTAGCTGTCCATGAATCCCGCTATCTTAACCAAGAGGATGCATTTGCCTACGACGTTGCTGAAGCAATCAGGACGGGCTATAAGCTGGACGATCCAGCAAGACCTGCCAATGAATATAAAGATGCGTATGTTCCTGAAGAGAGTGAGCTCGACTTATGGTTTGAGGATAGGCCCGAGTGGCTCAAAAATATGTCAGACATTTTATTATCTTGTGACGTAAGTTTACCGCCAAGTCAATCGCTAATGCCTGTATTTCCAGTTCCTACGGGAGAGACAGCTACTTCTTTGTTGGAGAAAAATAGTGTGGTTGGGTTACAAAGGCGATTTGGAACGATAGAAAAAGTATATCGAGATCGTCTTTCCTATGAATTAGCGATAATTGGTAAAATGGGATTTTCCGACTACTTCCTAATTGTTGAAGATTTTATGCGATATGCCAAGGAAAATCGAATTCTAACCGGTCCAGGTAGGGGATCTTCAGCGGGGTCGCTCGTCGCCTTTGCACTTGGGATAACAGAAGTTGATCCCCTTAAATATGGGCTTATATTTGAACGGTTTTTAAATCCAGATCGCGTCACGATGCCTGATATTGATATTGACTTTGCGGACAATCGTCGTGCGGAAGTGATTGCCTATGTGGCACAAAAATACGGTAAAATACATGTTGCACAAATCATTACATTTGGTACGCTTTCTGCACGTTCTGTTGCACGAAATGTGGCACGTGTTTTTGATTTTTCGAATGAAGAAATGGCCTTTTTATCGAAGGAAATCCCGAATAGACAAGGCGTTACACTAGAAGAGGCGGTTGCACAATCGAAGTCATTACGTGACTGGATGTCGATTGATAATATCCGTGGTAAATGGTTGCAGGCTGCAACAACAATCGAAGGATTGCCTCGTAATGCATCGACGCATGCAGCGGGGGTTATTTTATCCCCAGTGCCGCTTGTAGAGATTGTCCCACTTCAAAGTGGCGGGGATGATATTTATCTTACACAATGGCCAATGGGGGATGTTGAAGAACAAGGTCTATTGAAAATGGATTTTCTTGGTTTGCGTAATTTGACGCTTCTAGACCGGATTAGGTCAATGATAACTTATGACAAAGGTGTTCCCTTAGATTTTGAGGCGATCGCGCTGGATGATGAAAAAACATTTGATCTTTTCAGGGCAGGAGATATGTCAGGGGTTTTTCAATTTGAATCGGATGGAATGAGAGAGGCCTTGCGTTTGATAAGGCCGAACAAGTTCGAGGATATATTCGCCATTAGTGCCTTGTATCGTCCAGGTCCAATGGATAATATTCCGCTCTATGGAAAAAGGAAGAATGGTGACGAAAGCGTAACGTATCTGCACCCGCAACTTGAGTCGATTTTGAAGGAGACACATGGTGTCATTATCTATCAGGAACAAATTATGCAAATCGCTGTTCGTGTTGCAGGATTCACGATGGGTGAAGCTGATTTATTGAGAAGGGCCATTAGTAAAAAAAATCGAGAAATCTTACTAAAAGAACGTGCACATTTCACGCAAAGTGCTGTTAATAACGGATTTCCGGAAGATACTGCTGTGGCAGTTTACAATTTAATCGTAAAGTTTGCGGATTATGGTTTTCCGAAAAGCCATGCTGTAGCTTACGCGCTTATTTCGTATCGACTTGGCTTTTTGAAAGCCAATGAGCCCGCTTATTTTTACGCTGCTCTTCTATCGTCGATGACCGGCAACAATGATAAGACAGTGGAGTTGATGCGCGAATCGGAGGCACGTGGTATACGGATTCTTCCTCCCTCTGTAAAACGTAGTCAGTATATGTACACGGTGGAGAACGGGGCAATCCGGATGGGACTGGGTGCAATAAAGGGTGTGACACCTGTTTTCTTTAAGTTGCTTAAAGAGGCAAGAAAGGCCAGTGGCAACTGGGTGAACCTTTTTGAGATGGCGGATGCACTTGGGGGAGAAGCTTTTACAGAGAAGGCCTTGATTCCGCTTATTAAAGCAGGAGCCCTTGATGAGTTTGGAGAATCGCGGGCAGTTCTAGAGGCCTCCATCAAAGTAGCCAGCAATCACGTCCTATTTGGTGGGACAGTGAGTCCAAAGTATACACCAGCTGAAATGGTAGATCGTATGGACATACTCGCATCTGAAAAGGAAGTGCTCGGCTTCTATATTTCTGATCATCCAATTGCTCAAGAAAAAAAAGCAGCAGGGGGACAGTTTAACGACATTTCCTCGATTACTACAATTCGTGACCGTGAACAGGTGAAAATAATAGGTCTTATTACTGAAATTAAGCGTATTCGCACGAAAAAAGGGGAAGCGATGGCCTTTGTGACAATACAAGATGAGACCGGGCAAATTTCCTGTACTTTTTTCCCGAAACAATACGCAATTTCCGATAACCAGCTAGTTGAAATGGCAATTATTCAGCTAGAGGGAACCGTTGAACGCCATAGAGGGAAGCCGCAGATTCTTGTACAACAAACTCGGAAAAATTAAGAGGCTTGTCGTTAATGGGCAAGTCTCTTATGGTTCTACAACTTTCACTTTACGTCACGCACTCTTTTCTGTATGCTATAGACAGAAGTGGTCAGACCACTTCGCGCTCGCCGGGGTGGAATTGATTTTATTTGATTGTCAGAGGGGACCATGCATGCAAAATCCGAAAGCACCGTCAAAGATGTTCCTCGATATTGTGGGTGAACTTAGAGTGATTATTAAAGAAGAAGGTATAAAAACGGGCGGTAAACTACCATCGGAGCGGGAATTGGCAGAACGCCTACAGGCGGGAAGGTCGACAGTTCGTGAAGCGTTACGAAGTTTAGAGCTGCTTGGATTGATTGAAACGCGACGTGGAGAAGGGACATTCCTTGTTGATTTTAAAAAGCATCAGCTTGTCGAAGTGCTCGCCGCATTCATCATGCAGCAACCTGAATCAGTCATGGATGTAAAGGAAACAAGGATGATACATGAGACTGCTGCGCTTGTTTCGGTCTGTAAAGATAGCTCGTTACGTGCCTTGCCTGTATGGGAAAGTTTACTTGCTAAAATCGAAATGGATGGGGAAATTCTCCGTGAAGACATCATTCGTGAAATGATAGTTGCAACAGGGAATCGATTGTCGCTTAAAATTTGGTTTTTATTGAAACAATATAGTAGAGTCCCTTTCCAGGAAATGACGGGTGCCGATGAAGTCGGTGTAGTGAAAGAACTGCTGAAAGGCCTAATTGACGGCGATGAGCTGGAAACATTGAGAGCCTATACGAAATGGATAGAACTAGTTGAAGGTGAAAGAGGGGAAAGCATACAATGATTCGCGATATATTTATGAAAAACAAAAAAAAGCGTCCGATAACGATACCTTCCGATGACGCAAAAAACGATGTGCCGGAAGGACTTATGACAAAATGTGAGCAATGTAAAAATGTTATTTTGACGAAGGACTTAATGAAAACATTAAAGGTTTGTCCGAAATGCGACCATCATTTGAAAATGACAGCGGCTGAACGGGTGAGTTGCTTATTAGATGAAGGCACTTTTGAATCCATGGACAATCATCTGAAAACAGAAAACCCACTGCAATTTCCGGCTTATACTGAAAAGATTGAATCGGATGCGAAGAAAACAGGCCTGAATGAGGCTGTCCTAACGGGAACTGGGAAAATCGATGGTCATGATGTGGCTATTGCAATTATGGATGCTCACTTCCGGATGGGATCGATGGGCTCTGTCGTTGGTGAGAAAATCACGAGGGCTGTTGAAAAAGCAACAATGTTGGGAATTCCAATGATCATTTTTTCGGCGAGCGGTGGTGCACGAATGCAAGAAGGTGTTTTATCATTGATGCAAATGGCCAAAGTAAGCGTTGCTTTAAATCGTCATGCGACGAAAGGGTTATTGTTCATTTCTGTTATGACATATCCTACGACTGGCGGCGTATCGGCAAGTTTTGCATCAGTCGGGGACATTAATATTGCGGAGCCGAAAGCGCTTATTGGATTTGCAGGTAGACGGGTGATTGAGCAGACAGTAAGGGAAAAGTTACCGGAAGATTTCCAAACAGCTGAGTTTTTACTGGATCATGGGCAGTTAGATGCAGTGGTTCACCGTGGTGATATGCAAGGTACACTAGCTAAAATCGTGCGACTTCACGCGAAGGGGGCGAAGTGAAATGGGTAAAACGTTGACATTTGAAGAACCAGTTATTAGGCTTCGTGAAAAAATCAAAGAACTCGAGGAATTTACGGAGACGAATACAGTGGATTTGTCTGAGGAAATCGGAACACTTAAAATACGTTTAGCGAGCCTAGAAGCAGATATATATGGTAATATGGAACCGTGGGACCGCGTTCAAGTAGCTAGGCACCCAGAACGTCCCACTACACTAGATTATATTGGCGAGCTATTCGAAGATTTCATGCAATTGCATGGTGACCGGGCATTTGGTGACGATGCTGCCATTGTTGGAGGAATCGCGTCATTTGAAACGACTCCAATAACAATTATCGGTCAACAGCGTGGTAGGGATACAAAAGAAAACGTCAAACGAAACTTCGGTATGCCCCATCCAGAAGGCTATAGGAAAGCACTTCGTCTTATGAAACAAGCGGAGAAATTTAATCGCCCAATCATTTGCTTTATCGATACGAAAGGCGCTTATCCAGGAAAAGCAGCTGAAGAACGTGGTCAAGCTGAAGCCATTGCCCGAAACCTTGTTGAAATGGCAGGATTAAAAGTACCTGTTATTTCAATTGTTATTGGCGAGGGGGGAAGTGGTGGAGCGCTGGCACTTGGCGTTTCTAACCATATTCTTATGCTTGAAAATTCGTGGTACTCGGTTATTTCGCCAGAAGGAGCAGCTTCTATTTTGTGGAAAGATGCATCACTTGCAAAACAGATGGCTGAAGCCATGAAAATCACAGCGCCTCATTTGAAAGAGATGGGGATTATCGATGAGATTGTTCCGGAGGTACTCGGAGGCGCACATCGTGACCCTAAAGCGCAAGCTGATTTTATCAGAGACGCGATTCGTGAATCGTTAGCGAAGTTAGGCCCTCTAGATGGTGATGGACTTGTTGAAGAGCGATACAATAAATTTAGACACATGGGTGTGTTTTCTAGCTAAAAGGAAAGATGCGGAGCGACCGCATCTTTTCGCGTTCGGCGAAAAAACCAATAATACATAAACAAGGGGCGATTTTAATGAATAGGATTGCTGTTTTGACAAGTGGAGGAGATGCACCGGGCATGAATGCGGCAGTTCGTGCAGTGGTCCGAAAGGCAATTTTTGAGGAGTTTGAAGTCGCTGGTATTTTCAACGGCTATCAGGGATTGATTGAAGGAAAAGTTGAACTGTTACAGCTCGGTTCCGTGGGTGATATTATCCAACGAGGGGGAACAATGTTACGTTCTGCCCGCAGTGTGGAGTTCCGAACGCCTGAGGGGCGTGAAAAAGCTTTGCAGCAATTGGAGTTACATGGCATTGAAGGGGTTGTTGTCATCGGTGGGGATGGCTCTTTTAGGGGAGCTCTAGAATTGACAAAACTCGGTATTCCATGTGTCGGTGTCCCAGCAACAATTGACAATGATATTCAGGGAACCGATTTTACAATTGGTTTCGATACCGCATTAAATACGGTTATTGACTCAATTGATAAAATCCGGGATACTGCTTCTTCACACGAGCGAACATTTATTGTAGAAGTTATGGGGCGTGATGCCGGCGATCTTGCTTTATGGGCGGGACTTGCGGGCGGTGCGGAGACGATCCTGATACCAGAAGAGAAGTATGAAGTGCCTGCAATTATAGAAAGACTGAAAAATGGATCGGGGCGCGGGAAGAAGCATAGCATTATCATTGTTGCGGAGGGTGTTATGCCGGCATCTGAACTTGCGGATATATTGAAACGCGAGGCGAATATTGATACACATATTTCTGTTCTGGGTCATATTCAAAGAGGTGGATCACCTTCAGCACGCGATCGAGTGATTGCTAGCCAGTTTGGCGCAAGGGCTGTGGAGCTTCTTAAAGAAGGTCGCGGAGGCGTCGCGGTAGGTATGAAAAATAATGGAATTGTTGAGTATGATATAAAGGATGACGAAGGGTCAACAAACGATTGGAAAGCGGAAATGTATACACTTTCCAAAGAACTGTCCATTTAAAAAATAGTTTTACAAACTGTCCTTTGATGAAAACCGAAGTCATTAGATTTTGGGGAAGCTACTTGGCTAATCACGGGAATCATCCTTTAGCGCTATAGCGGATTCAAAGAACTTCTTTATTTCGATAGATTTATCTGAATTGTTTTATTAATGGGGAAGAGGCGATTTTGAATGAGAAAGACGAAAATAGTTTGTACGATTGGTCCCGCAAGTGAATCACCTGAAATACTTGGACAACTAATTGATGGAGGAATGAATGTTGCACGGCTGAATTTTTCACATGGCGACCATGAAGAGCATAAGGCGCGTATCGATACCATTAAAAAAGTAGCGCGTGAAAAAGGAAAAACAGTTGGTATTCTGTTAGATACGAAAGGTCCTGAAATACGCACACATTCCATGAGAAATGGTGAAATTGAACTTGTAACAGGACAGCAAATTGCTATTTCTATGCAGGAAGTCGAGGGGAACGGCGAGGTGTTTTCTGTCAGCTATGAAAGGCTGATTGAGGACGTTGAAGTCGGTTCAGTAATTTTATTAGATGACGGGCTTATTCAATTAGAAGTTACGGGCAAAGATGAGTCGCAAGGGCTAATTCATACGCTTGTTGTTAACTCTGGGTTATTAAAAAATAAAAAAGGTGTCAACGTTCCAGGTGTTTCAGTACAACTACCTGGAATTACAGACAAAGATGCCGCGGATATCCTATTCGGTATCGAACAAGGCGTTGATTTCATAGCGGCTTCGTTTGTTAGACGTGCTTCTGACGTTATGGAAATTCGCGGAATTTTGGAAAATAATGGCGGCTCGCATTTGCAAATTATCCCTAAAATTGAAAACCAAGAAGGCGTCGATAACATTGACGAAATCATTAACGTATCAGATGGATTGATGGTTGCTCGCGGTGATCTTGGTGTTGAGATTCCAGCTGAGGAAGTGCCTCTTGTTCAGAAAAAGTTAATTCAAAAGTGTAACCAAGCAGGCAAGCCGGTAATCACAGCAACACAAATGTTAGATTCTATGCAACGCAATCCACGTCCTACACGCGCGGAAGCAAGCGACGTTGCGAATGCGATTATGGACGGATCCGATGCGATTATGTTGTCAGGTGAAACGGCAGCAGGACTGTATCCTGTTGAATCAGTCCGTACGATGGATCGAATTGCGATTACAACAGAAGATGCAATTGACTATCGTTCAGTCGTATCGACACGTCGTCGTGAAAAACATGGCAATATGACAGAGGCAATTGGACAAGCAGCAGCTTACACGGCCATTAATTTAAAAGTTAAAGCTGTTCTTGCACCTACTGAAAGTGGTCATACAGCTAAAATGATTGCCAAATATCGCCCAGGTTGCCCTGTGATTGCGGTAACATCTAGCGAAACTTGCTCAAGAAAACTTTCGCTTGTTTGGGGTGTTTATCCGATTGTGGGTAAAAAAGTATCGTCGATCGATGAAATTTTGCAAGAATCTGTCGAGGAGAGTGTCAAGCATCAATATGTCGGCCACGGTGACGTTGTTATCATTACTGCCGGGGTTCCTGTTGGTGAAGCTGGAACAACGAATTTAATGAAAATCCATGTTATTGGCGATTTGCTCGCACGTGGACAAGGAATCGGTAGAACGGTTGCATTTGGTCGTACGGTTGTTGCTAGAAATGCGGCAGAGGCGCAAGCGTTGGATACAACAGGAGCTATACTTGTCACGCTTGGTTCGGATCGGGACATGATGCCGGCTATTGAGAAGTGTGCGGGACTCATCACGGAAGAAGGCGGGCTGACGAGCCACGCGGCGGTCGTTGGATTAAGTTTAGGAATTCCTGTTATTGTTGGTGTTGAAAATGCCACAAAACTTATTCAGCATGGCAGTGAAGTAACAATGGATGCTGAATCTGGCGTGATCTATAACGGTCATGCTAGTGTATTATAATTAATTAATAAAGGGCTGCCTCCGACGTGTTCGGTGAGCAGCCCTTTTAGGAGGCGAATTTTCGAATGAAATGGATTATCCTTGCATTTATCGCTGTACCCACTACAGAGCTGGCTTTACTCATGTATTCAGGGAGAACGTTAGGCCTTTTTCCGACAATCGCGATTATCCTGATTACAGGCATCGGTGGCGCTTATCTGGCGAAACGACAAGGGACGAAAGCTTGGCATGAATTAAGAAGTCGGATGGCGACAATGGAAACACCCGGAAATGCCCTGATTGACAGTGTCTGCATTTTCTTCGGGGGTATTTTATTAGTCATGCCTGGTTTTATAACGGATATTGTGGGTCTTCTGCTTCTTTTCAAAGGGCCAAGGAATATCATTCGGCCATTTATCCAAAAGTGGATTTATAATAAAATGAAAAATGGTCGTATCATGATGATGTGAACAATGGATGTTGTTTCACTTTTAGCGCGGCAAATAACAGGAATGGCGTTAGTAGAATGCCAGGCAATCCGAACAAATAGACAGAGCATGCGGTAATTAGAAAAGCATGAATCGGTTTTAATTGAAATGTGGAAGCCCACATATAAGATTCAGCCATTTGGCGTGTGATCATCGTGAAAACGTACAGCAAGATGATGGCAATACCCATATAGAGATTATCCGTGTATAAGTAGAAAGCGGCCATAGGTAAGAGGAATAAGCCGATTCCAAGAAGAGGTAGACTATCTGCAAGTGAGATTAGAAATGCAGTGCCGATTGGTGATGTAAAGCGAAGTAAGAAAAATCCAATTGTAAGTATTAAGAATGTCAGAAAAATTAACCGTGTTTCGACTGATATAAAAGTCCCTATCAGTTTACCTCCTTTGGTAAACATTCCTTTCGCTGGTTTACGAAGGGGGGTGGGAAAATAAACGAGAAACCAAAAGCGGTTTTTTCCGGATTCCCGCAATGCAAAAAAATAAGCAACAAGGAAGATAAAGAGGCTAAACAACTGTTGGAATACTGTGGTAATCATCGTTACCGCGTATTCTAATATTGCATGTCCATATTGCACGACTTTCTCTTCTAGAAACGCTAGAAGTTTACCGGCAATATCTGTGTTTTTCGTGAACGGTGCGATATGACGTTCGATAGCTGGAATGGTGTCGATAAGACCGTGAAGAGCAACGTAGGTGAATGCGCTGAACAAAAATAAAATAACGGTCATGACAAACAGAGTTGCAATCGTTAAAGGTAGTTTTATCATGGAGCGAAATGATAAAAGAATTGGTGCGGTAAAATAAGCGATAATAACTGCGACGGCGACGGGTGGTACGAAAAAAAGGACAATTCCTGTCAAAATAATGGGTAGCCACTTAAATAATATTAATTGAAAAGTTTGTTGTTTGTCGCGGTTTATCGGCATTTTTCTACTCCTTTTTCGCAATAATAAAAACAAAAACAAGCGTATCCATTCACAAAGATGACAAAATTGATTATAATGGTCGTTGTAAGCGTTTTAGATAGTTTATTTATTAAGCGGGCTAGCTATTTTTCTTCTGTGGAGGTTTGAATGGCTGCAACGAAAGAAGGAGCGATTTACATGACAACAACCAAAGGGTTGGAGGGAGTCGTAGCGACACAGTCAGCAATCAGTTCAATTATTGATGACACACTTACATACGTCGGCTATGATATTGATGATTTGGCAGAGAATGCTAGTTTTGAGGAAGTAGTTTATCTTCTATGGCACCAGCGTTTGCCAAAAGAGAACGAACTTGCCGAGTTGAAAAAACAACTTGCAGATAATATGTCTGTTCCACAAGAAGTACTTAATCATTTTAAAACGTATCCAATTGGAGAAGTACATCCGATGGCAGCACTTCGTACGGCTGTCTCACTACTTGGATTATACGATGACAAAGCGGAAGATATGTCCGACGAAGCGAATTATGAGAAAGCAATTAAGCTTCAAGCGAAAATTGCGACTATCGTAACTGCATTTGCACGTATTCGCAAAGGTCTTGAACCTGTAGCTCCAAAAGAAGGACTAGGTTATGCCGAAAACTTCTTGTACATGCTATCGGGTAAAGAGCCAGAAGCGATTGCAATTGAAGCTTTCGATAAGGCACTTGTTCTGCATGCTGACCATGAGTTAAATGCATCGACGTTCACTGCGCGCGTTTGTGTAGCGACACTATCTGACATGTACTCTGGTGTGACAGCTGCGATTGGCGCACTTAAAGGACCGCTACACGGTGGTGCGAACGAGCAAGTCATGAAAATGTTGATGGAAATCGGTTCTGAAGAAAATGTAGAATCTTACATCAGAGAAAAATTAGCAAACAAAGAAAAAATCATGGGCTTTGGACACCGTGTGTACCGTAAGGGTGACCCACGTGCGAAGCACCTACGCGCAATGTCTAAGAAATTGACGGCACTTCGCGGCGAAGAAAAATATTATAATATGTCAAACCAAATCGAAGCAATCGTTACGGGTGAAAAGAACTTACCGCCAAATGTTGATTTTTATTCGGCATCGGTTTACCATTCACTTGATATTGATCACGATTTGTTTACACCGATTTTCGCGGTTTCTCGCGTATCCGGCTGGATTGCACATATTCTTGAACAATATTCAAATAACCGCCTAATTCGTCCGCGTGCAGATTATGTCGGACCAGGCATGCAAAAATACGTTCCAGTTAACGAACGATAAGAAGAAATGAAGCGGTAAAAAGATGACCGAAAATGGGGCGGCATATTCATATGCTGGCCCTATGATTTTGAATTTAGGAGGAAATTAATCATGACTAACAATGGGAAAATTACAGTAACTAACGGTGTTTTAAATGTTCCGGATCACGCAACAATTCCTTTCATTATCGGTGACGGTACAGGCCCGGATATTTGGCATGCAGCATCACGCGTACTTGAAGCTGCTGTAGAAAAAGCATACGAAGGCAAACGCAAGCTTGTATGGAAAGAAGTTCTTGCTGGAGAGAAAGCATTTAACGAAACTGGCGAATGGCTTCCACAAGAAACGCTTGACACAATCGAAGAGTATTTGATCGCTATTAAAGGACCACTTACAACGCCAATCGGTGGCGGTTTCCGCTCACTAAACGTTGCGCTTCGTCAAGAATTGGATCTTTACACTTGCTTACGTCCAGTACGTTATTTTGAAGGTGTTCCTTCACCTGTTAAACGTCCGGAAGACTGTGATATGGTAATTTTCCGTGAAAATACAGAAGATATCTACGCGGGAATCGAATACAAAGAAGGTACACCAGAAGCGAAAAAAGTAATTGATTTCCTTCAAAATGAAATGGGCGTTAAAAACATCCGCTTCCCTGAAACTTCTGGAATCGGTATCAAGCCAATTTCTGAAGATGGCACAAAACGTCTAGTACGTTCTGCGCTTAACTACATCATCAAAGAAGGCCGTAAGTCATTAACGCTTGTTCATAAAGGGAACATCATGAAGTTCACTGAAGGCGCGTTCAAAAACTGGGGCTATGAAGTAGCTGAACAAGAATTCGGCGATAAAGTATTCACTTGGAACCAATACGATAAAATCCAAGAAGCTGAAGGAACAGAAGCTGCAAACAAAGCACAATCAGATGCTGAAGCAGCTGGCAAAATCATCGTTAAAGATGCGATTGCTGATATCTTCCTACAACAAATCTTGACACGTCCAAAAGAGTTCGACGTTGTTGCAACAATGAACTTGAACGGTGACTATATTTCTGATGCACTTGCTGCACAAGTTGGCGGAATCGGTATCGCACCAGGTGCGAACATCAACTACGATACAGGTCACGCAATCTTCGAAGCAACACACGGTACTGCACCGAAGTATGCAGGTCTTGATAAAGTAAACCCATCTTCAGTTCTTCTTTCAGGCGTTCTTATGCTTGAGCACCTTGGATGGAACGAAGCTGCAGCAATGATCACAGCTTCAATTGAACAAACAATTGCATCTAAAGTTGTAACTTACGACTTTGCACGTCTAATGGACGGCGCTACAGAAGTAAAAGCATCAGAATTTGCTAATGAATTGATCAAAAACCTATAATTTATCTGAATTCAGCCGGAGTCAAAATCCGGACGCAATCACGCTGAGGCTTGATTGCAGTTGAACGGAGGGGGGGGCATCCCCCTCATACATATGAATAATTGTAAAATTGCAACATCAGATTACGCAAATACGTAAGTCTTTGATCGTACCATCATCACAGTTGGTGAACGTCTGTAAATTAGGCGTAAGCCGTGGGACCTTATTCAAACGCCTCAAAGCGGGAATGTGGCATCGATTGAGCACCTTGAAGATGAAAAGTAAGCGATTGCGAATTTTGCTGAATCAAATCGAAATCGAGTAGCAGATGCTACTCGATTTTTTTTCTGATTATTGTTAAACTTAAATAATATATGCTGAACTTTTGATAGTTATAGCATCTAAGGGGTAGTTGAAGCTGCCTGGCCTTGTATCTAACACGGCAGATTCAAAAGGCATAAATGGTGTTGGTCACTAGCCTGAAGCGATGTAAAGTACAATTAAAGGGGGAAGAAAGTTGATACTAGGGAAGAAAAGGCGTCTTGGAAGAAAAATTGAAGAGATTTCAGTTGGAGAAAAACTGAAGTTGACAGAAAAAGTTGAAGACAAAGATCTATTACTCTACCTTGGATTGACAAACGATAGTAACCCGCTGTATATTCAACATGATTATGCTTCGCAGACGGCTTTTGAAAAACCGATTGTACCAACCATTATGCTGACTGGAATTGTAACGTCAGCAGTTTCGAAATATTTACCAGGACCTGGTTCGCATGTTATGGAACAACATCTGACTTTTCCGAAACCGGTATACCATTATGCCACGATAGATTTTATATTTGAAATTACGCGAGTTGCGAAAGAGGACAATTTAATAGAAATTTCAGTAGAGGCACGTAATGAACAAGAAGAGATTGTGATTTCAGGAGTGGTGACAGTGATACCACCAAAAGTAGAAGAACGTCTTACTTCACAAGCGATGGACAATTTTTGACGGGAGTGCTAAAGCATGTCAACAGCGAAACAAAAGAAAGTCTTGATCGTCGATGACGAACAGCCGATTCGAACGCTTCTCGAATATAACTTGAAGCAAGCGCAGTATGAAACAATTTCCGCCGCCGATGGTGAGGAAGCAGTTCAAAAAGCTGAATCGGAAAAACCAGATTTAATTTTACTTGATTTAATGCTTCCAAAGATGGATGGCATCGATGTATGCAAAACGTTAAGGCAACGCGGTGTCGACATTCCCATTATTATGCTAACAGCAAAAGGGGACGAGCTTGATAAAGTCTTGGGTCTAGAAATGGGTGCGGACGATTATATGACCAAACCTTTTAGCCCGCGTGAAGTAGTGGCCCGTGTAAAAGCTGTCCTACGACGCAGTGGTGATTCGGGAGAGCGTGGTAGTGATGACACCAGAATGATTAGTTCGGGGCTATTAACAGTCCACCCAGAGCAGTACGGGGCATATCTCGACAAAGTAGAACTTGAATTCACTCCAAAGGAATTTGAACTATTGGTCTATTTTATGCAAAACAAAAATCGTGTTCTTTCACGTGACCAACTGTTGAGTGCAGTATGGAATTATGATTTTGCAGGGGATACGAGGATTGTAGATGTCCATGTCAGTCATTTGCGTGAAAAAATTGAAGAAAATACAAAGAAACCGACTTTCATCAAGACGGTAAGAGGGATCGGCTATAAATTTGAGGAGCAAAAAGTGTGAGGAAAGGCCTCTATTCACGTCTCGTGATCGCCTGTGCAATCCTTCTTTCAGTGCTTTTAACGGGTCTTGGTATTGTTCTGGGTCAGTTTTTCCCATTGTTTGCGGAAGATAGTGATCTTACTTTACAGAGACAATACTGGATTTTTCTTATTCTGACGTTAGCAACGGCTTTCGTTTTGTCTTTATTCATAGCGATGAGGATGATGTTGCAATATGCACGTCCAATTGATGAAATGACCAAGATAGCCACTCAAATTGCTCGTGGGGATTACCTTGCTAGAGTAGAAACTAATGAACTCGAATATGATAATAATTTAGCGAAAGCTATTAACAAAATCGCGAGCAATTTGCAGGAAATGTCGACGATTCAAGTAATGGAAAAAGAGCGCTTGAAAACACTTGTTGAAAGTATGGGAAGCGGACTTCTAATGTTTGGTCGTGGCGGAACTGTCAATTTACTAAATGAAGTGTTTGAAAAAACATTTGGACTAACCGAAAATGAAGTCGTTGGTAAGACTTTTAAAGATATCGGTCTTCCGATTGCAATTGAAAACCTGATCGAAGATGTGTTTATGACGGAACAAGTTCGTGCACAACAAGTACGGATTGATATTAGTGATCATCCCTCATATATGAGTGTATACGGAGCGCCTGTTATTGGTCTTCATGGAAATTGGTTAGGGATTGTTGTTGTGATTCATGATATTACTGAACTTGTACGACTTGAAGAGGTAAGAAAAGATTTCGTGGCAAATGTATCCCACGAATTACGTACACCGGTCACCTCCATCAAAGGATTTACAGAGACATTATTAGATGGTGCGATGCATGAGCCTGTTATTATGACAGAGTTTCTCGGAATTATTCAGAAGGAAAGCGATCGTTTGCATTTGTTAATTGATGATCTGCTGGAATTATCGGGAATGGAAAGAGAAGGCTTTACTCTTAAATATGCAGACGTTAATGTAAAAGAAATGATAGACGATGCTGTCAGAATCGTCTCCGGGAATATGGAACGGAAGAAGATGAAAATCTTAGCGGAAATCCCGCAAGATCTGATTATTGAAGCCGATTCTGATCGACTTATTCAAGTGATGGTCAATCTATTGTCGAACGCTATAAATTATTCGAAAGAGGAGACGACTGTTACGGTCACTGTCACCAGGTCTAAGAATGAAGTCGTTATGACTGTTCGAGATCAAGGGATCGGAATTGAACAATCGGAGTTACCTAGGCTGTTCGAGCGGTTTTACCGGGTAGATCGTGCAAGAAGCCGTGATTCCGGGGGAACTGGCCTGGGCCTTGCAATTGTGAAACACCTTGTTGAAATTCATGGTGGTACAGTCGAAGTGAATAGTGCGATTGGTGTTGGGACAACGTTTTGTATCCATCTACCTTGTAAACGTAGTAAGTAAGCGATCCAATTTATTGGATCGTTTTTTTATTATCTGAAACTTCTAGTAGAGTGTTACGTATAACATAGAGATACATAGTAAAGGAGGAGGGTATTATATGGGAACAAAACGAATTTTAATGACACTTGGAATGGCTATTGCTGGAGTTTTGCTCGTTATCATTGCGTTCACAACTTGGTATACGGTTGACGAATCAGAACAGGCCATTGTCATTACTTTTGGTAATGCAGATACACCCGTGACAGAGTCTGGACTACATTTTAAATTGCCATGGCCAATCCAACGAACCGAAAAGCTGTCGAAAGAGACATTTAGTTTGCAGTTTGGATTTAAGCAAGACAAAGGTGGGGAGCTCGTTTCGTATGATAAAGAAACGAAAATGATTACGGGGGATGAATACATCGTTCTCGCGGACTTGATTGTTCAATGGAAAATTATCGATCCCCAAAAGTATTTATTTAATGCAACAAAACCGGAAGAGATTTTACATGACGCAACTTCGGCATCAATTCGTTCTATTATTGGGAGTTCAAAAATCGATGCTGCGTTAACGGATGGTAAGGCAGAAATAGAAGCGCAAACAAGGGAATTATTAACGACTTTAATAGACAAATACGATATTGGGATTGGTATCCAAGGCGTGAAATTACAAGATGTTGAGTTGCCAAATGCGGAAGTTCGTGCAGCGTTTACTGCGGTGACAGATGCACGTGAAACGAAAGAATCCAAAAAAAATGAAGCGCAAAAATATGTGAATCAGAAGATGAGTGAGGCAATAGGGGAAGTAGAGGCTATTAAATCGAGTGCAGTTGGACAAAAAACAGCCCGAATTGAACAAGCAATTGGGGATGTAGCGCTGTTTAAGGATTTACATGCTGAATATGCTAAGAGCAAAGAGATTACACGTCAGCGTCTTATCCTTGAAACTCTTGAGCAAGTTTTGCCAAAAGCTAAAATTTACATCATGAATGATCAAGGTGAAACAGTGAAGTATTTACCTTTGCAGCAATTGGAAAAACAGATACCTCCCGTAACAGAACCGAAAACAGAAGGAGGGAGTAATGAATGACGAATGATAAAAATCCGTTTAAAAGTATGGAAGAAAAATTTCTGGAAAAGCAACGTGCGAAACAAGCGCAAGGTGATTCGAAAGTAGCAGGTACCATTCCACCGACAAAAAAACCGATTGAGGTAAAGAAATTTGCCAAGTGGGCACTTGTTTTAACGGCTCTCTTTGCTATAGCGGTTATTTTGATGGCTAACATCTTCGTTGTGAAAGAAAATGAGTACCGTGTCGTTCGCCAGTTCGGTGAAATTACACGGATTGTAAAAGACCCAGGCATTAATATAAAGATCCCATTTATCCAGAGCGTGACAACACTTCCGAAAAATCAAATGGTGTACAATGTCTCCGAATCGGAAATCAATACAAAGGATAAAAAACGGATCATTATTGATAACTATGCCATCTGGAAAATAACGGACGCTAGGAAGATGATTTCCAATGCGCGTAATATCGTTAATGCCGAATTGCGCATGGAGGAGTATATCTACTCAGTCGTTTTGGCGGAGTTGGGGCAGTTAACGTATGCAGAAGTCATTAACGACGATAAAGATAAAAATAATACATCTTCCCGTGGCGATTTGAATGATCGTGTCACAATGCGTGTTAATGAGTTATTAGACGAAGGGAATTTTGGTATTGAAGTTGTCGATGTGCGTATGAAGCGAATCGATTTGCCGCAAGAAAACGAACAATCCATTTATACTAGAATGATTTCTGAACGTCAATCGACTGCACAAAAATATCTATCTGAAGGGGATGCGGAAAAGCGTGCAATTGAAGCAGAAACGGATCGTGAAGTAACCGAACTGCTAGCGACTGCGAAAAAAGATGCAGCAGTCATCCATGCTGAAGGGGAAGCGGAAGCTGCAAAAATTTATAATGATACATTCTCCAAAGACCCTGAGTTTTATAATTTATATCGCACACTTCAATCGTACAGTAAAACAATCGGCGAGGACACAATGATTATTTTGCCAGCCGACTCACCGTATGCGAAAGTGCTGACAGGTTATTTTGAATAAAAAAGAATAAGACCTTTCGATTAATAGAATATAGCTAAAGTCCGTCATTTTCACTTATCCTTACCACATGGTAAGATGAGTGAAGATGACGTTTTTTTATGAAGTCAAAAGGAATAAGTGCGGAGATGATCTTTTCAGGGCAATAATGGCTCTGCTTTCAATCGCTGGATTTATTTAACGAATAGGAGTGGAACATACGTGACGACAAAGAAAATTGTACTACTTGACGGCAACAGTTTGGCCTATCGCGCCTTTTTCGCGTTGCCTTTATTAACAAATGACAACGGTATCCATACGAACGCAGTATATGGCTTCACGATGATGCTACAAAATATTCTTGCCGACGAAAAGCCGACCCATATACTTGTGGCATGGGATGCGGGGAAAACAACATTTAGGCATGCGACATACGGAGAATATAAGGGGGGGCGTCAGAAGACACCACCAGAATTATCCGAGCAATTCCCTTATTTACGCAAGCTGCTAGACGCTTATCAAATTCCTCAATATGAGTTGGATCAGTATGAGGCGGATGATATTATTGGCACGCTCAGTAAAACGGGCGATGCTGACCAAGCAGAAGTCGTAGTCATCTCAGGGGATAAGGACTTGACGCAACTAGCAAGCGGTCGTACGACAGTGTACATCACCCGTAAAGGGATGACGGATATTGAGAAATATACACCGGAACATATCAGGGAGAAATACGGCATTGAGCCCCATCAGATTATTGATATGAAAGGTTTGATGGGCGATGCATCTGACAATATTCCTGGGGTTCCTGGTGTAGGTGAGAAAACAGCCCTAAAATTATTAGTTGAATACGGGTCGATTGAAAATGTCTATCAATCACTCGGTAAAATTACTGCTAAAAAACTGAATGAGAATTTGACCAACAATGAAGCACAGGCGTTCATGAGTAAGGAACTTGCAACGATTGAAGTCGATGCGCCTATTACAGTTACGATAGATGATTTGGCGTATAGCGGACCAGATATGGATGAAGTGGCTGCCATCTACCAAGAGCTGAAGTTCAAAACGTTGTTAGAAAAGATTGCCCCTCAACAGGCTGAAGAACCACAGGCCGACATTGAAGTTACAATTGCAACCGACTTAACGGAAGCAGATTTTAAGGATGAAATGGTCATCCATATTGAAATGATGGATGAAAATTATTTAACGGCCGATATTCTTGGGATTAGCTTGGCAGATGAAACACGTACGCTATTCATTCCATTAGCGGTTGCGAGTGAATCTAGTGCATTCAAAACATGGTTACAAGATCCTACTAAAAAGAAATTTGCGTCTGATTCAAAAGCGGCCATTGCATCACTTGCCCGTGAAGGGTTGGAAGCGCGTGGATTTGAATTCGATTTCTTACTAGCTACGTATATTGTTAATCCTTCGACATCTTATACGGATGTCGCGTCGATTGCACGGGAGTTTGGCAATACGGAAGTTCAGCAAGATGAAGTCATCTACGGTAAAGGTGCCAAGAAATCAGTGCCTGATGAACAAGTAATCGCGCAACATGCTAGCCGGAAAGCGCAAGCCATTTGGCATCTACGTCCGGTTATTGAAGAAAAGTTGAAAGAAAATGACCAATATCAGTTGTATAACGAGCTTGAATTACCACTTGCGAAGATTCTAAGTAAAATGGAATCGACAGGCGTTAAGACGGATTTAGGGATATTGCAAGAAATCGGCGTTGATCTGACCGCTAAATTGGCTGAGCTTGAAGCGGCTATTTACGAAGCTGCGGGTGATAAATTCAACATTAATTCACCTAAACAACTTGGGGTTATACTGTTTGAAAAAATAGGGCTTACACCAATCAAAAAGACTAAAACAGGTTATTCAACGGCGGCTGATGTACTTGAAAAGCTTGAAAGTGAGCATGAAATTATTGGTCTCATTTTAACGTATCGTCAGCTTGGAAAATTGAATTCCACTTATATAGAAGGATTATCGAAAGAAATTCATGAGGACGGAAAAATTCATACACGCTTCCAACAGGCATTGACGACGACGGGACGCCTTAGTTCGATTAACCCTAATTTGCAGAACATCCCTGTCCGTCTAGAGGAAGGAAGAAAAATCCGTGCAGCATTCGTCCCATCCGAGCCAGGTTGGTACTTATTTGCGGCCGATTACTCTCAAATTGAGTTGCGTGTGCTTGCGCATATGTCGCAGGATGAAAAAATGATAGAAGCATTCCGTGGGGATGCAGATATTCATACAAAGACGGCAATGGACGTGTTTGGTGTCGACAAAGAGTCGGTAACATCTGATATGCGCCGTGCTGCAAAAGCGGTCAACTTCGGTATTGTCTACGGCATTAGTGATTATGGACTGTCGCAAAACTTAGACATTACACGGAAAGATGCTGCACGTTTTATTGACACTTATCTCAATAGTTTTCCGGGCGTGAAACAGTATATGGCTGACATTGTCGCGGATGCGAAACAAAAAGGTTATGTGACAACACTTATGAATCGCCGTCGCTATTTGCCGGAAATTACGAGTTCAAATTTCAATTTGCGTAGTTTTGCAGAAAGAACGGCTATGAATACACCGATCCAAGGAAGCGCCGCTGATATCATTAAGAAAGCAATGATTGATATGGCGGATAGGTTAGAGAAGGAAGGCATGCAGACACGTATGCTGCTTCAAGTGCATGATGAATTGATCTTTGAAGCACCAGAGGATGAAATTGAAAAACTAAAAGAAATTGTACCAGAAGTGATGGAATCAGCACTTGCTCTCGACGTTCCGTTAAAAGTCGATTGGGCATTTGGATTATCTTGGTACGAAACGAAGTGAGGGAACACTATGCCTGAATTACCAGAGGTAGAAGGGGTTGTCCGTGCACTTGCACCTATCGCAACGGGCAGGACAATCCGTGCGGTAACCGTTTCAGATACAGTGATACAGTCCAAACAATTGGGCAAAGAAGCGGTGCTGAAAGGAATCACAACAGAGGATTTTGTAGTCGATTTGGTTGACATGACAATTGTCGATGTTACGCGCCGAAGTAAATATATTTACTTTCATTTGATAAAAGACGGCAAAACCTGTCTCCTTGTCAGTCATTTAGGGATGACGGGAGCATGGTTTACGGTTAATACGATTGATGAGATTACGGAAATGAAATTTCGTAACCATGTCCATGTCATTTTCACAATGGATGATGGAGGGCTACTCGTTTATTCAGATATACGGCGATTTGGCGAACTGCGGCTCATCGGGTGTGAAGCGGATCATCCGCCATTAATGAGGATGGCACCTGAGCCGTTTGCAAAGGAAGCGTATCAACATTTCATAGATATGGCTGCCACGCCGAAATATGCCCGTAGAGCGATTAAGGAAGTAATCATGGATGGGCAAGTGATTTCGGGCTGCGGCAATATTTATGCGACGGAAGCGTTGTTTAAGATGCATATGGATCCCACGAGAACAGCCGAGCGGGTTAGTTTGGTGAGAAAAAAAGAATTATTCCGAGTGATTGTCGATATATTGCAGGAAAGCATTGATGCGGGCGGTAGCTCCATTTCAGATTACCGCAATATTAATGGACAGGCGGGGACTATGCAAGACCGTCTGAAGATGTATGGTCGGAAAGTATGCTTTACATGTGGTACCGAAACAGCGAGTGTGAAAATTGCTGGCAGGACATCGGTGTATTGTCCGGCTTGCCAAAAGTAAGGAGGATGTGGCATGATAATCGGTTTGACAGGCAGTATTGCTAGTGGAAAAAGCACTGTGTCCGCCATGTTGAAAAGAAAAGGATTTCCGATTGTTGATGCAGACGAAATTGCCCGGCTTGTGGTTGAGCCGGGTAGTTCCGTTCTGCTCGATATCAGTCAGCAGTTTGGCGAGGAAATGATAAAAGAGGATGGGACGCTCAATCGGGAAAAACTCGGCGCGCGCATTTTTGGTGACGTGGATGAGCGGCAAAAATTGAATGGCATTATCCACCCTGCTATTCGCCAAGAGATGTTGCGACAAAAAGACGAGTGGCTGTCTCAAGGAGCAAATACGGTCATTATGGATATCCCGCTGTTGTTTGAAAGTAAGTTACAATCATTTGTTGATAAAATTATTGTGGTGTCCGTTTCACCAGAAGTTCAAAAAGAACGGTTAATTGCGCGCAATGTGTTATCGCAAGAAGAAGCGAGTGCACGAATTCGTTCTCAACTGCCCATGGAGACCAAGGAACAGGGGGCGGATGCGGTGTTATCTAACAATGGAACTGAAAAAGAGACGGAGAAGCAACTAGAATCAGTCCTATTAGAATGGCATATTAGACCGTGATTTGTATTCTGAAAAATGAAACATTGTTAATGTACTCACAAACTCGTTGCATTTGAATAAAATGTGTTATACTAATTAACGGATAGCAACTAAAAGTATAACATACATGCAGGAGGACTGGTTTTTTATGACTACTTCTATAGCGATTAACGGGTTTGGACGGATTGGACGGATGGTTTTCCGCCAAATGATCACAGAGGAAGATGTTACAATCGTAGCGGTGAATGCGATGTATCCACCAGAAACTCTTGCCCATCTACTAAAGTACGATACGAATCACGGTACATTTGATGGTGAAATTGAGACAGAAGAAAATGCACTCGTTGTCAACGGAAAACGTGTGACAATTGTTTCAGATCGCGATCCACTTAATCTTCCTTGGGAAGAGCTTGGTGTTGATATTGTGATTGAAGCGACGGGTAAATTTAATTCGCGCGACAAAGCTGCACTTCATCTAGAAGCGGGTGCGAAAAAAGTTATCATCTCTGCACCAGGTACTAACGAAGACGTAACAATCGTTTTGGGCGTTAACGACGATAAGCTTGATATTGATAAGCATGACATTATTTCAAATGCAAGCTGTACAACCAATTGTCTAGCTCCTGTAGCCAAAGTTTTGAATGATACCTTCGGAATCGAAAATGGTTTGATGACAACTGTACATGCTTATACGAATGACCAGAAAAACTTAGATAATCCACATAAGGATCTTCGTCGTGCACGTGCATGTGCGCAGTCGATTATTCCTACTTCAACAGGGGCGGCGAAAGCATTGTCATTAGTTCTCCCTGAACTTGAAGGAAAAATACATGGTTTGGCATTACGTGTGCCAACACCGAACGTTTCCCTTGTCGATCTTGTTGTCGACGTGAAGAAAGATGTTACTCTTGAGATGGTAAATGATGCATTTAAGCAAGCGTCTGAAGGGGCAATGGCAGGCATCCTCCGTTTTACGACAGAGCCGCTTGTATCCATTGATTTCAATACGACTACGGACTCCGCAATCATTGATGGTCTTTCAACAATCGTCATGGGTGACCGTAAAATAAAAGTACTAGCTTGGTATGACAATGAGTGGGGTTACTCAGCACGCGTTGTCGATTTAACAAAGAAAGTTGCACAAGCATTGAAAACAGTCGTCAAGGCTTAATGTTATGTAATGCCATAGATTTGTATAAAGAATCCTCCATCTTACGAAGATGTGGGGATTTTTTTACCTTTACGCTGTTTTTCGATGTTTTTCGCGATGTTCTGTTATAATTAACTTAACTCAGCAGAAATTCGCTACATTTATAAGGGGCAGGATAATGCTGAAATGCATATAAAGTTGGTAGGGTTCTAAATCCCTGCTGATTCAAGTTAAGCCTCCGGCGGATGTCACAAATTTTGAAGGGAATTAATTGCGCAAGTGCAATTCAAAATTTGGACGCAATTACGCCGAGGCGTAATTGATTAAATATATCTATGGAAAAGCGGAGGATGCAATTATGAAATGTCCAGCTTGCCAGTATAATGGCACCCGAGTCATCGATTCCAGGCCAGCTGAAGAGAATCGATCTATTCGGCGCCGCAGGGAATGTGAGCAATGTGCGTTTCGATTTACAACATTTGAAAAGGTGGAGGAAACACCACTAATTGTTGTTAAGAAAGATAGCACACGGGAAGAATATAGCGGAGAAAAAGTATTAAGAGGCTTGATTCGTGCGTGTGAAAAACGCCCTGTATCCCTTGAGGATTTGAAAAACATCGTCTATTCAATAGAAAAAGAATTAAGAAGCGCAGGTATTGTGGAGATTAATTCTGACGAGGTTGGGGAAATGGTTATGAAATTGCTAGCGGATGTCGATGAAGTTGCGTATGTGCGGTTTGCATCGGTCTATCGTGAATATAAAGATGTGACGGTTTTTATTGAAGAGCTACAAAATCTGCAGAAACGTGCTAGAAAATAACACTTAAAAGTTAGCAAGGAAGGAGGCGTTCGGATGGCACCTCTCTATAAAGAACTACAGCCTATTGATGCATACACCATCCAGCTGTCGCATCCGTTTTCGGATTATGACCGCCAATTGCTAACGTTGTTCTATCAGCCGCTTATCGGTCGGGATGCGATGAGCCTGTTTATGACGCTTTGGGCGGATGTGGAGCAGCCAGATAAACTTGTCTACAATCATTACCATCTCATGAACATTTTGACGATGCCATTAGGGCTTGTATTTGAGGCGCGGATTTCCCTGGAAGCTATTGGGTTATTGCGTACCTCGAGAAAGAAAAATGGCGATGCAAGAGAGTTTATATATGAATTACTACCGCCACTTGATGCGAAAGCTTTTTTTGCAGACCCATTACTTTCGACATTTTTGTTTAGTAAAATAGGGGAGCAGGCCTATCGTAATTTACGTGCGCGATTTTTACTGGATGCGAGTCGTGAGAAAGACTTTGAGGATGTGTCTAGAACATTTCTGGACGTTTACACACCTATTCAGCAGGGATTTGGCGTGGACATGGGTGAAGTTAGTGATTTTAAAGGACGCAACGAACCGACTGGCGTTCCATTTGTGCAGCCGGATTTTGATTTTGATCTTTTGCGCTCGGGTTTATCTGAGCAAATGGTACCCCAATCCGCATTGTCTAGCGTTTCAAAGGCAATGATTGCAAAATTAGCATTCCTTTATTCATTGAATCCGCTCGATATGCAAAAAGTGGTGATGATGGCACTTGATGAGGATCTTAAATTGCCAGAAGAAAGATTGCGGAAAGCAGCTGCGGAATTTTATAAAATGAATGTGACAAAAGAGCCTCCTGTCTTACAGAAAGTCTTTGTACAAGAGGCGCCTAAACCGCAGACAGAATTGAAAACGCGGGATGATGAACAGGCGCATTATCTCGAAAATACAGCACCGATTGACATGCTACGTGACCTGAGCGGCAAGGAGCCGCTATCGGTTGATGTTCAACTTGCCGAAAGGCTGATTAATACCCACGGTTTGTCTGTTGGTGTAGTCAATACCCTCCTGCAATTCGTTTATCTCCGTAATGATGGGAAATTGACAAACAAGTATGTGGAACGTATTGCCTCTCACTGGATGAACAAAAAAGTGGAGACTGCGGAAGCGGCGATGGAAATGGCGCGACAAGAGCATGATAAGTATACGAAATGGAAAAATGAAGGCCAAAAACCGACGCCGCAAAGAAAACCAACACGTTCGGAAAAAGTGCCGGACTGGTTCTATAAAAAAGAAGTAGCGCAGGACAATAAAGAGAAGAAGCAATCGGCAGCTGTCGATGAAGAGCGTCGCCAATTATTGAAGGAATTGGGCGTAACAGGAGACGGGGTGGAGTGAAATGGAACGAATCGGTGATGCGATGAAGCGTGTTGTGAAAGCACCGGCATTTGCTGCGCGTTATCAAGAATTGCGCGATGAAGTGATGGAAAATTCGGGTGTGCAGCAATTTCTAGCAGATCATGCTGATGAAGTTGACAAAGATGTCGTAGACCGTAGTTTGACGAAACTATATCATTATGCAACAGCTTCGCATGATTGTGGCAAATGTTCTGACCTTGACAATTGTGTTAATACGCTAAAAGGTTTTGAACCGAAATTATTTCTTACGCGCGGTCTAATCGATGTCGAGTATATAAAATGCAAAAGTAAGCTGGTGGATGAAGAGAACCGCAATGTATCCAAAATGATTGACAGTCTATACATGCCGAAGGATGTAATGGAGGCAAGACTGCAAAATATTGATATGTTTTTTGACGATAGTCGGGTAAGGATTGTGCGTGTGGCTAAAGATTTTCTGAACACTATTGATGAAACAGGTAAGCTTCCAGAGCGAGGAATGTACATTTACGGTCCTTTTGGTATTGGTAAGTCCTTCATCCTGGGTGCTTTGGCAAATGAATTAGCTAGCCGTCGGATTCGAACGGTTGCGGTTTATGTTCCGGAGTTTTTGCGTGAAATGAAGCAATCGATTCAGGATCAGTCGCTTAATGAAAAAGTTGAATTTGTCAAAAAAGCGCAAGTGTTAATGCTTGATGATATTGGCGCGGAAACGATGTCTGCTTGGACGCGCGACGAAGTACTCGGTACGATTTTGCAATATAGAATGGCGGAAAAATTACCGACGTTTTTCACATCGAATTTTAGTTTTGAAGAATTAGAACATCATCTATCCTATACGCAACGGGGAGAAAAAGAAGTCGTCAAAGCGGCGCGGATCATGGAGAGAATTCGGATGATTAGTAGTCCATTACGACTTGACGGGGAAAATAGACGCGGGAAATAAAGAATGAAAATGCGCATGACTGACAATGAATTGTCGGTCATGCGCATTTTTTGATTGCTAAAGGAGTAAGGCGATTTTAAAAGTTTTTCGTTCCGGGGTCTAACTCCTTATTGTTGCGTGTTTTAGTGTTGTTATTTTGTTCTTTCAACTGATCGATGTCAAATGCTGTGCCGAACTCCCCGCGCATATCGTTTTTGGATGCGTCTTGATTTTGATAAGGGTCCTGTTTTTTGTCTTGTTTTTGGTTTTGTTTACGATCATTGTTCGGTCTTCTGTCTTTGTTATTAGGCAAGAATAATCACCTCCATGAATATATCATGTGTCTTAAAGCATTATTAATGCTTGGCAATGTTTTCTTTAGAAGTAAACCTAATAAGGTTTTTTAATGCTTTGTAGGTGAGTTTTTACCTTTAGATACTTTACTTTGTTTCTATAGGTGTCAGTTATTTGTTAATCCGTTTTTCACTCATCAAATCACTGACGGTACCTAGTTGATATCCTTTCGCTTGAATACCTTTGATCATCGCATCCAGTCCCTCCGCAGTAGGTTTTGTGGGATGCATAAGAACCATTGAACCATTTCCCACTCCAGTCAGAATACGATTCACCATTTCAGATGTCGCTGGTTTTCTCCAATCAACTGTGTCGACTGTCCAAAGAATGGTTTTCATGCCGAGCTCATTAGCGACTTGAATCGTTTCTTGATTAAAACTGCCGCTTGGTGGGGCAAACCATTCCGGTTTCATGCCTAGAGTTGTTTCAATAACATCATTCGTTTTTTTTAACTCCTCGATAGTCTCCGCCCTAGACCGTTGCTTAAGGTCGGGGTGACTATAAGCGTGGTTCCCGATTTCATGCCCTTCCAGACTAATCATCTTCGCTATATCTGGATTCTTTTTTACCCAACTGCCATCAAAAAAGAATGTAGCTTTGATTTTAGCGTCACTCAGCACTTTTAGGATGCCTGGGATGTACTCATCGCCCCATGCGACATTGATCAATAATGCAACCATAGGTTTTTCAGGATTGCCTTTATAAATAGGGGACGGAGGTAGGTCTTCCAAATGAACTTGCGGTGAGACTTCTTTATAAACCAGTAGATCCGCATCAAAGCCATTGCCAGTCAACATTCTTTGGTAACTTTTTTCGATATCCACTGTGACTCCGTTATAACCCGGTATTGCTTTCCATACTCTATCAACGATTGCATCGATTGGTTTTATATCATTATCTTTTGCATAAGATTGAATCTTTTCTAGTAGATCTACATTTGTTGATGGAGCCATTGTTGTTATGCTATCCAATGGAATAAGTGGCGCATTCATGGTGGATTGGCTTTTCAAACTGCCAAATATTAACATAAACGAACCAACAAATAACAAACATAGCCATGGAATTGTTTTCTTCACGTAATCCTCCTCAATTTAAATTGTCTTTAATACATCATAAATTTCCCTAACCTTTGTTTTTCATACTTTTTTAATTGTTTAATCGTCCGATTTAAGATAAATACGTCTTTTCTTTGGGAAAACCAGATAGGGTGAAAATTATCTTTGAAGAATTGCTTGCTGTTTGACAAAACGGACTTGCATTTAAAACGTAACCGGCGTATACTCGGACATATCATTAATCTAAAATGCAACGAAGAGGACAACAATCGATTTGTCAACCTACAGAGAACGGGGCCATTGGCTGGAAGCCCTGACGGATAGACACTTGATTTACCGCCTTGGAGCAGCGATGGTGAACGTTTTAGTAATCATCGACGGTACCGGCCCGTTAGCCGACGTCAAGCTTCATCTTTTCGGTATAGTTTTATCGAATTGAAGAAACAAGGGTGGAACCACGAGCTAAAGCTTCGTCCCTTTCCAGGGATGGGGCTTTTTTTGATTCCAAAAATTAAGAAGGAGTGTTAAAAATGGCAGATATCATCAAATTACAATTTCCAGACGGCGCAATAAAAGAGTTTCCACAAGGAACTACAACAGAGGATGTTGCCGCATCAATTAGCCCAGGGCTTCGCAAAAGTGCATTGGCAGGTAAAGTGGGAGATAAGCTGATTGACTTGAAATCACCGATCACTGAAGGTGGCGATTTTGCCATCATTACACCGCAATCACCTGAAGCACTTGAGATTTTACGTCACAGTTCAGCGCATCTTCTTGCACAAGCTGTAAAACGTAAGTTCCCAGATGCGAAATTGGGTATCGGACCAGTCATCTCTAGCGGTTTTTATTATGATATTGATTCTCCAACACCAATTACAGCAGAAGACTTACCTGAAATTGAAAAAGAGATGAAACGAATCATAGGTGAAAATGTTGAAGTCATTCGTCATGATGTGTCACGCGAAGAGGCGGAGCGAATTTTTAAAGAAATCGATGATGAGTACAAATTAGAACTGCTGGAAGCTATTCCGGCTGGCGAGCAAGTGTCGCTTTACGAGCAAGGTGATTTTATCGACCTATGCCGTGGCGTTCACGTTCCGTCAACTGGGAAATTAAAAGAATTCAAATTACTAAGTATTGCAGGCGCATATTGGCGCGGCGATTCCAATAATAAAATGCTACAGCGTATTTACGGTACTGCATTCTTCAAGAAAGAAGAGTTAAAAGAGCATCTTCGCCTGTTAGAAGAAGCAAAAGAGCGGGATCACCGTAAAATCGGTAAAGAACTCAATTTGTTCATGAACTCGCAAAAAGTTGGACAAGGTTTACCAATGTGGTTGCCAAAAGGTGCAACCATTCGCCGCGTTATCGAAAGATATATCGTAGATAAAGAACAAAAACTTGGATATGACCATGTGTATACGCCAGTTCTTGGTAGCGTCGAATTGTATAAAACTTCCGGTCACTGGGGTCACTATCAGGACGGCATGTTCCCTGTCATGAGCATGGACAACGAAGACCTTGTGTTGCGTCCGATGAACTGCCCACACCATATGATGATTTACAAAAATGGTATTCATTCTTACCGTAATCTCCCATTACGAATTGCAGAACTAGGAACAATGCACCGTTATGAAATGTCAGGTGCATTATCAGGATTACAACGTGTTCGCGGAATGACTTTGAATGATGCACATATCTTTGTCCGTCCTGATCAAATCAAGGACGAGTTCAAACGCGTTGTGCAACTTGTCATTGACGTGTATAAGGATTTCAAAATTGAAGACTACTCATTCCGCGTATCTTACCGTGATCCAGCAGATACAGAAAAATACTTTGATGACGATGAGATGTGGGGCCATGCACAGTCAATGTTAAAAGAAGTTATGGATGAAATGGGTCTGGATTATGTTGAAGCTGAAGGCGAAGCAGCATTCTACGGACCGAAACTAGACGTTCAAGTTAAAACGGCGATTGGTATGGAAGAAACATTGTCAACTGTACAACTCGACTTCTTACTGCCGGAACGCTTTGATCTGACATATGTCGGAGAAGATGGCAAACAGCATCGTCCAGTTGTTATTCACCGCGGTGTCGTGTCTACAATGGAACGTTTTGTTGCATTCCTAATTGAAGAATACAAAGGTGCATTCCCGACATGGTTGGCACCTGTTCAAATAGAAGTTATTCCGGTTTCACCAGATGCGCATTTTGACTATGCAGATGGTGTACGTGAAAAGCTAGTTGCTGCGGGATTCCGTGTGGATATTGACAGCCGCGAAGAGAAAATCGGTTACAAAATCCGTGAAGCACAAATGCAAAAGGTACCATATATGCTCGTGCTTGGTGATCAAGAAGTTGAATCGGGCGAAGTAAACGTGCGTAAATACGGAGAACAAAAATCCGAAAGTATGCCATTTGACGAGTTCCTTGTCAAATTGAAAGAAGAAGTAGAGATGATCTAAGTTACGAATGAAAACACCTGCTATTGCGAGTTTATCGCAATAGCAGGTGTTTTTTTTTTTTTTTTTTGAGTGAAATGATTTAGCTAGTCTTGTTTCCTTCGCCTATTGTTGTAAGCATGCTAATGATAAATGCAATACTGAATAGAATGACTGAACGAATGTTGATGATAGATGTAAATTCCCCTATGATGAAATATCGAATACTATTGTTGATAACAACAATCATCGTAGCGAATAGAAAACTGCCTACAATGATTTTGATGTAATGAATCATTTAGTCCACTCCTTTTCCTCTACATCAACTTTATCAATTGTCAGTATGCCATTTTTGATTCAAATTGCTTTTTTGAAAAATCGCAATAATAATCAAAACCGTTTTTTAGGAAAGGGTAGAATGATTAAGAGAGGAGGCAGCCAAAATGAAGTATGAAGATACGATTCAAGGTTCTTTAGAATGGATTGAACGAAATTTAAATCGCGCTATTTATCTTGAAGATGTAGCAATCGCTGCGAATTTTTCGAAGTTTCATTTTCACAGAATATTTCAAAGTGCACTCGGTAAAAGTGTAGATGATTATATACGGATGAGGCGCCTAACTATCTCAGCGGTACAGCTGATTCATTCAGATGAACGGATTATTGATATTGCTTTACACGTGCAGTTTAATTCGCAAGAAGCATTTAGCCGTTCGTTTAAAAAGATGTATGGTCTTTCACCAGGGGAATATCGAAAAACGATGAGGATACTGATTGCAAAAAAAGAGGAGGAAGTACAAATGACAACGGCGATAAAAGGATGGTTTTTAAGTGGAAGTCATCCAAATCATTATCAAATGGGCATTGATCATACGATTGTTCATGGTGGAAAGGCTTCTGGTTATTTACAATCCAATACGGTTTTTGATGAAAATGAATTTGCGACGATGATGCAACAATTCAAGGCCGACCAATTTAGAGGGACAAGAATTAAACTATCCTGTTTTGTGAAAAGTGAAGGAGTACGAGGATTTGCCGGGATGTGGATGCGGGTCGATAATCAAGCCGGAGATGTTTTGCAGTTTGATAATATGAGTAATCGCCCGATTGTTGGTACTTCAGATTGGAATTTTTATTCGATTGTCTTAGATATTCCGAAAGAGGGTACAATTATCTCTTTTGGCATGTTACTGCAGGGTGAAGGGAAAGTCTGGATGGATCAATTTTCATTTGATGAAGTGGATGAGCGTGTGTTGACGACGAATTTGGAAGTTGTTCCAGAACTATTGGATGAACCTATTAACTTATCTTTTGAAGATTTTTGAGTTAGGTATACATGTATAATGTTCGTAACACGAGTCCTGTATAGTTCACGGATGTTCATCCAAAATAAAAAAATGATAAATAGATATTTTTTTATATGTTGACACACTTACCGTCTCGTGTTAAAGTGATTAAGGTTAGTAAATAACTGAATACAGTTTGTGGTATAAGAAGAGGCTACCCGCTTCTCACCTGTTCGACGCTTAGACGTTGTTGCCAGGTCAACACATGAGTTACGTACCGTGCATGTTGATGCACGTACACATACGCGGGTAGACAAATCTAATTTGTCTGCTTTTTTTTATTGGATGGACCTGTGGGATCGGCTTTATTGACCGGTATACCCAAACCATGTATTCGCGAGATAATATCCGGAGGTGGATTACTATTAGCAAAGACATGTACGTAAATGAGGGCATTCGTGCCCGCGAGCTGCGAATGATCGACCATAACGGCGAACAGCTCGGAATCAAAACTCGTACCGAGGCACTAGAAATCGCCGCTCGTGCGAATTTGGATCTCGTCCTTGTTGCTCCACAAGCGAAACCCCCAGTAGCTCGTATCATGGACTATGGAAAGTTCAAATTTGAGCAACAGAAAAAGGACCGTGAAGTACGTAAAAATCAGAAGATTATCCTACTCAAAGAAGTTCGGTTAAGCCCGACAATCGATGAGCATGATTTCCAAACGAAATTACGTAACGCGATCAAGTTCCTTGAAAAAGGCGACAAAGTAAAATGCTCTATCCGTTTCCGCGGACGTGCGATTACGCACAAGGAAATCGGTCAGCGCGTCCTTGACCGCTTCGCAGAAGCGTGTAAAGATGTATCTACGGTTGAACAACGACCGAAGATGGAAGGTCGTAGCATGTTCTTAGTGCTTGCACCGACTGCTGAAAAACAGTAACAACGAATGATTTAGGAGGAACAGAACATGCCAAAAATGAAAACTCACCGCGGCTCAGCGAAACGTTTCAAAAAAACCGGTTCTGGTAAATTGAAACGCGGCCGTGCTTACACAAGTCACCTTTTTGCAAACAAATCGACTAAAGCGAAACGCCACCTGCGTAAAGCTTCACTCGTATCTTCAGGAGACTACAAACGTATCCGTGAAATGCTCACATACGTAAAATAATTCAAACCATAATCGGACAGAAAAGCAGGAGGTAATGAACTATGCCACGCGTAAAAGGTGGAACAGTGACGCGCAAGCGTCGTAATCGAGTATTGAAATTAGCAAAAGGTTATTACGGTTCAAAACATAGACTTTATAAGGTAGCAAACCAACAGGTTATGAAATCCCTTAACTATGCATACCGTGACCGTCGTCAAAAGAAACGTGAATTCCGTAAACTTTGGATTACACGTATCAACGCGGCTGCACGTATCAATGGTCTTTCATACAGCACACTTATGCACGGCTTGAAAGTGGCTGGCATTGACGTCAACCGTAAAATGCTTGCAGATCTTGCAGTAACAGACGCACAAGCGTTTGCACAACTTGCAGATGCAGCGAAAAAATCAATCGCAAAATAAGAGTAACACTAGAAGCCGCCACGAGAACCGGAGTTAATCCGGCCTTGTGGCGGCTTTTGATTTTCGGAGAAAGAGTGTTATGTTGATATCTTAGAGTTCCAAGAATAGTTTGTCCATTTTTAAGAATCATAGCACTACGCTGCACGAATCATGTAAAATGGGGATAGAGATAAGGAGGGGACGCAGGTGCAATCAGTTCTGATAAGTTGGCTATTATTTATATCTATCTGGGCATTTGCAGCAATGGGTTATGACAAACGCCAGGCAAAAAGAAAAGGACAAAGGATACCTGAAAAGAATTTATGGCTATTGGCCATTCTTGGTGGAGGCATCGGAGCCTATTTGGGTATGCAACTGTTTCGTCATAAAACGCGACATACATCATTCCGCGTGGGCTTTCTTATGCTAGCAATCGCCTATGGCATCGCTATTCTTTATTTGCTTGGATTACATATACCGGTAATTTCAGAAGCGTAAGAAAAAGCCTGTTTATTGAATTACACCTCTGTGTAATTCGAAGTTTGTGACATCCGCCGAAGGCTAACTTGAATCAGCAGAATACTTTTGCGGATTCAAGTTAAACGGGCATTCGCTAAGATTTCATCAATTGCTCAATCGGATTTTTCCAACTGATATCGGCGTTTGGATAGTTAGATAGAATTTCTGACGTAAGGAAATGGAAATCGTCTTTTGTGAATCCTTGAAGTTTTGCTTCGTCTTTTACCCAGACAAAGATGGATACAATTTCAAACGCGTTCTCAGTCGAGCCCAAGTATTTCTCGCCTTCAAACATTGCACCTTTATAGGTAATGAAAAAGTTTTTTCGTACATTTTTTACATCATCATACAAATAAAATTGCTGTTGTTCATAAGCTTCATCAAGTTTTCGCTTCGGATCTGTCAAATAACGAATCCCACGGTAAAATAAGTAGATGATGAAAGCAATGATGACAAAACGAATCAGCAATGGCATAATAAATTCCCCCTACCTAGCGACGTTTTACTCTCTTATACGGATAGGGATGGAAAAAGGTTTCACTATTTTAAAATTTATCGGAGGTTTTTTTATGGAACTGGTAAAATTATTTTCAATGCAGCGTGAGTTGGATTCATTCATTCAAAATAATCGTGAACAACAGACAGAAGTATTCCAAGAAAAAGGGTTAGCGCTCCTTATCGAGCTCGCAGAATTGGCAAACGAAACGCGTTGTTTCAAATTTTGGAGCACGAAAGGTCCGTCTGATGACGCCATTATTTTGGAAGAATATGTAGACTCCATTCACTTCCTATTGTCGCTTGGTATTGAAAAAGACTTACATACACTGACGAATTGGCCGGTTGGTGAAATTGAAGGAAATCTTACACAATTATTCTTGAAAACAACGGCTGCGATTCATCGCTTTCTCGATGAGTTGACAATGGAGTCTTATAAGCAAGTATGGATTCACTATGGTGCAATTGCGAACAGCTTAGGGTTTACAAATGAGGACATCATCCAGGCGTATATTGCGAAAAATGAGGAAAATTACATTCGACAAAAAACGGGCTATTAAAAAGTTTTATAGAAAAATCAAAAAATTGATTGACAGAATCCTTTTATTAAAAAATAATAGAGATAGAATGTGGATTATTTGAGGAGGCGTAAATATGAATGAATGGAATAAAGAGGACTTTGGTGAACGATTAAAAACATTGCGGGAGCAACGTGGATTATCGATGATGGCGTTTGGTACGGCAATTGGGACGTCAGCAAGCCGCATCAAAGATTGGGAAAAAGGAAAGAATGCCCCATCTGCAGCTTGGATTGCTAAAATTTCGGAACGCTTTAACGTTTCGACTGATGAGCTAATTCTTGGTAATGCGAAAATATCAAAGGCGTTTAAAAGTTCGGGTTCTCCGAATGTTGATTTGCTTTATGATAAGCTGCGAGAAACGATTACGGATGGGACAGGCGCAGAGGGGCAGTCGGATCGCTTAACGGAGCTATACGCTGAATTGGATGCTATTAATAAGGACCAATATAGAAGTGGTAAGGGAAGAAGACGTGCGGAGCGAGAATTACTGTCAATCCTAACAGAATTACCTAAAAAAGAAGTGTTAGAATTATTGGAACTTGCCAAGTTGAAAAAACGCTGGTTGTAATGAAATCGATTTCTTCTACCCCGAAAAAGAACAAGCGGCGTAAGTGGTTGCTTATCGTTGTAATCGCGGGTCTTCTGTGCTTGTTCACGTATCGGGGGAATACAACAGTTGGCGTGACGGAATACGAAATTGTTTCCGATAAAGTTCCTGCTGATTTCAATCTCTACAAAATTGTTCAGTTATCGGACTTGCATGATGCGAAATTCGGAGAAAATTATGTAGAACTTGTCAATAAAGTGAAAATGATTGCACCGGATTCGATTTTCATCACTGGCGATTTCATCGACAGCAACCGTTACAATCTTGAGCAAAGTCTACTTCTTATTGAAGGGCTTCAATGGGGTGTACCAATCTATTATGTCACGGGGAATCATGAAATCGCGACAAATGACACGGAGCGTATCAAGGCCGCACTAACGGATTTAGGGGTTAAGGTCTTATCAGATGAAGCCGAAATAATCCCGTCAATCTCAGACAGTGCAATTGCGATTGGTGGGATTGAGGATCCATTGTCTAGTTATCTGGACGATGATGAAGCGATAAAGGCTTCGATAAATCAGGCATTTGAAAATGTGCCAGATGAACAGTTTAAAATACTATTGTCGCATAGACCGGAACAATTTGAGGAATATGTCAAACAGGGAATTGATGTGACATTCAGTGGTCATGCGCATGGAGGCCAGTTTCGGATTCCAGGACTCGGAGGACTTGTATCGCCGGGACAAGGATGGTTTCCGAAATATACATCGGGGGTCCACAGTGGAGAAGGTAGTCACATGGTCGTCAGTCGTGGACTTGGCAATAGTATCATCCCTGTCAGGCTTTTTAACCAACCAGAGATTGTGGTCGTCACATTAAAAAAGGCAGATTGATAGTGAAAAAACGCAAAGAGCATTGTGCTTTTTGCGTTTTTTTCGTCAACTAGTCGTTTGCAGAAAGCGTGAAACTATCAATGCGTTCATGTTATGATAGAATTATGTGAAAATGAAGAACCTTTGATTGTAAGAAGGGATGATGAACGTGAAAGCATTTGTCCATGAAGCTGGGAAGTTGAAAATTAGTGAAATGCAAGAGCCGATTGCGGAAACTGGAGAAGTCGTTATTACCATTCGTTCGGCTGGTTTGAACCGTCGCGATCTGTATATACCTGCTCGCAGAGGAGAGGCGGCTGAAGCCTTGGTGCTAGGTTCGGATGGGGCGGGTGTGATCGAGGCAATAGGTGAAGGGGTAACCGCTTTTAGCGTTGGGGATGAAGTCATTATTAATCCCGCGCTTCGTTGGTATGATAATAGTGATGCGCCGCCAGAGGGGTTTGATATATTAGGTATGCCTGATCATGGGACGTTCGCAGAGAAAATAGCTATTTCAGCGGAGCAGATCGAAAAGAAACCTGCCCATTTAACGTGGGACGAGGCGGCTGTGTTGCCGCTCGCCGGTTTGACAGGCTACCGTGCTTTATTTACCAAAGGGGGATTACGGGCAGGGGATACGGTTTTCATCCCAGGCGCGGGCAGTGGTGTGGCAACTTATCTAATTGCATTTGCTAAAAACAGTGGGGCGCGCGTGATTGTCACGTCACGTAGTGAAGAAAAACGGAAACAGGCTCTTGAACTTGGAGCAGATATTGCACTAGATACAGCAAGTGATTGGCAACAAGAATTAGCAGATGAAACGGTTGACTTAGTGATTGAAAGTGTCGGACGGGCAACATTCAATCGTTCACTAAGTGTGTTGAAAAAAGGTGGACGTATAGTTGTCTTTGGGGCGACAACGGATGATACAATCGATTTGGATTTACGGGCATTTTTCTATGGACAATACCAATTATTAGGTTCGACGATGGGGAGCAGGGAAGAGTTACGTGATATGGTGGCGCATGTTGAACGATACAAAACGCACCCAGTTGTCGACACAGTATTCAATTTAGATGATGCATTGTCGGCATTTGACTATGTTGAAGATAGTAAGCAGTTCGGAAAAGTGGCGTTACGAATTAGTGAGTAACAAAAGGGTTTGCTGATAGAGGTTGGATAAATGGATTTGAAGGAATTCGGTATTGTGAGAAATGCAGTATAAAACCGTCATGTGAATGTCAGAAAAAGCGACCTATACTAACATGCAAATACGTTATACTATATACACAGAAAGGTGGGGGTAGTTGTGACAGAAGAAGTGATTCCGTTGACGGATCTAGAAATCGCATCAAAAGCGGTGATGAAATCGATTTGGACAATTGCGGAAAAAGCGGGCATTCCAGAAGAAGCGGTTGAGCCATATGGTAGGTTTAAAGCAAAAATCGATGTAGCGAAATTATCTGCAGAGAACAAGAATGGAAAAGTGGTTCTTGTTACCGCGATTAGCCCAACGCCGGCAGGGGAAGGTAAGTCAACTGTTACAGTTGGACTGGCTGATGCACTTTCAAGACTAGGTGAAAAGGCGATGATTGCATTACGAGAGCCTTCACTTGGTCCGGTCATGGGGATGAAAGGTGGAGCGACAGGTGGTGGTTATGCACAAGTGTTACCAATGGAAGAGATCAATTTGCATTTCAACGGTGATATACATGCCATTACAACGGCAAATAATGCGCTGAGTGCGATGATTGATAACCATCTTCATCGTGGCAATGACCTTAAAATTGACCCACGGAGAATTACTTGGAAACGTGTGCTAGATATGAATGACCGGGCATTGCGTCATGTGACTGTCGGACTTGGGGGACCAACGCAAGGGGTTCCGAGAGAAGACGGCTTTGACATTACTGTTGCCTCCGAGATTATGGCTGTATTTTGTTTAGCGACAAGTTTAACTGATTTAAAAGAGCGGATAGCACGTATTGTCATCGGTTATACATATGACAAGGAAGCTGTGACCGTCCGTGATCTTGGCGTGCAAGGGGCATTAACACTGTTACTAAAAGAGGCGTTTAAACCTAATTTGGTTCAGACGATTGAAGGAACTCCAGCTATGATTCATGGTGGACCATTTGCCAATATTGCGCATGGCTGCAATTCGCTGATGGCGACAAATACGGCACGTAAACTAGCCGATATTGTAGTCACAGAAGCGGGCTTTGGAGCTGATCTAGGCGCCGAGAAATTTATGAATATTAAAGCGCGTCAAGGAAATTTTGCACCAGATGCAATTGTCATTGTCGCGACGGTACGTGCACTAAAAATGCATGGCGGTGTGCCGAAAAATCAGCTGAAAAAAGAGAATATCCAGGCAGTAAAAGAGGGTATGAAGAACTTGGCGAAACATATCGATACCGTGCTCGCATTTGGCGTACAGCCTGTGGTTGCGCTCAATCGCTTTATTTCGGACTCGCCGGGTGAACTTAACGTGATTCGTGAATGGTGCGAAGCAAATTCAATTCGCGTGGCATTGACAGATGTATGGGAGCAGGGCGGTGAAGGTGGTCTGGCATTAGCCAAGGAAGTGATTAGGTTGTTGAATGAACCCAACAATTTTGCGCCGCTTTATCATGTGGAACAATCTGTACGCGAGAAAATTACGACGATTGTTCAAAAAGTATACGGTGGGAAAGGTATTCATTTAACTGATCATGCACTTAAAAATTTGAAGGATATTGAAAGCAATGGCTGGGATGTCCTACCAATTTGTATGGCGAAAACACAATATTCGTTTTCTGATGATCCACAGAAATTGGGTCGACCAGAAGACTTTACAATTACAATCCGAGAAATTATACCGAAACTAGGTGCTGGATTCCTTGTTTGTTTAACAGGTGATATTATGACCATGCCAGGTTTGCCGAAAACACCGGCTGCCCTTGGGATGGACGTCGATGCTGATGGCAACGCTGTTGGCTTGATGTAAATGTAAAACAGACCGCCATTTGGCGGTCTGTTTTACGTTTACAGTGCTTTATCATCGATAGAATCGAGCCATGACTCAATGGAGCCAATAACGGACTCTACACAACCTTCTTCGAATGGTGAGATCAAGTTCGCTTCAGCAACAAGTTTTGTAAATGATTTCGATCCGCCGAGCGTGCAAAGGTGTAAATAATCCTTCCAAGCGGCTTCGTGGTCTTCACGTGAACGTTTCCAAAATTGGAACGCACAAATTTGCGCCAACGTATAGTCGATGTAATAGAATGGGCTTGCGTAAATATGCGCTTGGCGTTGCCAAACAGCACCTGATTCCAAGTATTCGATGCCATCGTAATCACGCATTGGTAAATACGTTTGTTCAATCTGTTTCCAAGCTGCTTTGCGTTCAGCTGGTGTCATATGTGGATTTTCATAGACCACATGCTGGAATTCATCAACTGCGACGCCATATGGTAAAAAGAGTAGTGCATCACTTAGGTGTGCAAACTTGTACTTATCCGTCTGTTCTTTGAAGAAAAGTTCCATCCAAGGCCATGTGAAAAACTCCATACTCATGGAATGGATTTCCGCACCTTCGTATGTTGGCCACATATATTCTGGAATGCCGATGTTACGACTAGAATACACTTGGAATGCATGTCCTGCTTCGTGTGTCAATACATCAATATCCCCGGATGTACCATTGAAATTGGAGAAAATGAACGGTGAATCGTAGTCATCGATGAATGTACAATAGCCGCCCGCTTCTTTCCCTTTCTTCGCTTCAACGTCCAGTAAATTTTTGTCCGTCATAAACTGGAAGAACGTATCTGTTTCAGGTGACAGTTCGGCATACATCTTTTTGCCGTTTTCAATGATCCATTCAGGAGGGCCTTGTGGTGTCGCATTGCCCGTTAGGAAATTAAGAGACTGATCATAAAACTTTAGTTGCGAGACGCCAATTCGTTCCGCCTGACGTGTATAAAGACGACTGGCAAGTGGAACGATATTATCTCGTACTTGATCTCGGAATTTCTTAACCATGTCCGCATCATAGTCAATTCGGTTCATGCGTACATAGCCGAGTTCAACATAGTTTTTATAACCAAGCGTTGTTGCAATTTCATGGCGTAGTTTAACGAGGTCATCGTAGATGGCATCGAATTTATCACCATTATCAGCATAGAACTTATAAGACGCTTCCATAGCTGACTTACGAATGGAACGATCTGTCGATTCCGCATAAGGTCCCATTTGGGCAAGTGTTAACGTTTCACCGTTAAATTCAATTTGTGCGGATGCAACGAGTTTAGAGTAGTCGGAAGATAATTTGTTTTCTTTTTGTAGTAGTTCAACAATTTCCGGTGCAAAGGATTTGATGGAATTATCGGCTAGCGCAAATAATTGGCTACCCCATTTTTCTTCGAGTTCAGCCCTAAAGGGAGTCGAAACGAGTTCCTTATAATAAGCGGTTTCAAGTTCTTGATACTCGGGTCCAATCTCATCGAAATAATCGCGCTCTTTTTGATAGAACTCATCATTGGTATCAATGGAAGCACGGATATAGACTAAATTGGCTTGCGTTGAGTAATTGTTACCGATTGCATTAATTTTTTCCATTACATCGTTTTGCAGTTCGTAAGAGCTTGCAGACCGGAATTCTTGAAGTAAGACTTCAAATTCCTTTTTCAACGTACCCATATCGGGTTTTGTGTATTGATAGTCTTCAAATTTTAACATCCAGATTCCCCCTGAATCTTTACTAGTGAAATACTTCACTGTTTCTATTGTTCACGAAGTTCGGAAATATTGCAAAAGAAATCTGTTGAGATTGGAAAACTTTCTATCGAAAAAGAGCCCATTGCATCATTTTCTCTGTGAATGGGGTATGATGGGGAGTAGTGTACGAAGTGTGCATGTTTAAGTGAAAAATAGTAAGCGAGAGGTTGTTGGTACTATGGTAATTAATGAACATATTGTCGATGAAATGCTTGATCCGACTGGAATTATTACGGGGGAGCGTTATCAATTTAGACTATACCTTACTTTAGATGAAGAAGATGAGTTGTATGCTGAAGGTGGAACTGGACTTCGCGTCATTTTTGCAGTCGATGGAGATGAAGAGAGAATTGCATCGTATCATTTTTTTGAACGTGCATCTGAAAAAGTTCTTGATTTTGAATTAGAGGACGACGAAAAAGAAATCGTGCTTGCATTTTGTAAAGAGAATGTAGGAAAATAAAAGTAGAAAAAACCTGTACATCAAATTGTACAGGTTTTTCTATACGTGGTATTCGCGGGTTTATTTTACAAACCAAAAACATATTATGTGTTTTTTGTGGTGAATTAGTAGATAATGAGTGAAGTGGATGAACAGCTTTTTCATCCAGACAAAATTGAAAACTATAACAGGAGTGTTTGCATATGAATAATGAAATCGTCGATATCACAATCATCGGGGGAGGACCCACTGGCCTTTTCTCATCATTCTACGCGGGAATGCGGGAAATGTCAGTTAAGATCATTGACAGCTTGCCACAGCTTGGCGGTCAGCTCATTGAACTATATCCCGATAAGTACATATATGATGTAGGTGGATTCCCGAAAGTTCTTGCGAAGGATTTCGTTGCGAATCTAGTGACACAAGCACATTATGCAAAGCCGGAGATTATTTTAGGCGAGACAGCACTATCGGTAACACGCGATGGTGATCACTTCATCCTACAAACGGATAAAGGCGTGCATTTGACACGTACCATTTTATTAACAGCTGGTATTGGAGCATTCCAACCCCGAAAAATTGGTTTGAAAGAAGAAGTGGACTTCGAAGGAACGACACTACATTACGGCATTAAGGATTTAACGATTTTTAAAGATCAAAACGTAGTCGTTTGTGGTGGAGGAGATTCGGCAGTAGACTGGTCGCTTATGCTCGAAGATATCGCTGCAAGCGTTACCCTGGTTCACCGTCGTGAACGTTTCACGGCGCATGAAACAAGCGTCAATCAACTGATGGAATCAAAAGTGACTGTTAAAACGTCACGTGCTGTGAAAGCGATTGAAGGGGAAAATGGAGCAATTAGTGGTGTTCTTTTGGCCGATAAAGAAGGCGCAGAAGAACGATTGAATGCCGACCATGTCATCGTTAACTACGGTAATATTTCGTCGCTTGGACCGTTAAAAGAGTGGGGTCTGGAAATGGACCGCAACTCGATTTTGGTGAACACACGTATGGAGACGAATATCGAAGGTATTTACGCGGCGGGCGATATTACGAACTATGATGGCAAAGTGAAATTGATAGCAGTTGGACTAGGAGAGGCGCCGATTGCAGTAAACCATGCGAAATCGCATATCGATCCAAAAGCAAGAGTGCAACCTCTTCATAGTACGAGCGTCTTTAACTAAATAGCTAGAAAAGAAAAAAAGCCGCGAAGATGAACTGACCCAATAAAGTTAGACAAATATTTTAAGCAGCCTCTAAGATCTGAGTTCGGTATTCTACCGGGCTCAGGTCTTTTAGTTTCGCCTTCATGCGCTTGTGATTGTAGTACTCAATATATTCTTCTAATTCCTCTTCGAAGTGCGCCATGCTCTCAAACTCCTGTAAATAAAGCAGTTCTGACTTTAATAAGCCAAAGAAATTTTCGATGACTGCATTATCCAAGCAGTTGCCCTTACGGGACATACTTTGCGTTATCTGGTGCTATTGTAATGTTTTTTGATATTTTCTCATCTGATAATGCCAGCCTTGATCAGAATGAAGAATGACTTCATCTCCTGGTTGAAGGCGCTGAACAGCTTCTTCTAACATATCACCTACAAGTTGATAGGCCGGTCGATTCATGACTTTATATGCGAGGATTTCACTATTGCACAAATCAAGAACAGGTGACAAATAACGTTTTTCTCCAAAGAGATGGAATTCAGTTACGTCTGTTACCCATTTTTGATTCATTTTATCTGCCTTAAAATCACGTTGTAATACATTGGGAGCGATATTTCCGATGTTTCCTTTATAAGAACGATACTTCTTCATACGGACCATACATTTTAAGCCGATTTCATTCATCAAGCGATTAATGGTCTTTGGATCATGCGTAAAGCCGCATTTCTTTAGTTCTTTTGTGATACGACGATAACCATATCTACCCTTATGTTCGTTAAAAATATGCTTGATCGCTTCTTTAACCGATTCATATTTATCGATTGGATCCAATCGGTTTTCCCAGTAGTAATATGTGCTGCGTGGAATGCCCGCGACTTTAACTAAATCCACGATCTCGTATTGTTCCTTTAGTTCAAAAATTACTTGCGCTTTGATTTTGTTTGTAATTTTTCTTGTAACTGAACTAAAGCGTTCAACTTTTTTAAATAAGCATTTTCCATTTCCAGATGTTCGATTTTCGCTTGTAAGGCTTCTACCGAGCCTTCAGCTGGGATTGATTTTTCTACTTCCACTTTCTTCACTTCTTTTTTCATGGATGGACGTCCCTTTTTCTTTGGTTCTAGTGCGTCCGATCCTCCTGTCTTAAGCAGTTGCTTCCACTGATAGACGATACTAGGGGAAGAAATATTAAACGTGCTTGCTGTTTCTCGAAGAGACGCACCTGTTTCGTTCATAAAATTGAGTACGTCTAGTTTAAACTCAGATGAGTAGCTTGTATAGCCTTTCTTAAAACCTTTTTCTCCTTGTGCTTCAAATAATTTTACCCACGTAATGACCAGAGATCTAGCTGCGCCAATACTTTTTGCAATGGTTTTATAGCTTTCTTTTCCAGTTAAATAGCGTTCCACCGCTTGTAATTTAACTTCTACTGTATATTTAGACATAAAAACACCCCGTAAATGTTAGTTGGTGTCTAACATTTACGGGGCAGTTCAAAGATGCGGCTTTTTTCTTTTACAATAGGAAAGTAATGACCAAGATTAACACTAATGGACCGATTAAGATGAGATAGCCAAGGGGTTGCCCGAAGTTAACGGTCCAACCGACACCAAATCTTTTTTCGACGAAAATGGATGGGTCGTTTTTGTTGACGTAAAAAACACCCATTTTCCAGTATTGATCGTCATCGACTGCTGTGATTCCAGGTACAGTGTCGTCTTCAAATGACACATCGATCCGTGAACCACTTTGGCCGATTTTAAACGCATAGACCGCAGTGGCAAGAAGGATGATTAAGAGAAAACCAAGGGGCAAAGCGAACAGAATGGCCGCGTTGCCAAGACCTTCGTGAATGGTCGTCAAGTGTAGGAATCCCATAAGAATCGTGATAAGTATGCTCGTCATGAATAAAAACCAACTTGTATATTTCCTGAATGATAACTGCTGAACTTGCGATGTTTTCCCTTTTGCAGGATTCAAACGAATGCCAGACCGTTTTGTGAATACGTTCGTCCCAAGCATCATTCCTTGAATAACGAGCAGAATGAGAGGTAAGGCGATGACGGAAAAGGGAGTTTTAGGACTGAAAGCATCGGGTTGCCCATTTGGTCCCCAGTGTGTCGGAATCATATCGGGCATAATGCCATATTGTGTGGCGGTATAGACAATCAGTCCGATTGTGATCAGCATTGGTAAGGCATAAAGATAGCTAGGAAGCATTTCATCTTTTGTTCGTACGGCTAAGTCTGCAATCCGTACTTGTTTCAAATCTGCGCCCCAGTCATTGATGCGTTTCAGGTGTGTCGTTTTGGCATGAAAATATAAGTAAAGGGCCATGTTTAGAAAAAGGATACCAAATTGAATGGCTAATCCCATTAAGACGATCTTTTCTTCGGATAAAGTGCTACCGTTCGCCCAAATGGCATAGCCGATAAGCGACAGAATGCCGATAATTAGGATGATTGATGAATACATTTTTTTATAAGATGCGACCATGGGATTATCTGTATGGCCTTCCGGAATGGTGACACCGAATGCAATGTTTTTTCTTAGTAAAAATGGCGTCGCAGACTGTATAACGACAATGAAAGCGATAATGATTAGAAAAATGATGAGCGTCATTTTCTATTCCCCCTTAATGTCCAAAATGATTGATGAGGCAAGTGTTAATAAATCTTCTTTTTTCATCCCCAATACAATCGCCTCGGCAAGTATCGGTTTTAATTCCTCCGAGATGCGTTCATAATGATCTTCACGAATTCCGTCTACTACAGGCGGGTTAATAATCGCCCCCGATTTCGGTACAATTTGGATGATCCCTTTCTTTTCTAGTGCATGATACGCCTTGTTAACTGTATGCATATTCATACCAAGATCTGCCGCAAGTGAGCGGACTGAAGGCAAAGCATCTCCACCTACCAGTTCTTTGCGGGCAATCAGTTCTATCAGCTGATTGGTCAATTGCGTATAAATCGGTACATCCGAAGAAGGCTCTATTTGAATAAACATGGTGATACCTCCTAACTGTTCTAATAGTATTATAACAAAGTTGTTCTAGTTTGTATAGAATAGAAAACGGATTTTCATTGTGATTACATAGGAAAATCCCTTGAATGAACACTTGCTGTTCATTCAAGGGATTTGGTTATTGCTGCATCTCTGAAACGGTCACAAATGTATAGCCTTCACTCTGTAAATAAGCAAGAACGGCGTCAAGTCCGTCAGCTGTTGATTGGTGGATATCATGCATAAGAATGATACTGCCGTCTTTTGTCGCGTTTTTAACATTTTCAAGCAATTTAATTGGATCTCGGTGTTTCCAATCGAGTGTATCGACATCCCATAGGACGACAGGTAAGTCTGTTTGGCTGCGGACAGTTTGGTTCACTGCACCGTATGGCGGTCTGAAAGCAGTTGCTTTCGTTCCAGTTACCTCTTCAATCATGGAGGATGTGCGATTTATCTCATTACGTATTTTTTCACCATCTGCCTTTGTTAAATCAGGATGGTTCCAAGTATGGTTGCCAAGTTCATGACCTGCATCTTTTACATGTTTAGCAATTTCGGGGTAGTATTCGACCCGACTCCCAAGCATGAAAAACGTAGCTTTGGCGTTGTACTTTTCCAACGTTTCAAGAATTTGCATCGTTGATTTTGGGTCAGGTCCGTCATCAAATGTCAGCGCAACCTTTTTCACACCATTTTCAGGTGTGGAGGTTTCGTCGGAATCTGTATCAACGTTCTCTTGCTCTTCTTTGTCAGTTGGAGGTTCAGAACCATCGGAAGTTGTATCATCGTCCGGATTTTCGATAACTGAATCATCGCCTTGCTCTTGGTCAGGTGTATCTATTTTTAGCTTAAAGTCATCTGCAAGTAAGTCGTTGACATCACTAAGTGCGATCGCCACAATTGGTGGTCCAGCCGCTCCTGCTGTAAAGTCCTCTTCATTGAAATAAAAAATGATAGAATCTTCGGTTAGGGCGAAGTTTTTATAATTGTCCCAAATAGGTGCTGTATGTAGATGAAGTTCTTCAGGGAATAGATGCTCTTTCAAAGCGACATCAGTATAGAGATGGTTTCTTACTAAAGTTGAAACTTTCGCAAGACGACTTTCATCAGATCCGAAAACATCTTCAATGGAAAAGACCTCTCCCGTTTCGGGATTCAAATGGAAGGAACGAATTTCCGTTGAGCCGTTTTCCCCACCTATAAAACTATCCTTTACGATCACAAAAGAATAGTTTCCAGAATGATGCGAAAGAGTTTCGAAAGAAATATTCAATTCTCCTTTATGATTAGTAGACTGTTCTCTATTCTTTTCGAGCGCAGTTAAGTAGCTTTGCTTTGCTTGTGAAATATAAGCAGAAATAGCGTCGTTGAACGTATTGTGTGAGCTTTGTGGATATTGAATGGCGAATGGAGAATATGTATCATTCGATGTCTCTGTAATAATTTTGATGCCTGGATAACTAGAGTCAATCGTATCGACGACTACAGGAGTTGGGGCGGCAGCTTGCGTTTTAGGGGGCGAAGCAATCTCACTTTTATTATTTAGAGAGATTAAATAAATGGCGGCCACCGTTAGTGCGATGATGGCGAATGAAAACGTAATGTCAATCCATGTGGAACGGCGCTTGCGATCTGATCTTTTCATGTTGAAGGCTCCTTTAAGTGGTTGTTAAAAATTAGACGGGTGAATCTAGTAAATAGTTTCAAGAATCTTTTGGAATTATGTCGATTGGTAGCGAGAAACATATTCTCTTAGTATACATGAAAGGTAGCGATAGACCAATGATAGACTTGTATTGGAAAGTATTAACTTTTTTGTTTGGGAGGAGTGGATGGTGTTCAACTTTAAAGGGTTTGTGAAGAAGTTTTGACAATCATTACGCAACGTGTTTTCAACAAAGGAAATCTCTTTTTCCCATTGCAAACATATGGTACAATAGCATCGTCCCGGATTGTGCAAATACGGGCATCTTTTGTATGTTTACACGAAATACCGATCCGGTTGTTGACTTATAACATGCAATTATAAAAAAACAAGGTGGTTGGAAAATTGGAAAAAAGTAATTATCGGGTCCTTCTATACTATAAGTACGTACCTGTCGAAGACCCAGAAACATTTGCTGTCGAACATTTGAATGCTTGTAAAGAAATCGGATTAAAAGGTCGTATTTTAGTTGGTAATGAGGGTATTAACGGTACATGTTCGGGGACAATTGAACAGACGGATGCCTACATGAACTTATTGAAACAGGATGAACGTTTTGCAGATATGGTTATTAAAATTGACGAAGCGGAAGGACATGCATTCAAGAAAATGCATGTGCGTGCACGTCAAGAAATCGTTAACTTGAGCCTCGAAGAAGATATCAATCCAAATGAGCTGACTGGTAAACGACTAAGCCCTGAAGAGTGGTTTGAAAAAATGCAAGAAGAAGATACAATCATCATCGATGCTCGCAATGACTATGAGTTCGATTTAGGCCACTTCCGTGGCGCTGTACGTCCTGATATCGAAAACTTCCGCGATTTACCGGAGTGGATGCGAGACAATAAAGAGCAATTCGAAGGAAAGAAAATTCTGACGTATTGCACTGGCGGTATTCGTTGTGAAAAATTCTCTGGATGGCTTGTTCGTGAAGGATACGAGGATGTTTCTCAATTGCACGGTGGAATTGCCACATACGGTAAAGATCCTGTCGCAAAAGGTCAGCTATGGGATGGACAAATGTACGTCTTTGATGAGCGTATTGCTGTTCCTATCAATCAAGTAGAGCAAGTCATCGTTGGACGTGATCATTTTGATGGGACGCCATGCGAACGCTATGTGAACTGTGCGAACCCAGAATGTAATGCGAAAATTATTTCTTCTGAAGAAAATGAGCATTTGTATATGCGTAGTTGTTCAGATGAATGCCGCACGCATCCGCGCAATCGTTATTTTGTAGAACATAATATGACCGTCGAGGAATATGACGAGCGTCTTAAGGCGATTGAACAGCGTAAAAATGAAACACCAGTATCTTAACTACAAAACGACTGAACAGAGAGTATTCTCTGTTCAGTCGTTTTTTTTATTTTCGTCAAGATTATCGGGTATCTAAATCCGTCTCATTTGTTCCTATACTTGGAATACGACGTTGTTGCAGAATTTATGAATGAACCTTGGGGGAGTAGAGTCACTTGAAAACCCCTCTTCAGGATATATATGAAATCGTTGGCAGCAATGCAAAATGTTCATTTGATCCGGAGAGAAGTGAACAAGGAATTGATTTTGTGGAAGTATATCCAGAACGTACTTTTAAAGGGGGAAATAGGTCGAAAAGTGGTATATCCGTTCCAGTCCCTCCCCGCAAAGCCCCAGAAATCGCAAATAAAGCCGGCCCCCCTCCGGATGCCCTGACTATGAAAAATGATATAAATTTTGAAAGGGCTTTCAAAAATAGGTTTTTAGACTCTGTGAACCTCTTGTTATATTGGGTATTGTTACCAGTGCGGGAATGAATATCTAATTCGCATGTTACTGACTCGATCAGGCAGGGCGGCACTTGGTAATGGGGATCTCCCTGTTGCTTAAGTGTTGTCCTGCTTTTTTTGGGTCGAGGCTATGGGTACGGCTCTGCTGGCATTCTCCTAAAAACCCTGAGAGCCGGAGCACCTTGGAGCCTGAAGTTCATCCCTGATTGTTCAAAATGATAACAAGAGAGGTGGTTAAGTTGGCAAAAAGTAAAGCGTTAAAGGCTGTTGTTTCAGTTTGTTTGGTATCCGGGTTATTGGGCATTTGATTACGCTAATCAAAAGGAAAGTTGTAAAATAATCGCTTTCCAATATTAAAGGAGGATTCACATGAGATTATTGGGGAAAAAGTCAAAGTCATTAATGGCAATCATGATGTCAATGGGGATGTTAGTTTCATTATTGCCACCTAGCTTTACTGTACAAGCGACTCCCCGGGCAATTATTGAGGATACGGAGTTTAAAATTGCTTCGTATAATATTGCAGCTAAGGGAGGCAGCACAAAAGCAATTGGTGAACTGATCAAAGCTGAGGATATCGACATAGTTGGATTCCAGGAGGTGGATAAAAACACTGGAAGAAATCAGAAAGATATGTTAAAGGAAATCGCGGATGAAGCAGGCTATGACTACTACTTCCGTAAGAGCATCGACTACTCTGGTGGCGAGTACGGCAATGGTATGGTTGCTAAATCTGACTTTGCTAACGAGAATGGTGCTGACCTGGATGCAGGTGGCTATGAAGGCCGTGGCTGGCAACGTGCTGAAGTGAGTGTTGGAGATAAAACGGTTGCCGTATATAATACTCATCTAACTTGGGAGGACCACAGCATTCGTGCTGAGCAGATGAAAGATGTGTTAGACGTAATGGAAGCAGATAAGACTGAATACAAAGTGCTGACTGGTGACTTTAATGCACAGGAAAGCAATGATGAGTTCGATGTTTATCTGCGCAATTACAACATTGCAAATGGTAAGGATGGTAAATGGTTAGATACCTACATTCCATTCGATGCGTCTATGAAAACAAATGCTATTGATAATATTATTACGACACGTAATATTGAAATTAAAGAAGTAGAGGCGTATAAGGCAGATGGGATTGGATCTGACCACAAAGTTCTCGTTGCAACTTATAAGTTATTAAAAGAGGAACAAACATCTACTCAACTGTTGGACAAACAGATCAAAAAGGCAAATAATCTTCTGAAGATGACAGATCGTTATACCGAAGAAACGCTGGCAACTCTAGCAGGTGCTGTGAAAGCAGCAGAGGATTCTAATAGAGATACGCAGGATGCGGTAAACAAAGCAGTTGATGCTCTAAATACTGCTATTGCTGGTTTGCAGAAAATTCCTGCTAAACCTAGTGAACCAGTTGCGTGGTGGGATTTCGACGGTGATGAACCACTGAAGGATAAAACTGGACGCGGCAACAATGGTGTGAAAAAAGGCACTGTATCCTTTGTCCTAGGTCTAGAGAATCTGGGCAATGCCCTATCCACTAAGGACGGTTATGTGTCTGTTGCTAAGGCAACTGACGATTTGAAATTGGGCACTGAAGATTTTTCAGTGGGATTCTGGTATAAGGCATCTAACCCAGGTTCATGGGCTGCAGTTCTTGGTGACAAAAACTGGAGCAGCGGTGCAAATCCTGGTATGGCAGTTGTTCAGGGACAAGGGCAGTTCTACACTACATTCGCTGCAAACGGCCAAGGACAGCAGGAAAATATTGTTGGTGGTACTGCTGGCAAGGTTTATGACGGCAAATGGCACTACATTGCAGCTGTTCTGGACAGAGATGAAGAGAGCAGGCTGTTTGTGGATGGCAAGATGATTGCATCTACTTCAATTGCATCTACTGCTGATAAGGATGCAACTGTTTCTAACCCATTCAACATTGGTGCTGATGGGAACGGGGGATACCGCATTGACTCTCTTATTGATGATGTAAAGGTGTATCGTTCTGTTCTGTCTCAGGAAGAGATTGAGGCTGAATACCTGCTCAACCATGACAAGTCTGCAGCTGCTACTGATGAAATGGTTAAGAAGACTGAAGACTACCTGAAAGATTTAGTTATTGATCCTAATGAAGTGGAAAAGTTACCTACTTTTGAATCTGAAGACGGTAAGATAATTTCTAAAATCTTTAGTAGCGAGAACGACCTGATTATTGATGATAAGGGGAATGTTCTTCGTCAACCATTAGTCGACAAGGAGGTTCAGATAACCTACATTGTTCAGGAAAATAGAGAAGATGTTGCCTATGACGAAGGTTCTTTGGTTCAGAACAAGTGGATCACTGTCAAAGGTAAAAATACTACTGGAACAAACAAGATGCCAAAGGTTGTTCCAACTATGCAGGAATGGTCCGGCGCTAACGAAGGAGCGTTCTCTTTCAAAAAGAATAGCCGTATTGTAGTTGCAGCAAAAGAGAAGGATGCACTCAAAAGAGCTGCTGAAATCACTAAGAGCGATATCAAAGAACTGTTTGGACTAGATGTGGAGATTGTTTCCGGCACTCCTAAGGCCGGTGATATTGTCTTAACCTTTGAAAAAGGCGATAAGAAGCTAGGAGAACAGGGATATATACTGGAGATTGGCGATTATATTACAATCCGAGGAACAGAGTATAGAGGTGTATTCTTCGGTACTAGAAGTGTGCTTCAGGGCATGCTTACATCAGGCGACAAGACTATTGCCTATGGTACTGCTGTGGATTACCCTAACTATCCTATCCGTAAGTTCATGTTGGATATTGGACGTAAATACTTCCCGATGTGGTACCTAGAAGATTTGGTGAAATACGCATCATGGCTGAAGCTTACAGACTTCCAGTCCCACCTCAGTGAGGATACATTCAACGACTATTCAGCATTCCGTTTGGAATCTAATATTCCTCATTTGACAAGCACTGACGGATATTACACTAAAGAAGAGTACCGTAACTTTCAGAAACATGCGGGCGACTATGGCATACGCGTAATTACTGAAATCGACGGACCTGCTCATTCTCGCCGTTTCATTGAGCTTGGCGAGTATGAAGATGCTCCTGAAAAATACAAGAATTTAGGTCTAGATGGCACTCACTTCAATCTCAGTGAAAAAGGAGGCGCACGTGAGCGTGTCTTAAATTTGATGGGTGAGGTTCTGGAAGAGTATCTAGGCGGGGATAACCCTGTTATTACCACTGATGCATTCAATATCGGTATGGATGAATACTTTGGTAATCAGGATGACCTTCGTGCTTATGCTGTTAATATGTACGATAAGGTAGTTAACAAGTACAACAAAACTGCGTTTGCTTGGGACTCTAACGCTTCTCTAGCAAATGAAAGATATCCAAAGAAAATGTATCCAATGGATGATATTGTAATAGACTACTGGAAATGGGAAGAAGTTTCTGGTGGTTTGAAAAAACTGATGGATCAGGGATACAAGGTTGTTAATGGAGACCATCGCTGGTACATTGTTCCAGGTGCGCAGATTGGTTTCTACGACTATGCGAAAGAAGAACGTCTCTACAATGAACTGAGTGCTGGAAATATGGTTGGATGGTATGGAAACGGAACTATCTTCCCAGAAGGTCACCCAAATATTGCTGGTGGTACTATGTTACTTTGGAATGACCGTGGAATGTTTGCAGGTTACACTGTAAACGACATCTTTGCAAGACAACGTTCTCAGTACCCATACCTAGCTCAGAGTTACTGGTATGGTCGCGAGGATGAAACTTTTGAAGAGTTCAAAGGAAAAGTTGACACTATCGAAGTTGGACCAGGATTAGATAACTTATACAAGGACATCGATTCTGATGGTGAAGTTGTTTACAACTTCGACATGGAAGAATTGAAGGGTACAAATCTAAAGGATCAGTCTGGTAATGGTTATAACGCAACTGTTAAAGGTGCAAAGTTGACGGATGGTCCCAATGGAAAACAACTTACATTTAATGGTAATGGATATATTAAAGCTCAACACAAGGCTCTAAAATGGCCTTACACAGCTATGTTCGACTTGACTATTGACGAAAATCAAACTGGGGACATCGTTCTTTTCGAAGAAGTGATGCCTAAACAAGCTGTAGGTCAGGAAACACGTGTTATTATTATGAAGGAACAGGCGGATGGAACGTATCGTCTGACTTATTCACGCGAGAACTTTAATTTCGAACACAACTTTACATTTAAGAAGGGACAACCTTACCGTATTGCATTCTCTTCTGATGAATCTAAGCCAAGTGGTGGCGAATTTGCTAAATGGAATCAACCTAATACTCTCCATGTCAATGGTAAATTAGTATCTACTTTACAAGGTCCTAAGAAACCTGAAGGCTTCAACGGAACATGGTGGGTGGATTCTCCATCTATGAACATGCCTCTAGAAAAGATTGGTCAGAATCTAGTAGGAAGCTTGGATAACTTCAATTTATACAATCGCCTACTGACAAACGAAGAAATTGCAGAATTAGGTGGTAACAGTCAAACCGTAACCGTTGCGGATTTGTTGAAACTAGTTGAAGAGTTTGAGAAAGCGGGAGAATTCACCAATGGTACTACCGCTCGTTCCCTACAAGTCCACTTGACTGCCGTAAATCGTTATGAGCAGACAGGGGCAATGGACAAGTTTGTGAAGCATTTGAAAGGCTTTAAAGAATTACTCGCTACTTTACATGGAAGTAAGCTGATTTCTGACAAGGCATTTACGGATTTAATTGCCTATACGGATGATTTGCTCAATCAGGATAACCCAGAGGAAGGTAAATGAATCAGCTACACAAGAAGGAATGGATACAGCTGTGGATGGACTGCGAAGTACAGAGTGTATATTTTGACTTTCTTTGTTCTGCACCCATAAAAGAGTCGTGAGTGAAGATGATGTAATGATAACAGAAAAAACAAGCGAGCCGCCTGCTGATGTATATGCGGGCGAATCGCTTGTTTTTTCGAACTTAATTATCGACTTTATTATTTAAGTAGTCTAAGCCTTTGATATGAGCAAAACGCTTCTACATCGGATGAATGCAAAAAGCGTAGTTTTTCTAGTTCCTCTTCCCACAATTTTAAGTGGGTGTCTATGTCTTTTAAATCTAAATATGCTTTAGGCGCTTCCTCGATTGGCATTTCGAATAGTTCTGTCGCAATGGATTCAAATTTCATGCTGTAGCCGTGCACCTTCCCGTCAACAGGACCTGTTCGTATTATTCCTGCAGCTATAAATAGTGTTCGTTGCCCATCATCGTCTTTATATACATTTTTGGTACGTGTATATGCGTACTCTATACCATCATTCATTTGCTACACATCACTTTCTCATTCCGGGTTATTATCAGTTCATTTCTTTATTTCTAGGTGTATTGTTTCGGAAAATATTCTACTGGATACATAACCACCTAGTTCTCTCCTAGATAATATCGGGATGAAATATTGAAAGTTAAGATGCTATTCCCTGTACTCAACCACGGATGTATAAGCAATTGAGAGAAATACCGCTAATTCTCTTATCGGGCTTTTAGTACAACTTTCAATAACCTTTTTCAACTATTATTTCTAATTTCGCATCTCATTCGTAGTGATGTTGTCACCTATACCACCTTAAGAGTTTATGCTTATTTAACGCTAACCCTCCCCCCTAACTTCTCACGAATAGCAACCTCCACAAATTCACTCATGGTCATTTGTTCTTGTTTTGCGACGAACTGCAGTGTATCTAGCATGGTACTCGGCAAGTCGAATGTAGTACGTCTTGTGCCGCTTATCAGCTGCCATTGGCTGTCTGTTTGGACTACTTCCCCTTCTATGATGAACGAGTTGATTTGACTCTCTGAGAGTGTTTGGGGAGCTGCTATAGGCAATTGTATCGAACCACTTTTAATTGACAATGCTATGTAATTTTCAAAGTCTCTTAATCTGATGTTTTCAATCCCCCACACTTGGTAGAAGTTTTGAGCAAAGCAGGAATTAGTCTACTACAAATCGAACAGTGGAAAGAACAAGACGATAGGGTCATTCGAAGGGGTGGGATGGATCATGACGGAAGTGGTAATTGTAGAAGGGGTACGTACTGCTATTGGACGTAGAAAAGGAATGCTCGCAAGCTTTAGGCCGGATGAATTAGCGGCGATTGTGCTAGAAGAGGTTGTTGTGCGTGCTGGGGTTGCGAAAGAGGATGTGGAGGATGTCATATTAGGTTGCGTTACACAAACAGGTGAACAGGCGAGTAATATTGCCAGAACGGCACTACTGATTGCTGGTTTTCCCATTCAAGTGCCTGGCGTCACGATTGATCGACAATGCGGTTCAAGTCAACAAGCGGTTCATTTTGCATCACAAGCGATTGCTTCTGGTGATATGGATATCGTCATTGCGGGCGGCGTAGAAAATATGACAAGAGTGCCGATGATGTCAAATATAGGAGATGTCAAACCGAGTGCGAAACTGACGGAGAAATACGAGATTATTAACCAGGGGTTATCGTCGGAACGAATGGTCAAAAAGTGGGGATTGACGCGTGAAGCGTTGGATCGTTATGCAGTCGACAGCCATGTAAAAGCCTCGGCTGCCATTGACAAAGGTCATTTCAAGGCGGAAATTATCCCAATTGATATCCGGCAGGATGATGGTACAACAATCCGTTTTGACGTCGATGAAGGACCGCGACCTGGTACGACATTGGAGGTGCTCAGAGGATTAAAAACAGTTTTCGATGAACAGGGCGTCATTACTGCTGGTAATGCGAGTCAAATCAGTGACGGTGCATCAGCCGTGCTACTCATGTCCCGTGAAAAAGCGGACGAACTTGGATTGAAACCGAAAGCCCGTATCGTTGCGCGTAGTGTCACGGGATCAGATCCAACGCTTATGTTATCGGGCCCAATTGAAGCAACGAGAAAAGTATTGCAAAAAGCAGGGCTGACAATTGAAGAGATGGACACATACGAAGTGAATGAAGCCTTTGCACAAGTGCCGCTTGCCTGGCTACAAGACACTGGGGCAGATCCAGAAAAGTTGAACCCAGACGGAGGGGCTATTGCACTTGGACATCCTTTAGGCGCAACAGGAACGAAATTATTGATCACGCTAATGAATAGATTAGAACGAACGAGTGGCCGTTATGGCTTGCTGACAATTTGTGAAGGAATGGGAATGGCCAACGCAACGATCATTGAACGTCTTTGATTTACAAGCAGGTTGTAGTTGCTTATGCAATGTAAGAGTTACGAATTGCGGCAGTAGCTGGAACCACTCACTTTGTGAAGAAGGGGGTACTTCGTTGGCGAGATACAAATTTGAAACAGATGAGCATATTATGTTCCGGGATTCTTTAAGGAAGTTTCTACAAAAAGAGGCGTTTCCCAACTATGATAAATGGGAAAAAGAGCGCATAATTCCGATGTCATTTTGGAAAAAGCTTGGGGAGATGGGGTTCCTTTGTCCACAAGTGGATGATGCGTACGGTGGGCTTGGACTTGACTTCAGCTTTGGTGTCATTATTTCTGAGGAATTGGAAAGGGTAGGCACAAGTTTAGTGGGTGTCAGTTTGCATAATGATATTGTTGTGCCTTATATTGAGTCCTACGGGTCAGCGAATCAGAAGGAACGTTGGCTTCCGGGTTGTGTGTCTGCTGCTATAATTACAGGGATTGCTATGACAGAACCGGGGACGGGTTCCGACTTGGCCAATGTACAGACAACTGCTGTGCGTGACGGTGATCATTATGTCGTGAATGGACAAAAGACTTTCATCACAAATGGCATAAATGGCAATCTGTTCGTCGTCGTGGTGAAAACGGACCTACATGCTGAACCGAAATATCGAGGGATTAGCCTACTTGTCGTGGAGGAAGGGACGCCTGGGTTCACGAAAGGCCGCAAGCTCGACAAGGTGGGGCTCCATGCACAAGATACGGCAGAATTATATTTTGAGAATTGTCGTGTTCCCGCTACCAATCTGCTTGGTGAGGAGGGAAAAGGCTTCGGTTATCTGATGTCAAAACTTCAGCAGGAGAGGTTAGTCGTTGCCATTGCTGCACAAACCGCATCAGAGGAAATGCTCGAATCGACCATTGCTTATGTGAAATCTCGTCAAGCGTTTGGCAAAGCTATTTCTTCCTTCCAAAATACGCAGTTTAAAGTGGCAGAGATGGCCACGAAAATAGAGTTGGGAAAAGCGTTTTTAGAGACGTTGATTGAGGATCATATTGCTGGTAAAGATGTTGTGACAAAAGTGTCGATGGCGAAATACTGGCTAACCGAATCTGCGCAGGAAATTTCGACGGAATGTATGCGACTGCATGGTGGTTATGGATATATGGAGGAATACAAGATTGCTAGGCGTTATCGTGACATCCCTGTTTCCTCGATTTACGCTGGAACGAATGAGATTATGAAGGTAATCATTGCAAAGAATATGGGATTGTAGAATTGAATCGTATTCAAGGAAAAAGTGCCGGAGAAATGTGCTGGCGCTTTTATTGTTTCATTGTAAATAATGATGGCGATATGAAAAGTAATAAGCGATTAAACCGACAATCGGAATGGCGGCCACAAGCAAAAAGGTTAGTAAAAGTGGTAGTGCGCCTTCAGAAAGCATAGTCATTCCTAATAGTAATAAGGAAATTGGGGCAAAGACAAGAACAGCCGATAATGCATCTTTTGAAGCTTTTCCAGTCAGTTCCATTTCTCGCTCATCTTTTGAGCTTAATTCGGGTAAAACCATATCCTTCATGATGAATCTGCCATCTGGCTGACTTTTGCTATAACTATATTCACGAATTTGAATAATGAATAATACAATCCAAAAAGGCAGTGCAAGATAAAGGTTTGAACCTCTTAAATAGTCAGGGGTGCCTAAATGAAGTAAATTGAACGCAAACAGGCCAAGCGTGATGAAAAATAAAACCCTTAGTATTACCGCAACCGTTAAATTATTCATAGATACAGCCTCCTTCCCTTATTATTTAAATTGAAGTACCTTATACGTGATTAGATAGGTAAGTAGCCCGACAATTGGAATAGAGGCTGTCGTAAAGAGTGGATACCAAATATAGTCGACGAAATAATTGGGAATGTACATATAAGAGCCGATAATTAGAAATGCATAGAGTAGTAAAACGGCAAATGCCAAACTAACTGCTTTATGAGTGTTTTGCACGGCGCGTTCGTCGGATACATCATATTCCGGTGCTAAGAAAGCATTCATGACAGAGCGTTTGTTTTTCCAGACGCGAAAAAGTTGGATGAGATTTGCGATGACGAACAGGGCAGTGAAAGTCATTGCGATGTAGCCGGGCCACCGTGTAATATATACTTCAAATCCGTCTATAAAGCCCCGATCCATTTGGATAAATAATTGTTCAACCTTTAAGAAATCAAAAACCATGAATGCTAGTGATACAAGAAGCATAATTCTCAAAAACACCATAATGTACATGCTCATTTCTTTTCCCCCTCTTTCGAAAAAATCTCCTCAATCGGCATTTTAAACACTTCAGCAATATTCATCGCGAGTAGTAGGGAAGGCGTGTAACTGCCCTTTTCAAGCGATACAATCGTCTGCCGGGTCACTCCGACTTTGTCCGCCAAATCTCCTTGTGTCAAATTAAAACGCGCTCTCAATTCCTTTACACGATTTTTAAGCAAATGGATTCCTCCTTGCTGCAAGTAAGTATTTATGTTGAATGAATGATTTTCTGGAAATTTCCAGCGCAGGAGGCATCCCCTAGCGCCAAGCGTTGTTAGCAGGATTCTCTATTACCACTTATCTGAATTGTATAATAAACTATTCAATTTGTAAAGTGAACTATACATAATGAATACCTAACTTTACTTCGAGCGTTAACATTTTTGTAACACCACACTTACTAAATGGGCAGGGAAAATGGTATACTATGTACATTGAATTAAAATTGGAGGAACACGCTTTATGCAATGGAGAAATTTATATCGAGGATTCTTTATGGGAATCAGCGATCTGATTCCTGGAGTGAGCGGGGGAACAATTGCGTTCATTCTCGGGATTTATGATGAATTATTAGCATCTATTAGCGGATTTTTCAGCCGCGATTGGAAAAAACATATCGGTTTTTTATTGCCACTGGGCATTGGAATGGCTGCTACCCTATTACTATTCAGTCGAGTTATTGAATTTTTATTGAAAAATTACAACGAACCTACTCAGTATTTCTTTATTGGGCTGATCCTAGGTGTACTTCCATTCATCTCGAAACAGGCGGGTGTAAAAAAGAATTTTAAATGGACACATTTCCTATTCATTATCCTAGTTGGAGCAGCACTTGCTTCTACTGCCTTTATAAAACCGGTTGATACGACACCGATTACAACATTGACTGCTACAAACGCAATTGGCTTGTTTTTTGCTGGTTGGGCAGGAAGTATGGCGATGTTGTTGCCGGGAATCAGCGGTTCTTTTATCTTACTGCTTCTAGGAGTTTACTCGACAGCAATCGGTGCATTATCTAACTTTAACTTACCAATCATTGCTGTCATCGGCGCAGGGGTGATTGTTGGTTTCATCGTAAGTAGTAAAGTGATTAGCTATTTGCTAACACATTTCACGCACATCACCTTTGCGGCGATCATCGGTCTTATCATTGGTTCAGTGTTCGTTGTCTATCCGGGCATTCCTGAAAGCGGGACGCCGTTTGTGATGAGTATCATTGCGTTTTTCACTGGTATCATTGTTGCGAATATGTTTAGTTCACCAAATAAGACTTCTAATATGTAGCACTGCAAACAACGTACAAGCACCCGATTCAAAACAATGCTAAATTGTTTTGAATCGGGTGCTTTTGTTTTCCACCTGCATCATAACCCCCTGCTACGCATACTATGGATAAAACCATGCCCTGAATGGAGGGAATAAGATGGATATTTTAAATAAAGCGAAAAGCTTTCGAGAAGAAGAAAACAAGCTGAAATGGCAAGGTACATTTGAAGAATACTTGAACATCGTGGAAGAAAGAAAAGAAGTGGCGCAAACGGCACATTCACGTGTATACCATATGATTAAGAGCTCTGGTTTGACAGAAAGAGATGGGCAGAAGTTGTATGACTTTTTTGGGGCAGAAATTTTCGGTCTAGAAGAGGCAATTGAGAGGCTAGTGGAAGAATATTTTCATCCCGCTGCAAAAAGACTGGATGTTCGAAAACGGATTTTGTTGTTAATGGGCCCTGTCAGTGGTGGGAAATCGACCATTGTGACACTGTTAAAACGCGGTTTGGAAAGTTATTCTAGAACGGATGAAGGCGCAGTTTATGCGATTAAAGGCTGCCCGATGCATGAGGATCCTCTGCATTTAATTCCACAACATTTGCGTAAGGAATTTTTAGATCAATACGGCATTCGAATTGAAGGTAGTCTATCACCACTAAATACCATGCGTTTGGAGCAAGAGTATGACGGTCAAATCGAGAATGTGATGATTGAACGTATTTTTTTCTCGGAAGATAAACGGGTCGGTATTGGAACATTTACACCTTCGGATCCAAAATCACAAGATATTGCCGACTTAACAGGAAGTATTGACTTTTCAACAATCGCCGAATTTGGTTCTGAATCAGATCCGCGTGCGTATCGTTTTGACGGTGAATTGAACAAAGCCAATCGGGGTATGATGGAATTCCAAGAGATGTTGAAGCTAGACGAAAAATTCCTTTGGCACTTACTGTCATTGACACAGGAAGGAAATTTTAAGGCGGGACGATTTGCACTTATTAGTGCGGACGAACTGATTGTTGCCCATACGAACGAAACAGAGTATCGTTCTTTCATTTCCAATAAAAAGAATGAGGCATTGCACTCCAGAATCATCGTGATGCCAATTCCATACAACTTGAAAGTGAGCCAGGAAGAACGAATTTATGAAAAGATGATTCAAGAAAGTGATATCTCAGAAGTTCATATTGCACCACACGCCCTTCGTGTTGCCGCGATCTTCTCGATACTGACGCGGTTAGAAATCTCTAAAAAACAAGGCGTTGATGTTGTGAAGAAAATGTATCTGTACGACGGAGAAAGCGTGGAAGGGTTTAATCCGATGGATGTGGAGGGCTTGAAGAAGGAGTTTCCGAATGAAGGGATGAATGGCATTGATCCGCGTTATGTCATTAATCGAATTTCTTCGGCGATTATTCGCAAGGAGATTCCATCGATTAACGCACTAGATGTGTTACGTGCCTTGAAGGATGGGCTTGACCAGCATGCTTCGATTTCGCAAGAAGACCGGGCAAAATATATGAATTATATAGCGGTTGCTAGAAAAGAATATGACGAAATTGCCAAACAGGAAGTTCAAAAAGCATTCGTCTATTCGTACGAAGAGTCCGCAGTGAACATGATGGATAACTATCTTGATAATGTAGAAGCATTTTGTAATAAAAATAAGTTGAGAGATCCGTTAACGGATGAAGAAATGAATCCAGATGAAAAACTCATGCGCTCCATCGAAGAGCAAATCGGTATATCTGAGAACGCCAAACGAGCATTTCGTGAGGAGATTCTCATTCGTATTTCCGCTTATGCGCGAAAAGGAAAGCGTTTTGATTATAAGTCACATGATCGTCTACGGGAAGCTATTCAAAAGAAACTGTTTGCCGATTTAAAAGATGTCGTCAAGATTACAACTTCTTCTAAAACGCCGGATGAATCACATCTTAAAAAGATTAATGAGGTTGTCGCCAGACTTATCGATGAACATGGCTATAATTCGGTTTCAGGCAATGAATTGCTACGTTATGTTGGAAGTTTATTGAATCGGTAATGTGCAGACACTGCTTTATCAAGTTTGCTAATAGATAGGTGTGAATGAAGAATGGGCGAAGAAAAAGATAACTTTATCATTTCCCAAGAAAATTGGTCGCTTCATCGGAAAGGCCATCAAGATCAAGAGCGTCATATGGATAAAGTGAAAGAAGCGATTCACAATAACCTACCGGATTTAATAAGCGAAGAAAATATTGTCATGTCGAATGGACGGGAAGTTATCAAAATTCCCATCCGTTCCTTGGACGAATACAAAATCCGCTATAATCATGACAAGTCCAAACATGTAGGGCAAGGTGATGGCAGTAGCCAAGTCGATGATGTTGTCGCAAGTGATGGATCTCAAAAACAAAATGGTCAAGGGCAAGGGAAAAAAGCTGGCGATCAACCCGGGCAGGATTATTATGAAGCGGAAGTTACAATGGCAGAAATCGAGAATATTCTTTTCGATGAACTTGAATTACCGAATTTGGAACAAAAAGACCAGCTAGAAATATCAGATGAGAAAATAGAATTTAATGATATTCGAAAGAAAGGTCTAATCGGCAATATCGATAAGAAACAGACCATTTTAACAGCTATTAAAAGAAATGCGATCAAAGGAAAGGCAGAAATTACTCCTTTTCATAATGATGATTTGCGCTTTAAAACTTGGAATGAAATTGAAAAACCTGAGTCGCAAGCGGTTGTACTCATGATGATGGATACTAGTGCATCCATGGGGAATTTTGAGAAGTATATGGCTAGAAGCTTCTTTTTCTGGATGATGAAGTTCCTGAATACGAAATATGAAACAGTTGAAATGGAGTTTATAGCCCACCATACAGAAGCGAAAGTTGTCACACAGGAAGACTTTTTTTCGAAAGGTGAAAGTGGAGGGACGATTTGTTCATCGGCTTATGAGAAAGCGTTGGAGCTCATCGCCCAAAAATACCATCCTTCACGCTATAATATCTATCCTTTTCATTTTTCCGACGGTGAAAATATGTCATCGGATAATGACAAATGTATGAAACTTGTGCATCAACTAATGGAAGTTTCGAGCCTATTTGGTTATGGCGAAGTCAATGCACATAGCCGATTTTCGACATTAATGGCCACCTATAAAAAAATCGAGCATCCGAAGTTTCGCCATTACATTTTGAAGGAAAATCAAGATGTTTATCATGCGTTGAAAAAGTTTTTTTACAAAGCGGATGAATAAAAAACTCGGAGGGATCCGAATGACGAACAGGAAGGCACTTCATCGTGCCATCGATGAAATTACGGAAATTGCCACTGGATTCGGCCTGGATTTCTTTCCGATGCGCTATGAGATTTGTCCTGCTGATATTCTGTATACATTTGGTGCGTACGGCATGCCGACTCGTTTTACGCATTGGAGTTTTGGCAAGCAATTTCATAAAATGAAGTTACAATATGATCTTGGATTAAGTCAAATCTATGAATTGGTCATCAATTCCAATCCTTGCTATGCATTTTTACTGGATACGAATAGCTTGATTCAAAATAAGCTTATTATTGCCCATGTTCTTGCTCATTGCGATTTTTTCAAAAACAATGTTCGATTTTCAAATACGAGGCGGGACATGGTTGAAAGTATGACGGCAACAGCGGAGCGGATTGCAAATTATGAAATGCTTTACGGAAAAGATGAGGTTGAACGCTTTTTAGATGCCGTTTTAGGTATTCAAGAACATATTGACCCTTCTATCCGTAGGCATCAGCTGTCAGAGGATGTCAAAGAACAAGAAGATGTTGTGCGGAAAACTCCCTATGATGATTTATGGAATTTGGAGACACCACAGGCGGATAAGATAAAAACCAGTCCTGCCATGCAGAAAATACCGCTTAAGCCAGAAAAGGATCTTCTATTATTTATTTTACAGTACAGTCGTGAATTGAAAGAATGGCAACGTGATATTTTAACGATGATGCGTGAGGAAATGCTCTATTTTTGGCCGCAGCTTGAGACCAAGATTATGAACGAAGGCTGGGCATCTTATTGGCATCAACGAATCATTAGAGAGATGGAATTAACGACGGAAGAAACCATCGAGTTTGCGACGTTGAACGCCAACGTCGTGCAACCATCCAAAACAAGCATCAATCCGTATTATCTTGGTGTGAAGATTTTTGAAGACATTGAAAAGAGATACAATCATCCAACTGAAGAAATGAAGATGTTTGGTGTGCAGCCAAATTCAGGTCGAGAAAAAATGTATGAAGTAAGGGAAATTGAATCGGATATTTCCTTCATTCGAAATTATTTAACGAAAGAATTGGTGCAGCAGGGGGATTTGTATTTATTTGAAAAAAAGAAGAGCGATTACCGCATCACGTCAAAAGATCATGAAGATGTGCGGGATCAGCTAGTTTCTATGCGTGTGAATGGTGGATTTCCGTATATTGTTGTTGAAAATGGTGATTATCTGCGTAATGGCGAATTGTATTTGGTGCATCAGTTTGATGAAATGGAGCTTGATGTTCGTTATTTGGAACATGTTCTTCCATATATCCATCAATTATGGGGGCGCATTGTCCATATGGAAACCTATGTGGAGAATAAGCAAGTCATCTTTTCATATGACGGGAAAAAAGTGTACCGACGTTTTGCATAGGGGAATCCCGTTGAAAAAAATAAAAACCACTCCAAATGACTGGAGTGGTTTTTATCTACGACAAGTCAAATCATTCTTGAATCATTTTCCCTGGATACAAGTTTATGCTCATACATATTCCAATCGGCGAGTTGAAACAGGTTTTCAAAATTATCGGCTTCTTTTGGGAAGAAGGCAATACCGACGCTGAGTTCAATCTGTATCGTAATTGATCCCGTTTCAAATGGGTTTTGTTGAAAAGCGTTTTGCAATCTGTCATTCCAATCAAAAACTGTACGTTGCGAAGGGAAATCTTCTAGAAAAACGACAAATTCATCTCCCCCTAATCGGGCAACTAAATCGTCTGCCCGAACTGTTTGCTTTAATAGCATGGCGCTGTGTTGCAATACTTGGTCCCCAATTGCGTGGCCGAACGTGTCATTGATACGTTTAAAGCGATTTAAGTCAATGAGTACGAGTGCGGATTCTTTTTGTGAACCAGCAGATAGTTTCATCATTCGTTCTTTTACTTTGGGTACGAAATAGGCCCGATTATGAAGGGAAGTGAGAACATCATGGTACGCTAAATGTTCAATTAGACTGTCATTTTCAATGTCTTGTGTTACATTTCTCCACACCAAATAAAATATTTTTTCATCCTCTAAAATTACAGTTGAAGCCTCTACAGAATAGTGAAGTGTGCCCTGGTTATCATGTAACTGAAGCGCTAATGGATAACCATGCAAGGTTACTTCTGTTTGGAGCAAGTCGATAAATGTATGCAGAACTTCCTTATTTTCATCGGCTTGAACAAAATCCAACATGTTATAGGGCTTGTCTCCATGGCGAAAGATTTCTGCTCTAGAATAATCATTCAACTCTAGTATTTCCCAATCACTATTAACGACCGTAATGGGGGTAGGAATCAGGTTAAACATAGTTTGATACTTGCTAACGGCTGAAGGTACAAGATTGAATTTCAAAGCGGCAATGGCCAGTAGAGCAGGGAAAATAATGGCCATGATACGAAATGGCTGAGAAGGGAGAGCCCAACCGAAAATGAGATATTCGAATAGAATGGTGACAGCCATACCGAAACATGTTCCAAGAATAAATAAGCGCAAGATCTTTTGTCGCGAAATGGAGGTTGTATGTTTAAGGCCATTCCATAAGATGCCTAGGAAAACCAACATGATCATATTTGCGATGGTCAGTGTCACATAGTGAGGAAGATTGAAAAGAGAAATATTCCATATTCCCTTTTGGGTAATTTCTGCACCCGTTAGATAATTGTTAGTAAAGGGTAAAGCGCCTAGGTTGATGAAGAAAGGGAGATAGCAAATGACAGGATAAAAGCGTATGTTGATGCGTTCTGGTAATTTTGCTATATGGATAAAGAAATGAAATGTAATGGAGATGATTAATATACTAATGCTACCGAACGATAGATGGAGCACAATAGAATTATAAGAAGGGGGAAGCAGAAATCGTATTAACTCTTCAAAAAAAATAAAACTATAAAGTGAAATTAATACTGCAATAAGTCTATTGGTCGTACTTTTATAGTTTTGGGTAATAATGATGCAGGCAACCCCAAATAGAACGACCCCAGGAATCCCGTGAACTAATAAATGGATAGCCAGTTGTTGAACCGACATTCTATTCGTCCCCCTTCACTAATAGATACTTTGATTCATATTTATATAAATAATATTTTATTTGTTAATAGTATTATAGTCCTTGTCTTCGATAAAATAAAGTAGTTTTCTAATTATTCTTCCATTAGTGATTTTATAGTTGACTGAATTGCCAAAAACATGGATGATGTATGAAATGATTGCAGCCGAAAAAAGGAGAATGACGATGATTCGATATCCTAAACCGTTAAGAAAAGGACAGAAAATCGGTGTAACAGCAGTATCATCAGGTGTTGAAAGCGAATTGCATCATCTTCTCAGACAAGCAGCACATCAATTCGAGCGAAGAGGTTATGCTGTTGAACTCGGGGAATCAGTTTGGACAGATGACAAGTTGACGTCTGCTCCGAAAGATATTCGTTTGACAGAACTTATGGAAATGGTGGCAGATGATGAAGTTCATGCCATTATTCCACCATGGGGCGGCCAGTTTTTAGTAGAAATTTTACCTTTAATCGATTACGATGACCTAGAACAAAAATGGATTGTCGGCTATTCGGACATCAGTACACTTCTGTTACCGATTACGTTGATAACAGGTATTGCAACAGTTCACGGTACGAACTTCGTCGATTTGAGAAGTGACGACTGGGATCCCGTGACATCTACCTTTTTAGAGGTACTGGAGGCTGCAGGGGGAGATACGATTATCCAGCAATCGTCTGAAAAATATCAATCGAAGTGGCAGCATTCTGAGCCTCCAGATCCTTATGTATTTAAACTCGATCAGCCAACAGAGTGGAAAACTATAAGTGGCCAACCCGTTCAATTCGAAGGACGCATCTTGTCCGGTTGTATCGATACAGTTCGCCATCTTGTCGGAACGCCTTTTGGTGACATCAGGGCTTTCCAGGAAAAGTTCATTGCAGGCGATAAAATGATTTGGGCACTTGAAAATTGTGATATGGATGCACCTGATTTTTACCGTTCCCTTCTTCAGTTACACAATGCTGGGTGGTTCGATCATACGGCAGGAATTATTTTCGGGAGAACAGCCGCTGGTCAGGCAAAAGGTGGGTTCACGGATATTGATGCGATGGAACGGTTGGCTAAGTTAACGGACATTCCGATTGTCTATGACGCGGATATTGGACATGTCCCTCCGCAAATGACATTCGTCAATGGTGCTTTCGCGAAAGTCGAAGTGGCACAAGGAAAAGCGACTATGAAGATGACATTTATTTGACACGGATCCATTACGTATAGGCGTAATGGATTCAAGTCTTTATGGAATAAAAGATTCATCTTTTAGGACGGACTATCATTTCAAAATGCAATCTAATCTGGTATTGTTAGTGTATGTTTATTTCTAAAACAGTAGGGTTAAAACTTCTACTGAAACGTATTTGATAATGAAAGGTTGATTAAAATGGCAGTACCTAAATCGGGACCGGCATTGAAACAGCTTCATTCACATAATACGATTCACGAAGGCAACTTGGCAGGTGCGATTGATAATACGAATGATATGATGGATTATCTAAATAAAGGTGATTTGGAAACTGCCAATAGAGCCACAGATGCGCTTGTAGACTACTGGCAGACGCATATTATTGCACATGCTGATTCGGAAGAAGCTGGATTTTACGAGGAAGTAACCGTAAAAAGGCCAGAATTGAAAGAGGCCGTAATCCAGTTGACGCGAAATCATGAATTACTATGTATCATCGTCAAGGATATCGAGGAACTTCGTACTATAGAGAATCTGAGTTCAGGTGTACTTCACCGGTTCCATTCATTACTAGTCGTCAATGAAATACATAGTCGTGACGAAGAAAGATTGCTTTTTTTAATCTGAGTTAGCAGTACACATCCAATTCTAATTCACTAATACTGCGAGTAGGACAAGCACTCGATGAAGATAATTTTTACAGGAGTGTAATTGATGAACAAGCACCTATTCCGGTGCTTTTTTCTTCGTAAAGGCTCTAGGCACCTTGCACTTTTCTTAAGAATAACGAGGAGATGGTTAGAATCGAAAAAGCTTTACACATTTTAACAACGTATTTTGGATATCCTTCTTTTAGAACGGGACAGGAACAAGTGATTCGTGGTGTCATGCAAGGGCAGGATACTCTTTGTGTCATGCCGACAGGCGGCGGGAAATCGGTTTGTTACCAAGTACCAGCGCTTGTGATGGAAGGGACAGTTCTTGTCATCTCACCACTTATTTCCCTCATGAAAGACCAAGTGGATGCGCTCCATCAAGTGGGCATCCCAGCGGCTTATATTAATAGTTCAATGTCATCAGAAGAATATTTCGGCACAATGGAGTTAGCGGTGGAAGGCAAGTATCGACTGCTTTATGCAGCACCGGAAAGGCTTGACTCTCCAGCCTTTAAAAATCAGTTACGTCAAATGTCCATTCCGATGATTGCGATTGATGAGGCGCATTGTATTTCGCAATGGGGCCACGATTTCCGTCCAAGCTATCGCAATATTAGTAGCATTGTTTCGTTGTTTGATGAAAAGCCGGTTGTCTTGGCACTCACGGCAACTGCGACACCGGATGTCCGGGAAGATATTTGTCGGCAGCTTGGGATTAGTGAAGCTAACACGGTTATGACAGGCTTCGAGCGGGCAAACCTCACTTTTTCTGTTGTTAAAGGTCAGGACCGTGAGAAGTATGTGAAGGAGTATGTACAGAAAAATGATGGTGAAGCGGGTATCATTTATGCCGCTACGCGCAAAGCCGTTGATTCTGTGCATGAAACTTTGCGGAAAAGTGGAGTAGCCGTTGCGAAATATCATGCCGGTTTAGGAGACGTTGAACGACAAGCAGAGCAGGATAGATTCTTGATGGATGAAGCAACGGTGATGGTCGCAACGAATGCTTTCGGTATGGGGATTGACAAATCGAATATTCGTTATGTCATCCATTATCAAATGCCGAAAAACATGGAAAGCTATTATCAAGAAGCAGGCCGTGCGGGGCGGGATGGATTAGATAGTGAGTGTACATTATTGTTTTCATCACAAGATGTGCAAACGCAACGATTTCTGATTGATCAGTCACAAGATGAAAATCGTATCCCGGCGGAATTGGAAAAATTGCAATCGATGATTGACTTTTGCCATACAGAAACCTGTCTGCAAAAATTCATCATTACCTATTTTGGGGAAACGGACGTAGTCAATTGTGGTCGCTGTGCAAATTGTACTGATACACGAGAAAGTTCAGATGTCACGGTGGATGTCCAAAAAGTACTATCCTGCGTCATCCGTATGAAACAACGCTTTGGTAAGACGATGATTGCACAAGTGTTGACGGGATCGCGCAATAAGAAAGTACTTGAATTTGGTTTCGAAAAGCTGCCTACATATGGCTTGATGAAAGACCGGAGCGCTAAAGACATCTCCGATTTCATCGAATTTATTATTTCGGAAAACTACCTTGGTGTTGAACATGGGCAATTCCCAATTATTTATGTCAGCGAGCAAGGGAAAGATGTATTAACAGGTGACGTAAAAGTGCATCGCAAAGTGTCTGTGATTACTAAACAAATTACAGCTGATAATCCATTGTTCGAGCAGCTTCGGGCACTTCGCCGCCAGATGGCGCAAGATGCTGGCGTGCCGCCTTTCGTTGTCTTCTCGGATAAAACATTGCAAGACATGGCGACAAGAATGCCCGTGACAGATGAGGGATTCCTTGAGGTACATGGCGTCGGTCAGGCTAAACTAGAGCGCTATGGTGAAGCATTTATGGAAGAAATAAAATTATATACTGTACAAAATGCATAAAAAGAGTAGGCGCATGAATGAACCATGTGCCTACTCTTTTTGCGTTTGCTATAGGGGCCGTGCAGGAATAGATTCTATCGTATTTTTGGATTCTCTCTTCCTACAAATCGAGACCAATAGATAGACAATCGGTGTATCCAAAATGGCTACGACAAATTTGAACACATATTGTGTTGCGATAAGTGTTAGCAATGCGCCAAGTGGCATAATCCCATAAAAAGCGATGGTGATGAAAATGGCTGTATCGACGAGTTGACTTGCCATTGTCGAAGCATTGTTGCGTATCCACAATTTCTTTTCACCGTGACGACTTTTCAGTTTGTTGAAGATCATTACATCGAGATTTTGACTGACAAGGTAAGCTACAAGGCTAGCGATTGTCACACGGAATCCAGCGGTGAAAATCGTTTCGAATGCTTGTTGATTTTCATAATAAGGTGCTGCCGGCAATTGAATCGCAATCCAGATAAAAATAATGGCGAAAAGTTGTGTAAGGAAGCCGGTTAGTACGGTGCGGTGCGCGGCCTTTTTTCCATATACTTCTGTAATGACGTCAAGAATCGGATATGTGAACACATAGACAATTACCGCGGCAGGTAAGACAATCCAGCTACCTACACTAAACAATTTAACGGCCAATATGTTAGATAAAATCAATAGCCCAACGAAAATCCCATTTAAATAATAGAGCATGTGTGAGACCTCCTGGTTATCGGTTATCGATGTTTTCCGGATACATATCATGGTTCATCATCCGGTAATCTGCCATTTTTTCGTATTTTGTTCCAGGTTTTCCAAAGTTGCAGTAAGGGTCGATAGACAAACCACCGCGTGGTGTGAATTTCCCCCATACTTCGATGTAACGAGGTTCAATCAATTTGATTAAATCATTCATGATGATATTGATGCAATCTTCATGGAAATCACCGTGATTTCGGAAGCTAAATAGATATAGCTTGAGCGATTTACTTTCCACAAGCTTTTTATCTGGGACAAAACTAATGTAGATAGTCGCAAAGTCAGGTTGTCCTGTCATCGGACAAAGTGATGTAAACTCCGGGCAGTTGAATTTTACAAAGTAATCGCGATCGACATGCATACTATCAACCGACTCTAAAATTCCCGGGTTGTACTCATACAAGTACTTCGTGTTTTGATTGCCAAGTAACGTTAAATCGTTCAATGTTGCTTCATCTCTTCCAGCCAATAAAAAAACCTCCCATAAATTTTGTCAGGGAGGGTCATAAACGCCGAAAAAAAAGCCATGTCAAATGGACATGGCGAAGTATCGTCATCCATAGTTTTTTTAAGAGGGTCGCTATGAACCTCTCCCAGACGGGGTATTCGTTTCGTCTCTGACATTAACCGACTTGCGATGATTTGTCAATAGACCTATTTTTTTTCATGCCCAGAAGTGCATACAGGGCTACAGCTAACAAAATAATACCTGTCAGCATAAATCCGCCTTTGTATGTCAGGTCGAGGAATCCGATGACGCTAGATCCGGCAACGACACCAATCGAGAAGAAAGCATAGAAGTAGCCGTATGCTTTCCCACGGAACTCAGCGGAAGATGAGTCGATGAGCAAAGAGTTGATGGAAGGGAACAGGAAGGCGAATCCAGCTCCGTATATGGCCATCGCAATGTACAAGTAATTCAATTGTTCAATCTGACTTAGAAACAACATCGCCAATCCCATTAGGGAAATACCGAAAGCCAATGTGACCATTGGGCGGACCCGGTCAAAAATTCGGTTAACAGGCAATAAAAAGATCAAAATCGCGATAACACCGAATGTACTTAGTAACAGGCCGCTTGTTTTTGTATCAAAGCCAAGTGCTGCCACTTTGAGAGGTAATACGAGTGCTAGTACACCCTGTGAGAACATTAAAAAGAATGCACCCGCAAATGCGCGTACCATACCCGGATGTTGGAACAAATACCTGACTTTGAATTTTTGTCCCTGTGCAGTAGAATCTTTTGGAACATAAGTAAATGAGCGAAGGACAAAAAATGCAGCGATTGCCAGTACAAGCATGATACCGCCGTTAACTGCCATGATGAAAGGTGTACTTGTCTTGGCTGCGACAATCCCCCCATAGGCTGGCCCAACGATTGCGGCCAATCCAACAAAGGCTCCAGAAATAGCAACACTTTTTCCGCGCTTCGACCCTTCTGCGCGATTTGCGAGGAAAGTGAAAGCTGCAGGGACAATTAGCCCTTCCATAAATCCATGGACAAAACGAACACCAAGTAATGACAAGGGTCCGGATGCGAAAGAATAGAGGAAAAGTGATAATGCGGCTGCAAAAAGTCCGACTAACAGAATCATAAATGGACCTTTCTTATCCGTCATAAAGCCAGAAATAATATTCCCAATCGTATTGGAGAATGAATACAAACCAACTGCAAGACCTATTAAAAATGGCGATGCGCCAAGAGATAATGCAAACGGACTCATGACAGGTAATTGTGAAAATAAGTCGAAAAACGAGAAGAATACGATAAGATAAACAAAACCACGCATAATGAAGCCTCTTTTCATTTGAATATACCGTCCTCTACCTTACCATTTTTCATGCTTGATTGGAAAAGGATAGATTGTGAACAATTATTCGCTGCCTTACATGATATTCACAAATCCATTAGGACGTATTTGATTGATAGGTTATTATGCGCTAAAATCAAAAGATAGAGAATTTTGAAAGGGGAATGACGATGACAATCAGAGTTGGAATTGCGGGTTACGGAAATTTAGGACGAGGTGTAGAATACGCCATTGGTCAACACGAAGATATGGAATTGGTTGGAGTGTTCACAAGGAGAAGTCCTGCCGATGTGCAGTTACTAAATAATAATGTACCGGTTCATAAAATGGACGATATCCAAAACTTCACGGAGGCAATCGATGTCCTTATTCTGTGTGGTGGATCGAAAAATGATTTACCTGAACAAGGCCCGGCATTAGCTGCACTGTTTAACACAGTAGATAGCTTCGATACACATGCAAAAATTCCTGATTATTTCGGTGCAGTTGATGCGACTGCAAAACCGAATGGTAAGACAGCTATTATTTCTGTTGGCTGGGATCCAGGTTTATTCTCCATCAATCGTTTATACGGAGAAGCGATTCTTCCGGAAGGTGCGACATACACATTTTGGGGGAAAGGCTTGAGCCAAGGTCATTCCGATGCGGTTAGGAGAATTCCAGGTGTCAAAGGGGCTGTACAATATACGATTCCTGTTCCTGATGCAGTGGACCGCGTGCGTAGCGGATCATTACCAGAACTGTCAACACGCGAAAAGCATACGCGCGATTGCTATGTTGTGTTACAAGAAGGCGTGGATACCGAGGAAGTCAAACAGGCGATCGTTACAATGCCTGATTACTTCACGGATTATGATACAACGGTGACATTCATTACTGAAGAGGAATTGAAACGCGATCATTCTGCGATGCCTCACGGTGGCTTTGTTATTCGTAGCGGTAAAACAGGCGAAGGAACTGCGCAAGTGATGGAGTATTCATTGAAACTCGATAGCAATCCAGAGTTCACTTCAAGCGTTCTTGTTGCTTACGCTCGTGCGGCTTATCGTTTGAATCAAAACGGAGATACTGGCGCGAAAACAGTATTTGATATTGCACCTGGTTTGTTGTCACCGAAAAGTGCAGCGGATTTACGTAAAGAATTGCTGTGATTAATAAATTGTATATCTGATGATTTACTATGGCGTTACCTTGCTTATTGAGGTAACGCTATTTTACTAGAGTTAAAGGGGCGGAGTGTATGAAGTTTTATGTTGCATCGGGTTTTCAGAATAAAGAGGCGGTACACTTTGTGAGTGAAAATTTAATAGAAGCAGGCCATATACATACATATGATTGGACAAAAAATGAGAGGGCCTCGACCCTTGAAGAATTAAAGGCAATTGGTGAAGAGGAGAAAAACGCTATACTCGCATCTGATGTTGTTATCGTATTATTACCAGCAGGAAAAGGGAGTCATATCGAATTAGGAATTGCACTAGGTAGAGGGAAGAAAATCTTTTTGTATTCGGCTGATGAAAAAGTGAATGATTTTGACACGACGACTACTTTTTATCATTTGCAGGAAGTTGAACAAGTGATTGGTACGTTGGATGAGCTAGTGGATAGAATTTGTTGTTTTGAAAAGGACAATAATGTCGTAAAAACAAATTGAACAGTGGGACTAACATAAAAATAGTTGAGAAAGGATTTTCTTAATGAGAAAAGAAAAAGCTAGTCGTTTTTCATATAATTTATTTGATTCACCTCCAAACTCCGAAAATGAAACAACAGTTATTTTTTATCATGGCTGGGGAACGAATGCTGATAGCTACAATGATGTGGCTAAGGATATCGCAAAAGAAGGATATTCGGTAATTGTTCCAGAAATCATTTATCACGATACTAGAAAACCTTTGAAGAATCACTTTGAAAAAGAGACTATGCAGAATTATTTTTGGAAAACAATAGTTGAAAGTATTAATGAGTTCGATGAATTTGTTGACGGTTTAGGGCTATCAAAGCACAAAATTGTCCTCGTTGGAAGTTCGATGGGTGGTTTTATAGCAAATGGAATTTTTGCATCACAAAATAAACTAGGTGGATTAGTCAATATTAATGGGTCGGGATCATTTTTATTATCAGAAAGACAATTTCGAGAGAGAGACAATCGAGTTGATTTACCCATCGGGGAAGAACTGATATTGAACAAGTTTGACCCTGTTGGACGAGAAAATTGTCATGCACCTGTCCTCCTTCTGCATGGTGATTCTGACAAAATTGTTCCGATAGAGGGACAAAAAAATTATTTTAAATACTTAACCGAAATTGAAGGTAGTAAGAATGTCGAGCTTTTAATTTACAAGAACGTTAATCATCAGTTTACTGAAGAAATGTTAAAGGATTTAATTGGGTGGCTGAATCATCTTGGGAAATAAAATAAGTTGTTATTTTAATGAGTTGTACAAGGATGGTCAAATAATAAGCTTGGATTGACTTGAAAAAGTATTGATATCGCTAGGGGTGAAAATTATGGTCTATAATTTTAAAACGATGACGCAGGAGCAAGCTGAAGATATTGCCTACAGTTGGCATTACGATGGTGAGTATTCCTTTTACGATATGGAAGCGGATCAAGAAGATCTAGTAGAGTTTTTGGACCCTGAAAAGCGTGGGGACTATACATTTATTGTTTTGAAGGACCATACGTTAGTTGGCTTTTTTAGCTTTACTAAAATAGAGGCAAATACGATTGATATTGGGTTAGGGATGCGACCGGATTTAACAGGTGGCGGAGATGGACTGGCTTTTGTTAAAGCGGGTGTAGCCTTTGCAGAATCGACATTTACACCCGATAAAATAACATTATCAGTAGTAACTTTTAATAAAAGAGCAATAAAAGTGTATGAAAAAGCTGGATTTGAAGCGGGGAGTACCTTTATGCAAGATACAAATGGAAGTCGGTATGAATTTCTTGAAATGACTTTGACGTACTAGGTTGAAAGGGGAAACAGCCGCTCTTTGGCTGCAGTGGATTTTTAAAGATGCCGCTGTTGAATGAATACATATTTCTGCCTATGGAGGTGCGTGATGGATATAGTCAATCGACTTAAAAACAAAAATGTACGGATCAAAGAAATTCCTAGTTGGGGATCTTATTTACGGCACCAATGGGAAGAACGGTTTGCAGGACATTTGAGCAATGAGGAAAAGGAAGAGATCGGCTTACATTATAACGGTTTTGCCTGCGGCTATTTATGGCATGTATTTAGTTATGAAAAAAGAGGGTATGTAAAAGAGAAACAAGCTAATGAAATGTTTAACAATATGCCTAAGCATACATGCTTTGTTTTCTATCAACACTCTGATTATGCATTTATTATAGAAAACACTTCATTTGTCACTGCCGAAGATTTTGTGGAGAAAGATGATTTTGACGAAGGTGATATCTATGTGGTTGATAAAGATTTTACTTGGACGTATGTCCATACTCATGAAGAAAGTTGCGGTCCTTATTTTAGTAGAAATAATGTGAAGTGATTCACTTTGGGCGTAGAGATATGATGATTAGCTTTTCAACAGTAAATGTTGCGACACTAGTACTTGATTATTTCATCTCGGACGCTGATCCTCATTTTAAGAACCTGTCTATTATAAGTACCGCACCGATGCTCTACCATCGGTGTGGTATTTTTTTACATCCAGATTATACAGTAATGCTAATCTTCTATCTACCTTCCATAGTGAATTGAGTATGTAGTAACAGTCATCTAATAAAGGTATTCTCGATAAAATGAAGAATATTCTATTGTGTAGGTAGTTTAGAAGGAGAGGGGACTAAAAATTGGTTGCGATTAAGGATCCTTGGTTCACCGTTCAAGCAATAGATGAAACTACTTTTGCGATTAGTGAGTACGGACATTGGGAAAAGGTTCATTCTTATTTATTAATTGGTGAAGAACAAGCGGCACTTATCGATACAGGTCTTGGGATCGATAGTATCAAAAGAATTACCGATCAACTGACGAATCTGCCGATTATTGTTCTGACAACACATGTTCATTGGGATCATATTGGAGGTCATGGTGAATTTGAAAAATTGTATGTACATAAAGATGAAGAAGATTGGCTCATCAACGGTATTCAAAAGTTGCCCATTGAGCAAATCAGAAAAGATGTAAGCCGCGATATTACAATCGCTACTCCCGCAACATTTCAAGTTGAAACATACAGACCTTTTCAAGGAAGCCCTACTGGTTTGTTGAACGATGGTGATGAAATAAACATTGGCAATCGAATATTGACCATTTACCATACACCTGGTCATTCTCCGGGTCACGTATCCATTTTGGATACTAAAAACGGGTATTTGTTTACGGGGGATTTGCTGTATGATGAGACCCCGATCTATGCATTTTTTCCTACAACCAATCCAACAGATTTAGTCGAGTCATTAGAAAAAATATCGAAAGTTCCTCATGTCACTAAAATTTATGGAGCACATAATACGATTGGACTTCATGCGGATATTTTGAAAGAAGTGCAAGATGCAGTTAGGGTTCTTAGGGAAAATGACCTTGTCAGATTTGGAACAGGTGTTCATACATTTAAGGGGTTTAGTATTCAGTTTTAATTTTGAAACAATACGGAGGGGGATTCATGTTGAATAGTACTAGGAATAATGGTTTTGAGTTTCTTGATTTTATTAGCATAAAAGAAATGGAGATAAATCATTATCAGCCAGTAGCAGGTTCTTTTGCCATCATAAAGTGTGAAAGGAAATATCTACTTTGCTATAACATTTGGCGTAGACAATAGGAATTCCCTGCTGGTCAAAGAGAGAGGGATGAGACGCCAAAGGAATGCGCAATAAGGGAACTTTATGAAGAGACTGGACAAGTTGTGGATGATCTAGAGTTCAAAGGGTTATTAAAGGTGAAGAATATAATGAGCGAAGCCATTAAATTTAATCCAGTCTATTTCGCCGTTATAGAAAAATTACAACCATTTATTGAAAATGAAGAAACGGCAGAAATTAAATTATGGGACATAAATGAGGAAGCAGGCGTTATAGATAAAGTGGATATAAAGATAGTAGAGTATGTTTAAATTTATTGTGCTGCCTTGCAAAGCGATAGAAAACCTCTACCTTAAAATAAAAGAAGAGGTTTTTCTAATTAGGTATATTCCCTAAACAGTAGATCAGAAGAAACAGGTTTGATATCAAGCTCCCTAGACCAAACGGATAATTGTCCAATATGATGAATTTCATGTGAAATGATATGCCGCATTATTTTCCCATATGTAAAGCTAGTTGTATCCCCATTTCGCCTTTTCATTTCTAAGATTTTCTCCTCTATATCAGGCGTCCATGATTGAATAAAGCGTTGGGTCGTCAATCTAGTACTGGTAGAGAAATTTATTACCTCGTTTAAAGTTGAAATATCATTTCTATCTTTCATAATAACTGGTGTCCCATTCATTTGATTAACCCATATCTGCTCACAATCAATGACGTGAAATAAATTATGCAATATACTCCCCATACCACCAATACGTTTTTTAGTAAGTTCTTCAATCGAAATCTGTTGACTCCAATTAAACCAGTCATCCCTTACTTGCCAATTATAAGAAAACATATCCAACATGAAATATTCTCCTTTTAATATATATATTTCTTTTATAGTAACCCGAAGACTGATAACTTTGTTAAAATTCTTATTAAGTATGAAATAACAAAGTTATTAAGATGGGGAGTGTTAACGATGAAGATTGAATTTCTGGGAACAGGCGGGGCTATGCCTGTTCCTCGTCCACTTTGTACATGTCGAGTATGTGTAGAAGCTCGAATAAAAGGGTTTCCATATAGCCGTTCTGGACCTAGTTTGTTTGTGCATGGGCCGAATATTTTGATTGATACGTCAGAAGACATCTATTCCCAAATTAACCGTTCTACAATTGAGAAGATTGAGGGTGTTTTTTATTCGCACTGGCATCCAGATCACGTTATGGGCAGAAGAGTTTTGGAATCCATTAATGCTGATTGGGTTAACAATCCACCAGAGAATAGCCGGAGTGATGTCTATTTGCCTGAACAGGTAGCAAGTGATATTAAACACTTTTTGGGGACAGCTGATCACATGGCCTTTTTCTCAGAACAAGGATACATCAAGCTTCACGAATTAAAAGATGGCGATTCTGTTGTGAAAAATCAAACAAAAATCACTCCGTTTCGACTTGTGGAAGACTATGTCTACGGCTTCTTGCTAGCAACAACAGATAAAAGAGTACTCATTGTGATGGATGAATTAAACAACTGGAATCCTTCAGAGTATATAGGGAAAATCGATCTAGCGGTTTTGCCAATCGGTATTTTTGATGTTCACCCCATAACAGGAGAAAGGCTTCTGTCCTCGGATCACCCTGTTTTGAAAGAGGAATGTACATTCGATGAAACCCTTGACATACTAAGGAAATTAAATCCGAAGAAAACGATATTCACGCATATTGAAGAAGTCGGTGGCTTAAGTTTTGATGATCTACTCGAGGTTGAAAAAAAGTTGACGAAAGAAGGTCTGGTTGTCAAAATTGCATACGATACGCTAGTGGTGAATGTGTGAAATTAGCTTATGCAATTTTCAGAGGCGTAGCTCATGTAGTTAATAATATTGTTGGTGGAGGAATGAAACATGGAGTCAGTAAAGGTTTACCATTACGATGCATTTAGTACAGAACCAAACAAAGGAAATCCAGCAGGTGTCGTGTTAGATGGAGATACCTTAACAGAAATAGAGATGCAGGAAATCACTGCTAAAGTAGGTTTCAATGAAACAGCTTTTCCAGTTACATCAGCTGTGGCTGACATTAGAATCCGTTATTTTACGCCGGGGCATGAAACGGATTTATGTGGACATGCAACAATGGCTACGATATTTGCTTTAAAGTCGAGAGGTTTATTGCCTAAGAAAGAAGAAATCACAATTGAAACAAGAGCAGGAATTTTGCCGATACGTATAGAGGCGCTGTCGAATGATGAATATTACATAACGATGAAACAGGTTTCACCACAATTTGAAGAATTTAAGGGGTCATCTGAAGAATTGGCTCAATCAATGGGACTTGAAAAATCCGATATTGATGAGGAGTTGCCGATTGTCTATGGAAGTACAGGGGCCTGGACATTGTTAGTACCGATTAAGAAACTTAGTGCTTTTACTAGAATGAAACCGAATACTAACATATTTCCAAGCATCTTAAATGAAATGCCTAAAGCATCTGTCCATCCTTTTTGTTTAGAGACGTACGACCCAAAGGCCGATATGCATGCCCGTCATTTCTCCTCCCCTTATTCTGGCACAATAGAGGATGCAGTTACAGGAACCGCATCAGGCGTGATGGGTGCTTTTTATGCAACCTACATCGACAAAGATTTTGAGAATCACTTGAATCTAGTGGTAGAACAGGGCCATGAGATTGAAAAAGATGGTCGTGTACGCGTCCGTGTTACTAAAAATCAGGGGAGTTTGGGGATCGAAATCACGGGAAATGCGGTTTATGTGAAAGAATTTGAGGTTAGCTTGTAACATTTATAATGAGGATACTACACATCATTTTCATACATGGATGGTTCCGCGCTATAAATGGATGTACGAATTTGGCCGTTCAGTCGAATCGATGAGACCTGTTCTACTTCACGCGAGGAACGAAATGAATACCAAAGAAAATTTGGAGGATGTCATGGAGGCTATTGCGGCGCTGACTCAGGAATTAACAAGTTAATCGTTAGGATGACGGTCACTAGTTAATGAGGAAGAAAGGGGGGGTTAAAGAGATGAAAAGGGTAGATGTTGCCTATGTATTGCTATTTGATGAGCATGGAGATAATGTCTTATTGGTCAAAAATAAAGGGCGTGGAGCTTCTTACTACACACTCCCAGGAGGAGCGGTTGAGAAAGGGGAAACACTTGAAGAGGCAGCAATTCGTGAGGTGAAAGAAGAAACTGGGTTAGATGTACAACTAGATGGTATTTTTACTGTAAGTGAGGCATTTTTTGAAGAAAGAGGACATCATGCTATTTTCTTTACTTTCATTGGAAAAATAATTGGTGGTGCAATTAATATTTCAATACCTGAAGAAATCGAAGAAATTACTTGGATGGCTCCGCAACTAGCAGAACAATATATACATATCTCAAGTGGATTTCAAGGGTTGATTGATAGTAAAATGACGGTTCCCTACATTCTTCGTGAAGCAGGAAGATATCAATCTTAATATTGCAAGGCCATTAAAACATTCACGATACGTTGTCATAGAGTATTTGAAATAACTAAGAAGCCAGGTGGATACCTAGGCTTTTTATTTTCCAAGAATAGGGTTTCGGGTTGCGCGCTAGCTATGAATGATTCAAAATATAGGTATTTAACTGAATTTATGGAAGTGGTGGACAACTGTGATATGTTTGAAAGAAATATGTTAGAATAGCAGTTATATTAGTTTATACTTCTGGAAAAGGGAGAGGTTTTGGTGATGAATACGGATACGGATGTAGATGATTGGATAAGTACTGGAAATGTTGAAACAATCATTTTTAGTTTGACAAGAGACGGGGTCATTCTTAACGCGAATAAAGAATTCTGTCAAATGTTAGGAAGAGAAATCCATTCTATAACCGGTGCATCGATGTTGGAAGTTGTGCATGTGGAAGATCGCACATTGTTCATGCAGCGTATCACTGAATCCTATGAAGGAAATATTATTCCGTTTACCTTTAGATCGACCAGAAGAAAAGGGAATAGTTTGCCGTTTTATGTGAATATGTGTAGATGGATTTCTCAGGACGAAGTTTGTATACATGCCATTCCGATTGTAGATCCATCCAACTATACGGCAATTGAACAATCGTTAGTTGAAAAGAAAATTACGGTATTCGACATTACAGATAGCGCTGCCATCAACTGTGATTTTAATGGGATTGTTGTTGCGGTTAATAGCGATTATGATAAGCTCTTTGGTTGGAAACATAAAGAACTGAAGGGGAATAAAAGTCCATTCGTTCCTGAGTTTCTTTTGCATAAAATGATAGAAATTAAAGAACGATTGCTTGCTGGCGCAAAAGTCATCCGAATGAACACCGCTAGAATGACGAGAAACGGGATTATGATTCCAGTTAATCTCACTATATTGCCAGATTATGATAGCGGAGGAACGGTCCAGGGCGTCTTTGCGCTTTCAAGAAAGCTTGAAGAAACGCTAGAAATGAAAGCGTTCATCGAACAGGAAATGTCGAATATTGTCCAACAAGAAATGTTGATAAAGGATATTACAAATAACTTGGAAGTTGGAATATGTCAGTATGACGTCGAGCAGGAAAAGTTCCTTTATATAAATCCAGGGATGGGACGGCTTCTAGGGGTACCTATTTTCGATTTATTGCAGGACAAAATGCTGTTAGTTTCAACATGTCATCCGGATGATGAACATGAACTCATTCGATTTTACGATGAATTATCGAAAGAGTTTACAGAAATCGAGTATCGCGTGCTAAATATAGATGGAGGGTTTTCTTGGGTTCGAACTAAGATTACGCCGGTCATGGATGAGGCAGGGAATGTTGTACGATACGTTTCGATTTCGCATGATATATCTAAACAAAAAATGCAAGACGAGCTTTTAAGAAAATGGGATAAGCTAAATATTGTTGGGCAATTATCCGCTAGTCTAGCTCATGAAATTAGAAATCCATTAACAACTGTAAAAGGTTTCATTCAATTATTTGCAATGGGGCCGGAAAATACATTCGGGCCAATCATGATAGAAGAGCTCGATAAGATTGAGTCGACTATTGAAGATTTCCTTCAACTCGCAAAGCCGAGTATCGGTACAGCGTTCACGGCTGCATCTATCCATGAGCAACTAATTCGCACAGTTTCATTGATGGAAAAAGAAGCATGGCTACATAATATTAAATTAAACTTAAAATTGCATGATCAAGATCAATTTATCAATTGTGAATCGGGCCAAATTCAACAAGTGTTCATAAATCTGCTGAAAAATTCAATTGAGTCAATGCCGGACGGCGGGGAAATAGAAGTAAGTACGATGGTTGAAGAAAATCAAATGGTCAAAATCACTGTTGTAGACACTGGGATCGGGATACCCCCAGAACGTTTAAGCAAATTAGGAGAGCCATTCTATTCTCATAAGGAGAAGGGAATTGGTTTAGGGCTGATGGTTAGTTATAAAATTATTGAAAACCATAATGGATCCATACGGTTTAAGAGTACAGAAGGTTATGGAACAACTGTAGAGGTCCGGCTTCCGATATCAGGTGGAGACTAACTTTGTGACTATTTGCAGGGGATAGAAACATTGATGATGAAAGCAACATGTTTTTTTATTTGATTCTCAATGCGAAATGTTTTGATAACAGCAATCATTTCGCATATACTACTCTTGTACGATTTATTTAGGAGGTCGAAGTAATTGACGAATTTAGATGAAACATTGGTAATGTTGAAAGCGCTCACAGATGCGAAGGGAATTCCCGGAAACGAACGTGAACCGCGTGAAGTAATGAAGAAATACATAGAGCCATTTGCAGATGAAATTGACCAAGACGGTCTTGGTTCATTGATTGCTAGAAAAACAGGCGATTCGAATGGTCCGAAAATTATGCTAGCAGGACATCTTGATGAAGTTGGTTTCATGATTTCTAAAATCGACGACAAAGGTTTCCTATCCTTTCAAACAGTTGGTGGTTGGTGGTCACAAGTTATGCTCGCACAGCGCGTAACGATTGTGACACGTAAAGGAGATACAGTGACAGGGGTTATCGGATCAAAACCGCCACATATCTTGACGGCAGAAGCGCGTAACAAACCGGTCGATATTAAGGATATGTTCATTGATGTCGGTGCAACTTCGAAAGAGGAAGCAATGGAGTGGGGTATTCTACCAGGAGATATGGTCGTACCGTATTTCGAATTCACAGTGATGAATAATGAAAAATACCTTCTTGCTAAAGCATGGGACAACCGTATCGGTATTGCCATTGCGATTGAGGTATTAAAAGCGCTGAAAGCTGAAAATCATCCAAACATCGTTTTCGGTGTGGGAGCGGCGCAAGAAGAAATTGGTCTTCGTGGTGCGCGTACAGCAGCAACAAAAATTCAGCCGGATATCGGTTTTGCAGTTGATGTAGGTATTGCTGGGGATACGCCAGGGGTTACATCGAAAGAAGCAACAGGTAAGATGGGCGACGGTCCTCAAATTCTATTGTTTGATGCTTCGATGGTATCTCACAAAGGATTGCGTGACTTTGTTGTCGATACAGCTGAAGAACACGGTATTCCTTACCAGTTTGAAACGATTCCAGGCGGTGGTACGGACGCCGGTGCAATCCATCTTTCAGGACATGGTGTACCGTCCCTTGCGATCTGTATTCCAACACGTTATATTCATTCACATGCAGGCATTCTGCATCGTGATGATTTTGAAAACACGGTAAAACTGATTGTCGAAGTGATTAAGAAACTAGACCGTGACGCGGTCAATGCCATTACATTTGATTAATTAAAGGATTTAATTGCTCTAGCTATCTAAAATAGCTAGGGCATTTTTTATTTCTATTAATTAATAAAAATGCGCTTGACTTTATATTTATGCATACTATATACTGTGTTATACAAAGTGGAAACAGGGATAGGGGATGACGATATGGTGAAACTTAAAGAGGTAAACAGTGATATTGCAAAGGGATTGAAGGGGAAGGACCTATTATCCCTTCTTGATTATACAAGTGAAGAAGTTGCATATTTATTAGATTATGCGAATAACATGAAAAAAGAAATGCTTGCGGGCAATATGCCACCTATTTTAGCTGGTAAGACGCTCGGGATGATTTTTGAAAAGCATTCAACACGTACACGGATCTCATTTGAAGTTGGAATGATCCAACTTGGTGGTCATGCGATGTTCATGAACGCACGCGATTTGCAAATCGGCCGTGGAGAATCTGTGTATGATACAGGACATGTATTGTCGGAGTATTTAGATGGTGTTATGATTCGTGCGAACTCACATGAAATGGTGAAGGAATTGGCTGAACATACATCTGTTCCTGTCATCAATGGTCTAACAGATATTTTTCATCCGTGCCAAGCACTAGCAGATTTACTAACGATTTTGGAAGTAAAGGGATCGCTCGCTGGCAAGAAAATTGCGTATGTTGGGGATGGTAATAATGTAGCGCACTCGCTGATTATCGCCGCGGCGCATATGGGGATGCATGCAGCGGTTGCAACGCCAGTAGGGTTTGAATATAACGCAGATCTACTTGTCAAAGCGCAAGCGATAGCCGCTGCGAACGGCGGAAGTGTTGTCACAACAACGAACCCGGTGGAAGCAGTAAAAGATGCAGATGTCGTTTATACAGATGTTTGGACCAGTATGGGGCAAGAAGAGGAAGCGGTGGCGCGCCTAGAAGCGTTTAAGGATTTCCAAATTAACGATGAATTGGTCGCACACGCAAAAGAAGATTATATGTTCTTGCATTGTCTACCAGCGCACCGTGAGGAAGAAGTCGCAACTTCTGTGATTGACGGACCAAATTCATATGTATTCCAACAAGCAGGCAATCGTCTACATGCACAGAAAGCAGTTTTGGCTTTAGTGTTGTAATCAAATAGTATCAACAAGTCCGGGTCTTTATTGACCGGGCTTTTTTGTGCATTAAACTTAACCTAATGCATACAATACTTTACATGATGTTAAGTATAGTGTACATTTTAACCAGGAGGTGTCACGATGCTAAAAAATCGGTTGAAGGAATTGCGAGCAAGACATAATTTTACACAAATTGAATTAGCTAAACGCGTTGGCGTGACACGCCAAACGATTGGTTTCATTGAAAAAGGTGAATTTTCACCTTCCGTAACATTATCCTTGAAACTGGCCCGTGCGTTGGATTGTGATATTAACGAATTATTTTGGTTGGAAGGGGAGGAATGAACATGAAGAAAGATTTTCGTATTCAGTACCCGCTTTGGCAAATTGGTTTTTTGCTGGTAGCTACAATTGGCTTATTTGCATCGCAAGGTGGCATCTCGGATTTAATCTCAGCGCTTAATTTGGAAGCGATAGGAGGGGTTATCGTTCTCTTTTTGGGTGTTCTATTTATTGGGTTTGGACTAACTTTCAGAAAAAGATTAGCAGCGCATAATAAAAATAATCCCGACCGAAGACTATCGTTATTTCAACTTAAGCCATTCGAATATATTGAGGACGATGAAGGATGGCAATTTATTACTAGGCGTGCGTCACAGAAAGTGTATGCGTTTTTTACGGGGGCCCTCCCAGTATCTTTATATATTCATCTATGGTTTCAAGTACCGAGGTATGGCGTTGTTATCAATATCTTAGTGCTCGCAATCATGCAATATCTTATCTATTATTTGGAACTTCGTAAATATGTAGAGGAAGATATAGAGTGACGGAAACGAATTATTTTGGATGGAAGGGGAGGAATGACAGTGAAAAATGATATGAGAATTACGTATCCTTTATGGCAGATGGGTGCTATCTCCATATTGATGGTACTGGTGTTAATGACAAGTTATTCTTCTAATTTCGAGACGTTTAACGATGGAGGATTTGAATTTGCGATTAACTTCCAAGGGAAATTAGGCGTACTTTGGGGAATTACATTGCTCGTTTTCATCGTCTATGCATGGTTATTTTATTGGAATGTCGTAAAGCACAATAAACAGATGCCGAAGCATAAAATAAATGCTTTCTCATGGAAGCCGCAGGAATACATGGAGGATGACGAGTTATTTCAAGAATTTACGAAACGGGCAACGAAGAAAGTCTATTCTTATTTTGTTTGGGCCATTCCGTTTTTAGCTAGTCTATATCTAGTATTTCAGGTAGGAACGACAGGGATGATATTAGGACTCTTGCTTCTTTCGATGGGGCAGTATGTAATTTATTACACAGAAATCAGAAAGTATATGGGGGAAGATGAATGATGTTTGAATACTTTTTAGTGTTTCTAGGTGCTGCCATTCCGTGGTTAGAAATCGCACTTGTTATCCCTTTAGGAATCATTAGTGGACTTTCACCATTTTGGGTGATGCTGCTTGCATTTGTTGGTAATCTGCTGACCGTGATGATCCTTATTTTTGCCTTTCAAAAAGTGAAGGTTTGGATGGAGTCACGGAAAAAGAAGGATGGCAAAGGGGATTCCAAGCGAACTGAACGGGGCAAACGGATTTGGAATAAATACGGAATGCCAGGGCTTGCGCTACTTGGTCCGATTTTAATAGGTACACATATTGCAGCATTCATCGGGTTATTGTTTGGTGCGAGTAAAGTAAACACAACCATTTGGATGACGATCAGCATTGCATTATGGACGCTTGTTTTTGGCATTGCGACGGCGATGGGCTTTGATTTCTTTATTCAAACGGGGAGTGTAATCCCTGAATGAAGTGGAGCAGTAGGAGAGGTATTACATGATGAAAAGAATACTTATGATTTCACTTAAAATAATTGGCGTTTTTGTTGCAGCAATCGTTATTTTTCTAGTAACTGTTTTTACAGTGAATCTCATCAGCAATAAATCGGAGCTAGGAAAAATAGCAGACTACGGCCAGTTTGTAGCGGTAGATGGAAAAAATATGAATGTGACGATTCAAGGACAAGGCGAAGAAACAGTGGTGTTATTGCCAGGTTATGGAACAGGTTCGCCAGGTATTGACTTTATGCCACTTGTGGAAGAGCTGTCTCCATTTTATAAGGTCGTTGTGATTGAGCCTTTTGGCTATGGATTGAGTGATATATCCGAAAAGGAACGGAGTATTGACAATATTGTAGATGAAACACATGAAGCCTTGCAGCAACTCAATATTGACCGCTATATTCTGATGGGGCATTCGATTGCTGGCATCTATGGGTTAGAATATGTTAACCGCTACGAAAACGAAGTCAGTGCGTTTGTGGGAATAGATAGTAGTTTCCCGTCGCAACCAGTAGAAGAATTTCCGGCAGAAAGCTATGAACTACTCAGAAAATCAGGTTTCCTCAGATTGATTATGAAGCTATCCCCTGACGAAACTGCACTACAAGAAGTAGATGAAGCAACAAAAGAGCAAGTGAGAATGATTTCGCTTAAAAATGTCATGAACCCAAACATCCTCAGCGAAGGGGAACAAATGGAACATAATTTTAAAGTTGCTCAAGATTTGACGTTTCCTAAAAAACTCCCTGTATTTTTCTTTTTAGCCGCAAATACTACAGATGTTGAAGGATGGGAAGAGGGGCATGAAGAGCAGATAAAAGATTCTATGCATGGTGAAGTGATGTCGTTTGAAGGCGGACATTATTTACATCATACGAGATCAAAAGAAATCGTTGAAAACTTTAGAAGGCTTTATGAAGTGAAATAATGCGTGGGTGACAGGCACCCACGCATTTCCCATACTATTCAACCCGCCGCAAATACTTGTGCTAACTCTCCGGCCATTTTCGACTTTTCTTGTTCACCCGAACTGTTCCATAGTTTTTCAAAGAACACGCCGAGTCCTGGTAGTAGGTGTTCTTCGCCTCGCTTGATGGCATCTTCGACGACGTTACGGACATCTTCCGCTGAGTTATTTTTCATGTTTGCCGTAATGGCGTCTCTTATTTGAAAATCCATTTTATCAACCTCCCACAATCATTTTGTACACAAATATCGCCAACTATACCGTCATTTGATACACTGAAAAGAAAAAGGCGGTAACATTCACATGAAACGTATTGAATCACCACAAAACTCACTCGTGAAACATTGGAAAAAGCTCGTATCAACACGAAAAGAGCGCGACAAAACTGAAGAGTTCCTAGTAGAAGGTTTCCATCTTGTTGAAGAAGCATTAAAGAAAGAAGAGGTCATTCTTGCATTAATTATTCGAGATGGCGTTGAATTTCCGGCAGATTGGTCAACGGAAGGTGTACAGATTGTCGAAGTAAACAGTGCCGTTGCTAAGGAAATTTCAGAAACGGAGCACTCACAAGGCGTCTACGCGCATTGCCGCCAGCCACAACATGCCGAAGAAGATTTTGTATCATGGAAAAAACTATTGCTAATTGATGCCGTGCAAGACCCAGGTAATGTGGGGACGATGATTCGTACGGCAGACGCTGCGGGAATGGATGCGGTTATTCTCGGAAAAGGTTCTGCGGATCCGTATAATCCGAAAACGGTTCGTTCTGCACAAGGGTCCCATTTCAATATCCCTGTCGTCAGAGGCGATTTGATGGAATGGGCGACGAATTCAAAAGAAGCAGGCATCAAGGTGCTTGGTACAGGATTGCAAAATGCCGTCAATCATTCTGATGTCGAGCCACAAACAGAATTCGCCTTGATTATGGGTAATGAAGGTAGCGGTGTTGAACCCGAATTATTGGCGCTGGCAGATGCAACCGTGAAAATCCCAATGTACGGCAAAGCTGAGTCACTGAACGTTGCAGTGGCGACTGGGATTCTGTTGTATTCGTATTCAAAAAACTAACTAACGAAAGTTGAATAAATGGATACCATCTGTAAACTTAGCGAAGGAGCCATAGCGGGTTCAAAGATGATTTTTAATGCAACTATTTATTTCCATTGTTGATGAACAAAATGATTTCGGGTATACTACTAGTTATGAATTAAAATAAAAGCAATGACTGGGAAAAGTAAGCACCACACGAACCGAAAGGGAGTCCGCGCCTTGACTGAAAGCGCAGATGGGCAAGTGTCTGTTGAAGTTCACCCCATGAGCTGCCATCAGGACCAGCGAAAGCTGTAAAGATGTGCCGGCGCCGGACCGTTATTCCGATTTGAGTGATCATGCCTTCGGGTGTGATAATCAGGGTGGTACCGCGAAATCGTCCTCGTCCCTTTTATAGGGGCGGGGTTTTTTTTGTCTAGGCAGGTGCCCTACACTTTTGCTAATTTCGAAAGGAGAATCGATATGGAAGCACAATTAGAACAGTTAAAAGATGAGGCTCTCGCGAAAATTGAGGCAGCATCAGATGTTAAAGCATTAAACGAAGTTCGTGTCGCTTATTTAGGGAAAAAAGGACCCATCACGGATTTACTCAAAGGCATGGGGAAATTACCAGCTGAGGAACGTCCAAAAATGGGAGCGCTCGTCAATGTCATTCGTGAAGCTGTGACAGAGGTACTAGAAGAACGTATGGCGAAACTTGAGGAACAAGCCATCAACGAACAGCTTGCAAAAGAATCCATTGACGTGACATTGCCAGGTCGTCCTGCGCGTACGGGGAATCATCACCCGCTGACTCGCGTCGTCGAAGATATCGAAGACTTCTTCATCAGCATGGGCTATGAAATTGCGGAAGGTCCTGAAGTAGAAAAAGACTATTACAACTTTGAAGCTTTGAACTTGCCGAAAGGCCATCCAGCACGTGATATGCAGGATTCTTTCTATATTTCAGAAGATGTCCTTCTGCGTACACAAACGTCACCAGTTCAAGCGCGCACAATGGAAAAGAAGAACGGCGCGCCGATTAAAATTATTTGTCCAGGAAAAGTGTACCGTCGCGATAGCGATGATGCGACACATTCACATCAGTTCACACAAATCGAAGGGCTTGTTGTCGGTGAAAATATCCGAATGAGCGATTTGAAAGGAACTCTTGATTTATTCGCTAAGAAAATGTTTGGTACAGAGCGTGAAATCCGATTGCGTCCAAGCTTCTTCCCATTCACGGAACCATCCGTTGAAATGGATATTTCATGTTTCAAATGTGGCGGGTCAGGCTGTAACATTTGTAAGAAAACTGGTTGGATTGAAATTTTAGGTGCAGGCATGGTTCACCCGAACGTATTAAGAATGTCTGGATATGATCCAACTGTCGTCTCAGGTTTCGCTTTTGGTATGGGGCCTGAACGAGTTGCGATGTTGAAATATGGTGTGGAAGATATCCGTCATTTCTATACGAATGATGTGCGTTTTGTATCGCAATTCCACCGGACGGAAGCTTAAAGGGGGAGACGACATGTTAGTATCTACAAAATGGTTAAGTGATTACGTAAATATAGAGGGTATTGCTCCTGGAGAACTTGCGGAGAAAATTACACGTTCTGGAATTGAAGTCGATACGATTATCGATCGTTCTCAAGGCATGACGAACGTTGTTGTCGGTTATGTGAAGGAATGTGTGAAGCACCCGGAAGCCGACAAATTGAATATTTGTCAAGTAGACGTTGGTGAAGAAATCACGCAAATTATTTGTGGGGCTGCCAACATTGCCGAAGGGCAAAAAGTCATTGTGGCACGTCCTGGCGCAGTACTACCGGGCAACTTTAAAATTAAAAAAGCAAAATTACGTGGTGAAGAGTCGAACGGCATGATTTGTTCACTACAAGAGCTTGCTGTTGAAGGAAAACTCGTGCCAAAAGCGTACGCAGAAGGCATTTATGTACTTCCTGCCACTGCAGTACCAGGTGAGAGTGCTTTGCCCCTCATTGGACTCGATGATACAGTGCTTGAATTTGATTTGACACCGAATCGTTCGGATGCACTAAGCATGCTTGGGGTTGCATATGAAGTCGGCGCGATTTTATCGCAAGGTATTCAATTGCCGGAAATTTCTTATACAGAATCGGCTGAAAAAGCGGAAGATGTACTGAAACTACGTATCGATGCAAAAGAAAGTAATCCAATGTACGTGGCTAAAGTCGTGAAAAACGTCAAAATCGCTGAATCACCATTATGGCTTCAAAACCGTTTAATGGCGGCAGGCGTACGTCCACATAATAACGTAGTCGACATTACGAACTACGTATTGATGGAATATGGGCAACCACTTCATGCGTTCGATTATGACCGTCTTGAAACTGGCGAAATCACTGTACGGTTGGCGGAGCAAGGTGAGAAAATCACGACGTTGGATGAAACAGAACGTACGCTTGAATCTCATCAGTTAGTCATTACAAATGGTAACGAACCTGTTGCAATTGCGGGTGTTATGGGCGGATTGAATTCCGAAGTACATGATGGCACAACGACAGTTGTAATCGAATCCGCTTATTTTGCACCAGGATCTGTTCGACGCACGTCGAGAGAGATTGGACTGCGTAGTGACGCGAGCACACGTTTTGAAAAAGGTGTGGATCCAGCACGAGTGATTGCAGCTGCAGAACGTGCGGCTCAGCTGATGGCTGATATTGCAGGCGGTGAAGTGTTGAGTGGATCAGTAATGATAGATGAACTCGACAAGACACCTGTACGCATCACGGTTTCTCCGGACTATATTAATAATCGTCTCGGGATGAAAATTTCACTTGAAGAAATGCTATCTATTTTAGACAGATTGCAAATTCAGACAGAAGCTGTTAACGGCAAACTGGTTATCGATGCACCGACTCGCAGGCAGGATCTGCGTATCGAAGAAGATATTATCGAGGAAATTGCACGTATGTATGGATATGACCAAATCCCAATGACACTTCCCGTTACAGAATCAACACCGGGCGGATTGACACCGTATCAGGCTAAACGTCGTACGGTGAGAACATTCTTAGAAGGTGCGGGACTGTATCAGGCGCTGTCGTATTCATTGACATCTAAAGAACAGGCGCAAGCCTACGCACTTGAAACGGCACCAGTCACAGAGTTGCTAATGCCGATGAGTGAAGAGCGTAGTGTACTTCGCCAGAGTATCATCCCACACCTTTTGGAAGCAGCGACGTATAATGTTGCACGCCGTATGGACTCGGTTGCATTGTATGAAACAGGTTCAGTATTCCTTGGCGAAGAAGAAGATGGTCTGCCACAGGAAGTGGAACATGTTGCCGCAGTGATCACAGGTAAATGGGTAGACCATGCGTGGCAAGCCGAAACAAAACCAGTTGATTTCTTCGTGCTAAAAGGGATTGTTGAAGGCATGATGGATAGCCTTGGGTTAGTGGAAGGTTTAACTTTCGAACAAGCTGTAATTGACGGCATGCACCCAGGCCGCACAGCGAATATTTTCTATAATGGAGAGCGAATTGGTTTAATTGGCCAGATTCACCCGACAGAACAGAAAAAACGCGACTTGAAAAACACGTATGTGATGGAGATGAATCTTGCAAAAATCCTTGCGGTTGAAACGGCTGAATTGGTTTATGTACAGGTTCCACGTTTTCCATCGATTTCAAGGGATATCGCACTAGTCGTATCGAGCGAAACATCTGCTGGAGCACTTGAGCATGTCATTCGCAACGCAGGTGGTAAATTGCTGAAAACGGTTCGTTTGTTCGACTTGTATGAAGGAGCGAATGTTGAGGAAGGCAAGAAATCCGTTGCATTCTCATTGACTTACGCAGATCCGGAGCGCACATTAACAGATGAAGAAGTTGTTAAAGCGCACGATAAAGTGTTGAACGCATTAACGGCAGAAGCAGGGGCACTGCTTCGAGGGTAATTAAATGAAAGCCGCACACGGGATTTGGAATCCGTGTGCGGCTTTTTTTGCATATAATTTTGTGGACGAATTTTATTATCGACTAAAAGGTTCCACAACCGTAAAACCAATATCGGCCTTCAAATTGAAACTCTTGTCATCCGTTGCTTCCGGGAGGGCCGTAGTCTTAAATTCTGCAGACCCGTGGATGATATATTCTCCCTCAGGGAATCCCTCATTCATTAACATCTTAACAAATTCGACGTATGTGGCTTCGTCTTGATCACTATAACCACCGGCAAAATTATATTTTTGCCGTAATGATTCATCTTTTTTTAACGTCGTCATTATCAGTGGTTCATTCATGGGATAATCGATTTCAATCCCATGCGTCCTTTCTTCCAATGGGAAATAAAAAGGAGAGGCTGCATGGTAAATATCAATGGAGTCCATTTCTCCAACATACGTTAGCTCTGCGAAAATCGCAGTTTCACCGAATGTGTCATAGACGTCTTTTTCGGTAGATAGCTTGTAGATAAAATCACTTTTTTGTACCTTTGCTTCTGCCGGTGGAAGAGGGGAGGCAGGGTCGAAATCCACTTTTTTATTTGGTACACATGCACTAAGAATAAGAAGACAACAACTTAGAAAAAAGAGTTTTCTCAAAATAATCACCTCATCCATTAGAACGGTTGTGACGAAGAAAGGTTACTTCTTTTTCTTCAGCGCAATTGCCTTTGCTTTCCCCGCATTTGCAAAATGCCATTTCGTTAACGATTTCAATGTCTCTTCCCCATTTTTTAATAAAATCCGGGCGGCGACCTCGTCTACCTTCGATCCTGCCCCTTTTGGCAACTCAACCCCTGCAATACCACTAAGTCGATCCATCTCTTCTAAAAATGCCACACGGGCAATAATGGATGCGGCAGCGACAGACATATGTAGCCCTTCTGCCTTCGTTGAAAACAGCACATTTTCCCTGACGATTTCTGATTGTGCTTTAATATGATTATAATAAATACCGCGTTCCGCAAATTGGTCAATCAAAATATAATCGGGTTTTTCGCCGTCCATTTTCCGCAAGACGTGCCTAAGGGCTTGGTTATGGAGAAGAGCTTTGATTTTCCCCTGCGACCAGCCACGGGCTTGCACTTCGTTGTATTTGTCATTTTTTAATGTCAACACGTTATAGATAAGGGCTTCCTGCAAATCAGGAGCGATTTTTCGCATCAGGTCGTCTGTTAATTGTTTTGAGTCTCTGACACCGAGCTCCCGCACGAGTTCGACTTGATCGGCACGGACGAAACAGGCTGCAACCGTTACGGGACCGAAGAAGTCTCCTGTACCCGTTTCATCCGACCCGACGACGGACAGTTCCGCCAGGCGGTCTGGTAGGGTATCGCCTTTTACTTTTACTTTAGTGGGCGTCGCACTTCCTTCCGCCTTGCCCCAACGAGCGGCTTCTCTTTCAGCTCCGCCACCTTGGAACAGTACTTTGCCTGATTTATAGGCTGTGATGGATGTATCCGTTAGTTTTGCTGCAAAAACGACACCGGGCGCATTGCGTACAATTTTTGAAGATGCATAGTGGTTCATCACTTTTTTCAATCCTTGATCATCTACTAGAATAACTTGATTACTCAATTTAAAACTTCCTTTCGTCGACTGTATTCATTAGGAACATCAGAGATTGTCAGGCACTTAGTTGATAGTATAGTCGTAATTGCCCTTTAAAGGTCATCCGCAAACTTATACTATATGACGTTACAAGTGAAACCGTTTCATGGTATGATGGATAACAGAGTTTTTAACTTGTTTCCGCAAATATTTTTGTACTGAAAGAGATGCGTCAGATACAGAAGTCCGCCACTTCTATAAGTTGCGGGATGAATGCCGATATGCATTGCATTCAATGGGGATTGGTCCTGTTGAATTATGATAAGCATTCACCTAGGCGTAATTGATTGTAGGGGGTCGAGTCATTGACAGACGAACAGAAGACACGCATAACCGTTGATATTTACGGACAGACTTATACAATTGTCGGTACGGAAACTAGCAGTCATGTGCGCTTGGTCGCCTCGATGGTTGATGACAGGATGAGGGAGATCAGTGCCCGTAATCGATATCTCGACAGTTCGAAAATCGCTGTGCTCACTGCTGTTAATAGTGTACATGATTATCTTAAATTAAAAGAGCGGGTAGAACAAATAGAACAAGAATTGAATAAGTTGAAGGGTTGACGGTCTTACATGCTTGATTTACTAATATTATTTCTCCTATTTGCTGGACTTGTCACAGGTTTTAGACGAGGACTTATCTTACAAATTATACATATGACGGGATTTATCGCAGCACTTTTTGTCGCTTATACGTATTATAAACAACTCGCAGAGAAGTTTGTCCTGTGGATTCCATACCCGGGTGTGACGGCTGGTTCTAAGTTGTCGATGTCGCTTGAGGAACTCGATTTGGACGAAACATTTTATCATTTATTGGCCTTTGTCCTTATTTTTCTCATTGTCAAATTTGGATTGCAGTTAATTGCATCTATGTTCGATTTTTTGAAATACCTACCCGTCTTAGGTTTCCTTGCACGATTTGCCGGAGCATTGTTCGGATTTGTAGAGTTTTACATTCTCATTTTCCTTGTACTCTACCTGTTGGTCATGGTCCCTATCGATTTCGTTCAAGAACTGTTGGGTAAATCCATGCTTGCTAAGACGATGTTTGAACACACACCGTTGTTTTCCGAGATGGTGAAGAATTGGTGGTTCATTTACACAAAATGACAGCTTCCCCCTTGCCGGAGGGAAGCTTTTTTCTAGAGACAGGAAGGTAAAAATTTCTTACGATATACTAGTGATGAGCTTTGTTGACCCTGAACGGGCGCTTACACTTTTCATAATGGGAGGGCTTTTGTTGAATAAGAAAACAATCATTCGTACATTTGAAAAAATCGCTTTATATATGGAACTACTTGGGGAAAACCAGTTTAAAATTTCTGCATTCCGAAAAGCTGCCAATGTGCTAGAACTCGATCCGCGTAGTTTAGCCGAAATGGACGATATCCTAACATTAAAAGGGATTGGTAAAGGAACAGGTGCAGTGATTTCGGATTTGCTTGAAAAAGGCGAGTCTGATCTATTGAAGGAGCTAGAGGAGACGGTGCCAAAAGGATTGGTTCCTTTATTGAAAATTCCTGGACTTGGTGGCAAGAAAATCGCCAAGTTGCGTGAAGCGCTGGGCATTGATTCGGTCGAAACGCTACGCGCTGCATGTATCGCAGCGGAAGTTAGTAAGGTACCCGGTTTTGGTAAGAAGACTGAAGACAATATTTTGGCTGAAATTGAATTGTTAGGCACGCGACAAGGTAAATTTCCGATTTGGCAAGTGGAGAAGGTTGTCTCATTCGTGGAGCAGGAGTTACAAGCAATTCCTGAAATTACGCGTTTTTCTGTCGCGGGTAGTTTCCGTCGAACAGAAGAGGAAAGCAGTGATGTGGACTTCATCATTGTGACGGACGAGCCTGGCACTGTACGGGAGAAGTTGCTTGCCTCCTTGCCGCTTGTTGCTACAATCGCGGCGGGTGATGCTAAATTATCTGTCACGCTTGATTTGGAAGAGCAAATCGATGCGGATTTCCGTTTTGTGAAGGAAGAACAATTTGCGTCTGCCATCCACCATTTTACGGGTTCAAAGGATCACAACGTACGCATGCGTCAGTTGGCAAAATCAAGAGGCATGAAGATTAGCGAATATGGTGTGGAGAATGAGGATGGGTCTGTCACGACATTTGAGTCGGAAGCCCAATTTTTCGCCCACTTCGATTTACCTTTCATTCCCCCTGCGCTTCGGAGAAATGGCAGTGAAATCGAACGTATCGACGAGCTTGCTGGGTTGATTGCGGTGGAGGATATTCGTTCAGACTTGCATATGCATACGACATGGTCGGACGGCGGTTATTCAATCCGAGAAATGGTGGAGGCTTGTCGTGCGAAAGGCTACTCCTATATGGTTATCACGGACCATACGGAATACTTGAAAGTCGCGAATGGTTTAACGCCAGAACGCGTGCGTGAACAAATTGCAGAAATTCGTGCGTTAAATGATGAATATAAAGACATTGAAATTTTTTGCGGAACGGAAATGGATATCTTACCCGACGCAACGCTCGATTTTGATGATGAATTGTTGAGTGAGTTAGATTTTGTTATTGCATCTATCCATTCAAGTTTTAGCCAAACGCAAGAACAAATTATGGAACGACTTCATACAGCAATGAAAAATCCGCATGTCGATATGATTGCGCACCCAACAGGGCGTATTATCGGACAGCGTGAAGGTTATAACCCAGACATTCCACAACTCATTCAGTGGGCGAAGGAATATGGTAAAGTGTTAGAATTAAATGCGAATCCTTACCGGCTGGATCTTGCGACGGATTATTTGGTCATGGCGCAGGAAGCAGGCGTGCCAATCGCTATCAACACAGATGCGCATGCAATTGATCAATTGAAGTATATGGAGATTGGCGTGAATTATGGACAGAAAGCTTGGTTAAAAAAAGAAACGGTCGTGAATACATGGCCGCTTGATAAATTCCTCCGTGACATTGTCCGGAAATGAAAGGAAGTGTAAGGCATTGGAAAACCGTGTCTTAAAAACACTTGAGTTCGATAAAATTCGGGATATTGTGGCTACACATTGCACATCATATGCCGGTCGTTCTTATATGGAGAAATTAGTACCTGTTAGCGATTTTAACGAAGTGGTTCGATTACTTGAAGAAATGGATGAAGGATTGTCCATTCTCCGTGTTCGCGGCAATGTGCCGATGGGGGGAATTAGTGATATTCGCCCTCACGCCAAGCGCGCACAGATGGGGGGTATGCTCAGTGCCCACGAATTGATGGAGATTGCCAATACCATCCGTGCAAGTCGGGTTTTACGTCAATTCATCGAGGCGATTGTAGCCGATGAAGATATTGAGATTCCGCATTTCGTGGCTAAAAAAGAGCTAATCCCAATCTTGACTGGCTTGGAACATGAAATTAATGCGTGCATTGATGACAATGGACATGTTGTCGATAGCGCGTCAGGTTCGCTCCGTTCCATTCGTCAAGGGTTACGCCTGCAAGAAGGGCGCGTCCGTGAAAAGTTGGAAAGCTTTACCCGTGGTCGTAATGCGGCTAAAATGTTGTCTGATTCGATTGTTACGATTCGAAATGACCGCTTTGTGATTCCTGTAAAATCAGAGTATCGCTCGCATTATGGTGGTGTCATCCATGATATGTCATCATCTGGACAGACGTTGTTCATTGAACCAGACGCAGTTGTTCAAGCAAATAATGAAATTAGACGTTTGAAAATGCAGGAGCAAGAGGAAATTGAAAAAATTTTACTTGAGCTGTCTGCTAAAGTGCAGGAAATCGCCCATGATCTTTTCACGCTTGTTGCCGTCCTGGCGGAAATCGATATCATCCTAGCGAAAGCGAAATTTGGTATGGCGCATAAGTGTACGAAGCCTGAAGTGAACAACGATGGCTATATTCGTCTTGCGAAGGCGCGACATCCGTTGTTGCCGATTGAAACTGCCGTAGCCAATACAATTGAATTCGGGAAAGACATTACGACAATTGTAATTACGGGACCAAACACAGGTGGTAAAACGGTAACATTGAAAACGGTCGGCTTATGCACATTAATGGCACAAGCAGGGTTACCGATTCCCGCATTAGATGGTTCGGAAATTGCTGTATTCGATTCGGTCTATGCCGATATTGGGGACGAGCAATCTATCGAGCAAAGCTTGAGTACCTTCTCGTCACATATGGTGAATATCGTCGACATCATTAAAAAATACGATGATCGTTCATTAATCATCTTTGATGAGCTTGGTTCGGGTACAGATCCACAAGAAGGAGCAGCATTAGCTATTTCTATTTTGGATGAAGTACATGGGCATGGTGCACGCGTGATGGCAACGACCCATTATCCGGAACTAAAAGCGTATGGCTATAATCGTCCTGGAGTTGCCAACGCAAGTGTCGAATTTGATATTGAAACTTTGAGCCCGACCTATCGCCTGCTAATTGGCGTGCCAGGTCGCAGTAATGCGTTTGAAATTTCAAAGCGGCTTGGATTACAGGAACGAATCATTGAACGTGCGAAAACATTCACGGGGACAGATCGTGGTGAAGTCGATTCTATGATCGTGTCGCTTGAAACGAGTCGAGTTCAATCTGAAAAAGATGCGGAACAGACGCATGAAGTGTTGTTAGAGACAGAGCGATTGAAACTTGAGTTGGAAGAACGTTTAGCTGATTTTGACAGTATGAAAGAGCGTTTGGAAACCAAAGCGAAAGAAAAAGCTAAAAAAATCGTTGAAGATGCGAAACGTGAATCAGAGGCTGTTATTTCAGATTTGCGTGCGATGCGATTAAATGTCGGAGCGAATGTTAAAGAGCATGAATTGATTGAAGCACGTAAACGTTTGGAAGGTGCAGCACCGGTTGAAGCGAAAAAAGTGATCAAAGCGAAGGCGGCACCAAGGCCACTGCAAGTTGGTGATGAAGTGAAGGTACTGAGCTATGGTCAAAAAGGAACACTAATTGAAAAAGTATCGGGTCAGGAATGGGTCGTTCAAATCGGTATTTTGAAGATGAAGCTGGACCAGTCTGGCTTGGAATATGTCAAGCCGGAAAAAGAGAAACCAACTGTCGTATCGACTTCTGTAAGAGGTAGGGATTCATACGTTAAACTAGAGCTGGATCTACGAGGTGAGCGTTATGAAGATGCAATCTTCCGGACGGAAAAATATTTGGATGATGCACTGTTATCGAATTATCACCAAGTGTCGATTATTCACGGTAAAGGGACAGGCGCATTAAGACAAGGCATCCAAAAATTCTTGAAAAATCATTCCCGCGTAAAAAGCTTCCGATTTGGTGAAGCGGGCGAGGGTGGATATGGTGTCACTGTTGTGGAATTGAAGTAAAATGAAATCTTGTACGGTTGTGTATGAATATCTATTCAGATAGCCGAAGCGATAAGGCTAATAATGGTTTTCTATTAGGCTTATCGCGGGAGGTATTCACTAGCACTAAGGGGATTTTATAGGAATCTTCATTTTAAATATTTTAAAAAAGTTCGCTCCTTTTTGAAACCTTTTCCGTCTTTAACCGTATAGGTAGGAATGATCGAACGTAAAAGGAGCTTAACACTATGACGAAAACTGGATTTTGGAGTAATCCATTAGTAGAAACGGCAGGCTATTTCAGTGTTGTTGTCCTTTGTCTTATTGTTTCAATGGTGCTTTTTGAGCTCGTTACGAAATATAAGAATTGGGAAGAAATTCGAAAAGGGAATCTGTCAGTTGCGTTTGCAACGGGCGGAAAGATTTTTGGTGTCTGTAATATTTTCCGCTACTCCATCGAAAGGCATAATTCGTTGCCAGAAATGATTGGGTGGGGATTATTTGGATTTACACTACTTATCTTTGCTTATCTGTTGTTTGAATTCCTAACACCTAAATTCAAAATTGATAAGGAAATTGAAGCGGACAACCGTTCCGTAGGCTTTATATCCTTGATAATTTCAGTAGGGTTGTCATTTGTTATTGGGGCAAGTATTTCATAGGAGTCGTTATTAATGGAGAAATTAGCAAAAGTGTTACTGGCTGTATGCGTTATTTTTATTGCGGTCGGTATTTATTGGATGAATTTTGGTACACCGAGTTGGTTATTCTTTAATATGCCTTGACCGAGTATGTCGGTCAAGGCGTTTTTTCTATCCTTAAGTAAAATTCTCATTGTAAGCGGATTCATTTAGCTCTATAATTAAATATAGGAATATTCGAAGTTGTTGAATAGAGTAGGAGAAGGGGGTTTTTACATGACGGCGAAACCATGGTTAGATTTGTATCCTGCTGAAATCGCAAAGACGCTTGATTATGAACGGATTCCCATTCAAGAATTCCTCACAAGGTCTTGCAAAAAGTATCCCGAAAAAACTGCGATACATTTTCTTGGGAAAGAGATTTCGTATAAGGAATTTTATGAATCTGCTTTGAAGTTCGCAAACTACTTGAAATCGATTGGAATTGAAAAAGGAGATCGAGTGGCGATTATGTTGCCTAACTGTCCGCAAAGTGCAATCGCCTATTACGGCATCCTGTATATCGGAGCTATTGTTGTCCAAACAAATCCTCTCTACACGGAACGTGAATTGGCTTATCAACTCGTGGATTCTGGTTCAAAGGCGATCATTTCTCTCGATATTCTATTTCCTCGAATTTCAAAAGTCGTCAAAGATACGGAATTGGAGCATGTCATTATTACAGGCATTAAAGACTACTTGCCATTTCCGAAAAATCTTATCTATCCATTCATTCAGAAAAGAGAATATGGACTGACAGTGAATGTGGAGCATCGCGGGATGAATCATTTGTTTACTGAAATTATGAAAATCGCAAAACCGAGCCCTGTTCACTATGATTTTAATTACGATGAAGATATCGCCTTACTGCAATATACCGGAGGGACAACGGGACCGCCAAAAGGTGTCATACTTACGCATGCCAACTTGAATGCTAACGTTAAAATGTGTAATGAATGGCTATATAAATGTAAAGAAGGCGAAGAAACGGTATTAGGTATTCTGCCATTTTTCCATGTCTATGGCATGACAACTGTGTTAGTTCTTTCGGTTATGCTAGGAAACAAAATGGTGCTCATACCGAAATTTGATTTTGAAGCTGCTTTGAAAACGATTGATAAACAGAAACCGACGCTATTTCCGGGTGCGCCTACCATTTACATCGGATTATTGAACCATCCAGATCTTGCGAAATATAATTTATCATCCATAAAGGCATGTATTAGTGGTTCCGCGGCATTGCCGGTCGAAGTACAGGATGAATTTGAGAGGATTACGGGTGGGAAGTTAGTGGAAGGTTATGGCTTGACCGAAACATCACCTGTGACACATGCTAATTTTGTCTGGGCAACAGAACGGATAAAAGGCTCCGTTGGTGTACCATGGCCAGATACGAATGCTTGTATTCTCGGAATCGAGTCATCAGAGGCACTTGAGGTGGGTGAAATTGGCGAGATTGCAGTCAAAGGTCCACAAGTGATGAAAGGCTACTGGAATAAGCCGGAGGAGACAAATCGGACATTCCGAGACGGCTGGTTTTTAACAGGTGACCTTGGCTATATGGATGAGAAAGGTTATTTCTACGTTGTTGATCGTAAAAAAGATATGATTATTGCGAGTGGTTTTAATATTTATCCGCGCGAAATCGAGGAAATCCTGTATGAACATGACGCTATTCAGGAATGTGTAGTTGCAGGTATTCCGGATCCATACCGAGGAGAAACGGTCAAAGCCTATATCGTGTTGAAAGAAGGCGCTTCAGTAACGGAAGAACAGCTTGATGCGTATTGTCGTAAGAATTTGGCATCGTTCAAAGTTCCACGCAAGTATGAATTCCGCAGTGAATTGCCAAAAACGGCTGTCGGAAAAATTTTACGACGGACACTTGTGGAGGAAGACAAGAAGAAAGCCGAGCAGGAACTACAGACAGCATTAGAGGATAATGCTTGACACAACTGAAAATAAATAATAATATGAAAATATGAATGAATCGTCATTCATATTTTCTTTTTGGTGGTGATTAGTAGTGAAACGGGATAAGCCGAAGTATAAGCAAATCGTGGATGCGGCAGTGATTGTCATCGCTGAAAACGGATTTCATCAAGCGCAAGTGTCAAAGATTGCGAAAGAAGCTGGCGTTGCGGACGGGACAATCTATCTTTATTTTAAAAATAAAGAGGATATTCTTATATCTGTCTTCAGAGAAAAAATGGCGATTTTCGTCGAGAATGTCGAGGCTATATTGAAAAAAGACATTGATACATCGGAGAAGCTATTTAGGATGATTGACAATCATTTCCGTGTACTCCATGAAGACCGTCAACTTGCAATCGTCACACAACTTGAGCTTAGACAATCGAACAAAGAGTTACGGATTCGCATTAATGAAGTATTGAAGGAATACTTAGTACTTCTAGACGCTATCTTGAAAGAAGGAATTGATGGTGGTGTGCTCGATGCTGATCTTGATATCCGACTTGCAAGGCAAATGGTGTTTGGAACGATTGATGAAACAATCACTTCATGGGTGATGAACGATCAAAAATATGATTTATTGAAACTATCATCCGAGGTACATAGACTCATCATGAATGGAATGAAAGCTTAACTTGATTCAGCAGAACTCCCCACTTCTAAAAGCAGTGGGATGGATGTTGTATTGCATTTCAAATCAGGGGAGTCCAAACTCCTTGCTGATTCAAGTTAAGCCTCCGGCGGATGTCACAGATTTTCAAAGGAGCTTTTCGAGCGTGCTCGAAAAAATCTGGACGCAATTACGCCAAGGCGTAATTGATTTGACATGTAACAAAGGCGAAATGGATAGAAAGTGGGGATGAAATGGAGTCACTACAAGTAGTCATTAAAGATAGTGTAGCAGTTGCAACGATTAATAGGCCGCCCGCGAATGCACTTTCACGTGGACTCATACTGGAAGTGAATGCACTCCTTGACAAAGTGGAAAACGATGATTCAGTAAGAGTAATTGTTCTTCACGGGGAAGGGAAGTTTTTCTCGGCAGGTGCAGATATTAAAGAATTTACATCGATTACATCAGGGGAAGAATTTTCGGAATTAGCTGCAAGTGGACAACAAGTATTTGAACGCTTAGAACGCTTTACTAAGCCGGTCATTGCTGCTATTCACGGCGCGGCACTTGGTGGAGGACTTGAACTAGCGATGGGCTGTCATATACGCATCGTTACAAAACAAGCAAAACTAGGATTGCCAGAATTGCAGTTAGGTCTCATCCCTGGATTTGCAGGGACACAACGTCTACCGCGCTATGTCGGTATGCCTAAAGCGGCGGAGATGTTGTTGACAAGTGAGCCAATCAGTGGGGAAGAGGCAGTTCGTCTTGGACTTGCAAACCATGCGTATGCAGATGAAGAGTTGCTGTCTAAAACGATGGAGCTTGCGAAAAAAATTGCGAAGAAAAGCCCTGTTGCAGTAAAAGCTGCACTGGAGATGTTGCAATATACAAAACCAGCTTCCTATTACGAAGGCGTCAAAGCAGAATCCGATGCGTTCGGAGAAGTTTTCGTCTCGGAAGATGCGAAAGAAGGAATCCAAGCATTCCTTGAAAAACGCCAACCTGTGTTCACGGGAAAATAATCAAAAGTTGAGGGGGTATGTAAGATGAATATTTATGTATTAGTAAAACGGACATTTGATACAGAGGAAAAAATTGCGATTACCAATGGTAAAATTGCCGATGATGGTGCGGAGTTTATCATTAACCCATATGACGAATATGCGATTGAAGAAGCCATTCAAGTGCGCGATGCACATGAGGGTGAAGTAACGGTCATTACAATCGGTGACGAGGATGCGGAGAAACAATTACGTACTGCACTAGCAATGGGGGCAGATAAAGCAGTCCTTATTAATACTGAAGATGATCTTGATGAGATGGATGAATTTACAGCTGCTAAAATTATCGCCGAATATTTGAAAGATAAAAAAGCAGATTTAATCCTTGCTGGAAACGTAGCCATTGACGGCGGGTCAGGACAAATTGGACCACGTGTGGCTGAACTTCTTGACATCAACTATGTAACTACTATTACGAGTCTAGACATCAACGGCACAACTGTGAAAATCGTTCGTGATGTTGAAGGTGATTCTGAAACGATTGTAACAGCGCTACCGCTTCTGGTAACTGCGCAGCAGGGTCTTAACGAACCACGCTACCCATCACTTCCGGGTATCATGAAAGCGAAGAAAAAGCCGCTAGATAAGCTTGAGCTGGATGATCTCGATTTGGATGAAGATGATGTAGCAGCGAAAACAGAAACGATTGAAGTGTATCTTCCACCGCAAAAAGCAGCGGGACGGGTTCTTGAGGGCGATATCGCTGATCAAGTAAAAGAACTTGTGAATCTATTAAATTCTGAAGCGAAAGTAATTTAAGGGGGTCTATACATGTCTAACAAAGTAGTAGTACTTGGGGAAGTGCGAGAAGGGGCATTGCGTAATGTGTCATTCGAAGTAATCGCGGCAGCGAAAAAGATTTCGGGCGGCGGAGAAGTAGTTGGCGTATTGCTTGGCGACGCTGTTCAATCACTTGCGGAAGAAATGATCCATTACGGTGCTGACCGTGTTATCACTGTGGAACATCCACATTTAAAACAATATACATCTGATGCATTCGGTCAGGCGTTTATGGCTGTTTACGAGCAAGAGAAACCGGGAGCTGTTGTGTTTGGTCATACAGCACTAGGGAAAGACTTGTCACCGAAAATCGCGAGTAAATTGGCGTCTGGTTTAATTTCAGATGTGACAGCTATCGAAGGTGAAGGCGATGATGCTGTGTTCATTCGCCCGATCTATTCTGGTAAAGCATTTGAAAAAGTGAAAAATAAAGAAGGACTACTGTTCATTACAGTTCGTCCGAACAATATTACGCCGCTTGAACAAGATGCGAGCCGTACAGGCGATGTGTCAGCTGTTTCCGCAGAGATTACTAGCCTTCGTTCAGTGATTGCTGAAGTGGTTCGGAAATCAACGGAGGGTGTTGACCTTTCTGAGGCGAAAGTTGTTGTCGCTGGTGGTCGTGGTGTGAAAAGTGCAGAAGGATTTGAGCCTTTACAAGAACTAGCAACGCTTCTGGGTGGGGCAATTGGGGCATCCCGTGGCGCATGTGACGCGGACTACTGTGATTATTCATTACAAATCGGTCAAACAGGTAAAGTAGTGACACCAGACTTGTATATCGCTGCGGGTATCTCAGGTGCCATTCAGCATATGGCGGGAATGTCTAACTCGAAAGTAATCGTTGCGATCAACAAAGATCCGGAAGCGAATATTTTCAAAGTTGCGGATTATGGAATTGTTGGCGACTTGTTTGATGTTATTCCGTTGATGATTGAAGAGATTAAAAAAATGAAGTGATTTTTCGGTGCCAGTTGCGTTCACGATTCATGGTCTTCGAATTGTGACAGCATCTGGCATTTGTTGCATAAGATAAAGCATATATTTAGCCCGCGCTATCACCGCGTGATATACTACGAACATAGTTATTAAAGGAGGAAATTTTACCATGGCAATTATTAATGCGACTGATCAGAACTTTGCTGAAAATATTAAAGAAGGACTCGTCCTTGTAGACTTTTGGGCACCTTGGTGTGGACCATGTAAAATGATCGCGCCAGTTCTTGAAGAATTAGATGGCGACATCGATGGGAAAGCGACAATTGTTAAAGTTGACGTTGACGACAACCAAGGAACTGCAAGTGACTATGGTGTTATGTCTATCCCAACGCTTATCCTTTTTAAAGATGGCGAAATGGTTGATAAAGTGGTCGGTTTCAAACCGAAAGATGCTCTTGCTGAATTGATCGAAAAACACGCGTAAATGAATAGAATAACCGGGTCCCTTCATTGGTACCCGGTTTTTTTGGTAGGTGACGGATATGAATGAGTTGATAGAGCAAAAACTAGCGATTTTACCAGAGTTGCCTGGCTGTTATTTTATGAAAGATAGGCAAGGAACAGTCATTTATGTTGGTAAAGCGAAAGTATTGAAAAATAGGGTACGTAGTTATTTTACGGGCAGCCATGATGGGAAAACGCAACGACTCGTAAGTGAGATTGAGGATTTTGAGTATATGGTCACTTCCTCCAACATTGAGGCGCTTGTTCTTGAATTAAATCTCATCAAACAGTACGACCCGAAATACAATATTATGTTAAAAGATGATAAGACCTACCCCTATTTGAAAATTACGGCTGAGCGCAACCCGAAATTAGTCATCACACGGAAAGTGAAGAAGGACAAAGGGAAATACTTTGGTCCATACCCGAATGCCTACGCAGCGGGGGAGACGAAAAAGTTACTAGACCGACTCTATCCGTATCGGAAATGCCAGACGATGCCGGACCGTGTTTGTCTTTACTATCATATCGGTCAGTGTTTAGCGCCATGTATTAATGAAATCGATCAGGAAATTTATAAAGAAATGGTGGATGACATTAGTCGTTTCCTTAATGGTGGCTATAAAAGTGTCAAAAAAGAATTGACCGAGAAAATGTCTTCCGCGGCAGAAAATCTCGAGTTTGAGCGGGCAAAAGAGTATCGTGACCAGATTGCCAATATTGAAGCGGTTATGGAGAAACAGGCCATGACGATGAATGATTTTACGGATCGGGATATTTTTGGCTACTCAGTCGACAAAGGGTGGATGTGTGTCCAAGTATTTTTTGTTCGGCAAGGGAAATTAATTGAACGGGATGTATCGTTGTTTCCGCTTTACCAAGCCCCTGAGGACGAACTGTTAACTTTCATCGGTCAGTTTTACGGAAAATCTGAACATCTACTGCCGAAGGAAATCCTTTTACCGGAAGGGATTGACAGCGAATTAGTGCGTCAATTGCTAAATGTCAATGTGTTTATTCCGCAACGTGGGAAAAAGAAATCGCTTGTCGACCTTGCGATTAAAAATGCGGAAATGTCATTGGGGGATAAGTTCCAGCTAATCGAACGGCAGGAACAACGAACGATTGGTGCGTGTGAAGAACTTGGTCATGCGATGAATATCGCGATACCGCTCCGTATTGAGGCGTTCGATAACTCTCATACGTACGGTTCTGACCCTGTCTCCGCAATGGTATCGTTCATCGATGGTAAACCGAATCGCAAAGATTATCGGAAATATGTGACGAAAACGGCTGCTGCACATGATGACTACGGTGCAATGCGTGAGGTTGTCAGAAGGCGTTATAGCCGCGTGTTGACGGATGATTTGCCGTTACCTGATCTAATCGTCATTGACGGTGGGAAAGGGCATATGGAGGCAGCGCGGGAAATTATTGAGGATGAGCTTGGCTTATCCATTCCGATTGCTGGACTCGCGAAAGATGACAAGCACCAGACTGCGCAATTATTATACGGCAATCCAATTGACATGATTCCGTTAAAAAGAACAAGTGAAGCCTTTTATTTATTACAACGGATACAGGATGAAGTGCACCGATTTGCCATTACATTCCACCGGCAACGTCGTGAAACGAATTCATTAACGTCCGCGCTCGATGGATTACCGGGGGTTGGACCAAAAAGGAAGCAGCAGTTGTTAAAACATTTTGGTTCGGTGAAAAAGATTCGGGAGGCGACTGCGGAAGCCATGCAGCAAGCAGGTCTGCCCGGGGCTGTCGCTGAGGCGGTAGAAAAGTATTTTCGTGATGAGGTATTGCAACAAAAAGAATAATGTGATAGAGTGAATGCACTGAATTTTTTCACTTACAATTGAATATGTAGTGAGGATAGAGGCGCGGATGCTAATAGTACATTTCCAGAAGGCGACAGCCTAGAGAAGGGAATCGAAAGGGGTACTCGCCGAAGCGGACAAATCGACTGTCACGATTGTTTTGCTGGATTTCCATTGAAGAAGTGGGAATCTGTCAGGTATCAACTGCCTGGAGAGCTATCCGTACGGAGCATCTTTTTAGTGATGGCTCCAATCGGACCCGGCTCTCAAATTTATTGAGGGCCGTTTTTGCGTTCAGGGGAAAGACGGAGGAATGGATAATGGAACGTATCGTAATGAAATTCGGAGGCACTTCAGTCGCAAATCCGGAGAGAATTGCACGCGCTGCACAACTAGTAATTGGTGAAGTCAATCGAGGGAAGCAAGTAGCTGTAATCGTCTCAGCAATGGGGAAAACAACGGATGAACTGCTGACACTTGCCCGGGAAATAAATCCGACACCAGGTCGCCGTGAGCTAGATATGTTGCTGGCAACAGGTGAACAGGTGACGGCATCCCTTCTAGCAATGGCAATTGCCGCAGAAGGAGTAGAGGCGCGATCTTATACAGGTTGGCAGGCAGGTGTCACGACAGAGTCTGTTCATGGTAATGCGCGCATTGAGCAAGTGCATGCGGATAGAATTGTATCTGCCCTTGAAGCGGGAGCTGTGACGGTGATTACAGGCTTTCAGGGTGTTGATGATAGCGGTGAGTTGACAACGCTTGGTCGTGGGGGTTCTGATACAAGTGCTGTTGCAGTTGCGATTGCGCTGGAAGCCGCAGTTTGCGATATTTATACGGATGTTGAAGGCGTGTTTACAACGGATCCAAGGTTGATTGGAAATGCTAGAAAGTTGGAAGAGATATCATACGATGAAATGCTTGAAATTGCTAATCTAGGTGCTGGAGTACTCCACCCGAGAGCAGTTGAGTTTGCTAAGAATCATCAAATGCCTCTACGAGTTAGACCGGCGCATATGGACGGAGAAGGAACCATCATCAAGGAGGAAATTGATTTGGAAAACAATTTAATTGTACGGGGTATTGCTTTTGAGCGGGATATCGTTCGGATTACAGTCATGTACGACATTCCGCACAATGGTTCGCTCGCCAATATATTCACGGCACTTGCGCAACAGCATGTGAACGTCGATATCATTGTCCAGACGATTCGGGAGGATGCACAACCCTCTGTGTCATTTTCTATCAAAAAAGAAGATTTCGCCGAAGCGATCAACGTGCTAGAATCCAATAAAGAATCCCTCGGATACCGTCGTGCAGATTTTGAAGTTGGATTGGCGAAAGTTTCGATTGTGGGCAGTGGAATGGTGTCTAACCCAGGTGTTGCGGCGAATATGTTCGATATTTTGCGTCACGCAGACGTTCCCGTGAAGATGGTTAGTACATCGGAAATTAAAGTATCCGTTGTGATTCCGGAACCTGACATGGAGAAAGCGGTAGCTGCCCTTCATGAGCAATTCGCATTGGATAAGGCTCTATAAAATAATGAAAAAAAGATGCATCCATTTATGGATGCATCTTTTTTATACGTCAATCTTCGTTTTCAAATCCCATTTCACATGGAAGAGAACTTGTCCTTTTTGAGAATTTACTTCTCCGTAACATTCGGTAAGAAGTCCATTCAATTTTTGGTATTGTTCTGCCAGAAAGCCGGCTTCTAATTGAAAAGATCTGTTCTGAATAATTATTTCATCCACATTATTCATTGTGTAAAAAGCCTCGTCTTTAATTTCTTTTTCAAGAGAAAGGGTTCCCCAACTTGCTTCTTGAAAGAACACAGGGATCTCTTCAATGTTGAAAACAGGAAACTTTCTCGCTACTTCCTTTCCTGCCCAGTAGAGGATTTCACCTTGGTGAGCACCCAAAATGCTGGGTAAGACATGATCGCGTAAAATTTCATGGCCGAAGCGAGTCGGCGAATCGTATGTAGTATTTTCCAATCGACTATGCAATCCTTTCGGATGAAAATAAATGGTATTCTATTTTATTGCGAAATTTCTTCTATAAGAAACAAATCAAAATACCACATCGTCTTGACCTCTTTAAAACAGAGGAGTACAATGGACATGTTCTAATATTGTACCACGAGGAGGGAAACCGTCAATGATTGCTTCGTGTCAAAACGATGACATCATCTTGATCGTTAACCTCAGTAATAAGGGAGGGTAAAAGACTTGTCGAGAGAATCAGATTTTTACTTACGTCGTCTACACTCATTGCTCGGAATTATTCCGGTTGGGCTTTTTGTTGCCCAGCATTTGGTTATTAACCATTTTGCAACGCGCGGCGAAGAAGCGTTCAACACCGCATCTAACTTTATGGGGAGCCTACCATTCGTACTATTCTTAGAATGGTTTATCATCTACATCCCACTTATGTTCCATGCGTTTTACGGCCTGTACATAGCTTTTACAGCGAAAAATAACGTACAACGCTACGGTACTTTCCGCAACTGGATGTTCATGTTGCAACGTACGACAGGTGTATTCCTTGTCATCTTCATTGCATGGCACATCTATGAAACAAGAATTCAGAAAGCATTGGGCACTGAAGTAGACTTCAATATGATGGCTAATATTTTAGATAACCCATTCATGCTTGCGTTCTACATTGCTGGTGTGATCGCAGCAACGTTCCACTTGGCGAACGGCCTATGGTCATTCTTAGTTACTTGGGGACTTGCACAATCACCACGCTCACAAAAAATCGTTACTTACGTTACAATTGTAGTGTTCTTAGTACTTGCTACAATCGGTGTCCAAGCACTACTTGCATTTGTTTAATTTGCAAATGATTTAACTTGAAATAATGAGATCACTGATAATTTGAGGAGTGAAACAATAATGGCAAAAAGCAGATTGATTGTCGTTGGCGGCGGTCTTGCGGGCTTGATGGCAGTCATTAAAGCAGCGGAGGAAGGCACACCGGTTGACCTATTCTCACTTGTTCCGGTTAAACGTTCCCACTCTGTATGTGCTCAGGGCGGCATCAACGGTGCAGTAAACACAAAAGGGGAAGGCGACTCGCCTGACATCCACTTAGATGATACTGTATACGGCGGTGACTTCCTTGCGAACCAACCACCTGTTAAAGCAATGACGGATGCAGCACCAGGAATCATTCACTTACTAGACCGGATGGGTGTTATGTTCAACCGTACACCTGAAGGACTTTTGGATTTCAGACGTTTCGGCGGAACGCTTCACCACCGTACAGCATTTGCAGGTGCGACAACTGGACAACAGCTTCTATATGCACTGGACGAGCAAGTTCGTAGTCATGAAGTTGCTGGATTAGTTACGAAATATGAACACTGGGAATTCCTTGGTGTTGTTCTAGATGAAGATGGCGTTTGTCGCGGTATTAAAGCGCAAAACCTTAAAACGATGGAAATTAAAGCGTTTAAAGGTGATGCAGTAATCATGGCGACAGGTGGACCTGGAATTATTTTCGGGAAAACAACAAACTCTGTCATCAATACAGGTTCTGCCGCTTCTATCGTTTATCAACAAGGAGCTTACTATTCGAATGGTGAGTTCATCCAAATTCACCCAACTGCAATTCCAGGGGACGATAAACTTCGTCTTATGAGTGAATCTGCACGTGGTGAAGGTGGCCGTGTTTGGACATATAAAGATGGTAAGCCTTGGTACTTCCTAGAAGAAAAATATCCGGCATACGGAAACCTTGTACCACGTGACGTTGCGACACGTGAAATTTTTGACGTCTGCGTCAATCAAAAACTAGGTATTAACGGCGAAAACATGGTCTACTTAGACCTTTCCCATAAAGATCCTAAAGAGCTTGACATCAAGCTTGGTGGTATCATCGAAATCTATGAGAAATTCACAGGTGATGATCCACGTAAGTTGCCAATGAAAATCTTCCCAGCTGTCCACTATTCAATGGGCGGACTTTGGGTAGATTATGATCAGATGACAAATATTCCAGGTCTTTTTGCTGCTGGTGAATGTGATTATTCACAGCACGGTGCAAACCGTCTTGGTGCGAACTCACTTCTTTCAGCAATTTACGGTGGAATGGTTGCAGGACCAAACGCTGTTCATTACATGAAGAAATTGAAGCGTACTGCTGAAGAACTTCCATCGACAATTTTCGACGCAGCAGTTGCAGAAGAGCAACAAAAGTGGGATGACACGCTCAAAATGAATGGTACAGAGAACGCTTATGTCCTTCACAAAGAGCTTGGCGAATGGATGACAGATAACGTAACAGTGGTTCGTTACAACGACAGACTTCAAGCAACAGACGATAAAATCGTAGAGCTTCTTGAGCGCTACGAGAACATCAACATGACAGATACTCAACAATGGTCTAACCAAGGCGCAACATTTACGCGTCAGTTGAAAAATATGTTGTACCTAGCACGTGTTATCACTCTAGGAGCACTGAATCGTGATGAGAGCCGTGGCGCTCACTACAAACCAGACTTCCCGAATCGTGATGACGAGAAATTTATGAAGACTACGATGGCGAAATTTGACGGAAAATCTGCACCAATCTTCCACTATGAAGAGATTGATGTGTCCCTTGTAGCGCCACGTAAACGCGACTACTCCGCGACGAAAGGAGAATGACGTATATGAGCGAGCAACTAACTGCGACGAAAACAGTAGTATTTAAAATTCGTCGTCAGGATACAGCTGAATCTACACCGTATTGGGAAGAGTTCGAGTTGGAATATAGACCGAATATGAACGTTATTTCTGCTTTAATGGAAATTCGTCGTAACCCAGTCAATAAAGAAGGTAAGAAAACAACACCAATCAACTGGGACATGAACTGTCTGGAAGAAGTTTGTGGTGCATGTTCAATGGTGATCAATGGCCGTCCGCGTCAATCGTGTACAGCACTTGTTGATAAATTGACTCAGCCAATTACGCTTGAGCCGATGAAGACATTCCCGGTCGTTCGTGACTTGATTGTCGACAGAGAATTCATGTTTGATTCTTTGAAAAAAATCAAGGCGTGGGTTCCAATCGATGGAACGTACGATCTTGGAGAAGGTCCTCGTATGCCTGAGCGTAAGCGCCAATGGGCATATGAACTTTCAAAATGTATGACTTGTGGTGTTTGTCTTGAAGCATGTCCAAATGTGAATGACAACACGAACTTCATGGGTCCTGCATTGCTGTCACAAGTCCGTTTGTTCAACACGCATCCAACAGGTGCGATGAACAAGGACGAGCGTCTAGCTGCACTTATGTCAGACGGTGGTATCGGTGAATGTGGTAACTCACAGAACTGTGTAGTGGCTTGTCCGAAAGGCATTCCATTGACAACATCTATCGCTGCTATGAACCGTGCAACAAGTATTCAAATGTTCAAAAACTTCTTCGGAAGCGACCATATGGTAGACTGATTTCAGTCTCAAGCCCCGCTTTGGCATTATGCCTGGCGGGGTTTTTGTTGTTTATGAACTTTAGCTATTGTGACTGTCAATCACCAGAGAAGGCCCACCCGAGCACCGTAGCGGATTCAATAGACTTTCTTTATTTCTTGATAGAACTTTGATAGAATAAAAGAATGAATGTTCATTCATTGCGGAAAGGGGTTTTATTTATGAGAGCAACTTACATAACGGACGTATCCATATGGGCATCTGAATTTACGTTTTCCGTGCCAGTCACCGTACGGTTTTCAGAAACGGATATGTACGGCCACTTGAACAATACAGTGGCATTTACCTATTTTGAATATGCACGAATCGAATTCCTGAAACATGCCGGACTTATGAACGATTGGTTGAACCCTGAAGGCAGTGCGATTCCTGTTGTTGCAGACTTGCAATGTGATTATGTAAAACAGGTCTTTTTCGATGAAACGCTTACAATCTACGTGAAAGTAGCGACAATTGGTAACAGTTCTCTCGATATTCACTACATGGCGAAGAATGAGCAAGACGACATTGTCATCACGGGTCGTGGTTCAATTGTTCAAATTGGCAGAGAAAGTGGGAAAAGCGTTCATTGGACTGAAAAAGAGAAGTTGCATTTTACTAACTAAATAATCGTGGAGCCGGCACAGCCTAACCCATCTTCACATATTTTAGAGTGAAAGTGGATAGGAGGGGCGCGTCTTGACAGAGGAATCAAAAAACCGTTCATTGCTAACGGCAAGGGAACGAGAAATCTTTCATCTGCTCGTTGACGATAACACGACAAAAGATATCGCGGGACGGCTCGGAATTAGCGAAAAAACTGTTCGGAACCATATTTCGAACACGATTCAGAAGCTAGGTGTTTCCGGCAGGGCACAGGCGATTGTTGAATTATTGCGACTTGGAGAGTTGAAATTGTAACCAATCTTTTAAGTGGTAGCTGTGCGACCTATATCGAGTAGGTTGCATGGCTGCTGTTTTTTTACATTATTTTATCGCTATAGGTTCCTTTTTCACCCATCAACTGAAAAGGTATTGCCATACGTGCTAAAAAGGGTGACAATAGATAAACAGTAATCTTTTTTAGGAGCTGGTGTACTTGACGGAACAAAGCGATGTAAACAAACAATATACGAGTGAAGTAGCGAGTATGGAGAAAGATTTAAGATATATTGCTGCCATCATTAAACAACAGGGGCGTCGGATTCTTAGTAATTATACAATTACACCTCCCCAGTTCATTGCATTGCAATGGTTATTTGAACATGGCGATATGACGATTGGCGATTTGTCGAACAGGATGTTTCTTGCATTCAGCACTACAACCGATTTAGTGGATCGGATGGAAAAAAACAATCTTGTAAAGCGTGTCCGTGATGAACAAGACCGTCGTGTTGTTCGGATCCACCTGTTAGATGAAGGAGAACGTGTTATCGAGGAAGTCATTGATAAGCGTCGGGATTATTTAGACAAGGTGTTAGCCGATTTTGATGAACAACAAGTGAAAGATTTTTCTGAGCTACTTAGCAAACTACATCTAGAGATGAAAAAGGATTGAGGGATTTTAGTGGAAGCACCAATAGGCGTAATCGATTCGGGTGTCGGCGGTCTAACCGTTGTGAAAGAAATGCTCGATCGATTACCAAATGAACCCATTGTTTATATAGGCGATGATGCACGTTGTCCGTATGGGCCACGTTCGACGGAAGAGGTTCGGGAGTTCACAATGGAAATGGCATCGGCACTTTCTGACATGGGCATAAAAATGTTAGTCATCGCGTGTAATACAGCAACAGCTGTGGCGCTTGACGAGGTTCGCGAGCATTTCTCGTTTCCGGTGATTGGCGTCATCGTCCCGGGTGCACGAGGCGCTGTAAAGGCATCAACAACTGGCGAAATCGCAGTTCTCGGAACAGTTGGGACAATCAATAGTGGGGCGTACGATGATGCAATCCATACACTTTTACCGAGTGCAACGGTTTATCCACTTGCGTGTCCGGAATTTGTTCCGATTGTTGAAAGTGGTTTGTATAAGTCAGAAACCGCCAGTGATATTGTGGCTAAAGCGCTTGTGGGTCTTTCAGGTAAGGAATTCGATGTAGCTATATTAGGATGCACGCATTATCCTCTTATGCAGCATCATATTCAAGCCCATTTGCCAAAAAGCGTGAATATCATTTCATCGGCGGTGGAGACTGTAGCTGATGTTGAACGGACGCTTATGTCGGACAATAGTAAACGTATCGTGGATAGCAAGATAGCGCCTATCTTCTATACGACAGGAAAGATTGAACAATTTTCCCCGATTGTTGAGGATTGGTTGTCGATCGAAAAACCTGATGTAAGGCATATTGTCTTGTGAAATAACCTGAGATGTCCGTTGTCGGATATTTCGGGTTTTTGCGTATGTGAAACGGGTTATGATAAGATGAATGCGCAAACTGAATGGTGGAGGGTTTTGAATATGAGACATGATGGACGAGTGGCTGACATGAATAGGCCAGTAACAATTGAAACAAATTATTTAATGCATCCCGAAGGATCGGTATTGATTTCTGTTGGAAATACGAAAGTAATTTGCACAGCTACGATTGAAGAGCGGGTTCCCCATTTTTTACGTGGTAGCGGCAAAGGTTGGGTAACTGCAGAATATTCCATGTTGCCACGTGCAACTGGCCAACGCACGCAGCGCGAATCTTCAAAAGGTAAAGTCGGTGGACGTACTATGGAAATACAACGTCTAATTGGACGTGCATTGCGCGCAGTCACTAATTTAGAGGCGCTTGGTGAGCGGACGATTTGGATTGACTGTGATGTGATTCAAGCAGACGGAGGAACGCGCACAGCATCGATTACAGGTGCATTTGTAGCGATGACGATGGCGGTTGCTAAATTGCATGCGGACAAAGGATTGGCAACTTTCCCGATTTCTGATAACCTGGCAGCCATTAGTGTCGGGAAGACAACTGAAGGTCAGCTTATTCTTGACTTGGATTATGTGGAAGATTCATCAGCAGCTGTTGATATGAATGTAGTGATGACGGGTGCAGGTGCATTTGTTGAGTTACAGGGGACAGGCGAGGAATCGACATTCACACGTGAGGAAATGAATGGCTTGGTTTCGCTTGGAGAACAAGGGATTCATCAATTATTTGCCGTGCAATCCGAGGCGCTTGGTGAGATTGCTGATTTGATTGGCATGAAAGAAGTGGCTAAATGATGAAGGAAGTATTAATCGCAACGAATAATCTGGGTAAAGCAAAAGATTTTGATACGCTATTCAAGCCGTTTGGCGTGCGGGTTTTGACGTTGAATGATTTGGACGAGCCAATTGATGTGGAAGAGACGGGTGTCACGTTTGAAGACAATGCAATCCTGAAAGCAGAGACGGTTGCTCGTCTGCTAAATAAGATTGTGATTGCGGATGATAGTGGGCTTGAAATCGATGCACTGGATGGCGCTCCAGGCGTTTATTCTGCGCGTTATGCAGGCCCGGAGAAGAACGATGGTGACAATATCGATAAAGTGCTAAAAGAGCTAGCAGCGGTGCCTACAGAAGGTCGTACGGCACGTTTCCGTTGCGTACTGGCTGTGGCTGGACCTGGCATTCAAACAGAGACATTTTCGGGCAGCTGTGAAGGTTTGATCCACACAGAGCGCAAGGGAACAAATGGCTTTGGCTATGATCCAATTTTTTATGTACCGGAGCAGGGGCGAATGATGGCTGAATTGTCACCTGAAGAGAAAAGTCTAATTTCGCATCGTGGGGCGGCACTGGCTCAGTTAAAAGTACAGTTACCGCAATTTATGGAGAGTGTAGGTGATCACAAGTGAAACTAGTTGTCATGAGTGATTCGCATGGGGATAAGGAGACGGTGAAAGCCGTTTCTGCTCTACCTGCGGATGCGATTTTTCATTGTGGAGATAGTGAGTTGTCATTCGATGATCCGGTTTTGCATACAATGTATAGAGTGCGTGGCAATTGCGATCGTGATGCGCGGTTTCCAACGTCCATCGTTGTCGATGTACAGGTGAAAAAGGTTTTAGCTGTTCACGGTCATGAACATGATGTACGTTCATCGTTGATGGGGCTATATTACAGTGCCAAAGAACTTGGCGCAGATATTGTGTTGTTTGGCCATTCACATCTATACGGTGCTGAAATGAAGGACGGGATATTGTTCTTGAATCCAGGGAGTACAATGCAGCCACGGGGTGGTAAAGAGGCAACATATGCAGTTGTGGATTGGGACGAAACTGTGCGTGTAACATTCAAGAATATGAGACATGAAACGGTAGATTCAATTAAAATAAAATAAGTTGTTAAATAGTGTTGACTTTCGTTTTAATACAGGATATACTAAGTCTTGTCCTTAAGAGTTATTTAATAACTCAAGCACATGTCTCAGTAGCTCAGCTGGATAGAGCAACGGCCTTCTAAGCCGTCGGTCGGGGGTTCGAATCCCTCCTGGGACGTATCTAGGTTCGGAATGATTAAGTTTGAACTAATTAAAATCGCCTCAAATCCTTTAGTATTAAGGGTTTGAGGCGATTTTACTTTTTGAGGAATACGTTAGAAAAAGGATAGAAAATGAAAAGTTTCTATCCTTTTTCTACACAAACAAAAGTGGTTTGAAGACGGTGCTTTCCGGTTCTGAATTGAACACCCTTTACATATTTTGAGACGTGATGACGATTAGCCATCCGAAATGAAACAACTTTAAGAACCATCATCAAAGTGACTGATAAAAGGTTAATATGCATTTGGTAGCACTCTTCTCTACTGGATGAGGGGTCAATTATATGCCGTTGCCGTAATAGTGGTCGAAATGTATAGTGTAGGTATCAGGAGATTCTGTGCAGAGGACCGGAAAGCAAAACTTGGAACAGTTAGCATAAACCATATTGACTTGCAGGATAGGATAACATTCCAATATGTGGGGACATTCAAAAACACAATTATTACCTGTTAGTTAGGAGGACTGGATTAGAGGGAAAGAAAATTTGCATGACACAAGGAGGTCTCATCAGCTCCACTTTAAGTGGTGAGAATCATTCAACCCCGTAATGGACAAGAAGGGTTCGATGGGAAGTCAGAGCAGTGAATAAACTTACCAGAAAAGCAAGTGCACTTGAAAGCTCTCCATGTACTAAACAGAAGCTTTTCATTATCCTGAATTTTTACAATTTGAAATAACGCCTGAAACCCTTGATATCATTGGTTTTAGGCGCTTTTATTTGTTTTACGGTTGGCATGGTAAGTAAGACTAACCTAAAAGAAGAAGTAATAACTTTTGACGGAACTGTTGATAAAGTAGTTATTTCCGAAGATGGGAAATCAGTTGCATTAACTGCGGATAGCAAAATGGCAACACAAAAAGCACATAAATTAACTGTTAACAAGAGTAAAGCTGGCGATAAGCAATCGGGGGCTTTTGGCGAACAAGAGGGGATTCAACTCTATTTCCTTCTTGAACTAACGGTGCAGTTTAGTTGAAGAAGAGATATTATAATATAGGCATTATTGGAAGGGGTATTGATATTGCCTATCATTCCAAGGTTTTATTGGGGATTATTTGTTATTAGACAAAGTTAAAACTTTTTTCATTGAATAACTGGAATTGAACAAAAAAACCGAATAGCTACACTTTTTAGTGTCCACTATTCGGGGGAAGTTTAGTTTTTTATTTACTGAATAGCTGATATTAAAACTTCAATCGGGTAGTCTGAATCATTAACACGGCTTGTAAATACATATACAGGCTGATAGTAACCTTTTGTATCATAAGTATAGGTTAGACGAACATTCGTTATCGTTAATGTATCACCTTTTTGTAAAGGTTCGTACGTACTAAACTCTCCGTTTAACAATACTTCATATGCTTGCTGTTGTGAAATTAATTGCTTTTTCGTAACCATTTCATTGTCACTAATATCAAATAATATGTCGGGTACTTGCTGACTAAAAAGTCTAATCATAACCAGACCTTTAGAGAAATCTTCACATGTGGATTGTAAATTCTCTGGTTCAGCTAAATCCCAGCGAATTGTACGTTCATCTTGTTGCTGATAGATAGCGTTATTAGGTAATAGTCCTTCATTTTTTAACCAATTTTCTAAAAGTTGCTTTTGCTGTTTAATATCAACTTTTAGGGGGGCATCATTTATATTATCGAATGTTAAGGACCAGGAACCATTTGACATGAAATAAGTTAAATAATAGGGACTGCCTTTATCGTCTTGAAATGTAAATATACGATTATCCCCATCAATCCGTATGCCACCTTGTTGTTTCAAATTAAATTGTTGAGCAATGGATTGGGCAATTAATTTCCCTTTTTTCAAATCATTCACATCTTTATTGTAATAAACACATGCGTTAGGGAATTTAGTAGAAAGATCAGTTTCCAGTTGCATCTGTACTTGTTCCATATTTTGTTTTTGTGCAGGTTTGAATGGCAAATTCCCAAATTCTTGTGCGTTATACACCACATTTGCCACACCAAATAACGCAATAAAAACGAGTGGAATAGAAATAGCTTTCGCAATCGGTACGAATATTAATTTTCGTTGTTCTCTCCATAAAATGAATACCATCACGAAAAAGTACCCCGCTAAACTCCCAATGGTATTATGCAAAAGGTCGTCTAATTCGAAAATCCCTTTACCTGAAATCAATTGGAAAATTTCAATTGAAGATGTGAAAACAATTGATATAACGAGTACACGGTGAAACGATTTGTTTTTATGATGAATCAACGGTAATAGCACGCCTAACGGTACAAACATTAACATATTAAAGATGATTAACTGAAATTCAGTCAGTGACCACTTGTTCCATGCATTTATATAACTGGTGAATAGACTGAAATTAATCTGGTCTGTATAATTTGCCCCTCTACTGAGAGTTGTGATTCCAAGTACAACAATGAACCAACAAATAAGTAAAGTGATAAAAACAAATTTAGATAGACGTATTGGATACTTTGTCTGATAAAACTTTCTATATATAAAGTATCCAATCATCAAGACTGTGATGATAAAAATAGAATATTTTACATACGGTAAAAGACCGAATACTATACTAATTAAATCCATTGTAACGTAACCTCCTAAATAATATGACTTGTTCATTGTAGCAAGAAGTTCTTAAGGTTTTTTTAGTATAAAACTTAAGATTTTATGAAGTATGTGTAATTATTAAGTATTTAATAATGGCTGTTTTCAAAAAGATTGTTGTTATTCAACTAATGGGTGCTTTACTTCAAGAACCCCCCTTTTTGGAAGTCGGTTGAATATTATGTTAATATTAGTTTGAACAGACATTGAGGAGGAGATTCACAATTATGATAAAAATCGTCGGGCAAAAAATTCAATTGAAAGAGGCTATCCAACAAGATATTGATGACTTATATTATTGGAAGTACGAAGATAAGAAACAAGAAGCGAAGAAATGGAATGGGCCTTACATACTTGAGTCTAAAATGACAAAAGAAGAGTTTCAAAAAAATTGGTATAAAGACTATGAAATTGCACCCAACACTCCTAATACACTAATCATTTATGTAGGAAATAAATTTATTGGAACAGTAGGCTCTTATTGGGTAGATAAAAACACTCATTGGTTAGAAACTGGAATAGTTATTTATGATAATAATTACTGGAATGGTGGTTATGGAGCTGAGGCTTATAAACTCTGGATTGATTTCTTATTCAGTTCTACTGATCTACATCGGTTAGGAATGTCAACGTGGTCAGGAAATGTAAGAATGATGAAGGTAGCGGATAGAATTGGGATGAAAGAAGAAGCACGAATAAGAAATGCTAGAATGGTTGACGGTGAGTATTTTGATGCAATTAAGATGGGAATGTTGCGAGAAGAATGGGAAGAAGAGCAGGAAATTAATAAATCTAAAGCATCCTTTTTAATGCACTAACGGACGCTTTTGTTTAATAAGGATTACTGAAGTCAACATACTATTTGTTGGCTTTTTTATTTCGTAGTAGAACATAACGTGTGGTAGCAAAACCTTGTGTTTTTTAGGCCTTCTAATTGGGTGATTATGGTACTATGATAATAAATGCTTCTTCAACTAACGTTAATTGATCTAGAAGTATTAAATATCTCTATAATTATTTTTAGATGCAAGAAGTATATATTTAAAACATAGAATGAATAATTGAAAGAGAGAATCAATGTGAAAAGGACAATAAATTAGGATTATTTTCTTTTTATCTGGGGAGGGGTGAGAAATTTGGATTTTCTTTTTTACATTACATTAATTGTTGGGTTTTCTCTTATATATTATGGATATATTAAGAAAACAGATAACGATTTAAAAAAGAAAGAATTAGAGCTAGAAGAAAAAAAGGTGGAATTGGAAATGAAAAAAATTGAATATAGTAAGGAATGTCGAGAACAAAGCGAATAGCGTTAGAGTTTTCGCACTGTGCTAATTCAAACAGCTTTTTGCTTTTTCTAATGGAATTATCCGATTACAATCTATCAAATATGTGAAATGTTGTACTTAAACTAACGGGGCTTAGTTTAATAAGGATTACTGAAGTCAACATACTATTTGTTGGCTTTTTTATTTCGCGGTAGTACCATTATGTGTAGCAGAAAGCACCTTTATGAGGTGTTTTTTTAATGCCTCATAAATGGGGAATTATGGTACTATGATAATAAAAAGTTGTTCAACTAACGCAGCAGTTTAGTTGAATAAGAATGTTGCGCAACTATTCTAAAGCAATGAACGTTATGTACTAGAGGGGTGGGATAGTATGAGTAATCTGGTAAAACGATACAACTTGTGGGCGTTTTATTTAATACTTATTTGTTTAGGAGTAGCATTCTATTCATTATATTCCAATATTAAAAACACTTGGTTAATATCACCACCAAATTACATTCTCTTTATAATTAGTGTACTAGCCTTTATTTTAGGCATTAAAGGTCTTAAAGATAAGAGAAACTGGCGGACAAAAACAAGAAGTTGGTTAACGGTAACCTTGTCGTCGTTGTTATCTATCGCACTTTTTTTAGCACTATTGTTTACACTCTTTTTTTCTTCATTTGGATCAAATGATCCTATAAAGACGGTGAGTTCTCCAGATAATAGCTATACCATAGATTTCTATCGTTGGGATGCGGGAGCAGCGGGAACATTTGGGGTAAGAGGAGAATTGAATGGACCACTTTGGTTTAAAAAGAGAATTTATTATGAAAAAAGAACTGAAAACGTAAATGTTGAATGGAAAAGCAATAATGAAGTTTCGATTAACAATCGTATTTTGAAATTAAATGAAGGCGAAACTTTTGGATATTAATGTTTCTTAGCAACAATCTAATTAAACTAACGGGTGCTTTACTTCAATTAGAGGTTAAGCCCCTTTTCTTCTTCAACTAACGAAGCAGCATTCCTGTTTGAAGGATGTTCGAGGTCTTGAAAGAAAAGGAGCCCTCTAGTATGATGCATGAGTGTCAACGACCATTGACCCATCATCAAACAAGGAGGACTCCTTTATGCATTCTAAATGGAATAATAAAATTAATCAAGTTACTGAAAATACACTCGTTGTCGGTATGGATATTGCAAAGCGTATTCATTACGCATGCTTTGTCGATGAACGCGGGCGAGTAATAGAAAAAGCTTTTGCGGTACATCAATCAAAAGAAGGCTTCGAAAACTTGTATGAAAAGATTCTTCAAACAATGAAGGAAGCTAAGAAAACTGAAGTAATAATAGGGATTGAGCCTACAGGCCACTATTGGATGAACTTAGCTTATTTCTTAGATCATTACGGAATCCCACTTGTCATGGTGAATCCAATGCACGTAAAACGTTCGAAAGAACTTGATGATAACTTACCGACAAAACACGATAAAAAAGATGCACTAGTCATCGCTCGCTTATTAAAGGATGGACGTTTCAGTTATCCACGTATACTGAAAGACATTGAAGCTGAGCTTCGTATTGGTTCTACTCTTCGTTCAAAATTGACGGA
>NZ_JBIWFE010000004.1:0-137850 GCF_044762865.1 Sporosarcina sp. NPDC096371
CCAGGATCAAACTCTCCATAATAGAAGAAAATGAATAGCTCATTTCTTGCTGGCATTAAATTAATAATGTCATGTGTGTTTCTGTTCATTCGACGAAAATCGTTTTACTTAGAAACGTTTTTGCTCAAGTGCACTTGGCACTCTCGCTATATTTCGTTGACGTTTTGCTGTTCAGTTTTCAAGGTTCATGTTGATATTTTCGCAGTCAGCACTTCGGCGACAGCTTTTATATCATACCAAGTTCAGTTCTTTGTGTCAAGAACTTTTTTTTGATTCTTTTTTGACGTTACCACCGCGTTAGTGGTACGACGTTTTATTACTATAACACTTCTTCCGAAGCGCGTCAATACTTTTTTAAAAAATAATATGGAGCGGGTGAAGGGAATCGAACCCTCATCATCAGCTTGGAAGGCTGAGGTTTTACCACTAAACTACACCCGCGAATATGTTTGCTGTTCCAATGTAATTTACATTGCGCAGTTTTATTGGTGCGCCCGGCAGAAGTCGAATCCACAACCTCCTGATCCGTAGTCAGGTGCTCTATCCAATTGAGCTACGAGCGCTCTGCTAAAAAAAATACTTGGTGCGGTAAAGAGGACTTGAACCTCCACGGGGTTAACCCCCACTAGGCCCTCAACCTAGCGCGTCTGCCATTCCGCCACTACCGCATTTGATTGGCGACATGCTTTATTATACATTAGATGCTAATTTTGTCAACATCTTTTTTTATAATAAATTAAATGGTGAGCCATGCAGGATTCGAACCTGCGACCCTCTGATTAAAAGTCAGATGCTCTACCAACTGAGCTAATGGCTCTCTATTATATAGAGATAATGGAATAACTGGGGTAGCTGGATTCGAACCAACGAATGACGGAGTCAAAGTCCGTTGCCTTACCGCTTGGCTATACCCCACCGATGCTGTATCTAGCCAATCGATGATACCATGTAAAACACTACTTTTCAAATATCACGCATTGCTTTAAGGTTAACTATTTTCAACGCTTCGCGTTAAAAAATATTGGTGACCCCTACGGGATTCGAACCCGTGTTACCGCCGTGAAAGGGCGGTGTCTTAACCGCTTGACCAAGGGGCCATATAAGTGTTGATATCGTGTGTAGGTAACACTTCGTTTTGTTTGTGAAGCGATATTTCCTAACCGACTTTTCTTATTATAGACAGTTCATTTCAATACGTCAACACTTTTCTACAATCTTTTTTCAATTACTACCAAGAAGGTGATTAGACCGCGGTTTACGCGACCTAATTCCCTCATTTCAATTCTCAATATATAAGACAATCATGCTTTCATGATACCTTTCACCATCCATACACACATTCAGCTCACGTCGTTTGTATTTTCGTTATTGCCCCTGCGCATTTTCCACATCTATATTTTCGGACGTCCATCCTTCTCCTCCGTTTATATTCCAGCTTACACGCTGTACATCTATAGAGATGCAACACGCGCGGCTTTTCATTCCTTTCGGAAAGGGCTTTGCAAAACCTTGGAGATGCTGTTTGTTTTAATAGTTCTCTGAAGTCATTATCACGATGACGATATCCCTTTCCTTCTATATGAAGGTGATAGTGACATAGTTCATGCTTAATAACTCCAACTAATTCTTCTGTTCCATACTTTTGCAGCACCAATGGGTTGATTTCAATCGAATGATCCGAGAGCATATAACGTCCGCCCGTTGTACGCAACCTACTATTAAAGCGAGATATATGAAGGAATGGCTTTCCGAATACTTCATTAGATACATCTTCAATCAACTTCTGCAATTCAATGTCCATCATACCCATTCCAACTCCCTTCTATAACATTCAGAATGACATCCCTATTAATTGAATGACTACTTCACATTCATCCTGCCTATATCGAAATAAGGAATGTCACTGAAGCAAGTTAGTCTTTTGAGGGCGGCAACATTGTTAATGAAATTCTCCCTTTTGCTTTGTCTACTCCATCCACCCAGACCGTAACAATATCACCTGACGCAACAACATCTAGCGGGTGCTTCACAAAACCTTTTTTCAATTTCGATATATGAACAAGTCCGTCTTCCTTCACACCAATATCTATAAACGCGCCAAAGTCGACAACATTACGAACGGTCCCTTGCATCTCAAGACCCTGGTAAAGATCTTTCATATCAAGAACATCCGCTTTTAATAATGGCTGTGGAAAGTCATCGCGCGGATCTCGGTTTGGTCTTTGAAGCGTTTCAACTATATCCTTCAACGTTACTTCACCAACATCTAATTTCGGTGCCAAAGTTTTGATATCAATATTCGCTAATGCTTCAGCCGTTTCTTTCTTACCTAATGCTTTCTTTCCGAGTCCGACCTCTTCTAAAACCTGCTCCGCCAAACCGTAACTTTCGGGGTGAATTCCCGTTGAGTCGAAAGGATCTGCCGCGCCAGGTACTCGGAGGAAGCCAATCGCCTGTTCATAAGTCTTCGCGCCAAGGCGTGGTACTTTTTTCAATTGATTGCGCTTCGTAAATAAACCATTTTCTTCACGAGACTTCACAATATTTTCTGCCACTGCTTTGGACAAGCCTGCGACATATTGAAGAAGTGATGAGGAAGCTGTGTTAACATCTACACCTACTCGGTTTACAGCTGTTTCAACAACAAATGTTAATGATTCCGATAACCGCTTCTTAGCCACGTCATGCTGATATTGCCCCACGCCAACAGAACCTGGATCTATTTTCACAAGTTCAGATAATGGATCTTGCAAACGTCGTGCTATCGAAACCGCACTTCTTTGTTCAACTTGCAGGTCAGGGAATTCTTCGCGCGCTTTGGCTGAAGCCGAATAGACACTCGCACCAGCTTCATTGACAATCACATAAGAAACGCCCGCAGCTGCCTCTTTGATACATTCAACAATGAACAGTTCTGATTCACGAGAAGCAGTCCCATTCCCAATTGCAATAATAGAAACCGGATATTTTTTGAGCAGTTCCAAAATAATGCGCTTCGATTTTTCCTTTTCAGGTTTTGGTGGATGTGGATAAATAACTGAAATTTCAAGTAATTTACCTGTTTCATCTACAACCGCTAGTTTACAACCTGAACGGAAAGCTGGGTCAACGCCTAATACCACTTTCCCCTTCAACGGAGGCTGCAAGAGAAGGCTCTTCAAGTTTTCCGAAAACACATGAATAGCTTGTTCTTCGGCTTTTTCCGTCAGTGCCGCCCTGATTTCCCGCTCGATGGAAGGCGCTATTAACCGTTTAAACGCATCTTCAATCGCTTCTTTCACCTGTGCAGCTGCCGGCACATGCGTTTTGCGAATCAATTCGCGTTCAAGCCCTCCGATAATTTGCACTGTCGGGAAGGATATACTGATTCTTAATACCTCTTCTTTTTCACCACGGTTCAAAGCAAGTACACGGTGTGGAACGATTTTCTTTAATGGCTCTTCATATTCATAGTAGTTACCAAATACATTACGCTCGTCTTCCGCACCTTTTCGCAGGGCCGATACAATTAAACCGTTTGACCATGTCAGTTTTCGGATATTTTCTCGAATTGTCGCGTCATCCGCAAAGCGTTCGGCGACAATATCACGTGCACCCGCAAGTGCATCTTCAATCGTCATTACACCCGCCTCTTCATTAATAAAAGGCTTGGCCATTTCTTCTGGTACATTCGTTGAAAACTCTAACAACTGATTCGCGAGAGGTTCAAGACCACTTTCAATCGCTATCATCGCACGCGTTCGTCTTTTCTGTTTGAAAGGCCTGTACAAATCTTCAATTCGTTGTAAGACGGTAGCACTTTCAATCGCCTTTTTCAATTCGTCATCCAGTTTGCCTTGTTCATCAATCAGGCGAATGACTTCTTCTTTTCGTTGCTCAAGCCCTTTGACATAACTATACGCATCCTCAATTGCTTTTATCTGAACTTCATCTAATGAACCTGTTTCCTCTTTACGATACCTGGCAATGAACGGAACCGTGTTCCCTTGATCCAGTAGGGCAATTACTTTTTCAGTTTGGCGGATACTGACAGCCGCTTTTCCAGCTGTCGCTTCAATAATATGTTTTATCAATAAAACCACCCTTTCTTCACTGCCCTAATTTTAACACAAAAAAAAGCCTACTTCCTATTCATAGAAGTAAGCTCCCTGCTATAAAAGTTGCGTCGTCACCATGATCAATTGTTTGCAACACGTTTTGATATAATTCGTAAGGTCCTGCGCTCTCCTTCAATGCAACTTTGGGACTTTTCAGAGATACTCCGTCTGAATGTAGAAAAAACAAATCGCCTTCTTGGTACTCATATTGTTGCATCTTTAACTTTTGTGGTCTGCCAGATAAATAGCCCATGACCGGCAGAGGATAAATCATTTTTGTTCGATTTCGAAGGATATATAACCGAACATTCCCGACGCAACTATATTGGATTGTTTTCTGCTCATAATCAACCTTCACAATAGCTACAGCAGCCCCACGCTTTTGCACCATATGCTCATTACAACGACTCAACAACTCATCAATTGATTCGTGATGATATTCGTTTAATACTTTTGGGATGATTTGTGCTGATTGACGGGCAATTGGTCCACTACCTAGTCCATCAGCAATTGCACAGATGAAATAATCGTCCTCCGTATGGATGAAGTACGTATCACCAGATTCTCGATTTCCGGATTTAGCTTCCTGAAAGACATACGCTTCAACATGTTCAGTTTGAATAGATTCCACTAAAATACACCCCCAGCCGCCAAAATCGCTTCTTGCAACTTTTTAACTGCCTTTCGTTGCAATCTAGAGACGTGCATTTGAGAGATCCCGAGCAAATCTCCTGCTTCTTTTTGGCTTAACTGCTCGATATACGTGTACCGGATAATCAGCCTCTCGCGCTCTGATAGTATATTAAGCGCATTTTCCACCAACATGCGTTGATCTGTTCTCTCAAAACCTGTATCAGTTTCTCCAATAACATCAAACAGTGTTACTGTCGCCCCTTCGGAATCGGTTTCCAAACTATAATCCATGGAAAGCGCTTGATAACTTCTACCCATCTCCATTGCTTCAAGAATTAGTTCTTCCCCAACCTCTAAGTAGCCAGCAATCTCACAGACAAGAGGTGAGCGCTGTAGTTCATTTGTCAATGATTCTACTGCCGTCTTGATTCTTGGTCCAAGTTCTTTTATCCGCCGCGGTACATGAACTGCCCATGTTTTATCTCGTAGAAACCGCTTGATTTCACCAATGATTGTCGGCACTGCAAACGCTTCAAAACTTCTACCGTATTCCGGATTATAGCGCCGAATTGCTCCAAGTAGTCCTAACATACCCACTTGAGCAATATCTTCATGATAGGATTTGCCGCTAGAATACTTTCTGGCAATGGATTGGACGAGTCGCTCATAATGCATCACCAGATTTGTCTGCGCCTCTTGGTCGCTACTTTCCTGGTATTGTTTAATCCATAGAAGGACTTGGTCTTTCGTTACTGTTTCATGAGGTGATTGTTCTTTCGGCATCCCCATCCCCTCGCTCTCCGCCAAGGTACTTGGTCATAAAGACCGTCACCCCCTCCTTATGATGGACTTTCACGTCATCCATAAGTGTTTCCATTAGGTAGAGGCCTAGACCACCTTCCCGAAGAAATTGGTCTCCCCCTTGTTCACTATAGGGACCTAGAGACATTTTAGTCTCCTCAAAATTAAAACTTTTCCCATGATCTGCAACCATGATTTCCAATCTATCTTCAAAAAGAGCGCAGCCGACCACGACCTCGCCTTCCTCATCTTCCTCATATGCATGTTGGACCGCATTCGTAATCGCCTCACTTGAGGCAATCTTTAAGTCTTCTATTTCGTCGTAAGTAAACCCCAAGCGGCTTGCCAGTCCTGAAATAGTAAGACGAGCGACTCCAACATATTGCGCTTTGGCGGGAACTCTTATTTCGATATAATCATAAGACTGCATCTTCGTCCCCACCTTCGCCCATTTCTATATCCATAACTTCACTCAAACCCGTAATTTCAAATAGTCTTTTCAGACGCTGATTCGCACCCGTAATTTTGACGTGGCCTCCATTGGCCTTAACAGCTTTATAAAACCCTACAAAAACACCCAAACCGGTACTATCCACATATTCTACTTCTGATAAGTCCAATTCGGCTTGCATATCTTTCAACTTTTCCGCTGGCGCAAGACTCTCTCTTAACTTCGGTGCTGTAAAAGCATCGATTTCTCCAACAACTTTAAAGCATTGAACACTATTTCCCTCTAATAACCTCACTCGCAAATTCATCTTTCCACCCCGATTTTCTCTATTTTTAAAAATGCACTCTAAACTGATATGTACCCTCTTTTAGTTTTCTTAAACCAACTTATTGCCTTTTTTAAAAATAACAATCGTAAAATCATCGTGCAAATGGAAGTCCTGTAGCCTTGCAAGTTTATTGTACACTGTATCCGCGATCACTTGCGCAGATTCATCTTTCACCTTCGTTAAAATCGACTGGATTATTTTATTATCTACAAAATCAGCATCCAGCCGTATCTCAGTTACTCCATCTGTCATTATCGCAATGAAATCTCCCTCTTCTAGCACAACCGACCGCTCTTCATACATAACATCCGGCTGTATCCCAAGAAGAAGTCCCTTCGCACTTAGTTCAACGAATGTCCCCAAAGAAGCCTTATACATGAGGGCTGGTTCATGTCCAGCAGAGCCATAGACAAAACTAGAATCTCTAGCATCGTACTTCCCGTAAAACATGGATATAAACATCGAATTATCTACACTTTTTTCCACAATTCGATTAACGATATCTAGAACATTGCGCGGACTGGTATTATCGTTACGCAAGCTATCCATTCCAAATTTGATCATCGTCATACACAGCGCCGCAGGGATACCTTTCCCCATAACATCAGCGACCGCTACACTCGTCTCGTTGCATGTATCGTGTAGAAAATAGATATAGTCACCACTCATTTTTTTTGCCGGTTCTGTCACAAATCCAATATCCAGTTCCTCGACATCAGGTATTTTGGTCTTCAATAACGTATCCTGCACTTTCACCGCAACATTGATCTCCATCTGAATTTCTTCCTGCATTCGGATTAAACTCTGATGCTCCCTAAGAGCAAGTCCGTAGTGAATCATCATTTCAATCAGAAAGTCAAATGAATTCGATAACTCAACCGGTTTGTTCGAAAACGTCTCAGAGAAAGCTGATTTGTGAATACTGATGACTTCTTCTGGTGAAATTTCCTTTTCAATAAACTTCCTACTAAATTGCTGACCCAAATAAAGCGCTTCTTCATTTGGATTAGTTATATATTGCTTCAGTATTTCTCTATACTGTTCCAAAACTTTCTGAGGCATTCGCCATCATCCCCTCATCGGAGCCATTTTGTCACGGTGATTGTCGTTCCCACCCCGGGTTCCGTCTCCACTTTGAATTCATCCATCAGTCGTTTCACGCCCGGCATCCCCGCACCAAGTCCTCCAGAAGTCGAAAAACCGTCTTCCATCACTTTACGCATGTCTGTAATCCCAGGACCATTGTCCGATGCAACGATTGTAATTCCGTTACAACCCTTTTCAGAATGTCTTTCAATTTCGACTTTTCCTTTTCCAGCGTATAAGTAAATATTACGGGCTAATTCACTGATCGCAGTTGTAATACGTGCTTGATCGACCGTTCCAAAGCCGGACTTCTTCGCTTCGTTTCGGCCCAGCTGTCGAGCAGCAACAATATCCCATTCCGTGTGTATATCTACAGAAGACCGGTAGTCCATGTTCAGGCCTCCAATTCTTTATGCAATTTGTCCAATCCGTTTTCGAGATCAAGCGCTGTCAAAACATTCTCTAGACGGATACCGAGTTCTATCAGTGTAATTGCAACGGCCGGCTGTATCCCCGTAATAACAACTTTCGCACCCATTAATCCTGACATACTGATAACATCACCCAATACTTTTGCAATAAAAGAATCGATAAAATCAATCGGCGTCAAATCAATCAATACGCCTCTAGCAGTCGTTTCATGCATCTTTTTCAACAGATCTTCCTGGAATTGTAGGGCAGTCTGATCATCAAGTTCCCACTGAACAGAAACGATTAATGTGTCATTTAATTTTAAAATCGGAATTCGCATATTCATCATTAATCAACCTCCACAATGGTACGGTTCGTCAGCCCCAGTGCCTCCTGCATCCCTCTTTGCAGCGTGCTCGTTGTCGTGAAGTCGTTCAAATTAATGCCTAACGCAACGATTGTCTGGGCAATTTCCGGCCGGATTCCAACTACCATGCATTTTGACCCCACAAGACGGACTGCTTCGGCCGCTTGAATAATATGTTGAGCAACCATCGTGTCAACGACCGGCACGCCGGTGATATCTAGAAGGACAACTTCGGCGCGTTGTTTTACCACACCTTCAAGCAAGTTTTCCATTATCAATTTTGCGCGTTCTGTGTCGATGGTACCCACAAGCGGCATAACGGAAATTTTTTCAAAAACCGGTATCAAAGATGCGGAAAGTTCCTGCAAAGCAATTTTCTGCAAACTCACTGTCCGTTCCCATTCCATGGCGTAGGCTTCTATAATACTTTCACGTAAAGGGCGAATCCAATTATCAAAAAGGGTCATGTATAATCGCAAATTGTTCTGATTGATAATCTTTTTTTCCTCCAATAAATCAAATGCGATTTGCGAAAAGTTATCAATCGCTTTGTTGACAAACTTGATGGACCAACCGAAGCGGACGACTTTCTCAGTAAAGTCATTTAGCTTCTCCGAATTGACGACATCCGTCTCCGAAATATTTGACGTCATAAGCGCTGCAAATTCAACGCTCGTTTTTTCGATTAGTTGCGTAGGCATGAAACGGAAAAATTTCTCCCCTTTCTCCTCTTTCATCTGCTCTTCCCATCGTTCAATGAGTACATCAATGTTCTTATTTATACCTTCTACCAATTGAGTATTCATAATTACTTTGATAAGCCTCCTTGTGTTAAATTTCTTCTATCATCATTGTATCGAAAAAAGTACCGTAACACACTATTTTCATCGTGCAATCAAAAAACACCACAGACATGAATCCTGTGGTGTTTCTTTTATATGTATGCTCAGAATTTGACGAGGCCAAAACTCACTTCGAGTGCTTCATCGACCTGTTCCATCAAAAATTCGTCTAGTTGTGTAATCTTATCGGTAAGCCTCGACTTGTCGATCGTGCGGACTTGTTCGAGCAGGATGACCGAATCCCGCTCGAAGCCATAACGTGCCGCATCAATTTCAACATGTGTTGGCAATTTTGCTTTTTGGATTTGCGCGGTAATCGCCGCGATAATTACTGTCGGACTAAACCGGTTACCTATGTCATTTTGGATAACAAGAACCGGCCTTGTACCGCCCTGCTCAGAACCGACGACAGGCGACAGATCTGCAAAAAAGACGTCTCCACGTTTTATTGCCAACTTTTCATCCTCCGCTTACGAGACGTTCCACCGTATGCTGGGCTTCAAACTCCACATGTAAGCATTCTGTGGCGATTTTAAGGTTGATTTGTGACATTTCGACGTAACCTTTCATCATCGTTTCCCTAATCGTTTCCGATTCATAGTCGGATACGTATCGTTTTGTCGAAATATAAACGAAATCTCCGCGACCCGGCTCCTGATGGACGACCGTATGTTCATTTTCATTCAGCATCCTTTTCGGGATCTTTACAATGATTTCTTTCATGTTTTTATTAGCACGCAACGTCAGCACCTCCGACAAAGCCGTTCCCTCATTTCAATACAAGTCCATCTTACCATTGAACATCTACAATGAGAAGACATAGAAGGAAGTTTATTGACAGGATTCTGCAACACTACTGGTTATTTGTCGAAAGTACGGATATTAGGTAGGCTGTCCATCTTTCCCTATATATATTCTCGGTATCCGCTCCGCAATGGAAACGGCAATTTCATATGGAATCGTACCGAGGCGCTCTGCCCACTCTTCAAGAGTCACTTCTTCTTGACCTTGACAGCCGATAAGCGTAACTTTCTCACCAACCGGCATTTGATAAGGCAGCTTCACCATACATTGATCCATACAAATTGTACCGACGAGAGGCACTCGCTTCCCGCCGATAAGCACATCTTGACCACGTAAACCACGCCGTAAACCGTCCGCATAACCGATCGGGATTGTCGCAATCCACTCATCTTCTACGGTTTGATAAGTTCCACCGTAACTGATTGGACTGCCTGCCTCCAGTAGTTTGACATGGGCCAGTTCACTTTCAATCTGCAAGGCCCTTTCAAGGCGAAAGGGCAAGTGCATTTCTACATAATCCGAAGATGCAATGCCATAAAGTCCTATGCCAAAACGGACGGCATCCAGCCCAAATTCGGGATATAGGAGGACTGCCGCGCTGTTCGACGCATGAACAAGTCGAGGTTTTTCCGGTAATGTCTGCACCAGATCCATGAACATCGTAAATTGTTCATCCGTCCTCTCTAAATTCCCTTCATCTGCGCATGCAAAATGCGTAAAAATGCCATCCAGTTGTACATTATCAGAACCCTCTATGACGGATACGATCGACTGAAGGGACTTTGCATCCCGTAAGCCAATTCTACCCATGCCACTATCAACTTTTACATGGATTTTCAACTCTTTTACAAATACAGCGCAATGATCCAATGCGTCCCGCAACCATTCCGCGTTGGAAACGGCAACTGTAATGCCCAGTTCGGCCGCTGTCTCGGCAAAAGTAATTGGTGACGGCCCCATGACAAGGATGTCCCCGCTTATACCTGCCACTCGGAGCCGAACCGCTTCATCTGGCGTGGCAACCGAAACCATTTCGACGCCTGTTTCAAAGGCAGCTTGGGCTACTTCCACATCACCGTGTCCGTAGCCATTCGCTTTTACAACCGCTATAACCGAAGTTGAACCCTTTATATGTTTTGTCAAATTCCTAATATTAGCCTTGATCGCTTCAAGATCTATCGTTACTTGCGTTGGACGGTAATGAATAGAGTTTTTCATGATGCCCCCTCATTTTCTTTGCTGTCGTGTTCTCTATTATTAATCCAGCGCCCGTTCTTCGTCAACAAATGTTATTTCATACCCTCTTCTTTCATCGATGAAGCGACTTCAATCATTTCATCCTGCGTCAACGATTCAGATGCGATGAAAAATGCGATTCCATCACTTTCCCAACGAATTGAGTTTTCTGTCATGGCCGCGACTGTAAATCCAAGGTCAACCGGGTCACCTTCAATGGACACCGGCACTTTACCGTCTCCTCTTACCGCCGGTTCCTGAACAAGGATATATTCTTTATTGCCGGAGAATGTCATAAATGAGCGTGTTCCATTCTCCAATTTCACAAATTCCTCATGCATCGTGACGCCTTCCCACTCTACAGAAGGATAATACGTTTTAAGCCCCGTTTTATCGGCATCCTTCGCATCATCTTGGTCCCCTGTATTTGTATCACTTATTTCAACGTTATAATCCGCAGCCTTTCGTTCCTTACCAAGCGTGATTTGTGAAAATGTGATTCGAATCTTCTCTTCTTTATTTTCATCGAGTACAGATACATATGTCGGTAACATCGTCTTTTTATCGACGTGAATTTGTTGAATAGGCAAGACTTTCTTATGATTATTCCGTGTGGCAGTTTCAAAGACGTAAGATTTATCTTTTTCCGTCATGGTTACATTTTTATCTGCTTTAATATCATCAGACAATGCACCAATCAAGTACGGCTGGCTATTTTGCGCCGGCCAATCACTTTGGAACTTATAGGTCTTACCAAGCGATGGTGTCACAACAAATACTCCATCTTCGTTACGCACAATCATCTGGGAATCATCGCTTCCCGATTGGCTTACATTTACACGATAGAATGCGGGTTTGGTATACCAAACAACAACATCATACAAACGCGGTTCTGCCCCTGTCTTAATCTCCATTGTCGCTTTTAACTCATAACCTTTCGTGTCATTCCACTTGCCGCTGAGCTTTTTCATAACGTCCTCTTTCGTTGGTGTTCCACACGCTGCGAGAAGTACCATAACTACAACTAACAATAGAGCAACTATCCGGCTACGCATACAGTTCATCCTTTCTCATTTCAATCGGGTAGGTCATCTTATGAGAATGAATACACATTTATGCGAGCAAGATTACTTGTGCTGCTGCCACTGTTTTTGTATGCGTAATCGAAACGAACCCAGCCACTAGGCTTTTTTTGAAATAAAGGACCGGCTTGCCACTTACTTCCGGTAGAATTTCAATATCTATAAAGTTACATGCAGTTCCAATTCCGGTACCATTTGCTTTTGCGTAGGCCTCTTTTCCTGCAAAACGACCCGCAAGGAATTCAATTTGCCGATGATCAGTAAGACGGTCATAAATTTTTAATTCTTCTAAAGTTAAAATGCGCGAACGAAACTTAGAGGATCTAGCATCCAATTTGGCAATACGATTTAATTCGACGATATCAAGTCCAATTCCTGCAATCAAAATAACTTCTCCTTTCCAATCAGACAATAAATTACGCCTCCGCGTAATTGCGTCCAAATTTTGAATCGAGCTCGCTCGATTGACTCCCTTCAAAATCTGTGACATCCGCCGGAGGCTTCGTCTTTGTCCAGCAGGCATTTGAACACCCTCCGAGCAGTAAATAAAATCACATTTATCACGCCACATATAGAGGTGGGAGTCTTCTGCTGAATAAAGATAAAAACATCAGCACCTTGGTAGACACTGGAGTCTGGCCTATAAAAAATGTATAATGAATTCATAGATTGAGGTGAAAAAATGTTTAGCCGTACAGAAAACTTTTCGCAATACATTCGCCTGTATCCCGTCGTGACATTCCTGCTCGCTTTGAATATCTTCATCGCTGCACTGGTATACCTCCCTGTTATAGGGAACCAGATTTATGTTGGTGGAATGGGCATCAACTGGTTGATCGCAGAAGGAGAATGGTGGCGCTTAGTTACACCAATGTTCCTACATGCAGGATTTTCACATCTATTATTCAACATGTTTTCTTTGTTCATTTTTGGACCTGAGCTTGAGAAAATAGCCGGGAAAGCACGCTTTCTTACAATTTACTTGCTTGCAGGAGTTTTCGGTAACATCGCAACTTATTTCCTTCAACCCCTCGACTACATGAGTGTCGGAGCAAGCGGAGCTATTTTCGGGATTTTTGGAGCATTTGGAGCACTTGTCTATTACACCAAGCGTATTCTACCGCAATTAAGACAAATTATCCTACCGATCATCGTTATAGGAATCGTCATGACATTCCTTCAGCCAAACATTAATGCAACAGCCCATATCACCGGCCTAATCGTCGGATTTTTGATTGGACTGAGTTATTTCCATCCTAAACGCATTGTGAGTTGGAAAAAAAGAAAAAACTAGGACAGAGGGCTAGCCCGCTGTCCTTTTTTTTACGCGTTTCTATCCTGCAATGATGTAGTATCCTTCACACTCTTCTCATACCACGAAAGAATCCTTTCTGCATCCGATTCCTCCATATGATAAACACGCGCATTGAAAGTACCCATTCCCGATTTAATACTGGCAACTACAGTACCCAAATTTTTACGCTTGTGAAAGTAATTTTGCTTCATGGTCATGGATTGGATCCTCTTCTTCATCAAAAACGCGGTTTGTAAGCTAAATCCTCTAAAGCGCATAGTCAGCTGGTTTCCTGCAATTTCGTAGGCTGCCGAGCGATGTTGCCATAAACCGAAGAGGATAATGACCGGAATAATCAGAAGTGCTAGCAATCCATACGGGAAGAAAAAGTATATCAAAGCGCCAATTACCGGAATCATCCACACGAAGTCTATGCGATAATAAAAGCGCTTTGCACGCTCTGGAAGCCTATTGGTCGGTTCGTCCAGTATAAGTTCTGGAAATATATCTTTTAATAGTCCATTAATAGCCGTTTTTTTAACAAGTGGAAATAGGTTCATTTTCGCCCCTTCCGCCCCGCCACCACCAGCACTATCGATGACAACTGCCGCATAACCAAAAAGTTGTCTAACCGGATTTTCAATGATGCGCACACTTTGAACCCTGTTTAACGGTACAGTCATTCGTTTCTTCTCCAACAGTCCACGCGTAATCACAATATCTTGCTCCTCGAGCGACACAGAAAAATTGAAATAAGAAAGGAACGTCATAGCGACCGACAAGCCCCAAACAAGGACAAACCCTAAAAACACGACAATCGTAACAATAAGAATACCATATCTGATAAAACCTGAAATCTCTTCGTACATCCATTCATACGGAATCATCTCGGAAAACTGCGATAGAAAGATGGCTGCACCGGAAAGAATGACGCCAATACCACCCGAAGTCGTCGCCAAAATTAGCAGATCCCTCACCGACAATGTAAAAATCGACTTCACTTGTGCTTTTTCCTCAATGTGGGGTTCCACCACCCCCATACTCTCTTCAAGCGGAACAGCTTTCCTCCTGTTTTTCGCCTCCGCAATTTCCATTTCAATTCTTTTAGCAGCATCTTTTGTAATCGCTGTTAGTTCCGCCTCTGATTTCTTGGCCGATGAACTACCCGCTGTCTCTACTTTCACTTTGACAAGTTTAAGCGGACGATGTAAAATTCCTTCCGTATAATCGAGACTTTGAATTCGATCGAACGGAATATAACGTTTTTTCTTGATGAACAAGCCATACTCAATACGTAGTTCATCTTCCTCGAACCAGTAGACAAACCGCTTCCACTTAATAACTCCTGTAACCAAAAACACAATGAGCAGGGTACCCAAAATGATAAAAGAAGCATAGTCTATATACCACTTTCCCGTCCCTAAATCTTTCATCCCATTCGCAAAGACAAGGACAAGCAGAGGAAGTATCATTTCCTTCAACGTTTTTAATACTGCAATGATAGCTGAGATCCAGTGCAATTTATAGCGTTTATCAGACATCGTCTTCCGCCACCCTTGCGAGCACTGAAATCCTACCGCGCAACTCATCCGCCTCTGCCGTCACAAGTGCAGGGATGGTATGATTCGTGGCTGCGGTCGAAATAGTGATTTCAGCTAAATCATATTTACGAAGAATAGGGCCTTGCGCCGTATCTACATGCTGAACGCGCACCATTGGAATCAGCGTTCGTTTAATAATAAATATGCCATGCTGTAGTTCAATTTCTGATTCACGAACCTCATAACGCCAACGCTTCCATCTCACTTTAGGGAATAAATAAATGAAAAAGTACGCAAATAACAGAACGACTACCGCCGAGATTATGTAGATCCACCACGGACCATCAAATAGATACGACAAGACACAAGCGCCTATCGCAATGACTAACAGGAAGATGGTTTCCATAATGCCGTACAATCTCCAAACTTTTAATCCTTTCACCGAAATCCGATTGGCCGGTTGCTTTCTCATATAAACACCTCTTTCTGTTTATTCTATACGATTGGAAGGTCTAAATGTTTCAAAATTCAACTTAATTTTATATTCGACCAAAGAACTTCACTATATTTTAACAAAAAGAAAAAAGTCGGGGTGCGATTATACGCCCCGACTTTTACTATTGCGATGATTAACGTTCTGTTTTTACGCTACGTGAACGACCGCTATCTCTTCTTGCTCCGTCACGGCTTCCACCGCCACTACGACGAGATGCTCCACCACCGTAACCGCGACCACCGCCGTTACCTGATGAACGACCGCCACTACGGTTACCTTTATAACCGCCACCGCTACGTGAACCTCCACGTGCTGGTAATGGACGCTCTTCCGAAATCGATACCGGTGTATCATTCGGTTCGCGCGTTAATGAACGAATTGCTGCTGCAACAATGTCATTCGCATCGAATTTAGTAAGTAATTCAGCTGCTAGATGTGTGTAGTCACTCAATTCATTTTTCTCAACGATTTCCGATAACTGCTCAACCGCTAGACGTTGCTGACCAACAAGTGCTTCGTCAGAGGATGGAGGAGTTAATGGAGTCATACGCTTTTTAGTCGTTTCTTCAACGATGCGTAGGTAGCCCATTTCACGTGGTGTTACAAATGTAATTGCCATACCACTTTTCCCTGCACGGCCAGTACGACCAATACGGTGAACATAGCTTTCCGGATCCTGTGGAATATCGAAGTTGTAAACATGCGTTACACCTGAAATATCAAGTCCACGTGCTGCAACGTCAGTAGCAACTAGAATATCAACTTTACCTTCTTTAAACTGACGAAGGACTGACATACGTTTTGCTTGCGTTAAGTCACCGTGAATTCCTTCAGCGATGTAGCCGCGGATGCTTAGCGCATGTGAAAGTTCGTCAACACGGCGTTTTGTACGACCGAAGACAATCGCAAGTTCCGGTTGGTGAACATTCAAAAGACGTGAAAGGATATCAAATTTCTCGCGTTCTTGTGATTTCACGAAGAACTGCTCGATGTTTTCAACAGTCATTTCTTTTGACTTGATTTTAACGATTTCCGGGTTTTTCATGAACGTTTCCGCAATTTTACGGATTGGTCCAGGCATTGTAGCCGAGAATAGAAGTGTTTGGCGCTCAGCTGGTACGCTTGCAAGAATTGTGTTGATGTCTTCGATGAAGCCCATGTTCAACATTTCATCCGCTTCGTCAAGTACAAGTGTTTGTACGCCATCCAATTTCAATGTTTTACGTTTAATATGGTCGAGGATACGTCCTGGCGTTCCTACGATGATTTGTGGATTGTTGCGTAGAGCACGGATTTGACGCCCGATTTCTTGCCCACCGTAAACAGAAAGGATGCGTGCACGTTTGTCAGCACCAATTTTGTAAATCTCTTCTGAAACCTGAATAGCCAACTCACGTGTTGGTGCGATAACAAGCGCTTGTACCGCTGGGTTTCTTGTGTCGATTTTTTCAATAAGTGGAATACCGAATGCAGCTGTTTTCCCCGTACCTGTTTGCGCCTGACCAATAACGTCAAGACCTTCCATCCCAAAACGGACAGTACCTTCTTGGATTGGTGTTGCTTCTTCAAACCCCATTTTGCTAAGTGCACGTTGTGTTGATTCACTGATGTTTAATTCTGAAAAATTCGTCAAACTTCTCAATCTCCTTTGTTTTCTCATTTGACAATTGGTTACATTTGCAAATGAAGGCACGGCAAATTCGAGCCATTAAAGGGAACGTTTCCGATATTTTGCATTCTCTATAGTAGAGGTTATGGTTGAAAAGGAAAGCCCGGTCTTTGCCGAGCGGTTCGATCAACGGACTATCTGTCCGATTTAAATGAGCAAACCGTTTTATTCAAAAAAAAGTACTCTTCACTAATTGAAGAGTCCCGTGTAAATGTATCCAATGTTCCTCACAGTGTACCATGCGAAAACGTCCCCTGCAATCATTCCGCTTAAGTAGTAATAATCAGTTTATTAAAAGAAAAGCGTAGGCGGCTTTTTAAACCCGACAGGCAAAAGGCTGATTTTCGAAGCAGCGCCTTTGCTGCATAGCTAATACGGCTTTTGACCAGTGGGACTAACTTCCGTGGTCAAGACCTCTCGAAAAGCGGAAGGCACCGATTAGCTCTGACAAGTCTGAAGCGACTCGAAGAGCTGGTGCCTGTAGTTTAGACATCGTCTCCTTCCATGAACGCGAACACTTTACCGAACCAATTGTCACAGTCATCGCTGTAACAGATATGATGCTTCCCTAGGTCCGATATTATGATTTCCTTTTTTTCGGAACCGAGTTTTTTAAACAAATACTCAGCCGATGCAAATGGAACAATCCCATCTTTTTTCCCTTGAACGATACAAACCGGCGTTTTAATACGCCCGTAATAAGGCTCAACTGTTTTCACGATGCGAAGGAATTCAACAATCGCCCGCAACGGCGTATGAGTCAATTTATACTCGTACAAGTGATAAAATGTATTTGGAGGATACCTTTTCCTGACAGATTCAGCTAGCATGATGCCCAGGTCTTCCATTAAATTGCGTGGGCTGATATATTTTGCCGCTGCGCTTAACAGTACCAATTTGTCTATTTTATAGCGAAGTGACAAATACATGGCGATGAGACCACCCATAGAAAAGCCGACCACGATAATCCGGTCGACTTCCTTCTGTAGCTTTTTTAGTGCTAGCTCCGCTTTCATCAACCATGATTCAGCCGATACCTTCCCCAGTTCTAGCGTAACATCGTGGCCAGGAAGTATCGGAATGGCTATCTGCCAGTCCGTTTTAAGGTTCAAGTAATTCACAAATGGTCTAACCTCAAAAGAACCCCCAGTGAAACCATGGATGAACAATACACCCGTTTTCATTCCCCATTTAACCCTTCAAGGACATTTTCAAGCGCCATTCCACGGGAACCTTTTAGCAGGATAATGGAATCTCTCCCTGTATACTCACGTAACGTATCGATAATCGGTGCGTAATCCTTTTCCGACCAGACCAATTTTGTTTTAATGGTGCGATTAGTCAATTCATCGCGCAACCATTTCATGCGTGGTCCAAAAAGCAAAATGCCTTGTAGATCCATAGCTACAATCTCGTTGGCAAGTTGTTCATGGTACACCCGCTCTTCTTCGCCAAGTTCGAGCATATCAGCAAGAACAACCCACTTGTCTTTCCGTAAACCCGTCTCTTGAATGAATGCAAGTGCCGCACGCATTGATGTCGGAGCTGCATTATACGCATCATTAATAAACAGCGCACCATTTCCGACGACAACTGGTTGCATGCGCATATCTGTCAGTGAGGCAGCTAGAAGCGCCGTACGGATAGCGGTAGCCTCTACAGACACTTCATTGGCAAGTAGGATGGCAGCGAGTGCGTTTTTCACTTGATGCGCGCCGTAAACTGGAATTGTAAACTGTCCGTCCAGTAAACCTCCAACCATAAAACGACTGCCGTCATCACCCGATTCAATTTTTCTAAGTGACAATGCCGTTCCCGCATCGTACCCATACGAAATAGCCTCGATATCCGCTTGTTTCCCGACAAGTTCCCGTAACAATGGTTCATCGCCATCGTAGAACAGTTTGCCGCCTTGTTGAAGTCCATCAATGATTTCAAATTTCGCTTTGGCAATACCTGCGCGTGAACCGAGATCCTGCATATGCGCTTCCCCGATATTTGTAATGATCGCAAAATGCGGTTTGGCTAATTTCGATAAAAACGAAATTTCGCCGAATCCACTCATTCCCATCTCGAGGACAGCAATCTCTGTATCAGCATCAAGCGACAAAATCGTCAGCGGTAAACCCAGTTCATTATTGAAGTTACCTTCCGTTTTTCGTACGTTAAAATAAGGAGCCAGCACACTTGCAACAAGATCTTTGGTTGACGTTTTACCATTAGAGCCCGTAATCCCAATCACCTTACAGTGAAGCGTATCCCGATAAGCGCGTGCTATTTCCTGTAGCGCAATCTCGGGACTCTCGACAAAGATCAATGCTAAACCTGCTGGCGGGTTCGGCTCGTCTTTCATCCATAAAGATGCAACCGCCCCTTGTTCAAAGGCGCGTTGCACATAGTGATGTCCATTTACTTGTTCACCGCGGAAAGGGATGAACAAATCCCCCTCCTTCACAGTCCGCGAATCGATTGACACGCCTGTCACCATGACACCATCCATTTGTTGCCCCGCAGCCTGTATCCATCCTGCAAGTTCTGTCAATTTCCGTTTCACTTTCAACCACACTCAATCCATTGTATATTGTATGTTTTGCTTATTAGTATGACGTTCTACTGCCAGTTCAATTAGTTTGTCTATCAATTCCGGATAAGCCACTCCTGTTTGCTGCCAAAGTAATGGGAACATGCTTGTCGGGGTAAAGCCAGGCATCGTATTTACCTCATTGATAAGTACTTCGTCAGCTGATGTCACAAAGAAGTCCGCGCGCACCAGACCGGAACAATCGAGCACTTTATAAGCACGTAGTGCCATGTCCGCCATTGTCTTCGCGACTTCTTCTGGCACTTGCGCAGGTATGACCAGCGAAGTGTTGCCATCTTTATATTTTGCTTCATAATCATAAAATGCCGCTACGGGTTTTATCTCCCCCGGTACTGAGCATGCCGGCTCATCGTTGCCCATGACACCCATTTCAATTTCACGCGCGACGACGCCCTGCTCAACGATAATGCGTCTATCAAACTTTAACGCAAGATCTACGGCCTCAATCAGGCTAGCTCTATCCGTTGCTTGGCTAATGCCAACACTTGACCCCAGATTCGCCGGTTTGACAAACATCGGCCAGCCCAGTTCACGCTCCATTTTGTCTACCAATTGTTCGCGCTCTTTCGCCCAACCACTACGCAGGAAAAATACATAAGGTACTTGCTTCAAGCCAACTTGTGCAAATAGTTGCTTCATGACCACTTTGTCCATCCCAGCTGACGACGCTAACACGCCATTCCCTACGTACGGAATGTTCATCACTTCAAATAGACCTTGAACCGTGCCATCCTCACCATTCGTACCATGAAGAAGCGGGAAAATGATATCGGGTGCTCCCCCGTTCAAGAAATCTTGGATGCTATCAGGTTTACTTGTGCCATCTCCTGCAAGTCGAAGCTCCTCAATTGTAGCCACCGGTCCTTCAAGCGATTGACCTTTTCGCCATTCCCCTTCATAGGTAATATAAACCGGAATCACTTCGTACTTTCCAAAATCCACTGCTTGCGTCACCGCACGTGCAGTCGACAACGACACTTCATGTTCCGCTGACTTACCACCATATACAATCCCTAATTTTTTCTTCATATGTTGACCCTCACTATCTGTTAGTTTTCGATACCCTAGTTTACCATGAACAAACCTTTTTCATGAATAAGAAATGCGTAAAGCGCCAGGAGCTAAACAAAATTTCGGAAGTTCCATCAACCAAAAATCTTCAGCCCCGCAACCCCCGCGATAATGAAAGATAAAAACAGGAACTTCAATGCACTGCGTTTTTCCTGAAAGAAAAACATACCAATCAATACACTGCCTGCTGCACCGATTCCCGTCCAAACAGCATAGCCCGTTCCAACAGGCAATTCTTTCATTGCAAATGACAGGAGAAAAAAGCTGAGCGCACCCGTCAAAACAGTGAGCGCCGTATATTTTTTATTGCGAAAGCCTTCGGATAGTTTCATGGTGACGACAAATGCCACTTCGAACAAACCCGCGATGATTAGGATAAACCAAGACATTAGTCAGTCTCCTCCTTTCCATCTGCAAGTTTTAATCCAATAATTCCAACTAGCAGAAGCGCTAGGAAAAACAGCTTCCCTGCCCCCGCACCTTCTGCAAATAACAAAATACCGACAACAGCCGTTCCTGCCGCCCCGATACCTGTGAAAATAGCATATGCCGTGCCGATTGGAATAGTTTCCATCGCCTTCGCAAACAGGAAAAAGCTAACGACAATGAATATGATTGTCACTATGGAAGGCAGTAGAACAGTAAAGCCATGCGCTTCCTTTAATCCAATCGCCCAAATTATTTCAGTTACACCCGCAACTAGTAAATAAATCCATGCCACAGTAATAATTCCTTTCTTCTTACCTGTTATTTTCCCACAAGCTTAGCACGCTCGGTTGTGACCGGCAACTTCACAATCGGCAATGCGTCCAATAAGAGGATATGCATCTATCTGCTCGATGCGTTATACTAAAGGATGTTCGTACATTAGATAAAAAATGACTTAAAACTGATATGGACTAAATAAAAACTGCAGCTAGGGTGACTCTATGAAAATGACAAATAAACCGCAAGAACGTTTCGACTGGACACTGGCATTTATCCTATTAATATTTTGCTTGATAAGCTTATTTGCCATTGCTTCTGCTCAAACGACAGGCCAATACAAGTTCGAATCTGGCGAACTCATTAACTTCGTTCCATCACAAATTCAGTGGTATTTCGTTGGATGTATCATTATTGCCATCACGATGTTTTTGGAACCCGAACAATATAAAAAAGCCGCTTGGATTATTTATGGCGGTGGTATTTTACTATTAGCTACTTTATATTTTCTTCCTGATGGTATAAAACTTGTCGCACCAAGAAACGGTGCAAAAAGCTGGTTTCACATTCCTGGCATTGGAAGTATTCAGCCAGCAGAGTTCATGAAGACTTTCTTCATCATCGGGATGGCTCGCATGATTACGAGCCATCATGAAAAAAACGTGAAAAAAACGCTGAAAACGGACTTCTTTCTGCTAGGGAAAATAATAATGGTTCTATTGATCCCTTTATTTTTTGTCTTGAAACAACCCGATCTTGGAACAGCGCTTGTATTCATCGCCATTACAGCTGCACTGGTCATCGTTTCCGGGATCACTTGGCGTATCATCGTACCCATTTTCGCGGGAACTGCCACACTCGGTGTAACGTTGCTGTTGTTAGCGCTGTATGCGCAGCAATTCCTACAAGATACGTTTGGCTTCAAACCTTATCAAGCAGCGAGAATTTACTCTTGGCTTGATCCGTACAAGTATTCGTCCGATGAAGGAATGCATCTCATCACATCACTCAACGCAATTGGCTCAGGCGAAATTTTAGGAAAAGGATATAAAGGTCGCGAAGTATATGTGGCCGAAAGCCATACCGACTTCATTTTCACATCGATTGGGGAAGATTGGGGATTCATCGGTGCGAGCTTAGTCATTTGTATGTACTTCTTTCTCATTTATCACTTAACAAAAATCACGCTTGAATTGAAAGACCCGTTCAGTACGTATATATGCGCCGGCATCATCGCCATGATTACATTTCACGTCTTTGAAAACATCGGTATGACGATTCAGTTGTTGCCGATTACAGGGATTCCGTTACCGTTTATTAGTTACGGCGGAAGCTCGCTAATGGGCAATATGTTAGCGATTGGCCTTGTTTTTAGTATGAAGTTTCATCACCGAACATATATGTTTAGTTCTGATGAGCATAACGATTAAAAAAACTCCGACACGAAAGCTCTGTCGGAGTTTTTTATTATGATTGAATTTGCGGGTCTTGTGCAGGTGGCGCTAGGGCTTTCAGCATTTCCAGACGGGATTTCGTCAACGTTGCCGAAACGCCCAACTTCGCCAAGTTGGAGATGATCGTTTTCAAATCAACTTCTTTAGCCATCTTTTCCACCTCGACCTTTCTATTAATTAAGACGCATACAGACGTGCAAAGTTTCTTATTTTTCATGAAAGCTGTTCTATGATTTTACCACTCCAATCATACCACTCCTGTCCAGTTTTAAATCTTTCAATTCTGTTACAAATTATGCCCTTTTGTAAATTTTTCATACACTGGCGGTTAGTTTTGCAGCGGACGATTTGTTGGATACTCCGCTGTCGATTATCACATTCAATCAAAATCCGCTCCAGATCGTCGATAACACACACATAACCTTTGTGCGTTGTGGGAATGACGGGTAAAATGAAAGTAGTGATCTTAGAGAAAGTGGGTTTACGATGAAAAAAGCTATACTTCTACTAATGTCCGTACAATTTTTTGTTTATCTTGGATTCGGCATCATTATTCCAATTCTTCCCGAAGTCATTGTGCAACAAGGATTTTCCGAAGTCCATGTCGGCGGACTCCTAACCGTCTATGCGCTCGCTTCCTTCTTCACCGCACCACTCTGGGGGTCATTGTCAGATCGTACAGGAAGGAAAAAACTCATTTTGACGGGGCTTATCGGCTTCAGTCTTAGCTTCTTCCTATTTGCCATATTCATTGAAAATTTACCCCTTCTGTACGTCTCACGTGTAGTCGGAGGGGTGTTCTCAGGGGCGCTATATACGGCGGTTACCGGATTCGTTGCAGATATGACAGATGAGGAAAACCGCAATAAGTATATGGGGTTACTTGGTATGTCTATTGGACTCGGCTTTATTTTCGGTCCTGCAATCGGCGGTGTACTCGGTCATTCAAGCCTCCAACTCCCGTTCATCGCTTCCGGCTCATTGACTTTACTGTTAATGATCTACGCGGGAATCATTTTGAAAGAGCCTGAACGACGAGGCCAAGCCAACAAACGTGCATTGCTCCCCAAGGGCGGGGCGACACTATGGCAATACCGAATCCGCTATCTGTTTTTGTTCTCCTTCATGGTGACATTCCTTTTAGCTGGACTTGAGGCGACATTTCAACTGTTCCAAATTGACAGGATTGAAATTACACCACTTCAACTGGGTTACTTATTCATAGCAAGTGGTTTTGTCGATGCAGCCATTCAGGGCGGCGTCGTTCGTCGAGTGAAAAACGGGACGGAAACGAAATGGATCATTGGAGCACAATTCGTGGCTGCCCTAGGGCTTTTGCTCATCCCATTCACCTCTAGTCTCATTTGGGCAGGATTCGCACTTAGCGTTTTCACAGGCGGAAACGCTTTAGCGCGTACGGTCCTTGTTTCATTAACAACAAAAGAGTCTGGCGGAAAATACGGAACAGCCGCCGGGATGACATATTCCATGGACAATATGGGGCGCATCATCGGTCCACTTTTATTTACGTGGATATTCACACAGGAAGCTGGCAATATGTATATCATTTCCTCAGTTCTTGCTATCCTGTCAATTGGGCTAATTGTCGCATTTAAGAAATCGACCAAAACCCTTCGCGACTTGAATGTATCCGCGGAATAAAAAAGGCAACCTTTTGGCGTATGTCATAAGGTTGCCTTTTTATAATAACTTTGCTTCTCGTTTTCGCCATTCAATAGCACGGAAAAAAATGTACGTTTGATTTACAACCGACACATCACCACGCATGTTTTATAAAACGCCATCCGCAGCCATACTAAATAGTTGCTCATAAATATTGACGGAATGCTTTGAAGTATCGGCGACAGATTCCATTAGTGCCGTAATATCTTTTTGCTCGAGGTTCCTAATTTTCATCGAAGGGAAAAAATATGCATCGTCTGATCGCCCAGTATTTGTTGTTTGAACGATGCAAACGCTTTCAACAGTTCGGTTTTTTACAAGTTCCCGAATCTTTTTTGCGGTAAGCTTCTGATCCACCACGACCGGGAATATTCGTTCTATGTGTAACAACCCCATAACTATTTTTAATTCGAGAGATTGCTGGGGTGCCTCTTGCAGTACAAACAAGGTAGTTGAGCGGTAATGCGTATCTTTTATTAAATGGTCTTCGATATCCTGTAGCAGCTGCATTAACGTTGCATTGCATTTATGATATAGGGCATGATCAATTTTGTTCTCCTCATACAAAAGATCAAAAATCCGATAAAGCGGGACAAAAACCTGAAAGTATATCTCCTCTAATTGCATTCCATCGGTGAGCTTCGTATAATCCTTCATCATCTGTTGTTCGTTTCCAACAATAAGGTTGTGCGTAAACCCTTTAAAAATCTCCTTAAATGTTTTTGTTTGGTAATTAATCATTTTGAAAATCGTCAGCTTAAAATCATTCGGAAGGTCAAAGCCCTTTGCACTATGAAGCCTTTTCACTTTGGGTAGCATCGGCACGCCCCCGTTTACCTGCTCGATAACCGCAAAGCTATTATCTGATAAAAGCACCGTTGAATTAAGCGGATAGATGTTAATGAACTCTACGAACTCACTTAACAACTCTGGATCAAACTTATGTCTTTCTCGATACAGAATTTCCAATGCCTCTGAAGCATGGATTGCTTTCTTATACGGACGACTTAACGTCAACGCAGAATAAACATCCACAAGGTGAAGGATCTTTAATGGAATTGACATGTCCTCACCCGTCAATTGTTCCGGATAGCCAGAACCATCCATTCGTTCATGATGCGATTTAGCAAACTCCGCAATATGTTGCTGTCCCAATGAATTCAAGATGTTATACCCTGCAGTCGCATGCGTTTTCATCGTTTTAAATTCATCATGACTCAGTTTCCGCTCACTTTTTAACAATTTACTCGGAACGTATAACTTACCGATATCGTGAAATAGATAGCCTAAAGCAACGGATTCTAGATCTGTTACACCTCTCGATTTCGCAAAAAGTGCTCCTAACACAAAGACATCAAAGGAATGAATGAAGGAATAATGATCAACTTCTTTTAATCGATACAATTTATCAATAAAGTTATTTTCATTATGCATTTTTATAAACAAATTCATAATGAAGTCAAATTCATCTTTATTGTGTGCAATATGCCCATACCGTTGCTCACTTCTGACATGCTCAAATGCATCCCAAAACACTTTTTTGTATTGCTCATCAATCTGTCGACTTACTTCTTTGGGCGGAATAAATGATATCGCCTCATCAAGAATGACATCCTCTTGCTCCATCTGCATGTCCTTTATAGGTATCTCTCGAATCCTTCTTCGGCGTAACTGAGCTAGCATCCGATCAGTCAAAATCGTATCTTTCGCGATAACCAAGTGATCATTCATATAAATATCCAATGCTAAAATTTCGTTTACTGATACTTCGTTTATATGTTTAGTGATAAAGTTATCCATCTTTCCCACTACTCCTCTCTTCACATATATCAAGACTAATTGTTCAGTATAAACAAAAAAACGCTAGTACCTTTATCATAAAGGACTGCGGTCTAAACTACTATTGACAAATGTTAATGGTTTGTCTAAATAATTTGATTATTGTTTCAGTAGGGAGCATTTATTCCTAAACATCCTCTTACCTTTCCCCTTCTTTTACTAGCAAAACTGCTTGAGTTCGTGAATTCACACCCAACTTGCCATAAATGTTTGATAAATAGACACGTACTGTTCCCTCTGACAGAAATAGTCTACTGGCAATTTCCCGATTTGTAGCTCCACCTGCAAGTAGTTGAAGTACTTCTTGTTCGCGTGGCGTAAGTGCATCCATTGCCCCACCTAACTGCAGTCCATCCTTGTTATCTTCTAGCAATTGTTCCGCATAAGAATAAGGCACAGAATCCCAATGGGCGGTTATACCACTTTGTCGTTTATTCATATACTTTCTAAGTAATGAAGCTATGTCTGCTTCATCAAGAAAAGTCCTCACATAACCATAAGGCTTGCCTTGTTCCAAAGCCTCATGTAATGCCTCCAACGCTGCATCTTCATTCATTAAAACAGCTTGGCAAATTGCCTCTAGTACTGATGCTTCCACATTTGTCGAAACTTGTCCCTCTTGCATTGCCCTTGTCTTGGCTTGAATAATGAATTTCAATGCCTCTCCTGGTTGCTTTTTGGCGAGCAATAGACGTACATGCGTCAAAGTGCAAAACGGTTGTCTCGATTCCACTTTGCAACCGTGGTGCATGGTTATTTTACTAAACTCACGTTCTGCATGAAAAATATTATTCTCCTGTAAATACACTTGAACTTTCATCGCATACAAGGCGTTTAACCAGTGATGTTCCTTCACACGCTCCATCGCATAATCCAACAAGGCATGCGCTGCGACAAATTGCTTTCTCACCATGTATATTCGACTTTTCAATAGATACATCGGAACCAACAGACCTGGATCCTTAAAACGGTGGCCATAACGAAGGGCTTCTTCAAGTTCCGGTAATGCTTCTTTTACGCGGTTTCTTTCGTATAACATCTCCGCTCGTATTCCATAGCTGTATCCGGTCATATTCAGGTCCTTAAATACAGTTTGGCGAAATAGTTCAAAAAAGGCCATAACTTCTTCATCCTGCCATAGCTTTCCCCTTCCCCCTATGCTTGTACGAAGAAGGGTAGGCTCTACTTGATTATGCTGAATAGAAATCGAGTTCCATTTGGAGTTCTTAGGTCTATTTTCTAATCTTTTTCGCATTAACTTGCCTGCCTGTTCGATATCACCATTCCTTAAAATAAGAATATATGCTTTCACACCAAGAAAATCGCCTGCAGCACGTCTATATTCGGCATTATCCATCCATTGATTGATTTCATGCTGACTTTCCAAGTTCGCAATGAGTCGATACGATTCTTCTAATTTGTTGTCTAAGGCCAACGTATATGCATACATAACCATCGTCTCAGGATGGACAGCATAGTTGTTTCTTAGGAATGTTTGTACCCAACGAATGAATGTTGAAGCCTGTCCCGCCGCAAGTATATCGACGATAAAAGTATTTATCCACTCTTCCGCAAGTTCATACGACTGTCCGTTCATAGCAAGTTCAATCGCAGAAATGAAATCGCTATTTTCACGATAAATCGTGGCCGCTTTTTGATACATTGAACAAATAACATCCTTGGCATACCTGTTTTTCAATTCTCCTTGTAATGACTCAGCAAATAGGTGGTGATAACGAAAAGTAGGTTCTTTCGTATGTAATCGGACAATAAAAAGACCAAGCCTTTCAAGTTCAAGCAATATATCTAAACTATCGGATCGATTTGTAAGGCTATCGCAAATTGAAGGATCTAGCCGATCCAAAATTGCCGTGCATATAAGGAAATCTTGAGTGGCTGAAGGAAGCGTTGCAAGAATTTCTTTCAGAAGAAATTCTGTTACAAATGAATCGCCACCATCAAACTGTTGTAAACTCCACCCACTATACTCGGAAGTAGATAGCGATAGGCCCGCTAATTGAATTCCAGCTGGCCAGCCCTCTGTGATCTCCCATACATGTTGAAGCGCATGCGCATCGTCCATGACCAAACTTTGTTTTTCGTAGAATTGCTTTACTTCGCCATATGTAAAACATAGCTGTTGCATTCCGATTTCCACTAGCCAAGACCTTACACGCCATTTCGCAAGAGGTAGTGGCAATTCAGTTCGACTTGCAATGTACACGTTACAATTACTCGGCAAATAGTCAATGATTCGAGTCATTACATTGTGAATACTGCTATTTTCTATTAAATGATAGTCATCAATGACGATGTGTACTTTACTTGCCATTGAACCAAGTTCATTCAAAAAGGAGTCTACTAACAGTTCAATTGGCAGTTGTGACCGGTCTTTAAAATGGGATAACAAGTGTAAGTCCATTTCGTTATGATGTGCATGGGCCACAGTTCGAATTAGATATTTCAAAAAACGGACGGGGTCATTATCTGTTGCATCAATCGACAGCCATGCAACTGGTCCGTCAAAGTAACGTCCCCACTGACTGAGCATCGTCGTCTTTCCGTAACCTGCCGGTGCACGGATAATTGAAATTCTCGCCAAGTTTTTTTGCCCTAGAAGTTCATTTAGCCTTCTTCTTTCAATTGTCTTCTCCGAAACAATAGGTACAGTTATTTTCGACTCAAGCCAAATCGGCTGCATCGCTTTCCCCTCCTCCAACGTTTTCATTTACCGTTCTTATATACTATCATATAAAATCGACTATTCAATCTATTATTAAGCCTTTCGTTCTATAATTAAAAACCCCTTCTCCATTAACGGGAAATGAATTTCATTTTATCCCAATTTACATTTAGGCCTTTTAACCTTCTTCCTTAAAAAGAAATATGTATTTTCCCCCGCCACTCCCACTTTCCTTGCCATTGGGTTGTTCTTCGCCTTTAGGATATCAGCTAAATCTTTGAGAGACGTAAAAAAATCCTTTTGACCCAATGCCAGAAGGTTTTTTATGCACTATGGTATTATTAGAATAATTTATTGGCAAAGAAGAGAGGAACTGTATGAAAAAAAAAAAAAAAAAAAAAAAAAAAAAAACAACAAAAGTTATGGTGTATTTCAACATTAAAGGCGATGATTTCCCGTTGGAAACCGTCACAGAATTGCTCGACATCACACCAACTAAAACAATGAAAAAAGGAGAACGCAGGACTAGTAATCACCCTGAACATCCTCCTTATTTTTTTACATCTTGGTCATATGGCACCGATTATGAAGAAACCCTTGATATCGATGATCAGCTACTGCCAGTCCTGGAAGCGTTCAAGGATAAAATCGATGTCATCAATCATATCCAAAACACCTATGACACCCAGTTTAGTATTGTCATTGTCCCTGAAATATAGGATGGCCGTACGCCTGGATTTGCGTTCGAAAAAGACACAATCGAATTCGCTTACCGTACCAACGCCATCATTGATATCGATTTGTATGCAATGCCCTATGTGGATGTTGCCCCTGAGGTAGAGTATGGATTCGAGTGAAGTAGCAAAGTTTTGCTAGTTTTCACCACCAAGAATTGAGGAAGTAATCATTTGGATTACCTTCTCAACTTGTTCCCCACTACCACACTCCAATCCTTTTATTCCGAAACCGTTTCTACCTTCACTGATTTCGATGCCGCAAGTTCTGGATGTGCTTTTCGCACAACAGACGGCCTTGCCAAGACTAGCACGACACCTATCAATAACAAACTTGTAACGATAAGAATCCATTGAGCTGGGAAGATATCATACAAAAGTCCAAAAATGACAACCCCTAAAGGCATTAATGCCATCGCCATCGTCTCAATAATTGAAAACACGCGTCCCTTATAATCGTCGTCAATCATTTTTTGCATCATGACTTGTAGCGGTGTATTGACAACTATTAGCGTTGCCCCAAAACCAAACATAACGACAGCATAGTAGGCAATCATGACGCCATACTGCATCGGTTGTATGAGCGGCAATCCAATACTGCCTATCAAAATACCAAATATGAGAATACCCCGTTTCGAAACGAGCAATGGGTACTTCACTTCTTTTCGCACGGATAAATAGATGGATAACACTAACATTCCTACTGCGAACGCACCTTGTGTTAATCCAAAATGTGTCGAATCTATATTTAATTTCTCGATAAGAATAAAGGAATATCCGACCTCAAACGAACCGAACAGGAAATTGATAAACAGAGAGATCCAAATGATTGTCATGAGCACCGGCTGTAGTTTGAGATAGGAAAACCCGGCCTTCATGCTCTGCCACATCGATTCCTTCGGTTCTCCCTCAACCACTTCTTTGCGTTTTGCGAATAACTTGAAATTCATCGTCGATTCAAGGATCACCGCAATAATGGAAGCGATCAGGTACATGATGAGAAATACTGGCATTGGAACACTGCCATATAGTAGACCAGCAAGTGCAGGACTACCAATTGCTGCGAATGAGATGGACATCTGGTTCATCGACATCGCTTTTTGAATCCGCGCTTCATCGACAAGTCCCGTAATAGAGGAACTAAATGCGATTCCCGAAAATGTCGAAGCTATGGATAGGATCACTGTCGTTGTATAGATTGCCACAAGAGATAGCCCGGAAGTCAAACTGACGGTGAGAAGCCCCGCTATTGCGAAAGATGAGGCTATCTGCGCCGTAATAACAATCACCTTACGTGAATATTTATCCACAACATAACCAGCAAATGGTGCGATAAGTGTCCGGGGCAATAAGTTACAAATGAGATTCATCGCAAAGCTAGTTGCAGATCCCGTCACTTGTAAAATATAAAAGCTGATGGCAAACGCATAGACTTGTGCGCCAAATGATGAAATAAGTTTACTCGTCATGAATGTCCATAAATGATACGTCGCTTTTTTTAGTTTCAAAACCTCTTCCACAAAACCACTCCATTCTAAATGTTCAATCTAATTAAACAAATAATATCACGCTATCTCTTTCAATACAAGAGAAAGTTTAATATAATTAAACTATATTCAAGTTTATGGAGGTATGCCACATCGAAACGTTAGGCGAGAGAATACGCAAATTGAGAAAACAACAGAAACTAACATTGGAAGCGTTAGCTGGAGATGAGCTGACGAAAGGCATGCTGAGCCTCATCGAAAACAACAAGGCGAATCCTTCGATGGATAGCCTATCTTATATAGCGAACAGACTTGGTGTTGAGGTTTCCGTGCTTTTGGAAGAAGTGAGTACGCAGGAATTGAGGGATGTGTTGGAGAAAGCAGAGAGGCTCTATCATACCGAGTTCGATGATTTAACGGATGAATACGAGCAGCTGATTACGCTAGTTAACCCATATGTCGAAAAACTAACACAAGGGTATGAATCGGCAAGGCTACTGGAAATGTATAGTCGCTGTCTTCACCAAGAAAAAAAAGATGGCTGGCAGTATTATTCTGATAAAGCAGCAGCGATATATGAGCAACTGAACATTATTCCGAGACGCGCAAGTATTGGGATATTTCGTGCCTTAACGAAATTTACAACACACGATTATGCAAAGTCACTTGAAATCCTACTCTTAGAACGCTCCGAAATTGAAGCGAACAATGCCTACATTGAGCCGATGACGCGACTCGACTTTGACTACATGGAGGCAATTCTTCACTACGCAGTAGGTGATTCCGAATCCGCCCTCCAGGTCATGAAAAGCGGTATCAAGTTCTCGAAGGAGAAACAAGTCTTTTATCGTATAGATCACTTGTATAGGCTAGCTGCCGCGCATGCGATGATGAAGCAAGATGATGACAACTATGCCTACTATATAAAAAAACTAACGCAGTATGGAGACTTTGCAGATGACAAAAATGCGCTCTTCTTCGCAAGGTTTGCAGAAATCCATTATTTGAATTCATACAAAAAGTCATTTAAAGAAGCGAACCTGCTACTGAATGTGATTTTAAATAAAGGTGATTACTCAAAAGAATACGGCCCATTTCTCAATCTAGAGCAAGGGAAATCCCTCTTCGGATTAAGTGAATTTGAGCCAGCACTTGATTTTCTTAAAAGGGTTACCATCTCCGATTACATTCATCACCCATTCGACTTATCTATATTTTACGAAAAGGAGGCATACGAAGCACTTTGTCATCAGGAACTCGGTAATCACACAGAGGCAAGACGCCTCATTCAAATCGCCGTTGACAATATTTCACGCATGCCACATTCACCTTACAAAGACTTCATCATGAAAACATACAGTTTACTTACAAAGTAAAAAATCCCGCAGAAGACAATGCTGTCTTCTGCGGGATTTTTAATGAATTATGCTTCAACTGTTTGTTTTGCAAGTGGTGCGTTGTAGACGTCTGTATCTAGTTCTCCTGTTACACGAGCTGTCGTTACGCCAGCTGTCATCGAGCCGCTGACATTTACAGCAGTACGCCCCATGTCGATCAATGGTTCAACAGAAATCAATAGACCCGCTAGTACGACGGGAAGATTCATAGCCGAAAGAACAAGAATCGCGGCAAAAGTTGCTCCCCCACCTACACCAGCTACACCGAATGAGCTAATCGCTACGATAGCTACCAATGTTAGAAGGAAAGTCGGTTCTAACGGATTTTGTCCTACAGATGGTGCAATCATGACCGCAAGCATCGCCGGGTAAATCCCCGCACAACCATTTTGCCCAATCGATAATCCAAATGATCCGGCAAAGTTGGCAATTCCGTCAGGTACACCCATACGTTTCGTCTGTGCATCAATCGTTAACGGCAGTGTTCCTGCACTCGAACGTGATGTGAAGGCGAATATTAAAGCTTCTCCTGCTTTTTTCACGTACGTGATTGGGTTTAATCCTGATAATGTAATAATGATTAAGTGAATACCGAACACCACTAATAGCGCTGCGTAGGAAGCGAGTACAAACTTCCCAAGACTGTATATGGCCGCAAAGTCCGAAGTCGCGACAGTGCGCGCGATAATCGCTAAAATTCCGTACGGTGTCAGACGTAGAACGATTCTTACAACACCCATAATTAATGCGTAGATTGCGTCAATTCCTTTTTTCACCGTAGCGGCGTTTTCCGTTTCTTTTCTTGAAATTGCCAAATAGGCGAAACCAAGAAATGCCGCAAAGATAACGACCCCGATGGTTGAAGTCGGGCGTGCCCCGGTGAAATCAAGGAATGGATTTCCAGGTAATAACTCAATTAACTGATCGGGTAACGCCTTTTCAGCCACACTCGCAGAACGTTCTTCTATCGAAGCTCCACGCGCTGCTTCTGCTTCCCCTTGCACAATTTCAGTGGCATCCAGTCCAAAGAGAAGAGAAGCTGAAATCCCGACAATGGCAGCAATCGCTGTAGTACCGACTAACATCCCCAATATCAAACCTGCCATTTTTCCGAAGTTCTTACCGATAGTTATTTTTGTAAATGCCGCAAGGATTGAAATGAAAACAAGTGGCATAACAATCATTTGAAGCAATTTAACATAACCGCTTCCGATTAAATTAAACCATGGCATCGATTCTTGTAGTACCGCCGAATCTGTTCCGTACGCAAAATGCAAAATTAGTCCGTATACAATCCCAAGTCCAAGTCCCGTAAAGACTCGTTTGGAAAACGAAACCTTTTTGCGGTTCATCCCATATAATAGACCGACAAGCAATAGCAGTCCTGCAATATTCAATAGAAGAAACAATGTATCCATGTTCTCATCCCCCTCAATTCTTAATTTTAGTATAGAACATACTTTAAACCACTAATACCTATCAGTCAAGTAGGTTTATAATGAATAGGCATGCTATAAGATTCCTTTCCCTTCGTTATCCGTTATACTAATAAGATATGCATCATTGGTAAAGGAGGCGCTTATGACTCACTTATTTAGTTTTTCGGTAACAGCCACACTGATTCTGAACATATTTCTCGCAATCGCGCTGATTTTTCTGGAACGTAGGGATCCAACTTCTACATGGGCATGGCTCCTTGTGTTATTTTTTATTCCATTGTTTGGTTTCATCATTTATCTTTTACTTGGAAGACAGCTTCGCGAGAAGCATCTTTTCCGCTGGGAAGGTCGTAGTAAAATCGGTATTGAACAACTGATTGACTACCAAATTGAGGCAATTGAGAATAACACGCTTGATTTCAGGTTAGATGACACCGCTCACTATCAAGATATGATCTATCTTCACTTGCGAAACAATCATGCCGTCTTGACACAAGATAATGATGTCCAGGTTTTCAACGATGGCGAAGCTAAGTTTGAGGCACTTATCCATGACCTTGAAAACGCTAAAGATCATATTCATTTTCAATATTATATTTTGCGACTTGATCACTTAGGCAAAAGGATATTGGACGTTTTAATTCACAAAGCCAAGCAAGGTGTAAAGGTGCGTGTATTATTCGATGATATCGGTTCGCGCGGACTTCGTAAAAGACATTTACGTGAATTGACGGATAACGGAGGAGAAGTCGAAGCCTTCTTCCCAGCCATCATGCCTCTCATCAACCCGCGCCTAAATTACAGGAACCACAGAAAAATAGTGGTCATTGATGGACGAATTGGCTATGTCGGTGGATTCAATGTCGGAGACGAATACCTCGGTCTGAACAATAAATTCGGTTATTGGCGTGATACACATCTCCGAATCGAAGGAAGCGCCTTGCATCCACTGCAGACTCGTTTCATTTTAGACTGGAACCAAGCATCGGAAAAACACGATATCGAATATGCGGAACGTTATTTTCCAGCTATCCCGCAGAAAGGTTCTGTCGGTATGCAAATCGTTTCAAGTGGACCCGACTCGGAGTGGGAACAAATAAAAGACGGTTATTTAAAAATGATTTTCATTGCGAAAAAGTATATTTATATCCAAACGCCTTATTTCATCCCTGATATAAGTTTCCTTGATGCATTACGAATTGCCTGCCTGTCAGGAGTTGATGTTCGAATCATGATTCCTAACAAGCCTGATCATATGTTTGTCTACTGGGCCACTTATTCCAATATCGGAAAGCTCTTAAAGGCCGGTGCTAAAGTCTACATTTATGAAAACGGCTTCCTGCATACCAAGCAAATTGTCGTTGATGACGAACTTTCGACGGTCGGAACTGCCAATATCGATGTACGCAGTTTCAAATTGAATTTTGAAGTAAATGCTTTTATTTATGATCGAGAAAAGTCACATGAACTAGCCGAGCTTTTCGAACAGGATATGCAATTATCCACGGAATTGACCTACGAAGCCTATTTACAACGTACGCGATACATTAAAATAAAAGAATCCATTTCACGCTTGCTATCCCCTATTTTATAATTTACTGGTGTACAGCCAAAAAGGGACGCTCCCATTTTTAGTGGGGCGTCCCTTTTTGATTGCTGAAATATGTGGTAATTACTTAGGTAATCATTGAATTTCAAGATATTCTTCCAACGTGCTTTTGTTTTTATAAATGTCAGCTGCTATTGTAGTGCCAACATAACGGAAATGCCACGCCTCATGCATATAGCCTGTTACTTGTTCTTTCCCCACAGGATAGCGCATGATGAAGCCAAAACGATGGGCATTCGCTGCTACCCATTTCCCTGCTTCCGTGTCCCCGAAAGTGGAAGAAGCCCAGTGTTTTTCGAAGTTCTCTTCGCCAATATCAAATGCAAGCCCCGTTTGGTGCTCTGAATACCCTGGTCGCGCACTGTATGTGTCAGCAGCTTCTATGCCATCACGTGTGACATATCTTTCATAAAGCGTCACCTGGTAATCGAATGCGCGATACGTGCTAAAGGCTGTTAAATTGAAGCCAGATAGCCGAGCCTCGGCCGCCATTTGGTCAAAAGCTTCACGTGCTTCCTTATCTTCGCCAGGCGCAAATGTTGCCGGAAGTGGATACTTTTTATTGGCAATCAAAATACCTTCCACATACGTAGGCTCCAAAGGTAGCTCTTGCCCTTCAATATATCCCCCACTATCGCTAGGCGTATCCGGTGTTGTCGCTGGTTTTTCTGGTTCCTTTGCTGATTCGTCCGGCTCTCCCTCAATCGAATCGTCTCCTCCACCTACTGTAACTTTAGGTGGTTCCACCGAATCGGATCCTTCTTTAGGATTTTCAGCTTCTTCCCCATCCTCAGCCGACAGGCCAATCACTTCCTGAAACTTCTTAGTACTTTGCTCTACACTCCAGTCATTCACACCGATCCAAGCAACTAGTCCGGTCATAAGAATACCGGAGATTACTAACGTAATCGTTAATGCCTTTCCCTGCCCCTTTTTCTTCTGTTGATAATTATATTTGTTTTTCTTTTTCATTTTTATGCCTTCCTTCTCGCTATGTATCTATATTCTACCACCATTTCTCTTCGTGGTCTGCGTATGCTATTATTTAATTTCACAATTACAATAACTATATATGTTCCACCGAATCCACTGCAGCATTAGGGGATGCCTTATAAGGTACTCACTCTCTGCCAAGATAGTAAATGTTTCCGAGGAGGTTAAAAGATGAATAACCAACGATGGCTTTCCATGAGTTTCCTTGTATTCTTCTTCACTTGGGGAGTATTTCTTCCCTATTGGACCGGTTGGTTAACAATTGAAAAAGGATTATCTGTAACGGCCGCAAGCATTATTATGGGCGCAGGTATGATAGCGCGATCGCTCTCAACATTTCTTGTATTTCCCTATTTAACGCGTAAAATGTCACTCATTCGCGTAATGAGATGGATAGCCTTCTCAGCACTTATATTAGCCCTTCTCTACTTACCAGATTCGAGCTATATGATCCTGCTCGTGATTACGATTCTGTTCAGTGCCGTCTATCCAATGATTTTACCTGCCGTTGAGAGTGGCGCATCCGTGTTGATAAAGACAGACCACATCCATTACGGAAAAAGTCGCTCATTTGGTTCCGTCGGTTATACAGTTGCTCTCCTCATCATTGGAGCTGCCACATCTATCTGGGCTGAACAAGTCATACTTTACATAATGATCGCTGGGCTAGCTATCGCAACACTATTCTTCATGCGGGCAGCACCGAAGGCTTTGCAGTTACATCCGCTTCAAACAGACACCGTAAAGCGGCCCGTAAACATCAAGTCCCTCTTTACAACAAAAGGATTTGCCATCATTTTGCTACTTGTCATTCTATTGCAAGGGGCACATGCCTCTTACTATAACTTTGGATTCATCTTCTTGGATGATCTCGGTGTTAACGGTTTTACGATTGGCGTCATTTTGAACGTGGCCATCTTGTTTGAAATTGTCTTTTTCACGCGTGCCGATAAATGGCTCGCCAATGTACGAATTTCTACGATGTTCCTCATCGCTGGAATCGGTTCAACAACCAGATGGGTGCTCATTTTCTTATTTCCCTACACATCTGTTTTCGTGGGGACCCAACTCCTACATGCCGCTTCATTCGGCGTAGCTCATTTCGCCTTTATTACATACATTTCTCAGAAATTGCCTCATCATCACATTGCTGCAGCACAAGGCATATACGCAGCATTTGCAATGAGCCTTAGTACAGCTATCCTAACGTTTCCTGGCGGTTACTTATATGACATCTCCCCAAGGCTTGCATTCCTTGGCATGATTACCTGTTCAGTTCCGGCAGTTATTATTGTACTCCTCACACGGAAAAAATACGCTTACTAAAACTCAAATATCGGATCTACCTATTCATCGTCCGGTACTTTATTATTTTCTAGCCAATAAAAAGGACGCACATCGGAAGTTTCTGTTCCCGTTGTGCGTCCTTTTATCCCGCCAAACTATAAATGAGCAGACCGATAAATGCTACGCCAAAAAATAGCGACAACCATCGCATCCACTTTGACTCGCGTTCCATCCCTTGATCCCGCAACGATTTTGCCCGCGCCCCGTTCGTCATTGAAAATAGCGCGACCATCGCCAATACTGCATAGTTAAACTCCTGCTTAATGATAAAGAAGAGAGACGCGATAGCCGCTACCGCAATCCCGATGCCAAATAACCATTTCACCTGCATCGCAATCACCTCCAAAAAAAGGCCGGAGATTTCTCTCCAGCCTACTTTCATTTATTGCCTTTTTTCTTTTTTTCAAGTTTTACAGTTTCAACTTTTACTTCTTTTACTTCTTTTACTTCTTTTACTTCTTTTACATCAGTCGATTCGATAGCCTCTTCCGCTTTTACTACAGGTTGAACTTCTTTGTAGTATAATTTGCGTCCTATATACGTTTGGAGAATAAGAAGAATCCCTCCAATTGCCCAGTACAGAGGTAAAGCCGCCATCGCTTTAAACGAAATAAACATAATCATAATCGGAGACATGTAGATGAACATTTTCATCTGCTTCTGCTGCTGCTCAGGCATTGTCCAAAGTGATACACGTGCTTGAACGAAGTAAACAGCACCCGCTATCAACATCATGATCATATCTGGTTCACCGAGGTTGAACCAAAGGAATGGATGGGATTTCACATCAGGAGAATAGAGAATCGCAAAGTAAAGCCCCATGATGATTGGCATCTGGATGACAAGTGGTAGACAACCCATATTGAGCGGATTGACCCCATGCTTCGAGTAAAGTCCCATCATCTCTTGTTGTAGCTTCATTTGCTCTTCTTTATCTTCTTTTTCCTTCGCTTCCTTGATACGCTTTTGAATATCTTCCATCTCAGGACGCAGTGCATCCATCTTCACTTTCATGGTTTGCTGCGATTTATAGTTTTTCAGCATGAGCGGCATAAGAATTAGCCGTATCAATACTGTGATCAGTATAATCGCAAGGCCATAACTTCCATTGAATTGACTGCTAAAAAACTCTAATAACCAATCCATCGGCTTGACAAAAATACTGTAAAACGTTCCTTCTTTGTTCTCAACACCGGCACAACCACCTAGAAAAACAGCAGCCATCAGCAACATTGATACTAATCCAATTTTCTTCTTCATATAGGCTCACCTTCACTCATTCAAACTATTGAAAGTATAACCTACATCGTCACATGATTACAACGATTGACCGTTCACTGATTGTTTTTCTATTTCTAAATACCCGCAAAATTATTTTTGTTCGTGATTACTCTGTTCTTTTTTATGATAAAGCCCATCCGTTGTAGCTGTCATCTTCACATCGTCTTCGACTTCCTGATTATAGTAATGAACGCTTGTCTGGGCACCTTCACTGACCATTTTGTTATCTTGAAGATCGTACGGATCCGAATGACCGATTTTTGTATCTGGACAGCGATTTAACTTTTGCGATCCAATGAAGGAATCAACTTTCGTCTTCATATTATTGAAAGCAACTTGCGCCTTATCCCGATTTTCTTTTTTACTAAAATAAGCATAAGCACCTGCAGCCATTGTCGCAATTAAGAGGCCATTATTTCGTTTACGTGCCATCTACATCATTCCTCCTAGCATTTACTTCACACCTAATACGTATACTCCGAGTATACCCGTTTATAACGGTTCACAAACGTCATTTCGTTTTTAAAATCATATCAATATGCGGGATTCCGTCATCATCATATGGCTCCGAGACCACTTCGAATCCATGCCCAGTGTAAAACTCAGCAAGATGGGTCTGGGCTTGTAGGTGAATTTTGTCTGGCCTCCATTGACTCAAAATATAATGAATGCTTCTCTTCATTAGGCTATGCGCTACACCTGTCCCTCTTTTATCACGCCTGACAATCACACGTCCAATCGATGGTTCTTCATACTTCAGCCCCGCTGGAAGAAGACGTGCATACGCTATCAGTCCATCATCGTCTGTACAAAAGACATGAATCGAGTCATAATCACAGCCGTCTATTTCAGGATACGCACAGTTTTGCTCTACAACGAATACTTCAACCCGCAACTTCAGCATTTCATAAACTTCACGCCCACTTAATCCTTCAAACCTACGATACGTCCATTTCAAAGTTATGTCTCCCTTTATATAACATTTTCATTACAATAGTAGTTTTCACCCCTATTATTTGTTATGATAACAAAAAGAAACGGTGAGGTGACAGTGCAATGATCCGACCGATGACAGCAAAGGATAGTGCGCACGTTCAACGCATCGCTCGTATAACTTGGTGCGAAACAAATAGGGATCTGATTCCCGAGGAAATTCAGCATGATTTTATCAATCGTTCCTATTCAAACGCGATGATGATGAAACGCATGGAAAAAACCATTATACTTATTGCCGAATGCCAAGGGATTCCCATCGGTTTTGCCAACTTTACAAAAAAAGACGAAGACGGTGATTCCGAACTGACGGCGATGTATATTTTACCCTCGCATCAGCATATGGGTTACGGGGAAAAGTTGTTTGAGCATGCACTTTCCATGTTAAATGACGCTAAACAGCTGTTCGTTTATGTGGATAGTTGCAATTTAATAGGACGAGCCTTTTATGAAAAACAAGGTTTTGAACTACTTGAAGTATTTGAAGAGGATTTTGAAGGCCATCCCGTCGAAACCGCGCAATATGTCTATTACATTCATAAACCTGTTCTTATATAGTAACAAAAGCGCAAGCGCCTATTCAGCCCCGACAAGTAGGAAGGATGTAGTTCAATCCTTCCCCCCTGTAGGCCCAAGCGACTCGAGGGCCTAGGCGCTAGAGCCTAGACGTCAAATCTATATGTCGTAACTTATCCACAGTTCGAGATTTTATAATTTCCTAAGCAGTAAAAAAAGCCGCTATCCTTCATCCAGGAAGCGGCTTTTTTGTGCAAACATATTCTTACAACGGCCTCATTGTTCCATCATACTGATCATCTGTAAAATGTGGTTTATCCGTCAATGGTGGTTTCCTTGTAAAACAAAGAATTCCAGCGATGTAAAGAAGAATAGATGGCAAAGTGATGAATCCTGATAATACACCCGCAATGATAAACATGATTCCTGCAAGCTTGGGATTTTTACTATTCCAGATATTGACCAGGCCAATTATCGTCAGCACCAAACCAATGATCATACCGATGATGATGAACCACATAATCCCTCCGAAGAGATTGACGATTGTAGTGAATATCTCTAGATCCTCTGGTCTTAATGAAGGATCCATCAAAAGCATTTCTTGTTCCAATTCAACTTGGAACATCGGATCTGACTTCACAAGGTTAAAAAGAGATGTCATAATTATGCCCATGATAATACCTACTGTTGATAATACAGCACCTATAATTGATAGTGATTTTTCAGCTGTCCTTTTCATAACATGCCTCCCTTTCTTTTATTCTATATAAGAGTATACGTAATCTAGAAGAATAGGTTTCATTTTTTTGCAAACAGGGTATTTTGTACTTCATTACATGATTACGAGGACTGCCATATATAGTACTTTCAATTTCACGAAAAAAGCAATCCAATCAGTATCTCCTGACGGATTGCCTTTTTGAGTGTTCTTTATATCTTTACATCATCGTAATCTTTGTATCTCTCGAATGCAGTGACGACATATGAGCAAACGGGTTCTATTTTTAATTCTTGATCTCGTGCATATTCAGCTGCACGGTCTAGTATTTTTTTTGCAACACCTTGACCACGAAGATCTGTTGAGACGAATGTATGATCCATTACCATAACATCTCCAAGAAGTGTCCAGCTGATTTCTGCTAATAATTTTCCCTCTTGTACATTACGAAACGCGAATGCGTCCCCGCCCAACTCTACAAATTCAAATTCCATCTTCACTACCCCTTTCCCCAGATCCCGTTTTTAGGTGCGCCTGACTACTTTGTCTGCTTATTTAAACCATGACTGAATGGACTCAAAAATACTGGCAAAGAAATTCTTCACACTTTCCCAAAAGCCCGGATCAATGTCTCCCAGTTTGTCTTTAATCTTAGAAGCCATGTCATTCAGTTGTTCGGATAATTTACTGAAGTCGATGTCCAAATTACTAATTCGATCCATCAGATCAATCAGTAGTTGACGATCCGCTGGGCTCAACTCAATATTCAGCTTTGTAAGTTGCTCAGATACAATTTGCTCGACTTCTTCTTTTGTCTCAGGTTTGTTCTCTGCAATTTGTTTTTTAATTTCCGTTAAAAGTTCGGACACTTTAGCATCATCGACGCCTGATTCTTGTGCAAACTTTGTCGCAAGATTCAATTCATCGTTTGCAACATCCGTCCGTTCAGTATCTAGTGTTTCACCCGTTACTTCATATGCTTTATATATGCCAACTAGCGCAGAATGGCCTGTTACTTTTTTCGGAGCTGCAACTTCAACAACTGCATCTTGAATTCCTGCCGTCAACATCGCGTTTGCATACATATCAGATGTCACTTGAGTAATATTATCTTCTGTAACGATGGAGATGACAAGTCCTTTGCCTGCATCACGTCTCGTGATTTTCGCTGATGAATACATTCTTGCCTTGCTGTCACCATCTTTAATATATTTCACAAGATCACTGCCATCGACAGTAATCTCTTCAACCTCTGCCTCTTTAGCTACGTTAAGACTTTGCTTGACACTTTCTTTTTCGGCATCAGATAAGTTTGCCCCATATACTACGATTGGTACACCAAGTTTTTCATCGATGACGGGATCTTCTGCACTTGCTGATGCGGGTACAAGAATACCAACAGCAAGCACAGCAGCCATCATCATTGTTAATAAACGTTTCATACGAATTCCCCCTTGTTATACCAATTAGTACGATTTAGAGAAGAATAAGTTCCTTATTTTAAAGTAGTCCAGCCGTCACCTTGTTCAATTCTTCCTTCTTTCATCAGCTTACCAAGAGCTCGTTTAAATGATGCTTTGCTGATTGAGAACATTTCCTTAATCTCTTCAGGGGAAGATTTGTCAGTAAACGGCATCCGCCCGCCCACGTCATTCAAATAACGTAAAACTTCCTGAGCATCATCGCCCAAACGTTCTTCTTTGCGCGGTAGCATCGAGCCATTCAACGTCCCATCCTCATGGACATCGATAATCCGCACATCGATTTCTTGGCCCAGACGAGGTTCACTCGCTTGCTCTGTATTGTGGATGAAAATCCGGTGATTATCTGGAATACTCAGCATGAATGAACCGACCGGTAATAACCGATATGCTCTTGCTTTGACATTCATATTTAGCAAAGACGATGGTGCCTCAGCAATTTGCTCCAGCACTCGTTCTTCCGTCGCAAGTCTTCCAAAAATATTGCCGCCTAAATCCATACGAAGTGTCATATATAGCGCATCATCGACTTTTGGCCACAACGAGCGAAGTCTTGGCATATCTGTCCGATTGACAAGCACCTCAAAAGATGAGCCGATATCGACATAGACACCCTCTTTTTCATCGACGCGGATGACACGCGCCCATCCATAAGTTCCCGCCGTCATAATCGGCATTTGCATCGTCGCCGTTAGTTCACCGCGTCTATTTGTATAGAGGAAAACATGTACAGTATCCCCTTCTTGAATGTTGTCATCTGCATCAGAAGCATTCATCATGATATCGTCGCCATTGCCATCTAAGACCCATCGTGAACCGTCCCGCTCCAACACGTCCAGATCGGCTGTATAACCTGATTTAAGTTGTTCCATTATTGATCTACCTCTTCCTTGTGGTCCATTACCCGTAATTTTCTTACAAATTCCTTGTCTTGCCCCATCGCCTCAACGAGATCCGTTATACGATCCATCGCGTTCCAACTCAGATGGTGTTCAATCCCTTCCACGTCCCCATAAATATTCTCTTCATCGACTCCGATGATACGGAGAAACTGTTCAAGAAGTTCATGGCGTCTTACAAGCTTCTTGCCGAACTGCAAACCTTTCGTTGTTAGTTCAAGCCCTTTGTAGCGCTCATAGACGATGTAGCCATCACGATCAAGTCGTTGCGCCATTTTCGTAACAGATGAAGGGAGAACCGAAAGTGATTCCGCAACATCCGATACACGCGCAACACCCTTCGCTTCAATATGCAAATATATTTGTTCAAGATAGTCTTCCATACCTGGTGTTGCCAATCTTACCGCCTCCAGTATGTAGGTCATGCGAAGAGAGGGATTAAACTTTATCCCTCCTTGTTGCCACAGGTCGTGGCACACTTTAGTCGCGTTCTTTCTTTGGTCTATAATTGTAACACCTTTTACGCTTAGAAAAAAATTATTGTCACGAAAGGGATGTCGACCTAACGTCGGCATCCCTTGTGATTGTCTAATCTATTTTCGCATAGATACATGTATTCCGTAAAACATTACCGTCAGGAGATAAGGAATCCTGTTGCAAGGTTCCTTCTAGAATGAAACCTGCACGTTCAGCAACACTGCGGCTTTTTATATTTTGTTCATCACAACGAATTTCTACCCTACGTGCCCCGAGTTGTTCAAAAGCAAATTGCTGAATCCGAATGACAGCTTCCGTCATATAGCCCTGCCCTTCGAATTCTGATGCCAGCCAATAACCGATTTCAAATTTCGGAATCGCCCAATTGATGCGATGCAGTCCCGACGAACCTACAAACTCCCCAGTTTCTTTACTATATAGATGCAAGCGCAAATCCTCGCGGGTGATGAAATCAGCAACCGCTTTGCGCATATTCTCTTCAGTCGAAGCTAACTCGGGTTGCTGTTGTGCAAATGGCATCCACTCGCGTAGCGCAGGCATCGAGTTGACGATTGCATTCCAAACATCCAACGCATCTCCCATTTTAGGCGCTCGAATGATTAACCGTTCCGACTCAAATGACTCTGGGAAATCTGGAATACGCGGTGATGTTGCAGCCACCCTTCCCTTTTCTCCATCTTCCCAAATGACAGGCGTCGTAGTTCCTGCCATGAAGTCTTCCCGTGTAATGCCGTAAGTGACTGCATCATAATAAGAGTTTTCTTTCGGAGAAAACCATGCTTGACGTAAATGCGCTTCTTTCACAAAACCTGCGCGTTCAAATGTTTTGCGCATTGCAAGATTATCTTGTCTAGTATGACCTTCAAGGCGGATTTTCCTCCCATGCAAACCGAAGACATATTCCGCAACAAGCCGAAGCGCTTTCGGACCATAACCGTTCCCTCGTGACATATCTGCAATCCGAAGATCAAACAAGGGGATTTCATCTTGTAAATCATAAATTTTCACAATGCCCACTTTATCCGACTGGTCATTTTCTACCCAGAACGTCTTTACTTCATCCGACTCATAGCCGCCTTCTTCAATTGCTTTTTCAATAAGTTTACGAGCCGGATGGGAGTTACCGTGATAAGGCCATGTATTCGTCGTCATGAAATGGATGAGCTGTTCCTGCTCTTCCATCGTCCATTCTTGTAATTGCATAGGATTTTGCCTCCGTTCAGCCTACTTGTTATTTATGAATACGCAGCAATCGCAACGAATTTAGTACGACCAGTAGCGTTGCACCCATATCCGCAAAAATGGCAATCCACAATGTTAACCATCCCGGAATAATAAGAAGTAATGCTACAATTTTTAAACCTAATGCAAACATAATATTTTCCTTGATAATTCGCAACGTTTTTCTACTTAATTTCATGGTATATGGTAGTTTTCCTAAATCATCCGCCATAAGCGCAATATCCGCGGTTTCCAATGCGGCATCCGTACCTGCTCCACCCATTGCAATTCCAATCGATGCCGCGGCTAAAGCTGGTGCGTCGTTAATCCCGTCACCAACCATTGCGACACGACCATATTGGTCACTCAATTGTTTGATAGCCGTCAGTTTATCTTCCGGCATCAGTCCTGCACGCACATCTTCAACGCCCAATTTGTCAGCAATTGCTTCCGCCGTTGTCTGATGATCACCCGTTAACATCACTGTATGACGAATGCCAATGGCTTTTAGTTTTTCTAGAACGGCCTGACTTTCGGCGCGCACTGGGTCTGCTACTGCAAGCAGGCCACTAAAGCTCGTACCCGTGACAATCGCCATGACAGACTTGCCTTCACGTTGTAAAGAGGCCGCCTGTTGTAACGTAGCCTCTGGCAATGAAGATAATTCCTGCGCCCAGTCGATACTGCCGATAGATGTTTTCACACCGCTTATTTCCGCATAGGCACCTTTGCCCGTTACCGATTGAAAGTTTGTCGCCGCTACTGTTTCCGCTCCATTTTTACGAGCGTAACTCACAATCGCTTTCGCCAATGGATGCTGGGACATCGATTCCACAGCCGCAATCGAACTTAACAGCTGGTCCTTGGCCACCCCTTCACGAACGATAAAATCTGTCACTTCTGGATAGCCTTTCGTCAATGTGCCTGTCTTATCAAAAGCGATTGCATTTAGACGCCCTGTTTCTTCGAGGTGGACGCCTCCCTTAATCAAGACACCTTGACGCGCCGCATTACCGATAGCTGTGACAATAGCGACTGGCGTAGACACGACGAGTGCACAAGGACAGCCGACAACGAGCACCGCGAGCCCCTGATAGATCCACGTCTGCCAATCCCCACCAAACAACGGAGGAACGATTGCGATAAGAAGAGCGAGCACAATAATGGCAGGCGTATAGTATTTCGCAAATTTATCGACAAATTTTTGTGACGGTGCTTTTTCCGCTTGCGCCTCTTCAACGAGGTGAATAATCTTCGCAATCGTTGTATCGCCGACAAGCTTTGTCACAGTCACTTCAAGCGCGCCTTCTTCATTCAGCGTCCCTGCGAATACTTCATCATCAGCCGTTTTAAGAACTGGCACGGATTCGCCTGTGATCGCTGCCTGATTGACCGTAGAAGTACCTGTTAACACTTTACCGTCCATAGCAATTTTTTGTCCGGGCTTTACAAGTAATATATCACCAATCACAATATCTTCTGTTGCGAGCTCTATCTGTTCACCGCCGCGTTTAACTATGGCTGTAGGTGGTGCAATATCCATTAGCTGGCGAATGGACTGTCTGGCTTTATTCATCGAATAGGCCTCTAACGCCTCGCTCACTGCGAACAGGAAGACCACAACTGCACCTTCTCGCCATTCACCGATGATTGCCGCCCCAATGATTGCAATCGTCATCAATGTTTTCATATCGAACTCGAAACGGACAAGATTTTTAAGCCCTGTTTTAAATATACCCGCTCCACCAATCACGATAGCAATGGCAAAAAGGGTGATGGCTACTGGATGTGTTTCAGCATAACGAAATGACATCATCATTCCTGCGGTTAAAAATAGCAAAGATAAAATCGTAACGATATTTTCCTTACGCTTCAAAAAAGGTATTTTAGCTTCGACCCTCTTCATTTGAAGTGGTACAACTCGAATACCATCAAATGCACCGGCTGCTTCCAGATCTTCTATCGTTGCACTACCACAAAAGGACAATTTTGATGCACCGAAATTTACTTGCGCCTCCTCGACGGATGGCAAATTCTTAACATTTTTTTCGAATTTCATCGCACAGCTAGCACATGTTAAATTCTCCAACCGGTACTCTTTCTTTTCAACAATCGCCATGGTCATCACCTTCCGTCGTGTGTTCATGTGCAACTTTCACAAGTTGGTGGATGTGATCATCGGCGAGTGAATAGTAAACCATTTTCCCTTTGCGTTGTGATTTCGCTAAAGCATTGTCGCGCAAATATCGCAAGTGATGGGAGGCAGTCGCGATGGAGGAACCAATCACTGCCGCAACATCACAGACACACATTTCTTCTTCTATTGTTAGTGAAAACGCGATTTTCAATCTCGTTTCATCCGCAAGCGCTTTGAATAGTTGGGCAGCTGCCCCCACGTCAGGAATCGCTTGTTGTACCCGTTCAACTACTTCTTCATGAACAATCGCCACTTCACAAATTTCTTTCGTCATCTTCACACCTCATTCAAATGATTGTTTGATTGAATTTAGTATATGTGCATTTTTACAAAGTTGCAAGGCCAATCAAATGGTTATTTGAATGGTTTCATTTCAACGTAAAGCCCTATAAAGCCATAAGAAAAAAGGTTTTCGTAGATTCTTTGCAGAATATTTTAGTAGGTCACCCCATAAAGTAAATGAGGAGGGGATAGAATGTATAATCGAATACTTGTCGCAGTCGATGGATCTGATAACTCACGACGCGCAGCGGAACACGCTGCCTATCTCGCCTCACTCAATCACGGGGCGGTCGTTAAGGTTCTTTACATCCTCGACTATGATCGAACACGCTCAGACGTCCTTTATAATGCAGGAAGCGATGATCTTCATATCGATCGTAAAAAGCAACTGATCCCTGTTGAGGAAGCGTTTGACCAACGTAGTGTCACCTATGAACTTGTTATTAAACACGGAGAACCAGGACCGACGATTGTCACGTTCGCCAATAGCAACGACTTCGATCTTGTCATTGTTGGCAGCCGTGGCCTAAATGCATTTCAAGAAATGGTGCTGGGAAGTGTTAGCCATAAAGTTGCAAAGCGCGTGACTGCGCCCGTTTTGATTGTCAAATAACACATAACCCCTTGTTCACGCACATGGACAAGGGCTAATTTCTTTAGGAGCGGATGGAATGGATCATGGAAAGTGGAATACAATTACAGACGTACCCGGCGTTAAAGTCGGACATGTAACGCTCGATGAACAATTGCCCAATGGCGACTATGCATGCACGGGCGTTACTGCTATTTTGCCACATAGCGGAAATACTTTTGAACAGAAGGTGCCCGCAGCAAGTTTTGTGTTAAACGGCTTCGGAAAAACTGCGGGGTTAATTCAAATCGAAGAACTTGGCGTGATAGAGTCCCCTATTATGCTAACGAATACATTTAGCGTCGGGGCAGTACTGGAAGGTACGTTAGCTTATATGCTTGATGCCAATCGTTCAATTGGTGATTCGACAAGCTCATTGAATATTATTGTCGGCGAATGCAATGATAGCTATTTGAATTCCATGCGGTTGATGAAAGTGAAACCGGGCCACGCAACCGAAGCGATTCGAAACGCGGATATTGGACCGTTTGAGCAAGGAGCAGTCGGAGCAGGCAAAGGGATGATCTGTTTTGGGATGAAAGGCGGCATTGGTTCATCGTCAAGGATTGTTCAAAGGGATGGAGAAAGGTATACGGTCGGGGTATTGACACTGACAAATTTCGGGAAAGTCGAAGAGTGCAAGATTGATAACTGGCTTAGTCGAAATGGCGGTGTGGCTACCGATCGAATACCACAATCTAAGGCTGACAATGTAAAGCCAGACGGATCAGTCATGATCATCGTCGCAACGGACGCACCTGTCAACGAACGGCAGTTAAAGCGCTTTGCCAAGCGAGCAGCAATTGGTCTCGGTCGGGCAGGGACACATATTCATAATGGTAGCGGCGATATCATTATTGCTTTTTCAAACGGTTTCACGATTCCTCATACCAGCAATCAAATGACGATTGCATACGAGCTACTGCGGGACGACCACCCAATAATGAATGATTTGTTTCAAGCAGTTATCGAAGCAACGGAAGAAGCCATCTTCCAGTCGATGATACATGCGGAGACGACTGTCGGGCGGCAAGGACGAGCAGTGGAAAAGTGGCCTTTGTCGAAGAAGCAGTAAATTACATATGGTAAAGGAAAGCTATTTTAATACCCTATACTCTTTGACAATCTTAATTTGGTAGTTTTAAAATACGGGTCACCAAAAGGGCGACCCGTTAAACATCCAGACTCTTTAGCGTCCAGCTTTCAATGTTAATGTAGAACTATCTTTAATGTCCCCGTCCAAAACCGTTTCATGGTAATCACCTTGCACCCAATCATCCGCTTGGTCATGGAACCATTTCGATTTCATATGACCACTTTGACCCGGTCCGACAATGTGATAAGTTGTCGACAAATCGGATAGATCAGCAACGTATCGCCATGCCGCACCGTGATCCACTGTACCATCTTCTTTAAAGGCGGCGGCTTGGACCGTCACGTTTGACCCACCAATTGCTTGTTTCTTTGGATTTAAGAAGTATTCAAAAATCGGTGAGGCTCCTGCCAGTGCATGTGGAAACGCCACCTGATGGAAATCTCCCCACTTCCAGCTCGCAGTTTTCGTGCCAAACAATTCTTCAATCTCCCCAATAGACTGCTCAAATGAGTCAAACACCCACTTATCGACGCCGCCATAGTTATCTACCCAAGCTCCCGGTTCGCCCGCATACGCTGCACGTAATAGCTGATCAGTAATCGAACCTTTCCCCGGTAACAGCTTATAGACATCTTCCGGCATCTCTTTACTGAACATCATAATCGGTAATTGTGTCATTAGTTTATGGAAAACGAGCGGTGCCGCCGCATCGGCAGAATCGAATTGATCCCACTCACGAAGCATCACTACGATATCCTTATATTCCCCTTCGCTATCTTCCGCTTCAATCGAACGTAGCAGATCATCGAGGAATTCACGGGCATACAAGTTTTTCTGGTCCATCTGTAGCTTCATCATATCTTCTGGTGTAAAGTCGTCACCCGCGCGTAGCACTTCCGCTATCCGTTCATAACGATACGGCTGTGCCCATTTCTTTGTAATGTGATAAGGATACGAATCATCAATGACTTCATTATTTGCTGTCGCGATGAATCCTTCTTCCGGATTCACGACACGTGGCAATTCATCATACGGAACATACCCGGTCCAGCCATAATCAGACGAGTCTCCTGGAACCGGTAATTGCGCATCTCCTTTTTTACGAATCGGAATTCGACCATTGGCTTTATAAGCGATTGTGCCATCTTTCGCTGCAAAGACAAAGTTTTGTGCAGGTGCATTGAAATCTTCTAATGCCTTTTCAAAACCTTCCCAATCCGTTGCTTTGTTCATATTCATAATAGCCTCAAGTTCTTTCGTCGGTTCTAACGCAGTCCATTGCATCGAAAATAAAGCATCTGGATCCTCTTCCTTATAGAGAATTTCCGAAATAATCGGCCCATGCCGGGTAACTACGACCTCAAATGGTATATCTTCGCCACCTTTTACGGAAATGGTTTCATCACGAACTTGGGCTTGTTCCCATTGTCCATCATACAAAAATTGCGTCGGATCCTTAGGATTCGGAATTTCAATATACAGATCCTGTACATCGGGTCCAACATTGGTCACACCCCACGCTACGTCCTCGTTATGTCCAAGAATAATCCCGGGAATACCCGCAAAAATAACACCGCTGACGTTTTGCTCCGGTGACTCTAAATGCATCTGGTACCAAATAGATGGCGTATCTAGCCCAAGATGTGGATCATCCGCTAGCAATGGGTATCCCGATGCTGTCTTGTCGCCAGACACGACCCAGTTATTACTACCATTAAATTCAGGCGGCTGAAGGTCTGGGTCAAATCGCCCTGCCACCGTAACTGTATTTGCAATATTCGCTTGGATAATCGACGGCGCATTGTCAGGATACGTAATGAACAACTCCCGCGCCTTATTTTCCGGGAAATTATTCAATGCCCAGTGGCGAACCGCCAAACTATCCCAGTTTCCTCCAAGGTCATACGCCATATACTTTCCAATGGTCAACGAATCGATTGCTGTCCACGGTTCCGGCTGGTAGCCAAGCAACTTGAACTCATATGGCAACTTTCCGTTCTGCTCTGCCTCTTCGATAAACGCATTGACACCTTCCGCATACCATTCAAGTACCTTCTTCGCTTCTTCTCCATAACCACCGTGTGATGCTTCCGCAGCTGCGCGTAAACTAAAGGCACGAAACTTCTTATCTGTTCCTACAGCCACTTCACCGACAACTTCAGACAATCGTCCACTCGCCTGCCTACGGGCCATATCCATTTGGAACAAGCGATCCTGCGCCTGTACATAGCCCTGCGCACGATACAAATCGGCATCCGATTCCGCCATTATATGCGGCACACCAAACGTATCCCGCTCAACGGTTACATCCTTCTCTAGAAAATCTGCAATGACTTCCCCTTCAATAAACGGCTTGGATTTCCCTATGTATGTATTGACCACAATCAGTGCCACAATAACCACAGCCACCAATGCCCCAAACACGGACAATAGCACCTTCGCCCATTTCCCCATACACTTCTTTTTCTCTCTCATTCGTACACTCCTCTCATCTCTTTACTTATATAATATTCTTCTATTTCAATTGAATACCCTCTTTAACCAATGAAGTCAAAAAAAGGACGAGCTAGCCATTATCGGCCAGTCTCGTCCTCTTTCACTTCTTCCTTATGCAATACTTCATAAAGTTCATCTTCTACCGATATATCCGCTAACTTTACTTTTGAACGGTATGCGGCACGGATAATCAGATGTCCCGCAACAGGGGCTGTTAAAAACACGAACACAATTCCGAGAAGAACACGGACACTGATGAATTGTTCGCTGAACCAAAAATAAAGAAATGTTCCAGATAACGTCAGCAATACAGCTAACGTCGAGCTTTTCGTCGCTGCATGGGATCTCGTATAAACGTCAGGCAAACGAATCAATCCGAAAACACTAATGACACTTGCAATCCCGCCTGTCAAAATAAGAAGCGCACCTATAAATTCACCGATCTCGTTTACGCTCAACGATAACCCCCCTCTCGATAAATTTAGAGAAGGCAATCGTACCGATAAACGATAAAATACCTAATATCAAAATAACTTCCAGAAACGCTTTCGTCTTTAGCATAATGGACACAACTGCAATCATCGCAATCAGATTCACACCAATCATGTCGAGCGCAATCACACGATCAGGCATAGAGGGCCCAAGGATAATCCGAATCACAGCGATAGCGATGGTTGTTGCAAATAACACCAATGAAATCGTCAGCATCGTTTCAATCATCAGCGGGTCACCTCCATAATCGCTTTTTCAAAATTGCCCAACTGACTTAATAATGCATCCTTCGACTGTTCTACATCCATGGCATGAATGTAGAGCACATTGCCTTCGGGCGACACTTCCATAACCACTGAGCCCGGCGTCAATGTTAACAGAAGAGAAAGCATTGTCACTTCCACATCACTGTCCAACACCGTCTCATATTTAAATATGCCAGGTTTAATTTTCAACCTTGGACTTAAAATCTGTTTTAAGACGATAATGCTCGATTGTGTCAACTCTGAAATAAATAGAAAAATCAACTTGATTGTTGAATACATTCTACGCAAGTAAAATTGTGTTCCTAAAAATCGGTGCATGAAAAAGATGATTCCAATCCCGACAAGGAATCCAGCAAAGAAAGTCGTAAATCGTAGTTCGTCTTCATCCATCAACGTCATCCATAAAAATGCAATGAATAAGTTCAATAATAACTGGGCTGGCATTACCCCTCACCTCTTCTTTCCACTATATCGAGATCAATCATTTAAAACTGCCTCTATATAGATTTCCGGATTCATGAGCGTATGGGCAGCATCACTGACATACGCAGCAATCCCTTCCGCTCCAAGCCCCAGCGCAACAGTCAAAATACCAAACATAATGCATGGAACGAGCATGCCTTTTTTTAGCGGCACATCATCATCCTCGTTAATAATTGTCTCTCCCCAAAAACAGTTCATAAAGATCCGTAATAGCGAGTACAGGACAAAAATACTGGACAGAAACGCAATCGCTAGCAACCCAAACGATCCTGCTTCAATCGCCCCTTGACCCATATACACTTTACCGATGAATCCGCTCAGCGGTGGAATTCCGGCAAGTGACAGCATCGTAATAAAGAATAGCCATCCCAGAGTCGGATAGTTGCGAATGAGCCCACTCATTTGCTCAATTCTTGCAGTGCCTGTTAAATAAATCATCGTTCCAGCGAGCAAGAATAACAATGCTTTTATAATCATGTCGTGAACTAAATAATAGATGGATCCCTGAATTGCTACTTCCGTTGAAATAGCAAGACCTGCCATGATAAACCCGACCGCAATGACTACGTTGTAAGAAACAATTTGGCGTACATCATTATGGGCAATGGCTCCGATACTACCGCCAATCATCGTAACTGCTGCCATAATGCCAATCATTGTATGTGTAATGGCTGGCTCATGATAAAAAATTAGCGTAAACACACGGAACATCGCATAGATACCGACCTTTGTCAGCAAGGCCCCGAACAACGCGGCAATGACTGTCGGTGGTGAGCTATATGAACCCGGTAGCCAGAAATAGAGCAATAATCCTGCTTTCAAACTAAAGACAATTAAAAAGATAATGCTAATCACCGTCAGTAGCGACCCTTGCCCAACTTCCGCGACACGCACCGATAAATGCGCCATGTTTAGTGTACCGACTGTGCCGTACAAATACGCAATTGCCAACAGGAAAAACCATGAGGATAACACGTTAATCGAGACGTATTTAATGGATTCTACAAGTTGAACTTTCCTACCCCCAAGTGTAATAAGTACATAGGAGGATAACAGCATGACTTCGAAACAAACAAATAAGTTAAACAAGTCTCCCGTTAAGAAAGAACCATTCACCCCCGCAATGAGGAAAAAGACAAATGGATAGAAAAACATATTCTCGTGCGCCTTGCCGACAGAAGAAAATGCGTAGAGCAATAGAATACCCGTTACAATCGCTGTCGTCACAACAAGCAACATAGAGAACGAATCTGCCACAAACAAAATACCATATGGCGGTAACCAACCACCGAAGTCAAGGCGTAAAATCCCATCCGTCTGAATACGGTTCAAAATATAAACACTGACCCCAATCGTTGCCACAATAGATACGATACTCAAAATCCGTTGAACCTTGATATAAGGTCTTAGAAAGATTAAGAAAACACCCGTTAGTATGGGGATAATCATAGGTAAAACAATCATGTTATTCATCTTCAATACCCCTCAATGCGCTGAGATCGTCTGATTCAGTCTCCTGATATGTACGGTAGGCAAGAACAAGCAAAAATGACGTAACAGCAAAACTGATGACAATCGCCGTTAGAATTAAGGCCTGCGGTAAAGCATCCGTATAATTTGCTGCATTTTCACCGAGTAATGGAACGCTTCCTTTTTTCAACCCACCCATCGTCATTAACAGTAAATGCACTGCGTGAGAGAGGATTGCTGTTCCCAATATGACCCTGATTAGATTTCGGGACAACAACAAATAGACCGCAACGGTTACCAGAACTCCTACAAGTATCGTTATTAACGTTTCCATTCGCTACACATCCTCACTAATACTTAAAATAATGGTGACAACAACACCGACAACTGTCAGGGCCACTCCAGCCTCAAACAAAATGACTGTAGATAGTTCCGTATCTCCGAACACAGGTAAATTGAAGTGACTAAATGTCTGCGTTAAAAACTGCGCTCCAAAAACAACAGCCCCTACACCCGTACCAACCGCTAACAGTACCCCAAACGCAGCAATTTTTTTATAATCAAATGGAATTCCTTGTTGAACCGTTTCAATATCATAAACCAGATAAAGTAAAACAAATGCAGAAGAAAGGACGAGACCGCCGATAAAACCGCCACCAGGATTGTTATGCCCTGATAGGAACAACTCCACTCCAAACGTCAAAATGATGAATACAACAATCTTCGTCACGGTTTCCAAAATGACATCATTGATCTTCAACGTCCTTCTCCTCCTTTCTCGCCTTCAATTTAATCAGCGTAAACACACCGATCCCAGCGATGAAAAGCACAACAACCTCAAGCATTGTATCAAACGCGCGGAAATCGCCTAATATCGTATTGACAATATTTTTTCCTCCAGCCAACTCATAAGCATTTTCAAAGTAGAACGAAATGGACTCAAACATCTTATTCCCCTGTACAGCTAAAGCAAGAACAGTGACAATGGTACCGACTGAAAACGCAATCACTGCATGAATCACTTTAGTATGCCTAGCTGACTTCTCCTTCTGCCATTCGGGTAAAAAGCGGAAACAAAGAAGAAATAATGCCGTTGTGACCGTTTCTACAATGATTTGTGTCAGTGCCAAATCGGGTGCACGGAAGACAACAAAGAAAATTGCGATGGAATAACCGAGGACCCCATTTAAAATGATTGCCGTCATACGGGATTTCGCAAAAATAATGGCTATACCAGCTCCCATCATCACAAAAACAATAATATACTCATTAATCGTAATCGGCGCATCCCCCGACAGATCAAACTTATAAGTGCCCGTTAACAACATACTGCCTCCGACAGCAAAGATAAAAAACGTGAAAATATACACGAGATAATCCCTCAAGTAGCCCGTCATATAAAAGCGTGTTAGGTAAGACGAACCTTTTTCCGTCTGTACCAAGATGCCATTATAAAGAGTATCTAAACTCCAACTTAACGGCGCAATCTCATAAACACTTCGCCAATAACGGAGGAATAAATAAAGTCCTCCCCCCACGACGACAACACCAATGGTCAGCCATAGAGGCATATAATTAAAACCATGCCAAGCAACAATATGTGGAACTAAACCTTCTGCTCCTTCAAACGGTGGATAGACCGCTGCCATCGCGGGTCTTACTATATAATTCCCAATGACATTCGGGAAAAAGAAAATCCCGACGACGAACATAGCAAGAATAGACGGCGCAACCAACATTCCCATAGGGGCTTCGTGTGGTTCTTTTTCGAGCCTGGCCGGCTGATGTTGGCCAAGAAAAGTCTTAAAGACAATAATCATGCTATAGACAAACGTCAATACGCTCGCAATCCATGCAACCACAGGGAATAGAGTTCCCCACGTTCCCATAGCAAAAATATCGAGATTTCGCGCGTTCAACACCGCATCAAAAAACATTTCCTTACTAAGAAAACCATTGAACGGTGGTAAACCTGCCATTGAGAAACTTCCAATCAGCGCAATCGTAAACGTGATAGGCATGAAGGACATCAATCCACCAAGTCTCCGAATATCCCGTGTCCCTACTTCGTGGTCGACAATTCCCACCACCATAAATAGGGCTCCTTTAAACGTCGAGTGGTTAATAAGATGGAACAATGCTGCAAACGTCGCCTGCGTATAAATAACCGAATCCGCACTATATCCCTCGTTAAGGGCAGCAGAGCCCAGACCAAAAAGACACATAATAAGACCTAACTGACTAATTGTCGAATAAGCAAGCAATGCCTTTAGATCCGTCTGCCGGACTGCGTTAAATGATCCCCAGAACAACGTGAAAAGCCCAACGCAACTAACTGTATAAAACCAAACTGCTTCCCCACCGAATACAGGCGTAAACCGCGCGACGAGGTAAATACCTGCCTTGACCATTGTTGCGGAGTGTAAATAGGCACTCACTGGCGTCGGCGCTTCCATGGCATCCGGTAGCCAAATATGGAACGGGAACTGTGCAGATTTCGTAAATGCCCCCAGTAATACCAGTAGCATTGCTAGCAAAAATAAGCTTTCACCGGTATACTGACCAATCGATGCAATAATATCTCGAACACTAAACGAGCCCGTTAACGTATGCAGCATGATAAAACCAGCCAGCATGGCCACTCCGCCCGATACTGTAATCAGCATCGACTTTTGTGCCCCGTAGCGAGACTTTTTCCGATGATACCAAAATGCGATTAGCAGAAATGAGGAAATACTCGTCAATTCCCAAAAAACGTAGAGGACCATCAAGTTATCCGAAAAAATAACACCTAGCATGGAACCCATGAACATTAGCAGATAAACATAAAAGCGCCCTAACGCTTCTCGTTCCGATAAATAATATATGGAGTAAAGGATGACAAGAGTTCCCACTCCTGTAATAAGGAGTCCAAAAATCATACTAAGACCATCTAGATACGTAGTGAAATTAATCCCAGCCGAATCAATCCAATTAATTGTATGTATATAGGTTTCTCCACCGGCAACGGCAGGAATATAACTGGCAAGAATAAGGAATAACATAAGGGGAACTAAAAGGACAAACCACCCAATATTTCGACTCGGCACCCTTTTGTAGATAAATGGAACGAGGACCGCAGCAAAAAACGGGATAAGAATGGCTATCATTATCGTCAAAAACATAACCTCCAATATTAAAACATGTTAAAACGGGTGACACGGATTTTTAGAAAGTGAGAGAATTACAGGTAAATTACACTCTTTTTTCGCGGATTTTTTAATATGTATAGGGCATACTTGACGCGCGTCGAGACTGACGGGATAATAGGTAGCTACAGATACCCAATTTTAGGGGGATTTCTATACGTTTATACAATAAATTATACACTAAAACGCAACACTACGCACTTTGTAGCACCTTTTCTTATCAACATCTTGTCAGGCATGGATTTTTCATATATACTAGTTAGGTTTTCATTCAATACTCCACTTACAATTACACAATAACATTCAAGAGGTGAACTACCGTCATGGGCAAAGTAAAAGGTCGTATGGACGAGAGCATTCTCGTTTGTGTCTACTACGGTCCAAATGGTGAACGTCTCATTAGACGCGGACATAAAATGGCATCAATCATGGACTGTCCACTGTATATTTTAACTGTCGATCCGCTTCCATATGACGAGTTTGACGCGGAAAAGTCAGACTACATTGAGCGCTGGCAAGAACTTGCCGAAGAACTCGACGTTGAGAAGTTTATTATCTGTGATAACGAAAAGCGGCCTTCCGCCAAAGTTATTAAAGAAGTAGCGCATCAGCATAACATTACCCAAATCATCATCGGGCAAACTGCTCAAAGTAGATGGGAAGAAATCACAAAAGGTTCGTTCATGAACGTACTGCTACGTGAAATTACATTCGTCGACTTCCATGTTGTCTCTGTCGATCGCGCCATCAAAGATGAGATTGACGGGATGTTTGAAAAAGGTGTGCGTGCTTACTTAGTAAAAGACGGGGACGGTTTTCGTATTTGTTTCACATTATCGAAAGACGCTCGTTTCGAAGGAATTTTCTTCAAGGAAACGGGCACCGATTTCAATAATGGGCTATTCAAATTCATGAGTAATAACAAAATGTGCCAAGTGCATATTACAGACGATCAAGTGACCGATCCTTCACTATTCAACTGTAAAACCGAAAAATAAGAAAAGCGGAAAGCTCCCCTAAACAGGCGCTTCCGCTTTTCTTAATTGGCTAGCTTCAGCGCCTAGCTCGCTGTGGAAAAGACGAAAGCCCCAAAAGCCAAAAACCGGCTTCAGGGGCTTTCCCTATTTCCTTCGCGAGCTGGCTAGGCGCCTTCCGCTTTTCTTTACTCTTCACCAACGATTTTTACTTCAAGTTCTAGGTCAACGTCGAACTTCTTTTTCACTTCTACTTTTACCATTTCGATTGTCTGAATGTAATCAGAAGCAGTTGCGTTGTTTTTATTGATAATGAAACCGGCGTGCTTCAATGATACTTCGGCACCGCCATGCCCTTTTCCTTGCAAACCGCAGTCTTGTATCAATTTCCCCGCAAAGTAGCCCGGTGGTCGCTTAAAGACGCTGCCTGCCGAAGGATACTCGAGAGGCTGTTTCGACTCGCGCTGAAACGTTAAATCCGCCACTTTTGAATCGATTGCCTCCTGTTCCCCTTTGACAAGCTGGAAATCAGCGGACAATACATAATAGCCTTCTTTTGCAATGATACTTTGTCGATACCCGAGTTCTAATTCCTCTTTCGACAGGACAAGCTGTTCGCCGGAGTTTGTTAGCACGGTCGCCTGCAAGATAATATCTTTAATTTCTCCACCGTACGCACCGGCATTCATAGCCATTGCGCCTCCAATAGAACCAGGTATACCACATGCAAATTCAATTCCCGTTAACGTCGCCGCAGCGGCACGCTTTGACACGTCAATTATCAGTGCCCCCGCCTCCGCATGAACACGCGTCCCATTAATTTGAATCGCATCGAGTTTCGCCAAGTGAAGAACGATTCCTCTGACACCACCATCTTTCACAACCATATTCGACCCATTGCCAAGTAACAATAGCGGAATTTCATTAACGTATGCGTAACGGACTGCCGCCGCCGTCTCCTCTATCGTCGCAGGAATCACTAGAAGGTCCGCCACGCCTCCAAGCTTTGTCATCGTATATTTACAAAGCGGTTCATCTATCAGTAATGTACCTTGCGTAATTTCAGGTAGAAGCCCTTCAAGCCATTGATGCTTCGACATCAACATTCAATCCTTTCAATAAAGCATTTAAATCGTATTACCTTTCATAGTATGCGTGGAACTTTTTCTTTTGACAAGCAATTTCATCAGCGATTTTCATTCCTCTAAACCATTTGTAAACCTTTTGTAAATTTTATCTAGAATTCAAGATAAATGTCTTGACCTCGAGACATATGGGTAATATAGTTAGGATAGACTTTATTTCGGAAAGGGAGTTTTCACAATGACAAAATGGATAGTAGACGCTTCTCACTCGAATATTAGCTTCTCAGTTAAACATATGATGGTTTCAAAAGTAAAAGGACATTTCGGAGAATACGAAGGAACAATCGATGGGAATGCTGAAGATCTTACTGGTGCGGCAATCCAATTTAAAATTGATGCTTCAACAATCAATACAAACAGCACAGACCGTGACAACCATCTGCGTGGAGCAGACTTCTTCAATACAGAAGAATTTCCAGCTATCACATTCGTCTCTACGGATATCGTGAAAAACGGGGGTAGCAAATACGCTATCAACGGGGACATGACGATTAAGGGCGTAACGAAACAGATTACATTTGATTCACAATTCGAAGGCATTGGAAAAAACCCTTGGGGTGTAGAAGTAGCTGGCTTTGAAGCTGAAAGTAAAATTTCAAGAAAAGAATTCGATCTTACTTGGAACCAAGCGCTTGAGGCTGGCGGCGTTCTTGTTGGCGACGACATTAAAATCACGCTTGATCTACAATTTAACCCAGCACAATAACAACCTCATCCTATCAACGCAAAAGCCGGGCATACGATCATTACGATCATGTGTCCGGCTTTTGCATTCCATATTAGGTTCTAACTAAATCAGGTTATATCTCACAGCCATCGTCAGTACATAGTCCTTCTCCATCAGTCCCTAACACTTTTAGACTTGGTTGAATCCCTTCTTCTTCCGCTACTTTTCGTAATGCCTCTGCAAACGCCTCTGCGGGTTGCGCCCCTGAAATTGCATATTTACGGTTAATAACAAAAAACGGAACGCCTTGTACACCAATCTGTCTGGCTTCAGCAATGTCCGTATTCACCTCTGCAGCAAACTCGTCAGAATCAAGCACTTGCTTCGCACGATCACGTGAAATCCCTACTTCTTCCGCAATACGAAGCAGCACCTCTTCCATACCAATCTTTTCAGCGTCGATGAAATAAGCCTGCAGAAGTCGTTCTGATGCTTGTGCACCAATGCCTTGCTGTTCGGCAAGCTTCGCTAGACGGTGCGCATTAAATGTATTCGCAGGCGCCATCTTATCGAAGTTATAGTGTAGCCCAACCGATTCCGCCTGGACCTTTACATTTTCAGTCATTCTCTTCGCTTCTTCCACACTCGTGCCGTATTTCTGCGCTAATACTTCCGGCATCGTCTGATCAGATGTTGCTGGCGAATTTGGATCTAGTTCAAATGCTTTAAATACAACTTCTGCACTCTCCTTAAGACCCGTTTCCTTTAAGGCCTCTTCAAACCTTCGCTTACCTATATAACAAAATGGACATACATAATCCGACCATATTTCAATTTTCATTTTCACACACACCTTTCTACCTCCATTTTAATTTCATTTGAAAATGGTAACAATGAATATGCCTACCCCGATTGAAATTAGTCTTAACGGAACGTAATGAGTTGGTTGGACAGCTTAATCTGCGATAAATAGCAAAAAGACTGCGCCCGGTTTCTCCTGGGCACAGTCTTATGTCATTCACTTCATTTCAACGCTTCTGTCAATACCGGTACGATTTGTTTCTTCCGTGAAACAACACCTTGTAACGTAGCCGTATTGTTCACTAGTTTAACGTTAAACGCTGAACTAGCACGTTCCGCCTCATTACCGAGTGCCAAAACAACTGAATCATTATTTAAGATGTCCGTTACAACAAATAAGAACAAGTCGAGTTCTTTTTCCGCAATCACACCATTAAGTAGTTCTTCTAATTCAGTTTGGCGGTCCATAACATCATTAATGTCGATGGCATTTACTTGCGCAATTTCGATTTTCACATCGCCAAACGAAAATTCTTTCGCATCCAGTGCAACAAGATCTTCAAGTGTTTTATCACTTAAATCCGCGCCCGCTTTTAGCATAGCTAGTCCATATTCCTGCGCATCTACTTCTGCAATGGCCGCTAATTCTTCCGCCGCCATACGATCTTCTTCCGTAAACGTTGGTGATTTGAACAGTAACGAATCCGAAATAATTGCAGACAGCATAAGTCCAGCAATATTTTTTGGTATAGCTACACCATGTTCCTTGTACAGCTTGTTCAAAATGGTTGCTGTACAACCGACAGGCTCAGCACGATAATACAAAGGATCGCTAGTTGCGAAGTTGGCAATCCGATGATGGTCGACAACTTCAATGACCTGCACGTCATCCAAATCATCTACACTTTGTTGTTTCTCATTATGGTCAACAAGGATAACTTGCGCTGCATCTGGCGCTGCTTTGTCAATCAATCGAGGTGCAGCAAAACCAAAATGCTCTAGTGCATAAGCTGTCTCGTTCGTAACAACACCTAGGCGTACCGCTTCTGCGTCCATTCCCACTTGTTGCTTCAGATACGCGTAGCTGATCGCCGCAGTGATCGAATCCGTATCTGGGTTTTTATGTCCGAATACCAAAACTTTACTCATAAAAAATAACCCCCTGTTTTCCTTTATATTCATTGCTAGTTTATCATAAAGGTCGATTGAATAATATCGCTGCCAATTCATCCTTATTCACGAGAAAATCGGCAATCGTGTAACCGTCCAACACTACAAAATAGGCAACAAGCGCTTCACGTAGCGCACCTTTAAGCCGGCAGGCAGGCGATAATAGACAACCACCCGAATCAGTATTAAAACATTCGACAAGATGGAAGTCGTCCTCCGTCTTGCGAACAAGTTCACCAACGTTAATATTTTCAGGTTCCACTTTCAAGCGAATCCCGCCTCCACGCCCCCGAATAGTTTCAATCAACCCCATTTTTCCAAGCTCATGAACAACCTTCGTCAAATGGTTTTTCGAGATGCTATAGGTATCCGAAATTTCTTGTACCGTCGAAATTTCTTCCCGTTCTTTTGTCCCAAGAAAAATCAGAACGCGCAAGGAAAAATCTGTATACATCGTTAAACGCATAAGTTCACCGCACTTTCCAATACTATTATAACACCTGTGACGTTTACGTGAATAAAATGTGGCTAACTTTTTAACACTTATTAAATATACATATCAAATATAGCTTTAAAATTATTTATGGTTTATGGTTAAGTTAACAAAAAGAAAGGGAGTGCATGCTCACATGCTATCTCAAGAAACGATCAACATTATCAAATCAACTGTCCCTGTATTGGAGCAACACGGAAAAACAATTACAACTGTCTTTTATAAAAATATGTTTGAAAAACACCCTGAACTATTAAATATTTTTAACCACGCAAATCAATCACAAGGTCGTCAACAAACAGCGCTTGCTAATACGGTATACGCTGCAGCTGCCAATATCGATAATCTAGGTGCCATTATTCCAGTCGTTGTCCAAATTGCTCACAAACACAAATCACTTGGCATTAAAGCCGAGCATTATCCAATCGTCGGCTACCACCTACTAGGCGCGATTAAAGAAGTACTAGGAGACGCTGCTACACCAGAAATCATCGGTGCGTGGGGTGAAGCCTACGGTGTCATCGCAGATGCATTTATCGGCATTGAAAAAGAAATGTATGACAAAGCGGAACAAGCAGAAGGCGGATGGGCAACATTCAAGGACTTCACAATCGCAGATAAAGTGGTCGAAAGTGATGTTATCACATCGTTCTACCTGAAACCTGCAGACGGTAAAAAACTACCATCTTACAAACCTGGTCAATACATTACTGTGCGTACACAAATTCCGAATGACGAATATACAGTAAACCGCCAATACAGCTTATCACAAGCCCCAACTGGCGATGTCTATCGCATTTCCGTCAAACGCGAAGACGAAAATAATCCAACCGGTAAGGTATCTGTCTACCTTCACTGTGAACTAAATATCGGCGACATGCTTGAAGTGAGTGTACCTGCTGGGGATTTCCACCTCGATACTGAGAGTAGCAATCCAGTCACACTTATTAGTGGCGGTGTAGGTATCACTCCAATGATGAGTATGTACGAAACAATCGCAAAAACAACACCAGATCGCCAAGTTGCCTTCTTACACTCAGCACGTACACGTAAGCACCAAGCTTTCGACACGGTATTGCGTGACCTAGATGCATCGATGCCTGCTTCAAGCTACAAAGCTCTTTATTCAGAAGAAGGTGATGGTTTCATCAACCGTGAATTCCTTGAGAAAAACGTCTTAGCGGGAAGCGATATTTATGTCTGTGGACCAACACCGTTTATGCAAGCTGTCATCAATGACCTGTATGCACTTGGATTCTCTGAAGAGAAAGTTCACTTTGAATTCTTTGGACCAGCTGAGCAACTTGAACTTACGCACGCGTAATACGCATAGAAAAAATCCGTCACCCAGCTGGGATGACGGATTTTCTTTGCTCAATTTTCGAAATGTAATCAATTGAAAACCGATTGAACAAATCTGGTTGGTCAATATTGCAGACATGTCCGGATTTTTCAATCTTGATAAACTCAAATCCTTCATTACGTCGGACAACTTCCTCAATCGGCGGGATGAACAGATAATCCTCATCCCCCATCAAAAACAACGTTGGAATTGCATTTGTCGAAGCCTGTAAGCGTGTCAAATAGGGATTGATCAGACTCGTTAAGGACATCCATTTAATAAATTCCTTCTGACACATCTTCTTCGCCTCATTGACGAACGCTAAACGTGATTCTTCATGCTCTTTAAGCGGCATAATAATATAAGCAAATAATCTATAGAGTAACATATAAGGTACAAAGCGTTTCATAGTGCGCCCTGCCCACAATAATATTTTTGTACGAATATCAAAGCGAATAATAGCTCCGCCAAGAATAAGCGATTTCACACGTTCAGGATAATTATCCGCAATCGTCTGTGCAACAATCGTGCCGAGGGACATTCCAATGATATGCGTCTTTTCGACACCAATCTCATCCAACACTTCGATTACTTCTTTAGAAACGTCTGCAAACGTATCTCCCTTTTTCCATTGATCACGTTCTGATTTTCCATGGCCACGAAGGTCGATTAGCAAAACATTATGTTCTTTTCTAAATTCCCGAATTTGTTTAAACCAAACTGAAAGGCTACCACCCGCGCCGTGTATGAATGTCACCCAAGGGGCAGTTGGGCTAATTTCGATAGTTCGATAGTGAAGCAAGATATGTCATCCTTCCACATTTACTACTACTATTAAACCATTTTCCATAAAACAAATACAACTACGAAGTTTGACAATTTACGACATGCTATGAATCTACGCCATCATTTAGTCATATTCGAAAGTAATTGCTACAGGATGCGGCACTTTTGTTCCATAGTGTCCAACTTACGCACGATATTTTGAAACAAATGGATTATCCTTCTCGTAAAATCGCCAGGGGTAATGGACCGCCTCTCCCGAATTGCCAATGCCTACACGTGGCCCCACGACAATCTTCCCAACACCAGCCCCTTCGGCAATAAATAGTGGTTTCTTTGACCAATGATGACCGTAATAATCCATCGTAATGCCCATCGCTTTCGTCAATTTCCCCGGCCCGTTCGTCCAGTCATGCATTTTCAATTGAACCCCTCGATTTTCCCTCATCTGCTCAAGCCCTTCAATTGGCTCAACCGCACGAATTAAAATCGCATGTGGCGTATCAATTGGTCCACCTACAACATTTACCAATGTATGAGTATGCATTCTATATGTGTAAACTGACCCCGCTGCCCCGAACATGATGTCGGTCCGTTTCGTCCGACGATTTCCAAAACTATGCGCTGCCTGATCTTCCGGGCCACGGTACGCTTCCGTTTCGACAATACGTGCGGCGAGTATCCCATCTGGTTGCTCGTGAACGATATAGTGTCCAAGCAGATTCTGTGCCAGTTCAAGTACGGGTGCCTTATAAAATGATGTATCGATTGGTGTATAGATGATAATCTACCTCCGCTTCCCCATTCATTTTCGTTAACCCATTTCTTTCAAGATGCGCCCAATTTCCAACCAATCCGCTTCTAACGATGGGCGATGTGAGGGTCTATAAAAAATGGATGCTGGATGAAATGTCGGGACAATTGTATAAGTCCTTTTCGTCCATTTGAACGTCGTATCATCGAGTTTATTCAAATACTGGACGGGACGCACTAATAGTTGCCCATGCAGTTCTGTCACCTTGGCCTCTTTACCAAGCAACCGCTGTAATCCTACATTGCCCAGTGGAACAATCAATCTCGGTTCAATATTCGCAAGTTCATAATCGAGCACGGGTGCATGCGCCATAATTTCTTTCATCGTCGGTGGGCGATTATATTTCCGCTCCGTCGTCGTTCCATCCCGTTCTTTTTTCGTGCCCCATCTAAATGGTCGACTGCGGACTGCACTTGAAATGTAAACCTCTTCACGGGTTAGACCAATTGTTGCAAGTGACTTCATCAATTCCTTGCCCGCACGACCGATAAACGGAATGCCATCGACCAGCTCGAATTCGCCAGGCGCTTCCCCAATGAGCATCAGTTTCGGATTTTTCGGACCTTCCCCATAAAGAAACCCTTCCACTGGAAAACCTGCAATCCGCTCCTTACCTAGTATTGCAATCGACTCAGGAATACGAAACATTCAAGCACCCCCTCATTTCTTTCTATAGTCTAACCAAAAAAGCCTACCTTAAAAAAAGTAGGCCCATCGTTTATTCCAATTCTAATTGTTTCGTTTCTGTCCCTAACAACACGACTGCCAACACACCAATCACAATCGCCCCACAGAAAATACCGAAAATCAAACCAAATCCATAACCCGCCGTTAGCAATGAACCCACAAGTAACGGTCCAAAAATACCGCCCACTCGTCCAACTGCCGCAGCCATCCCCGAACCCGTCGCGCGTATCGCCGTCGGATACTGTTCAGGTGAATAGGCATATAGAGCACCCCATGCACCCAAATTAAAGAAGGATAATAATGCCCCAAAGAGGATTAGCATTGGAAGCGTCTCAGCATTCCCAAACATAAACGCACTTGCCGCCGTTCCAAGAAGATACGTCGCCAAGACAAATTTCCGACCTGCTCGTTCGATTAACCATGCAGCCGAAAAGTAACCCGGTAATTGGGCGAGTGTCATAATTAGCACATACTCGAAACTTTTGATCAAACTAAATCCTTTCAGTACCATCACGCTCGGTAACCAGAGGAACATGCCATAATAGGAAAATACAACGGTGAACCAAACAATCCATAACATGAGTGTCCGTCTTGCATATTTTTCAGACCAAAGTAGCCCCATCTTTTCCAGCGCAGACTGCTTTGGCTTACCATCTGCTTCAAATTTAGGTGAATCCGGCAATTTCCGGCGCAAGTAAATCGCATAAAATGCCGGTAACGCCGTGATGATCAATGCAACCCTCCAGCCAAAGTCCGGAATGATAAAGTATGCAATCAGCGCGGCTACCAACCAGCCTGCTGCCCAAAAACTTTCCAACAGAACAACGACACGCCCCCGTTCATGGGCTGCCACACTTTCTGACACCAACGTTGATGCGACAGGTAATTCCCCGCCAAGTCCAGCACCGACAAAAAAGCGTAAAATAAGAAATGCGGTTAGTGACATCGTCAACGCCGATAATCCGCTAGCCACCGAAAACAAAATAAGCGTAATCATAAAGACATTCTTTCGACCAATTCGGTCCGCCAACAATCCAAATCCTAATGCCCCAAACGCCATCCCAATCGAGTTGACACTACCGATCCAGCCCATCTCTGCAGGCGACAACTGCCATTCTATCGCCAATGCCGCAATTACGAAGGATAGAATCCCTACATCCATCGCGTCAAACATCCAGCCCGTTCCTGCAAGCCCCAATAATTTGTTTCTAGAAATTCCTTCATTCTTTTTACTCACAATGTGACTTCCCCTCATTGAAGAATGTAGTGTCTTGACAGTTGTCATTATACTTCACTCTACTCATCTACACAATGCTTTCCGGACAACATATAGCAACGTTTTCTACAAATACGCTAGAATCACTAGTATGCCCAAAATAAAAAAAAGATTGGTTCACTTTTCAGTGAACCAATCTTTTTTCATCTCACAATACTTCTTCGACTTCTTCAATCATTGCTTTCACAGATTGAAGTCCGCCACCAGATAGGTACCAGTAGTTCGGATCAAGGTAAATAATTTTCCCGTCTTTGTAAGCTTTTGTTTTTACTACTAACTCATTTTCGATTGAATCTTTAGCACTTGCATCGCCACCAACTGCTGCATCACGGTCGATAACGAAGAGAATATCCGGATTTGTTTCAAGGATATATTCGAATGAGATCCCTTGACCATGTGTAGACACTTCAAGATTTTCATCAGCTGCTTTGAAGCCAAATACGTCATGAATGATACCGAAACGTGAAGTTGGTCCATATGCACTTACTTTTCCTTGGTTTCCAAGAATAATCAATGATTTCGCATCAATTTTAGATGATTCTTCACTAATCGCTGCAATTTTTTCGTCAATCTCCGCAAGTTCTTCTTTCATTTCATCTTCTTTGCTGAATAGTTCAGCAACCATATTCATGTTATGTTTGAATGATTCCATGTAATTTGCTGTATCCACACCAACAAAGATAGTTGGAGCAATTTCATTTAACTCTTCGTACATAGCGGATTGACGTCCAGAGATAAGGATCACGTCAGGTTTCATCGCATGGATTGTTTCAAAGTCAGGCTCTTTAAGACCACCAACGTTCGTGTACTTAGAATCCTCATATTTTGATAAGTACGAAGGAATGTTCATTTGTGGAACACCTGCAACCTCAACACCTAGCTCATCAAGCGTATCAAGCATACCGAAATCGAAAACAACAACTTTCTCAGGATTTTTTGCTACTTTTGCTTCTCCAAGATCATGCTTAATTGTTAAGATTTCTGGTTCAGTTGTTCCTTCTACTTCAGGTTCTGCCTTGCTACCCGTTGTTTTATCACCTGCTGCATCGTCTTTTGCTCCACATGCTACAAGTAAAGCCATTAATGCGACCATCAGTAATGCCATTGTAAACTTTTTCATCTAAATCCACCCTTTTCTTATTAAATATAGTTTTATTTTTACTTAAGAATTAAAGTACACACAAATACGGCAGTTGCTTAGCTGTTTGATTGGAATATCCATATCGTAGATTTCTTTTAACGAGTCAGAAGTAATAATGTCATTCGTCGGTCCATCTTTCACAACACGGCCATCCTTCAAAGCAACAATTCGATCCGAATAGACAGATGCGAAGTTAATATCGTGCAAGACAATGACAACAGTCTTACCAAGTTCATCAACAAGTCTTCTCAAAATTTTCATAATCTGAACAGAATGCTTCATATCTAGATTATTGAGCGGCTCATCAAGTAAAATGTAATCCGTATCTTGCGCTATGACCATTGCAATAAATGCACGTTGACGCTGTCCACCCGATAATTCATCGAGATAATCATGCTGCATATCCATCAGATCCATGTAGTTCATTGCCTGATCCACGACCTGTACATCTTCCGCCGTCAGCCTCCCCTTTGAATGAGGAAAACGACCAAATGATACCAATTCACGGATAGTAAGACGGACATTCATAAAGTTCGATTGCTTCAAAATGGATACCCGTTTTGAAAACTCATTCGACTTCATCTTCTTGACATCGTCTTTATCCACGAGTACTTCACCAGTATCTGCATCCAAAAGACGACTCACCATTGACAGGAGCGTCGATTTCCCCGCACCATTCGGACCGATGAAAGATGTAATCTTTCCAGGATGAATGTTGACATTCACCTTTTCCACGACCGCTTTTTTACCATAGAACTTCGACAGTTCACGGACTTGAATCATGTAGATCGACTCTCCTTTAATAGTAGATAGATGAAGTAAACGCCGCCAACAAAGTTAATAATCACACTGAGCGTCGTTGAGAACGTAAAGATCCGTTCGACAGCCCACTGTCCTCCAACAAGCGCAATTACACTCATGACGGAGGCACCCATGATCAGAATCGAGTGTTTATACGTTTTGAAATACTGATAAGATAAATTCGCAACAATCAAACCAAAAAACGTAATCGGTCCAACAAGTGCTGTCGAAACTGCAATTAGAACTGCGGACAAAATGAGCATCGTTTTAACGACTTTATCATATGAAATACCTAAGTTAATGGCGGTATCTCTTCCAAGTGATAGAACATCTAGTTCATTGATAGATCTCCAACCTATGATAAATGTGATAACAACAATGGCGAGCGCCCACCAAACGAGCTCCCCACTCACGTTGTTAAAGCTTGCAAACATCTTATCCTGCACGAGCATGAATTCATTCGGATCAATCAGTACTTGTAAGAACGTCGTAATACTTCCGAAGAATGTCCCGACGATAATTCCAACAAGTAATAGGAGGTAGATAGGCTGTTTCCCACCGCGGAATAAAAAGCGGTAGAGAATAAGCGCAAAGATAATCATTGCCCCGACAGATATAGCAAAGTTCACTTGCTTGTTGACGATAGTTATATGACTTGAACCAAAGATGAAAATGACGACGGTTTGCAATAACAAATACAGCGAATCCAATCCCATAATACTAGGTGTTAAAATCCGATTATGCGTGATTGTCTGGAAGATAACTGTCGAATAAGCGATTGCGAAACCTGTAATCACCATCGCCAACACTTTAATAGCCCTGCGAGGTAACGCATAGTCATAACTGCCGTTTAAACCTTGGAACAAATACAGGCCACAGAAGAGAGCTGCAAATGCGATAAGTATGAGTAGCTTCGTTGAATTACGCATATGCCTTCCTCCTAAACAACAAGTAGAGGAAGATTGCGCTACCGATGACACCGACCATCAAACTGATCGAAATCTCGTAAGGATAGATAATCACCCTCCCCAAAATATCACAGAGTAGAAGGAAAATCGCACCGAGTAATGCGGTATGCGGCAAAGTCTTCTGTAAGTGGTCCCCTTTAAATATAGAAACGATATTCGGAATGATCAATCCAAGGAATGGAATCATCCCAACCGTCAATACGACGGTTGTCGTAATAAGTGCAACAAGTATCAGACCGATATTAACAATCCGTCTATAAGCAAGTCCGAGGTTTTTTGAAAAATCCTCTCCCATTCCAGCTACCGTAAATCGATTGGCATAGAGATAGGTTATGATGAGCACCGGAATACTTATGTATAGCAGTTCGTAACGCCCTTTCATAATCATCGAAAAATCACCTTGTAGCCACGCCGACATATTTTGGATGACATCCGCCTTATAAGCGAAAAACGTCGTAATCGACGACAAGATATTTCCGAACATTAATCCAACAAGTGGAATGAAAATCGCGTCCTTGAATTTGATACGGTCAAGAATTTGCATGAACAATAACGTGCCGGCAAGCGCAAATGCAAATGCGACAATCATCTTTTCAATCGTAGATGCGTTTGCGAACAACAACATGGAGACAAGAATCCCAAGTCGTGTTGCATCCAGCGTCCCCGCTGTCGTTGGAGATACAAATTTGTTACGGCTTAGCTGCTGCATAATGAGACCTGCGATACTCATCCCTGCTCCCGCAAGGAGAATAGCAACCAGTCGCGGTAAGCGGCTAATTAAGAATATTTCCGTTTCTTCCGATTTAAAATCCAACAGATCCATCGGTGTAATACGGCTTACTCCTACAAAGAGCGAAAGAAATGAAAGAATGATAACTGCGACTATTAAATAACGTTTTTTCAAAGGTATCACCGATATCGATTATTTGCATGCAATTGAGAATCACCTACTGAAAATAGTTATCAATTAGCTGCAAATTCAATTATAGCATGATTGAATTTAGTGTCAACGGATAAATGAAAATGATTATCAGTCAGAGAGAGAGCGATGAGAAAACAAGATGCAGACATCCGTTACTAGATGGGCAAATAGCGGTTTCACGCCTCTCACCAAACTACGACAATCTTGTGAACTATTTGACTTTAAAACGAAAGTGGAGTGAATACGGGGCAATTTCATCGAGTCCACCAGGGCACTTGAGGAGACCACTCACTAAAAACAAAAAACGCCGGAATGGTTATCCGGCGCTTGCTATTATTGTCCCATTGCCTCATTTATATCAATCGCACTATCGAGTACATCCTGCGGGATATCAATTTTTTCGATTTCGTTCACTTTGCTTAATTTCGCATTGACCTTTTGATCGATACGCATTTCCTCGCCATCTACCTGCATCGTCATATCCATCTGCATGTTGAATGCATTTGTATAGAACGACTTCTTATCGATGAAAATCTCATACTCTAAGCTATTCACGTTAACACTTTCCATCAATTCTGTTGCATCTGCATCCGCTTCTATACCAGCCGGTAAATTATCCATGGCAATTTCCTTGAATAGTTTACTGAACTTCTCTCCAGAAGCCACTAGTTTAAGAATGTATTCGTCATCTGTTTGCTCAAACGTAAAGTCTTCTACAAAATCCTTAAACAAATTCATATCTAATGTTGGGTCTGCACTTCCTACTTGAGAAAGTAAATCTTCGTACATTTCGCCCGGTAACTTCATCCACTGACCTGATTCAGGTTCGTTCATAAAGAATCCTTCTTCTGTCATGTAGATTTCCATTGCTGTCGCACCTTGCTCACCCATATCTACGTCCATCTTCTGATACATAGCAAGCGGGTCCATGATCATATCCATATCCATCTTGATTTTGCTATTCATAGTAAAGTCTTGCGCTGGCAACTCTAGCAGTTGATCTACATTCATTTTCGCATGCATACTCTTTTGAGCTACGGATGCCTCAACTGATTTGTCATATACTTGTTGCGCTGTCATCGTACTTTTGTTTTGAACCTCTACTTTTTTACCCGTCTCAGGATCCTTTGCCGGCTCTGCAGGTGCACTACATGCCACAAGTCCAAGAGCAAGAATACCGACTGCAATTCCTTTAAACCAGTTTTTCATGTCATTCTCTTCCTTCCGCATTCTCATTTTAACTACAACTATTCATACGGTATATAATGAAAAGAGTTCCGTATTTTTTGAATAAAGTTACGAAATTGAATAATAAGACCCACGAGAGATGATACATACCCCTAACTACGGAAAATAAAATACACGTGCCATTTACTGACATCATTTACTTCGAATTCGGAAATAAATTAGTCGTTTTCCTAAACAAAATCCGCTATACTAACCATTATCATTGGAAAGGCGGGATTTTACAGATGCTCAAGAAATTCTTTTCTTATTATAAGCCACATAAACGATTATTCATCATTGACTTTTCCAGTGCGATTTTCGTCGCATTGCTCGATCTTGCCTTCCCGGTTGCAGTCCAATGGTTCATTGACGATTTGTTACCATCGGGAAATTGGGGAACTGTCATCACGGTGAGCATTTTACTGCTCCTTGTTTACTTACTCAGTACAGTTCTGCAATATATCGTTAGCTATTTTGGGCACAAGTTGGGCATCAATATCGAAACCGATATGCGCCAGCAGTTATTCAATCATGTCCATCGGCAATCATTCCGATTTTTTGATAACACGAAGACCGGTCATATTATGAGTCGGATTACAAATGATTTATTCGACATTGGTGAACTGGCTCACCATGGACCTGAGGATGTTTTCATTGCCATTATGACCATTATTGGGGCGTTCATCCTCATGTATAACATCAATCCAGAACTTGCGATTATCGCCATCATTATGGTTCCGTTCCTAATTGTCCTTGTGACATTCTGCAATAAAAAGATGAATGCGGCGTGGCAAAACATGTACGGAAAAATTGCGGATGTCAACGCACGTGTTGAGGACTCCGTTTCAGGATCACGCGTCGTGAAGTCCTTTACTAATGAAGAATTTGAAATTGCACGTTTCCGCGAAGACAACGGCAACTTCCGAATCGCCAAACTCGTCGCCTATAAAGTGATGGCTTGGACACATTCGAGTATGTTCATGATGACTCGGCTAGTGACACTCCTCGTGCTCGTCGTCGGTGCGTGGTTCGTTCACAAAAGCAAATTGTCCATCGGTGAACTGGTCAGCTTCGTACTGTTCGTCAATATACTCATCAAACCTGTTGATAAAATCAGTGCGCTACTTGAATTGTATCCAAAAGGAATGGCTGGCTTCCGCAGGTTTCTTGATTTGATTGAACAGGAGCCTGAAATCCTGGATCGCCCAAATGCCATTGCCGTGCCTCATTTAAACGGTAACATTGTCTTTGACGATGTTCATTTCCACTATGACGGCAACAAAGCAGTACTCAAAGGTATTGATTTGAACATTCACGCGGGACAAACAGTGGCATTCGTTGGGCCGTCCGGTGCTGGGAAAACAACAATTTGTTCACTGATCCCACGATTTTACGATGTCAGTGAAGGTGTTATCGCTATTGATGGCTTGGACATTCGCGATTTGACGCAGCATTCTTTGCGCTCCCAAATCGGTATCGTCCAACAAGATGTCTTTTTATTCACAGGAACGATTAAAGAGAACATTGGCTACGGAAAATTGGATGCGACGGATGAAGAAGTGTTTGAAGCGGCGAATAAAGCGCATTTGGAAGACTTCATCGCAGCCCTTCCTGATGGCTATGAGACGCAAATCGGAGAACGCGGGTTGAAATTATCAGGTGGGCAGAAGCAACGACTTGCGATTGCACGTATGTTTTTGAAAAACCCACCCATTCTTATTTTGGATGAAGCGACATCCGCACTCGATACGGAAACAGAACGCATCATTCAGCAATCACTTGCTGAACTGGCCGAAAATCGAACAACACTTGTTATCGCGCACCGTCTAGCAACCATTCGTGATGCAGATCGCGTTATTGTCGTCACAGAAGACGGCATAGCGGAGGACGGCAAGTACGATGAACTTGTTCGTCAAGGTGGGATTTTTGCAAGACTGCATAATATTCAATTTAACTCGCTTCAGCAGGAGTCCCCCGCTTTTATAAGTTCTGGGATGAATGTAAAATAACCATTCAATTCAGCGGGTATTCAAACCCCTGCTGAATCAAGTTAAGCCTCCGGCGGATGTCACAAATTTTGAAAGGAGTTAATTGCGCAAGCGCAATTCAAAATTTGGACGCAATTACGCCAAAGCGTAATTGATAGTGGTTTAACTTCCGAGTAAGCGGGTATACTGTTATTATCCCACCCCCTTTCTCTTATATAGAGAACAGCACCGCCCGACAGTTTTGTCAGGCGGTGCTGTTTTTTTAATAACTGACGATAAATTTCTCAAACTTAGTCCGTTCGGAACTATCCATTTCCACGGTTATCAGCGTTCCTTCTTCCTCATATTCCGTACTCCGTACATTCGCTTTGTCATTCAAATAGGATACAATATCGCCACGGTCAAACGGAATTAGCAGTTTACACGTACTATATTGTCCAAAAACTTTCTTCTTGATCAATTCCTCAAGTTCGTCCAACCCTTGACCTTCTTTGGCAGATATCCAAACGCTATCATCACTTACTTCTGGATAGCTGATACCTGCGAGATCGGCTTTATTATAAACATTCAGCGTCTCCACGTTCTCCACGCCGACAGCCTGCAATGTCTCATTCGTCACTTCCATCATATAACTGTGTTCGGAATTTGACACATCCACGACATGGAGAAGAAGATCGGCATCTCGTGCTTCTTCCAATGTTGAACGGAATGCTTTAACGAGGTGATGAGGTAGTCTTGAAACGAAACCAACTGTATCCGTTAATATAAATTGCTTATTATCAACAAGCTTTACATTACGGACAGACGTATCCAGCGTGGCAAACAGCATATCTTCTTCATATACCTGTTTCGCATTGTCGGCATCCATTTTCATTAACAGCTTATTCATCAGTGTCGATTTGCCCGCATTGGTATAGCCCACAATGGAAACGACAGGTGTGCCGCTCTTCTTGCGCTGCTTACGCTGTGTTTCACGCTGATCTTTGACATGTTCCAAATCTCGGCGCAATTTGGCAATCTGATCTTCAATTTTACGACGGTCAAGTTCAAGCTTTGTTTCCCCAGCCCCCTTATTCTGGAGACCACCACCTGTACCTCCTCCTTGTCGACCTAGTGAGGCTCGTAAACCGATAAGACGTGGAAGCATGTATTGCAACTGAGCTAGTTCAACCTGCATCCTAGACTCATTCGTTCTAGCACGCCTTGCAAAAATATCCAGAATCAGCATCGTCCGGTCAATTACTTTACACTGAAGCTCCTGCTCCATATTGCGAATTTGAGAAGGGGATAATTCATCATTAAAAATGACCAGATTGGCATCCAATTCTTCATAGAAATTTCGAATCTCCTCAATTTTCCCTTTGCCAACATAATGAGATGGATGGCGGCGTTCCAAGTTTTGCGTCACTTCACCGACCACCTCAACAGCAATCGCTTCGGCCAAATTTTTCAATTCTTCCATTGCATAAGCGAAATGCTCATCCTTTTGCTCATGTACCCCGACAAGCACCGCACGTTCCACTAAAACTTCCATACAACGACCCCTTTCTAGACATGCTATACGTGCATTCATCTTAACATATGTAGATTCACGCACCAATCAGGGCGGCCTCTTTGCTACTTCACTTACCCTACAGTGACATCCGTCAGTCTGTCTTTCCCGCCCTCATGTTCGACAAACCTTAACACAACATTTGGCAGCGTAATATCATCAGCGTCACCCACTTTTTGTGACAATAAAATTGCCCACTCCGCCGTCTCTCTCAACGGATCCTCGACACTGAACACACACTCCGTAATTTCCAGCTGTTCATTAGCCGAAGATATTGTGCCATCTGCACGCAACTTCGCGAAACGTATGTCTTCCGCATCCTCCCACTCTATAAAAAACGGATATGGCAATTCATTTGAAACAGCTTGGTCCACAAACAGCATCTTCCACTTTCGCAATTGACCATCAGCCGTTTTACGTTCTGCCGGAAGCACGCCTGACGTACGGAAACCTTTGTTTTCAATCTCTTCATTAAACTGCTCAATATCCGGCACAGATAGACAAATGGTGCCCCATCCTTCACCGTCCTTCAAATCATGTAGCAACAACCTCGTTAACGGATGGTCCGCCTTATTCGCTATGTCCTCGCTTTCTACTGATAGCCACTCTATATAAGCATTCTTCACATATAACAACGCATTATGCGTTCCCCATTGTTCATGGCGTCCACCAACAATCGCATGTTGCTGTTCCGCAACCCATTCCTTCGGTGCCCGATTCGTAAAATACACAACATGATCGAGTTTCATCTATATAACCCCTCTTTCTTTATAAAGAAAAGCCCGCAGTATGCACCGCAGGCTTTCCCTATTACTTATCTTCTTTAAGGATTTTAATCGCTTCATCGAATTCTTTATCGATTTCACTGTTTTTCTTATAAGTGATGTTACTAACGACAACTGCAACAAGGAGACACAGTAAGAAACCAGGAACGATTTCGTAAAGCGTGTCTTTCAATACATCGACATTTCCCCAAACCATAACCACAATAGCACCCGCAATCATACCCCATAGCGCGCCTTTTGTAGTCAGTTTGCGCCAATAAAGAGATAACAAAATGATTGGACCAAATGCAGCCCCGAATCCTGCCCATGCAAACGACACGATGCTCAAAATGGATTCATTGTTCGGCCAAGCTAGGATCATACCAATTACCGACACGGCAAGGACAGCCATTCTTCCTAAAAAGACATAATGCTTATCCGATGCATCTTTCTTCATAAACGTTTTGTACAGATCTTCAACAAGTGCAGAAGAAGATACAATCAATTGTGAAGAAATCGTACTCATAACAGCCGCAAGAACTGCCGCAAGCATGATACCCGCGATAAGTGGATGGAAGATAATTTGTCCTAAGACAATGAAGACGGTTTCATTATCGACCAATGTTGCATTTGTGTTTTGCTGATAATAAGCAATCCCGATAAGCGCTGTCGCGACCGCACCAAAGAGACTTAAGAACATCCAGCTAATCCCGATACGTCTAGCTTTTTTCGCTTCTTTATGCGAACTAAGCGCCATGAAGCGGACAATGATGTGCGGCTGGCCAAAATAACCTAGCCCCCAAGCGACTGCCGACAAAATACCCAGGAACGATGCTCCCGATACAAAGTTCAGCAATTCTGGATCGACGGCACGAATACTTGCCGTCGTCTCCCCTAAACCGCCTGTAATGAAAACGCCTACAATTGGTACCAAAAGAAGAGCGAGGAACATAATAACACCTTGAACAACGTCTGTATAACTGACCGCTAAAAAACCGCCAAACAACGTGTAGAAGATAACAACCGCAGAAACAATTAAAAGACCTGTATGATAATCTAATCCAAATGAACTAAGGAAAAACTTCCCACCTGCAACCATTCCGGAAGATACATAAAATGTGAAGAAAACAAGAATAATGATACCTGATGCAATTCGCAAAAGACGTGATTTATCTTTCAGCCGACTTTCCAAGTAACTTGGAATTGTGATGGAGTCACTCGATACTTGTGTATACACGCGAAGACGCGGTGCAACAAATACCCAGTTCAGATATGCACCGACCGTCAAGCCCACTGCGATCCAGGCTTCAACCAATCCATTCAGATAGATTGCCCCCGGTAACCCCATAAGTAACCAACCCGACATATCTGCCGCTCCAGCACTAAGCGCAGTAACGGCTGGACCAAGCGCACGTCCGCCAAGCATATAATCCGTAAGATTAGATGTACGTTTAAAGGCGTACCAGCCGATGAAAACCATCACACCCATGTACAAAATAATCGAAATTAACTGATACATTTCATTCGTCAATTGTAAATCCTCCTTAATAAAAAGTTATCTATATCATATCATTTCTTGGAGTATTTTAAATTAGTTATTTTATTTTTTACCCCGAAACATTATTTTTCAAACAACAAACGCCATGATGATGTTGCTTCTACTTATTTTTTCGGAAAATAATGTTATTTCTATATAATGGCATTCTGTCAGAAGATGCCCTTGCCTCGCTACTCAGAGTAACCACATCTATAACTGTTATTCATCAGGAAAAAGCGTATTTCTCGAGGGTGACAAGAAATACGCTTTTTCTTAGTTAAAATTGCTGTTGATAGGATTTTTCAACTGACATTTCGCGTAGTTTAAACTTTTGGATTTTCCCTGACGCGGTCATCGGATAGTCATCCGTGAATTCGATGTACTTTGGAATCTTGTGGTATGAGATTTTCCCCTTACAAAATTCACGTACCATTTCAGCAGTTAACTCTACGCCTTCTTTCGCAATAATCCATGCCATCAGCTCTTCCCCATATTTCATATCCGGCACCCCTATCACTTGTACATCCGAGATCCCTGGATGCGTATAAAGAAATTCCTCCACTTCTTTCGGATAGATATTTTCTCCGCCTCGGATGACCATATCTTTAATGCGGCCCGTTATATCGATATACCCCTCTTCGTCCATAATCGCAATATCGCCAGTTCGGAGCCATCCCTCTACATCGATAACTGCACGGGTTGCCTCGTCATTATTGTAATAGCCTTTCATCACGTGGTAACCACGCGTGCAAAGTTCACCAGGTTCCCCAACTGCGACAGCTTCACCAGTTGCGGGATCGATAATCTTCACTTCCACATGCGGATGCGGCTTTCCGACAGTCGATACTCTCTTGCCAATTGGATCATTCGTCTTCGTCTGCGTAATAACCGGCGATGATTCCGTTTGACCATAACAAATCGTAATTTCGCTGGCGCCCAATTCCTCAATCACCTGCTTCATCACTTCAATTGGACATGTAGAACCGGCCATAATACCTGTGCGAAGTGTAGACGTATCAAACTTGTTGAAATCGGGATGATTGAGCTCCGCAATAAACATCGTCGGAACTCCGTGAAGCGCTGTGCACTTTTCATCTTGAACCGCTTGGAGTACGCGTAATGGATCGAACTGTTCAAGCAGCACCATCGCTGATCCATGCGTTACCGCCGCCAGTGTTCCGAGCACACAGCCAAAACAGTGGAAAAACGGAACAGGAATACAAACGCGATCCTGTTCAGTCAACTTCATATAGTCGCCAATTAGTTTACCGTTATTGACAACGTTATTATGCGTCAGCATGACGCCCTTCGGAAAGCCAGTTGTGCCCGATGTATATTGAATATTAATGACATCATCAGCATCAAGTGATTGGAATCGCTTCTCCAGTTGCGCATCCGTCACTTGATCCGCATGCGCTATAAATTCCGACCACTTGTACATTCCTTCTTCTTCCCGTTCTGTCATCAGAATAATTCGTTTGAAATGCGGTAGCTTTTCACTTGAGATGACGCCATCCTTACGATCCACCAATTCCGGGCAGACTGCGCGAATGATATCTATATAATTTGTTCCTTTATAGCTTTCATCTAAAATGAGTGTAGTTGCATCAGATTGTCGTAATAGATACTCCAATTCCGCCGCCTGGTAACTCGTATTCACGGTAACAAGAACTGCCCCCATTTTCCCTGTCGCAAATTGGCTAAGGAGCCACTCCCTTTTATTGTCCGACCAAATGGCGACATGCTCCCCTTTTTCGATTCCCATACCCATAAATGCCTTCGCCAGCTCGTCCGTTTCTTCATTAAACTCCTCATACGTTTTCCGTATGCCATGCTCCGGATAAATATATGCTTCTTGTGCAGGAACTAATTGCGCCTGTTCCCTCACAATCTCCCCAACTGTTTTACGTAACAATGTCATTTCCCAGCCCCCTTTTTCGATACTTTATATTTTATCACGTTATTCGGAATATTTGGATACCATTTTCAAGAACACCGTTTTAGTTCTTTAAACGATATTTTCGCCCACACCAAATACCGCCCCTAACCTTTTCCAAGCGTTAATAGATGTTTACCACTACTGAAGTCTGTTAATCTTATGCTACAGAATTTTTTTGGAGGGATTCCATGGTCATCGAATTATTAACTGCACACGCATCCGTACGAAAATATAAAGACAATCCGCTTGCAAAAGAAGAAGTAGTCGAACTCGTTCGCGCAGGGCAACATGCCGCAAGCTCCCATTTTGTACAAGCGTACTCTGTCATCCATGTCACGGATGATGACAAGCGAAAAAAACTCGCCGAACTCACAAAAAATCCACAACAGATTTTATCGGCAGGTGCTGTACTTGTTTTTTGTATGGATTTTCATCGCCTCCAAAAAGCAGCTAACTTACTCGGGAAGGAGATTGACCTCTCGCATGCAGAAAACGTACTCGTCGGCGTCACAGATGTTGCCTTGTTCGCACAAAATGTCGCGATTGCGGCGGAATCGAAAGGATACGGCATTTGCTATATCGGAGGTGTGCGTAATGCGCCGGATGAAATAAGCACACTATTCAACCTACCTGTAGGCGTTGCTCCGATGTTTGCCATGACAATCGGCGTTCCAGACGAGGCGAATGAAGTAAAACCGAGACTCCCCATCGAAGCAATCATTCATGAAAATAGCTATGATGCGGATAAATACGACAACATCCTCCCCGTGTACGATGAAATAATGAACGACTATTACTTAAGCCGCGGGTCAAACCGAAGAGATGCCGCCTGGTCTGACTCCATGGCGAAGTTTTTAGGCACACCGAAACGGACACATATGAAAGCATTTTTGGATAAGCAAGGATTTGAATTTAACTAGGAGCGATGATGATGCAATTTGAAGAATTACTAGGGGAACTCACGCGTCGTATGACAGATGGAGCATTTATTAACGCTACTATCAGTCAACCTCGAACAAAGACAGACGAATTGAAACGGGTGAAAGTAAAACCTGTGGAAATAAAAGGACAACTGCATATCCAATTTGAATACCAGTATGAACGTATTTTAAAACACGACAATGTCACACCTGATGAACTACAAGGACACCTACAACAATTGCTTGAACGCTTCAAACAATTGCATGCCGAGTTTTCAGATGAAAAGGTTCATGTTCAGTTATCTAAGAAATTCAAAGTCATGTGGAAATCGGACAAGGTGAACTCCGGAAAAGTGGCCGACCTTTCACATAACCGCAAGAAAAATTATTTACTGGATGAAAACACGCCTTATCCATTCTTAGTTCGTCTTGGCGTCCAAACAGCTGATGGCAAAGTGAAAAAGCAAAAACACGACAAGTTTAGGCAAATTAATCGCTTCGTCGAATTCATCGACGACTCACTTGCCCATTTACCGAAAGACCGCACTGTGCGCATTCTTGATTTCGGTTCAGGAAAATCGTATTTAACGTTTGCACTGTATCATTACTTACGCATCGAAAAAGGACTCGATATTAAGGTGACCGGTCTTGATTTGAAAAAAGAAGTGATTGAGGAATGTAGCAGCATCGCGCAAGATCTAGGCTACGATCAACTTGAATTTCTTGTCGGCGACATTAACGACTATAATGAAGAAACGTCTGTCGATATGGTCGTCACGCTACATGCCTGCGACGTCGCGACAGATATGGCGCTTGCCCGTGCGGTGAAATGGGGAGCAAAAGTCATCTTGAGTGTTCCTTGCTGTCAACACGAATTGTTTTCGCAAATCAAATCCCCCGCACTCGATGTCATGCTTCAGCATGGACTCATCAAAGAACGGTTCGCTGCACTTGCCACCGACTCCATCCGTGCTGAGCTCTTGTCACTAGTCGGCTACGAAGCACAACTGTTGGAGTTCATTGATATGGAGCACACACCGAAAAACGTCCTAATAAGGGCCTATCTTACAGGACAACAGCCATCTGCTGCGGACGTTACACGTTACAAGGAATTCAGGAATCTGCTCAATGCCGATCCGTTTTTGGAACGTGAATTGGGAGATTTGTTGAATCAATAAGCAACCCGGCCCCATTTGCGTTTAGCGAATGGGGATGTTTTTCATAACTCACCTCAATGGCCTGCTAAGCCTAGGCAGTCTCACTTTCACCTAATTCCATCGACATACTTCAAAACATGTGCTTTTACCTTCTCTTTCTCTTCCTCCGACAAACTTTTCGTTTCAATCACTCCACTCGACATGGCTGGTGCCAAAATAGTCGTCGGTTCCGTCAGTTCAATGTACTCATTCTTGCCATCTAACAGATTATGACGCTTCAATGCTTCTCCATATGAGTAGGTAACGCGCGTGCTCACATAGTCACCATCCAAATTATAAAAGTCCTCGATGGAAGATGTTTCTCCTTGTACTTTGTCACCCCACTCCTTCAAGAAACTGACACTGTTTACTCGATGGTATCCTACTTTCACATAGAGTCCCGAACTATCCGGGGTATCAGACATCGTTTCAATCGTAAACGCCTCGACATGTTCGACCACCTCAGCTTCACTACAGGAAGCTAGTAATAAAGCCATTCCTAGTACAAAAAATAATTTCCGCATAACTTCTCCATCTACTGTTCTTCAGGCATAGTCATCACTATATTTCACTAAACAAGGGAAAATCAAAGAGATTTATTAATTAGCCCCCAAGTAAAACAAGCATTGCAGTGATCACATTTTTGCAGCTTCACGTGTATCCCCTTTATTCACCCAACGTTACATCCAAAAATACATAGCCGTCCCGCTCATGCTGCCCCGAAAATACGACAGGTACGCGTTCACTAAAAATCGGACCGTCTACAACAACTGTATGGAATTCACCGGATTCCCCACATGAATCAATACCCAGCGCATCCAGTTCGTCCATCAGTTCCACAGTAAATTTACGGCCAATGAAATGCGCTGGCATCATCTTTGTATTGACGACAACAATATAGGCTTCGAATTCTGCAGCTATAAATTCCTCTAGTAAGCTACGGCGTGGCTCCATCCATAAGGGATGCACGGCATCCATACCTACTTTTGCACAGGTTTGCTGTACCCATTGCAAATGATCTTCTAGATCGATATCGCCAAAAACACCATGGTCAATCCCCATCTCTTTACATGCTTGCATGGCATCTACAAACTGTACTTCATAACTACTCCAGCTGGCTCCTCGAATCATTAAAGGAACAGCCAATTTTTCTGCTTGTGCTTCAATAACTGCAAAAGGCAATGCATGCGATTTCGATCGCTCTATATCCTCTTCAAACATCGTCCACAATCGTTTCGGAATCCCTCCCGCTTGCATCGCCCGATAATACGCCATCGCGGAATCTTTCCCGCCACTCCATGACGCAACAAATGGTATACCTTTCATGTCTACACTCCCTTTACTGTTGAATTTATCTTACCATAGCTTCAAGATCGGATTATGAAATATTCAATCAACTACATACTATGCGAATTATGAGTACGTGTATAAACCAAGCGAAGGCGCCTTAAAAGGGGTAGCCGAAGCGAGTTTAAAGGAATTCTTTGATTTAAATTCTAAAGCAGAAAAATAAACCAAACTTTTCACGGATATACCCCGTCAAATAACTGTAACGTGTTCGCGACATGTTGGAGATTGGAGAAGGTGAAATTTTTGTCATGACAAAAAATGAGAAGTTTAAACTTGTGGAAAACTTTATCGTAGAAAACCGTGAAGCCCATTATCGTCTGGCCTATAGCTACGTACGAAATAAGGAAAATGCACTCGATATTGTGCAAGAGTCCATTTTAAAAGCACTGAGTTCGGTAGATCGATTGGATGAGCTAGCCTATATGAAAACGTGGTTTTATCGAATTGTCGTCAATACAGCCATTGATTTTATCCGTAAGCATCAGCGGGTTACCTTGATGGAGGATGATGTTCTGGATAGCTTTTTGCCCCAGTTAGAAGATGACATTGTCGATATAGATTTACAAAATGCCATCGACCAGCTGCCACCTAAATATAAGAGCCTCATCATTTTACGATTTTTCGAGGATTTGAAAATCGATGAAATCGCCGAAGTAACCGGTGACAATGTCAATACAGTCAAAACGAGATTATATGCGGCATTGAAGAAATTACGCATTGAAGTTGGAGAGGAGTTCAGATTATGAAGAAACTGAACAAGTTAAAAAAGGATTATGACGAAACGGAGATCCCGTCTGAATTAGAAGATGTTGTGAACGCGGCAATCCGCGAGGCAAAGTCTTCTCGCAAAAAACGTCCTGTTGTTAAACAATGGACAATCGGAACAGCTGCAGCTGCTGCTATTTTCATCGGTAGTATCAATATGAGTCCATCATTCGCACAAGCTATGGCGAATGTCCCTGTACTCGGCGCCATCGTTGACGTGTTTACCGTGCAACAATTAACGGTGGATAAAGAAACGTATCAAGCCGATGTCACTATACCCGAAATCGAAGGATTGGAAGATAAAGAGCTACAAGCAACATTGAATGAAAAATACATCGAAGAAAACAAGGCTCTCTTCGAACAGTTCGAAAAGGACGTTGCTGAAATGGAAAAAGCAGGCGGCGGACATCTTGGCATCGATACGGGTTATGAAGTGTTAACAGATAACGACCAACTGCTAGCCATTTCTCGTTACCAAGTGAACACCGTCGGATCGTCTTCCACCACGATGAAATACGACACGATCGACAAACAAAACAGCATGTTAATCACATTGCCAAGCCTTTTTAAAGATGACCAATATGTTCAAGCCATAAGTGAGTATATCGTCGGCGAAATGAAGCGACAAATGGTAGCCGATGAAGACATCTCTTACTTTATAAGCAACGAATTCTTTGATGACTTCAAAACAATCCAAGCAGAACAGTCATTTTATATTACAGATAACAATAAACTTGTCATTTCATTCGATAAATATGAAGTTGCCCCAGGTTATATGGGCATCACAACGTTTGAAATCCCAACAGAAGTTTTGCAACAACATTTAGTAAGCGATACGTATATTAAATGAGTCATGAAAAAAGCAGACACAATCGCGTGTCTGCTTTTTTGTCGATATTTCAGACATCGGATGGCATCGACATACCCGAGCATTCCGCATAGCCTGCATCGTATCTATAATTTTTTATTTTAATTCATCGCCAAGTATATAGGTGTCGATGGTTTTCCAATCTGTTAGCTTTCCATCATTGACCTTATATTCCACTAGGAGATGCCCTAAAGTGTGTCCGTCTGAAAACGGAGCAAAAATCCATTCATGAGATAATACTTTTGCTCCCTCCGCACTCAATTGCATCGTCCCTCCCAAAATCCCATCATAAGGAATAAGCTCTGGGTGAAGGATAAGTTCTGCGATAATGTCCTTTTCAGTTCCTTCATAATTTAACTGCTGAAGAATACTTGCCGTTAAATGATCCAACTGACCTTCGTTTTTTGTAGACTCACTTAAATCTTGAATTTGCTGTTGGAGCCTCGCAACTTCATCGTTTAATCGCAAGACTTCACTACTATTTTCAGCCTTTATTTTTTCTGTTAGTTCCTTATTCTCCAACAAAGATTTTTCCAGTATTTGATTTTTCTCTTTATAGCCCGCAATTACATAATATACCCCACCGAAAACGATGATAAGAATTGCAATGGCTAATACTGGTTTAAATACTCTCATTAAGCATCCCCCTTTTGAACTGTAGACGAAGTGATTTCATTTATCGTTTCAAAAAAATCCACTTCATTCCTATAGGTAGAAATGAAGTGGATTGCTCATTAGGTTGGCATTGGTGTATCAATCGGTTTCGCGTATCCTTCATGGCGAATCTCATTAAGAATTACGGATGCCGTCGATTATCTTGTTGTTTAATCCAGTAGCGGATACCTTTTCCAGCATACGGCTCATCTGCAAAGCGTGGAATGACATGCAAATGTGCGTGCGGGATGGATTGACCGCCTGTTTTCCCAGTATTCCAGCCAACCGAATAGCCATCATGCCCGTATCGCTCTTCCAAAAAGGCTTTTGCTTTCAACAGAAGTTCCTGTGTATCTGCCCACTCTTCCGTTGTTAATGAAAACACGTCCTGAGCATGGCGTTTCGGAACAATCAAGCCGCTTCCTTCTAACACTGTTTGTTCAGAAGGCTTTTGAATATAAGCGCATGTTGCATTCTCGTAAATAATTTGTTGCTCTGGATCCGCGAACAGATTGCAATATGGACAATCTTTTTCATGCATGCCAAAATCGACTCCTTATTTCCCAATCATTTTCGACGGGTCCACATATTCGTCAAACTGCTCTTCCGTCAACAAGCCGGTTTTGAGTGCCGCTACTTTCAAAGTCGTGCCTTCTGCATGGGCAGCTTTTGCGATTTTCGCTGCATTTTCATAGCCGATATGTGGATTCAGTGCAGTCACAAGCATCAGTGAGTTTTGCACTTTGTTAGCGATTTCTTCGCGATTTGGTTCAATGCCGACTGCACAGTTATCATTGAAGCTGATCATTGCATCGCTTAATAACGTCACTGATTGTAGGAAGTTGAAGATGATGACAGGTTTGAACACGTTTAGTTCAAAGTTCCCTTGGCTTGCCGCAAAACCGATTGTTGCGTCGTTCCCCATCACTTGCGCAACGACCATTGTTAATGCTTCACTTTGTGTCGGATTCACTTTCCCTGGCATGATAGAACTCCCAGGTTCATTTTCAGGAATCGTAATTTCGCCAATCCCAGAACGTGGTCCACTCGCCAACCAGCGCACATCATTAGCAATTTTCATAAGGTCCGCCGCAAGTGCCTTAATCGCTCCGTGTACGTAAACGACTTCGTCATAGCTCGTCAACGAATGGAACTTATTTTGTGCAGAGGTGAACTCGATGCCTACCGCATTTGTAATTTCAGCCGCAACGCGGTCACCAAATCCAACAGGTGCATTAAGGCCTGTCCCAACTGCTGTTCCGCCAATAGCAAGTTCTTTCATCGACTCAACACTGTCTGTAATCATTTTTTCCGTTTTCTCGAGCATCCGGTGCCAACCACTAATTTCTTGGCCTAAAGTCAACGGCGTCGCATCTTGTAAATGCGTCCGACCAATTTTAATGATATCCATGAATTCCTCAGATTTCTTAGCGAGTGTTTCTTTCAACTTGCCAATTGCCGGAACGAGTTGCTGTTGTACCGCCACAACGCCTGCAACATGCAAAGCTGTTGGGAATGTATCATTTGAGCTTTGTGATTTATTGACGTCATCATTTGGGTGTAGACGTTCTTCTTCGCCCCACTCCTCCAGCAATTGATTGCCACGGTTGGCAAGTACTTCATTCATATTCATATTCGATTGAGTACCACTTCCTGTTTGCCAAACCACAAGCGGGAAATGCTCATCCAACTTCCCTGTAATCACTTCATCTGCCGCTGCAGAAATCGCTTTCATTTTCGCTTCTGAAATAGCACCGTGTGCATGGCTTGCGATTGCAGCTGACTTTTTCAAGTGGGCAAATGCGCGAACAACACCTATCGGCATTTTTTCTCCGCCAATTTTGAAGTTTTGCTTACTGCGTTGTGTCTGGGCACCCCATAACTTGTCCGCAGGTACTTTAATTTCACCAAATGTATCATGTTCAATACGATAATCCATTTCGCCATCACCTTTCACTTGTTAATGTTTTCATTATCTCATGATTGGTAGCTTTTTATCATCCGCCCAGTCTTGGATAAATGCTTTTTGTCTAGGATTCAAGTTAGCTGGCAATGCATCTTTGCCGAAAAAACGATGGGCTCTACTTTCAGCTCCACTCTGTTTAGGCTCCCCCCTATAACAATCCGAATGAAAAATGACTTGCACACTGTACACATGGTCCCCATTCGGATACGTAACATAACAAGACTCCCCGGAATAAAGACCAAACAACTGTAGCTCTTCCACGATTAATCCTGTTTCTTCATAAGTTTCTCTTATCGCGGTCTCTTCAAACGTTTCCCCAAGTTCCATCACACCACCCGGAATGCACCAATTGTCTTCATCCGTTCGGTGCTGAAGCAATATTTTATCTTCGTTCGTCATAATGACACCACAGCCCACTGTTAACAATGACTCTTTGCCAATCATTTGTCTCATTGTTTGAATATAATCCATTAAAATTCCCCCTACCCTTATATAGAAAAAACCTGGTTGCCCAGGTTTTTCAACATCCATTATTCGTTATGTGCGTGCCCTTTCACAAGCACCCCATAAATCACTAAAGCAGCTACACTACAAACCGCAATGACGATACCCATTGGCCAAGCGGTTTGATCCCCCGCAATGCCCACAAGTGGCGATACGATAGCCCCACCGATAAAGGGCAGTAATCCAAGAAATGCGGAAGCACTACCAGCCGATTTCCCCTGACTTTGCAGACCAATTGAAAAAGACATAGTGGACACCATTCCTACACTGGAAACAACTAAAAAGAGTGCGATTGCCATGAATAGAAGTGAAAGATCATTAAGTACGACAAGCACCAGCAAAAGACTACCGATAAGCGACATCATAATTCCTGCAAATAGGATTTTGACTTCGTTTACTACGCCCGTTAATCGACCTGCAAGCTGCGCAGCAATAATAATACCAATCCCATTAACCGCAAATAGCACGGAGAATTGTTGCGGTGTTACCCCATAGACATTTTGCAGTACAAAAGGGGAGCCCGAAATGTAGGCAAACATGCCTGTCATGATAAACGCCTGCGTAAATGCAACCCCCATAAACACACGATTGGCAAATAGACTCCTGAATGCTTTGAAGACAGCAAGCAAACTACCCTCTGAACGATTTTCTACAGGTAACGTTTCCGGTAAAAAGAAGAAAACCGACGCAAACATGAGCAGACCAATCACACCTAAAATGATAAATACACTATTCCATGACGCAAAGTTTAAAATGACACCGCCAGAAATAGGGGCCAAAATCGGCGCGACTCCATTGACAAGCGCAAGTAAAGCGACAAATTTCGTTAACTCTTTTCCTGAATACATATCACGAGCGGACGCTCGCGCAATGACGATTCCAGCTGCTCCTGTCAAACCTTGAACAAAACGCAAGCCAATGAAAACCCAAATACTCGTGCTAAATGCACAAAGAACCGAAGCAATTGCGTAAATGACAAGAGTCAGTACAAGAGGCTTCCGCCTTCCCCGAATATCACTTAACGGACCAAATATTAGCTGACCAATTGCCAACCCTAATAGACAGGCAGTCAAGCTCAATTGTGCAAGAGATGTCGTTGCCTGTAAATCTTCCGCAACGATTGGAAGTGCTGGTAAATACATATCCATCGATAACGGACCAAAAGCTGTCAACGAGCCCAGTATAAGAACGACCCACAACTTGCCTAATGATTTTGTATTCGCGACGTTCTTTTCAAGTACTTTCATTAAACGATAAAACCCCTTTCGATTTACTATAAAAAATTTGATATATATGTTGAACTTATGATTTCCGCCCACTCCCCAAGCGCCGAGCGGTGTTGGTAAGGCTCTTTAGTTCAATTTATATAGTTTTATTATTTGGCAGTCAGTCTCAATAGAATTAATTGTCATTATAGCACTCTTGTGAATAACAGGAAAAGACAACTGCCAATGAATAAGCAGTTGTCTCCTAATTTTTATAACTCCTGACGTAACGCCTGAATCACATCAATTTTTGTAGCCTTGCGCGCTGGACGCCATCCTGAAATCATGGCTACACCAATACTAATAGTCGAAGCAATCACAACAAGCTGCCACGGAATGACAGAAAACGTAACAGTCATATCACCGAAATCTTCCTCACCAAGTGCAGCCGTGACAATGATTGGCAACACATAATTCGATACAATACTAACGCCGTAAGAAATGACAACCGCAAAAAGCGTTCCCACAATACCAATCCATGCACTTTCCATGAGGAACAGCCGTTGAATCAGTTTCGGATCCGCACCAATCGCTTTCATAACCCCGATTTCACGCGTCCGCTCCGTCACTGCCATCGTCATCGTATTGAAAATCCCGATCGATGCTATCAAAATCGCAATCGTCCCAACGAATACAAGCCCTGCTTTCAATGCTAAGAAAAAGACATCCAATTGCTCTAATTCATCCGCGACGGAATAAACATAGTACCCTTCGTCTCTCAGTTTTTCCGAAACAGCTTTTACATTCTCCAATTCGTCGACATGAACGCTTGTATTGCCATAAAATAATTCATGCTCCTCTGCCAAATCACCTTTTTCTAGCGTAGTAGCATAAATACGTTCGATTTCCGATTTTAGGGTAGCATCTACATATACTTGTTGATCCTGCATCCACTCTTTTGAGGGATTCGTCCCAATTCCAACAATCGTTAACGTTAGTTTTTCTTCAGCCTCGCCAATCTGATAAGTGAACTGTTCACCTAGTAAATTCCCTTCATACGGTTCAAATTCCTCGTCCCCTAGTTCCCTCATTAAAGATGCACCAAAATCGCTCCCTACCACGACTTCCGTCATCTTTTCCGGTAAACGCCCCTTTTCAAGCGCAAAGCCAACCTTCCTCTCTTCCATGAAGTCCGTCACAACAAGATTATTGTTTCCTTCGTACTCTTTGAAGATAGAACTCTGGCTGGTACTTACAAATTGGCGACTGATAACCGCTTTTACATGTTCTTGTTTCTTCAAGGAGTCTATATTATCTTCTGGTCTATGCTCTTCATCCGTTCCATGCACCTGAATTTCTGTAATCAAGCGATTGGACAACATTCCTTCACGAATCGTTTCATGCAAGCCAAATCCAACTGATGCTAGCACAATTAGAAACGCTGTTCCCATCGTTGCCGCAAGTATCGTCATAAACACCCGCATTTTGTTTTTCTTAATATGTTGTCGTACGAAATCGATTTGGTCATTAAATTGCATGCTGCACACCGCCTTCTGTTAATTCACCATCGTGCATACGATACACGCGGTTCGCCGTTTGGGCTACTTCATCGTCATGGGTAATGATGACAAATGTGATGCCCCTTGTTTTATTGAGCGACTGGATAAGGAGTAGGACATCCTGCTCCGTTTCTGAATCTAGGCTCCCCGTCGGTTCATCCGCAAATATGATGGGCGGATCAGTTATGAGTGCACGTGCAATACTGACGCGTTGCTGCTGACCTCCCGACAATTCGTTTGGATAATGGTCTTGTACATCTGTCAACCCTACACTCTGCATGAGTTCTTTCACTTTTTTACGTCGCACGCCTTTTTTAATACCTTTCAATTTCAATGGCAATTCAACATTCTCAAAGGCCGTCAGTCCAGGCATAAGCTGAAAGTTTTGGAAGACGAAACCGAAATGATCGAGTCTAAATTTTGCACTCTCTACTTCGTTGAATTTGGATGTTTCCACTCCCTTGACAAGAATTTCCCCACTTTCCGGCGTCAGGAATCCCGCCATTATATGAAGAAGCGTCGACTTTCCAGATCCACTCTTGCCGACAATCGACACGATCTCACCCTCCGCCACCTCAAACGTTAACCCTTTTAGCACCGGCACTCCCTTCTCTTTCCCCTTTTTACCAATCTTAAATGAATGATTTAAATTCGTGATACTTATCATTTATGTCCCTCCAACTTTCTTCGCTATAGCCATTGTAGTAGATGAATCTTAAGGGATTATGATGATAAAAATGAAGATTTTCTTAAGGTCGCTAGGGAAGTGGAGGTTTGTTTGCGCGCAGGGGACTCCATTCACGCAAAAATATCTCCATTAGAAAAAGAGCCCACACGCAACGAATTGCGCACGGACTCTTTGCTCTTCTGTTTATTTAACCTCTTCAAACACGCTTTCTTTTTCAACCGGCTGTTTTGCATTCGCCGCTTTCACTTCATATGTTAACTGATCAATGCTCGGACGAATCGTTCCTTTACCAGAATAATTCTCCAACATTTCTTTCACATCAATGCCTGAAGAGGCTTTCAATGTTTCTTGCAACGTCGACATTAAGTTTGTTGCATACGACGTTACTTTATTGGCACCGCCGCCTTCACCACCGCCCGTGTCCACAACAGTAATCTTATCGATATTGGACAGCGGACTTGCAATCTCTTTCGCATATTCTGGTAGCATTTTAACAATCATATCCAGCATCGCAGCTTGCCCGTACTGTTCGAATGCTTCAGCAATTTTACGTTTCGCTTCTGCTTCCGCAAGACCTTTAAGACGAATAATATCTGCTTCTGATTCCCCTTGTGCACGCAAGGAATCAGCATTCGCCTGCCCATCAAGACGGACTTTTTCTGCATCCGCCTTCGCGCGTGCTTCAATGCGATACTTCTCAGCATCTGCTTCTGTAATTTGTTTTGACTTTTCAGCTTCTGCATTCTGTTCAATTGCATATCGGTCCGCATCTGCTTTTTTCTTCACTTCAGAATCATACTGTCTTTCACGACGTAAAATTTCTTTCTCTTCCAACTCAATTTGCTTTTGACGCTCAATAATTTGAATTTGCATTTCCTGTTCCATAACTTCCTGCTTGGAACGGGCCGTTTGTAACTCATACGCTTGGTCGGCGCGTGCTTTCGCAACGTCCTGCTCACGACGATAATCCGCAACTTTCAACTGATTCTCTTTTTCTGCTTCTGCAATTTCAGTTGCGCGCTCAATTTCTGCTTTTTGCGCTTCTTTGGATGCTTCCGCATTTTTAATACGTGTTTCTTTTTCTGCTTCAGCTGTCGCAATATCTGCATCACGTTTCACTTGCGCAATACGTGGTTTCCCGAGGGAGTCGAGGTAACCGTTTTTATCGCGTACGTCTTTAATCGTAAACGAAACGATGACAAGCCCCATTTTCGATAAATCCTGTGAAGCAACTCGCTGCACTTCTTGTGAAAACATATCACGATTTTTATAAATCTCTTCAACTGTCATTGATCCTAGAATCGAACGCAGATGACCTTCCAATACTTCTTTCGCTTCGTTTTCACGGTCAACCTTTGATTTTCCTAAAAATTGTTCAGCGGCTGTTGCAATTTCCGAGATTGAACCGCCAATTTTAATGATGGCTGTTCCGTCAGCCATTACCGGAACACCTTGCTCCGTATAAACTTCTGGCGTCGTTACTTCAAGCTTACTGGATAATAAGCTAAGCGGTGTAGCTTGCTGAAACACAGGTAGCACAAATGTCCCCCCGCCGCGGATGATTTTAATGCGATTGCCTGAATCATCCGTATGTACATTCTTCGCCCCTAAATAACTCCCTGTCACAATAAGCGCTTCGTCCGGTCCCACCGTCTTATACTTCGCAACATAAACAAGAATAACTGCCAATAAAACAAAAGCGACGATTCCAATTACACTCCATATTTCCATTCACTTTTCCTCCCTTTACTTTATTTGAAGCGGAATGGTTCATACTCTTTTACGATGAATGTCCCATTTTTCACTTCAATGATAAGCACTTCCTTGCCGTACTCAATTGCCTTATTCTCATACCCTGCTGCTCTTTTCGATAAGATACCACTTACCGTCTCAATGACAATTTCGCCAAATCCATCAACTGGCACAGGAACAATTACCTTACCAACTTGCCCCGCTAGCGATTCATCTGTATAAGCAAGCGACACTTCCGCCGATCTTAATGGAAGAAGTACAAAGAAATAAAGAAGAAAATCGAGTACCAATGCGATAATAATCGCGATGATAATAATGATTCCGCTGTTCATAGACGTGACAAGCTCCAACAGATAACCAGCGGCCGAGGCAAGTGTTATGAATGCAAGTACAACCGCCGGGTCTAAAAAAGGACTTACCTCACCAATGCCTTCTGCCATGTCACTGAAAAAGATGTAAAGTAACGTCGCAAGGCCCGCAACAATCAACACGATCAGATACACTTGCATAATCGGCATCCCAAACAGTTCCATTCCATCACCTCCACTTTTCTGCCTTACCTATATATACGGGCGGTTATACAATAAGTTTCAATTCCTTGAAAAGTTTAATTTTTTATCTCAATAACTTTGCCGGCTCAAGTTAAGCCTTTGCCAAAATGGATTTGAAACGAATCTTTAATACGCTTGGTTAGTTTTATCAAAAAAAAGGGTACGCTAAATACAGGCAACTCTATTTCTAAATAATCACTTTCTTAAAGCACAATCCTATTTTCGTAAAAGTTTTGTTAAGTTTGTGTAAATATTGTCGAAATTTGTCCCTATTTCGAATGATTTTGTTATGATAGGGTCACAATAATTTATTTCCGGAAACGGATGGAGGCCAATGATGTTTAACCAACGTAAAACAGACCCATTCTTTACTGCACTATTAACTATTGCGGAAAATGTACAGGAAGCAGTCCATTATGCAGATGATTTCAAAGTGGTAACAGCTGCTGACTTAAAAGAAGTAAGCATTAAGCTTAAAAGTTATGAGACGGAGGGCGATACACTCATCCACGATCTCATTACCAAGCTCAACAAGTCATTCATGACACCTATCGAGCGTGAAGATATTTTACAATTAGCCATTAAGATGGATGATATCCTCGACGGTATCGAACAATTTGCGGCACATCTTGAAATGTTTTCACTCACTGATATCGATGAATATGTCCAAAAGTTCATGGAAAACATCGTGAAAAGTACCGATGAAATCGTACAAGCTATGCAGTTACTATCTAGAAGAAAACTTGAAGCGATGCGTAATCATGCCGTACAAATTAAAGAGTATGAACGAGTTTGCGACGAAGTTCTTCGTACATCTATTAAACAGCTATTCATTCGTGAAAAAGATCCAATTCGTATCATTCAGTTCAAAGATATTTACGAACAACTAGAAGATGTCGCGGATTACTGCCAAGACGTTGCCAATACAATTGAAACAATCATTATGCGTAACGCGTAAGGAGGAGACCAATGGATACAGTACTTTTCCTCACCATAATGGTTGTCGTTTTTGCGCTTGCTTTTGATTTCATCAATGGATTTCATGATACAGCGAACGCCATTGCAACATCGGTTTCGACTCGCGCACTAAAACCGCGAACAGCTATTATGATGGCTGCGATCATGAACTTTATCGGTGCACTCACGTTTACAGGCGTGGCAAAAACCATTTCCAAAGATATCGTCGATCCATTTGTTCTTGAAAATGGTTCACTCGTTATCTTGGCCGCACTTCTTTCGGCAATTGCTTGGAATCTCATTACCTGGTATTTCGGAATTCCATCCAGCTCTTCACACGCATTAATTGGTTCCATCGCGGGTGCTGCTGTTTCTGCAGCTGGGCTTGGTATTTTGAATTACGCTGGTTTCTTAAAAATTTTACAAGCACTACTCATTTCTCCGTTTATCGCACTTGCAGGCGGATTTTTAATGATGTCACTGTTCAAGGTTTTATTTAAAAACAGGAATCTATTCAAAGCAAATACCCGATTCCGTTATTTACAAATTGGTACGGCTGCGTTGCAATCGTTCACACACGGTACGAACGATGCACAAAAAGCGATGGGGATTATTACAATGGCTCTTATCGCTGCCAATTTACAAACAGGCGACGATATTCAGCTTTGGGTACGGATTGCTGCAGCTACCGCAATGGGGCTAGGAACCTCAATCGGTGGTTACAAAATCATCAAAACTGTCGGCGGTAAGATTATGAAGATTCGTCCAGTCAATGGAGCAGCAGCTGACTTGTCATCTGCTATTATCATTTTTGGAGCCACATTGATTCATTTACCGGTCAGTACGACGCATGTCATTTCGTCCGCAATTATGGGCGTAGGGTCGGCGCAACGTGTTAAAGGTGTAAACTGGGGCGTCGCAAAAAAAATCGTTATCACTTGGGTTATTACATTACCGATTTCAGCGGCACTTGCAGCGATTATCTATCAGGTTCTTAATTTGTTTTTTTAATTTAAACATTTCGCTTGCATTCCCTCTTGGGCCCTGTTATGATAAAGAAGAATTATTTTTGTTCGGCGCGATGGTCTCGAATTAATCTTGACCGCTTCAAGACTTGAGCAAGGATAGTAACACAATGTATGCACAAAGCATACGAGGAGGAAACAAACATGGAACAAGGTAAAGTAAAATGGTTTAACGCAGAAAAAGGTTTTGGCTTCATCGAACGTGAAGATGGCGACGACGTATTCGTACACTTCTCAGCTATTCAAGGAGAAGGCTTCAAGTCTCTTGAAGAAGGCCAAGATGTAACGTTTGAAATCGAGCAAGGCCAACGCGGTCTTCAAGCTACAAACGTTAACAAAAACTAATTTAAACTAACCATTCAAAAGCCAATCCTTTCGGGGATTGGCTTTTTTCCTTTTCTTCATATAGATATTTAGGTTCTAACTGTCCGGCGCGCCACGTACATTTCTTACGATAAAAGACAACCCCAACATTTTCCGTTATGATAGAGGAATAGCGTGAATTTATACATCGAAAGGGCGGATTGTATGCGTACACTTGCGCGATTTGTAACAAGCGCACATAAATATATTATCATTGCATGGATTGCGATTTTCATTGTCATGGCTGTCTTTGCCATTAAATTACCTGGACTTCTTGAAGGGGACGGTTTCGAAATAGACGGCGAACATGCCGCTGTAATGGACATCGTTTCAAATACGTTTGATATGCCGGCAGAAACCATGTTCCTAGTTTTCGAAGACATCTCGGATGATACAATTCAATCTACACTTCACGACATTGAAAAACTTGACGTAACGTCGGAGATTGCCTCGCCACTAGATAATAACACCCAATATAAAAAAGGCGTCTCTTACGCCCTGCTCCATTTTGATAATGATGCAACAAATATGTCCGACATCGTTACCGATATTCGTGCGGCTATTGGCGATGTCAAAGGAATTACACTGACAGGCGCTTCCGCAATCTCAAAAGATATCAACACAGCCAGTCAGCGCGACTTAATGACCGCTGAAGCCATTGGCCTACCGATTGCCATTATCATACTGCTCTTCGCCTTCGGGACAGTCGTCGCTTCATTCGTACCGCTAATCATCGGTATTGTCACGGTCGTTACTTCATTCGGCGTTTTGACTATTCTCGGTGGCAAAATGGATCTATCTATTTTTGTATTAAATATCATCCCCATGCTTGGACTTGCACTTAGTATCGATTTCGCTTTGCTATTCATCAGTCGCTACCGCGAAGAGCGGAAAAAAAGCAAGATGCAGGAAGCTATTTCTACAACCATCCGTACAGCGGGAAGATCTGTAATCTTTTCGGCGTTTTGTGTCTTTATCGGACTTGGTGCCATGATGCTTATCCGAGTCGACATTTTCCAAAACATTTCCATTGGCGGGATGATTGTAGTTGGGATGGCTGTCCTGAGCTCCATCACCTTATTGCCGTCTGTACTCATCGCACTTGGTGATCGAATTGACAAATGGCAGTTACTAAAACCAAAGGCCAAGGGTGCGGACAATTGGCGCAAATTTGCACAGCGCGTTATTAAGCGCCCCGTCACCATTACAATCATTGCATTTATTCTACTCGGCATCGCCATGATTCCCGTGAAGAATATGGAGATGACAATTCCTACGATCGATTCACTGCCCAAGTCATATGACACACGCCAAGCTTTTGAATTAATGGATGACACATTCGGCCTAGGCGACCAATCATCCGTCTACGTTATCGCAGAGCGTGCTAACGGCTGGGAAGATACAGAGGGTCTTCAAGCCATGAAAGAACTTGAAGAACAACTGTCAAAGGATTCACTTGTGGATAAAGTAACGACCATTTTCACCGCAAGTGATATCGATTCCGTCGAGCAATGGGAGCAAGCCCTACTGGTACCTGAAATGGCTACTGGACTTACCCCTCTTGCCGAAACATTTATCAAAGATAAACAACTTATGATTCCCGTAACACTTGGAGCTGCCGGAGATTCTGATACTGCGCAACAGTGGGCACGCGATTGGTCGGAGAAAGAAACGGCCTGGAATCTCTCGATCGGAGGGCAACCAAAGTTCAATCAGGAAATCTTCGATGAAATATGGGACAAAATCGGCTATGTACTCATTGTCATTCTCGTTTCCACTTTCTTCATCCTAATGCTCGCTTTCCGATCCATTTTGATTCCCATTAAAGCGATCCTCATGAATATCGTTGGATTATCTGCGACGTTTGGGATTCTCGTCTACATCTTTCAGTATGGACATTTCGGTATTGAACCAGGAACGATTGCACTCATCATTCCTGTCATCGTCTTCAGTCTCGTCTTTGGGTTGAGTATGGACTACGAAGTGTTCCTTATTTCTAGGATGCAGGAAGAGTATGCAAATACGTTCGACAATGACCGTGCGACGGTCGAGGGGCTTGCGACGACAAGCAAGATCATTACGTCCGCCGCACTTATCATGATTGTCCTTACAGGTGCATTCGCCTTTACAGATGTCATGCCTGTCAAACAGATCGGCGTCGGTATTGCCATTGCAGTTGCGATAGACGCAACCATTATTCGTCTTCTTCTCGTACCGAGCTTGATGAAATTGTTCGGGAAATGGAATTGGTGGCTGCCATTTAGAAAGGGCCCCTACAAAGCCGGTAATTGGCATTAACAACAAAAGCGCGTCTGGAATGTGTAAAGACATCCAGACGCGCTTTTTTCTATAAACGATAATCCATTTCATCAATAGCCGAGACGATTGATTCCATCCCATTCATATCTTTGTTAAACGTTGCAGTCATCGTAAGATAAATAACTAAACTTCCTAAAATAACGAACAGGATAAGCCCGATAGCAAGATGTTTACCTTTCATACTACATCACCCCTGCACCTGTTTGAACCGCTCTTCTTTCAAATAAGCAACAGCCTCTGCATAATCCCCGAAGCTATCCTCCAAGTTCAAACCATGATATAAATTCCATGCATCTAATTCTTCCATCAGCACGAGTTTTTCCCCTGCATCATTCACCCAGTGCTGTTCAACAGCCTGTTCTTCTGCTTCCCCCTGCGATAGCGCTTGGATGGAATCCGTAATCGTTTTGCGCAACTCTTCTTCCGTTGCTTCACGGATGTTAACAAGACCACGATCATCCGCGTCATACCCTGGGATTCCCGCTACATAGACGAAGCCATTGCCATTTGGATGAAGATGCTGAACGACAACCGTTTTGTCGTGTAGACTTTCTTCGTAATGATAATTCACGCGTTTCAAAGACACGTCTTTTCGTGTTAGTTCTGGGTAAGATTCGATAATTGTTTGTTTCTGTTCAAATGTCAGCATATTTGTTCACTCTTTTCCACTCTAATGTCGTTTAAGTATACCATTATTCTTCTTTCACCGATAATCCGAGTACACGAGCAAAACCAATCGCCTGCTCTTTTGACACGATGCATCCTGCCATTTTCGGTAGCGTCACTTCAATTCTGTCATATGTACTATCCGATAAATCAATTCCATTCAAGTCCGTTTCGGATAAATTCATATTATCCATCTTACACATTTTGAAGCGCACCTCTTTAAATGCGCATTCATATAGATCACCATCGACTAAATTACAATTCCTAAACTCCACTTCCTTCATTCCAGAAAAGCTGAAATTGATGTAACGCCCATCGCATTCATCGAATAGCGTATGACTAACCTTGGCATTTGCAAAATCTGTCCCCGTCAGTTTTGAATTGACGACTTCACATCTGTGGAACGTTGCATTTTGAAAATTGACATTAGACAAATCGCAACGATCAAACACAACATCTACGAATTCTGCTGCTTGTAATTCGCTTCCTGCAAATGATACGTCTTTGAAGATGACATCGTCAAAAGACAATCGCTCGTCTTCCGCCACCGTCATCACGCCGCCGTCCAGTCGGACTTTCTCAACATACCCTTCATTGTCCCACAGCTCGTCCATCCGTATCTGTCGGTGTTCTGCGGACAGTTTAGGCTTTTGCCGCTTATCGACCTTTTTCTTCATCGTACAGCCCCCTCAACGCGTCTTCCATTCTGTAAAAATGACAATCAGCACAATAACCGCAATCGCAACTATATAAAACCAGCTTGGTATACTACTTACTCCACCAAACATAGTCCCGACTCCTCCCTCTTCACACCGGTAATAATGGTGAAATCAATCGTTATCGTCGGTATCCCCATCTGCAATGCTTTTTCAACTTTGTCCGCACTCGCACCCCACGTCAGCGGCGTCATCTGAATGAGCGGCGCAAGAAGTTCAGCAGCAAGCGGGAATGTATAGGTGATCCTCTCTGTGTTAACTTCATCAAAATGGTCCGCGACTCGCGCCACTGGATCCGCATCCTCTTTCTGCCCTTTGTCCTCATAAAAAATGTCTCTCAATTCTTTTAAATATCCACTTTCCGGTACTGCTTTGACAAACAATCCCCCTGGTTTTAACAAACGTGTAAACTCTGCATAATTCGCAGGGGATAGAATGTTGAGGATTGTATCGAACTTCTCCGTTTGAAAAGGACAATTAGCCAAGTCAGCCACACTCCAAATCGCTCCCGGATACTCTTTTGCAGCTGCCGTGATACCTTCTTTCGCTAGATCGATACCAACACCTGTCACGTCCCCCGTCAATCGCGAGAGGATAGTAGACAAATGTGTACCTCCCCCGCAACCCGCATCAAGAATGACAGCATGTTCCTGCGCTTCCATAGTTTTGACAATCGATTCCAGAACCCCGTCAAAAAAACCACTGTTCATGACGGTTTTCCTCGCTTCAAACAACGCTTGATCGTACTTCGTCACATGCGCCTGGGGAGCCAAGTTCACATACCCATTCTTCGACAAATCAAATGAGTGATTGTCCGCGCAAACAAGCCGTGACCCATCCATCATAACCATCTCCGACAAACAAATCGGGCATCTAAATACATCAACATTCGTTTCCATCACTTGTGCATTGATCATTTTTTTCGATAAAGTCATACCATCCAAACTCCGATCATCTATTGTGCTACCAGTATACCGTTTTTTAGTGGGTACTGGAAATGGGGGACTTTTACTCCTTCAAGATCATGTAATTACTTCCAACAACATGGTTCTCGCTGTATTCAATATCTACTAGCAGGTTACAATAACAGATAGGAGGCGATTCCATGAAACGATTTTTCTTTTTCATCCTATTCATCGCAGCACTTTATCTCGCAAAACCATTATGGGAAGAACCGGTCTCACGCTATGTCGACATCTCTTTTCTTGAACCCGTCGATGAAAAAGTCGGTACCCTTTTGAATAAAGAATCTGTAGACACCGCAATCCGCTACATTGCTGACACCGCAGACAAGGCTGTCTTGTACCTAACTTCCAAATTATCAGCAACGGAAGAAACTGCTCCGTTAGTAGACAAACCGCAGTTAGATAAACCAGTGAAAACACAACTCTCCATTCACAACATCGAACTGGGTAGTTCGGAAGCACAAGTAACAGCTCAGCTCGGTGAGCCCAAAAGTCATTCCATGAACGAATACGGTACTGAATGGTTCACGTATCACAACAGCTATCAAAATTTCGTCATGGTTTCATTCGATGAAAAAAAACAAGTGAACGCGATTTACACGAACGATGATCTGATCTCATCGACTTCCGGTATCAAGTATGGCTCTTCGAAAACGGCGGTGCGCGAAACATTCGGCGAACCCATCAAAGAAATTCGCAAAGGTTTAAATATCTATATGCTTCAGGAAACGGAAGGCTTCGACGTTTTTCAATCAGGTGACACGTATACCTACGTTTTTTATGATTTGCATCAAAATGATACAGTGACGGCCATTCAACTGATTTCTACTAAATTAGAACAGAAAAAAACCGGCATTTATGCCGGCGGTGATGCACAATTGCGCAACGGATTCGAACAACAACTTTTCGACTTAACAAATGCCGCCCGCGTCCGCCACGGACTATCCGCCCTCAAGTGGGAGGCTGATGTCGCGGAAACAGCTCGAAATCATAGTATCGACATGGCAGACAACAATTATTTTAGCCATCAGAACCAACAAGGGAAGTCCCCATTCGACCGAATGGATGATGACGGCGTGAAATACCGCAGCGCTGGCGAAAATCTAGCGTACGGCCAATCGAGCAGCATCTTTGCACACGAAGGTCTCATGAACTCTGCCGGTCACCGCGAAAACATCCTATTGGATCGTTACAGCCATCTCGGCACAGGTGTCTCTTTCAATGAAAGTTTACAACCGTACTATACGGAGAATTTTTTATCGAAATGACTTGGCTGCGTTTTATAGCTATTGCGCGCAGAGGCACCGCCTTTGCGCGCTAGCACAATTACTATGGATACCTTATTTTGTAACCGCTGCACAAGCAATACGGGCGCCCGAATTCCCCGATGGATCTGTTTTGTAGTCGTCTGCCTTTTCATGGATGACAAGTGCGCTGCCGTCATTATCCAAAATTGAATTTGCAGCTCCCGGCTTCATTGTAAATTCGGCTGTTGTTACCTGGGCTTCTACTTTGCCATCGGCATCGACTTCAATATTCGGCAAGTCACCTAAGTGGAACCCTTTTGGATTGTCAAAACCATGCTCTTTATGCGTCGGATTGAAATGTCCTCCCGCCGATGTGAAATCTGGTGGTGTACAGACGCCAGTTTCATGAATATGGATGCCTTTTACACCCGGCGGTAACCCCTCCGCCTGAATGCTAATGGTCACTCCATCGCCCGCTTCTGTAAAACTCGCTTCTCCAATCTGATTGCCTTCCGTATTCATAATCGATGCAACAACTGCTTTATTGTTCTCCCCACTTACTGGCAACTTTGCGGTGCTACTTTTGCCACATCCGCCAGCGATAAGAAGTGCCGCTAGCATGACGGATACTAGTACCTGTTTAGTCAATATAATTCCTCCTCAAAATCTCTTCTTAACAAAGCATGTCCTACACTCAAATAATTGAGTCCGGAAACTTATTCCATATCCCCGCGTCTTACCTTTATTAGGAGGAGATTGGATGGAGGATTTACAAGGTTATTTGACCAATATTGGCGGCTTGCTAGTCATTGGTTTACTTGCTTGCATCGTCTTTATTTGGAGAACTAAACGGCTTGGCTCTAGCCCAATATGTACTGTACATGTTTTCTGTCACCTGCATAGCGATTGCTTTCAATACCGGACTCATAAGCGGCACCCTTGCCGACGAACTTAATCTGGGTGGCAACATATTCCCTGAACTGACCGTTATCATCGTAAGTATCATCACGATATTGTACACACTTTGGAAGTCAGCAGACGATAAAAAAGAGTAATCAAAAACTGCTGCCAATCCCACATTTCGTGGAATCAACAGCAGTTTCCCTATTTATGCAAGTACTAATTTTTCAAGATCCATTGGTGCAATATAAACGCCGTCTTGGTAGACGCGCATATTACCACCAGAAATTTCGTCAATCAACATCACGTCGCCTGTTACACCATCACGTCCGAATTCGAGTTTGATATCATACAACTCGAGTCCTTTAGCCGCAAGCTCTTCTTTCACAACGCCTGAAATTTGTTTTGTCAACGCTTCAAGTGTCGCATATTCTTCTTTTGTCAAAATGCCAAGTTGAGCAAGTGCATCTTGTGCAATTGGTGGATCTTTGCGATCATCGTCTTTCAACGTTACTTCGACAAATGCATCCAAAGATTGTCCATCCTCACAATAAGCGCCGTATCTGCGCAAGAAACTACCGACAGCACGGTATCTACAAATTACTTCAAGGCCTCTGCCAAACGTCTGTGCAGATTTCACCGTCATCGATACTTCGTCAATATCAGCCGAAACATAATGAGTCGGAATATTTCTCTCTGCCATTTTCTCGAAGAAAAATTTCGTCATCCGAAGACCAGATTTCCCCGCTCCTTCAATCGATAACCCAACTGTATTAGCACCTGGATCAAAAACGCCGTCTTCGCCAGTCACATCGTCTTTGAATTTCAGAAGGACATTGTTGCCGTCCGCTTTATATACGTCCTTCGTCTTGCCCTTATAAATAAGTTCCATGTGATTAGTTCCTTTCTCTTTGAGAGATTAACGTTCATCTACAGTATAATGCAGGAACAGCGGAAGAAAAAGGATTATTCTTCATTCTGTGACAACATTTTTCCTGTCACACGATTTCGACCTTCCTCTTTGGAGACATACAGGCGCTCATCTGCCCTCACAAGGATTGTTTCACACGTATCTCCTTGCTGATAACTAGCCACTCCAAAGCTAGCTGTCACTTGGCCAACCTCACCAAAATCATGTTGTTCAATCGCCTGTCGCAACCGCTCAGCTACTCTATAAGCAACACTTACCGGGACTTGCAGAATAACCAGGAACTCTTCTCCTCCCCATCTGCCAAATAGTTCCCCTTCCCTCATTTCCCCCTGCACAATCCTAACCGCCTTCTTCAACACATCATCACCGATTTGATGGCCAAAGCGGTCATTCACACTTTTAAATCGGTCGATATCGAAAAATAGAATGGAAAAGCAGCCGTCTTCATCAGCTTCCACAATAGACGTCTCCATCCACTTATCAATCTGATAACGATTGCCGATTTGAGTCAGCGCATCCAAATACAACTGTCTCCGTATGACGTTAGTTTCTGCATGCGCTTCAAACATGCGATTGGCGAAAAAGAGAATGATAATGTAAATCGCCGTCGAGATGTGCAGATGGATCAGTGAAGCTTTAATAGACACACTCAGTCGATCGTACACCAGGAACTCCGGTACCATTGAAAGGACTAACAATAGGCTGATAGCCGCAAGAGCCCGCCACTTTTCCAACACCACAAATGTAAACATAATAATAAGCGGTGTCCAAATAACAAATGTGCTTAACGTCCGCTCTCCTTCCGCACCAATGCTATCGAATACTTCGATGGACACCATTGATAAATGATAGATAAACAAATAAATCAAAATCGAGTATTCAAACAGCTTCAACCTTCGTTTCCAACGAGCCAGGAACCAACCCATCGAGGCAATTGCGATAAACATACCATTCGCATAAAAGTCAAATGTATAGTCATGTTTCAATAATTGCATGAAAAGTGTTAACGTAGTCGCGATGAAGACGAAGGGTAATATGAACAAGTAAACAGTACGCTTAAAGTCATCGAATGATTCTATATTTTTCAGCATATCGCTTGTTCTCCTCTCCATCCTATTTATTAATGCATATTCTTTAATACTAAACTATTGCCGAGCTAAATTGTTCGCAGACGTTTCAGGAAACACATCCCCTATATGGTTTAACCTTCCACATACCCAAAAATTCTATTCATTCTTGTTCGGAGCCTTTTTCGAAGCACAGACATTAAAAAAACACGTTCTACTCTGAAAACATTGATTGACATGGCACCAACAAAACTGCGCAACTGCCCATAATAATTTTCCACTAGCCCATTTTTTTGAATGTCACACTCGTCTCCAAGCATACAATTGTTGTATAATAACACTAGTAAATCTATGCACAATCGAAAGAGAGTGAAATTCTATGGGTCGCAAATGGAATAATATTAAAGAAAAGAAAGCGTCAAGAGATGCGGATACAAGCCGTATTTATGCAAAATTCGGGCGCGAAATTTATGTCGTAGCGAAACAAGGCGAGCCTGATCCAGAACTCAATCAAGCACTCAAGTTCGTCGTTGAGCGCGCCAAAACATATAGCGTACCGAAAGCCATCATCGACCGCGCCATCGAAAAAGCAAAAGGTGGCGGTGAAGAAAACTATGATGAACTTCGCTATGAAGGCTTTGGTCCGAACGGTTCCATGGTCATTGTTGATACACTGACAAACAACGTCAACCGCACTGCATCAGAAGTACGAGCTGCATTTGGTAAAAACAATGGAAATATGGGCGTCAGCGGATCCGTTTCCTATATGTTCGATGCAACAGCAGTTATCGGCATTGAAGGTAAATCAGCAGACGAAGTGCTTGAACTACTAATGGATGCGGACGTCGAAGTTCGCGATATCCTGGAAGAAGAGGAAGCTGTCATCGTCTACGCCGAACCCGACCAGTTCCATGTCGTACAACAGGCATTCAAAAATGTGGGGATTACAGAATTTACTGTTGCTGAGCTAACGATGTTGGCACAAAACGACGTAACACTCGATGCCGACGCACAAGCAAAATTCGAAAAAATGATCGATGCACTAGACGATTTAGAAGATGTTCAACAGGTGTATCACAACGTCGATTTAGGCGATGAATAACAAAAAGGAGAATCCATGCGAATGGATTCTCCTTTTTTGTTATCGATATTTATCAACAAGATAGAACCCACCTCAAAGTCACAGTTCCATCGCAAGCCGAATCATATCCCTACATTGAAGACCATTTTCATAGATCGCTTCGTCATAGTGATCTATGAAAAAATCTTTTATAACACCTTCCATGCGAAACCCACATTTCTGATAAAGCGCCAACTGACCTATGCTAGAATTGCCCGTTCCAATTTCAAGCGATTGATAGCCGAGTTGTCTTGCAGTTTGAACTGCATCTCCAATTAGCTTCTTGCCAATGCCTCGGCCATGCATCCGTTCATCCACCGCGATATTCATAATCTCCATCGTTTCACTATCTAACTTAGCAAGCACATAAACGCCGACAATTTCACTTGCTATTTCAGCGACGCGGCATTCCCCAATTGCCAAATATTCCTCCACCATCTCCCGCGAAGGATCTGCGAGTAATAAGAGATCAAAGGGCGGAATCTCATGCTCATTTAATTTTCTAATGTTCATTTCATCACCTCGGCCTCCTGAATAATTTTATCAAACATCGTATTCCACCCCTTATGATAATGCGCAGCCTCTTCAGGTTGAATAAATGTTCGTGCGGACGACTCAAATCTAGCTTCAAATGGATATAACTTCTTAATGTCCATCCGATAAAATACTTGATACCCTACTTTCGGATAAGGACTGGAGCTATCCCACAACGAATTTTCACTATGGTCCACTTCAATAGAACCTAACAGTCTACAATTCCCTTCTACATAACCTTCTTCCATCGCCTCACGCCTGAAACACAATTCCGCCGTTTCACCAGTCTCAATATGTCCACCTGGAAAGTCCCAACCACGATCATTCAAATTGACCATCATCAACTCCCCGCGATAAAAACACATCCCGTGCACACTCGTGATCAATTCACGACTAGGCATAAGATTGCTCATCCATGTTAGCTGTAACCTATGCCCGCCCCAATTAACGTATGTACTTGTCATATGCGATCACCTTTCCCCATGGAATACCCCTCAAATAATCGACCACCATACAGTTTCAACACTTCATCTGCAAGCTCAATCACTTCATCCTTAGCGCCAGTTTTATAAAACACATCAAACGCTTGCACGAATCTCCGCGCAAAGTCTTCATCGAATTGATTCAAAGCCCGTACAACCCATTTCGAATCCCCAACCCACTTGCCATTTGTCCGCAAAACGAATTCATGGATTTTAACAGCCAGCGTATTCGCAATGAAAAGTTCTTCTGCACGATTGGTTGAACCAATCAGATCATCGAGTACGTCAGTCAGCATATACCGCCTCGTTGCAAGCGTATCCTTGTCCCACATAACAGGACCTGTTTTCAACAAATCATTCGCCTCATCCTTTATTGCACAAACAACTCCTGAGTCGATGATAATAATTCCTTCCGAAACCATCCGTGGCAATGAAGGGCGGGCCCTTTCGCAGTCCGCTTTGAAGAAGTCCTTATACGAAGTGAAATTATGTACGAACACTTCTATTGGCCATCCATACTCAATAAATGATTCACGATAAGCCGATTCTACCTTGTCATCAAAAACCACGATGTCTAAATCGGAAGTGGCTGTATGCTCCCCTCTGACCACACTCCCAGCCATCACCGCAGCTTGGCAGTTCGGGAATTTGTCTGCTATAAATCTTTTTGCAGCTTCTAATGGCTGCAACCGATTTCTATTCATACACCAACCTACCTCCCTCGATATTCAATCAACCAGCAATCCCGATACTCGCCCTCATGCCACTCATTCGCCTGCATCAATTTCACTTTCTCAAATCCACACTTTTCATAACAACGAATCGCACGCTCGTTCCACGTTTGCGGATCCATGACAATACGATCCGCCCCTATTTCTTCAATTAAGTATTTCACCATTGAACGGACAAGTAATGTTCCAACCCCTTTATTCCAGTAGTCCGATTCACCGATGAATTGATCCATTCCATAAATGGATTCCGTTGAATCATCGAAGCCATATGTAACCCTCTCTTCTGCTTCAACTTCATAAAACTGAATATAGCCGATGGGCTCGCCATCGAATTCAATCAGACAGCGTGTAGCACCGTCTTCTTCCCTGAAAAACTTCTCCTCTACCTTCTCCATATCAAATGGATTGTCACGCCCTTCGTAATACTGGAGAATTTCAGGATCTGAAAGCCATTTCGCGAGCAGATATTTATCATTCAATTCCAATTCTCGAACAAGCAACTTCTCTTGTTGTAACAACATGCCATTCACTCCTTTTCCTTAAAACACGAAATTATGTACTCACTAAACCGAAAATCAACTTGAATGTATTACGGTCTTTCTTCATTCGCTTAAAACGGTTTGCATCCACTATGCAAACCGTTTTAAAAATCCATACTCGCATATAGACCGAACGGATTTTCAGCGGTCCCACAATACCTATTCCCCCAAATTCTGTACCATCCTCTAGTTCTGTTTCTGTCCTTAACCACCATGTATTCCCCACACCGAACTCGATATATTGCATAAAACCCTACCTTCATTCCTCATAGGACAAAAATGGCTCATACATCGTAATGGCATGATTTTCTGTGATAAATTCATCATCAATCTGTTCACCATTCATGTTATACACTTCTCTGTAGATCGAATTATGACGCACATAGCCACCCCACAGTTCTAGCGAAAAACTATGATCCTTCTCATATACTTTATACGTTCGATTTGCAGTCCTGGCTGCACGCCATTCACCAACGAGCGAAGTGTTCGTCAAATAAATAACGAGCTGGTATGACTCTGTTGTTTCGTTCTTTATTTGTAAATCCAAATAGTTATACGCACATGTAGCACCACTGCCAAATGGCTGATTCCGTTTCGAATCGGGGAACACATCGTAACTATGACGATAACGCTCGGTAACTGTCAGCGGCGTATGGATGGTCATCCAATATATCAAATTCGACAACTGACATAAGCCACCGCCAATCCCTGTCGTCACTTTCCCATAATGCAAAATCATCCCGTCAACATAACCCTTCCGCTTCGTCGTACTGCCAATCAAACGCCAATAAGAAAACGTCTCACCAGGATGAAGTACAATTCCATTCAATCTTTTCGCCGCAATCTTTAAGTTGATGATTTTATTTCTTTGCAACTCCATATCCACGTCTTTCAATTGGCGGAGAAGTGGCGTTCGATGTTTAAAAATGACATGATTCAACTTCTCCTCTGCCCGCTTCGTGGCATATTTCTTGCCATCTATGTACCATTCCGAATAGCGCTTCAACCGATACACTTTCTTCCCAAGAAAAATACGCAACTTGCTCCGCTTTTTTGGCTTCAATGAATGCATCTCTGACACCCCTTTACTACTTATTCTCCGCCAAAACAACGATGTCCTTCGAAACCCATTAAAAATCAAATGCATTTCAGCCGTCCTTTTCCGCAAGTCACCTATCAATCGATGCCAGTCACCGAAATCACGACTACAGATGGATCAAAATGGCATACACTTTGGTTACAAAGAACTTCCACGGAGGGATTGCAATGAACATCATCAACGTTAACAATTTAAAAAAATCATATGGAACAAACAACGTATTAAAAGGGCTGAACTTTCAAGCGAAGGAAGGAGAAGTGATTGGGGTTATTGGAAAAAACGGTGCGGGTAAGTCGACGTTCCTTGAAATCCTCATGACGATCAAGCAATACGATGCCGGAACGGTCGTCCTGTTTAACGAAGAACTCCATTCACTTTCCACAGCCCGTATGGAACAAATCCGACAACAAATTTCTGTCGTCCTACAACCGACACAGTTTTATAAAACATTGAAGGTCGAAGAGTTGTTGAAATTATTCAAGTCCTATTACAAGTCACCGCTGGATATCAAAACAATCATCGAAGATTTCAAATTGACGCCGCATCGCAAAACGTACTTCGATAAGCTTTCAGGCGGATGGAAACAGATTGTCAGCCTGGCAATTGCCTTTTTATCGCAACCGAAGCTTCTTATCCTAGATGAGCCGACGACCGGTTTGGATCCCCATATGCGCAATATCCTTTGGTCGTACATTACGGATTACAACAATCGCACAGGCGGCACGGTCATCTTAACGACACATAATATGGATGAAATCGAATTGTATTGCGATAAAGTCATGCTCATCAATAATGGTGTGAATGAACAATTTGATACGACTGAAAGTATTTTGGCATCAGGCTACAAATCCATCAATGATTTTTATCTTACGAAAGTATCCATTTAAGGGGGAGTATATATGTTAGCGACACAATTGAAATACGACTTACTCATGTTCTCAAGGGAATTGTTTTACTTGGTCTTCACGATTATCGTTCCGCCGGTCACATATCTTTTCATGGGGCAATTGTTCGGGGATCAGACATATGCAGGGAATTTAAGTTATGCAGAAACGTACACTCCGTCATTCATCTTACTAATCACATTCGGTGTCATCTTTTTCGCATTCGGTTTCGATCAAGTGATGAACCGTACAATCGGGATAGAAAAACGCATCAATCTTTCCCCTGTTCCAAAAAAGATGTTATTGCTGTCAGCCATCTTGAAGTCCATCATCATTACAAGTATTGGATTTTTCCTTGTCTATTTCATCGGAATGATCGCTTATGACCTGTCGTTCCAGCCAGTTCGCTTTCTAAGCGCCTACGGATTTTTCATCTTACTGAATGCTGTACTGCTCGTTATTTCTTCGGCTATCTATTCATTATTCAAAAGCATGAATGCCGCACTCGTCTTTTCCATCGTCATTTTCCAAGTCGTCATGATTACAGGTGGCTTCACGATGCCGATTGCCCTGATGCCGAAATTCGTACAAATTATCGCTGATGCGAACCCGCTCTACCATATGAACAACCTTTTCATCGCGGTTTGGAATGGGCAACTTACGTTTGATAACAGCACACTCCTCTCCATCGGTTACATTTTCGGTTTAGTACTGGTCGCATTAGTTGTCATCCGCTTCACAAATAAAAGACTGAGTTAACGGACTACTCCGAGACAATAGTAGATTAATTGTATACACTATTGTCTAAGGGGGTCTTGGAATGAAAGTGTCATTGAACATCGATAGCGATTATAAAGAAACAAAAGTGACGATTGAATCCCCGGAATTGGATCATTCCGTTCAAGAGATTCTTGATTTCATAAAGGGAAGGGAAACGGAGTTCCTCGTCGGAAAAGATGGGGAAATGCAGCATATTTTAAAACCTGACGACATTCATTATTTTCACACGGAAAAAGATGGTGTTGTTGCCGTCACAGCTAATGGTTCATTTAAATTAAAGGAAAAACTATACGAACTAGAGGAAATCCTCCCTTCCAATAAATTCATCAGACTTTCTAAATCTGTTATCGCCAATCTTCACGAAATGAGTCGTTTTGAAGCGTCTTTTAACGGGACGCTCTGTGTCTATTTTAAATCGAGTGCGAAGGAATACGTCTCCCGAACTTACGTCAATACGATTAAAGAATCGTTGAAAATGAACAGGAGGAGGAACGAATGAAAACCTTTTTATTCCGAAGTATGATTGGTATCTTCTTCGGCGCATTTCTTGCCGTCATCCTAACAAATTCAGTCGTTTACTTTGGTCAGCAGGAAGTACTAGACGGACAATTGTTCTTAAAAAACTCACTCGGCTCCATTTTCTGTGGCTGGTTTTTCACGGTAAGTCCACTTTATTTTGAAAATGCGAATTTGCGCCTCACCCAACAGACTGGGCTTCATTTTATAACGGTTGTTATTCTGTACTTCATCCTAGCATTCGGCATCGGATGGGTTCCATTTACCCTAAAAAGCTTTTTACTTACATTAGGCCTATTCATCATCGTCTATTCAATTTTCTGGACTGCTTTCTATCTTTACTTTAGAAATCAAGCGAAGAAGTTGAATGCGGAACTTCAAAGTCTATAATCGTAGCACAAAAGCGCAAGCGCCTGTTTAGCCCCGACTAGCGCTGGAAGGCTTGAAGATAAAGGCGCCCTTTGCCTTTATCAGCAAGGGGGATGGCAGTCTAAAAACGCCACGTCCTGTGGCAACAAGGAAGGATGCAGTCCAATCCTTCCCCACTGCATGACCTACATCCTGTAGGCCCAAGCGACTCGAGGGGCTAGGCGCTGGAGCCTAGACGCAAAATCTATACGTCATAACTTATCCACAGTTCGAGATTTTATAATTTCCTAGACAACAAAAAGCCGCACCCAGTATTCCCGGGTGCGGCTTCCGATATTTATTTCAACTTCTGAATAACAACCACTTTTAAATAATTAAACTCTGGATAATCTCGATTCGTACGGAAATCTCTTGGCAATGAAGATTCCTCGAGAATCTTAAACGAAGAACCTGAATCCTTGAAGGCCTCTTCAATAAACGTTTTGAACTTCTTCATCCCAAAGCTCGAATTGTTCGTTGAAGCAACAATCACACCATTTTTCTCTGTGATTGCAATCGCATCCTTGAGCAATGCCGGATAATCCTTCGCCGTACTAAACGAATACTTCTTCGTACGTGCAAAGCTCGGTGGGTCAAGTATGACAAGGTCAAACTTCAATTCCTTACGCTTCGCATAACGGAAGTATTCAAATACGTCCATTACTTTAATATCCTGCTGCTCATAATCAATGCCATTCACACTGAACTGCTCAATCGTCTTCGCCATGCTACGCTTCGCCAAATCGACACTCGTCGTCTTGATCGCGCCGCCAAGTGCCGCCGCAACCGAAAATGCACCCGTATAAGAGAATGTATTTAACACATTTTTCCCTTCGGAATACTTATCACGAACCGCCTGACGCATATCACGCTGATCCAAGAAAATACCCGTCATCGCGCCATCATTCAAGTTAACCGCAAAATTCATGCCATTCTCTTTCACGATAATCGGGAAATCGCCTTGCTCACCACGAACGAAATCATCCTGCTCGATGTATTCGCCTTTCGTATCGAAGCGTTTTTTCTCGTAGATTCCTTTGTACTCAACGATTTTATCCAACACACTGTAGACATGGTGCTTTAGTGAATAAATTCCCTGGCTATACCAGCTCACCATGTAAAAGCCGTCGAAGTAATCGATTGACAATCCACCGATTCCATCGCCTTCTCCGTTAAACACGCGGAACGCTGTCGTGTCAGGGTCTGCAAAAAGAGCTTCTCGGCGTTCAAGCGCCTTCGCAATTTTTGATTCGAAGAAATCGAAGTCAATCGCTTCCTCTTCTTTTTGTGTCAACACCCAGCCAATCCCTTTGTTTTGATTGCCATAATAGCCTTTCGCTACAAAACGACGGTCTCTGTCCACCAAACGAACAATCGTGCCTTCTTGCGTCAAAACGGTAGGATTAATAATCGCTTCCTTCAAAATTAACGGATAGCCTTTCTTTAAATCAGCTATATTTTTTGCATTCACTTGTAAATCGATTGTTTTTGTCATTTCGTCATCCTTACTTCTTCTTTTTTCTTATTATCGCATGTTTGCACCGGAATTGCGAAATTGGTTAAGGTCTTTTAGGATTCCGCCCGCAGCATTCGAAAATCGGCAGCTCTCCGCATAATCATCGAAATCGTGATCAATATCATAAACGTTGTTTGAAATACTATACCAGAGCTATTGGCGAGCATGCCGTCCTCTACCATTACAAACACACCACTCCATATGGATTGGACAATGACAAACAAACCGAAGAGCGCAACAAGCCCAAACATAGGTATATAGACATTTGGATTTTTTACTTTTTTACTCGTATACGCTCCTCTCCATATTGACATTACCGTAAAGTACGTCACCGGAATATAAAGCAATACCAACATTTCCATCAATGGTTCTGCCCAAATATAAGTCATTTTTATAATGCCATTCGCCAAAATAAGTACTATCGTCAAAATGAAGGATTGTAGTCCAAGCCGATGCCTTTTCGCCACTTGAAACTCATCAAAATGATCCCCCCGCATGTTCATCCCTCCCAGAATAATTCATCCAATGTTTTATCCAGCACCTTACATACCGCTATACATAATTTCAGCGAAGGATTATACTCACCATTCTCAATGGCATTCATCGTTTGTCTCGTAATGCCAATCGCCTCAGCAACATCCTTTTGTGATAAATCCTTCGCCGCCCTCGCAACCTTCATTCGCAAATTTTTCGTCATGGTAAACCTCCCATTATCTAAATTATACGAATCATTACTGCCGTATGTCAAATATACCCGACATAAGGTAAGTTATATCATTCCTTTATGCCAATAAAAAAAGCAACCTTTTCCAAATAGGAGAAGTTGCTTTCTTGTAGATTATGAATGTTAAGCGAGTAAACGAAACGCCAAACTCTTCCACATGCTAATGCGAACCGGTTTCCGTTCCTGCTGCCCTCTTGTCTTATGCAAATAAGTGCGTAATTTACCTTCAAACTCCTGTATTAAAAAAGGGACTTTCGTAAAATGATGGGGCTGTACCATATTCGGCTTAATCGAAAACATACGTACGCCGCCTTCATCTACAATGGTCGCTACGAACTGCGAACAGAAAAATGCGCGATCACGCTGAATGCCGATATTCAAAGCAACCCCAAAAAGACCAATAAAATTATATCTATACTGCTCTTTACGGCGCTCAATCTGCCGGATTTTCTTGCGCATCCTATGATATTCCTCTTCACTCACTTCACAACTAAAAATCATACAATCTGCATCTTGAAAGATTCCTTCGGCAACATTCTCTTTCACAAAGCCGCCTATAAAGGGATTATGACGTTGCTTCCGCCCGAAACTGTACACTTCATTCAATTGCTCATCAAATGCGATTGATGCGTGATTCAAATCTTTCCGCGTATACAGTCCAATCGCCTTCGACAGCAACGTCCCCGTATTCGTTAAGACAATATATATGGTTTTTCCCACGACACTCAACCCCCGCAATCTATTAAACCTATTATGCACTTTCAGGCCAGCGAACTAAACCGTCTATAGATGCAAACTGTCTACGCCCCTAGACCTAGTTCACAACAGGCATTACGGACAGTTCATACACTTATTATCTCTATACTAATTATACGTCTTTCGCTAGCAAAGAGTTTCATATTTTTGAAAATATTTAATAGGAATTAAAAAATACCCGGCATTACAAACTGATTCCTTCAAACCTTCTTCGGCGCTTAGTAACTACCTTCCTAATTAATGATGCAATGCTTCCATTCAAATGTTTTCATTCCATATCTATCAGGGTATATACATACTAACAGTCTCAAAAACTTGTGTCTATTTATATTCCAATAAAAAGGAAGTGATTATGATGACAAACAATTTATCTGAAATCCCGCAACCCACTTCAATTTTGGAAAATGATGCTGCAGCAATCGCCAACCAAGTCGTTGCAGCCGTCAATGCCTACAATCGCAATTTAAACCCTAACGAAGAAGTCGGGCTCATGCTCACATCATTCGGTCAAACTTTGACTGTCAACATTACCGGCATTGGCATTATTGGCACAAAACTAATCATAATTAAAGGCTTTCTAACGAACAATAATGCACCTGTCGAATTGTTACAACATGTGTCGCAGTTGAATTTTTTATTGGTGTCGTTGAAGCGGGAAAATCCCCAGGAGGTGAAGAAGCATATTGGGTTTATGGAGGAGTGAATGTCTAGAGTAGCCTATTCTTATTTTTTTCAACAAAAAATGATAGCCTTCTGCATTGAGGCAGGAAGCTATCATTTTTATCACACTCTTTCATACATGCAAGGATTATTCCAATCCACATTCCTTAGCAAAAAATATAATGGATAGCTATTATTTCCCCTGCTCCGCATATACCCCCATCGCTTCCCTCATAAACACCGCAAGTCCCTCGCCAAACTGATCAATATTCTTCGTAAACCGTTCATCATCTACATACATCTGCCCAAGCCCTGCAAACGCCTCCAACGAATAGTTACCCATCTTATTCAAAAAATCATACCATTCTTCAATTCCCGCTTGCGCTTCGACCGAAGCGGGATCTAGATGTCGCAGACTCGCCAATTTAAAGTAAATACGATTCATTTCCTCACCGAGCTCTGGTCCGAACTTCGCCGCTTTTTTATTCGATGCATTTACCGCCTTGTCACCCCAACGCTCTCTAGCTTCCTGTTCATAAGGATTCTTGCTAAAATCAAACCCTTTAAATTTCTCTTCGTTCGTCATTGTGTATCCCCCTTTTCCTTGTTGGATTGTCTTCTCTATCGTCGCGATCATACTATCGAGCTGCTTGCGCTTATCCATCAGCATTTCTCGTTGCATTTCAAAAACCTCCTGCCGATCAAATGAAGGACTATCAAGCAACTCCTTAATTTTTTTCAAAGGGAAGCCTAGTGCGCGAAAGAACAATATTTGCTGTAACGTCGCCAAGTTATCGTCCGAATAAAGCCGGTAGCACGCCTCCGTCAAATCATCCGGCGTTAACAATCCGATGTCATCATAATGATGAAGTGTGCGCACACTGACACCGGTTAACTGTGATACTTCTTTCACTTTCATTGCTCGTGGCCTCCCTTCATTTCAAATAATAAAGTATGACGTAACGTGAGAGTCAATATGAAAAAGAAAAGTTTTATTCCTTCAGCCATAAAAAGAAAATCATCGTGTAAGCAAGCTTTTCATCCATCGAAATTTGCGCTCCAAATCGCACATGTTCATGATGTGCCGTGCTGACGAATGCAGGATTCATCGCATATGGAAAAATGCCAAAACGATACGACGCTGTCATCCTTCCGCCTTCATCCTTTACATCAATGTCGCCCGCCATGCTTTTCGCTTCAATTTCACGCCAAGTCGATCCATCCGCATGATACAAAACGCCCCGGTTTTTAAGGGCAGACTTCGAGAGATGTTGAATGTAAGTATTCATTAATGTGCCGTCCAGTTTCCTCAGCGATAGCTCGTAACGCTTTATGTTATCTCGTATTGTAAATGATGCAATCCGCTGTCCACTTCTATCTAAAATATCGTAGTTCACGGGAATGATAAAGCCCTTCTCAAAGAGCGTAAAAACCGTAAGCCACCTAGCTAGCCGCCCTTTAGCCGGTTCAATTGTAAATATCGGATTTCCATTCGAATCGACGTTATACATTTTCGGCAAGAGAGAAGGTACTCGCTGAAAATTCAGTTCACGGAGATCCTCCAAGTTCAATACGCTATCACTAATTGTTTCATCGTTTAATTTTTCATATGCGCTTTTAAAGTAAAATCCAGTACCAATGGTAATCAATGCAAACAATCCGATTTCAACTAAAGTATCACCATTTACAGTAAAGCCTTCATAGCCATAAAAATAAAATATAACCCAAAATATTGTCGCACCGATGCCACTAATAAAGCTCACTATCGTCGTCTTCCTATAAATCTCTTTCATTCCCCATACCACCACCCCTTCCATACATCGTGATAGTTTCGACGACTGATTGTCAACTATTATCCAACTATTTCGGCAAACAAAAAGAAGAGATTATCGGGCTGTCCCGAAATCTCTTCTCGTAGTCACTCAATCGGCATCCAAATCTCAATGACATCCTCCGTCGCTCCCACAGGGTGGACATAGCGTTCAAAGTCATAGCACTCCCGCAGTTGAATATCCTCCATTTTAAGGATGGCATCATAAGTAGCTGGAATCCCAGGAATGCCCCCCTCCACCGTAGCAACGACGAATTTCCCTGCCGGAATGACAACCTCTTCGGTATTCGCAAAACCTTCAGCGAGGGGCGATTGGATACCGGCGATATAGTGAATTTCCTCCCCCTCCATTTTCAAACAAACACCAAAAGACTCTTCCACGACGACACCTTTATTGGCAATTTCCGCATTTAATTTTTCCCATTCAGCAGGTATTTGTGCAACAGGTCCTACTAATCCGTAGCCCTTTACTGTCATTTCTTCTATTTCAACAATACGCGTTTCCATATGAATCTCCCCCTTGTTTAAATAACATTCAATCGCTTCCACCGTCTGACACAAATCGTCCATTTCGATTTCAATTTGCTGTCTCCTCTTTACTAACAGCGACTCCATTCGTTCGTCTCCTTCAGCAAGAATATCGGAGAGCGATACCCCAAACCGCCTCAATGTTCTGATCCGAACTAGTTGTTGCTGCTCAATTTTCGAATAAAAGCGGTAGCCCGTCTCTTGATTAACGAAAGCAGGCTTTATAAGTCCTATCTCTTCATAATGTTTAATGGCTTTCACTGTGATGCCGACAAGATGCGCTGTTTTTCCAATTGACAGCATGAGTACCCCTCCTATTAAATAACTATAAACCTATCCCTTAGGTGCAAGTCAATCTCGAATAGAAGAAAAAAAAAGAGACTTTGACCAATGCCAAAATCTCTCCCCTTTCTTCATTTAAGACTCCATCACTCAACCGGCATCCAAACTTCAATCGTATAACCTTCGGAACCCTTTGGATGAATATATCGCTCCAAACCATAGCTATTACGCAATCGAATACCATCCATTTGCAGCAATGCATTAAACGCCGTAGAAATCTCGGAAACTCCGCCCTCTACCTTTGCGACGATGAATTTTCCGGCTGGGACCACAGCTTCTTCTGTATTCGGAAACCCTTCAGCAAGATTCGATTTGACGCCCGCGAGATAATGTATTTCCCCACCTTGTATCGCCAAACAAAGTCCAAATGATTCTTCTGCGACAATCCCGCTTTTAGCAATCTCCTCATTCAGCACATCCCAGATACCTGGTATTTCAGACAGTGGCCCCTTTAATTCATAACCCCTCACCGTAAATGCCTCAACTTCTATAATTCGTGTTTCCATGTGTATCTCTCCTTTATTCAACTATACCCTTATTAACCGTTATTCTGCTATCTTACCCGCAAAAAAGCTTGCAAGGAAACCACTTTCGTTTCCCTACAAGCTGTATCCACTCAAGCAAGCTTACTTTTCTTCGCCACTGTGGCGCCCACCACTACATCCGTTTCAATCTTATTGGCCTTATTATTCTTCGCTTTCACAAAGAACATCACGGTCAAAACAGCCGTCAACACAATTCCAAGGATATAAGACAGTTGTAAGTCCAAGTTAAACCCAATCTTCTGGTTCAAGATATAAACAAAGACCATATAGGTGATAAACAGTGCCGGTACTAGCGCCACAAAGTAGTTCTTCCCTTTGATAAACAAGTACATGGTCGCAATCCATAAGGCAATTGCTGCAGTCGCTTGGTTAGCCCAAGAGAAGTATCTCCACAATAGGTTAAAGTCGATTTGCGTCAGCAAAGCAGATAGCGCAAACAAAGGGACAGCGATTATAAGACGTTTCACCACTTTTTTCTGGTCAACCTTCAAGTAATCCGCAATGATGGAACGTGCAGCACGGAACGCTGTATCGCCTGATGTAATCGGCAGGACGACAGCTCCTAATACCGCGATCGTTCCACCAACAGCCCCTAACAATGTCATCGATACTTCATTGACGACAGCAGAAGGTGTGCCTGTCTTGATAAATTCACTCAACGTTTGTCCGTCCAACATACTCATTGCCGCGGCAGCCCAAATCATCGCAATGACTGCTTCTGTGATCATCATGCCGTAAAATACATAACGGCCTTGTGATTCTTTTTGAGTTGTTCGAGAGATAATTGGTGATTGTGTTGCGTGGAAACCTGATAATGCACCACATGTAATCGTAAAGAACAGAATCGGGAAAATCGGTACATTATCTGGGTGTAAATTCGCTAGCGTCAATTCTGGAATTGTATAGTCCGAGAATAGTAAAGCCACCCCAACCCCAACTGTACCAATCAAAAGGACGGCACCGAAATAAGGGTACAGTCGACCGATAATTTTATCAATCGGAAGAATAGTAGATAAGAAATAATAAGCAAAAATAACGGTAATCAGTATCCATAATGCTACTTTACCATTCATTACGATCGCCAATAGAGAGGCTGGCGTCGTCACAAACACAGTTCCCACTAACAGAAGAAGTAAAAGTGCGAAAACGTTTACAATATGTTTGGAAACGTTACCCAGGAACTTTCCAGCTAATTCTGGAATATGTGCACCCTTATTGCGAATAGAGATCATGCCCGTTAAATAGTCATGCACGGCTCCTGCAAATATTGCGCCAAAAACAATCCATAAAAACGCGACAGGACCAAATAGCGCCCCCATAATTGGACCAAAAATCGGGCCTGTTCCGGCGATATTTAACAGCTGAATCAACGCGTTTTTTTGTTTCCCCATTGGTACGTAGTCAACACCATCCGCATTGGCATATGCAGGCGTTTTTCGTGCATCCGTAGGATCGAAAATCTTTTCAATGAATTTTCCATACGTAAAGTATGCAACAACTAACAGTACAATTGCGCTAAAAAATGTGATCATATAAACTCCCCTTCCGAAAAATACATCCCCATACAGTTAGTCTATGGTAATTTTTCTGAAAAAGAAGTTTTTCGGCGTAACATGCATGTTTGAAAGAATAACATGTAAATAGAGTGGCTTAACATGCATTACAATTCCAACCGTTGCCGCAAATCCTTCACGTAATTTCTACTGACGGAAAGCTTTTCATCCAAGCCTTCCAACTCTAACTGGTAAGCGCCGTTAAACCAAGGCGTCAATCGACTGACGTATTTCAAATTGACCAAGTATCCTTTATGAATACGAAAAAACGAATAAGGTACTAATCGGCTTTCGAGTTCTTTTAATGTTGTGCGCACTTCGTAATCATCCGTCTGGGTAATAATTTTGGTCACTTTCTCATCTCGGTACATATACAAAATAGCTTGTGGAAGAATATAGTCAATTTCGCCACCCGTTTCGACCGCCAATTTCCCGAGTTTTTCTATATTGTCGGCAACCTGCACTGGAGATAAAATTTTTTCAATTCTATCAATCGTTTGCTCCAACTGCTCCTCATCATATGGCTTCAACAGATAATCGACTGCGTTAATTCGAAAGGCCTCCGCAGCGAACTGGGGATAGGCAGTTGCAAAAATGATAAGAGGTACTTTTTTTAATTCGACCAAGGTTTTAGCTGCTTCAATCCCGTTCATTTTAGGCATCTCCACATCAAGGACCACGACGTCTGGTTGGAGTTGCAATGTTTTTAAAAGGGCGGTTTCCCCACTTTCAGCTTCCCCGACCACCTGAATAGCCGGAAATTTACTAAGTAAATACGTTAGTTCTTCGCGCGCATAGCGTTCGTCATCTACGATTAAAGTACGGATTGTCCTCATCAAACGCCCTCCTCCCATTTAGGAATTCGAAATGATATCATCGTTCCTTCATGCTCTTTGCTTGTGATCGATAAGCCTGCCTGATCGCCAAATGTCATCCGTAAGCGACGATTGACATTGAAAAGCCCCATGCCAGTTCCTGTTTCAGACTCTACCTGGATAGTGCCCAACTTGGTTAGCCGTTCGGGTGATATCCCTTTTCCGTTGTCCTCCACTTGAATACCAATTTCAGTATCCAAACTGCGCACACTCAGTGTAATGATACAATTTTTCTCCATATCATTAATCCCGTGGTGAATGGCGTTTTCAACGATAGGCTGCAAGGTAAAGGGTGGAATTCTTTCGTGCAATAAATTGTCATCCACGTCATATAAAATGGTGAGGCGATCGATAAATCTAGCTTCAATGATTTCCATATATGCTTTAACATGCGACAGCTCTTGTTCTAGGGATATTTGAGAAGCAGTCGTCCCCGTGACGTTTTGCCGTAAAAAGTAAGATAACGATGTCAACAATTTCCGCGCCTGATTAGGGTCTGTACGAATTAAAGACACAATAATGTTCATAGAATTAAATAAAAAGTGAGGACTAATTTGTGCCTGCAATGCTTTGATTTCTGCTTCTTTTGCCAATTGATAGGCACGATCCGTTTCCGCAATTTCTAGTTGATTGCTTAACAGCGAGCTGAGTCCGGCAATCAGCTCGATGCTAACATCCGTAATCACTTTTTCAGATGGATAATACAGTTTGAGTGTCCCTATCGTTTCACCGCGTCTAATAAGGGGGGCAATCACCGCCGCACCCAATCGACAACCCGGATAATCACAATGAATAGTGCCATCATTGACGACAACCAACTCGCCGTGATGAATGACATCCTTAGTTTCAGCCGTCCGAATTGGGCTGTTTACTTGATGATGATCACTGGCAATTCCCACATGCGCAAGAATATCTGTTTGATTGGTCATGGCAACAGCACTTGGTTTTAATTCGCGGAATAGAATATCGCAAACTGCCCGTGCAGTGTCCGTATTCATGCCTGTTCGCAAGTAGCCCAGCGTTTGGTTCGCAATGCGCAGCGTTTTCTGTGCTTGTAATGCTGTCATTTTCTCCTGTTCACTAATCACGTTGTGGACAATCAATATAAAAATAGCCGTCCCGACTCCATTAGCCAGAATCATCGGCATTCCAATAACCTCAACCAGTGTGCGTGCTTGCTCAAACGGGTTAGAAATTAACAGAATCATCGTCATTTGCATCGCTTCCGCAAGTGCGCCGATGCCAAACACAGTGAGCGGTTTTAGCGCTTTCCCTTTTCGATAAAAAGCCCCTGCCACAACGCCCGCAACAATTGTCGAAAGCCCACAGGAAAAGGCCGTAAATCCACCCAATGTCATCCGATGAATACCTGCAATCAGCCCCGCACCAAGTCCCACGCGATAGCCGCCCAACAAGCCCGCGACAACAACCCCAATGACACGTGAATTCGCAATGGCCTCATCCGACGTCAATGCTGATGCTACGCCATTAAAATGAAGGGTATTTGTATTAAGTGCGACCCCAAAATACGTGCCCACAATACCGAAAAAACCAAAAAACAAAATGGCTGTAAGTTCTTGCTTGCGATCCAATTTATCGTGATGAACCAAGTTCTTAAAGAATTGAAAACGAGTCAAAACGAAGGCAACCGCCACGATCATGCCTACCCTTTCCAACATGATAACCAGTAAGTCTACCAACGGAATCCCCCTTCGATTTAATAATCTTATAGGCTAAATTATACTGCATACGCATGGGGTTACATATCTTTATTTTCAGTTATTATATCGGACGGATTAACAGTGAATGTACTAGCAGTGGTGTGGAAATACGAGGGATTTTTTATGTGTGTCCACTCTTGATCTGGATAGTCTTCAATAATCTTTCCATCTCTGTCAAAGAACGCAACCTTCATCGTAATCACCCTACTTCTCAGATTTTATTTCCTCTACAACAAAATCCCTAGCAGAGCCAAACCAAGTTATAGCTGCTAAATAAAACGGATAAATCATCAGCTGTCCGATAATAATAAGCCCCGTTACGGGCGCAGCGCTATCTCCTCGGTCTGTCATAGGAAAGAGTGTAGCGAAGATAAAGACAAATAGGATTACATACGGGAGCCATAGAATCACTGACCAGTAGACCATTATTCTACCTTCAAACCATTTCCTAACTAAAGAGTAGAATAGAAATATCGTTACGATAAATCCGATAATATGGATAGCAGTGGTGATCCGGTCTACCGTCCACGATTCCCATCCGGTTAACCGCCAAATGCGATAGAAATTGACTTGAAGTTCAACCGATATAAATAACACAAAAGCATACAGAGCACTCAGCATATTTAACCTCAAAAAGGTCTTCATTTCCGATCACCCCCTGAATAAGTCTTCTATAGTAGACGTTCTGCACTCTTTAATGTTCCGAATATTCCATCTACAAAAGGGTTGTTTCTCCCCCTAATTGTACATAGTAGGTACAAAGGAGATGTTTCACGAATGGATATCCTATGGCAATTACTAACCCTTCTGTTACTGCTCGGCATCGTTGGATTTCTACTCTTTGCAAAGCCCGAACAAAAGCAAACCCTGCGCAAATACTTCCTGCTGGCACTTGGTTTTCTTACGTTAAATCTTGCTCTTCTATTCCATTATCACATTTTCGAACAGCAATCACTTGTTGGGCAACGTGTGACAACAATACCCTACACCATTCTATTAATTGCCATGATTATCGGAGCCGCCCTGCAATTTTCTTCAGGCATCCTTCTTTTCATGATCGAACGTAGAAGAACCCGCCCTTTCCAATGAAAGGCGGGTTCTTTCCTCGTACCATCAAATTACGCGTGATTGTGCGAAACAGCAATCTCTTTAATCACTCTCGCTGGATTTCCACCTACAACTACATTATCAGGCACATCTTTTATCACAACTGCGCCTGATGCAACCACCACATTGTTTCCAATCGTTACTCCAGGATTAATAACCGCACGCCCACCAATCCAAACGTTATCACCAATGGATACAGGCTTACCATATTCGATACCGGAATTTCTTTCAGCAGGATCTAGCGGGTGGGTAGCCGTGTAAATATGGACGCCCGGTGCAATCATGCAATTATCTCCAATTCTAATTTCGCATACATCTAGAAAAACACTATCAAAATTGGCGTAGAAGTTATCACCAACGTGAATATTAAAACCGTAATCGCAACGCAAGCTAGGCTCAACATACACATTCTGCCCTGTTGAGCCAAATAGCTCTTGTAACAAGCTAGTCCGTTCACTATGCGCCGTTTCCAACTTCTCATTAAATAACCTCGTTAATCGGCGAGCATTTTCCCGACCTTTTGTTAATTCAAGATCGGAAGGACGATACAATTCGCCAGCTACCATTTTTTCTTTTTCTGTCTTCATTGTGAAACTCCCCCTAATTCCAACTTATCCTTATCATTAAAAAGATCATTCCAAAACATCAAAATAATGGTATATTAACTCTTCAACCCTCTTCGTAGTCTCTATGCACCATTTTCGCCTTCAACGATAGGAAGCATCTATACCTATTGACCATATTACTTTAACTCCCTATTATTTATACTTGTGTGGAAAAATATTGCTGTAAAAAGGAGAATAAGTATTGAGTTTAAAATCTTTAACGTCTAGTAAAGAAACACCGTATTTCATCTGTAGTGTCATCATTAGTATTTTTATCTATCTCATCGCTATGGTCAGTCTGATTGGAATCGTCATAGCACTTGTGATTCTCGCATTTATCTTATTTTCAAATGCAATTATGCTCGGAAGTATTCGGGGTAATGGAATTCGTATAAGCGAGCGACAATTTCCCGATGTTTATGAGCGGGTGGTTGATTTATCGAAGAAAATGGAACTTAAAAGCGTCCCAGATGTATTCGTTATTCATTCCGAAGGTGCCTTCAATGCCTTTGCCACACGATTCTTTGGGCGTAACATGGTTGTGATTTATTCAGAAGTATTCGAATTGGCACGAGAACAAGGTGACAAAGAGCTCGATTTTATCATTGCACATGAATTGGCTCACATTAAGCGCAGACATATCCTGAATAGTATGCTTGTTTTACCCGCGACACTTGTACCCTTTCTATCGCAAGCGTATAGCCGTGCATGCGAATATACATGCGACCGACAAGCCGCTTATTACATACAGGATGGGCTGGCCGCGAAACGCGCGCTCACAATCCTAGGTATCGGAAAAGGTCTTTACAAAGAGGTAAATGATTTTGCATACCTTGAACAAATACATAGCGAGTCCAATGTAGCTGTTTGGTTTGCCGAAGTGTTATCTACCCATCCTTTATTACCTAAAAGAATCCAAGCTGTAGGTCATTTTATGGATGTGGAAGGGACACCAAACTTCGCACCGAAAAACGGAAAAATAGCGATAGGCGCAACCATTTATGGCGCGGTTTTTTCCGCCCTTTATGTTGGGGTCATCGTTCTGATTACCACAAGTTCTGTTTTTCTCGCATCCTTCTTACCCGCTGATGATGAATTGGGTTCCCCTGAAGACCTCACTCCGCTCATGATGTCAGTCATTGATGACGACATCACAGCAGCGAAAGATCTGCTGATGGACGGGGTAGATATTCATGAGAAGGATGGGGAATCAACAACGGCACTTCATTATGCCGTGTATAACGATAATATTGAAGCTGTCCAATTTCTGCTCGACGTAGGGGCAGACCCTAACGATTCTGATGACTACTCCACGGTACTTGCAACGGCACTATACAATGAATCGTATGACATCGCTGCTCTTTTGTACGATGCGGGCGCTGATCCAACTACGATCGATGCTTATGGTGATTCTGCACTCGATTATTTTGAGGTAACGACAAAAGAAGAATTTGAAGAAGCACTGAATGATATGGATTAAACCCTAAAGGTACCGCCTCTAAGCAGTTCTGGACTGTTTTAGGGTTGGTACCTATTTAGTAGATAGGAATACCCCTTATACAGAATATAAGTAACCCCATTAAAAAAAAGCAAGATAATTCCTTGTAATGATGATAATACAACAACAGTTAAAAATAAATCGAAAGCAGCCTCACCAGGTGGAAAGTCTTCCGAAGCATCTATATTCATATAATTAATAAAATAAAAACTAACAATGGAACAAAAGTAGCCTACATATGCGAAAATCCAATGCAGAAAGAATTCGATTCTAAATCTACTAAACCAAAGAAGCAGGTTAACGGACACGATAATCAAAGGAAAGTATACCAGTTGGAAATTGACTGACTCATTTTTTTCACTTGTCATAGAAACATATACAAATTGAATCAGACAAAGAATAATAATGTTTGTTAAAGCTACTAAAGTAACTGAGAAACGTTTATTTGTTTGCATTATTTGGCCCTCCTATCTTATTTCTAACGAAAGCCACTTGCAAATAAATTCCTTGTAACGAAAAAAGTTGTTATACGTCTAACTCATTTACTAAGTAAATAATTCGGGGGTACAACAATGAAAAAGCACGCCGTTTACTTTCTTTCAACTGTCTTTGCTTTAACAGTTCTAATTATGTTTAACATAATAATTCTGTTACTCCCTTTCTTTGCTCAAACATTACAAGATATTTCTCCCGGTTTATACGTTAATGTGTACTTGGAGCATTACCAGTTATACGCAATTTGTAGCAGCATCTTAGTTGCTATACCTATATCTACCGTTCTCTATAAGAAAAGTTTCTTGATGAAAAAACAAATTATTATAATATGTATTCAATTAATTATATGCATCTGTTTATTTTTAATCATCTATTTCAATCTCCATTATTTAGATGAACTTATGGTGCGTCCTTCCTATGAATGATGCACCATAAGTTCATCAAGTGAATGCCGCCTTGACAGATAGTAATGAATTTCATCCACCTCTTCAAACTAATTGGAACACGTTCGAATTAAAAACAGGATAACAGTTAACATCAACGTCATTTCTCAAAAAAATACTATTCCCCGTATTTGCCATCTCGAATCGCCTTCTTATAGCTCCCGTCCTCTTCTTGAATAGCTATCGCTTCGTCTGTACTAATGCCTTTAATAGAGTAATAGGTAGTGCCCTTTTTATACTTATTTGAAAAGTTCCCTGAATAGGTTCCTGCACGGTCAGAGTACTTGGTCACTGCCCCAATTTCCTGATCGATCGCTTCTATATAATCATCACTGACTTTATAAATATATTCATCCCATACGACAAAATTAAAGGCCCAATCTGCTGATTTCCAGTTTGAACAACCCGTTATGACCGACACGATGATCACTAATATAAACAATTTACTATTTATCCTCAACAGTATCCCTCCCACTACAAAGTGGCTTAGCTATCCTTCATACATTCCTAGATAGGGAATTTCTTCACCTTCGACAATGGCAATGAGGAATCCTGAATCCGTATTATAGATTTTTGTTCCAACGGGTAATTTGTTAGCAGTGCCACTTGTGAAACCCCATGCTTTACCAGATTGCTTAGTGATTTCTGCAACTTGCTCGACTATTGTATAGTCTAAACCTTGTACCCAATCTACATCCTGTGCATTAGAATAAACGATTTCATCAAGTACAAATATATCTGCCCTTTTATTTCCCAGGAAATCTTTTGGCGTAGGGTTTCCTTTGTATCCTGTATTGCAGCCTGTTAATACGACTAATAGCAAAGGTATACAGACTAAAAAACGTACACATTTTACTTTATGAATAAATGTCATATAAGTCCTCCTAACAAGAGTCACCGTCAGCTCAATGCTTCTCCCGTTAAAATCTCATATAAAGTTGCAGAATCTTGCTCCGTTAGCTTTACATATTTACCACCATCAGTGACAATCTCAACATTCTCACCGTTTGGCGAAATCCATAGTAAATAAGAGGCTATTTTGTCTTGACTGCCATTCTTCAAGGGAAACTGAAATTGATAGTCAGGATAGCGCTCCATTTTTATTTTTGCATTCTCCCAATCGGCACTTTTCACAATCTCAATTGCTGTGCTGACCTTTTTTCTATCTGAGATTTCTCTAAAATCTTCATGAACCTTGTCTTCCCCTACCTGTTTTTGGACAGTTATTTTTTGCTCCTGCACGTCAGCTACACAGCCAATAGTGGGTAATAATAGTGAAAACAATATCACTATTAGACATAGTTTTTTCATCCTATCCCTCCATTTCTCAAGTGCCAACGAGTAAACACAGGCCTGTCATTACGGGACAACTTCAAGAGCAAAAGCATAAAAAGCATCGCCACGTGATAAGTTCTCTACCTCTTCATCCTTCCACCATGCGCCATAGGTATAATAATAAATCCCTTGTTCAGTAGGCGCGTTAAACCGACTATCTTGCACGGTGACGTCAGTTTCCTCTTCCCCACTCACCTGGACAACATAGAATTCATTTGGTTTTGGTTCGTAGTCCATCACTAAAGATAGTGTTTCACCAGGACTTACCTCGATCGGTTCTTTGTCTGCTAGCATTTCAATTGACCCGGCAGTATCGACACAGGTATTCCCCCAACAATAAGTGCCAAGCTTTGTTTCGTACGTATCATCTCCAACGCCTATGAAGACTTTCGGTGGCTTTTCACCTGATATATCATTATTTGAACATCCCATTAAATTAAGTCCAACGAATGCTAGTACCACCAATAACCATTTATTCATATATCCCCCTCCCTATATAATAGACGGTCTCATTCGTATAAAGTTACAATATTCGCTAAACTAAAACAACGAAATGAAAGGTACCAGGCTTAAAAACAGTTCTGAACTATTTTTGAGCTTGGTACCTTTTTTAGACTACTTCCTCGACCTTTTTCCTTTTCAAAAAACTAAACTTGGTTTCGGATATGATAATGGCACCAAGGATAAGGACTGCACCAATTATCATTTTCGGGGTCATCACTTCACTTAAGATCACAACTGAAAAGGCCATACCCCAGAAAGCCTCAGTCGATAGAATGATGGCTGCTTTTGTTTCTGTAATATATTTCTGAGCGACTGTTTGCAGCAAGTAAGCAATCGTTGTTGAGAAAATCCCCAAGTACAGAAGCGGCATTAGCCCCTCCGACTCCATTGAAAGCGATGTTTCTCCTTTGAAGATGACAACCACCCAGCTAATCACTGCCGCCACTGCCATTTGAACAATTGTCAGCAAAACTGCATCCTCGTCTTTGACAAATTTAGCTGTGTAAAAAATATGGAACGCAAATCCAACCGCACAGCAGAGCGTCAACAAATCGCCGACATTCACTCCTGCGGATAGTTTAAGTGATAGCACTGCCACCCCAGTTAAAGCGATTACTGCACCGCTCAATTCAAACAAATCGATTTTTCGCTTGTACAATAAAAAACCGATGAAAGGAACGATGACGACATTGACTGCCGTTAAAAATGCATTTTTCGAGGGTGTCGTATACTGCAATCCCACTGTTTGAAGTACGAATGCAAGGTATAGAAAGATCCCTAATATCGTCCCTTTCACAAGCGTACTTTTCTTGATATGCTTTAGTTTTTTATAAAATAAAGCGCAGAGAATCAGTACACCAATTAAAAATCTTCCCGCTAAAATCTGATAGGGTGTGTAGTGTTCCAATGACACCGCACTGGCAACAAATCCACTTCCCCAAATGATTGCCGTAATAATAAGTCCTATTTCACCGATGTAATTCCGCACGTAATCCCCCACTATCCTTAGCCATATTACTCTTTTAGTATACCAAATTCAGATAAGTTGTTTAATAATATCTTTCAATGATCCATCCGTAGTCAAATGCACACTTTCCCCCGCCCACAACGACATGAATTCAGACTTCCCTTGCTGTGCCGCCGCTTTGCGAATTTCCTTCGTCAGGTCGTGCTGGTAAGGATAAGGAGCAATAACTGCGTCATTCATGTCCATCATGAACTGGTTTCGAATGCCACGTGCAGTTTTGCCTGAAAAAGCTTTTGTTACCGCTGTACATCCTTCATCCACATTCAAAATGGCTTCCTTATAAACAGCGTGTGCACCACTTTCATCTGCCGCAAGGAGTGCGGTTCCTATTTGAACGGCATGTGCACCTGCCGCTAACGCGCTTGCCAACATCTCTTTTGTCGCAATACCGCCTGCCGCGATAACTGGAATTTGAATAGATGTGACGACTTCCTCAAGTAATTTATTCCGTGGAATCAATGTTAATTCTTCTGCAAAAGATCCGCGATGGCCGCCCGCTTCGCTACCTTGTGCAACGACCGCATCCATGCCTGCCTGTTCCGCTAGTTTCGCTTCTTCCACTGTTGTTGCCGTCCCAATGAGATACACATTGTTTTCTTTCAGTAATCGCACAGCCTTGTCATCTGGCAGTCCGAATGTGAATGAACAAACTTTCACGCCTTCATCCACCACCACCTGGACTTGTTTATCAAACTCAGATTTCGATAACGGCGCCTTCCAATAGGGCATGCCAAGCTGCTTGCCAATGGGTTGCAGTGCCTCATAGGCTTCTCGTAAATAGAGCTGAGTCATCCCGATTGGCTCTGGTACAAACAAATTGACTGCAAAATGCTTATGCGTCCGCTCCTTCACTTCGCGAATAAACTGCCGCGTCTCTTCCGCCGAAAGATAGCCCGCACCAATAGAACCAAGTATTCCCGCTTCCGCAGATGACACCACAAATTCCGGCGTCGTCACCCCCGCCATTGGGGCTTGGATAATTGGGTATTCCATTTCTAGCAAAGTCGACAATGTCATTTTATTTTCCTCCAATCAAATGGTTTTCGAGTTAATATCATCGCTACTCCATCATTTATCAGCGAAACAGGATTTTTGCCCCACTATTTAATCGACACATAACCCGTCTTCTCAACAATCTCCTGCCCTTGATCCGACAAAATCCAGTCGATGAATGCCTCCACATGTGGATTATCACTTCCAGCAGTGACTGCGTACAGTTCGTTTGTAATCGGATACTCCCCCGACCGAATGGTTTCTTTTGTCGGTTCGACGCCATCAACAGCAAGTAGACGAATACGATTATTCTTCGTCATTTCTGTTGAGTAGTATCTAAACGTATAGCCAATGGCATTGCTGTAGTTTTTATAATCGGATACTTGATCGATGATTGTGCCCATAAGCGATGCAACGTCCTCCACAGGTGGATCCATAATTGGGACATCCCCCATAAAATGTTGAAGAGCAGTCTGGCTACCGCTATCTTCCGGACGCTGGAAGGCGCGAATGTCCTTGTTCTTACCTTCCACTGCTTGCCAATTCGTAATGTTCCCCGCATAAATCCCCTTGATTTCATCCACAGTCAAACTCTGCACTGGATTTTTTTCATTGACGAAGAATACAAACGCTTCTTTGCCGATGGGTGTCAATTTCAATTCATTTCCTAACCGCTTCGCCATAGCCCGCTGATGTTCAGATGGGGCTACTGCAAAAATGATATCGGCCCTGCCGTTGATAAGATTCGCATAAGCTTCTCCCGTACGATTCGACATGACTTCACTGTCGTATTGGTCATATTCTTTTTCAGGGTAGACTGCTTGAGCAAAAGCCGCATAAACAGGATATAGCGCGGTCGCACCGTCAATAATAGGAAGATTATCTTCGATTTTCAACGTTGAAGGTTCTGTAAGGGTCACTACTTGAGAAAGTTCGCTAAAAGGGGCGTAGCTAGACGTATCCACATAACCATCTTGAACAACGGGTCTCGTTTTATCGTAAATTCCTGGAAGGCCAATGATCAATGACAAGGCCACGACACCAATAAGGATGCGACAAACGATTTTTTTATGCTTATTTTTATTAAATATAGTCATTGCTAACACAACGCCGACCGACATATAAAGCACTAACAGCAATGGCAGTAAAAATGGCAGCCCGCCAAACCAAACGTATAGTACACCAATAAGGACTATCGGTAGCAAAAAGCCCATGATAACAATGAATAAGAAAACGTCCCCCGTTCTCCGAAAAATATCTTTCTCCCTCTCCACATCACTTCCCCCTTTCGCTTTTAAACCATTCAGATATAAGAAAACTTTACCACAAAGAATCCATTCTTAGTGCGAAAGAATGGATTCTTTGTTTTGTCTATTCACTTAAAAGAGTAAGCCTAGTCCTTAGGTATTGGAATCTTCATGAGCATCTCTTCCACAACCTCGACCGTCGACTGCTCAAATGTCACTATTGTTAACGGTTCACTCTCACTAATGAACTGAAACTCTTTCACATACGTATGGGGTGCAATTCGTTCTGGATAGCCCTTGTCACTTGTTAACTGATTGCCTGCCGAATCTTCTAGCCATATTTGATTGATATTTAAATGACCTCCATATAGAAAATCGCTTTCCACATGGAAATAGAGCAATGTTTTGTCTGCTTCATACTGCACATCTGTTATAATCATTTTCCCCACTTCGCCGTGATCGAATGTGATTGGCAATTCGTTCAATCGAAGAGGCTGTTCAATCCTCGCGTAATCTTTCGTCTCAAGTGGATTCACATACGGAATAATTGTCAAAAAGTCCGTACTTTCTTCCAATGGAGCAAAACGATATTCCATATGCGACACTGACTTCCCGTCTTCCTCTCCGCCTGTACCTGACCCAATGGAGTAGGCTGATGCTTCACCATGATCATTGAGTATTTTCAACCCTAGCATACCGTCTTTCTCAAGACTGCTTTCGATATTCGGAATATCCCTTTTGAAGGGGCTGACTATATCTGCCGATAATTTAATCGCACTCGGCCCAATTTTGACCGTTTTGACAGTAAGTGCCGTATCTTTAAAGGCCGTTGTTTGCATAGGTTCAATCGTGATGACTTTCTCCTCAGATGCTTCGACAGCAATATCGAAATTCCATTCCCCTTTTACCTCGCCAATTTTTCCAACGCCAATGCTTAAATGAAAGGCTTCCGGTAACTCCTTTTTAGGTTCTATATCAAGAATCCCTACATATTGACCAGTTGGCAACTTCCCACCTGTTCCCCCACCACCAAAATCAATTTCCTCGCCATTTACTTTTAGCCTTAGTTCCTCCAACATCCCTAAGGCATCATGCACATAACTAATCGACAAACGTGTGCCATCGTAAAAGACTTCTTGAATAGTAGCACCTATATGTTGATCCACAGCCGTTTCATTTATCTTCTTCGATAACCCTCTTTGACTCACAATTTCAAGCCCTCTATCTCCCGCAAATTCAAACACTGAATTCAACAGTGGAATTGACGACAGCATTTTGGCTGCTGTTGGAGAGACAAAGGCAGAACTGATGATTACACATGCCACCACAGAAGCTATGCCGATGATACGTGAAAACTTCCTCTTAGGTCTGGTTCGCTTCGCTCGGCCTCTTTTTATAGCAAAATCGATTGTTTGATCCAATTTGTCATAAGGCACTTCTATCTTTTCAATCGTCTCCTTGACGTCTGGAAATTCTTTACCCATTGACACACAACTCCTTTAAATTCCCTCTTAATTTGTTGACAGCTCTATGTAAGTTCGTTTTAACTGTACCTTCAGGGCATTCCAACAGCTCCGCAATTTGTTTAACCGTTAAATCTTGATAGTATCTCAGCATAATGACCGTCTTATACTTGTCTTCCAACTGTTCAATGGCATGCTGCAAATCCAGCCTGTCTTCTGTTTCAAGCCTTTCGACGGATTCGATTCTCTCCACCGCTTCTTGTTCGATTGGAATCACTTTATTTTTCATCTTCAAATAATCCAACGATGTGTTTATTAAAATTCGGGTCAGCCAAGTTGAGAAATAAGAAGCCTCTTTTACTTTGTCGATGGCTACATACGCCTTGTAAATCGTTTCTTGCACAACGTCCAGCGCGTCACTCTCATCTTTTACATACATAAATGCCATTCGATAGAGCTTTGCTTTTTCTGGCACAATCAACTTCAGGAATGCTCGGTCATCCCCTTTTTGCGCTTTTTTCACTAGATTTGCTTGCAACATAAATGTGACTCCTTTCTGACTTGCACCCGTTAGACTGACGAGCGGAGTGTTTCGTTTCATAATAAAGGCAACAAAAAAAAAGATCCTAAACGGATCTTTTTTCATTACAATATGTCGCAAACCCGACCGACTTGTCCGTCTTCGAGGCGTACTTTAATGCCATGTGGGTGAAAGCTTGAGTTGGTCAATAAATCTTTAACGACGCCCTCCGTTTTCACGCCAGTCCGCTGGTCTTTCTTTAATATGACTGCCACTTTTAAGCCTGGTGTTACATCTGCACGATTTTGTCCACTCATTTGTTAGTCTTCCTCTCTTTTTTGAAACACACTTTGTACAACGTGTGCTGTTCCGGTATGAAGCTGGCCTTCTACACGATTGACTTCCCCAATATGGAAGTGCTTCACAAAGTAACCGTTGAATTGTTTGAGCAGGTTGATTGGATCGCAAAGCATTTCCTCGTTACGAGGCCCGCCTGTCCCATATCTCAGCTGCTCTTTCGTATACAATTCACTGATATAAAAGCCACCCGGTTTCAATGCTTTTTTTATGCCTACTAGAGTCCGGTCTAGGACGTTTCTCGGGAAATGACCGAAGATATGGATGATAGCATCCCACTGCCCTTCTTCCCAAGTCACTTCTGCTAAATCACGGAGTTCCGTTGTGACAACGACTCCCTTTTCATCCGCGAGCTGCTTGGTTTTATCGAGTCCGGCTTGCGCAAAATCCCATGAGGTCACATCGAATCCTAGCGAAGCCAAGTAGACGGCATTTCGGCCTTCACCTTCCGCAATGCACAGCACCTTCCCTTTCGGTAACTCTTGCACTGCCGAGACGAGAAATTCGTTTGGTTCTTTGCCATAAACATACTCTTCTGTGGAAAAACGTTCGTGCCAACTGTTTGTCATCTATCCACCAGTTCCCTTCGCACATGTTGATTTTAGTTTACCATAATGAGGGTAGAGTTACTTTCCAGTTCACTTCGCCTAAACCAAACTCTCCATAAACGCATCCATCCGCTCTTCCATCATCGCATCCGTCAATCCCGTTACACCAAAAGCCGCCCAACCACTGTAAACAGTTGGTGGTCCATCCAAGAAATCAAATGCCGAAACAATATCCCAATACGAATCGTATGTAAATGCAGAACCTGCATGCTTTTCATAGGCTGTCAAAAATAAATCTGCAACCTCTACGCCATGTAGCAATGCCAAATTCACTCGGCAATGGCCCACATCTATTCCCACCGGACCACGACATGCATTCGGCCAATCGACGACGCCACTCACGTCATCTCCTAGCCATAATACATTCGCCGGATGAAAATCGCGGTGAATGAATGTCTCACGGAATACCGGTATCTCTCCGTGTAATCGTTCAAATGCCACCTGCCATTCATCTGGTTTCGTCGTCCATTCCGGGCTTTTGACCTCATTACGATTCGTATAAGCTTTATATTCCCACGCGAAACCATTCGCTTCGACACGATGGATTGTGGCCAATATTTTCGCTAATCCATCCGTCCACTTCGTGAAATCACTTGGTAATAGTTCAACTTCCCCTTCTACTTTCGTCATGAGGATAGACGGCAACCCGCTTGCCTTTCCCGTTTCATCAAACGCAATGAGTGATGGCGCAGGAAGCCCGCTAGCCGATGCTTTCCGAAGACTCGCCGCCTCATGCCGAACAATATTGGGTTCTTCCATAAGCCACTCGGCGTTGTCGATCTGGCGTAACACGACTGATAACGTTTCCGTTGTTACTTCATGAAGAATAGATGATGTACTGCCCGGAAGTCGTTTCATTGACTGAATCGCAACTCCTGTTTCGTGCTGTATCCAGTTCTTTGCTTTGTTAATGGTCATTGTTTTATCTCCTTTATAATGATATAAGGCTTTGTGAGAGAGTAACTTCCCTTTACGCGGGCGGCAATCACT
>NZ_JBIWFE010000004.1:137948-476161 GCF_044762865.1 Sporosarcina sp. NPDC096371
CTTTTGCGCGCGGAGGACTTCTCTTTGCGCGGGCGGCAACCGCTTTTGCGCGCGGAGGACTTCTCTTTGCGCGGGCGGCAACCGCTTTTGCGCGCGGAGGACTTCTCTTTGCGCGGGCGGCAACCGCTTTTGCGCGCGATGCTACTCTTTTAACGCGCAAAGTAACCCCTCCTACAAATCACTTACGCCCTATACATCACTTCCCCGGCCACAACCGTCAGCACAACATTCGCATCCACAATCTCTTCCACATCGACCTCAAATAAATCCCGATCAAGTACAGTGAAATCAGCGTCAAACCCTACTGCCAACTTCCCTCGGACATCCGCTTTACCAATGGTCCCGGCGCTCCCTGTCGTAAATAATCCGACTGCTTCAAAGCGGCTCAACTTTTCATCAGGCAAATAGCCTTCATGGGTTTCTCCTGGTTTACGTCGTGCTGTTGCCGCGTAAATACCGAGCAGTGGATCGACTTCTTCAATCGGAGCATCCGACCCTCCTCCACAAATAAATCCACGGTCGAGCAGTTTCTTCCATGCATACGCCCAGTCCAGACGGTCCTCGCCTAATCGATCCATCACCCAAGGGAAATCGGACGACACAAACACTGGTTGTAAATCAAGAATAACCGGAAGCTTTTCCATCCGTTCCACCAAATCAGCGCGCAACACATTCACATGAATCAAACGATCGTATTTCCCTTCCACTACCGGATACTTTTCAATCGCATCCAACGCTTTTTCTACTGCAGCATCCCCGATGACATGGACAGCAATCGCTTCATCATGCTTTCGAGCCAGCGCCACAAGTGCATCAATTTCTTCATCAGTCACGACAGTCATGCCCGATGTTTCAGGTGTGTCATTATAGGGTTTACTTAGTAATGCTGTCTTTCCACCTAGCGCCCCATCGATGAAAAACTTCATGGCCCCCGGCTCAATCCACGGTTCATCATACATCGCATCGTCCGCCATCATTTGCTCAAAAACCGTCGACCTCCGTAGCAAATGTGCACGGAATTTCTTTTCTTGACCGATGACATTTTTGAACGCCTGTAAAGGGTTACGATAGTCGCCATAATACCCCAAGTCTTCCGTCACAGCGCCCGTCAAACCAAGCGTTAGCAAATCATCGACTGATTTCCGTAACGCGCGCGTCAATGACTGTTCCGTTGGTTCTGGCACTAAACTAGCTACCAACTCCATCGCGCCTTCCTTTAAATAACCCGTTGGCTCGCCATTAGTATCTCGCATAATAACACCATCTACTGGGTCTGGTGTTTCCCTCGTAATGCCCGCCAATTCAAGCGCTTTCGAATTCACCAGCATCGCATGCCTGCATGTCCGTTTCAATATCATTGGTGACTCTGTTACCCGATCTAATTCCTGACGTGTAAAAATCTTTTTATCGGGGAAGTTATTTTCATTCCACCCCTCCCCTATAAACCACTCGTTTGCCGCCAATCCCGCGCGCGCCCCCAGTAACATGTCCATCATCTGGTCTTGTGACGCCGCTTTGGATAAATCCAGACTGAGTAGCTTGTCTCCATGCCCAATCATATGCATATGACTATCTATGAAACCTGGGTAAAGAACCGCCCCATCTAAGTCCATCTCCTCATCCGCTTGCCCTTTTAGCTCAGCATACGCACCAACTGCGATGATTTTTCCATCTTCCACAAGCAATGCTTCTACTCGGTCACCTTCCCGCTGCATCGTATACAGTTTGCCATTATGCCATAGTCTTTTCATCCGAACTCCCCCTATCTCTACATACATTCTAAACTTTCAGGCAACCTTCTGCTACAATGGAGACTATTGTATAGAGGAGGGATTTAGTTATGCGATTAACCGTTTATCTAGCTGGAGAAATCCACAGTTCATGGCGCGAGGAAGTAAAGCTAAAAGTGGCGGCACTCAACTTGCCCATCGACTTCGTTGGTCCAATGGAAGACCATGACCGTTCCGACAATATTGGAGAAGAGATTTTAGGCAAACAGCCCGACGCCATCTTCAAAGATGCCGCTGCATCAAGCTTCAATAATTTGCGCACGGAGCTATTAATGAAGAAAGCTGACCTCGTCATCGCCCTATTCGGCGAAAAATATAAACAATGGAACACGGCAACGGACGCCAGTGCAGCCGTCGCATTCGGCAAACCGCTCATCCTGATCCGCAAAGAAGAGCATCACCACGCACTAAAAGAACTATCACGCAAAGCCCACGCCACTGTCGAGACCGTTGACCAAGCCGTGAAGGCGCTACATTATATTTTTGAATGAAATCGGATGGACCTCACTTCAATGAGGTCCATTTGTCATTTACAAACTCTTAACATTTCCTTCATACTCCCTCAACACTTCTTGTTTATCATAAAGAAAGCAAGGGTACTTACACTAATAAGTTCGACAAAATATAGCTCCAACACCAATGAGGAGGATACTCATGACCTTACAACTAGAGCGTAAAAAGGATGTACAATTTCACGTTATGAAAAATACAAATTGGCATAAACCAGTCTACGAAACGAATGGTTTGAACCTGTGGTACGGATCATCTCATGCGCTTAAAAATATAGATCTTTCTATCAACGAAAAAGAAGTAACAGCTATCATCGGCCCTTCCGGCTGCGGGAAATCCACCTATCTCAAGACACTGAATCGAATGGTTGAACTAGTACCCGATGTCACGATTTCCGGGAACCTGACATTCAAAGGCAACAATATACTTGGCAACTCGATGCCTGTTGAATTACTGCGCTCCAAAGTAGGAATGGTCTTCCAAAAGCCAAACCCATTCCCAAAATCGATTTATGAAAATGTTGCGTTCGGTCCAAAAATACATGGTATCCGTAACAAAGCGATGCTGGACATGGTTGTCGAAGACAGTTTACGTAAAGCCGCCCTGTGGGATGAAGTCAAAGACCGTCTTCACAAAAGTGCATACGGACTTTCAGGTGGTCAGCAACAACGACTATGTATCGCTCGCTGTCTCGCGGTTGACCCTGAAGTCATTCTGATGGATGAACCAACATCCGCTCTCGATCCAGTATCGACACATAAAGTAGAAGAGCTCATTGATGCCATTAAGAATGATGTCACCATCGCGATTGTTACGCATAATATGCAGCAAGCTGCTAGAATCTCAGACCGCACTGCCTTTTTCCTTAATGGTGAGATCGTTGAATGCGACCGAACAACCACAATCTTCAACAATCCAACTGATCCATTGACGAATGACTATATTAACGGCCGATTTGGTTGATCGTTCATGTTAAATTTATGATTTCCGCCTAATCTCTAGCAAAGGCATCCCCTAGCGCTGAGCGAATTTCAAAGGAATCTTTAATTCAACTTACAAAGTGCAAGATATCCTTATTTTCCAGGATGTCTTTTTTTATTCATAAAACTTAACGTTTACAAAGTCTTTACACTTTAATCATACCTACTTTACATTCAGCACTTATACTAGCAATTGTAAGAGATAATCTTTCAAAAAAACAAATCCGTTTTGGGGAGGACAATTCAAATGAAGTTTAAAAAATATCTTTTGTTCCTAGTACTTGCTGCACTCGCGGTAATCACAGCAGCATGTGGGGCGGATTCAGGGCAAGACGACGAAGGCAAAACAAACGCAACAGCTGATTTAGAAGGTAGTGTAACCATCGATGGATCTGGAACGGTCTATCCGTTAATGGCCAAGATCGCTGAAGAATATATGATCAATGAGCAAGAAAATGTATCCGTTGAAGTAAGCCGCGCGGGAACAAGCGCTGGATTCAAAAAGTTCTTAGTTGACAATGGAACGGATTTTAACAATGCATCTCGTCAAATCAAAGATGAAGAATCAACCGAAGCAGCTACTCTGGGGCTGGAAGTAAAAGAGTTAAAAGTGGCGCTAGATGGCTTAACATTCGTCATTAACAAAGACAATGATTGGGCAACTGAAATGACACCCGAACAACTCATCAGCATCTTTAAGGCTGACAGCGGTATTGAAAAATGGTCGGACATCAATCCAGACTGGCCTGCTGAAGCCATCAAACCTATGGGACCGAACGAAAATCACGGAACATATGAGTTCTTCTATGAAAAAATTCTTGATAAACAAGATCTAGTCAGCAACGTCAATCTTCAACAAGATTACTCAACACTTGTCAACTTAGTATCTGAAGACAAAAATGGGATTGCCTTCTTCGGATTTGGTTACTATGTCAACAACAAAGACAAACTAGCTGCAGTGGATGTAGACTTCGGAAATGGTCCAGTTGAACCGTCACTTGAAACAATTGCGGAAGACGGCGACTATGCAGGCTTCACACGCCCAGTCTTCACTTACTTGAATATCAAACATGCACAAGACAAGCCACAAGTACTCGATTATGCAATCTATGCGATGAACAATGTCAATACCTTCGCAGGTGAAACTGGCTTCGCACCGATTCCTGAAGCAGAAGCAAAGGCAAATGTAGAATTCTTAAATGGTTTGAAATAAAAACACTAGAAGATGAGCGCTGTAATGGCCCTCATCTTCTTATCACTTATCCCCTGTAAAAGGAGTGCTTCGTAAAATGGCTGCAAACAACAAAGAGCTCAATATACGGGAACTGATTGAACAAAAAAGACAATCAAGAAACGTTAGAGAACTAGTTGAAAAATCTGTTCCCTTCTTTCTCTTTTCACTTACAACGGTATCCATCCTAACGACCGTTGGGATTATCTACACATTACTTGCAGAAACGATTGAGTTTTTCAAACGTGTACCCATTGTCGACTTTTTCACTGGTACTGTGCTGAAACCACTAAGTCAGACGCCTGAATTCGGCGTACTTCCGCTCATTATGGGAACCGTCACGTCCTCGCTCATTGCCATGGCTGTTGCCGTACCTATTGGGCTCATGACAGCAATCTATTTGAGTGAATACGCTTCGGATCGTGTACGTAAAGTAGTCAAACCACTATTAGAGATCCTAGCTGGTATTCCGACGATTGTTTATGGATTTTTCGCCTTCACTTTCGTTACACCGTTATTACGTGAATTGATTCCCAACTTGCAGGCTACCAATATTTTAAGCCCTGGGATTGTCATGGGCGTAATGATTATTCCAATGATCGCCTCCTTATCAGAAGACGCGATGAGTTCAGTTCCACAGTCAATGCGGGAAGGGGCACTTGGATTAGGTTCAACGAAGTTGGAAGTCACAAGAAAAGTTGTCATTCCTGCTGCATTATCGGGCATTATCGCCTCCTTTGTACTAGGTATTTCACGTGCAATTGGTGAAACAATGATTGTTACCATCGCCAGCGGTAGTACAAAAAACTTCACGTTCGATGTTACGCAGTCTATGCAAACAATGACCGCATATATCGTAGAAGTTACGGGTGGTGACGCAGCCGCGGGATCGACTGTTTACTACAGTCTCTATGCGGTCGCCATGACACTGTTTGTCTTTACACTGCTGATGAATATCATTGCAAGAGCTGTTACACGTAAATTTAGGGAGGAATATTAATATGGAGCAAGTGAACCATGGGGACGTTACTAGAAGAATGAATGCTCGTTTGCTGCTGAATAGCGTTTCCAAATTCATCTTTCTACTAGCCACACTTTTTGGACTTGTAGTCCTTTCAATTTTACTTTATCGTGTAGTGTCTCAAGGTATCGGCTGGCTCAATTTCGATTTCCTAACCGGCAAACTGTCTACACAGCCTGAACGTGCCGGCATTATGGGTGCCATTCTTGGTACGTCCTGGTTAATGTTCGTTGTTGCCCCCGTCACGCTATTTTTAGGTGTTGGAACGGCACTTTACTTGGAATTGTATGCAAAAAAAGGCCGCCTGCAAGGTTTTATTCAAACAAACATTGCGAACTTAGCAGGTGTTCCATCCATTGTTTACGGAATTTTAGGTTTGACCATCTTTGTCAGAGCATTGAATTTCGGCAATATTATTTTAGCTGGCGGCTTAACAATGGCACTACTCATTCTTCCAATAGTCATCGTTGCCAGTCAAGAAGCTATTCGCGCGGTGCCGAACCATTTAAGTGAAGCCTCCTTCGGGATGGGCGCTACCAAGTGGCAAACCATTAAAACCGTGATCTTGCCTGTCGCGTTACCAGGCATCCTAACAGGTGCTATTCTCTCACTGTCACGCGCAATTGGTGAAACGGCACCACTAGTCGTCATCGGGATTCCTGCGTTATTACTTCCTTTCCCAGGAGGGATTTTCGACAAATTCACAGTACTACCGATGCAAATCTATTATTGGACACTCGATTCCTCTCTCGTTGCTGAATATGCGAACCTAGCAGCCGCTACGATTATTGTTCTGCTAGTTGCCTTGCTCGTCTTAAACTCGACAGCTATCGTCATTCGAAATAAATTTCAAAAGAGATATTAAAAACAAAATGGCGCCCGGAGCTAGACGAAGCGCCCAGTTGAAAATCTTCTACTTTCTTATCTTTGTACAGTTGGTCATTCGTAAGCTAGTGCCTACCCGCACTCACTTGCAAATGACCTTTTTTTTATTTTGGATAGAAAAAACCGAAGATGCCGCCAATACTGGCATCTTCGGTCATTGATTTAATCCTTTATTCTAATCCCATCTCTGCTCGTACTACATCAGCAATCTGTTCAACGAGGCGTTCACAAGCCTCTTCTGATGATGCTTCAACCATGACACGAACAAGCGGCTCAGTACCTGAGGCGCGAACAAGCACACGACCTTCACCAGCCATTTCTCGTTCAACATCCTCAATCACTTTAGCAACACGTACATTGTCTGTCACTGCATGTTTATCCGTCACACGAATATTAACTAATCGTTGTGGATAAATCGTCATTTCACTTGCAAGATCAGACAGTTTCCGTCCTGTTCGTTTCATAATATTAACAAGTTGAAGGCCTGTCAGCAGCCCATCCCCTGTCGTATTGTAATCAAGGAAAATGATATGGCCTGACTGTTCGCCGCCTAGATTATAATTTTCTTTTCTCATCTCTTCGACAACGTAGCGATCACCTACAGCTGTTGCCACACTTTTTATGTCATACTTTTCAAGTGCTTTGTAAAAGCCCAGGTTACTCATGATTGTCGAAACAACTGTACTCGATTTCAATCGACCTTCCGATTGAAGGTGACGCGCAACGATATACATAATTTGGTCGCCATCCACCACTTTACCTTGCTCATCAACCGCGATAAGACGATCGCCATCTCCGTCAAATGCCAAGCCGATATCGGCTCCTTTTTCAACTACTAAGCTGCTTAACTCTTCCGGGTGGGTCGAACCGACTCCAGCATTAATGTTTAACCCGTTTGGCGAGGCACCCATCGTTGACAAATCAGCGTCTAAATCAGCAAATAAATGTGTTGCCAGTGGTGATGTCGCGCCATGCGCACAGTCAAGAGCTACATGAATACCTGTGAACTCCTCATCGACCGTCTGTTTTAGGTATTGAATATATTTAAGGCCGCCTTCAAAATATTCGGTAATGGAACCGACACCTGCTCCAGTCGGACGTGGTAACGCATCTTCCTGTTCGTTAAGCAGTTGTTCGAATTCCTCTTCCTGCTCATCCGTCAGTTTGTAACCGTCAGCGCCGAAAAATTTGATGCCATTGTCTTCTACTGGATTATGCGAAGCTGAAATCATAACACCAGCCTGTGCATTCATGACCCGTGTTAAATAAGCAACTCCCGGTGTACTGATCACCCCTAGGGTCATTACTTCAACCCCTGTCGATAAAAGTCCTGCGATCAAGGCGCTTTCAAGCATTTGGCCTGAGATACGCGTATCTCTACCGACCAGTACCTGTGACTTGCCTTCCGTTCCTTTTGCTAGCACATGGCCACCAATTCTACCAAGCTTAAAAGCAAGCTCCGGTGTTAATTCCTTATTTGCAACTCCACGGACACCATCAGTCCCGAAATACTTTGTCATTTCCATTCTCCCTTTCAATCCTGTACATTCAGTCGAATCTTCAGGCAAGTTCAATACGTATCGTTACTTTATCATTTGAAAGTTTCCACACGATATCTGGCGGGCCTTCTACCGAAACAAGAAGAACCTTTTCTCCTTCATCTATCGTTTCCGACGCATCTATAGAAACTGTAAAATCAGATTGCTTTAATGCATCTATCACATTCTGTTCCGCTGTAACTGTCAGCGCAACCAAACCATCCTCTGGTTTCACAAACGAACCGTTAAATTTCTCATCGAGCCCTTTTACCGTAATAGGAATATTTCCAAATTCCTTTGTTACGATCTGTGTATTGTCGACGGGCATGTCCGGATTGTCCACTTCCGTATCTGTATCCGCCTCTGCGTCCCCGTCTATATCTCCATCTGACACAGCTGCGTCTACTTTGACTTTAACTTGATTCAACGACATCTGTGAAACACCTTTTGGTTTTTTCAACAAGACATTCAAATTTCCTTGTCCCTTTACTTCGGACACATCCACATCCACGTTGAATTCCGTAATTTGATCTAATACTTTACGTGGTCCAGATAAGCGGATGGTTTTTTCCTCAGTTGTAATTGTATTAACAGTTACGCCTGTACTTGGGGTACCGCGCACTTTCAGTACAATTGGCACTTCTTTATTATATTCTTCAATTTCAACTTTGACAGTCACCTGTTCAGGAACTATCGTCACATTCAGCTTCGAGAGGTCCTTGTCGAGCACACGGACCCTTGCCTGCTGTTCAAATGTTCGATTGAGACCTTTGTCGCCCGTTACGGAGGCCTTCACGAAGCTAATCGATTCAATCACACTCTTCGCACCTGTTACTTGGATGGTTTTCGGGACTACCTCCATTTTCACAACATTGAAGTCCTCAGCGAGTAGACGTTCATTTAGTTCTGCGTCCACCCGGAATGATTGGGTGATTTTCTCCTCAATCACTACCTCAACCGTCGCTGGATCTATTCGCACCCGCAATTTTTCGGACATATTTTCAGGTTGAATTTCTACAGTATGCCGCCCCATCGGTAAGCTTCGTAAATCTACTTTCAAGGTAAAGTCTTTCAACAATTTTGTTGTTTGCACGATATTCGCCGGTCCATCAATCGTCAGGTTCACCGTTTCTGGAACACCTGTCACTACTAGATTTTCATTATCATAGTAGACATCTACCGCGACGTCACGGATAACATCCTGCGTATCACCGACAGTTTTCCCTGCGGAATTCTCTTCTGCCACTCTGACAGAGTAGAACATGACGATTGCGAGAAACAAGGCTGTAAGTCGAAGAAACCATGGGGTATCCATTAATTTATCCATTTTTTCTCCTCCACTTCCAGATGGAGTGATCGACCTGCTCTGGCGCTGAACCAAACCACACTCTACGTAGCCGTGCTTCAAATTCCTCCATACTTAAATTCCTATCTAAATCGCCAGTCGCCGTAATACTGACAGCTCCTGTCTCCTCCGACACAATAATCGTAATCGCATCCGTGACCTCACTTAGTCCAATCGCAGCCCTATGCCGTGTCCCAAGCTCTTTTGAAATAAACGAACTCTCCGACAATGGCAAATAACATCCTGCCGCCGCAATCTGATTCTTTTGGAGAATCACTGCACCATCATGAAGCGGTGTATTAGGGATGAATATATTAATAAGCAGTTCTGACGTTATATCTGCATGTAACGGAATACCCGTTTCGATATATTCACTTAGTCCCGTTTCTTTTTCAATTGAAATAAGCGCACCAATTCGACGTTTCGCCATATAACTAACAGATTTAATTATCGCACCCATCAGTCGTTCTCGTTCATCATCTTCTTGTAGGTTCGTTCTTGCGAATAAACGTCCTCTTCCCAGCTGTTCAAGCGCACGTCGTAGCTCGGGTTGGAAGATAATGATGATTGCCAAAAAGCCAAAGGGGAGCACTTGGTCCATCAAAAATCGAAGTGTGTCTAGACTAAATACATCTGTCAGCACACGGACAATAATAATTACAAATATTCCTTTTAACAGCTGAACCGCTTTTGTTCCTTTAATAATCTTAATCAGTTGATAAAAAACAAACCAGACGAGAAGCACATCCACTATATTAATAAGTGCCGCGACTGGACTGAAATCAATTAATTCTCCCCATTTGGGCATGTGCTTCGCCTACCTTCTTACACAAATTCTTATACGTATAGTATATCATAATCGTACTAGAGTATGCGCCCCTGAAAGACAGCAAAAGCGACTGGGCGCCCGCTCATAGCGGTTCACGCAGTCGCTTTTTTCAGTCTACAGACGACTCATTTTCTGCCGAAGCCGGGAAAATATCTTTCACCGTTTTCTTCATTTTATACCAAAGCCAGTCAAACACCTTGTCAACTTCTTCAATCTTCCCTGTTACAATTGCCGTCGACGCCATATATTTAGAGCCTTGTATGACCGTGACATCGCCATCCACTTGTCCTTCAATTCGGAGTATACCATTTTTGACAACGATGTCTCCTTTCACAATTTCCCCCTCTGGCACAAGCACCGTTTGACCCTCAACAATTAGATTAGGTTGCTTGGTCACTGAAAATTGCTGATCATTGCCATAACTAGAAAAGAGCGATGCACTCATCAAAATGACAAACATCGCGGCGGCCGCCAAAAATGGATGCCGTCGAAGCCAACGTTGGAAGCCCGCTTGAGATTTTTCCTTCGGAAGACGAGCCATCACACCATCCACAAAATTTTTCGGCGCCTCTATTTGCGTAGCACTCCCTATAAATGCAATCGACTCCGTGAGTCCATTCATGATTTCCTTACATTCTTTGCAGCTATCTAGATGCTGTTTCAACTCCCGCTCCTCAGCGAGACTTATGTCACCGTCTAAATACGCGTGCATATACTGAACGATTTGTTCCGGACACGTATTCATACTTTCCCCTCCTACATACTACTCATCTGCTTACGCAGTGCATCCCGCCCTCGATGGACACGGGTTTTCACAGTACCCAGTGGCAATTTCAAAATGTCGCCAATTTCCTGTAATGGCAACTCTTCGATATACCTTAGAATAATCACTGAACGGTATTTATCCGGAAGCCTACCAATTTCATAATGAATCCGTTCCTGCATCTCCATCTTTTCGACCTGATCTTCCGGCAATTCGCCGGGCGCAGCAATTTGCGAGTACATATCCAAACCTTCTGTACCTGGCACTTCTGCATCAAGGTAATAATCCGGTTTCTTTTTTCGGATCCGATCAATGCATAAATTCGTCGCAATCCGAAACAGCCAAGTTGAAAATTTCCGGTTTTGGTCGTAGGTATGGATATTGGTATAGGCACGGACAAACGCTTCCTGGGCAATATCTTCCGCCTCTTGTGCATTGCCTAGCATCCTGTAGCACACTTGGTACAGGCGGTGTTGAAATAGGGTGACAATCTCTTCAAACGCATCCTGATGACCTTTCAGGACTTCATTCACTCGTTTATTGACTAACTCATCCAATATGTTTCATCCTCCGCTCTATGCGGCTGTCCCTTCTATACGTATGAAGGTGTTGACAGGTTTCATTTTTTTCTAAATTAATTACTCCTCGGCGAAATTACGTCCAATTTTTGAATTGCACTTGAGGCCGACAGGACATCGCGCACTTCTACTGCCCTTCTTAACTCCTCTCAAAATTTGTGACATCCGCTGAAAGCTTAACAGGGAGGAATTGAACTTCATTCCTCCTGAATCAGCAGGAATTTCTGTTGATTCAAGTTAACTTTATTTTACCAGATATAATAGATTTTTTCCTCTCTTTCCGGAATTCTTTCATCTTACCAAATCACCTATGTATTGAATCCAAAAATGCCAAGAAGAAATCACATCTCTTCTTGGCATTCGTATAATTACAGCAATTTTTCTCCAAATAATGAGCCCATTAGGCCAACCGCGACATCCGCTGTTTTGTTTTTCTCATCCAGAATCGGATTCACTTCCACGAATTCAGCCGAAGTAATGAGTCCGGAATCTTCCAGCATTTCCATTGCAAGATGGCTTTCTCTGTAACTGATGCCACCCGGTACCGGCGTTCCAACTCCCGGCGTATAAAGCGGATCGAGGCCATCGAGATCGAGGGACAAGTGCACGCCGTCAACATCACGTTCACGTAAATAGGCAATTGCCGCTTTCATAACCTCTGTCATGCCATCACGATCGATTTCATGCATCGTAAATACTTTAATACCTTTTTCTTTGATCAATTCACGTTCACCTGGATCAACGGAGCGTGCTCCGATAATAATCACATTCTCAGGCTTTATTTTCTGTTTTTCGCTATATAAGTTAACAAGATGATCATGTCCAAGACCGATACTAACAGCAAGTGGCATACCGTGGATATTTCCTGAAGGCGATGTCTCTGCTGTATTCAAATCCGCATGTGCATCATACCAAATGACGCCAAGGTTGCTGTATTTGTCAGACAGGCCTGCCAGTGTTCCAATCGCTATGCTGTGATCTCCCCCTAATACCAGCGGGAATCTATCCGCCTTCACAACTTCTGCGACTTTCACTGCAAGTGCCGTGTTGGCTTGTATGACTTCATCCAAATTTTTTAGTGTTGAATCACTATGTTCCTTGCGCTCTGCAGCACCTACTTGAATATCCCCTTCATCTGTCACTTGATGACCAATCGCTTCGATTCTTCCGACAGCACCTGCATAACGAATGGCGCTTGGCCCCATATCTACCCCACGGCGACTTTGTCCAAAATCAAGCGGTACCCCAATAAGTGAAATCTCTAGTTGCTTCATACCCAAATACCTCCCCTTCACAATATCTCTATTGTAAGTCTTTCAGAGTGATTGACTCAACTCGACAAGTATCTGAATATTTATTCGTTATCGACTATCTTTTTCATGAAGGATTCACACTCTTCCGACGGTACGGGTCGGCTATAATAATACCCTTGACCATACCGACAACCCAACCCCTTCAAAATTGTCACTTGCTCCTTGTGCTCTATACCTTCTGCTATGACACTCAAACCAACGATATCCGCCAAGGTCACAATGGCCTCAACAATCGCTCGGCTATCTTCATTCTCATGTATATCCCGAATAAAGGACATATCGATTTTCAATATATCTGCAGGTAGCTCCTTGATATAACTAAACGCACTAAATCCAGTCCCAAAATCATCTATCGACACCATAATGCCAAATTCTCTTATTTTCTGAACCGTCTTTCGCATACCTACCCTGTTTGCATATGCACTTTCAGTCAGTTCTATTTCAATCAAATCTGGTGTAATTCCAGTTTCATCGAGAATCGCTTTAATCGTTTCAAGGATTGTCGGTTCTTCCAATTGGACAGCAGACATATTGATAGCCGTCCTAAACGGCTTATAACCGCTATCCTGCCATCTTTTTGCCTGCTTACAAGCCTCACGCAATACCCACTCCCCAAGGGGAAGGATAATTTTCGTTTCTTCTGCCACTGGAATAAAACGATCAGGCGGTATCCTGCCAAGATCGGGATGATTCCATCTGACAAGCGCTTCGACACCTGTCAATTCACCCGTCTCCAAATTCAGCTTTGGTTGATAATCAAGATGTAAATGGCCCAGTTGCACACTTTTTCTCAACTCGTTTTCCAGAAGAATCCGTTCCAACGTTTTAGCATCTGTACCTTGTCGATACATTTCATATCCACTGCCGCCATGGGATTTTGCACTTATAAGTGCCTTTTCCGCTTTCATGACCAAATCGGAGGGCATGGTAGCATGCTCCGGGCAAAGTGCGATACCAAAACTCACGTCCGGTATATGTGAGTACCCCATTAGCTCAATCGGTTCCTCGAGGTATTGTTTAACTTCCTGCGTTATTCGTTCAGCATGCTCCGCATCATCTATATTTTTTAGTAGCAATGCAAACTCATCACCCGAAAGCCGGCCAATAATATGTTCACCTTGTAGCACGTCTTTCAATCTTTTAGCAATAACTGACAAAACGTAATCACCCGACTCATGCCCAAACGAGTCATTTATATAACGAAATCGATCGATATTCAGAAAAACAAAAGCTAGATTTGTCCCCTGCAGATTTGAATTTGCTACTTCTTCACGTAACATTCTTCGCGTAGATGTTCTATTCGGTAAATTCGTCAGTTGATCATAATACACAAGTTCGTGAGTCAACCGTTCGGACTCTTTACGCGACGTAATATCATACCGAATGGATATGTATTGATAAGGCTTCCCTTTTTCATTTAAAAAAGGAACAATGACAGTATCTACCCAATAGTAGGAACCATCTTTGGCTTTGTTATAGATTTCACCACGCCATGTTTTTCCCCGACCTATTGTCGCCCACATATCTTTGAAAAATCTTGGGAGATGATAACCTGAATTGACGAGCCGATGATTGGCTCCAATCAGTTCTTCCACGCTGTATTGCGATATCTTCGTAAACAGCTCGTTCACGTATGTGATTTTCCCGGTTTGATCCGTAATCGCCACAATCGCAGACTGGTCCAGTGCATGTGCAACATCCCTCAGTATTTTCTCCGGGCTATGGCTTCCATTTCGACGAATTAGTTCCTGTATCATTTCATAATCTTCCTGCATACTATCACTTCTTTTCTAATCGAATAAAGAATATGTATTTTCAAGGAATTCACTAAATTACATAATAAAGTAAAGTTCCACCTTTTTTTACTAGTGTACTACAATATACCTATCTATACCCTATCTAAAAGCTTATAAAAGATATAAAAAAACCCAATTCATTTTGAAAAGGGTTTCAGTCGAACTTATTGTAAACAACATGGTTAGGTAAAGGTAAAACTAAAACAGAAAATGGCTGGGGTAGCTGGATTCGAACCAACGAATGACGGAGTCAAAGTCCGTTGCCTTACCGCTTGGCTATACCCCAAGGTTAAAGTTATGGATAACTATTTTCAACACTGCGTATCGAAAAAGTTTTGATTAGCGGCGCATTACTGCGACATCTTCATTCACTCAGTCGTTTCCTTGTTCTGCTTGCTTCTCCTAAATTTAATAGGATCCGCATAAGTTTCAGATAATTATTTTTAATGTTGCATGTAAGGTTTAAAGATAAATGGTGGTGGGGGACGGATTCGAACCGCCGAACCCTGAGGGAGCGGATTTACAGTCCGCCGCGTTTAGCCACTTCGCTACCCCACCAGGTTAAAATTGTGATAAGCTTCGCATTACTGCGTCAGCTTCATTCGCTCAGTCAGTCACGTACCTGAGTACGCTCCTTCCTTCTCTCAATTGCTTCCTTGTTCTACTCGCTTCTCCCAATTTTAACGGGATAGTAGATAGGAATTAATACTGTTCAAAAAATGGTGACCCCTACGGGATTCGAACCCGTGTTACCGCCGTGAAAGGGCGGTGTCTTAACCGCTTGACCAAGGGGCCATTCTAAAAAACCTGCTCTGGAGCTTCCAACCGGATTCGAACCGGTGACCTCTTCCTTACCATGGAAGCACTCTACCTACTGAGCTATGGAAGCAAGATGGCTCCGCAGGTAGGACTCGAACCTACGACCGATCGGTTAACAGCCGATTGCTCTACCACTGAGCTACTGCGGAATAATAAAAGGTAAACTACTTTGAATAAGTTTCATTCGGTGTGCATGTCCTTCATGACAAATATCATTATAACAAATGTAAATTATTTTTCAAGGCTTTTTTTAAAAATAATTTATTTCCCGACAGCAACTTTTTCATATTAGCATATCATTGGCATATCCGTCAACAGTCTTTCATAAATTACAATAGATTGTGTACAAGGAGGATTGCAATGCGTCTCAAATACCCCATTATCATCACTGCTTGCCTCGGACTGTTCTTGCTTCTTCCTTCATTACCCGAACAGATGTCACTCACTAGCGTCTTCCGTGTGACAGAAGAGCCTGCTGTCATTGTTCGCGGTACAAGTGGTTCGGCATTGACCGTCAACATTTCATTCGGAGACGTCGAAGTGGAACAGTGGATCCAGGAATTGAGCAAACCCTATCCACTCTTATTTCTAGACATGGACTGGGTGGAACGATTCCCTGCAACAGTGAAACTTATCACTGAAAAAAATATTCCAGTCGGTCTGCTCGGTGTTCAAGGCGACGCCTATGAACAAAATACATCCCTGTTCCCCAGTCAACTTGAGCGATTTGAAACTGTTTTCGGGATGAAGCCGCTATGGTTTCGCACGATTGACGAAGTATTCCCCAGTTCCTTACATACAATGCTTTGGAAAGCGGAAGTCAATGCCCTTGGCTCTTCTATCGTTTGGCGGGGCGGGGCATCCCCACCTGTCTCGGAAGGAGAAATTATTTCCATTCCTCACCACCGCGATGATCGTATCGTCTTCAGCCAATTACAAAAGTTGTATAAGGATCGAACATTTACCACAGTCGAGGAAATGCTGTTCAACACCACCGTGAAAGTAAAAAAGATACCTGAATAAAGTCAAAAACCGCACCGTCGCCATTCATGGCAATTGGTGCGGTTTTTTTTATTTTGCTTTGGCAGGCTTTGCAACAGCTTTACGCGCTTTTCTGCGTTCTTCTAGTTTCACCTTATCTTCATCGGATTGCTTGTTATACTTTGGAAGCAGTAACAATTGATAAGCATTCACCGCAAGTAACGGGAATAACAAAATCGTCACCCACGAATCAATATTGCCCGAACGTACCATCAATGCTGGTAGCCATTCAAGCGTTGTAATCACAATCATGAAAAACAATGCTGAGATCAGTGTATGTTTCTTGGTCCATTTCGCCTTAAAATAGGCGGTAATAGCGGACACACCGATAAGTGATGCCAGTAATGCAAGATACAATAACGTCCGACCCGTATCGCCGGAAGTCAAGCGGAACCTGAAGAAAATAAGGTCAAACAAAACGATTGCTATGATTAAAAGCTGAACCCAGTTCCATAATGTCAATGTCTTAAACATATTGACGCCAAATTGATGGACCGTTAAATAAGCAAAAAAGCCCATTTGAGCGACAACACTCATCGTGAATCCAAGGAACACCATCCATAGCAAGGCACCTATGAATTGCCATATTTCACCATCAGCTAAGTATTGCGAAAAGAATTCCCAACGGACAATCAATCCCATCACCGCTGTTACAATTCCCCCGATTAGTAACGCATTAAAAAAAAACTTTACCCAATTTCGTATTGTCACGACAATGATCCTCCGTTTTTTGTGCTTCCATTAGTGTAACAACGTTTCGACAAAAAATCTATTTACTTACACGTTCCATGCATATTCCGCGTTATTTTGTGAACAATAAATGAAAATGCTTATGGAAGGGAATATGATTTCCATGAAAAAAAAGTGTTTTCATTTATTGTTACTTGTCCTTCTGTTAACCGGATGTGCGGCACAGCAGTCCAGTCCAACTTACGACGAACTAAAGAAGATGGTGACCGACGCACTGCAGACGGAGGATGGAAAAAAAGCCGTCAAACAAATGTTAGCGGATCCAGAATTTAAAGAACTTCTTATTTTGGATCAACCTGAAGTAAAAAAGTCCATCGAAGACACATTATTATCAAAGAAAGGAGAAGACTTCTGGAAAAAGACGTTTGAAGATCCAAAGTTCACGGAAAAAGTGGCAAAAAGCATGAAAGAACAACAGCAAGAAATTATGAAGTTGCTGATGGATGATTCTTCTTTCCAAAAAGAGTTGGAGGAGTTTTTTAGTCAGCCTGATATGCAAAAACAACTAGAAACCGTTATGCAATCAGCGAACATGAAAAAACATCTTGAAAAAGTTGTGGAGGAAACGATCAGTAGTCCCCTTTTGCAGCCGAAATGGCAGGAGCTGATTTTGAAAGCCGGTGAAGTGAAACCGGTCGATAGCAGCGGAGGCGAAAGTAAGCAAGGTGGGGGCGAAGAAAAGCCTTCAAGCGGAGGTAAAGGAGGCGGAGAAGGCAAATAGCCCTCTCCGCTTTTCCCCGTTCTTATTTCGCAGTTTTGTTAATAACGTTTTCTGCAATACCTGCGTAAATTCGACCGATCGGATGGTTATCTGCATAAACAGAAGGTGAAAAGTCTTCTGCATTCCAGTCGGGTTGCCCGAGTGGAATCTGTCCAAGTAGCTCTGTACGAAGCTCTTCCGCTAGTTTCACGCCACCGCCTTGACCGAAGACGAATTCACGTTCACCTGACGTTTTTGATTCGAACCAAGACATGTTTTCAATCACACCAAGCAGTTCATGGTCCGTCTGAAGCGCCATTGCCCCTGCACGTGCTGCGACGAATGCAGCTGTAGGATGCGGCGTCGTCACAACGATTTCCTTCGACATCGGGATCATCTGATGGATATCAAGCGCAACGTCTCCCGTACCAGGTGGTAGGTCGAGTAGAAGGTAATCTAGTTCGCCCCACTCCACATCACGGAAGAATTGGTCAAGTGCTTTCCCAAGCATCGGTCCACGCCACACGACCGGCGCATTATCTTCAACGAAGAAGCCCATCGAGATAACCTTTACACCTAGACGTTCAACTGGAATAATCCGGTTATCGCGAACCACCGGTAATTCAGTCACGCCCATCATATCCGGCACACTAAACCCATAAATATCCGCATCGATTAACCCTACTTTTTTACCAAGACGCGCAAGCGCTACTGCAAGGTTAACCGACACAGTTGATTTACCGACTCCGCCTTTACCAGACGCAATGGAAATAAACTCAACATTGCTCAGTGGAGATAAGATATCTTGTGCCTCTGCTTCCGTTGCAGTCCCACGGAATTGTTCAAGGACTTCTTTCGATAATTCCTCAAAACGGATACCGACAGAATCAGCGCCGGCGCCTTTTAAAAGCTCGACTACTTTCGTCTGTAATGGCATTTGTTCCGCCGTATTGACCTTTGCAATCGCCACTTTCACACTCACATGATTCTTCTCCGGCTTGATGGATACTTCGGTAATTCCCTTCGTTTCTTCAAGGGTTTTATGTAAAAACGGATCCTTCAACTGACCTAACAATTCACGTACTGTTTGCTCGTTTATCAATGTCGACACTCCTTGGAGGTATATTCATTCGCCCCCAAGTATACCATAACCCCTTGTAAGCAAAGCCCGTTAATGCTCACTTCTCTTCTGATACATGAAAGTCAATAATTCCTTCCAAAATAGCATCGGCCACCTTTTTTTGATAAGCAGAATCCGTTAAAAGTTCGCGTTCATCTGGATTCGATAGAAAACCCGTTTCAACCAGCACAGATGGCATCGGAACTTTCTTTAATAGATAGACACCCTTGATAGCCATTGCTACACGTTCCGTGTTCTGCAAATTCCCCCTGAAAGACTCCTGTATCGACTCTGCAAGTAACTTTCCATCCGCATTGCCTTCCGGATGATAAAACACTTGTGATCCACGCCACTTTTCTTGTGGTATTGCGTTGACATGCACACTGATGAACATATCCGGATTTTCTTCAATTGCAATACTTTCTCTTAACTTTAAATCGGCCATCTTCCGTTCACGTGTTGTTCTAAACGTTTGATCAGGTGCATGCTCCGCCAGTGCGTCACCATCTTTCAGTCTTGTCATAATGACGGTTGCGCCTTTCTTTTCAAGCCGCTTCTTCAACTCATGTGCAATGCTCAACGTAATATCACGTTCTACAATTTCCCCCGAAGAAGCCCCACCATCCAGTCCACCATGACCAGGATCCACAACAATTTTCACACCACCAAGCTCTTCTGGCATGAAAAAGTTCCGATCCGATGCCTTTACACCATAGAGGACGACTCCGAGCGAACACACCAAAAGTAAACCAATAACAAACCACCGTTTCATATAGACACCGCCTTTTTCCTTCACTATACGCAGCGATTCACACAGTTATGTCCCATTTTTGACAAGAAAAAAAGAACCTCGAAAGGTCCTTCTCATATACTCGTTATTCAGTTGCGCCTGCCCATTCCAGCATGCCGCCCACCATATTCGTGACATCATAGCCTTCCGCGTCCATAAACGCCGAGGCACGGCCGCTACGCCCTCCTGAGCGACAGATCATAATATAGGGCTTCTCTTTATCTAACTCGTCTAGACGCTCCGGTATTTCCCCTAAAGGAATATGGATGGCACCCGGGATCATACCTTGTGCTACTTCATCTGACTCACGTACGTCAATCAAATTGAGTTGCTCCCCTTGTTCCAATAATAGCTGTAATTCAGTCGTCGTCATTTCTTTCATCATCCAACGCCTCCAAACTTTTTTTCATCTTTACTTTACCATAGCCTCCTTCTTTCTACGACAAAACGATACCTATTAGGCGATACCTATACGCTTTGCTATACTAACAAGACAAGACTTTTGAAGGTGGTTGGATTAGACATGAAAGATACTACTTCCTATACAACTGAAGAAATCGCCAATATTTTAAAGGTATCCAAATTGACGGTCTATGATTTGATCAAAAAAGGCAGCTTACCTTCTTATCGTGTGGGCCGACAAATACGAGTCGATGCCCATGACTTAGAAGCTTATAAAGTCCAAGCCAAAGGTGGTACTCCCCCTCCAAAGTCAGAAGCACAAGTCACAACCATTCAGTCAGATGGCACTAAACCTGCATCCACTTCTACTAGACAAATGATTATTAGTGGGCAGGACATTAGCTTAGATATTTTAGCCAATCATATCGAAAAAAACTCAACGACTATCCGCCCCCTTCGCTCCTATACCGGTAGCTTGAACAGCTTAGTCGCCATGTATCAAGGGAAGGCAGACGTCGTAAGTACACACTTATACGACGGGGACACCGGCGCCTATAACCTCCCCTACATCCGAAGAATTTTAGTTGGGCATTCTTACATCGTCATCAATCTTCTATCACGATGGGAAGGCTTTTACGTCGCAAAAGGCAACCCCAAAAACATTCACACATGGGCTGACTTTAAAACATCCGGCATTACAATGGCGAACCGAGAAAAAGGGTCTGGCGCAAGGGTTTTGATCGATGAACAGTTACGATTATTAGGAATTTCACCCTATGAGGTCAATGGCTTTGACGTAGAAGAATCAAGTCATATCGGTGTGGCAAGCAAGGTAGTCAGCGGTCAAGCTGATGTAGGCGTGGGAATTGAAAAAGCCGCCCGTCTTGTCGACGTCGACTTTATCCCCATTATGAAAGAGCATTATGATTTAGTCATTATGAAGACACCAGAAAATACAGCATTCATCGAACTACTGCAAAGTATTGTGCAATCAGACTCTTTCCAAAGCGAGCTTGAAGCCATTGGCGGCTACGACTTATCTCGAACGGGGCAAGTTATTTACGAGACACCTTAATATCACGTATCATCCCGCGTTCTAGAAAAAGAATAGTATCACCTAGTTTTTCTGCTTCATCAGTATCATGCGTCACGATGATGAATGGGATTTTCCAAATTTCATGGAGCCTTAGGAGCTCATCCTGACACTCGATACGCGTTTCCCGGTCTAGGGCAGATAACGGCTCATCCAATAGCAAAACGGAAGGTTCTGTCGCCAACGCACGCGCCAAGGCGACCCGTTGCTTTTCCCCGCCAGAAATCTGGTGGGGATATTTTTTGACCAAATGCCCAATCCCGAGAACACTAATCAATTGATCACTTCGCGAAAGAGCCATTTTATCTTTAACGCCATAGCTTATATTTTTCTCCACCGTCATATGCGGAAATAGCGCATAATCTTGAAATAAGTACCCGACATTTCTTTTCTGCGGCGTAAGAGATTGACCCTTCCCTTGAAAATACACTTGCTCGTTCAACATAACCGAACCTTCGTCTGGATCTTCGAGTCCCGCAATGACATTCAAAATCGTTGTTTTTCCTGATCCCGAGGGCCCCACTAGGACGACGATTTCATCCTCCACCTTCATATGAATATCCATTGAAAAATGTGCCAACGCTTTCTTAATGTGAACATCCAACATTTTAAACACCTACTTATGTATGCCCATTTTTATATCTTTGCATATTTCTCCTACTCCACCAATTCAGCCACATAATCGTACTAAAGCCGAGGGCCACGATAATCACTACCCAAAAAGTAGCTTTCTCCATTTGACCAGATTCAACCGCAAAGTAGATGGCCATCGGAATCGTATCCGTCTTACCAGGAATATAACCCGCCAACATCAATGTGGCACCAAACTCACCGAGCCCACGTGCAAACGACAGCACCAATCCAGCAAGAAGACCCGGCCAAGCGAGCGGAAAGGTTATCGTTCTAAACATCTTCCACTCTGAAGCACCCATCGTCCGCGCCGCATTTTCCAATCGAACGTCCAAACTGGCAAATGCCGCACTGGCACTTTGATACATCAATGGAAAAGACACAACGACCGACGCAATAACCGCACCAATCCACGTAAACACAATCTGAAAATCAAACCATTCCAATAGCCAACTACCAATCCACCCGTTTTTACCAAAGAGAATCAGCAAACCGAAACCAACAACCGTCGGCGGTAACACTAATGGCAATAAAAATAATGATTCAATCACACTTTTTCCAAAAAATTGTTTCCGGGAGAATAAATGCGCAAAAAACACACCAACAATAAAAACAATCACAGTAGAAATACCCGCTATTTTTAGCGATAACATCAAAGGCGTGTAATCAGTTGCATGCACGAGTATACCTCCCTACTTACTTGAAGCCATATTTCTTCAAAACTTCTTTTCCCTCTTTGCTTGTTAGGTACTCCATAAACAATTTGGCTTCTTCTGGGTTTTTCGTATCCGCAATGATTGCTCCAGGATAGACGATGGGTTCATGCCACTCTGCATTAGCTGTCGCTACTACTTTTACTTGATCCGATATTTTGGCATCACTTGCATAAACAACACCGAGATCCGCATTGCCCATTTCCACATGCGTCAACACTTGGCGCACATCCGAACCTAACACCATCTTCCCCTGCAACGACTCCCACAATCCAATATGATCCAAGACTTCTTTTGTATAACGTCCAACCGGAACACTCTCAGGCTCTCCAATCGCAAAATGCGCAATTGTCGCGGGATCAATATCCTCGAATGATTCCACAGTAGATGTCTCATCCTTATTTGTTATCAACACCAATTCATTCTCTGTTAAATTGACACGCGTTTCATTTAATAATAACTCGCCAGCTTCTAACGTATCCATATCTTTTTTACTGGCAGATAAAAATACATCTGCAGGCGCTCCATTCTCAATCTGTTGCACCAATTTACCTGAGCTTCCAGGGTTGATTGTCAATGTAATGTTGTCATGTTCGCTTTCAAAAGAAGCCTTCATATCTGTTAATGCATCGGTCAAACTTGCAGCCGCCGATATCATCAATTCGACATCTCCATCTGACTTACTAGCTGAACATCCCGCTAACATCAACAATACACATAGACAGCCTAAACAAAACACCTTTTTTATATTCAACTAAAAAACCCCCTTCTTCAATCAGTATATATCGTTACTTATAACTAGATATAACTCGTTGTAACCAATTATAAGTAACAATACTACTGAGGTCAATGCGTATGTGGATAACTTCTGCTTCCGGTCCCCTTACCCACAATGTTAATAACCTTTAGATGAAACCGCGATGTGTCCACATAATTCTCCACACAATGAACATGACAATAATTCGATAAAATAAAAAAACCCTTTTCCACGAATGGAAAAGAGTTTTGATTTGAAATATTAACGTTTTGAGAACTGTGGTGCACGACGTGCGCCTTTAAGACCTGGTTTTTTACGCTCTTTCATTCTTGCATCACGCGTAAGTAGTCCAGCTGATTTAAGCGTTGGACGGAAATCAGGATCTACGTTTAGAAGTGCACGAGCAACGCCGTGACGGATTGCGCCTGCTTGTCCTGTGTATCCGCCACCGTGGACGTTTACAAGGATATCGTAGCTTCCAAGAGTTTCTGTAGCAACTAATGGTTGCTTAATGATTTCACGAAGTGTTTCGAATGGTACGTAGTCTTCTGCGTCGCGGTTGTTGATGATGATTTGACCATCTCCAGGAACCAAACGAACACGAGCTACTGAACTTTTACGACGGCCAGTGCCGAGATATTGTACTTGTGCCAAAGGTGTTTCCTCCTCTTAATTATCCGCGAAGCTCGTATGCTTCCGGTTTTTGTGCTGCGTGCGGATGTTCCGCTCCAGCGTATACGTTAAGTTTCTTGAATGTTTGACGACCTAGAGGACCTTTTGGAAGCATTCCTTTGATAGCCAATTCAAGCATTTTTGTAGGGTAGTTCGTGCGCATTTCTAGCGCTGTACGTGTTTTAAGGCTACCAGTGTAACCTGAGTGACGGTGATACAATTTGTCTTTCAATTTGTTACCTGTTAGTTCGATCTTTTCAGCATTGATGATGATCACGTGATCACCTGTGTCAACGTGTGGTGTGAACGTTGGTTTATGTTTGCCGCGCAAAAGTGATGCAACTTCAGAAGCAAGACGACCAAGCGTCTGTCCTTCAGCGTCGACAACGAGCCATTTACGCTCTACTTCGTGACCTTTAGCCATGAATGTTGTACGCATGTTTTTATCCTCCTAAATGAATATCATTAGTTCCGTTTTCTCTATCCCTAAACACAAGTTAACCTTCCGGGGCTTATTTGTGGGGTTATTGAAATACCAGTACCCATCTTATACCGAATCCCACAATAAGTCAAGTCACTTCCTGAAAAACACCAGGAAAAGTTGCCCTAGTCCCCGTAGGTCACACTTTCCAAGTACAAACCGTGTGCCGGCGCGGTTTTGCCAGCCTCATTACGATCGCGTAACTCCAAAATTCGCTTGACATCATCCGGACTATTCCATCCTCTACCGACCGCCAGCAACATGCCCGCAATGGTTCGCACCATATTATACAGGAATCCATCGCCCTCAATTGTCATGACGAGATAGTCCCCTTTTTTTTCGCAAGTCAACTTTCTGACTGTCCGTACCTTATTGGATGTGGCAGTTTTAGCTGAACAATAACTCGTAAAATCATGTTCGCCAATCAAATGACGTGCCGCTTCCTGCATACGTTCCACATCCGGTCGTAAGCTACCGAGATGGACTGAAAAATTTCGATCGAAAGGACTGTGCACTTCACTATAAGACCATCTGTAGCTATACGTTTTCCCCTTCGCCGAATAGCGCGCATGGAAATCCTCATCGACATATTCAACATCAACAATTCTTATATCCGTAGGCAATAAAACATTTAACGCCCTCTGCCAACGATCCAGCGGAAGCCCTAGCGAAGTATCAAAATGAATGACCTGTCCATTGGCATGAACGCCAGCATCCGTCCGCCCGCTCGCGACAGAGTGCACGGGTATCGCTTTATGAATCTTCACCAACGCCTTATCGATTTCCGATTGTACGGTACGCATACCCGGCTGAGACTGATAGCCCGCAAAGTTTGTCCCATCATAAGATACAATTGCTTTTACGCGTGTCATTTACATTTCCCCTAACTTCTCACCAACAAAAGGACTGCGACGAGAACAACGAACAAGATCATAACCAACGTATCGCGCCAATGCCACTTCAATTGGCGGTACCTCGTTCTTCCCTCACCGCCACGATACCCACGAACCTCCATGGCTACTGCAAGGTCCTCAGCACGCTTAAACGCACTGACGAACAAAGGAACAAGCAGTGGAATTACCGCTTGAATACGTTGTTTAATGGTGCCCGTACTAATATCCGATCCCCTTGCCAACTGCGCTTTCAATATTTTATCCGTTTCATCCATCAATGTAGGGATGAAGCGCAAAGAAATCGACATCATCAACGCCAACTCATGAACGGGTAATTTAAAACGCTTGAATGGACCTAGTAAATCCTCCAACCCATCCGTGATTGAAATCGGAGATGTTGTCAACGTTAGAACAGACGTCATTAACACAAGAACCAGAAAACGAATGGAGATGAAAATCCCTTGTCGCAATCCTTCTTCATAGATTTTAATGACCTTCCAATCGAGCAACAATGCACCCTCTTTCGTGAAAAAGATATGCATCAGAAACGTGAAAATAATCAAGAACAGAATTGGCTTCAATCCGTTCATCAAGAAATACAAACGAATCCGCGAACTGAAAATGACCAGCAATGTAAAGCCTAATAGCAGCCCATACGTCAACGCATTATTCGCTAAAAATACAGCAACGATGAACAAGAAAACAAAAGACAGCTTCGAACGTGGATCTAACTTATGAACAAACGAAGTCCCTGGAATGAAGCGACCGAAAATCATTTTCTCTAACATTAACGGCCACCCTCTTCCTGTGTAGCTTGTACAATTGCCTGCGCAAGCTGCTCTTCCGTCAATGCTAAAGTTTGTAAAGGACACCCAATCATCTTCTCAACATCGCGTTGGAACTTTACAGAACGTGGTAAATCCAGTCTGAATGACTTCAGGCGTTCTTCATCCCCAAACACTTCCTGCGGTGTTCCAGACAGTACAGAACGTCCATCATGCATGACAATAATATTATCCGCGTAACGGGCCGCATCCTCCATGCTATGCGTCACAAGGATCATCGTGAGTTTCTCTTCCACATGAAGACGATGGAATAGCTCCATAATTTCTTGGCGTCCCCGTGGATCCAATCCCGCAGTCGGTTCATCTAGCACCAACACAGATGGCTTAAATGCTAACACTCCTGCAATCGCAACACGGCGCATCTGTCCACCCGACAAATCGAAAGGCGATTTCTGAGCAACCTCTGGCGGCAGCCCCAGCAATTCAATCAATTCATGGGCTCGTCTCCGTGCCTCTTCTTCCGACACACCAAAGTTCATAGGACCAAACATAATATCTTTCTCTACAGTTTCTTCAAACAACTGGTGCTCTGGAAATTGAAAGACAATCCCAACATGCTTCCGGACGTCTTTTAATCCCTTCGCCTTCGTGCCAGCAGAAATCTTTGTTTCCCCAATCTGCACAACACCTTCCGACGGCTTGAGCAATCCATTCAAATGCATCAATAGCGTTGATTTTCCCGAACCCGTATGCCCGATAATTGCCGAATAAGAACCGGAACGGATTGTGGCATCCACAGCTTGCAATGCCCTCTTCTCAAAAGGTGTATCTTTTCCATACAAATAGCCTACTTGCTGAAGTGAGATGTCCATAATTCATTCACCAACTCTTCTTCCGTCATATGCTCACCGTTTAGTTGCATTCCACTTTTACGTAACAAGCCAGATACTTTCATAGCAAACGGCAAGTCTAACCCAATCGCTTCCAGTTCATCCCCACGCGCAAATATTTGCTCAGGAGTCCCCACCGTTAGCACTTTCCCTTTATTCATCACAATCACTCGATCGGCCAATAACGTCTCTTCTAAATCATGTGTAATGGAGACAACTGTAAGTCCAGTTTTGCGTTTCAATTCCTCAACAACACGAATCACTTCATCACGCCCTTGTGGATCTAGCATAGAAGTTGCCTCATCCATAATCAACAGCCTTGGATGAAGTGCAAGTGCCCCTGCAATCGCCACGCGTTGTTTCTGTCCGCCTGATAGATGGTGCGGCTCATGATTGAGGAAATCTCCCATATTTACTTGCGCAAGTGAGTCTTGGACTCGAATCGTCATTTCCTCAAACGGTATGCCGTTATTCTCTAACGCAAATGCTACATCATCCTGCACGGTTGAACCCACAAACTGATTATCTGGGTTTTGAAAAACAATCCCCATTTGAGAACGAATGTCCCAAATATTATCCTCGGTTAACTTTTCGATAAACACATTGACGTTCCCTTCATTAGGAAATAACAGTCCAATCATCAATTTCGCAAGTGTCGACTTGCCTGAACCGTTATGACCAACAATCGCAATCCACTCACCATCTTGCACCGTGAACGACACGTCATCGATTGCCCTCTTGACTTCCCCATCCTCGGTTGGATAAGAATAGCTGACATGATCCATCGACAAGATTTCCTTCATCGCCTACCACCTCCGGCCACATTTTTATCAATTACGCCTCGGCATGATTGCGTTCGGATTTTGAATTGTGCTTGAGGTCTGCACGGGGGAAGGATTGAACTGCATCCTTCCTTGCAGATCATGCAGTGAAGAGGGATGTATTTCAATCCCTCTTTGTTGCGACAGGAGGTCGCGCACTTAGACTGCCTACCTTAAACTCATTTCAAAATCCGTAACATCCGCCAAAGGCTTCTATCTTTTTTCAGCGGGCGTTTAAACATCCACTGAACCGGAAACAAAATCGCATACAACCCCAACCTATAAAGGTGGAGTATTCCGCTGAAAAAAGATAAATATGTATATTACGAAGGATCCCTTGCAACGTGCCAAGGAATCCTCTTCAATCATGTAAAACATTTAATTTTGAATAAAAAAAAGCGCGCACCTCATCCGAAGAAATGCGCTCATATCTATGACAGATGCCAGGTGCTCAATCCGGCACCGCGGATGAGGTGCGTAGAGCTAGACCAGACGATAGTAAGTATCGCGGATCATAACACTCAGCTTTTAAAGTTGTCGTATAAATCCTTACAATGTATTGAAAAAGGGTATGCCTGGCTTACGCACAGCCACACCCTATCCATTAACTAATTAAACGAGTTCGATTACGACGACAGGTGCACCGTCACCGCGACGAGGTCCCATTTTCATGATACGTGTGTATCCACCTTGACGCTCAGCGTAGCGTGGAGCAACATTATCAAAAAGTTTTTGGATGGCAAAGATTTCTGTCTCCTTGCCTTCTTCGTCCGTTACTGAAACGAGTTCACGACGGATGAATTGTGCAACTTGACGACGTGCGTGCAAGTCTCCACGTTTTCCAAGAGTAATCATTTTTTCAACTACAGAACGCAATTCTTTCGCGCGAGCTTCAGTTGTTTGAATACGCTCATGTACGATAAGGTCTGTCGCTAGGTCGCGAAGCATCGCTTTACGTTGTGAACTTGTACGTCCAAGTTTTCTGTATCCCATTAGAAGTTTCCCTCCTTCAATCTATAAAATTGCTCAATCTTCTAAGCGTAACTCTAGGTTAAGCTCGTCCAATTTCGCCTTCACTTCTTCAAGTGATTTGCGGCCGAGATTTCGCACTTTCATCATTTCGTCTTCAGACTTGCTAGCAAGTTCAAGAACGGTATTGATACCTGCACGTTTCAGGCAGTTGTAAGATCTAACAGAAAGGTCGAGTTCCTCAATAGTCATCTCAAGTACTTTCTCTTTTTGATCTTCCTCTTTTTCCACCATGATTTCAGCAGTTTGTGCTTCGTCAGTCATGCCAACAAATATATTTAAATGCTCAGTAAGAATTTTTGCTCCTAGTGCAACAGCTTCTTTCGGACCGATACTACCATCTGTCCAAACATCTAGTGTCAACTTATCGAAGTTAGTCATTTGACCAACACGAGTGTTTTCCACTTGAAAGTTAACGCGTGAAACTGGAGTGTAAATAGAGTCGATCGGAATAACGCCAATTGCGAGATCCTCACGTTTGTTCTGATCAGAAGGCGCATAACCTCGACCACGTACAGCATACATACGCATGCGTAAATGTCCGTTCTTACCAAGTGTTGCGATAGGCAGATCAGGGTTCAATACTTCTACGTCACTATCATGTGTAATGTCCGCAGCAGTAATTACGCCTTCACCTTTCACATCTATCTCAATCACTTTCTCTTCGTCTGAATAGACTTTGAGAGCTAGTTTCTTCACGTTCAAAATAATTGTTGCGACGTCTTCGACGACACCTTCAATTGTAGAGAACTCATGAAGTACACCATCGATTTGAATAGATGTTACAGCAGCCCCAGGCAATGAGCTTAGAAGGATGCGACGTAGGGAATTCCCCAACGTGTTTCCATATCCACGCTCAAGTGGTTCGATAATAAACTTACCAAACTTGGAATTATCGCTGATCATAACTGTTTCAATCTTCGGTTTCTCAATTTCGATCATTTTATTTACCCTCCTTCAAACGTCGAATGTATAGGCCGTTCCATATTGAAATCGATTTTCACAGACGGCAATTTGCAATCGCACAATCATTTTTGACAAAAATTGTGTTTCTCAATCAAATGGAGAACAAGCCATTATACACGACGGCGTTTTGGCGGGCGGCATCCGTTATGTGGAACCGGTGTAACGTCTCTGATTGCAGTAACTTCAAGACCAGCAGCTTGTAGTGAACGAATTGCTGCTTCACGTCCAGCACCTGGACCTTTAACAGTAACTTCCAACGTTTTCAAGCCGTGCTCCATAGCAGTTTTCGCAGCAGTTTCTGCAGCCATTTGTGCAGCAAACGGAGTCGATTTACGGGAACCTCTAAAGCCTAGTGCACCAGCACTTGACCAAGATAGTGCATTCCCTTGCATGTCAGTAATTGTAACGATTGTATTGTTAAACGTCGAACGGATATGTGCAATACCGGATTCGATATTCTTTTTCACGCGACGTTTACGAGTTTGTTGTTTACGTGCCATGTTAAGAAGATACCTCCTTTACCTATTATTTTTTCTTGTTTGCAACTGTCCGCTTAGGACCTTTACGAGTACGTGCGTTGTTTTTTGTGTTTTGACCGCGAACGGGCAATCCACGACGGTGACGGATACCACGGAAGCTACCGATTTCCATCAAACGTTTGATGTTAAGGGAAGTTTCACGACGAAGGTCCCCTTCAACTTTCAATCCGTCAATTTGCTCACGGATTTTGTCAAGTTCAGCATCAGTAAGATCGCGTACGCGTGCTTCTTCAGATACTCCAGCTGCAGCCAAAACTTTTTGAGCAGTTGTTTTTCCGATTCCGAAAATGTAAGTTAATGATATTACAACGCGCTTATCGCGCGGAACGTCTACACCAGCAATACGTGCCATATAGATTGTGCACCTCCTTCTGAATTAGCCTTGTCTTTGTTTATGTTTCGGATTTTCACAAATTACCATTACCCGGCCGCGTCTGCGAATAACTTTACATTTTTCACAGATCGGTTTTACAGATGGTCTTACTTTCATCTTACCCAACCTCCTTCAATATTCCGGAGTGCAAAAGTTTATTTAAAACGGTATGTGATACGACCACGTGTTAAATCATAAGGCGAAAGTTCCATTGTCACTTTGTCGCCAGGCAGGATGCGGATAAAGTGCATACGGATTTTGCCAGAAACATGCGCAAGAATCGTATGGCCGTTTTCCAGCTCTACTTTGAACATCGCGTTTGGCAACGTTTCGACTACGGTTCCTTCAACTTCAATTACATCGTCTTTCGCCATCAATCCTGTCTCCCTTCTATATCCAATAAAGGTTCTCACCATCTAGCGGCATCAGTCGCCATTAAAGCTTCCTTCAACATATGTCTGGATTGCATGAGTGATGTTCGAAAGACGTCTGTCACATCTCGTTTCCCTTAAGTCAGTCCCCGACCTCTTGTTGTGGAAAATCGCGTCGGAATGGACACGACTGTCCAGATTGCCGTGGATGAGTTCCTAGTTGCGTTATACAGCTCTTTTCACAAAAATGATTATACCTACTTTAGTAAGAAAATGCATTCATTATGAACCAGAACTTTAAGCCCACAGAACTCCGACTAGTTCCAATACCGGGCATCATTTACTTTTGCAGCTCGTTGAGATACTTTTTCTCTCCGTACATATCATTATGACCAAAATTGACCAAGAATATCCAGTTTGGAAAAAGCTTACTGTCCGCTTTTTTGAAGAAGAGCGTCCAGATCTTTAAAAACATCACTGATGTTCTGTTGTCCATCAATGTTTGCCAACACACCTTTGGCTTCGTAAAACGCCAATAGTGGTGCCGTTTGGTTCATATTTACTTCCAGACGGTTTGTTACAGTTTCGGGATTGTCATCCGCTCGCTGATAAAGTTCGCCACCGTCCTTATCACATTTGCCTTCAACCTTTGGCGGGTTGAACTGAAGGTGATAAGATGATCCACAAACTTTACAGATGCGTCGGCCAGTAAGCCGTGCGACAAGTTCTTCCTTCTCAACTTGGATATTGAGAACATGCTCAATCTTCCGACCCATATCGGCCAGTAGTCCGTCAAGCGCTTCCGCTTGTGGAACCGTACGAGGGAAACCATCAAGTAGGAAACCTTTTTCGCAATCGGATTTGCTCAATCGTTCACGTACAATGCCAATTGTAACTTCATCAGGTACAAGAGCGCCTTGATCCATGAACGATTTCGCTTTGACTCCAAGTTCCGTGCCTTCTTGAATGGCAGCGCGGAACATATCGCCTGTAGAAATATGAGGGGTTTCGTACTTTTCGACAATTCCGTCTGCCTGAGTTCCTTTACCGGCCCCTGGCAGACCCATTAATACGATATTCATACGTCTTGCCCTCCCATTTTCAGATCCGAGTTACAGAGAATTTTTCTTTATAACTCTTATTTCATGAATCCTTTATAATGCCTTTTCACAAGTTGTGATTCAAGCTGTTTCATCGTTTCAAGGGCAACCCCGACAACGATGATTAGACTTGTTCCTCCAATTTGCGCAGACTGTGGAAGGTTTGCGAAACTGATGAAGAATATCGGCATCATTGACACTACTGACAGGAAAATTGCCCCGACAAATGTCAATCGATATAAAGTTTTCGTTAAATAGCTTTGTGTATTTTGTCCAGGACGGATGCCCGGGATATATGCACCTTGCTTCTTAAGATTATCCGCAATATTCTCCGGATTCACTTGAATGAACGCATAGAAGTATGTGAACGCGACGATTAATGCGATATAGAATACCATACCAACTGGTTTTGTATAATCAAAAACAGTCATAATCGTTGTTGTTACACTATTCGTTCCAAAGAAAGCAGCTATTGATTGTGGTGTCATGAAAAATGCTGACGCAAAGATTACCGGGATAACCCCTGCAGCATTAAGTTTCAATGGTAGATGTGTCTGTTGTCCAGCAGCCGTTTGGCTACGTCCTGAGACACGCTTCGCATATTGGATTGGAATTTTCCGTAGTGCTTCTTGGAAATAGATAATTCCAACAGTTATTGCAATGACCACTAGGAGTAACAAGGCCATCATCGCAAGTCTAATGAACAATGCGTCGCCTGCATCCTGGATCTGAGTTGCGTAAAGTTGGTTGACTGCATTTGGTATCGCTGCGACAATTCCGGCGAAGATAATGATGGAAATACCATTCCCAACACCTTTTGCCGTAATTTGTTCACCGAGCCATAGAAGAAATGCAGTTCCTGCCGTCAATACGATCGCAATGACCACATATGTCGAAACACCCTGGCTAGTTATCAGCGTACCGTCGTACATCCGGTTGAAACCGAATGACATAGCAAACGCTTGGATAAATGCTAGGACTATTGTGAAATACCTTGTGAACTGAGCAAGTTTCCGTCTTCCAACATCGCCTTGTTTCGCCCATTCAGAAAATTTCGGAACAACATCCATCTGCAGTAATTGCACGATAATGGATGCCGTAATGTATGGCATAATCCCCATCGTTAAGATTGAGAAGTTGGCAAGGGCACCCCCGCCAAAGACATTCATTAAGCCAATAAGATTATTATCAGATTGTTGAAGCGCAGTTGCATCAACATTTGGGACTGGTATAAATGTACCTAGCCTGTAGACAATCAGTACAAGTAATGTGTAAAAGATTTTAGACCTTATATCTCTAACGCGCATAAAGTTGGAGATTGTCTGAAACATTAAACCACCTCTGTCTGTCCGCCCGCTTTCTCGATCGCTTCTTTAGCAGATGCAGAGAATTTGTGAGCTTTTACTGTAATCTTTTTATCAAGAGTTCCGTTTCCAAGAATCTTAATTCCTGACTTAGCGTTGCTCACGATGCCTGATTCAATTAGTAGCTCAGGAGTTACTTCTGTTCCCGCATCGAAACGATTAAGTGTTTCAAGGTTTACGATTGCATATTCCTTACGGTTAATGTTCGTAAATCCACGTTTAGGTAGACGTTGGAAAAGTGGAATTTGACCACCCTCGAATCCAAGACGTACACCACCGCCTGAACGTGAGTTTTGACCATCATGACCTCTACCTGAAGTTTTACCGTGGCCTGAACCCGTACCGCGTCCAACACGTTTACGTTTTCTACGAGCACCTTCAGCTGGTTTCATATCGTGTAATTTCATTTTATTGGCACCTCCTTATTCAAAAAATCAAAATTATTGTTCCTTGACTGTAACCAGGTGGTCCACTTTGTTGATCATGCCGCGAATTGCAACATTATCTTGGTGTTCTACCGTTTGGTTCAATTTACGTAGTCCAAGCGCTTCAACTGTTTTACGTTGTGCCGGCTTTGAACCGATTACGCTTTTTGTAAGGGTGATTTCAAGTTTGTTCGCCATTGTGTTTCCCCCCTTAACCTAACAGTTCTTCTACGGATTTGCCGCGCAATTTAGCTACTTCTTCAGCGCGTTTCAAATTCGTCAATCCTTCGATTGTAGCACGAACCATGTTGATTGGAGTGCTTGAACCTAGGGATTTAGAAAGAATATCCGTGATACCAGCAAGTTCTAGTACCGCACGGACAGGTCCACCAGCGATAACTCCAGTACCAGGTGATGCAGGTTTGATAAGAATTTTCCCTGCACCAAAGTGTCCAAGTACTTGGTGTGGAGTCGTTCCTTTGACCATTGGTACAACGATCAAATTCTTCTTGGCATCTTCGATGGCTTTACGGATCGCATCTGGCACTTCTTGTGCTTTACCAGTACCGAAACCTACACGGCCATTTTTATCTCCGACAACGACGAGAGCTGTAAAACGGAAACGACGTCCACCTTTTACAACCTTCGCTACGCGGTTAATCGTAACTACGCGTTCTTCGAATTCACTTTGTTTCTGATCATTACGACGCATGAAATGTGTCCCTCCTTCTTAATTAAAATTCCAGACCGTTTTCACGTGCTGCGTCCGCAAGAGCCTTCACACGGCCGTGAAATAGGTAACCGCCACGGTCGAAAACAACCGCCTTGACGTCCTTTTCAACAGCTTTCTTCGCGATCAACTCGCCGACTTTAGCCGCTGCAGCAGTATCTGCTTTGGAGTCAGAACCGAAGTCTTTGTCCATTGTAGAAGCACTTGCAATCGTTACGCCAGTTACATCATCGATCAATTGTGCATACATATGCTTGTTTGAACGGAAAACGTTTAGACGTGGACGAGCTGCAGTTCCGCTAATTTTCGTACGTACACGTACATGACGCTTTTTACGAGTAGCGTTTTTATCTTGTTTCGTGATCATCGTGGTCACTCCTTTCGGGATGCCTTAAGCGGCATTATTTACCTGTTTTACCTTCTTTACGACGTACAACTTCGCCTTCGTAGCGAATACCTTTGCCTTTATACGGCTCTGGTGGGCGTACTTGACGTACGTTTGATGCAAGAGCACCTACGCGTTCTTTGTTGATACCGCGTACGATGATCTTCGTGTTTGAAGGAACTTCAACTACAATTCCTTCTTCCGGTGTAAATTCAACCGGATGTGAGTAACCAACGTTCAATACAAGTTTTGTACCTTGAAGTGATGCACGGTAACCTACCCCAACAAGTTCAAGTGTTTTTTCAAAACCTTTTGAAACGCCCACTACCATATTATCGATCAATGAACGAGTCGTTCCATGAATAGAACGGTGTTCTTTTGATTCAGAAGGACGGATTACTGTAATCACGTTACCTTCTTGCTCGATTTTAAGATCCGTGTTAAATGTGTTTGTAAGTTCGCCTTTTGGTCCTTTAACTGTAACGAAGTTACCATCAGCGATGGTTACTGTTACGTCAGCAGGTACCTCAATCGGCTTTTTGCCAATACGGGACATTCAATTGCACCTCCATTCATTTGTTACGAATTACCAGACGTAAGCTACTACTTCTCCGCCTACTTGTTTAGCACGTGCTTCCTTATCTGTAAGGACACCGTGTGATGTTGAAACGAGGGCGATGCCAAGACCATTCAAAACTTTAGGCACTTCGTTTGTTTTTGCGTAAACACGAAGACCAGGTTTTGAAATACGTTTAAGACCTGTGATAACACGCTCGTTGTTTTGACCATATTTAAGGAAAATGCGGATAATACCTTGTTTGCTATCCTCTACGAATTCAACTTCGCGAACGAAACCTTCACGTTTCAAGATTTCAGCAATTTCTTTTTTCATGTTTGAAGCAGGTACTTCAAGCTTCTCGTGACGAACCATGTTCGCGTTACGGATGCGAGTAAGCATATCTGCGATCGGATCACTCATTGTCATTCCATTTACCTCCTTCCCAAATTGTGGGGTTTACCAGCTGGCTTTTTTGACGCCTGGAATTTGTCCCTTGTACGCTAGTTCGCGGAAACAAATACGGCAAAGCTTGAATTTACGATATACAGAATGCGGACGACCACAACGCTCGCAGCGTGTGTATGCCTGCACTGGGTGCTTTGGTGTACGTTGTTGTTTTGCGATCATTGATTTTTTAGCCACGTTTACGCCTCCCTCTTATTTACTTTTGGAACGGCATGCCGAACTGCGTTAGTAACTCACGTGCTTCTTCATCGGAGTTTGCAGTTGTAACGATGACGATATCCATACCGCGTATTTTAGAAACTTTATCGTAGTCGATTTCTGGGAAAATAAGTTGCTCTTTAACGCCAAGCGTATAGTTTCCGCGACCATCGAATGCTTTCTTTGATACACCACGGAAGTCACGTACACGAGGTAACGAAACCGAGATTAGCTTATCAAGGAACTCATACATACGCTCACCGCGTAGTGTAACTTTTGTTCCGATAGGCATACCTTCACGGAGACGGAATCCCGCGATTGATTTCTTCGCTTTTGTGATGACCGGTTTTTGACCAGCGATAATTGTTAAATCTTCCACTGCCGCATCTAGTGCTTTCGTGTTTTGAACAGCATCACCAACACCCATGTTGATTACGATTTTGTCCACTTTTGGTACTTGCATTACAGAAGTGTATTCAAACTTGCTCATAAGAGCAGGAGTGATATCACTTTTAAACTTTTCTTTTAGACGGCTCATCTGTTGGACCTCCTTTCATCCGTTACTTATTTGTCCAGTTTTTCCCCGGATTTTTTAGCAACACGAACTTTTTTGCCATTTTCAATCGTATAACCTACGCGAGATGGCTCGCCTGTCTTAGGATCGATTACCATGACGTTTGATACGTGAATCGCTGCCTCTTGTGAAATGATTCCACCTTGAGGATTTTCTTGATTAGGTTTCGTATGTTTCTTAACGATGTTAATACCTTCAACAAGTACGCGATCTTTTTTAGGGTAAGCAACTAGGATCACACCTGTTTTACCTTTGTCTTTACCTGTGATCACCATAACTTTATCGCCTTTTTTTACATGCATTCTGTCGCACCTCCTTGATTGGCACTGTCGTGTGATTAAAGTACTTCTGGAGCTAGTGAAATGATTTTCATGAAGTTACTGTCGCGTAGTTCGCGAGCAACTGGTCCGAAAATACGTGTTCCACGTGGGCTCTTATCGTCGCGGATGATAACACACGCGTTTTCATCAAACGTAATGTATGAACCATCTTTACGACGTACACCGCTCTTCGTACGAACGATAACAGCTTTTACAACTTCACCTTTTTTAACAACGCCACCTGGTGTTGCTTTTTTTACCGTAACCACGACTACATCACCGATGTTAGCTACTTTACGGCCTGAACCACCTAAAACCTTAATTGTAAGTACTTCACGTGCGCCTGAGTTGTCAGCGACTTTCATACGACTTTCCTGTTGAATCATTGAGGCTACCTCCTCCCGGATTTATATCTCCGAACGTTATTAGATAATGACCGCTTTTTCGACGATTTCAAGAACGCGGAAACGTTTTGTTGCTGATAATGGACGAGTTTCCATAATGCGAACAACATCACCGATTTTCGCTTCATTTAATTCATCATGGGCCTTGAATTTCTTAGAATACTTTACACGTTTACCGTATAAACCATGTTTCTTTTGTGTTTCGATCATTACAGTAACTGTTTTATCCATTTTGTCGGATACTACACGGCCTGTATACACTTTGCGCTGGTTACGCTCAGTCATGGCTGCAACCTCCTTCATCAGTTATTTGCACTGATTTCTCTTTGACGTATTACAGTTTTCATGCGCGCAATCGATTTACGTACTTCACGGATGCGTGCTGTGTTTTCTAATTGACCTGTCGCTAACTGGAAGCGTAGGTTGAAAAGCTCTTCTTTCAGTGATTTCACCTTTTGCTCAATCTCTGCAGTTGTTAAGTCACGGATTTCATTAGCTTTCATTAGATTCACCACCAATTTCTTCACGTTTTACAAACTTACACTTAATAGGAAGCTTGTGAGATGCGAGGCGAAGAGCTTCACGTGCAACTTCTTCTGACACACCTGCGATTTCAAACATTACTCTGCCAGGTTTAACAACTGCTACCCAGCCTTCTACAGCACCTTTACCGGAACCCATCCGGACTTCAAGAGGCTTTTTCGTATATGATTTATGCGGGAATATGTTGATCCATACTTTACCGCCACGTTTCATATAACGTGTCATCGAAATACGTGCTGATTCGATTTGACGGTTTGTGATCCATGCAGATTCCATAGCTTGGATACCGAACTCACCGAACTGTACCGTTGCTCCGCCTTTAGTAGCTCCGCGCATTTTACCACGGAATACTCGACGATATTTAACGCGTTTAGGCATTAACATATTAGTTGCCTCCTTCCTCAGAGTTCTTCTTCTTCACTGGAAGGACTTCTCCACGGTAAATCCATACTTTAACGCCAAGCTTACCATAAGTTGTGTCAGCTTCTGCGTGTGCATAATCAATGTCTGCACGTAATGTATGGAGAGGGACAGTACCTTCACTGTAATGTTCCGCACGAGCGATGTCAGCACCGCCAAGACGTCCGGAAACTTGTGTTTTAATTCCTTTAGCGCCAGAACGCATTGTGCGTTGAATCGCTTGTTTCTGTGCACGACGGAATGATACACGGCCTTCTAGTTGACGTGCAATTGATTCTGCGACTAATTTCGCATCAAGGTCTGCACGCTTGATTTCGATGATGTTGATGTGAACACGCTTGCCTGAGATATCGTTAAGTTGTTTACGAAGTACTTCTACTTCGGAACCACCTTTACCGATTACCATACCAGGTTTCGCAGTGTGAATAGTAACGTTAACACGTTTTGCAGCACGTTCGATTTCCACTTTGGAAACAGATGCATCTACAAGACGTTTTTCAATGAATGAACGGATTTTTAAATCTTCGTGTAGTAGAGTCGCATAGTCTTTTTCAGCATACCATTTTGACTCCCAATCACGGATGATACCAACCCGTAAACCGTTAGGATGTACTTTTTGACCCACGAATTACCCCTCCTTTTTTTCTGATACCACTACAGTGATGTGGCTCGTACGTTTGTTGATCGCACTCGCGCGTCCCTGTGCACGTGGACGGAAACGTTTCATTGTCGGACCTTCGTCAACGAATACTTCGCTGATGATTAGGTTCTCAACATCCATTTCGTAGTTATGTTCAGCATTTGCGATAGCTGAGTTTAATACTTTTTCTACAACCGGAGAGGCCGCTTTCGGCGTCAGGCGTAGAATCGCGACAGCTTCACCGATTTTCTTGCCCCGGATAAGATCAACGACTAAACGGACTTTACGAGGAGCAATACGGACTGTGCGGGCAATAGCTTTTGCTTGTTGCATCAGAATAACCTCCTCTCAATTAGCGTCTTGTTTTCTTATCGTCAGCGCCATGACCTTTGTATGTGCGCGTAGGTGCGAATTCACCTAGTTTATGACCTACCATATCTTCAGTCACATAGACAGGTACGTGTTTACGTCCGTCGTAGACAGCAATCGTCATTCCAATGAAAGACGGGAAGATAGTTGAACGGCGTGACCAAGTTTTGATCACCTGTTTTTTCTCGGATTCCTTTTGTGCTTCTACCTTTTTAATAAGGTGATCATCTACAAAAGGTCCTTTTTTCAAGCTGCGGCCCATGTCGGAACCTCCCTCCGTGTTTGTACTACGGTCCAGTCATTGAACCGCAGTGCAGTCACATTATTTTTTACGACGACGAACAATAAGCTTGTCGGATTTGTTGTTTTTCTTACGCGTTTTGAAACCAAGTGTCGGTTTACCCCAAGGAGTAACCGGTGATTTCATACCAATACCAGTACGTCCTTCACCACCACCGTGTGGGTGATCGTTAGGGTTCATTACAGAACCACGAACTGTTGGGCGTTTGCCTAACCAACGTGAACGTCCTGCTTTACCGATGTTGATAAGTTCGTGCTGCTCATTACCAACGTGACCAATTGTCGCGCGGCAAGTTGCAAGGATCATGCGAACTTCTCCAGATTGAAGACGTACAATAACATACTTATCTTCACGGCCAAGTAGTTGAGCAGATGTACCTGCTGAACGTACAAGTTGACCACCTTTACCTGGTTTTAGTTCGATGTTATGGATAGTTGAACCCATTGGGATGTTTTCAAGTGGAAGTGTGTTACCCACTTTAATATCCGCTTCTGGACCTGACATAATTGTCATGCCAACTTCCAATCCTTTTGGTGCGAGGATATAACGTTTCTCCCCGTCTACATAATTGATTAAAGCGATGTTCGCTGAACGGTTTGGATCGTATTCGATCGTAGCAACGCGTCCAGGTATGCCATCTTTCCGGCGTTGGAAATCGATGACACGGTATTGGCGCTTGTGGCCTCCACCTTGGTGACGAACAGTAGTCCTACCTGTATTGTTACGGCCGCCTTTCCGTTTAAGCGGTGCAAGCAATGATTTTTCTGGTTTGTCTGTAGTAATTTCAGCAAAGTCAGAAGAAGTCATGTTACGACGTCCGTTGGAGGTAGGTTTGTATTTCTTAATCGCCATTGGTGTTCCCTCCTTTGTATAATTAACTGTCTAGTTTTTTGAATTAGATTTCAAAAAGTTCGATGTCTTTTGAGTCAGCAGCTAGTGTAACAATCGCTTTACGGCGTTTGTTTGTATATCCAGCATGTTTACCCATACGTTTGAACTTACCTTTGTAGTTCTGTACGTTGACTTTTTCGACTTTCACTCCAAAGATTTCTTCAACAGCTTGCTTCACATGTGTTTTGTTTGCGCGCGTGTCAACTTCGAAAGTGTATTTTTTGAATTCCATTTGTTCAGAAGAACGCTCGGTAATGACCGGACGTTTTAGAATATCACGTGCTTCCATTAACCAAGCACCTCCTCTACTTTTTGAACTGCTGCTTTCGTCATAACAAGTTTGTTATGTCCGATAAGGTCAAGAACGTTAATGCCAGTTGCAGTAACAACACTGATTCCAGGGATGTTACGTGCAGACAATGCTACTGTTTCATCTAGATCTGCAGTTACAATCAAAGCTTTTTTATCAATTGCAAGAGCAGAAAGTACCTTGATGAATTCTTTTGTTTTAGGAGCATCGAATGTAAGTCCTTCAAGAACGATCATGTCTTCTTCACGAACTTTCTGAGAAAGAGCTGAAAGAAGAGCTAGTCTACGAACTTTTTTCGGTAGTTTGTAGCTATAGCTTCTTGGGTTTGGACCGAATACGATACCGCCTCCACGCCATTGCGGTGAACGGATTGACCCTTGACGAGCACGACCTGTTCCTTTTTGACGCCATGGTTTACGTCCACCACCAGCGACTTCCGCGCGTGTTTTTACTTTATGGTTACCTTGGCGTAATGACGCACGCTGTTGGACCAATGCTTCAAATAAGACAGCTTCGTTCGGCACGATTCCAAAAATCGCATCATTTAGTTCGATGTCGCCGACAGAAGAACCTGTCTGGTTTAGTACGGATACTTTAGGCATTCCTATTTCCTCCTTCCTTTAGTGGTCAGTTCCCTTTGATTGCGCTACGCACTTGTAGAAGTGACTTGCGTGATCCTGGAACGTTACCTTTTACAAGTAGTAAGTTGCGTTCTACATCTACTCGTATGATTTCAAGATTTTGAATCGTTACTGTTTTACCGCCCATGCGTCCTGGCATTTTTTTACCTTTAAATACGCGTTGTGCGTCAACAGATCCGATTGAACCTGGTGCACGGTGGAAACGTGATCCGTGGCTCATAGGTCCTCGTGAGAAACCGTGGCGTTTAATAACACCTTGGAACCCTTTACCTTTTGTTGTTCCTGTAATGTCGACAATATCGCCTTCAGCGAAAGTATCAACTTTGACTTCCTGACCAACTTCGTACCCGTTCACGTCTAATTCGCGGAATTCGCGAATGAAGCGCTTAGGTGCCGTTGAAGCTTTAGCAACATGTCCTTTTTCAGGTTTGTTAGCTAGCTTTTCTCGTTTGTCTTCAAAACCGATTTGGATTGATTCGTAGCCGTCTGTTTCTGTTGTCTTCTTTTGAAGAACAACGTTTTGTCCAGCTTCAATCACAGTTACCGGGATGAGATCGCCGTTTTCAGCAAATACTTGCGTCATACCGACTTTTCTTCCTAAGATTCCTTTGGTCATTTGTCACACCTCCTGAATTAATTTAAAGTTTATTTGGTATCGATTAAAGTTTGATTTCAATGTCTACGCCTGATGGTAAGTCGAGTTTCATTAACGCGTCAACAGTTTGTGGTGTTGGGTTAACGATGTCGATTAGACGCTTGTGTGTACGCATTTCAAACTGTTCGCGCGAGTCTTTGTATTTATGCACCGCACGTAGAATCGTGTAAACAGATCTTTCAGTTGGAAGTGGAATCGGACCCGATACACTTGCACCCGAACGTTTTGCTGTTTCTACAATCTTTTCAGCTGATTGATCTAGAATTCTGTGATCATATGCTTTCAAACGAATACGAATCTTTTGTTTTGCCATTATTTTCCCTCCTTTTCGCCTATTTTGTTATAGACATTCTCCACGAAAATTTCCCACACATATGCCATGGCAAAGCGGCCTGGTGTGTCGGCAACCTCTCGCTTCATCGCAGTCAAAGACTAACATTAAGAATTATACACAAAGAAAAGTAATTCCGCAAGTCTTTTGTGGAATTTCTTTTCTCAACTTTATTATTATAATTCTATTTCATACAAAATGCAACTTGTTAGCTAATAGTCATAACATTTAACCGAACATCATCACTGCCAACCAACCGAAAATGATAAGTGGAATATTATAATGAATGAATGTCGGCACACATGTATCCCAGATGTGGTTATGCTGTCCATCCACATCAAGCCCAGCAGTTGGTCCAAGTGTAGAGTCGGAGGCAGGTGATCCCGCATCCCCAAGTGCAGCAGCCGTTCCGATTAACGCGATGATTGCCATGCTACTGAATCCAAATGCCATACTAAGCGGGACAAAGATCGAGGCGATGATAGGAATCGTTGCAAACGAAGAACCAATGCCCATTGTTACAATCAGCCCAACAATTAACATAATGAAGGCAGCCATCCCTTTGTTATCACCAAGCATTGCACTGGCATTTTCAACAAGTGTCGTAATATGCCCCGTTTCTTGGAGAACCGATGCAAAACCATTGGCTGAAATCATAACAAATCCAACGAAAGCCATCATACGCATTCCTTCATTTATTAAACCATCTGCTTCTTTCCACTTAAGCGCACCCGTTATATACAAGATGGCAATACCCGTTACTGCACCAGCCACCATTGATTGGGTCGGTATTTGAACTACTAATGTACCGATTAGAGCCGCAATCGTGAAATAGATATTTCTTTTCTTAACTTCCACTTTTTCTTCAAACATATCCATTTTACGATTTTCATATTCCCTAGGTTTACGATATGAAAAGAACACTGCTATTAACAAGCCCACGACTAACCCTGCTACAGGAAGCGCCATCGCTTTAGGTATGTCCGCCATATCAATTGCCAAACCAGCAGCTTCCATTTGAATCGTCAGGATATCGTGGAAGATAAAACCGTAGCCATATGGTAATAGAATATAAGGTGCTGTCAATCCAAACGTAAGAACCGTAGCAATCAGTCGACGATCCACTTTTAACAAATTTAAAATGTGTAAAATGGGTGGAACAAGTAACGGGATAAATGCAATATGAATCGGTATTAGATTTTGCGAGAATATCGCCATCGCAAGGAGTATTAAAACGATAAGTACCTTCCCAAGACCTATTCGATCACTTTCTCCATCCTTTTTCACAATACGAAGCATAGCTGAGACGAGTAATTGCGGAATTCCCGTTTTCGAAATAGCAACCGCAAATCCACCTAACAATGCATAACTCAACGCAATCGTCGCTCCTGCTCCGAGCCCCTCAGTAAATGAAGCAATCGTTGCTTCAAATGACAAACCACCTGTGAGCCCACCTATAATAGAGCCTGCAACAAGAGCTAGTACGACGTTAACCCTTAGTAAACTCAACACTAACATCACAACAACAGCTAAAATAACAGCGTTCATTTGTACTCCTCCTAAACATAAACACTTCACTACGTTAAAGCATTAAAGTATAGTAACTAACTTATCAGAAGGGACTACATCTGTCAATGAAACTTTGAAATAAGTAGATAAAAAATCCCGCCACAAAGGGCGGGATTTAAAAGTACTAAGATTATTTAATGATTGTAGCTACAACGCCAGCGCCTACAGTACGTCCACCCTCACGGATAGAGAACTTCGTACCTTCTTCAAGAGCGATTGGAGCAATTAGGTCGATTGTCATTTCAATGTTATCTCCAGGCATAACCATTTCTACGCCTTCTGGAAGTTCGATAACGCCAGTCACGTCAGTTGTACGGAAGTAGAACTGTGGACGGTAGTTAGAGAAGAATGGAGTGTGACGTCCACCCTCTTCTTTTGAAAGAACATAAACTTCTGAAGTGAATTTCGTGTGAGGAACAATAGTACCTGGTTTAGCAAGTACTTGTCCACGTTGGATATCATCACGAGCTACACCACGAAGTAGTGCTCCAATGTTGTCGCCAGCTTCTGCATAATCAAGAAGTTTACGGAACATTTCTACACCTGTAACAGTTGTAGATTTTGGTTCTTCAACGATACCAATGATGTCAATAACGTCTCCAACTTTAACTACTCCACGCTCAACACGTCCAGTAGCAACAGTTCCACGTCCTGTGATTGAGAATACGTCCTCAACAGGCATCATGAATGGTTTTTCAGTATCACGTGGTGGTGTTGGGATGTACTCGTCAACAGCAGCCATAAGTTCCATAATTTTGTCTTCATAACCTTCGTCGCCTTCAAGTGCTTTAAGCGCAGAACCTTTGATGACAGGAATGTCATCGCCAGGGAAGTCATATTCAGAAAGAAGATCACGAATTTCCATTTCTACAAGCTCTAGAAGCTCTTCGTCATCAACCATATCACATTTGTTCATGAATACTACTAGGTAAGGAACACCAACTTGACGTGAAAGAAGGATGTGCTCACGTGTTTGTGGCATTGGGCCGTCAGCTGCAGAAACAACTAGGATTCCGCCGTCCATTTGAGCAGCACCAGTGATCATGTTTTTAACATAGTCGGCGTGACCTGGGCAGTCAACGTGTGCGTAGTGACGTGTTTGTGTTTCATATTCGATGTGTGAAGTATTGATTGTAATACCACGCTCTTTTTCTTCTGGCGCGTTATCAACGTCAGCGTATGAACGAGCTGTACCACCTAATTTTTTAGAAAGAACTGTTGCGATTGCTGCAGTTAGAGTTGTTTTACCGTGGTCGACGTGACCAATTGTTCCAACGTTAGCATGTGTTTTGGAGCGATCAAATTTTTCTTTACCCATTTGGGAATTCCTCCTTAAAATATAAAAGTTTTTTTGGTTTTTAGTAATAGGCGTTGGAGGGGCCCCCCCAACTACCCATATCTTACAAGTTATTTAAAGTGGAAACAAGTTCAAATTATAATTATTGTCCCTTGTTTTTCTTAATGATCTCTTCTGAAACCGATTTTGGTACTTCTTCATAGTGATCAAACGTCATTGAGAAGTTCCCACGACCTTGCGTGTTAGAACGAAGTGACGTTGCATAACCAAACATGTTCGCAAGTGGAACCATAGCACGAACAAGTTGTGAATTACCGCGAGCTTCCATTCCTTCAACACGGCCACGGCGTGATGTAACATCACCCATGATATCGCCCATGTATTCTTCAGGAATTTGAACTTCTACTTTCATCATTGGTTCAAGTAGAACTGGGTTAACTTTCGCTACTGCGTTTTTCAATGCCATAGATGCAGCAATTTTAAACGCCATTTCGTTGGAGTCAACATCATGGTAAGAACCGTCGAATAGACGAGCTTTGATGTCGATCAACGGATAACCAGCAAGTACACCATTGTCTAGTGAATCACGGATACCCGCTTCAACTGCAGGGATATATTCACGTGGAACTGATCCCCCTACAACGTTATTAATGAATTCGAATCCTTTTCCTTCTTCATTCGGAGAGAATTCAATCCAAACGTGACCAAACTGTCCGCGTCCACCTGATTGACGTACGAACTTACCTTCAACTTCCGCAGCTGTACGGAAAGTTTCTCGATAAGATACCTGTGGAGCACCAACGTTTGCTTCTACGTTGAATTCGCGACGCATACGGTCTACAAGAACGTCAAGATGCAACTCACCCATACCAGCGATGATTACTTCTCCTGTTTCTTGGTCAGTGTGCGCACGGAATGTTGGGTCTTCCTCTTGAAGCTTAGCAAGTGCCATACCCATTTTATCTTGGTCGGCTTTTGTTTTCGGCTCAACAGAAAGTGAGATTACTGGTTCTGGGAAGTCCATAGATTCAAGGATTACAAGTGCTTTGTCGTCACAAAGTGTATCGCCTGTTCCTGTATCTTTAAGACCAACCGCTGCAGCAATTTCCCCTGCATGTACTTCAGCAATTTCTTCACGAGAGTTAGCATGCATTTGTAGAATACGTCCTACGCGTTCACGCTTCCCTTTAGAAGAGTTTTGCACGTATGATCCTGATTGAAGTACACCAGAATACACACGGAAGAATGTTAATTTACCTACGTAAGGGTCCGTCATTACTTTAAAAGCAAGTGCCGCAAACGGCTCTTCGTCGCTTGAGTGACGTTCTACTTCTTCATCAGTATCAGGATTAATCCCCTTCATAGCAGGAATATCTAATGGTGATGGAAGGTAGGCTACAACAGCGTCAAGGACAAGTTGGACACCTTTATTCTTGAATGCAGTTCCACATACGACAGGATAGAATTGAACTGCAAGTGTAGCTTTACGAATCGCAGCTTTGATTTCTTCCACCGTAATTTCTTCTTCATCCAAGAATTTATTCATAAGGTCTTCATCGAACTCAGCAACCGCTTCAATTAGTTTTTCACGGTATTCTTCTGCTTGTGCACGATATTCTTCCGGAATTTCTTTAATTTCAGCATTTACACCCGTGTCATCAGCGTAGTAAATAGCATTCATTTCAACTAGGTCGATAATTGCAGAGAAAGAATCTTCTGCACCAATCGGTAATTGAATTGGATGTGCATTTGCTCCCAGACGATCAACCAATGTGCTTACTGAGTAAAGGAAGTCCGCACCCATTTTATCCATTTTATTGACGAAAACTAGACGTGGAACGCCGTAGTTTGTTGCTTGACGCCAAACTGTTTCTGTTTGTGGCTCAACGCCTGACTGAGCATCAAGTACCGTTACAGCACCATCAAGTACACGAAGTGAACGTTCAACTTCAACAGTGAAGTCTACGTGTCCTGGTGTATCAATGATGTTTACGCGGTGATTTTTCCACTCTGCAGTTGTTGCAGCAGAAGTGATTGTGATTCCACGCTCTTGCTCCTGCTCCATCCAGTCCATTTGAGATGCACCTTCGTGCGTTTCTCCGATTTTATGGATTTTACCAGTGTAATAAAGGATCCGCTCAGTCGTCGTTGTTTTACCAGCGTCGATGTGGGCCATGATACCAATGTTACGTGTATTCTCTAAGGAGAATTTTCTAGCCATGGTATTGATCTCCTTCCGTTTCGGATTAGAGAGTTAACTTTATTCCGTAGAATAAAGTTAATATCTCCGGCGGATGTTACAGCGATTAACCGATATATCTTACCAACGGTAGTGAGCGAATGCTTTGTTCGCTTCTGCCATTTTGTGCATTTCTTCACGTTTCTTAACAGATGCACCTGTGTTGTTAGATGCGTCAAGGATTTCATTCGCAAGACGTTCTTCCATTGTTTTTTCACCACGTGTGCGTGAGTAGTTTACAAGGTAACGTAGTCCAAGAGTTGTACGGCGATCAGGACGTACCTCAACTGGGACTTGGTAGTTTGCTCCACCTACACGGCGTGCTTTTACTTCAAGTACTGGCATTACGTTTGTAAGTGCCGCTTCAAATACTTCAAGTGGATCCTTGCCAGAACGTTCTTTCACAAGCTCGAACGCACCATAGAGGATTTTTTGAGATGTACCTTTTTTACCGTCAACCATCATTTTATTGATGAGACGTGAGACGAGTTTCGAATTATAAATCGGATCCGGAAGTACGTCACGTTTTGCAACAGGACCTTTACGAGGCATGTTGTCATCCTCCTTTCAAGAGACTATTTTAGATTTATTTTTTAAATTAAGATTTTTTAACTTTAGGTCTTTTAGCTCCGTATTTAGAACGGCTTTGCATACGACCAGTAACTCCAGCAGTATCAAGTGCACCACGAACGACGTGATAACGAACACCCGGTAAGTCTTTTACGCGTCCTCCACGAATAAGAACTACACTGTGCTCTTGAAGGTTGTGGCCTTCACCAGGAATGTACGCGTTAACTTCCATTGAGTTAGTCAAGCGAACACGTGCGTATTTACGTAAAGCGGAGTTAGGTTTTTTCGGTGTCATCGTTCCGACACGTGTACATACACCCCGTTTTTGTGGTGAGTTCACGTTTGTCATCGATTTTTTGAAGCTGTTATAGCTTTTCCCGAGTGCTGGTGCTTTAGAACTTTCCGAGTTAGGTTTACGCGGTTTACGAACTAATTGATTAATTGTAGGCATCGGTTTTTCCTCCTTCCATACTTCTTTTTTTAAGACCACACATCCAGGTGGTTCATTTTTGGGGTAAAAACAAAGTCTTTGTGCTTTTATAACACAAAAACCATTATCCAGTAATCGCAACCACGGCTGCACCGACTTGAATTCCACATGCATTTCCGAGTCTTTCTTTAGAATCGACATGTGTCACTTGGATACCATGAAGCGTGGCTTCCTCCATTACCGGAGCGACAACCCGTTCTTCTGCATCCTGCGCGATAATGACTGCAGTCACTATCCCTGCACGGATCGCTTTCACTGTCTGCTTTGTACCGATGATTGTCTTCTTTGCCCGCTCGACTTTTTCATAAGACATTTCCATATCCTCCAAAGTACAGACATTCAACTATCAACCTTTTGTATATTATCATCTGCCAGGAAAATTGTCAACAGATAAAGGATAAAATGAGGGGATTCACCCCCTCATTTTTGGAATTAAATTATTCAGCCGTAACTTTCTTAGCTGCGTTTTTCTCTCCACCTTGTTCCATAACGATGTGACGGTAACGTTGCATTCCCGTTCCAGCTGGTACAAGTTTCCCGATAATAACATTTTCTTTCAAACCAAGTAGTTCATCAGTTTTCCCTTTGATAGCTGCATCCGTCAAGACACGTGTTGTTTCTTGGAACGAAGCCGCTGACAAGAAGGATTCTGTTTCAAGTGAAGCTTTTGTAATACCGAGAATAACAGGGCGACATGTTGCTGGAACTTTCCCAGCTTTAAGCACTACTGCATTCGCGTCTGCAAATTGATGGATATCGAGAAGTGAACCTGGCAATAGATCCGTGTCACCTGCTTCGATAACACGCACTTTTCGAAGCATTTGGCGAACCATTACTTCAACGTGTTTGTCACCGATCTCAACACCTTGCATACGGTATACTTTTTGAACTTCTTTCAAGAGATAATTTTGAACAGTAGCAACGTCTTTTACAACAATCAGTTCTTTCGGATCGATAGAACCTTCTGTTAAAACTTCGCCTCGGTCAATGGTATCGCCAACTTGAACTTTCAAGCGAGCATTGTAAGGCGCAAGGTATTTGCGCGTTTCAACTTCACCTTGAATTGTAATTTCTTTCTGACCCTCACGGATTTCATCGATTTCAATGATGTTCCCTTTAATTTCCGAGATAACCGCTTGCCCTTTCGGATTACGCGATTCGAAAATTTCTTGGATACGCGGAAGACCTTGTGTAATATCGTCCCCTGCAACTCCACCTGTATGGAACGTACGCATTGTAAGCTGTGTACCTGGCTCACCAATAGACTGTGCAGCGATAATACCAACCGCTTCACCGACTTCGACTTTTTCACCTGTTGCCAAGTTAATGCCGTAACATTTCTTACAAACACCGTGTTTCGTATTACATGTGAACGCTGAACGGATAGTGATTTTTTCAAGTCCTGCGTCTAGGATTGCACGAGCCGCATCCGCCGTGATCATTTCATCTTTTCCAAGAATCACTGCGCCGGTTTCAGGATGATAGATCGTTTTCTTCGTGTGACGACCTTCAATACGTTCGTCCAGTCCTTCGATCAATTCTGTACCTTCCATCAATGCAGAAATTTCCAAGCCACGGTCCGTTCCACAGTCATCTTCGCGAACGATAACATCCTGCGCAACGTCTACAAGTCGGCGTGTTAAGTAACCTGAGTCAGCCGTCTTAAGGGCTGTATCCGCTAGTCCTTTACGCGCACCGTGTGTTGAGATGAAGTATTCGAGTACTGTCAGCCCTTCACGGAATGAGGATTTGATTGGAAGTTCAATAATACGACCAGCCGGGTTGGCCATCAGACCACGCATACCCGCAAGTTGCGTGAAGTTGGACGCGTTACCCCGTGCACCAGAGTCACTCATCATATAAATCGGATTCGAGTGATCAAGAGAATCCATCAGTTTAGCTTGGATAACATCTTTCGCATGACTCCAGTAAGAAATAACACGATCATATCGCTCTTCTTCTGTGATGAGACCACGACGGAACTGTTGCATCACTTTATCCACTTTATCTTGTGCTTCTTGCAAAATCTGATCTTTGTTAGGTAATACAACGATATCCGAGATACCGATTGTAATTCCTGCACGTGTTGAATATTTAAATCCAAGGTTTTTCATGCGGTCAAGCATTCTTGACGTCTCTGTAATATGGAAACGTTTGAAGATTTCCGCGATGATATTCCCCAGTATTTTTTTCTTGAACGGTTCCACAAGTTCCATTTCTGCAATATGTTTTTTCACATCTACAGTACCTGAAACAAAATACTTGTCAGGCGTTTCAACTTCCAAATTGGAATTTGTCGGCTCATTAATATACGGGAACGACTCTGGAAGAATTTCATTGAAAACAACCTTACCAACTGTCGTCAAAAGGAGTTTTCTGTTTTGTTCTTCAGTGAACGTAGGATTATTCAATGAACCTGCCTGAATAGCAATCCGCGAATGAAGATGCACATGACCATTATGGTATGCGATAAGTGCTTCATCAGCATTGTGGAAGATAGTTCCTTCGCCAGTCGCGTCTTTGCGTTCCAATGTAAGGTAATAGTTACCCAATACCATATCTTGAGACGGCGTAACGACTGGTTTCCCATCTTTCGGGTTCAAGATGTTTTGTGCCGCTAGCATAAGAAGACGTGCTTCCGCTTGCGCTTCTGCAGATAATGGAACGTGAACAGCCATTTGGTCACCATCGAAGTCAGCGTTATATGCTGTACAAACGAGTGGATGCAATGTGATTGCTCGCCCTTCTACAAGAATCGGCTCGAACGCTTGAATACCAAGACGGTGAAGAGTTGGTGCTCGGTTCAGAAGAACTGGATGCTCCCTAATAACATCTTCAAGAACGTCCCATACTTCCGAATGAAGGCGTTCAATTTTACGTTTAGCACTCTTAATGTTGTGTGCAAGTCCTCGTTCAACAAGTTCTTTCATCACAAACGGTTTAAACAATTCAATCGCCATTTCTTTCGGTAGACCACACTGATACATTTTCAAGTTAGGTCCTACGACGATAACGGAACGACCAGAATAGTCAACACGTTTTCCAAGTAAGTTTTGACGGAAACGTCCTTGCTTACCTTTCAACATATGAGAAAGAGATTTCAACGGACGGTTACCTGGTCCTGTAACCGGACGACCACGACGTCCATTATCAACAAGCGCATCAACTGCTTCTTGCAGCATCCGCTTCTCGTTTTGAACAATGATGCCAGGTGCCCCAAGATCAAGCAAACGTTTCAACCGGTTGTTCCGGTTAATGACCCTACGGTATAAATCATTCAAGTCAGAAGTTGCAAAACGTCCACCATCAAGCTGTACCATCGGTCGTAGTTCCGGCGGAATTACCGGTAGCACTTCAAGAACCATCCACTCAGGCTTGTTGCCCGAATTTCGGAATGACTCAACGACTTCAAGACGTCTAATCGCACGTGTACGGCGTTGACCTTGAACAGTTTTCAATTCTTCTTTCAAGAATTCCATTTCTTTATCGAGATCAATCGCCATTAGTAGACGTTCAATTGCCTCAGCACCCATAAGTGCTTGGAATTTAGAACCATACTTTTCACGATAAATACGATATTCCCGTTCAGAAAGCAATTGCTTTCTTTCAAGCGGTGTATCGGCTGGATCCACTACTACGTAGGATGCGAAGTAGATGATTTCTTCCAATGCACGTGGTGTCATATCAAGAATAAGTCCCATACGACTTGGAATTCCTTTGAAATACCAAATGTGTGTCACTGGAGCTGCAAGCTCAATATGCCCCATACGTTCACGGCGCACTTTTTGACGCGTTACTTCTACTCCACAACGGTCACAAACGACACCTTTGTAACGGACACGTTTATACTTCCCGCAATGACATTCCCAATCTTTTGTAGGTCCGAAAATACGTTCACAGAACAGACCATCTTTCTCAGGTTTCAACGTACGGTAGTTAATTGTTTCTGGCTTTTTAACTTCACCATATGACCATGATCGAATCTTATCTGGTGAAGCAAGGCCGATTTTCATATACTCAAAATTGTTTACATCTATCAAGGAGCCTACCTCCCTTTAGTCTTATCGCTGCCTTTGGCTTTTCCGAGCAAGCGCACACTTTTTTTAAATCAAATACATGAAGGGGGAACATTATTCCCCCTTTTTAAAACTTGTTAGATCTTCACAAGGCTAATTAGACAGGCTGATCTTCTTTTATAAGATTCAGAGCATCAGTTGGTTGCATATCGTCATCCTCATCAAGATCGCGTAGCTCGATTTCTTCAAAATCAAGTGACAACATCTTCACGTCTAACCCAAGGCTTTGAAGTTCCTTAATAAGAACCTTGAATGATTCCGGAACACCTGGTTGAGGTACGCTTTCTCCTTTGACAATTGCTTCATACGTTTTCACGCGGCCCACAACGTCATCGGATTTTACAGTTAGGATTTCTTGAAGCGTGTATGCAGCACCGTAAGCTTCAAGTGCCCACACTTCCATCTCCCCGAAACGCTGTCCACCAAATTGAGCTTTACCACCCAATGGTTGTTGCGTAACAAGAGAGTAAGGTCCCGTTGAACGAGCGTGAAGCTTATCGTCGACCATATGCGCCAGTTTAATCAAGTACATGACACCTACTGTCACGCGGTTGTCGAATGCTTCACCAGAACGACCGTCATACAGTATTGTTTTTCCGTCGCGGGCCATTCCAGCCTCTTCCATCGTTTCCCACACGTCATCTTCGTTAGCTCCATCAAATACAGGAGAAGCCATGTGAACACCAAGAGTACGAGAAGCCATACCAAGGTGCATTTCAAGAACTTGTCCGATATTCATACGCGATGGTACACCCAGTGGGTTAAGCATGACATCGATTGGCGTGCCGTCTGGTAAGTAAGGCATATCCGATTCCGGTAAGATACGTGAAATAACCCCTTTGTTACCATGACGTCCGGCCATTTTATCCCCTACAGAAATTTTACGTTTCTGTACGATATAAGCACGAACTAATTGGTTAACGCCTGGTGGCAATTCATCGCCGTCTTCACGGTTAAACACTTTCACGTCTAGAACGATCCCACCCGCACCATGTGGAACGCGTAGAGATGTATCACGGACTTCACGTGCTTTTTCACCGAAGATTGCATGTAACAGTCTTTCTTCAGCAGTTAGTTCAGTAACACCTTTAGGCGTCACTTTACCAACTAGGATATCGCCGTCACGAACTTCAGCCCCTACACGAATGATTCCGCGGTCGTCAAGATTACGAAGCGCATCTTCACCAACGTTTGGAATATCACGCGTAATTTCTTCAGGTCCTAGTTTCGTATCACGTGCTTCAGATTCGTATTCTTCGATATGAACCGAAGTGAATACATCATCTTTTACAAGGCGCTCACTCATGATGATAGCATCCTCATAGTTGTATCCATCCCATGTCATAAAGGCCAGTAGAACGTTGCGACCAAGCGCAAGCTCTCCTTGCTCCATTGAAGGCCCATCCGCTAAAATATCGAGTGGCTTCACGCGATCACCTACACGGGCAATCGGACGTTGGTTATAACATGTTCCTTGGTTCGAACGGATAAAGTTTTCAAGACGATAAATCGTAAGATCACCTTGTACTTCTTTTCCGTCCACTGTTTCAACACGACGAACGCGAATTTCTTTCGCTTCGACATGCTCTACAATTCCGTCGTATTTCGCAAGTACAGCGGCACCTGAGTCACGCGCTGATACATGTTCCATACCCGTTCCAACAAATGGAGCTTCCGGATTAAGTAAAGGAACTGCTTGACGTTGCATGTTCGCTCCCATAAGTGCACGGTTGGAGTCATCGTTCTCAAGGAACGGAATACATGCTGTAGCCGCAGAAACTACTTGTTTTGGAGAAACGTCCATGTAGTCAATTTGTTCACGTTTGAATACCGTGTTATCCCCTTGGAAACGACCTACGACACCTTCGCTTACGAAAGAACCGTCTTCTGCAAGGATTGCGTTTGCTTGTGCCACTACATAATTATCTTCCACGTCTGCAGTTAAATAATCGATTTGAGCAGTCACTTTTCCTGATATAGGGTCAACTTTTCGGTAAGGCGTTTCAATGAATCCGAACTTGTTCACTTTTGCAAATGTTGAAAGTGAGTTAATCAGTCCGATATTCGGTCCCTCTGGCGTTTCAATTGGACACATACGACCGTAGTGAGAGTAGTGAACGTCACGTACTTCCATTCCAGCACGTTCACGTGTTAACCCACCGGGTCCAAGTGCAGATAGCCTACGTTTATGAGTCAGTTCCGCAAGCGGGTTTGTCTGATCCATGAACTGAGATAGCTGAGAGCTACCGAAGAACTCTTTAATAGACGCTATAACTGGACGAATATTAATCAGTTGCTGCGGTACGATTGATTGTGTGTCATTAATAGACATACGCTCTTTTACGACACGCTCCATACGGGAAAGTCCGATACGGAACTGATTTTGTAGAAGTTCTCCGACCGAGCGAAGACGACGATTACCAAGATGATCGATATCATCTGTGTTTCCGACACCATGTAGAAGATTGAAGAAGTAACTAATCGACGCAACAATGTCTGCCGGCGTTACATTCTTGATAGAGTCATCTACATATGCATTAGAGATAACATTAATCACTTGCTTCTCTTCGCTTTTTGGTGAGTATATCTTAATCGACTGGATTGTGATTTTCTCATCAAGAACGCCACTTGCATGGGTAATTTCTTCGAAACCAATTCCTTTTTCCAAGTGCGGAAGAAGGCGATCCAATGTGCGTCGATCAATAAGTTGATCTTTCTCCAATAAAATCTCGCCTGTTTCAGGGTCCACTAGCGTTTCCGCAACAGTTTGATTGAATAAACGATTTTGTGCATGGAGTTTCTTGTTCATCTTATAACGTCCAACATTCGCCAGATCGTACCTCTTCGCATCGAAGAAACGAGAGAACAATAGGTTCTTCGCGCTATCAAGCGTTGGCGGCTCTCCTGGGCGGAGTCGTTCGTATATTTCAAGTAACGCTTTTTCAGAGCTTTCAGTGTTGTCTTTTTCAAGCGTGTTACGTAGATACTCATTATCACCAATCAAATCAATGATTTCTTGATCGGAAGAGAATCCTAGCGCACGAAGTAGTACCGTGACTGGTAACTTTCGCGTCCGATCAATACGGACGTGAACAACATCTTTTGCATCTGTTTCATACTCAAGCCAAGCACCACGGTTCGGAATGACAGTTGCGCCAAAACCACGTTTACCGTTTTTGTCAGTCTTATCGCTGTAATAAACGCTTGGTGAGCGGACAAGCTGGGATACAATTACCCTTTCCGCACCGTTAATTACAAATGTACCGTTTTCCGTCATGAGTGGGAAATCACCCATAAAGACATCTTGCTCTTTTACTTCTTCTGTTTCTTTGTTGTGCAGGCGTACTTTCACACGAAGCGGCGCTGCAAACGTTACGTCACGCTCTTTTGATTCATCAACGGGATATTTAGGATCTCCCAACTGATAATCGATAAATTCCAATGCCAGATTTCCCGTGAAGTCTTGAATCGGGGAAATATCGCGGAACATTTCACGCAGTCCTTCTTCCATGAACCACTCATAAGATGCCGTCTGGATTTCAATCAGATTCGGCAGATCCAGCACTTCGCTGATCCGTGCGAAACTTCTACGCTGACGGTGTTGACCATACTGAACTAAATGACCTGTCAACTCTTTCACCCCTCATAAAACAATATTAGTCCTTTGCGAAACCACAAAAATAGTGTATGATATCGAAAAAAACAAAAAGAAAACGAGTTCCGGTAAGAGCTCATTTTCGGTTTGACAATCTTTTATACATCGCTAGTATACCTTTCATTTCCATTTTTCATACAAATGGGCATACGTACGCATTATAATAATTTATGCATTTTACAACATTACCATATCTATACCTGTAGGTCAAGACTTTTTAGCTTTCAAAATGTAATAACCTTTTTTCTTAACGACCGTCTCAGCATTACCGAACATCGCCTCTAAACGTTCAATCGTCGAAGGTGCACCTTGTTTCTTTTGGATGACCACCCATAACTCGCCACCCGGCGCAAGCTTCGAAAAAGCTCCCTCGTAGAAGTTGAATACCGTCTCTTTTCCTGCACGGATTGGCGGATTCGTTAAAATCGCAGCAAACCCTTTAGCCGTAACAGCAGATAACGCATCACTGGGATAAATTTCCACATTCGCGATGTTATTTTGCTCCGCATTTAACATGGCAAGGGAGAGTGCTCGTTCATTCACATCAATCATGTGAATACTCCGTTCCGGAAAAGATGCGGCAATCGACAAACCGATTGGACCATAGCCACAACCGACGTCCAAAATAGCCCCTACTGATTCCGGCACAACAAAAGTTTCTGCAAGGAGTCGCGAACCAAAGTCCACTTCACCTTTACTGAATACTCCAGCGTCTGTTTTAAATCTTAGTGTTTTTCCACGTAATGCCGTAGACCACTCTTTCGGATCACTTTTCACTTTCGGATCTCTCGAGTAATAATGTTCAGACATGTAAGTCCTCCCCTCGGGTAGTTGGTGCATCGAGTTACAAGAAGCCAGCCTACAAGCGCAAAGCGCAAACTTTACTTCGACAGCCCTATCAAACTCTTGCGGGTCTTGATAAAAAAACGAAGAAAAGCCCGTCCATATTCGACGAGCTTCCCTTCAGTATTCAAAATTATTTAAGTTCGATTGACGCGCCAACTTCTTCAAGTTTCGCTTTCATTTCTTCTGCTTCTTCTTTAGATACGCCTTCTTTGATTGCTTTAGGAGCGTTATCTACTACTTCTTTAGCTTCTTTCAAGCCAAGACCAGTGATTTCACGAACAGCTTTGATAACTTTGATTTTTTGATCTCCAGCAGATGCAAGAACTACGTCGAATTCAGTTTGTTCAGCAGCAGCGTCCGCACCGCCAGCTCCACCCATCATTGCAACAGGTGCTGCAGCAGTTACGCCGAATTCTTCTTCGATTGCTTTTACAAGGTCGTTTAGTTCAAGAACTGTCATTTCTTTGATTGCTTCAAGGATTTGTGCGTTAGTCATTATATTTTCCTCCTAATAGTTGTTTTGTCGGGCTTGACCCGCAAGTGTTTTTTCTTGTCGGGCTAACCCGCAAGTTGTATTTCAGGCTGCTTGATTAAGCGCCTTGTTCTTCTTTTTGTTCTGCAACTGCTTTTGTCGCAAGTGCGAAATTGCGCATTGGAGCTTGAAGCACGCTGAGAAGCATAGAAAGTAGACCATCGCGTGATGGAAGTTCCGCCAACGCTTTAACGTCTGCTTCTGATGCAACCACACCTTCGATAACACCAGCTTTAATTTCAAGCTTGTCGTTTTGCTTAGCAAAATCGTTAAGGATTTTAGCTGGTGCAACAACGTCCTCGTTAGAGAATGCAATCGCGTTAGGTCCTGTAAGGTGTTCGTTCAACCCTTCAAGTCCTGCAGCTTCAGCAGCACGGCGTGACATTGAGTTTTTGTAAACTTTAAAGTCAATACCTGCTTCGCGAAGCGTTTTACGAAGTTCTGTAACTTGGCTAACGTTAAGACCACGGTAATCAACAACAACAACGGACGCTGCTGATTTCAACTTATCCGTAATTTCACCAACTACTGCTTGTTTAGCTTCTAATACTTTGCTCATCTGGACACCTCCTAAAAAATTTGGGGTCACTTATACCGATATGAAAATGCCCTCGTCTCCACATAATGTAGACACGAGGGCAGAAAAGTCGTCATCTTTAAAAGAAAAGAGCGTCTTGTCCTCGGTAGGGATTTTAAACGGCAAGCCGCACCTACTGTCTACGGTACAAATGGTTATATTCACAACAGAAGTCATCTTAACAGAAGACTATATGTTTGTCAATATTAGTTTTTGATTACTACGCTTGAAGGATCAATTTTAACAGCAGGACCCATTGTAGTTGTCACGTTGACAGACTTCATGTAAGTTCCTTTTGCTGTTGCAGGTTTTGCTTTTTGAACCGTTTCAAACACAGTCGCTAAGTTTTCCGCAAGTTTTTCATTGTCGAAAGAAACTTTTCCGATTGGCGCGTGGATAATTCCCGCTTTGTCTGCACGGTATTCAACTTTACCTGCTTTGATTTCTTCGATAGCTTTCGTTACGTCAAATGTTACAGTACCAGTTTTCGGGTTCGGCATAAGTCCTTTTGGCCCAAGAACACGACCAATTTTACCTACTTCACCCATCATGTCAGGAGTTGCAACGATAACGTCGAAATCAAACCAACCTTGTTGGATTTTAGTGATATATTCAGTGTCCCCAGCATAGTCTGCTCCAGCAGCTTCTGCTTCTTTAAGTTTTTCACCTTTAGCGAAAACTAGAACACGTTGTGTTTTACCAGTACCATTCGGAAGAACTACTGCTCCACGAATTTGTTGGTCGTTTTTACGAGTGTCGATTCCTAGGCGGAATGCAACTTCAACAGTAGCGTCAAAATTGACAGTACTTGTTTTTTTCGCAAGCTCAATCGCTTCGTTCACTTCGTATGCTTTCATACGTTCTACAAGTTTCGCAGCTTCTACGAACTTTTTACCTCTTTTAGCCATTTAAAATTTCCTCCTCGTTTGTGGTGTTAACGGATTAAACCTCCCACGAATAAGGGTTGCGTGTCCTTGAGAACAAGCGCAACCCCCACTACAAAGAAACACCGCGTGCGTCATAGAATCAAAATCAGTCTTCGATCGTGATACCCATGCTGCGTGCAGTACCTTCAACCATTGCCATCGCTGCTTCAACTGATGCTGCGTTTAGATCTTGCATCTTTGTTTCTGCGATTTCGCGAACTTTATCGCGTTTTACTGTAGCAACCTTCTTTTTATTCGGCTCACCTGAACCTTTTTGAAGATTAGCTGCAACCTTTAGCAATACTGCTGCAGGTGGAGTTTTTGTAATGAATGTAAATGAACGGTCTTCGAATACAGAAATTACAACAGGAATAATTAGACCTGCTTGATCTGCTGTACGCGCATTGAATTCTTTACAGAATCCCATGATGTTCACACCTGCTTGACCTAACGCCGGTCCAACTGGGGGAGCCGGGTTCGCTTTTCCAGCAGGGATTTGCAATTTAACAACCTTAATGACTTTTTTAGCCACGAGACACACCTCCTTAAGTCCGTGATGTGGTAATAGGGTTGCCCCTCCCACTCATATGTGCCTGCCGACTTACGTCGGTAGAATTGGATAATCCGTTCAAACTACTTGTTTATAGTCTGACCTTTGAAATGATACCACTATTTTGGAATCTACGCAAGTAGCAATGGTTTATAATTTTTCAACTTGCTCAAAGTCAAGCTCCATTTTCGTTTCTCGGCCAAACATATCGACAGTTACTTTAACTTTTCCTTTTTCTGCGTCAATCTCTTCAACTTTACCTTGGAAGTGCGCAAATGGTCCTTCTAATACTTGAACCATTTCACCAAGAACGTAGTCAACTTCAATCTTACGCTCTTTCACGCCCATTTGTTTGAGTATGAAAGTAACTTCCTCAGGTAGTAGTGGTGTCGGCTTCGCTCCTCCACCAGAAGAACCGATAAAGCCCGTTACTCCAGGCGTGTTACGAACAACGTACCACGAGTCATCTGTCATAATAATTTCTACTAGGACATATCCTGGGAATGTCTTTCTCATCATTACGCGTTTCTTTCCGTCTTTGAAGTCTGTTTCTTCTTCTTCGGGAATGACAACGCGGAAAATTTTATCTTGCATACCCATTGTTTCTACACGTTTTTCCAGGTTAGCTTTTACCTTATTCTCATAACCTGAATACGTGTGAACAACGTACCAATTTTTCTCCATATCCATAATAACAAGGACTGTACGTCCGCCCCTCCTTTTTTTACACAATTATAAAAAGCGCAAGGCGCCCGCTTAGACGCGACATGTAGAAGGGATGGAATTCCACCCTTTTCCCTGAAGCAAATCGAACGGCTCGCACCTAAAATCTAGACAATTGAAAAAACCCGTACATACTGTCAGACGGGATATTTTTCAAGATGTTTATTCATACTGTTTTATTATAACGCAAGATACCATTCCATTACCCGTGATATGCCAAGGTCAATGAGTCCAAAGTATACCGCCATAAAAACAACTGTAGAAAGAACAACGATCGTATAGCGCGTCAATTCTTTACGTTTCGGCCAACTTACTTTTCTCATTTCCGAGACAACGTCTTTAAAAAAACCGGTTAACTTCCCCATTTCACCCAAAACCCCCGAATACAAATATGATACTGCCAGCAAACTGTTCGTATTACGCCGTCTGCTTATGCACTGTATGTTCGTTGCAATGGCTACAAAATTTCTTAAGTGACAACCTTTCGGCAGACTTATTGTTTTGGCCTGGTACGGAATAATTCCGCGATGCACATATGTCGCAACTTAAAACAACTTTTTTAGACATTTCCTCACCCTATATGACTCATAGTCTTGCTAAAGAGTACCATCTAATTTTAATGCTGTCAATACGAGGGAAATCTCTCATTATCGCACCGCGTCGACTTGCATATAACGTTCCAGCTTACGCTTTATCCGTTGAAGTGCGTTGTCTATAGATTTCACTTGCCTGTTTAGTGCATCAGAAATTTCCTGATAGGACTGCCCATCCAAGTAGAGTGCCAACACTTGTTTTTCAAGACCACTTAATACTTTATTCATCTCTTCTTCCATCTGGATGAAGTCTTCCTTATGAATCATCAAGCCTTCTGGATCATCAAGAATCGGCCCTGCAATCACATCCAACAGCGTACGATCCGACTCCTCGTCAAAAACAGGCTTGTCCAATGATACCGATGTGTTAAGCGGGATATGTTTCTGCCTGGTAGCCGTTTTAATAGCCGTTATGATTTGCCTAGTAATACACAGTTCAGCAAATGCTTTGAATGAACTTAAGCGATCTTCTTTAAAATCCCGTATTGCTTTGTATAGTCCAATCATACCTTCTTGGATGATATCTTCCCGATCTCCCCCAATTAAAAAGTATGAGCGCGCTTTCAATCTAACAAACGATTGATACTTTGTAATAAGAAAATCAAGGGCATCCGCGTTCCCTTCATGGATGATTGCAATGATTTCTCCGTCGGATAACCCGGTGAAATCCGATATGCCGCCCCCAACGTATGTCCTCTCCACCAACTGGATCACCCCGGTTCGTTATCACTATTGTATAGCAAGTATACCGTATGGATTTTTTTTGCGTCAACCGTTCATTTCATTCCGCGTCTCCACTTTTCAAATATTCCTGCAACTTCGTCAGTTAAAGGAATCTTGGAAAACGGCCGCTGGTCCTGGAAATCCTTGACTTTCTCTGAAATGATTTCATCAATTTCATCCATTTCAATTTCTAGTTCTCTAGATGACTTTCGGAGGGCTCCCTGCGCAAAAATAACCCATTGCTCCGTTAAGTCCGACGTCGCCACGTGAATTTGCACCCGTCGTCCACTCAGTTCAGTGACAAGCTTTTCTATCCTTTCATCCGCCGTTTCATTTTCCCTCGTAAAAACAACCTCAACATTATGTTGGCGCTTCTTTTTTTCAACTCCAGGCATGAGATGCGCGTCAAAAACAATAATGACGCGCCATCCTGTATGTGCCTTGTATTCCGCCATTCTCTCAAGCAAACGATCGCGCGCATCCGCTAAACGTTTTTCTTTTAGTTGGCGTAGCTCCCGCCATGCACCGATGACATTATAGCCATCGACAAGGAGTACATCCGTTTTCATCTGCCAGACGTATGCGGTTGGCGTTTACGTAACACTTCATACATGAGGAGCGAAGCCGCAACAGATGCGTTCAGAGACGTAACATGTCCCACCATCGGTAAGTGGTAAAGGAAATCACACTTCTCTTTCAAAATACGCGACATTCCCTTGCCTTCACTACCGATAATAACGGCTAGTGGCAACGTAGCGTCCATCAGCCTGTAGTCCACTGACTTAGCAGCGTCTGTACCAGCAATCCAAACACCGCGCTTTTTCAGTTCCTCTACTGTCTGCGAAAGATTATTCACACGTACAACAGGAACATGTTCAATCGCACCTGTCGAAGCCTTCGCCACAACGCCCGTCAACCCGACAGCACGACGCTTCGGAATGATGATTCCATGTGCACCTGAGGCATCCGCAGTCCGCAGAATGGACCCTAGATTATGAGGATCTTCCAGCTCATCAAGAATGATGAAGAACGGATCTTCCCCACGCTCTTTTGCCACATTAAATAAATCTTCAAGTTCCGCATATTCGTAGGCCGCAACCGACGCAATAATTCCTTGGTGATTCATATCCAACATGCCATCCAGTTTTTGCTTCGGTACCGCTTGAACAATAATCCCCGCTTCTTTTGCAAGGGATAAAATTTCCCCGATACTTTTTTTATTAAGACCTTCGGCAATCCAAATCTTATTCAATTCCCTACCAGAGCGTAACGCCTCAACAATAGGGTTTTTGCCGCCAATCAATTCCGCTTCAATTTCCGTCATTATTTCCCCTCCTCCTTCAATCTTTCGATGAACGCAATCGATTCACCAATAAATTCTTCTACACGTTCCGTTTTGCCTAGCAAATGAAGAAAACCAATAACAGCTTCAAATCCAGAACTATAATTATACGTGACAACATCCGTATTTTTAGGAACCGAACCAGATTTCGCATTGCGGCCACGTCTCATGACCGCCTCTTCTTCCTCTGTTAAAAACTCAGTTTGCTGCATCATTTTCACAATTGCAGCCTGCGACTTCGCCGATACATAGCTCGTGGCTTCTTTATGTAACACATTCGGCTTCACACGCCCCGAACGCAGGAGATGCTCACGAACGGCTTGTTCGTATACTGCATCCCCCATGTAAGCAAGCGCTAAGGCGTTTAATTGTTTAACATCTATATCACGCAAGTTATACATGCTGTTACCCTCTCTTCCAGCGTGTACCCTGCGCTGTATCTTCCAAGAGGATCCCTTTCGCTTTCAGCTCATCACGAATTTCATCTGAACGGCCAAAATCACGATTACGACGGGCTTCTAAGCGTGCCTCGATTAACACTTCAATTTCCTCGTCTAGTAGATCAGTTGGACGAGTGAGCGGCAACCCAAGGACTGCTAACAAGCCATCAAACGTCTGGATGAAATGCTGAAGCACGTCAGCTTGTGTATTCTTCTCTTTTAAATAGACGTTCGCTAACTTCACAAGTTCGAATATCGTCGCAATTGCGTTGGCCGTGTTGAAATCATCATCCATTGCTAATTCGAATGCCTGTTTACATTCATCCACCTTATATAACCAGACATCTTTCTGGTCGCCGAGATCAGCGGAAGTTGCAAGTCGATGCTCCAAGTTGTTATACGCTGTGCGAATACGCTCCAAACCATTCGCAGCCCCCTCAACAAGACCTTGTGAGAAATTGACTGGATGTCTGTAATGAACTGATAATATAAAGAAACGCAATACTTGAGGATCAATCTGTTTACGGATATCGTTGACAAGTACGAAGTTGCCAAGCGATTTCGACATTTTTTCGTTATCGATATTGATGTAACCGTTATGCATCCAGTAACGCGCAAACTGCTTGCCGGTCATTGCTTCAGATTGTGCAATTTCGTTTTCATGGTGAGGGAATGTTAAATCCTGGCCTCCCGCATGAATATCAATCGTATCACCTAAATGTTCACGAGCCATCACTGAACATTCGATATGCCAGCCTGGGCGACCAGCACCCCACGGGCTTTCCCATGAAATTTCGCCTTCCTTTGCCGCTTTCCAAAGGGCAAAATCGAGTGCATTCTCTTTCTTTGTACCTTCTTCAATCCTTGCACCAATTTTCAATTCATCCGTTGATTGGTGGGATAGCTTCCCGTAGCCCTCGAAACTACGCGTGCGGTAGTAGACATCACCTTGTGATTCATAGGCAAATCCTTTATCGACAAGAACTTTAACAAACTCAACAATGTCTTCGATGTGGTCCGTCACACGAGGATGAGCATCCGCTTTTCCACAACCAAGTGCCCCAACATCTTCAAAATAAGCGTTAATAAACCGTTCTGTCAGTTCGCCAACTTCTTCACCTAGCTCATTGGCAGCTTTAATAATTTTATCATCAACGTCTGTAAAGTTAGATACGTATGATACATCATAGCCGCGATATTCGAGATAGCGTCGAACCGTGTCGAAAACGATAACAGGCCGAGCATTTCCGATATGAATGTAGTTGTAGACAGTCGGCCCACAGACATACATTTTCACCTTTCCTTCTTCCATCGGTATGAAAGGCTCTTTCTTTCGTGTCAGCGTGTTATAAATTTGGATCGTCATAATAAGTTCCCTTCCTTTTCAATCGATTTCTCCATTTCAACCATTCGTTCTTGCAACGTACGCAGTTCATTTTCAAGCATCTTGCATTTATCAGCTATTGGATCCGGAAGATCTTGATGGTCATATTTACCTTTCACTTTAACGCCATTGGCAATCACAACTGTTCCCGGGATACCGACGACCGTTGAATCAGCCGGAACATCTTTCAGGACAACCGATCCCGCACCCACTTTACTATTCTCTCCAATCGTGATGGAACCAAGTACTTTGGCTCCCGATGCAACAAGAACATTATCGCGAAGCGTTGGATGCCGCTTTCCTTTCTCTTTACCCGTTCCGCCAAGTGTTACACCTTGGTAGATTGTGACATCATTTCCGATTTCACACGTCTCCCCGATAACCACACCCATCCCGTGATCAATGAAAAACCTGCGGCCGATTGTTGCGCCTGGGTGAATTTCAATACCTGTGAAAAACCTGCTAATTTGCGACACGATTCGCGCTAAAAACCGCAAATTCTTTTTATATAATGCGTGTGCAATACGATGCGCCCAAATCGAGTGTAAGCCCGAATACGTCAACACAATTTCAAAAGCACTACGCGCTGCCGGGTCCTGTTCAAATATGCACTGAATATCCTCTTTCATAATCCGGAACAACTTTCTCTCCTCCTTTTTGGGGTCGCTTATCTTACGGAGCAAACAAAAAACGCCTCTGTCAAAAATGACAGAGACGCATTGAATGCGCGGTTCCACTCCGCTTGGAAGGCAAACCTTCCCGCTTAACGTCCATAACGCTGACGATGCGTCCGGCCTACTTACATTCAGCGCGGCACTCAAAGGTGCATTTCCACATTGCAGCGGCACGGATCACTTACAGCCAGTGATGATCCTCTCTGAAGAGCTTGCAATCTGTACTTCTCCTTTTCAAAGCTTAGGCCTACAAAGGGGAAGGATTGAACTGCATCCTTCCTTGTAGGTCATGAAATTATGTGGGATAAAGCCTTATCTTTCTTCGTTAAAGTTCGTTCCATAAAGTAATTTACGTTTATTCTCACATGACGGCACATGAATGTCAACGCAATTATATCGCATATTTCGCAACGCGTGCGATGGACTTCTCTTTCCCAATTAACGCAATCGCAGCTTGTAATTCAGGGCCGTGCATCTGACCTGTTGTCACAACACGGATCGGCATAAACAAGTTCTTCCCTTTATGCCCTGTTTCCTTCTGTACCGCTTTGATAGCATCTTTGATAGAAGCAGCATCGAACGTTTCAAGCGCGTTCAATTTTTCTTGGAATGAAGCCATTACCTCAGGCACTTGCTCACCTGCAAGGATAGCTTGAGATTCTTCATCGTATTCTAACTCATCCTTAAAGAACTGGGCGGATAGTTCAACAATCTCAGCTCCAAAACTTAGTTGATCATGGTAAAGAGCTATCAAGTTGCGTGCCCATACGCTTTCATCTTCTGTCATTTCTGTCTTCACAAGACCTGCTTTTTGCAAATATGGCAAGACAAAATCAACAACTTCGTCAAGGCTCATCTTTTTCATATATTGATTATTCATCCACGTCAATTTTTGTTTATCGAACATAGATGGTGATTTAGATAGACGACTCTCGTCAAACAAATTCACTAACTCTTCGTGTGTGAAGATCTCATCTTCCCCACCTGGTGACCAACCGAGAAGTGCGAAGAAGTTGAACATCGCCTCTGGTAAATAACCTAGGTCCTTATATTGTGAAATGAATTGGATAATCGACTCATCACGTTTCGAAAGCTTTTTCCGATCTTCGTTGACGATCAGTGTCATATGCCCGAAACGTGGGTATTCCCACCCGAACACATCGAATATCATCAATTGCTTAGGCGTGTTCGTCAAATGTTCTTCGCCACGGAAAACATGCGAGATCTTCATGAAATGATCATCGAATACAACTGCAAAGTTATATGTTGGGATACCACTTGCTTTAACCAATACCCAATCACCGATGTCCTTCGATTCAAACGCCACTGTACCACGGACAAGGTCTTCCACTTTGTACGTTACGTTTTCCGGAACTCGCATACGAATTGTATAGGCGATGCCTGCAGCTTCTTTTGCGGATACTTCTTCAGCTGTCAAATTGCGACAAGTTCCACCATACATCGGCGCAGCGATACCAGACGCTTTCTGTTTCTCGCGCTCAGCTTCAAGCTCATCTGTCGTACAGAAACATTTATAGGCATGTCCACCATCAAGCATGTCCTGTGCGTGCTTCGTATAGATATCAAGACGTTCCATTTGACGGTAAGGACCGTATGGACCACCAATATCGACAGACTCATCATAATCGATACCCAACCACTTTAAATTGTCTAGTTGCGATAACTCTCCAGCTTCAATGTTACGTTCCGTATCTGTATCTTCAATACGTACGATAAATTTCCCACCATGATGGCGTGCAAATAAATAGTTGAAAAGCGCTGTGCGCGCCCCACCGATATGTAAATGGCCAGTTGGACTTGGCGCATAGCGTACACGAACTTCTGTTGTCATAGTTTGTACATCTCCGTTCTCATTTGTTTATATGCCATTCTACCACTTGCTAAGGTTGTTTAAAAGAGGTTATGACTTGACAAGCAAGATTGTAGCCATTGAAGCGATGCCTTCTTCGCGTCCTACAAAGCCCAATTTTTCTGTCGTTGTTGCTTTAATGTTCACTTGTGTGACATCTGCGTGCAACAATTGTGCAACACGTTCACGGATCGTTTCAATATGAGGTGCCATTTTCGGTCTTTGTGCCATAATTGTACAGTCAATATTGCCGAGTTTATAGCCTTTGTCCTCTACGAGTGCCCAAATTTTCTCTAGTAACACCGCGGAATCAGCATCTTTAAACGCAGCGTCCGTATCAGGGAAATGGCGTCCGATATCCCCTTCGCCAATCGCACCCAGTGCCGCATCCGTAATGGTATGTAGCAGTACATCCGCGTCAGAATGACCCGTTAGCCCTCTTTCATGTGGGATTGTGATACCCCCAATAATGAGTGGGCGTCCTTCCTCAAATTCATGTACATCAAACCCTTGTCCAATGCGAATCATCTTTCTCCACCTACTGTCTTTTTAATCAATCACGCCTCGGTGTGGTTGCGTCCAGATTTTTTTCGAGCTTGCTCGAAAAGCATCCCTAAAAAATCCGCGACATCCGCCGGAGGCTTTATTTAAATCCTGCTGGATTTTAATAATATTTCTCCAAAAACAAGATCTTCCTGTGTCGTCATCTTAACATTATCGTACGTACTTTCAACGATTCGTACCGCATGACCCAGTCGTTCAACCAACATCGATTCATCCGTGCCAAGAAAGCCCTCAGCTTCGGCTTTCGTGGAAGCTTCTTGTAGCAGGGCATAGCGGAATGCCTGCGGTGTCTGGATAATCCATAATTTATCTCGATCCACCGTTTCTTCGATCACACCTGCTACAGCAAACTTCATTGTATCTTTCGCCCGAACCCCTGCAATTGCCGCACCATGCTCAGACGCTGTCTTCACAAGTTCCGCAATAACGGTCCGCCGGATAAACGGCCTTGCCGCATCATGGACAAGCACAACACTCTCTCCGTCATACGCACGAATACAAGCCGCAACGCTATTTTGACGCTCGCCTCCCCCATCTACCATAGCTTTCACTTTCGTAATGGCAAATTGGTCTAGCATGGACTGAATATGGATACGTTCATCTGGTTTCACCGCAAGAATAATCCCAGCACACGCTGGATCTCCTTCAAACACCTCAAGCGTATGAACAAGAATCGGTTTGTCATTCAATTTCAAAAAAAGTTTATTATAACCGGCACCCATCCGCTGTCCACTTCCGGCTGCCGGTATCATGACTGTATACTCCACGATTGATTTTCCTCTTCTTTCTATACTTACATAATGCTCAATTCATCTTCACGGATTTACCATTTTTCGGTTTCGCAAAAATCATTCTTCCAGCTGAGGTCTGTAGCACACTTGTCACTACAACATCGATTGCATTACCAATATGGAATTTCCCATCTTCTACAACAATCATCGTGCCATCATCCAAATAGGCGACGCCCTGATTATGTTCTTTACCGTCTTTAATGACGATGACATGCATGTCTTCACCCGGTATAACCACCGGCTTCACAGCATTCGCAAGATCATTAATATTTAACACAGATACCCCATGTAAATCTGCAACTTTATTTAGGTTAAAGTCATTTGTCACGACGAGTCCACCCATCTTTTTCGCAAGGCGGACAAGCTTCAAGTCTACTTCCGGAACATCAGCAAAATCTTCGTCCGTGATTAGGATGTTAGGGCCGTCATCGGTTTGCATTCGCTTCAGGACATCGAGCCCCCGTCTACCTTTCGTCCTTTTCAACGTATCCGAAGAATCCGCAATATGTTGTAATTCAGTCAGAACGAACTGCGGGACGACAAGTATCCCCTCCAGAAAACCAGTCGCTGTAATATCAGCGATACGACCATCAATAATGACACTTGTATCCAAAATCTTATGCAATTTACTAGTTGTTTGTGTAGCCGCTTCTTCTGACTCTTTCTTCTTCGCCCCACTATTTTTTGTAGCCTGCACAGCATGTATGAATTCCTCACGCTTTTTAAAACCAACTTGGAATCCTAGATACCCCAGAAGGACTGACAATAAAATAGGCAATACAGACGTAATCGCCGTAATAATTGGGATCTCAACACTACCCAACCCGAAACTAACGAGGAATGCCACACTTAACCCAACCATCAGCCCAATTGTCCCGAACAGTAAATCGAAAATAGGAGCTTTGAGCAATCGCTCTTCCAGCCATTTTACAAAATTAACAATTGGTTCAGTTAGAAAAAGACTCAGTAAAAACAGAATCGCTGCCCCGAGAATGGCGGATACGTATGGATTGTTAACGAATGGATTTGAAGTGAAAGAGAATAATGTGAATAAATGCGGTAAAAATAACACACCTAGTGTTCCACCAATAAACAGGAATGCAATTTGTACAACTTTCTTCAACATATGAACCACCTCCTTTTTAATAATTATACATGTTTCCCCTATAAACCGCCTTGATAAGCATTGTGCGTATGAGAACCTCCTTTCAAAATCTGTGGCATTCGCCGGAGGCTCACCTTGAATCAACGAACGTTTGAATTCCCACTGATTCAAGATGAAAAAACACACCGAATTCACATAAGTAATGCTCACGCTTAATCTATACAGTTATTCATATGTTCAACCTATATAATACGTATTAGGACTCCCTACCATGCATCAAGGTTTCATATTTACTTACTTTGCCAGTTAGTTTGAAAATGCGAGCTTGAGGGCATCACTAACGGTTTCAACGCCAACTACACGAATGCCTGCCGGATAATCCCAACCACCTAAATTAGAAGCAGGAACGATTGCACGCTCAAAGCCTAGTTTTGCCGCCTCCGTCACGCGTTGTTCGATTCTGGAGACCCTGCGCACTTCACCCGTCAGTCCGACTTCACCGATAAAACAATCGGACAAGCCAACCGCTGTATCTTTGTAGCTTGAGACGATGCTCATCAGCACAGCTAAGTCGATTGCCGGTTCATCCAATTTTACGCCACCAGCTACTTTAATATAGGCATCCTGCGCCTGTAACAACATGCCCATTCGCTTCTCTAGCACGGCCATCAGTAGCGACACGCGGTTTTGATCGAGCCCCGTTGCCATTCGCTTCGGATAGTTAAAGCTGGACGGTGTAACAAGCGCCTGAATTTCAACAAGAATGGGGCGCGTGCCTTCCATGGAGGCAACGACCGTCGACCCAGCTCCTCCTTGAGACCTCTCCTGCAAGAATAATTCGGACGGATTCAAGACCTCTTTTAAACCCGACTGCAACATTTCAAAAATAGCAATTTCATTCGTTGAGCCAAATCGGTTTTTCACACTGCGCAAAATCCTGTATGTATGATGACGTTCCCCTTCAAAATAAAGGACTGTATCCACCATATGCTCCAGTAATCTCGGTCCAGCAATTTGGCCATCCTTCGTCACATGCCCAACAAGGAAAATGGCGATATTCTTTGTCTTGGCAATCCGCATCAATTCGGCCGTACACTCACGTACTTGCGACACACTTCCCGGCGCCGACGTCACTTCAGGATGATGGACCGTTTGAATGGAGTCGACAATGACAAACTGCGGCTCCACACTAGCAATCGTTTCATGGATTTGACTCAAATCCGTTTCCGCGTAAATATAAAGTTCGTCCGATGCTACACCAAGCCGTTCTGCACGAAGCTTCGTCTGACGAATAGACTCTTCACCTGAAATATAAAGCACACGCTGCCCTTTATTGGCAAGCAACGATGACACTTGCAGCAACAGCGTCGACTTCCCGATTCCTGGATCTCCACCAATAAGGACGAGCGAACCAGGGACAACTCCGCCACCAAGCACTCGATTCAACTCATCTAAGTCCGTATCAATCCGCGGCTCCTCCACCGTTTCAATCGCACTGATTGGCATCGCCTTCTGGCGGATATTATCTGTATGTTGAAAGGCACCACGTGGCCCCTTTTGAACAATTTCAACTTCTTCGTCCATTGTATTCCATTCACCACACCCCGGACAGCGCCCCATCCATTTCGGTGATTCGTAACCACAGGATTTACACATGAATTTCGTCTTTCTTTTTGCCATAGGATCCTCCATAGATGAAAAGGACAGTCCCATTCCGTCGAAAAAGATTTTCGACGGTCGGACTATCCTTTTCACTCATTATTTTTCCAATACAACCTGTTCTTTTTTCTCATTCATAACCGTCTTAACGACAAATTCCCCGTCTTCCACATCAACGACCACTTTTCCGCCTATTAGAACAGTCCCTTTTAGGAGTTCCTCAGACAATCGGTCTTCTACATGTTTCTGAAGTGCGCGGCGCAATGGGCGAGCACCGTATTCAGGATCGTATCCAGCATCAACAATTTTCAGTTTTGCTTCGTCAGTTAAAGTGAGTTCAATATCTTGTTCACCAAGACGCTTCGTTAATTCGGTGGACATAAGTGTAACAATTTTACTTAAATGCTCTTTTTCGAGTGAATGGAACACAATCATTTCATCGACACGGTTTATGAACTCCGGTCGGAATGCTTTCTTCAACTCGCCAAGCATCGTTTTCTTCATACCTTCATAATCGCGACTCGTATCCTGCAAATTGAAACCAACATAACGGTTTTGCTTCAACGCTTGCGCACCCACATTGGATGTCATAATGACAACTGTGTTACGGAAATCGACCGTGCGCCCTTTCGAATCTGTCAACCGACCATCCTCCAACACTTGCAGAAGGATATTGAAGACATCCGGATGCGCTTTCTCAATCTCATCTAGTAACACGACAGAGTAAGGCTTGCGACGAACTTTCTCCGTCAACTGTCCACCTTCATCATAACCTACATAACCTGGAGGCGATCCGACAAGTCGTGATGTAGAATGTTTTTCCATGTACTCGGACATGTCGACACGAATCATGGCATCCTCATCGCCAAACATGACTTCTGCTAACGCTCTCGCTAATTCCGTTTTCCCAACACCCGTAGGACCTAAGAATATGAACGACCCAATCGGACGTTTCGGATCTTTCAGTCCGGCGCGCGCCCGGCGTATTGCCCGGGAAATAGCTGTCACGGCTTCCGATTGACCGATAACACGCTCGTGCAACACTTCTTCCATGTTCAATAGTTTTGCCGTTTCTGTTTCAGCAATTTTGGAAACTGGAATCCCCGTCCACATTGCCACTACTTCCGCAATTTCGTCGACAGTCACTTCCGACTCCGTTTGGCCTTGTTTTTCTTTCCAAGCCGTTTTCGTCGTTTCGAGCTCTTCTTTCATCTTCTGTTCCTTATCACGGAAAGAAGCAGCCTTTTCGAATTCTTGACTTTGGACGGCAGCATTTTTCTCCGAACGAATGGCTTCCAACTTCAGTTCAAGTTCTTTCAAATTCGGTGGCGTTGTATACGAACGTAGGCGTACTTTCGATCCCGCCTCGTCAATCAAATCAATCGCCTTATCCGGAAGGAATCGATCAGAAATATAACGGTCCGACATTTTCGCAGCCGCTTCAACTGCTGCATCCGTAATTTTCACACGATGATGCGCTTCATAACGATCACGCAATCCATAAATGATTTGAACCGTTTCTTCAACAGTTGGCTCGTCAACTTGAATCGGTTGGAAACGTCTTTCAAGTGCAGCATCTTTTTCAATATATTTACGGTATTCGTCAAGCGTTGTTGCACCGATACATTGCAATTCGCCACGCGCCAAGGATGGTTTAAGAATGTTAGATGCATCAATTGCACCTTCCGCCCCCCCGGCACCAATCAGCGTATGCAACTCGTCAATGAACAGAATAATATTCCCTGCCTGACGAATCTCTTCCATCACTTTTTTCATACGGTCTTCGAATTCACCACGGTATTTCGTACCCGCAACTACTGTTCCCATATCGAGTGTCATAACCCGTTTATCGCGAAGAATCTCCGGCACTTCATTGTTCACAACTTGTTGTGCGAGTCCTTCTGCGATTGCCGTCTTCCCAACACCTGGTTCGCCGATCAGTACAGGATTGTTTTTTGTACGACGTGCCAACACTTCGATGACACGCGTAATTTCTTTACTACGTCCGATAACCGGATCAAGCGTACCTTCACGGGCAATCTCTGTTAAATCGCGCGCAAGGCTATCCAATGTCGGCGTCGATGCGGAATTAGCAACACCTTGACCGTTTGCTGAACTATCGTTACTGCCCAAAAGCTGAAGTACTTGTTGACGTGCTTTGTTTAAGCTGACACCTGCATTGTTCAAGACACGTGCAGCGACACCTTCGCCTTCACGAATAAGTGCAAGTAAAATATGTTCCGTACCGATATAAGAATGGCCCAACTTGCGTGACTCATCTACCGATAATTCAATGACCTTTTTAGCCCTAGGCGTATAATGTACGATTGGACCGACTTCCTTTGTCCCGGCACCGACAAGTTTTTCTACACCTTGTTCGATGGTTTCAAAGCTAACATCTATCGCTTCAAGCGCCTTTGCGGCAATGCCCCCGCCTTCACGTATGAGTCCAAGCAAAATATGCTCTGTACCAATGGATTCATGCTTCATCCGAATTGCCTCTTCTTGGGCGAGTTGCAATACTTTCTGTGCACGCTGTGTAAATCGATTAAACATCATATTCAGTCCTCTCCTTCTATCTATATAATCAATCGTATTTCTCATCCGCCAAGGGTTTAAAGTAGTACCCCTTCTATACCTATTCAACTGGACACGTGAGAAATCCTTTATTCCAAAGATTGATCTTATTTACCTCTGACTATCTTTGACCTTAGTATACTAAAGCGACACAAAATGCGCAAAATGCCTGCTCATTCTTCCTTACTCTTTTCTACGGAAGCTGATGTACGTTCCGCGTGAAGTCGGTCACGAAATAGCTTCGCTCTAAATATATCCCGTTCTTCCTGGGATAATTCTGCATCGGCGTATTGTTGGAGAAAACCAGGTTGCATAAAAATCATCAGTTCATTCAAAATGGACATATCAATATCCTCGATGATCCCGATATCAATTCCGAGCCGAACGTCTGACAGACAACGCGCAGCCTCTTCCGACGGCAACAAACGGGCGTAACTGATCGTACCAAGTGAACGGAAAATCCTATTCTCCAGTGCAATCCGTGACTTACCAAGCAACAATTCACGTGAATTCCGCTCATGATCTATCAAGCGGGATGTAATATTGCCAAGTTCAACAAGGATCTCTTGCTCCGTTTTCCCAAGCGTTATCTGATTGGATATTTGATAGATATTGCCGGGTGCTTCGCTGCCCTCACCGTAACTCCCTCGAACCACCATGCCAAGCCTAGAAATAGCCGGTATAATCCGGTCAATCTGCTTGGTGATGGTCAGTGCCGGTAAATGCATCATCACCGAGGCACGCATACCAGTCCCCGTATTCGACGGACAACTTGTCAAATAACCAAAATCCTCGTCAAAGGCATATGGCAGTTCCTTTTCTAGGTGGTCATCCACTTGATCGGCCTGTTTGTAGGCGTCTTCCAGCTGCAGTCCAGGATAAATACATTGAATCCGGATATGATCTTCTTCATTGACCATGACACTTACGGTTTCATTTTCCGACAGTATGACAGCCCCTTGCCGATCTGGGTTAGCCAAATGCGGGCTAATTAAATGCTTTTCCACAAGCACTTGGCGTTCGAGCGCAGGAAGATCAGACATTTTGGTGTAGGTATACTCACTTTGCTCAGCATCCAATAAAACGCCCGCGACAGCCTTGTCAACCGCCAACGCATCTTCTTCAGTGAACGCAAGCGGAAAGTGATAGCCCGTCAAATTGCGGGCCAACCGAATCCGCGTTGACATGACAATGTCCGAATGCTCCCCGTGAGGAACCATCCAACCCGTCACCGCATTACGCATAAACTTTTCAATCGACATCGCTCGTTTCACCTCCACTTGCAAGGCGTTGCTTTAGTGTATTCGCTTCGTCACGTAAAGCTGCCGCTTCTTCGAAATGCTCCGCCTCTATCGCTACTTTCATCTTCACACGAATTTCTTCAATTTTCTTTTTGACCGCGTACAATTCATTGAACGACACTGGAATCTTTCCACCATGTGTGGAATGACCATTATGGAGTTTTCTTAACACATGCGGCAATCTCCCTCGGAATGTGTCGTAGCAAGTTGCGCAACCGAATTTCCCGATGTCGAGAAACTTTTGAAACGTCAACCCGCACGAAGGACACTCCAGCGCTAACTGTGATTCGCCTCTCGTTTGCTGTTGCACTTGGAAAGGGTCTACCCCACTAAACCAATGGGATAGAAATTGTTGAATGGACAACGGCTCCTGGTTTAGGTCGAAATGGAATGTTTGTGTATGAAATGCACATTTATCGCATAAGTGGCGCTCCACCGATCCGGCTATACTTTCTTGGGTAATGATGACGGAAGCCGGTCGTTCTTTACAATTTTCACATATCACGAAAATCACCTCATAATTGTTAAATTGACGGTCAGTCTAGCTGCTCATAAATAAGTGTTAGAAGCATTGCTTGTAAAATGCGAGCACGAAGGATATCTCGTTCTGGAAGCGGCTGATAGAGCGTCGTGCGGTCAACAGCTGCAAGAATGAGCTTTGATTCGCGTTCAGAAATCACTTCCTCTTCCATAAGCCTGTAGATAACATCCTCAGCCATCGTAAAGGAGACTCCTGTTCGAATGCCCTCTACAATATGCTCAATTAACTCTTTACGCGAATTCGTCTGTACGCGGAAAATACGGATATATCCGCCGCCACCACGCTTTGATTCGACCGCATATCCACGTTCTGCCGTGAAGCGAGTCTTTATCACGTAATTGATTTGAGAAGGAACGCATTGGAACTTTTCAGCGACTTCACTACGCTTAATTTCAATAGCTCCTTTCTGTTCCTCTTCGATTATGGCTTTTAAATAACCTTCTATGATGTCAGAAATATTTCGCATGTCCTCACCTCTTTCATACCGGGTGATAAGCCGTTGACTTTGACTATCTTTGACTTAATTGTACATGACGTTCCGATTAATCCGCAATCGAAAAGCACTAAGATTCGTTTAGTATAGGCTTGAATCGCTATCATTTAGTCATAGAACAAAAAAACGGAGTACACAGGGAATTCCCCGGTACTCCGTTACGCATTATTTCATACTTGTATTCGTCAATTCCTTCACTGGTAAGAACAGTTCCCCTGTCTCTACATACGTAATCCTCAACTGATCGCCTTCTTGGATATAAATGGCGAGCGGCACTGTTTCAGACGACACGCTGAAGTTCCGTCCATCAGCCGCCAAAAATGAAACAAGTGTAAAGTCGCCAACGCGTTCCTTGAAAACACGTACGACCGTTACCGACGCTTGCGCCTCTTCAGCGCTTGAACTGCCATTGACAGAACTACCCCCGCGTTGAAGTGCCGTTTTATACAATTTTAACGCTTCATTCGGAGTATTTCCAAACACCGATATTTCTGGGTTCGCAGCAGAAACGATGAAGTAGTTTTGCAAGAATCCGTTCGAATCTAGCACCGGCGTCAACCAGCTTGCTTCCCCATAGAAGTTGTACAGTACCGGCATTTCACCAGACCATTTCTTTTCGATGAATTTCTTTTCAATAATCTGAAGAGCACCTTGCGAATCCATATACGACTCTTCTAAATTGCCCGTGTAATACGTTGCTTCGCCCGTCCGACCATCCGTCAAGGCATAGCCTAGCATCGAATCGACACCTTCTTTTGGACTTGTGAAATCGGTGAAATAATACATATGGCCATTCTCGTCAAAGATTGGACTCACCTTGGATTCGGTTCCTTCATCCGATGGTAATTTCACATCTTTTTTCCCGAATACTGAATTCCAGAATCCGTGAACGTAGTTACCAAAATAACTATTCTGTAAGCTAACTGCCTCAGGAGAAACAGCACCATCAATAAACGCAGGTATATCCACAAGCGCATATTGCTCCATATCACCCGTCGCCGGATCAACCACTACAACCCCTTGTACATAAAAACCGTCACGCGCTGTAATAAAGTTCCCATATGAACGGATATAATGTGGTTTTCCCTCGTCATCAATTTCCAGCTGAACGTCTCCGTAAAAAATCAGATTCGGCATTTCCATCCGTATATGACGCTCTACTTGCTTATGGAAATAAGACGATGGCGTATAATCCATTTCAGCCTTCACGAATTTCGGGTTATCTGCTGAGTCAGTTGCACTCATTGTGAAATAGCCCGGTGTCGTTTTCCCAGTCCACCACTTGAAAAGACCCGAGAATTCAACTGGTGCGATGTAGACAAACTCATCATTCACTTTTTGAATTTGCAAATTACCAAGTTCATAGTAACTCGTATTAGGTACTTGACCGAACGCTTTCTTCATCTTATTACGCGCAAACTTCGGCGGCACGCTTGCAGGTGTTTTCGTTTCATCAAACGCTGTGATTTCTACCTGCTGATCCATTTCGACTGCTTTGTATTTTTGATTCGCATTGAATAGTGGCGCGCAGAGGATATAAGCTCCGAACGCCAACGCTCCTAAAAATAGGACAATCTTCAGTTTGCGGTCTTTACTTCCTGCTACGACAGCCCCCAGCAAAGTGACCACCAGTAGCGGACCCCATAGAGACATCCAGTTACGGTCTATATTCGTTACATAATAAAAGACGAATACAATGACCGAGGTTACAACAACCGTGCTAGCCATGGCTGCAACCCTATTAAACGGCACTTTCGCTTTCGTCTCTTTATTGTCCACCACAAACGGGACAATGATTAAGCTACATACAATACCCGTAATGATTGAGAAGATAAGTAAATTGATCATCTTAAAACACTCTTTTCTATTGCACAGATTTTTTTACATACCTCTTATACGATTCAACCACGAAACCGTTTCACTTTTTTACGAATAAAACCAATATAAATTGAACTAAAGAATCTCACCAACAATGCTCGGCGCTTAAGGAAGGATTGAACTACATCCTTCCCCGGATGCCTCCCGCGATAAGCCTTCGCTGGAGATGAGGCGAAAATCATAAGTTCAACTTATAAAGACAAATAATTCTCTGCAAATATAAAAATGGACTTCCTCATAATATGTAGGAAGTCCATTTTTCATTCAGATAGAAACAGGTTCTTTTAATCAATTACGCCTCGGCGTAATTGCGTCCAAATTTTGAATTGCGTTTGCGCAATTCAAAATTTGTGACATCCGCCGGAGGCTCAACTTAATTCGGTAGGGGGTTGAACCCCACTGATTTTAAGGCATTTTAGCATTCATCCTACCACTTATAGAAGTGGCGGACTTCTGCTGAATTAAGTTAGTGGTTCAAGATCAACTTCAAACCCTAAGTCTTCCAGCATCTGACGATCACGGTTGCTTTCTTGTCCTGCCGTTGTTAAATAATCACCAATAAAAATCGAGTTTGCTGGGTATAATCCGAACGGTTGTAAGCTACGCAAGTTCACTTCTCGACCTCCGGAAATTCTAATTTCCTTCGTAGGATTCATGAATCTGAACAAGCACAACACTTTCAAGCAATAACGAGGTGTTAATTCATCCGTACCGCCGAGGGGCGTCCCATCCACCGCATGTAGAAAGTTAACGGGAATCGAATCAGCATCCATTGCATGTAAGCTGCGCGCCATTGAAACGACATCTTGTTTCGTTTCACGCATGCCTACGATGACACCTGAACATGGTGAGATACCCGACTGCTTCACAAGGTCGACCGTGTTGACGCGGTCCTCATATGTATGAGATGTCGTGATACTTTCATGATGTTCCGCTGACGTGTTGATGTTGTGATTGTAGCGGTCAACGCCTGCTTCTTTTAACCGTAATGCCTGTTCTGGCTTCAATAGTCCAAGGCAAGCACAAACAGTCATATGTTCATGTTTCGCCTTGATTTCCTTCACAGAATCGATCACAATTTCAAGCTCTCGGTTGAGTGGGCCCCTACCGCTCGCCACAATACAGTAGGTTCCTGCATTCAATTCCACCGCTCTTGCCGCCCCTGTCACGATTTCTTCTTTTTTCATCATGGCATACTTTTCAATTGGAGCTGTCGAAACGATTGACTGTGCGCAATACCCGCAGTTTTCGGGACATAAGCCAGATTTCGTATTCATGATCATATTGAGTTTCACTTTATTCCCATAGTAATGTTTCCGAATCGTATAAGCTCCGTGAAGGAGTGCTAGCAAATCCTCATCAGGACTGTTTAAAATGGCAAGTGCTTCGCCATCCGTCAATATATGTCCTTCGAGTACACGTTTTGCTAAAGCATCGTACTTCGTCATGTCAACGCCTCACTTTCAGCAACTTGTACATACGGTGTCCAAACATCCCTGCGAGTACTGACAATAATAGATCTTTCGGCAGTGGCGGTATCATCCATAACCACGCCACTTTGTACGTAAAAACATCCGGCGCCGCAGCCCACAGCTTATACGCGGCGTACATCCAATTCGTACCGATAACATAATTCACAACCATCGCAACGAGTGCCGCAATAATATAACCATGTAACTTATTATTTTTTTCAACAATCTTCCCCGCGATATACGCTGCAAAAATGAATGACACTATAAATCCAAATGTCGGGCTAATGATGGAGCCGAAACCTCCGCTGAATTTTGCAAAGACTGGTGCTCCAGCAAGTCCGATAAACATATAGACCGTCATCGCAATGGCACCTAACCGGCTCCCTAAAATAAGTCCTGCTAAGATAGCGAAAAACGTCTGCAATGTAATCGGCACACTACCAACGACCAGAAAAGGTGCAAAGGCCGTAATGTTTGCCCCAATCATCATCAGTGAAGCAAACATCCCACAATAGACAAGACTTAGTGCACTCATCCCACTTTTCGTTTTCACTGTAGCTGTTGTCATCGAATACCCTCCTTATGTTAACTCTAATAGAATAAAAGATAACTCATTATGTGTCAACTTAAATAACAAAGTAGTTAACCTATATATTTTGAAATAAAAAAATCACTAGCAACATTCGCTAGCGATTTCATTTCATTACTTTTTCTCTTCATCTTTTGGAAATAAAAAATAGGCAAGAAACCCACCAACAGCCATCGCACCTAACGTGATATAGATTCGTGACATGGGCGGCACGTCTTGATGACTCTTGTTTAGCATCATAATGCTAACCGTACCAACAATCATCATGATTGGAATAATATACATAAAAGCTCTCAACTTATTCACCTTCTGTTTGTCATTTCCCCCCATCTTACCATACATATTCTAGCATTCTACAAAGGACAGCTTGACGAAAGGCAATTATAACGTTATGATGATTTCAATTATTCAACCAATAATAAGAGATGTATTTCAATCCGTCTCCTCTATTAGTTAATTCAACTACATAATTTATTCTTATCAAGAGAAGCAGAGGGAACTGGCCCTATGAAGCTTCAGCAACCTGCCGAAAGGACTGGTGCTAATTCCAGTGGGGTCCATCTGTGATCCTGAAGATGAGAAGGGACAAATACGTATACTCGTAAAGCCTTCTTTCTATGAAGGCTTTTTTTATTTTTTCAGATTACTAAACCGATACGAAGAAAGAGAGTGATTAGTTATGTCAAAACATCCTATTGAAGAACAACTACAGAAAAGAATACTCATTATGGATGGTGCGATGGGGACCATGTTGCAAAATGCTAATCTGTCTCCTGAAGACTTCGGTGGCGAAGAATACGATGGTTGTAACGAATATTTAAACATCACAAGACCCGACGTCCTTAACCGGATTCACCGTGAATATTTAGATGCTGGTGCCGATATCATTTCAACAAATACCTTTGGAGGGACGCCGATCGTCCTCGATGACTACGATTTGGGCGATCAGGCACATGACATCAACTTCCGTGCAGCACAAATTGCTAAAGAATGTGCCGAAGACTTTTCCACATCTGATTGGCCTCGCTTTGTTGCCGGTGCAATGGGACCTACAACCAAAACATTATCCGTCACAGGCGGCGCTACGTTTGACGGTTTGACACATGACTTTTATGTACAAGCGAAGGCACTTATCGAAGGCGGTTGCGATTTGCTTTTGATGGAAACTAGCCAGGATATGCTGAATGTCAAAGCCGGAACACTAGGCATCAAACGCGCATTCGAAGAGACAGGACAGGAATTGCCCGTGATGATTTCCGGAACAATTGAACCAATGGGGACGACCCTTGCAGGGCAGAGTATCGAATCATTCTATATTTCAATCGAACATATCAAACCACTCTCAGTCGGCTTGAACTGTGCGACAGGACCGGAGTTCATGACGGATCACCTGCGCTCACTCTCAGAGTTGGCAACGAGTTATGTCAGTTGTTACCCAAATGCTGGACTACCGGACGAAGAAGGTCATTACCATGAATCACCTGAATCCCTTTCCAAAAAGTTAGAAGGGTTTGCAGACAAAGGCTGGTTGAACGTAGTAGGTGGATGTTGCGGAACAACGCCTGCACATATTCGCGCAATCCGTGAAGCCGTAGCCGATAAAAAACCACGACAAGGTCCAGAAAGCGTTCATGGGCATGCCGTGTCTGGTATAGAGCCACTATTATATGACGACTCCATGCGCCCTCTATTAATTGGCGAACGGACTAACGTTATCGGTTCCCGCAAATTCAAACAGCTTATCGTAGATGGCAAATTTGAAGAAGCATCAGAAATTGCACGCGCACAAGTAAAAGGCGGTGCACACGTCATTGATATTTGTCTGGCGAACCCGGATCGGGACGAGCTAGAAGATGTGACGAAATTCATGAAAGAAGTCGTCAAAAAAGTCAAAGTGCCTCTCGTCATTGATTCCACGGACGAAAAGGTCATTGAAGAAGCTTTGAAGTATTCACAAGGGAAAGTCATCATTAACTCCATCAACTTAGAAGACGGTGAAGATCGCTATGATGCTGTTTTACCACTCGTGAAAAAATTCGGTGCCGCTGTCGTTGTCGGAACCATCGACGAACCCGGAATGGCTGTCACACGCGAGCGTAAACTTGAAGTGGCCGAACGTTCCTATGACCTTCTCGTCGATAAATGGGGACTAGCACCGGAAGATATTATCTTCGATCCACTCGTCTTCCCTGTCGGTACAGGTGATGAACAATACATCGGTTCCGCTGTTGAAACGATTGAAGGGATTCGACTCATTAAAGAAAAAATGCCACGGGCGTTGACAATTCTCGGCGTCAGTAACGTATCATTCGGTCTACCTCCTGTCGGGCGTGAAGTATTGAATGCTGTGTACTTGTATCACTGTACGCAAGCAGGTCTTGATTACGCGATTGTGAACACGGAGAAACTTGAACGCTACGCTTCGATTCCTGAAGCAGAAATTAAAATGGCCAATGACCTGTTATTCTCCACAACCGATGAAACGTTGGCGGATTTCACAAACTTTTATCGAGGGAAGAAAAAAGAGAAAACGGAAGATGATATTCCGAAAACCGTTCCAGAACGTCTTAGTTATTACGTAATCGAAGGGACGAAAGAGGGATTAATTCCCGACTTGGAAGCAGCCCTGGAAATGTATGATGCACCCCTCGATATCATTAATGGACCATTAATGGATGGCATGGCAGAAGTTGGTCGCCTATTCAACACCAACCAACTCATCGTTGCGGAAGTGTTGCAAAGTGCTGAAGTCATGAAAGCGTCAGTCTCGTTCCTTGAGCAATTTATGGATAAAGCCGAGGGCGACACAGGCAAAGGAAAAATTGTCTTAGCTACCGTCAAAGGCGATGTCCATGATATTGGGAAAAACCTCGTCGAGATTATCTTGAGCAATAACGGCTTCACAGTCGTCGATATCGGTATTAAGGTAACCCCTTCAACACTTATTGACGTAATCCGCAAAGAAAAACCGGATATTATCGGACTATCTGGGCTGCTCGTTAAATCTGCTCAACAAATGGTAATCACTGCGCAAGACTTTAAAGCTGCGGGCATTGATTTACCGATAATGGTGGGTGGGGCAGCACTTACTCGCCGCTTTACCGACACAAAAATAGCAGCAGAATACGATGGTCCCGTACTGTACGCCAAGGACGCAATGTTTGGGCTAGAACTAGCCAATCGTCTACAAGACAAAGATGAAAAAGCAGCGTTGCTTATCGAATTGGATGAACAACGGGAAAAACGTGCCGAAAATGATGCGATTAAAGCAGCGAAAAAAGCAGCAAACCCAGAGGCGGCAGTTGTTGCACCACGACCTATCAAAACAGTACGTGAAGACGTTCCAGTTCAAGTGCCTAAAGATTTGCGCCGCCGGGTTCAAAAAGATTATTTGGTCTCCCATCTCTATCCGTACGTCAATATGCGGACATTGATTGGCCATCATCTTGGTCTACGGGGCAATGTCAGTAAAATGCTAGAAAATAAAGAACCACGTGCTTTGGAGCTACATGAAATGGTCACTGGATTTTTAGAGTCGGATCACTTATCAGCATCAGGACTCTATCAATTTTTCCCAGCGCAATCCGACGGTGATGATGTCATCATCTATGATCCTGAAGATGCAAAAACGGAAATTGAACGCTTTACATTCCCGCGTCAAAGTAAAGAACCATTCCTTTGTCTGGCTGATTACTTGAAACCTGTTTCAAGCGGCGAGATGGATTATGTCGGTTTCATGCAAGTAACAGCAGGACACGGCGTTCGGGATTTCGCCAACAAATTGAAAGCAGAAGGCAAGTTCTTGGAAAGCCACGCATTCCAAGCTACTGCTCTCGAACTAGCGGAAGGATTTGCAGAACGGATTCACCAAGAAATGCGCGACCAATGGGGAACTCCAGATGCAACAGACTTTACAATGCTTGACCGCTTTGCAGCAAAATACGTTGGGCAACGCTTCTCGTTCGGCTATCCCGCATGTCCGAATCTGGAGGACCAAGCGAAGTTATTCAAACTGTTAAAACCCGAAGACATCGGCGTCCATTTAACAGAAGAATTCATGATGGAGCCGGAAGCATCCGTTTCCGCCATTGTATTTGCCCATCCAGATGCGAGATACTTTAATGTTGATTGACGAACAAAAGCACAAGCGCCTGGTCAGCTCCGACAAGTAGGAAGGATGCAGTTCAATCCTTCCCTGCTGGAAGGCTTGAAGGTAAAGGCGCTCTTTGCCTTTACCAGCAAGTAGGAGGGCAGTCTAAAAACGCCACGTCCTGTGGCAACAAGGAAGGATGCAGTTCAATCCTTCCCTACTGCATAACCTACATCCTGTAGGCCCAAGCGACTCGAGGGGCTAGGCGCTGGAGCCTAGACGCAAAATCTATACGTCGTAAATTATCCACAGTTCGAGATTTTATTATTTCCTAAGCAGTAAGAAATGCATCAGATGCTCGGGGAATAGCCATAAAAAAAGCGTTTCATCAGTCTTGAAATCGACTGGTGAAACGCTTTTTTCTTACACTTTTTTTATTAGTATGTGCACCGTCTTCAGTCGCAAAATACAAGGTGCTAAAGAATACAGATACGCATCATATTTTCTTAATCTTTACCATTAACGGCCGAAACCGCGTCCGAAGCCAGGACCTCCAAAGCCGGGACCTCCAAATCCAGGGCCTCCAAAACCAGGACCTCCAAATCCAGGACCTCCATAACCACCCATTTGAGGACCATATCCTCCTCCAAATTGTTGACCACCCGCCGGAAATACTGTTGATCCTTGCACATTTCGAGTTGTTTCCGTCACATAGCGACGTGGCACAATTACGTTATGCACCCGGTTCACATTCACTATAGGCTGAATAACAGGAACTTCCTGCCGGACGAAACTATCATGACAACGATACTGCGGTGGGCATACGATCGGTTGCATTTGATTGCTTGGTTGCATCTTATTGCAGCCACACTGGTTATGCATCTTATTGCAGCCGCCGCACAATCCATGCATTCCATGCATTCCATGCATCTGATTAGAGTTCCACTGTCCGTGTTGCATCATACTATCACCTCCTCCATCTATTACATGTGAAAAGCTGGAGGACAAACGGGCTACCAACTAGAAAGAAAAAGAAATGCTGTGATCTATGATTATTTTTTGCGCATTCTGAATGCATACTTCAACGTGCGGATCATGATTAACAGTGGAGACGATAAAGAGATAATGAATGCTATGAAAATAACTTTATTGAACATATTCCAGCTATCCTCTAGATACATTGAATAATTCAGTCTGATAAAAATGAAGGCAATCACAAAAATGTATAGTTCCAAGACAGTCGCCGATAATACCACTTTTCGAACTTGCGCTTTCTTCTCAGCAGGGTCGTATGTAAATCGCGGTATTTCAGCCCCCTCTTCATACGGTTGCGCCCATAAAGAATACTTCGTGAATGAAGAGGGAGAAGTATATCTCAGTTGCCAACCCGCACTTTTATGAACATCAAAGTAAGAAGGAGACGTTTTTAATTGATAATCAAATACATACGACATACGTTTGGGTTCCCCTTTTTCAAATACAAATCTAAAGCCCGGTTTTCCGATACGGACAAGATGATTACCTTCCGCCGCCATTTCAGCCAACCAGCTTTCCAGTATGTCTGGGGCATGCATCCAACCAAACTTCCATTTGGTAAATGTATCACCAACAGACTCCTTCACATCCACGTCCACAGCCCCGCCAAAAAACTTCTTCTCAAAGCCCCTTAGCTTTTTATTAATAAAAATAGCAAGACCCATAACGATTAAAATCTGCAAGAAATAGACGACTGTCACTGACCAAAATGGACTCGGTTCAACTGTACCAATACCCCTAAGTATCATAGTTAAGGTGATGATCATCATGATCAACGGCATAACATAGAAGAATGCCAATCCAGTCAACACATAGAAGTGAATTCTATTTCTTTTCAATACGCCTTCACGCGAAGGAAATATACTTATTTCCTCAGATTTATTTTTCATGAACTTCCACTTTTTCTCCGATAGTGTTTCTTCCCACCCCGCCTCTTCTAACTTTCGAGGAAACGCACTTTGCGATTTGTCATAGACAACTTGAAAGTGAGCGACTTCAGCGGTCGTCCGATTAAATGTAAACATTCGTGTCATTCGATTTACATCCTTCAAGCTATTCCCCTTCGCCGCCATTTCCTTCAGCCAAGATTCCGTCTTTTCCACATCATAACTCCAAAGTGGTCGCCATTTTTTCATCGTCATTGGAATTCCCCCTCATGCTTGATCACATTGGCATGTAACTCCTTTAATCGTCCCATCTCATGTCGCATGAGCGCTTTTCCGACATCCGTAATTTCATAAATTGTTTTGCGCTTTTCATCTGCATAGACGGTAATAATTTCATCTCGTTGCATTTTCGTCAGGGTGCCGTAAATTGTTCCAGACCCAAGCACCAGACGGCCTTCCGTCAATTCTTCCACATGCTTAATAATGCCATAGCCATGACGTGGCTCTATCAATGACAGCAAAATGTAAAATGCCGTCTCCGTCATCGGGCTATATGACTTAATCACTTTTTCTATTTTCAAGCGGAATCACATCCGTTCTATACGCTACTATGTCACAACGCTACTGTATCACGTCGTGACATAGTAAGTAAACTATATTCTGATAAATTGAAATTCCCCCCGCTATTGGAGGGCCTTGCAAAAACTGAACTGCTTTTTAGTAAAACTGGAATACCTATCCCCAAAACTCGACTCCCCCGAGAGAACTAGGCTACCTAGCTGTCAAACTCAACTACATTTTGACAGAACTGAACTACCCCTAGACCACCCCCGGAATATCAAGCGGCAAATCGTCCTATTCCATAGAAAAATCCCCACATCTCTGTGGGGATTGCAGTTATTGATAATCACGCGGTAACTCTTCTCCACTAAAGCCATTCCGTTCTCTTAGCTTTTTTATGACTGGTTCATCTTCTTCAAACTGTTCGTAAATGGGGCCACCCTCGCCAATCATTTTCTGTGAAGCGATGAAATCCTGGTTTTTCCTAAGCTCCAACTCAGCTGGATCAATAGGTAAACGTTCCATATCAATCACCCTCCTCTACATTTTAACCGTGGCTACATGCGATGAGAAATAACTCAATTCACTCTTTCTATCATCACACTGAATTTTCTGCCAAACGTAAATATTTGCATCTGTATCATGTTATTATTTATCCGACAAGGTTATACTAGCTATAATGAAGGAGGTCATTTTATGAAACGCATTGTATTATTTGACGGCGATTGTAATTTTTGCGATTCAAGCGTGCAATTCATTATTAAACGTGACCCTGTTGGCCATTTTCTTTTCACTTCCCTGCAAAGTGACAAAGGCGTGGAATTGTCAAAGCAATATTCCATTCCACCCGATGTCGATAGCTTGGTGTTGATTGAAAACGGCAAAGTATTCACAAGATCCTCCGCTGCGCTTCGTATTGCAAAAAAGTTGGATGGTTTATGGCATCTGTTATTCTTATTTATACTCGTCCCGCGTAAAATCCGTGACACTGTATACGATTATGTCGCGAAAAATCGTTATAAATGGTTCGGCAAAAAAGAAGAGTCCTGCATGTTGCCGCCACCTGAAATGCGTAAACGATTTATCTGAACAACAGCTATTTAATCCAACCATAAAAAAGGGGCTACCTCATCCATTACAATGAGATAGCCCTTTCCTATTCGCTCATACTTGCAATTCCTTATTTTCCTCCGCCGTAAATGCACGTGACCTCGTCAAAAAGCGCTTGCCTTCCACGCCCTCGAGCGAAAACATACCACCACGGCCATCCACAACATCAATGATGAGCTGTGTATGTTGCCAATACTCAAATTGGTTTTTGTGCATATAGAACGGTGTCCCTCCAATATACCCAAGAAGGATGTCTTGATCACCAATGATCAATTCCCCATCTGGATAACACATCGGAGACGAACCGTCACAGCAACCGCCCGACTGGTGAAACATCAAAGGGCCGTGCTTCTTTCTCAAAAAGTCAATGAGTTCAAGTGCAGCGTCAGTTGCGATTACGCGATGCGTCATCCACACTCTCCGTCCTTCCCCTTAAAAGAAGCCTTGCTTATTTTCACTGTAACTCACCAGCATATTTTTCGTCTGTTGGTAATGGCTCAACATCATGAGATGATTTTCACGACCAACACCAGATGCTTTATAACCACCAAATGCAGCATGTGCCGGGTAGGCATGATAACAGTTCGTCCAAACACGCCCTGCTTGAATACCGCGACCGAAACGGTAAGCTGTATTCATATCACGTGTCCAAACACCTGAACCCAGACCATATAATGTATCGTTCGCAATTTCAAGCGCTTCTTCTTTTGTTTTGAACGTTGTCACCGAAAGGACAGGACCAAAGATTTCCTCTTGGAAAATCCGCATTTTATTGTGCCCTTTGAAGACAGTTGGCTTGATATAGTATCCACCTTCCAATTCACCTTCCTGATGGTTTTGTTCTCCACCTATCAGACATTCCGCGCCTTCTTGCTTCCCAATATCTAAATAAGATAAGATTTTCTCCATCTGTTCAGTCGATGCCTGCGCACCCATCATCACTGTAGGATCAAGCGGGTTACCTGTTTTAATAGCTTTTACGCGTTCAATCGCACGTTCCATAAATTTATCGTAAATTGATTCTTGGATTAATGCGCGCGAAGGGCATGTACACACTTCCCCTTGATTGAGTGCGAACATCACAAAGCCCTCTACAGCTTTATCCAAAAACGCATCATCTTCGTCCATAATGTCCTCAAAGAAGATATTTGGTGATTTCCCGCCAAGCTCCAATGTTACCGGAATCGCGGTTTGCGAAGCGTATTGCATAATGAGACGTCCAGTTGTTGTCTCACCCGTAAACGCAATTTTACCAATACGCGGACTTGACGCAAGTGGTTTACCCGCCTCTAAACCAAAACCATTAACAATATTCAAAACGCCAGCTGGCAATAAATCTTCAATTAACTCTGTAAGCACTAAAATAGATGCAGGTGTTTGTTCTGCCGGTTTCAACACAACACAATTCCCTGCGGCAAGTGCTGGTGCAAGTTTCCACACCGCCATTAACAGTGGGAAGTTCCACGGGATAATTTGTCCAACAACGCCAATTGGCTCATGGAAATGATACGCCACTGTGTCATTGTCAATCTGGCTGACCCCGCCTTCTTGTGCTCGAATCGCACTTGCGAAATAGCGGAAATGGTCGATGGCAAGTGGCAAGTCTGCATTCAGTGTCTCCCGAATTGCTTTACCGTTTTCCCACGTTTCTGCAACCGCCAGCATCTCCAAGTTTTCTTCGATACGATCAGCAATTTTCAATAAAATATTAGAACGCTCTGTAACAGATGTTTTCCCCCAAGCATCTTTCGCGGCATGCGCTGCATCGAGTGCGAGTTCAATATCTTCCGACGTCGAACGTGCCACTTGTGTAAATACTTTGCCCGTCACTGGAGTTGGATTGTCAAAGTACTGTCCGTTTACGGGTGCAGTCCATTTGCCCCCGATAAAATTATCATATCGTTCCTTAAAATTCACCTTTGCTCCTTCTGTGTTTGGAAAAGAATAAATTGGATTTTCTACTGTTTGAACCATTCCCATTCCTCCTTGTGTGTTGAACTTTTTACACCCAGCTACTTTACGTTACAAATTTCTATTGTATGCATCCACCCCAATAAATTATCGATGTATGCGTTTACAATTCTATTAAAAACAAGCTTGTCTATAACTCTATCAGACTACACTGAATTATTCAATTATTACCCCCTATCACATCTTCATCAATTGTTAACTTCCCGGTAATAGTTTGTTCATACTTTCCCATTAGGATAAAGGTAATCAGATTGAACGGGAGGAATGCATGATGGATAAAGATTTAGATAAAGAATTAGAAACAGTACAAGAAACAGAAGTAGAAATTATGCAGGAAATTGTGAAGAGACCTAAGAAAAAAAACAAAACGGGTAAACGATTTTTATCAACAATTGGGGCTGGCGTCGTCGGGTCAATGCTGACATTGGGGGTCGTCGTTAATACAGACCTTTTGCAACCAAGTTCTGCTGAAACAACACCTGTTGCCACACCTGCAGCTCCCTATAATGTGCAACAAACAACCGTCAAAAACCCAACTTCACTTGCAGATATGGTCGAGCAAGCATCCAGTGCGATTGTTGGGATTGTAAATTATCAAAACTCAGGTAATCGCTTTGCACAAAATTCAGAAGCAGTTAAAAGCGGAACAGGCTCGGGTGTTATTTACAAAGTTGAGGGCGATAAAGCCTATATCGTCACCAATAACCACGTCATTGACGGGGCGGAAAAGCTTGAGGTCACTTTGGAAAGTGGAGACAAAACAACAGCTGAACTGGTCGGTAAAGATGCACTAAGCGATTTAGCTGTACTAACCATTGATGCAAAGTATGCCAAGTCAGTCCTTGAGTTCGGCGACTCTGATCAGCTGCGTGCGGGTGACGCAGTCGTGGCAATCGGTAATCCGCTTGGCCTTGATTTTTCCGGTACGGTCACACAAGGTATTGTCAGCGCAGTCAATCGAGCCATTAACGTCAATACATCTGCTGGCGAATGGGAAATGAACGTCATTCAAACAGACGCCGCCATTAACCCTGGGAATAGCGGTGGTGCACTACTGAATACAGCTGGCCAAGTCATTGGTATTAACAGCCTGAAAATTTCCGAAAACGGTGTTGAAGGACTTGGCTTTGCCATTCCAAGTAACGAGGTCATTCCACTTATTGAAGAAATGACCTTACACGGACAAGTTGAACGCCCTTATATCGGCATCGGGCTTGCAGATCTTTCACAAGTCCCACCTATGTATTTGCAAAACCTTCCCCTTGATGTAAAAGGCGGCGTGATGGTCACAAACGTCGATCCATTATCCGCTGCTGGAAAAGCGGGACTCGCTGTTGAGGACGTCATCACAGCTATAAATGGGACCGACATTGCAAATCCTACGGAACTTCGTAAGTTCTTATACTCCGAACTAAACGTTGGCGATAAGGCTACTTTCACCGTTTACCGCGGTGCACAGTCAAAAACGATCGAAGTTACGCTTACTAGCAATAAAACAACAACAGAATAATCTCCAGCCAAAGACCTCAGGCCCACCTCGTGTAGGCCTGAGGTCTTTGCAGTTGCATATTTTCTATTTTCGCTTTACTTTGAAAGTATCTATATATAAATGAGGGGAGATGCAGTCCATTGAAAATTTTAGTAATTGAAGACAATGAGAGTGTCTCTTCGATGATAGAACTCTTTTTTTCAAAGGAAGGCATCGAAGGACAATTCGAGAAGGACGGTCTTGAAGGCTATCGCCGTGCAAGCGAGGCGACTTGGGACTGTTTAATCGTCGACTGGATGTTACCGGGAATGGACGGTGTTTCAATCTGTCGTAAATTAAGGCAAGAAAAATACGCAGGTCCGATCATCATGCTCACCGCCAAAGACAGCGAATCAGACCAAGTACTGGGACTCGAAATGGGTGCAGATGATTATGTGACGAAACCATTTAGTCCACTTGCGTTAATGGCACGCATTAAAGCCGTAACCCGTAGGTATTCAACACAACCCGTAAACGAGCAAGAAAAAGACATCATTGAAACCAGTCATTTCACCATCAATCACACCACACGCGAAGTCACATTGGATGGCAAGCCCGTCCTGAATTTAACGCCGAAAGAATTCGACTTGCTAGCCCATTTTGCCCAACATCCGAAACAGGTATTTTCACGCGAGCAATTATTAGACAATGTCTGGGGCTATGATTTCTACGGCGACGACCGCACCGTAGACGTCCATATCAAACGGCTCCGTACGAAAATCTCGACGGACGAGCAACCTTTTTTCCATACTGTTTGGGGCGTCGGTTATCGATTCGATGAAACATTGGGTGACGGTAAGTGAAAGTAAAAGTGAAATACTTATACCAGCAACTCGCAAGCCATGTCAGCGTCATTGTCATCGCCTTTTTAATCTTGAGTTTGCTGTTCTCTCATTATGTCGAACAATTTGTCTATGACAGTAAAACCGAAGAACTTGCGACGTATGGACAAACCATTCTGCGTGACCTTGATCGCAATCCGCGCAATACAACGGGTACCCTACAAGCCTACGAACATGTATTAGACGGCCGCGATATTCAATACATCTTATTTGATGAGCAATCCGCCATTATTTATTCCACAGAGTTAAAAGCACCGGTCATTGGATTATTGAGTGAGGAAGAATGGCAAGAGATTAAGAACGGCAAAACAGTCACGGTTAAACAGGATTTCGAACGTTTCGACGAAGCCGTCACATTTGTCCTCCTTCCCTACATTCAACATAATCAGTTTGTCGGCGGAATCCTGTTGACGTCACCTATTAAAGGCTCACGTGAAGTCATTGCGCAAATGAATACCTATTTGATATTCACAATGATTCTCGCATTGGTGGTTGCTTTGTTAGTCAGCTGGATTTTATCGAATTTCCATGGAAAACGCATCAAACGACTTCGCGAAGCAACTTCACTTGTTGCACAAGGAGATTACACCGTACGTATCCCATCCGCTAACGTCGATGAAATCGGTGAACTGGCTGGAGATTTCAACAAAATGGTCGAGAAATTGGATCTGTCTATGGAGGAAATCGAAAGCTTGGAAAACCGCCGGCGTCAGTTCATGGCAGACGTTTCCCATGAATTACGGACACCACTGACAACCATTCGAGGCATTATTGAGGGCATGAGAAATGACATGATTTCAGAAGAAGAAAAAGAAAAAGGATTTCAACTTGCCAGCAACGAAACGATGCGGCTTATCCGGCTCGTCAATGAAAACCTCGATTACGAAAAAATCCGTTCCAACCAAATCACATTGCTCAAACAAGATATCCAGCTCGTTGAATTGTTGGAAATTATCAAGGACCAACTTGATGGTGTCGCAGCTGAACAGCAGGACAAGATCATTGTCGACGTCGCACCCCATGTAACCGTGCACGCCGATTATGACCGACTCACGCAGATTTTGATTAACATTACGAAAAATAGTATTCAGTTCACCGACAATGGTACCATCTTTTTACGCGGCTATACGCGTGATGATATGACCGTTATTGAAATTGAAGATACCGGAATTGGCATTGATCCGGAAGACATTGAAAAAATCTGGGGTCGATTTTATAAGGCCATTGTGTCACGAACCACAAATCCATACGGCGAATTCGGACTTGGTCTATCCATCGTCAAGCAACTTGTTACGATGCATAACGGAACCATTGACGTGACGAGCGAAAAAGGAAAAGGGACGAAATTTATAATCACTTTGCCAAATTAGCATCCTTCGTAATAATTTGTTCATATTTGTCATGTACCATGAGGGATATCAACTATTTTGGAGGAGTATACATGTCTAAAAAATGGCTATACCCACTAGTAATTGCCGGTATCCTTGTGACGGCAACAGGGTGTTCACAAGAGAAAGATGAAACAGTAGCAACAGTTGGCGATGAAAAAATTACAAAAGAGGAATTGTACGACACGCTTGTGAAAACTTCTGGACAACAAGCCCTCGATATGATGATTGAAGATAAGGTGATTGCATCGGAATTGAAGAAAGAGAAAGTAACCGTTTCTGATAAAGAAGTCGAAGAAGAGCTTGCATCACAAGTCGAAAGTGTCGGTGGAGACGAAGCCTTTGCCGCTGCGTTAAAGCAAAGTGGCATCACTGAAAAGGAATTCAAAAAAAGTATCACTGAATTTTTGTCTATCAAAAAAATCGTCGAACCACGCATTAAGATAACAGACAAAGAACTTAAAGCTTATTTCGATGAAAACAAAGAGTCGCTTAACCAAGCAGAAGAAGTTAAAGCTAGTCATATTTTAGTAGAAGATGAAGCAACAGCAAAAGAAGTGGCGAAAAAGCTTGCTGAGGGAGGAGATTTCACAGCACTTGCGAAAGAATACTCCACAGATACATCAAACGCTGAAAAAGGCGGCGAATTAGGCTACTTCGGCCGCGGGAAAATGGTTGCTGAATTTGATGAAGCTGTATTTTCTATGAAAGTTGGTACCATTAGTGCCCCTGTGAAAACAGAATTCGGTTACCATATCATTCAACTAACCGATAAAAAGGCAGCAAAAGAAGCTGTTTACGAAGATAGTAAAGAAGACATCAAAAAGTTATTACTCGAAAAAGGCATGCAGACCGAGTATGGCGTTTGGTTGGATGAAGTAAAAGAGAAGTATGATATTGAAAACACGTTGTTAGGAAAATAAGTAGTACGTGAAACGGAAAAGCTGAAGCGGCTTTTCCGTTTTTTTCGTGTACTGGGCATAACGTGCTCCAAGACGGTCATACACTTGATTATTTGATGCAGATTGAATCACAATAGTATTTGACGTTGTTTACCTACAAGCCAACGCATGCATGGTGGTATCGTCCATCCATACGTAGAGTCGCCGAATTTAAAAATGAAGAAAGGAGTTATTCTTATGAGTTTCATCGCTTGGACCATTATCGCTTGTGAAATCAGTTTCTGGGTCGTTATCTTACTTGGTCTCATCACACGTTATCTATTCAAACGCGAACGACTCGGCTTTTTCTTCCTTGCTTTAACACCCGTGATTGATCTACTTTTACTCATCGTCACAGCAACCGATCTGTACAATGGAGCAACTGCAACCCAGGTGCATGCCATTGCGGCTATCTACCTTGGCGTGTCAATTGCTTTCGGTAAAAGCATGATCCGCTGGGCTGACGAACGGTTTGTGTATTACATTCAAAAACAGGGATCGAAACCGGTACGGAAAGCTGGCATGGCGCATGCACGTCATTCTATGAAAGGCTCCCTTCAACATCTACTCGCCTACATCATCGGTGCCGCATTCCTATTGGCGATGATTTATTTCATCGATGACCCTTCTAGAACGGAAGCGTTATCTGAGACGTTGAGATTATGGGCACTCGTGCTTGGTATCGACTTTGTCATTTCCATTTCTTATTTTATTTGGCCTCGACCTGAGAAAGCAAAATGAGTTCATTCAAAAAACAGGGTACCCTCATATGCGGGGTACCCTGTTTACTCATTTATAAGCCATCGTAGCTCGAACAGCCTTTTGCCATCCACCGTATAAATCATCGCGTACTTCTTGCTCCATTTCAGGTTGGAACGATCGGTCTAGATGCCAATGCGCTGCAATTTCAGAGCGATCCTTCCAGAATCCAACCGCCAGACCTGCCAAATAAGCTGCTCCTAATGCTGTCGTTTCATTAATCACCGGACGTTCAACTGGAACATTCAACAAATCACTATGAAACTGCATCAAGAAATTATTCGCGACTGCACCGCCATCGACGCGCAATGTTTTCAATGAAATTCCTGAATCTGCTTCCATCGCATCCAAGACATCTTTCGTCTGATAAGCGAGTGCTTCCAACGTTGCCCGAACGAAATGTTCTTTCGATGTACTCCGCGTTAAGCCAAAAACAGCTCCTCTTACATCGCTGTCCCAGTACGGGGCGCCTAGCCCAACAAATGCAGGAACAACATAAACGCCATCTGTTGAATCCACGCGTTTCGCATAGCGTTCACTTTCAGATGAATTCCTGAACATTCTCAGCCCGTCACGTAACCATTGAATGGCTGAACCTGCCGCAAAAATGCTACCTTCAAGCGCATATTCCACTTTTCCATCAATTCCCCATGCAAGCGTCGTTATCAAACCATGCTCAGATTTAACGGCCTTTTCACCTGTATTCATGAGCATGAAGCAACCCGTTCCGTATGTACTCTTCACCATGCCACTGTCAAAACACGCCTGACCAAACAGCGCTGCCTGCTGATCTCCTGCAATTCCTGCAATCGGAGCTGCATAACCGAAGAATAAATCCTCATCTGTATGCGCGTAAATTTCGGATGAAGGGCGAACTTCTGGAAGCATCGATGCCGGTACACCTAAGATATCGAGCAATTCTTGATCCCATTCCAAGTCGTAGATATTATACATAAGCGTTCTTGAAGCATTGGAATAATCGGTCACATGCGTTTTACCACCAGATAACTTCCAAACCAACCACGTATCAATCGTGCCGAATAACAGATCGCCCCGCTCCGCCTTCTCTCTTGCACCAGCCACATTGTCCAAAATCCATTTTACTTTTGTGCCGGAAAAGTAAGCGTCAATGAGCAGGCCTGTTTTATCGCGGAACATATCACTATGGCCCTGTGCTTTTAACTCTTCACAAATATCAGCCGTTTGGCGCGATTGCCAAACAATTGCATTGTAAACGGGGTCGCCCGTATGTTTATCCCATACAACAGTCGTTTCACGCTGATTCGTAATACCAATGCCTTCGATTTGCTCGGCATCAATATTTTTTTCAGATAGCACACCTGCGATCACAGCTAATACCGAACTCCATATTTCATCCGCTTTATGTTCAACCCACCCAGACTTCGGAAAATACTGTGTAAATTCCTGTTGAGATGAATGAAAAATCTTACCCTCTCTATCAAATAAAATAGCCCGCGAGCTCGTTGTCCCTTGATCGAGTGATAAAATATATTTTTCAGTCATGTTGTTCCCTCCACATTCTATTTTGAATCTAACGCACCCTTGGTAACTCGTTCTATCTTAACAACTGCTGTTGCTTTTTTAAGCGTAAATTGTGCACCTAACAGAACGGCCAATACGATCGCTCCAACAACCCAAAACGCAACGCTATTGACGCCTGTAAAAAATTGTTGATAAAACAGTGCACCGAACGTCCCACCAAGAATTGGACCGACAATCGGCACCCATGCGTAACCCCAATCGGACGGACCTTTACCTGGAATCGGTAAAAAGAAATGTGCAATTCTCGGACCTAAATCGCGCGCTGGATTAATCGCATATCCAGTCGTTCCACCCAGAGACATACCAATTGCGATAATAAGCGCACCAACAATTAACGGATTCAATCCTTCTGTAAATTCATTCGCTCCAATCATCAACAACCCGAGGAGTAAGGCAAATGTACCAATCATTTCACTCGTCAAATTTGACAGTGGATGGCGAATCGCAGGAGCTGTAGCAAAGACACCTAGTTTCGCATCTTGATCTTTCGTTTCTTTCCAATGAGGCAAGTATTGGAAGTAAATGATCACTGCCCCAATGATAGCCCCAATCATCTGCGCAAGTATATAGCCAGGTACATCCGCCCACGGAAATTCTCCGATCGACGCCATTCCAATCGTTACCGCCGGATTCAAATGTGCACCGCTGACGCTACCTACTGCGTAGACACCCATCGTAACGGCAAGCCCCCATCCAAGGGTTATCACAATCCAACCCGCGCCTTCTGCTTTGGATTTTTTCATAACTACACCGCCAACAACGCCGGCACCAAAGATGATTAAAATCATTGTACCAATCAATTCCCCTAAAAATGGTGTCACTTTCTCTTCCTCCTTAGTTATTGTAAGCGGTTACGAACGAAACAGAACAAAAGAGCAAGCGCCCAGACACGAAAATTTTACGGCGGTACTTGTCCTCCGTTCGAGATTTTATTATTTACTGAGCAATAAAAAAGTCCACATTTAATCATCCGCATAAATGCGGAATGAAAAAATGTGGACCTCAACACTCAACCACTTCTTATTAACCTACCCACAAGTCTAGTAAGGTTTCAAAGTATTGTCAACCAGTTTGTATTAAAAAGAATCGGAGTCTTTCATGAACGCTGCCCACAGCTGCTGATTGGACGTTGTCACTGCTTTCGCTCCAGCATCCAGCGCAGCCTGAACATGTGCTTCCGAACGAATTAACCCACCGCTAATAATCGGAATGCCGGTTCTTTCATGCACTTCACTAATGATTTGCGGAATGACACCGGGTAGAATTTCAATATAATCCGGCTTTGTACGTTCGATTAGCGAATAACTTTTTTCTAAAGCGATCGTATCCAATAAAAACATCCGTTGAATCGCAATGATGCCTTTCGTTTTCGCTTTCATAATCATATTGGAGCGGGTAGAAATAAGGCCCGCCGGACGTATATCATTACAAAGAAACTCAGCAGCGTAATCATCCGTTTTCAATCCTTGGATTAAATCCGCATGAATAATGATCTTTTTACCATGCCGATCTGCTTCCTGTTTAATCGTTTTGAGATTACTGATATGCACTTCCAACAAGACGATATATTCATACGGGCTATTTAGTAAGGCCTCGAGCTGTTTCAAATGGCGCAAGGCTGGTAGAATTTTCTGTTCATGAAAAGGCACGTCATCTTCACTCTCCTGTTGAACATCTACGATTCAGTATACGTGTATTATAACTCGACTGCAGTCGTTGCACACTCAATCTCCTGTTGCAATTCATCTGCATAGCGAACTTGCTGCTCTTCCGACCAACCGAAAATCTTCGCCATTTCAGCCATCACTTGTTCCTTCCATTCCATAACCGTCGCAATATCAAATAATAAAGCACCCGTCCTTCTGATAAAGAAATCAGTAGGCTTCACGGCCATTTCATGATGAATGGCATACATCATTTGTGCATATAAAACGCGTGGTAGCGGCGTGTCATTGTTTTCTAAATAAGTAAAGACTGCATCACTATTTGAACCATACATCTTCACTAGTTTAAGGCCTTGTTGTTCATCCAACCCTAGACGCTGCGCTTGCTTATTCTTGGCATATAAAAATTGTTGTAGCTTCGCGGAGCCGCCAACATCACCGCCGGAAATTGGGAAATGTTTCGTTTTACATGGACCAATTTGTCGGTTCCCTGTAGCGCCCAATTTTTCTACAACCATGCCAACAACCGTTTCCGCCATTTTGCGGTAGCCTGTTAATTTCCCGCCCGCAATCGTGATGAGCCCTGTATGAGATTCCCAGATTTCATCTTTCCGTGATATTTCAGAAGGGTTTTTCCCGTCTTCGTGAATGAGTGGACGTATCCCTGCCCAGCCTGACTCGATATCCTTCTCCGTAATTTGCAAATCAGGGAACATATAGCGAATCGCACCCATGATATACGAACGATCCTCGGTTGTAATTTTGATCGTCGCGCGGCTTGCATCATAAAACGTATCCGTCGTTCCTACATAGGTTTTACCATCTCTCGGAATGGCAAACACCATGCGTTTGTCAGGCGTATCGAAATAGACGGCTTGTTGTAGTGGGAAGGCAGATTGATCGAACACCAGATGGACCCCTTTGGATAAAATCAAGTGCTTCTCGCTCTTAGACCCGTCGACTTCTCGCACATCATCTACCCATGGACCTGTCGCATTGACAACCTTTGTTGCGCGAACGGAAACCGACATGTCTGTTAACATGTCTTTAATTTCCGCGCCCACTACCTGCTTACTATCGTTATATATGAACTGATCCGCCTTGGCATAGTTCGTAATCACTGCACCATTTTCCACTGCAGTCTTGATGACTTCCATTGTCAGACGCGCATCGTCCGTGCGGTATTCTACATAGACACCGCCACCGAGCAAGCCATCCTTTTTGACAATCGGCACTTTGCGAATCGTATCTTCGAGTGACAGCATCGTTCTGCGTTCCTGTTTCTTCACACCCGCCAAAAAGTCATAGACGCGCAGTCCAAATGAAGTCGATAGCTTTCCGAAAGTACCGCCTTTATGAAACGGTAGCAGCATCCATTCAGGCGTTGTCACGTGGGGACCGTTTTCGTACACAATCGCCCGCTCTTTTCCGAGCTCCGCTACTTCCTTAATTTCAAACTGCTTTAAATAACGTAATCCACCATGGACAAGTTTAGTCGAGCGACTTGAAGTACCTGACGCAAAATCCTGCATCTCCACAAGCGCAACTTTCAAACCGCGCGTCACCGCATCCAAAGCGATACCCGCACCCGTAATTCCCCCTCCAATAACGAGTAAATCAAATTGTTCACCTTCCATTTTTTCAAACGCTGCATGTCTTTCCAAAGCTGAAAATGTACCCATTTTTATCTTCTCCCTTTGTCATCTGTTTTTGAAATTCGATATTTTAAGAACAAAAAAGAGACCACAACGCACACTACTGCATATTCGCAATAATGTCGTTAGGTCTCTCATTCGCTCAAACCGTATCTATTAACTTACATTCATCTTATCATATGCAGATACGTTTGGGAACTCTTGCGCTGTAGATTGATTATGAAAAACCGACCCCTTCAGGTCGGTTTTCATATATTATGCGTTCAAATGTGTCAGTGCTTCAGCAACTTTCACCGTACGTTTCGCTTGGTGATGAACTGCTGCTTTGATAGCTGCTTCGTCCTCAACAATTTTTCCATCCTGTCCAACTGTAACGCTTGTTCCATACGGGTTTCCACCAGCCGCAAATGTTACCGGATCTGTGAAACCTGGCGCTGCAACAATTGCGCCCCAATGGTACATTGTTGTGTAAAGAGAAAGAATCGTCGCTTCTTGTCCACCGTGTGGGTTTCCAGCAGAAGCCATTGCACTGACCGCTTTATTCGCAAGCTTACCTTGGAACCAAAAGCCACCCAATGTGTCGATGAAAGCTTGTACCTGACTAGGCATATTCCCGAAACGCGTTGGTACGCTAAAGATAATCGCATCTGCCCACTCAAGGTCAGCACCTGTTACAACTGGTACGTCTTTTGTTGCTTCAACATTCGCTTTCCAACTTGGTGTTGCATCGATTGCAGCTTGTGGAGCAGTCTCCGCCACTTTCATCAATCTTACCTCAGAACCTGCTGCCTTCGCCGCTTCTGCTGCCCATTGTGCCAACTGATAATTTGTACCGCCTGAACTGTAGTATACGATTGCTGTTTTTACGTTTGTCATATTCTCCATCTCCCTAGTTGTTGTTTTTCCAAAAATTTTATCTAAAAAACCCATTGATTACTCACCATTTCTTTTAGTCATTTACTTACCAAAACCTATTTCAAACCATTCCGCCGCCGCATCGACTTCCGTTCGCGTCAACGAATGGCCATTCATTTCCCAATGCACCTTCACTTGTGCACCGGCATCTGTCAGCAGTTCATCCAAATCCTCAGCCTCTTTCGCTGGACACATCGGGTCATTTTTCCCCGCGGCGATAAACACCGAGGTATCCGTTAAATCGGGCAATGCAATGCCACGTCTTGGCACCATTGGATGATGAAGAATTGCCCCCTTTAAAGCGCGCGCATGATGGAACAGCAGGCTCGCAGCAATATTTGCTCCATTAGAATAGCCAATTGCCACGATATTCCTGCGGTCAAAATCATACTTTTGAGCGGCTTCGTCAAGAAAATCATTTAATTCTTGCGTACGGAAAATCAAGTCTTCCTCATCGAAAACCCCTTCAGCCAATCTGCGGAAAAAGCGTGGCATACCATTTTCAAGGACATTTCCTCGAACACTTAGTACTGAAGCTTCCGGATCGACCAAATCGGCAAGTGGCAATAAATCATTTTCTGTCCCACCTGTGCCATGCAACAATAACAACACCGGTTTCGCTGCATTTGTTCCTTGTTTGAATAGATGTTTCATTGATTAACCACTCCTAGAATTTAGCGATTTTCTTTACTAGCCATAGCTCAAGAGCCCCTGCTTCAAAGTCGACATTTTCCTGTGGGCGCCCACCGCTAGCAGTTATATGTTGAATCCACACTGGCTTTTTATATAATATCTCGAATTCAACATATCTTGAATTCGAGATAACTTTATCAGATAGAACGGTCGTTGTCAAAGGGCTTGTTCGAATTTATTGGCGAAACCTATTCAAAACTTGAACAACGCCAGTACTGCCAAGCAATCACCCGTGACATCCACGCGAGTCCTTTACTTTCTACCTGATGAATGGGTAGCCAATTTCCGCCTTCCCCGCGCGCCATATAAATTTCATGATGGGGAGCTTGGTCATGATAGCCCGTCATGTCAAACGTACCATCCCGCCGCAAAACCGCTTGGACTTCATAGTCGATTGCGGGTGCAGTCGTTAGCGGATTACCAACCGCATGGGTGACGTGAAATCCCGACTCCCCTGATCCATGGTCCAACCTCTTCAAGCGTATCCCCTCATGCGAGGCAGTGGCTTGTCCGCGACATTGCTTCCATCGGCTATAGGCAATCGAAGGGCCAACTGTCTTCGTAAACGTTAGCGGTGCTCGCGCTTGATCATAAGCTAGCTCTATATCTACTCGGGTTCGAAAGCTATCCCCATTCACATCAAACCCTCTGTCATCCCCTTGGAAGTAATGATTCTTCGATAATATATTTGGGTTCTTGACCCATTTATCTGCTAAAAATGTGGAGTAGCGGAATTTCCAGCGCTCCACATTCGGACGACGCAACCGATCTTGAATAGGCGTCAACAATTCTTGCGGTTTCGCAATCCACTTCATGACAGAGAACACTTCAACCGCTGCAGCTTCTTTCGATGAAACAGGATTTAGCACACCAAAAACTGTCGTGACCATCGACTTGCTGATATTAAATCGATCTTCCGACTTCGAAAGCGGACGCTTTGAACGAATGGTATATCGGTATGTTTCATCCAATGAAAAGTCTCGATCAATGTAGCCATTCGTTGTCACTGTTGTCATATATATATCATTGCGAAACACATCATACTCCTCCACATCGGTCATTTCCTCCCAGGACAACGCGATTTGCGTCTTTGCAACGATGGTTGTCATGACGAGCGATTGAAGGGGGTTATCCTTATTCTTGTGCTCCGCAAACGCTGAGGTCTGTAGCGCAATTACCTCGACCACTTCCCCGTTTTCCACACGCTCAATCGCGTAGTTGTAAAGCTTCGCATGCTTAAAATCGCCATCGCTAAACTCCGGCACAGTCCCTTCGTACACATGCTCAGTATCTTTATAAACGTGGTAGATTCCACCCACATCATTCCATGAAAAATAAATGAGATCCGCTTGATGCACAACGTTTTTAATTTCAAAAAACATTACGTTCCGCCTCCTTATTTCAAGTGTGCGGTTCTTAACCAACTACTAAACATCGCATATGTAAGTCTTGCCAATAATCAAACTTGTGTTATAGTTATGTTGAAAATTGAATTGTTTATCGCCACTAGGGGAGTCTTATTAAGGCTGAGACGCATATGGATATGCGGACCCTTGGAACCTGATCTGGATCATACCAGCGTAGGGAAGTGGGACCGCGCTGTTATTCTATTAACCAAACCATCGTGGGCCGCTTCCTGAGCTATATTAGGGGGCGGCCTTTTTTAATTTTATTCAGCGGGAATTCAAACCCCGCTGAATAAAATTAAAGCCGCCGGCGGATGTCACAGATTTTGAGGGGAGTTAAGAAGGCAGTCTAAGTTCGCGACTTCCTGTCGCAACAACTGCATGACCTACATCCTGTAGGCCTCAAGCTCAATTCAAAATCTGGACGCAAATACGCCAAGGCGTATTTAATTTTCAAAAAAAAGAGATGGGGAGTGGACAGGATGACATTTTGTGAAGAAGTACGGTCGGAATGTGATGCATTATGGCAAGGGAGCTTTGACCATCCGTTTGTCAAAGGCATTGCGGAAGGTACGTTGCCACTAGATGTGTTCAAATTTTACGTGCAACAGGATTCTTATTATTTATCACATTTTGCGAAAATCCAGGCGCTTGGTGCTGTGAAAGCAAAAGATTTGAAGACGACTCAACGTTTTGCGGCACATGCAGAACGAACATGTAGTGCGGAAATGTCCTTGCATGAGTCCTTTTTCGGCATGTTAGACATCACCGAAGAAGAGCGTGCAACATTTCAGCCCGCACCGACGGCTTATCAATACGTTTCGCATATGTATCGTGCAGCACACGAAGGTGATTTAGCAGACGTCCTCGCCGCATTGTTACCGTGTTACTGGTTGTATTATGAAATTGGTGAACGGCTAAAAGACGCCAAACCAAATCACCCTGTTTATGATAAATGGATTCAAACGTACAGTTCTGAGTGGTTTGAAACGCTGGTAAAAGAACAAGTTTACCGGATGAATGAATTAGCAGAAGCTGTCTCACCTGAGAGACGCAATGAACTGAAAGAACATTTCCGGAAAAGTAGCTATTATGAATGGCAGTTCTGGGAAATGGCTTGGACCAAACAAGACTGGGCCATCCACTCTTACGACGTGGTGGCGAGCCAATAATGGACGGTCTCTTACAAAAATTACGTGAAGAACAACCACTCGTGCATTGCATGACCAACATTGTCGTTGCCAATTTCCAAGCAAACGGATTACTGGCGCTTGGTGCATCACCCGTCATGGCAGATGCGGTAGAAGAAGCCGCCGAAATTGCCAGCGTGTCGTCTTGTACCGTTTTGAATATCGGCACACTGAAACAAGATACCGTCAAAGCCATGCTGCTAGCAGGAAAAAGCGCCAATGCACATGGCAAACCCGTCATCCTTGATCCCGTCGGTGCGGGCGCGACCGCTTTTCGCAAGGCGTCCGTCTTGGAGATTTTGGATGAAGTCGTTCTAACCCTTATCCGCTGTAATGCGGGTGAACTTGCAGCGATCGCAGGCGTGAAATGGCAATCGAAAGGCGTCGATGCGGGCCAAGGCGATGTGGATGTAAAAGCACTGGCAGAGGAAGTTGCCGTGAGGTATCACTGCATCGTCGCTGTTACCGGCGCAGTCGATATTGTGACCGACGGCAACAAAACGATTTCGATTACAGGGGGGCATCCCCTACTGTCCAAAATAACCGGCGCAGGCTGTCTACTGAGTGCAGTCGCGGGAGCATTTTTAGCGGTGGAGCATGAAAACGAGTTAGAAGCCGTGGCAACTGCATTGACTTTTTATAAAAAGGTGGGCGAACTGGCTGCTGAAAAGGCAGCGGGCCCTGGCGATTTTGCTGTACAACTTTTGAATGCACTTTATCTTGGGAGGCTGACAACATGACCTATGTGGCTATGACAGTGGCGGGTTCAGATAGCGGTGGCGGTGCAGGGATTCAGGCCGACCTGAAGACGTTTCAGGAGTTAGGCGTCTTCGGCACGTCTGCACTAACAGCCGTGACTGCACAAAATACACTTGGCGTACACGGTGTCTATCCCATTGAGGCGGCTGGTGTAACCGCACAAATGCGTGCTGTGCTGGACGACTTCAACGTTGGGGCTGTGAAGACCGGCATGTTATTTTCAGCCGATATCATCCAGGCAGTGGCAGAAACACTGCAATCATATGGCTCCCCCACACTTATTATCGACCCTGTCATGATTGCCAAAGGCGGCGCTTCGCTGTTATTGGAGGAAGCGGTTCATGCATTGAAGACATTTCTACTTCCAATGGCGTGCGTCATCACACCGAACATTCCCGAAGCGGAAGTGCTTGCAGGTATGACAATCGAAACCGATCGGGATGTCGAAGAAGCGGCAAACCGTATTTTACAATTAGGTCCGGGGGCAGTTGTCATGAAAGGCGGCCATCGACCAGGAGCCAGTTATGCGGAGGATCTGTTGCTTTCAGCCGATGGCGATCGGCTTGCCATCCGCTCCGAATGGATCCACACCAAAGATACACATGGCACTGGCTGTACATTTTCCGCAGCTATTACCGCACAAATCGCACAAGGGAAAACGATTGCAGAAGCGGTTGTGGATGCAAAGCAATATATCCAAGCGGCCATTGTCGATGGGCTGAATCTGGGTGCAGGACATGGCCCGACCAATCACTGGGCATATGGGCGGCTGAGTAACGAGGCCAGAAAAGAGGTCGTGTTCATTGATTGAACAAAAATTGCAGTTGTATTTTATCATGGGCAGCGTCAATGCAGGAGCCGCGGATCCGTTGGAGGTGCTGGAAGCAGCACTTCGCGGTGGCGTGACGTGCTTTCAATTGCGGGAAAAAGGGCTAGGAGCTTTAGTCGGTGATGAAAAAAGGACATTTGCAGAAGCATGCCAAAGGTTTTGTCGGCAGTATGATGTGCCGTTTATCGTCAATGATGACGTCGATTTGGCCATTGCTATTGATGCGGATGGTGTTCATATTGGACAGGATGATGAAACAGCGGCGATTGTACGGCAACGGCTTGGAAAAGATAAGATAGTAGGCGTTTCCGTACACAATGAGCAGGAAATGTTAGCCGCTATCGAAGTCGGTGCGGATTACGTTGGAATGGGACCTGTCTATGCGACTTCTTCGAAAGCAGATGCAAAACCCGTTGCCGGGACCGCATTTATTCAGGAAATGGCCCGTGCCTACCCTACTTTACCCATTGTCGGAATAGGCGGTATTACATCGGCCAATTTTGAGCCGGTCTTGGCAGCTGGCGCTTCAGGCATCTCACTTATTTCAGCAATCGCTTCAGCTGTTGATCCTTATAGCGCGACACGCCGTTTTAAGATAGCGATCGACAAGGGAGTCGCTTCATTATGAATACACGTAAAATGGCCATCATGACCATGTTCGTTGCCATTGCAGTCGCTGGCTCCACATTCGTATCATTCCCGGCTGGCATCGCACGGGCCTATCCCATTCAGCACGCGGTCAATGTCATTGCAGCCATCATGCTGGGGCCCGTTCCAGCGGTCATCATCGCCTTTTTAACTGGACTCGTCAGGATACTCACCGGCACAGGTTCACTGCTTGCATTTCCAGGCGGCATGATCGGAGCTTTCCTTGCGGGGATCTTGTATAAACAGTTCGGAAAAACATGGATTGCTGCCGTTGGCGAGGTCATTGGAACTGGCGTCATCGCGTCACTCATCGCAGTTCCCTACGCCAAAATCCTAATGGGAACGACAATGACGGCCTTCTTCTTCGTACCGCCATTTCTTGTATCGAGCGTCAGCGGCGCAGTGCTTGGTCTCATACTGGTTGTACGACTGCAGCATACGCGCGTTGGGAGCAGCTTGAAGGGAACGTTATAAGGTGTCATCGATCATAAAACCAATAGCCGCCTAGCTACATAAGCAGGCGGCCATTTATTTCATTCAATTATTTTCTTATACGGCAGGTCTTATTTCCTAGGCAATTCCCTCAACTGTCTACTCAACTCATGAAAGGACTTATCCAGCTCAGCATATTTCTTATCACTCGGCTTCATCAAACTTAACTGCCCAAGCACCGCCTGCAATTCCGTTTCCAGACGCAGTCGCTCCTGTGCCGTCTTTTCCGGTTGCACCACTACCCCGCGCGCTTGCCATTCAGCCAAGGTCATCTGCACTTTTCGAATCGTCCCTTTATCAAAAATCAGTAAGCCGTCCGCCATCCGCTCCGTAAAATAACGGTCATGCGAGGCAAATAGCAGTGTACCCGGAAACGACTCCAACGTCTTTTCTAGCTCTTCCCTTGAAGGCAGATCCAGATGATTTGTCGGTTCATCTAATAGCAACACATCGACCCCTTCCAGGATAAACTGCATCAACTTGACCTTTACCCGCTCGCCCATACTTAATGCAGCCAGTGGCAAATTCCAGTGTTCTTTCGTGAACCCCAGATTCATCAAATTCGTTCGGATTATCCCTCGCTCCTGGAACGTATCCACATAAAAATACTCCGCCATCGTTAGATCCTCGGGTAAGTCGAGCACCGTCTGACTCAAATAACCAATCGTCATCCCCGCCGTTTTCCACAGGTCCCCGTCACATCCTTCTTCCCCGAGCACCATGCGAAACAACGTCGATTTTCCAGCACCATTCGCGCCAACAAGCCCAATCCGCTCGCCAGCTTGCACGGTGAACGATACATTTGAAAATAGGTTGTGCTCCCCATATGCCTTCCCGACTTTCTTTAATTCCAGTACCCGTTTCCCTTTTTTCTTACGACCCTTCACGTCAAAAGATACGGCAATTTCGTCTTCGGGTTTGTCGATACGGTCTTTCTCCAATTCGCCTTCCAGTCGTTTGCGCTTCGAGCGAATTTGTACGTCCCGTTTCTTCGCTTTCATCCGGAAGTATTCTTTTGCGCCCATCGTCCTTCCGCCCTTTTTCGTCGATTCCGCATGCGCTTTTGCCGACCAGTTCTCCAACTCTGAAATCTGTTCTTCTACTTCCGCAATCTTTCGCTGTTGCTGTTCATAATGCTTCCGCTGAATTTCTCGGTCCAGCTCTTTCTTATCCCGGTAATCCGAATAATTGCCTTTATACACAGTCAGCTTGCCGTACTCAATCTCAAAGACCACATCCGCAGTCTGGTCGATGAAATGCCGATCATGCGAAACGATGATATACGTACGCTTTCCTTCATTAATAATCCGTATCAATTCGTCCAAGCTGTCACTGTCCAAGTGATTCGTCGGTTCATCAAGCAAAACGAGCTGGCTCTTTTCGGCAAGTGTGGCAGCCAGACGCATTTTCATACGCTCCCCGCCACTTGCGGACACATACTCTGCATGCTCCGGCACCTTCCACTTCTTCCGGTATACATGCGTCTCTGCGCCCCCCCAATCCGCCGCGCCTTCATCCTCCTGCTCCTGCCTAAAATACGTCATGGACGGCGCCTTACCAGTCCAACCAATCGACCCCGAAGTCGGCATGGTTTCCCCTGCGAATAACGACAACAACGTCGTCTTCCCTGCCCCATTCGCCCCAACAATCGCGATACAAGCCCCCTCCGGAATATCCGCCGATAAGCGATCCAAAATCACCGTCTCACCATGCGCAAATGATAATTTATTCAAAGTTCCTAACAACATACTCATTCCTCCAAATACGGAAGGACAAAAAATCCCTCCGAATAGTAATCGGAAGGATTAGTCGCTAATGATCCATTTTAAAAGTTCCCTAAAAAGCCCCGTTGCATGCGCAATGAGAAAGGGGGTGACTTAAAAGTGGACAGACTAATCCTGTTTTCCGTGTGAATCGAAAATTCAATTTCTCGGAATCAAAGATTAGTTATCCATCGTCCACCCGTCATTCCCTTCTCAATAAAGTTATTTGTATTATACCATACTAGTCAGTTTTTTGATATTAATTCCAAACCCTTTCCACTTTAGGTAAAAGCAAAAAAACACCCGCGTGAGAGACAACAACAATTGTCTTTCACGCAGGTACATGGCTTTCGTTTCACTTATTCATTTGAGCAAGAAAGTCACCAAGAAGATCCAGTTCATTCTCTTCTTCAATAGGCACGCTCTTCGTTTCCTTTACTTGTTCCCAATTGAAATTGTCTAGATCATCAACATCCGTCTCGATATCAACAAAGTGATCTTCGACAGCAGCTGCTGCTACTTCTTCTTGAAGATAAAAGGGAGCTTGTTCCTCTCCTTTATTACTGTGCAGTGATGCAAAAAGTGTCGCTGTGCGGATGGGATCAGACAGGAGCTGATACACGATACTTCCTAGCAGTGCTTCGGAATGTTCATGCTTCAACCAATCTCGTTGCGCTTTCGATAATCCTTTTGGCAGAGGAATCGTGATCGCCTCTCTGTTTTTCAAGAGTGTATCATTGACGCCATCGATGACGAATTCAGCTATTTTACTGGAAAAGTTTCTTCTTTCGACCTCTTTTAACTGTTGCAGCTGCCTTAATACATGGTCAGATGCATCAGATGGAATACGAAACGTAATGGGCTGACCCCTCTTTATACCTCTTTCTGTCACGAGCTATCACCCTACTTTGCTTTAACCATTTTCTCTTCTTGTTGTTGCTGCTGTACGACTCGTTGACTTTTTTTAGCGAAGTCGGAAATGAGCTTATAATACGCATTGGCCATCATCCATACGCTTTCTTTTTCGTCTTCAAAGAAATCGATATTATAGCCGTCTAAGCTATTATTTAACGCTTTTAGGTAATCTTTCAAGACAAGGGAGCCTCCGCCGATGAAATAGCAAATTTCCGATTGCGAGTTTCGTTGCCAGATATACCGTAAATGGCGATATTGCTTTTTCGCTAAATCCAATAGAATACGATCTACAATATCATGAACGCTTGTCCGACTACCTTTTACCATAATATGATTTCGATCACTTTTCCTCGTAATAATCTCCACGACATCTAGACGGCTGTCCAGCTCTACGCCATGTTTTGCGTAAATCTCTTCACGAATAGCATCAAGTGACTCTGAAACGCCCAAATTGAAGCCTTGTGCCTTATCATCATCGACTTTTCGATTCTTGATCACCGCAACATCTGTCGATAGTCCCCCAATATCTTGAATCAGAATTCGCTTATCAATCAGCTCTTTATTAATAATATTTAAATCATTATCCATCACAAGGTTAATAAATGCAGCAAAGCCTTCCGGATACACTTTCACTTCTTCAAACTTGATATTCACTTTTAACCCTTGATATTTCGGTGTCACTAAAAACTCCACTTGGTGAACAGAGCCAAGCAATTGAGAACGATAGCCAACATCCTTCCCTTCCTTCACTTCCCTCAGTGGAAGTCCTGTTCCAAGTGTATACGTAGCCTCGATTACATTATTTGAACGTTTAAAAATCGTTTTATTTTCATCCCGTGCTGCATCTAATGCTAGCGCAGCAAACAGCATCACAAGGGTTTGATCTTCCTCAGATTTATTGCTACCTGGATCTAACTCCGTTGAATTCCCACTTTTTGTCGCTAAATTTCCGACGCGATAAATTGCGTTGTTATCTTGTAATGCGGGAGAGTGCAATCGAATATGAATACCGTCAGTAGGCTCTTGATTATTCAATTCTTCAATTCCGATGATCGGACGATCTGCAATATCCTGTGCAATTACATTTGGAATGTTAAGTTCAACTTCCAACTTCCCAAAAATTGCTTTCAATGAATCATTTCCTACATCAATTGCTGCAATACGTGTTTCCGTCATAGAAATCATCCTCCCCATTATTCTATCTTTCTACTAAATAATAGTACTTACATTTTACTCACACGTCAAACTATTCAGTCATTGATTACACAAGTGTAATCTTGTGTGCATAACTGTAAACATGTATACAATCTCGTGTACATGTTTGTAAACATGTTTACATCCCTGTTTACCTATATAAACACTGGTTGCGTACGTGATTGTAAACTTGTACACGATAATGTTTACATTTGTGTACACTATCGTGTACAAACTAACTATTTATGTATACGTGTTTTGCAAACAAAAAAATCGACTGTTCCCCGAAGGTTTCAACCGATTTTCAACATATATCTATGCACGCTGTATTGGGGCATCTAAATCGTTCCCCGTACTGTCTGCTCCCTAAGCAATCGTATATTATCTTTTACCTGCTGGGAGAGGTTTTGCAAGGCCGTTATGGAATCCGCCTGATGGTTTGATAGCTGGCTTACAATATCTTGGAAAAGCATATTCATATCGTCATATAGGGCTACGGTTGCTGTATTGTAGAGGTGGACATTCTGAAAGGCATCTTTACTGAAAATTGCACTGTCAATATAGGGCTTTATACTATGAATAACTGCTGGCAGTCTTGAGTCCAGTTGCGTTACTGCTATTCGAAGACTTTCAACTAACTCCGTTAGTTCATCGATGCGCTCGAGTGCTTGATTCACCATATTTCGAACTTTATCATCAAAATCCGTAAACGCCCCCACCAAAATTCCGGGCAGAGTCCAATTAAATCCGAATGAAACTGCTCCCCTTACGATAGTCGCTGCTGACTCAAGAAGTCGTTCAATCGTTGACAATATTCCTCCCAGTACTTGAAGTAGTGGTTTCAATACGGTATTCGCAACCGCTTGTACGGCTGCATATCCTGTATTCACTTGGATTTCCTTCATTCGAAGCGTGAGCACTAGAAAAGGAGAATCTACTAATTTATATACTTCATTCTCTAGGATTGTAGCTGTTGACATATCCAGTGTACATTGGTTCTGGATAGCAGTAGCCAAGCATTCATCCCTATTCTTGAACGCACTAGCCGTTTCCGATATTTGTGTCCGATACTGCGTAATATGATTTTCTAATAAGGTATTATTTGCGCCTACAATAGTAAAATGGGCCTGCATTTCCCGAACAACAGCATCCAGCCAAAATTCCGTGCCCCCTTTAAATAACTCCACAAGCTCACGTCGTAGCATTCGATCGATACCTGCCGATACAGCATCGAAAATGTCTTTAAAGTGCCGTAACTGCGCTCGAATCGATTCGAAGATAGTTGAAACATCCACATTGGTCCTCGTAAGAAACTCCAGTAACTGTGCAGGTGGGGAATTTAAGATAAGATTTAAGGATTGGCAATGTCCCTCCGCTATATAAGTTACCCCAATCATAAAATCAAGTTCCATCTGAATAATAGAATTCGGGGTAGTAATTCCCCTAAAAATCGTGTTACCGACCTCTCCTTCTATCATCTCTTTAAATTGATCCTGCAATATGTTAACGCGTGCTGTATATTGACTACCCTCGTGTTTTACTATTTCAATCGATTTCTCCATGTATCCCTTGGCGCGATCAACACGTGTAGCGATTTCACTTTGAATTCCACCCGCCAACTGATTCAGACTGTCGACATTGATATCAATTCGTTCACCACCGCCGTAATACAATGGCATCCCCGTCCATATTGACGTCATCACATGGGATCCAGCATCTACGTAAATTTTTCCGTATCCAGGCTGTCCCTCCGTGCCAATTTCATAGTACTGCTTATTAATATCATCCTTAAGATAGCCCGTATGATTTGTTGAAAGCATCTCAAAATCGGGAATCCCGTTATTAATTTCAAAATGGTTTCCTGGAATTCGACCACCGTATCCCAGTGCTTTTACCCCACCTGTCAGCACATCGTATTGACTCATGTAGTTCGTAATATTATCATACGACGCATTCGGATCCACTGAACCCGACGGTAATAATGCAGGATTCAGCGTAACCGCCTTCACCTCCGGCCGATTCACAGCAACATAATTCGTCGCTCCACCACCCAATGAATTCCCAGTAACGGAACTTATTTGGCCGTATTTCTTCTCCATGTCGTCGAAATACTGAAGTCCTTCCTCCAACTGTGTAGGGGGACTGCTCCTGAGCAACTTGGCGTCTGTTATGATATCTGGGATACTCGAAGGGTCTGTTCCTACATAGACGATGGTATAGTCTTTAGTGATTGTATTTTGCACGGTAAATGCATCTAGTCCGCTTTCGGAGCTTGTGATTAAATCTGTTACTTCGAACTTTTTACCGTTAACTGTAATTATCCCGAACTTTATAACCGGTCTGTAAGCATGAAATCCTGCAAGTTCTATCAGGTCAACATCATTCACATATTGACTCTCCAAAAAGTCTTTCTTAACAGTTTTCACAGTCACTATCACCTCACCTCACTCCTTGATTATTAATTCAGGATTTCCCCGTTCAAGCGAGTTTTCTTTATTTCCTCTGCCCGACATTTTATCAACAAAGTTATCATGCAAATCAATTCCATACTTAGCACGAGGTAAACCTTCCATTTTTTTAATATCGGTTGCAATCTTATCAATTAATTCTTCATCCGGTTCTAGATCTTTTTCGGACATGAATAATTCGATGGCAATAATAAATTGCTCTGGGTCATAATTTATTTCTTCCTCAAATGATTTCCATTCCTCTTTCGTGCGCTCCGGATTGGAAATATATTCGGCAAGAAGGTTTTGGAATGAATCCATATTTGCACTCAAACGATAATATGGCGTTGCATATTTAACTGCACCGACACTTCCCAAGGCCTCCACTTTTTGTCCCGTAACTGGATATTCATTTACAATGGTTTCTAGATAATCATCCAAGACAGCAAGCTTTTCATCGTAAATCATCGCAAGCAATCCTGTGACAATAGCCTGTTCTATTTCGTCTTCCAAAGACCAAACGCCGTCTGTCTCAACCGATTCATTCTTTACATCAACTGGAATAATCGCCAGCGTATAAAAATGAGGTTCTCCAACAGACTCCACAAAAACGGAAGCCGCACCAGTCGTTCCAACGATGTTATGAACTTTGACATCTGTCTTATACTTATCTACAAAAAACTTCTTAACCGCCTGCTCTACTTCTTCACGTTTTTTTTCCGCAATGGCATCCGTTCCATTATCAGCTTCCAACCTAAATCCTTCACCTACATACTCCTGGACAGGCACATAGTTCTTTTCACGATACTCTTTTCCTACTTGTTCTAACCTTTCTAACTCTTTTTCCGTCAGCTTAATTTCCTTCGCACCATTTTTCCCATCAACTAACTCATATCCCTGTTCCTCATCCGCCGAATTCAAAGCCGAACAACCCCCTAATACAAATGTAGCACCTAGCGTCAATGCCGCAATTCCCTTTACATACCCCATGGAATACCTCCGTTGCTTCATTCTTTATATAGAGTATATTAAAGCAAACGGAAAGTATTGGCATTGGATAGCTGTAGAATTCCTTTCATATCCTTAAAAACGGGAGAAAAGTCAGACAACTACTCGTGAACAACAGCACTAAATGCCTAGGTAACGAACTCTATTTGATATATGGGAATCCGCAATCCAAAACAAAAATACCTGATCCAGAAACGATTGAGCATTGTCTCCAAACCAGGTATCTATTTTGCTGAAATCGATTATTTCACCCCACGTCAGGGAATACTATGTCTATATCAATCAATCGAAATAAGGCTAAAAACGATGAACAACCCGGACAGTAGACCTCACAGTCCCGACAAATCCATGTGGCTCAGTCTTCTTGAAGCTTCCGTTATTATCGCTGGCTTCATTATATCCCATCTTGTCATGCACTAACTGAACACTTCAACCCAAAACAGGCCGACATGTAATCGGCCTGTTTTTTCACTATGCACTTCTATTCAGACGGCATATCCGCCTCAATCCGTTTCATGAATTCCTCCGCAGCACTATACCCTTGCTGGTGAAGATACCAATTATTCGCCGCCGCTTCGATCAACCCCGCAATATCACGCCCAGGCTGAAGTTGTATTTGGATATGTGGTATTTGTACATCCATATATTCCACATATTTCGTCTCCAACTCTAACTCATTGTTCAAGGAATTATCCGCCCATTGCGTCAGTTCAATATCAAGTGCAATCCGCGTTTCCTCTTGGAATGCAGCCCTTCCATACATGCGCACCACATTTAACAAGCCGATACTACGCAGAGCGAGGAATTCTTTATTCTTTTCATCATGTGTCCCCAGAAGTGTTTGTGGACTCAGCTTTTTCAAAAGGACAATATCATCCGCTACCAGACGATGCCCCCTGCCAATCAGTGTATGGGCCGTTTCACTTTTCCCTACGCCAGAGTCACCTCTCAGTAAAACCCCTATCCCCGATACATTCACACAGACGCCATGTATCGCGATTTCCGGAGCCATTGCCTTCACAACGTACGCATCCAATTTGGCCGTCAGCTCGCTCATGGAATCACGGGTCCGTAACACCGGGATTTTTTCGTCCTTACAGTATTCAATCAGTCCCAACGGCTCTTCTTGTTGGGATGTAATGATAATACAAGGAGGAGCATACTGGACAATGTTTGCAATCCGTAGTCGGCACTCCTCAAGTGTTAAGGTGTGCAGATAGTTTATTTCATTCTTGCCCAGAATTTGGATGTATTCTGTTGCTATGAAATCGAATTTATCCATAAACTCCAACCCAGGACGGCGGACTTTCGTTCTTTTTATCACACGATGCAATTGGTCATGTCCGCTCAACACCTCAAATGCGAACCTTTTGATAATCTCTTCAATTGTAATGATTTTCATGCTAACCAGGCCTCTATTCTTCCGTTTTGTCATTCACTTTATGGACATCCAATAGGTTTTTACATTATTCATACAGGATAAGTATAACAAATAATATCCATACATTCCCTATGGAGGGATTAGTGCTCGTCATACAAAATACCTTTGCTCCATTCGTATGTTTCACCTATCTAATTCCCTGTCGGATCCAGAAGAAAACAAGCATAAAAAAAGAAGATTTACACTCTATTTTTCATCGATTCTAACTATTCTATTTACCTTAACAATTCAATGTTTATAACACTTTATAGCACTTCCCATACTTTTTATAGGCTCCTTTTACAGGATTCTTACCACCTCTAAAAGCACTTGTTGACACGCCCATTTTTCTCTGCTAAATTAACATCTAATAACAAAAATCGATGGGAGAAAAAGTACGATAAGAACCCTATTTCTTGGATCATCAAGGACCATTCTTATCCGAACATCACCTCTGAGATGCAAAGCCGAAAATCAGTACGCTTTGACGGTTTTCCACCGTTACATGGGCACGTGCGAAAGTGCGTTGACTGAGACCCGCTTGTCGGAGACTTGCGGAGTATGGGCAGAATTACGAGCACAAACTCGTCCCTATTGTGGGGCCGAGTTTTTTTTATTCTCAAGAGACGAAAGGAGATTTACGGTTCATGAAAAATTTAATTGTCGTTATCGGTTCGCTCATTATTGCATTTGCGTTTAACTGCTTTCTCGTCCCATTCGGGATTTTAAGTAGTGGCATTAGCGGGATCGCCATCTTACTCGGGCTCATCACCCCATTTAACACGGGCGTATTAAACTTAGTTCTGAATTTACCTTTAGTTATTTTAGGCTACTACAAACTCGGAAAAACAATCACCATTAATACCATGATTTGTGTTGCATCACTCTCGCTTTTCTTATATGTGATACCTGTCGTTGCGATTACTGATAATATCATGTTGTCGACCGTTTTCGGGGGAGGTATTGGGGGTCTGGGTGTTGGACTTATCCTTAAATACTCCGGAACTTCCGGTGGTTTGGATATCATCGCTATCATCATTTCCCGTACAACATCCTTCAGCATCGGCCTTCTCCTCACAGGGATGAACGGCGTCATCGTTCTGCTGTCTGGATTCGTCTTCAACTGGGAAATCGCCTTATATACCCTGCTGTCGATCTATATCACAGGGAAAATGATTGATACAATTTTCACCGATCACGTCAAATTAACCATGCAGATTGTCACCACCAAAGGTGATCTAATCCGTAATGATTTACTCGGGTCTATCTATCGTGGGATTACGATTACCGAGGGCTACGGAGGCTATACGCAAGAGAAGAAGGATATTTTAATGATGGTCGTCACACGATACGAAACGTTGCATGTTAAAAAGATTGTGCGCAAGCATGATGAAGAAGCATTTATTAATATTTATGAAACGGTCGAGGTTGATGGGAAGTTTCATGTGAATTAAACGAAGAAATAGCCACCCTGCTTATCAAGCGAGGTGGCTATTTTTTCATTACTCGGTTCACAGGAAACACTTGTACATGCTTACCGTTGTTTTCCTAATTGATAGGGCGAATATCCGCGGTTAACCTTTAAGGGGGTATCCATTCCGTTCACTTCGTCAATTTGCTCTTTCATAAATAATGCCTCAGGATACCCGTAGCTGCCATGTTCACTCAAATCCAAACCAACCCGTTCTTGTTCTTCCGTCACCCTCAGTTCCTTCATCACTTTTTTCATAACATATAAAATCACAAAGGATACGGAGAAGGCATAGGCAGCCGATACGGTTACACCCATGAACTGCACCCAAAGCTGAGTGAATCCACCGCCATACAACAAGCCCGCATGTCCGACAGTCGCCAATTCCGGTGAGGCAAACAAGCCTGTCGATAAAGTCCCCCAAACGCCTGCAACACCATGAACGGACAGCACGTAAATTGGATCGTCTATTTTGCGTTTTTCAAAAAATCTAGCACTGTAAAACACCAGTATTCCGGCAACAAGACCAATGATCACCGACGCCCATGTCTCTACAAAAGCACATGAAGCAGTAATCGCAACGAGACCGGCCAAAGCCCCATTTAGCATTGTCGGAACATCGGATTTTCCGAAGACAACCCATGAAATAAGCAAAGCACTGATGGCTCCTGCTGCGGCTGCCAATGTAGTATTTAAGGCAATATATCCAAAGAATCCATTCTCTACACCCAATGTACTTCCTGCGTTAAAACCGAACCAACCTACCCATAATATTAAGACACCTAAAGCAGTGAAAACCTGGTTATGACCGCTTAAATTGTTAGCCGTACCATCTGCGTTGTACTTTCCAACCCTTGGTTTCAATAAAATCGTAGCTGCCAATGCTGCCATCGCACCGGTTAGATGAACAACTGTTGACCCTGCAAAATCCTGTTTTCCATGCTCCGCCAACCAGCCACCACCCCAGATCCAGTGTGCCACTACAGGATAGACTGTAATTGAAAAAAGCAAAGCAAAAACAAGGTAAACGGACAGTTTAGCTCGCTCTGCAAAGCCTCCGAATGCAACCGCTAATGAGATGCCTGCAAATGCAAGCTGGAATACAAAGAATACGGCGGTTGAATAAGTACTTCCTTCAACTTCATCACCTGAATAAAAAAAGTCAGACCAACCAATAAAAAAGTTTCCATTTTCACCAAATATAAATCCGTAGCCAACTGCCCAAAAAACAAGCGAGGCAATTCCAAATGTAAACATCGTCTTGCCCGCAATGTGACCAGCATTTTTCATTCTCGTTGACCCAGCTTCCAGTAATATAAATCCGCCTTGCATGAAAATAACTAAAATAGCCCCCAACATAATCCAGACACTGTTTAATAAATATAAGTTATCCATCTAAAATTCCCCCCTCTTCTTCTGTAACTACTTCTAATTCGTTGGAGCATAGAACACTTTCCCTTTTCAATAACGTTTCTATGTGAATGTTTCAGCCCCATGTTGATTGGATATAAGCGGGAAATGAGCTATGAACCTATTATAGACGGGCTGAATCCAGAAACTTTGACAAGGATTGATTGATACTAGTTACTACTCCATACATAAAGTCTTCCAAGTGCGGTTCATGCTTGCGTCAAGACTGCACTGGATATTCCCCCTTCTAAGTTCGCCAGCATTGCAATTCGACAAGCATCGTTTTTGAACAAAAGTCCAGACGTTCGCTACCTTTTCACTAGCTATGTTGAATGAAAGAATCCTACCTACAACGCTTGGCGCTTGGGGATGCCTTCGCTGGAGATTAGGCGAAAATCATAAATTCAACATATATAGCTATTTTTAATGCACTAAGCCTCCCCCTCTTCTCCTTAATTCCTTTTCCTGGTTAAATCCTATCATCCAGAAGATCAAAGTGATTTAGATTTTCTGATTAAACATTTGCACTTTTATGTACATCAATAAAGTTCGGAAAACACCAAAAAAGACAGACATCAAATAGATGCCTGACCCTACACAACATGCTTATCGTATCTCCGAGGGAGTTTTACCTGTGTACTTTTTAAATTGTCTACTGAAAAAATGGATGTTGGTATAACCTAGAGCATCGGCAACTTCTGTCACTGTGACTCCTGTAGAATGTAATAGATGCTCGGCTCGCTTTATACGGGAATAAACGATATAAGACTTGACCGTATGGCCGATGTATTGTTTAAACTTCTGTGAAAAATACCTTGGAGATAGATTTGCACGTTCTGCCAAACTATCGATTGTATGCGGATATCCGGGATTTTGTTGAATATAATTAGCAATTTCTTGAACCGTTTCTAGCAATTTATTACTTGTATTAGCTGTTTTCTTTTCAAGTTCTTCTCTTAATAAGTGAATCATCAATTGCTTTAGAATGAGCCGAGCCTCAATTTCCGCACCAAATGCATGCATGAGAAACAATCGCACATATTGCGTTAAAAGCGATTCGAAAATAATAGAATCTTCGATGACCCGATGTGCTGAAGGAACCAATTGGAGTGGTTCAGTTACATCAAAATGAATATAAGTTAACACGAGGGGATTTCGGGGATTATGTGTGGCCGTTGTCTCATCGCCGGGTCTAAAGAGAAAACAATGTCCTTTTTCTACATCGTATGGCTTACCATTAAGCACGACTGTCCCTTGCCCACTCCACACATAAAATAAATCATAATTGGGGATTGGTTTATCACGTTTTCTCCATTGCCAGTTCGGTTCACATTGAATAGTGGCCATAAATGGTTTCAACAAAAAATGATCAGAGTTTAGATAAAGCAACCCAATTCCCCCTTTTATTCAATTCAACAGCCACTTACTTATACACTTTATTCTTCATCCGTATGTGAAAGCAACTGAGATGCACTGTAATATGTACATGCACAATACACGTTTTTACACGAATGGATGATTGCGAGACTGTTGAAGTTGATGGGCAGTTTTTGGTCAACTAAATGACAAATAGCCGTCCCGCTTATAAAGCGAAGCGACTATTTCTCTATTTAGCCATGCCCTACCTCAAAGCACACATCGAATTATGATTGAACCAGTTGCCCAGCCACCATCACCCAACGATTTAGGGGCTTTCTCGCTACCACTTCAGCCGTAGAAGCCGCCTCGAAAAAGACGAAATCTGCTTTATCATTCTCTTTCGGCCATACTTGGTTTCCTTTGTTATCCAACGGGGTGATTCCCTGCGTCGCATATTTTAGCGCATAGCGCAAAGAACGTTCATCCGTTTTGCCATACATTTCACAGAAGCGTGTTACTTTTTCTAACACATCCCCCGTTCCATAGGGACTCCAGCTATCATAAAAGCCATCACAGCCAAAATGGACGTTGACGCCACTACGATCCAACAGCTCAATCGGAGGTAGCGTGCGATTAAGATTGATAGGCACAGTCGACATAATCGCAACCACTTGATCAGCCAAGCGTTCCGCAATAGCCTTCTGCTGAAATGCCGACACGTCCCCTAAACAGAAGGCATGACTCAAGGCCGTCCGCCCTTTATAGCCTGCTTCTTCTACAATCTCAATCCATTTATCCACCGTATAATGACCCACGGAACCGCCATCATGAAGATGAATATCGACATCACTATCGAATTCCGTCGCAATGGCCATCACCTCATACAACGACCTTTCAATTGAGCGGTCAATGCCTGCCGGATCCAACCCACCAACAATCGTTGCACCCGACCGCATCGCTTCCCTCATCAAATGCGGCACTTCCTCTCTCAGCAAACCATGCTGCGGAAAGGCGACAATTTCGTGGGTAACTTTCCCTTTAAAAGATTCTAAGGCAGCTTTCACTCCCTCTAGGTTTTTCAAACCGATATAGGGATCGATATTCACATGTGTGCGAATATGTGTCGTCCCCTTTTTCAACAGAGTTTCAATCATATTCGTCGCACGTTGTTCAGTAGTAACAGCCAATTCAACTAGCTCTTCCGCTTCCATCTGTAACCGCTCTGTTAGTGTTGCCACAGGCGTAACAGCCTTCCAGTCTAATGACATATAGGTTTTATCCAAATGATTGTGCATTTCCTTGAACGCTGGGACAGCGAGCTTTCCTGCCATATCGATCTGCTTCCCCAGTAACTCACTACCTTGTCCCGCTTGTTTAATCTCTGCAATCCGTCCATCTACTATTTTCAAATCAAAGCAATCCGTTAGCGTTTCGTAGACGCCATCGTCGACTTGTCGTTCGCCTGTTTCTAGTTTGACATTTGTCAGCCAAATGAGTTCACCCATGCTTATTCCCCCTTCCCTCGCACTACTTTTCCTTGATAAATGACGCGCGTAATCGGCTGGCGCCTTGCTACAACTTGGGCTGAGCAGACGGCATCCAACAATAGAAAATTAGCGTCATCCCCTTTGCGCGGCCATACTTGCTGCCCTGTGTCATTCAAAGGCGTAATTCCACCCGTCGCATACTTCCAAGACCTGCTTAATGCATACTCATCTAAAAAACGGAATCGCTCCGCCAGCACACACAGTTTCTCAATGGTATCCCCTGTCCCGAATGGCGACCAATGATCCGTCAAACTATCATGCCCTAGCGATACCCCCACACCATTGTCATACAAATAAGGAATTGGCATTGTTGGCCGACCAATCGGAACCGTTGTTGTCACATCCATCTTCGCAGCCCGAAGAATCGCGACCATTTCCTCCAATTCTCCGCCCTTTAGATCACCTAAAGCCATCGCATGACTAATCGTCGCTTGTCCGACTTTTCCAGCCGCTGTCACAAGCTCAGCCAACTTTATAAACTCAAAAGCTCCCAATGAGCCCCCGTCATGAATATGCAAATCTAATCCCGCATCTGCCTCCACTGCAATGTCCATCGTGAGATGTAACGAACGTTCAATATCCCGGTCTAGTGTCGCTGGATCCACTCCACCTACTAGCGTCGCCCCTTTACGCATCGCTTCTCGCATCAGAGGCTCCACCTTCGACCTCAACAAACCGTGCTGAGGAAACGCAACGACATCATAGGTCAGCTTCCCTTCGAACTTCTTGAACGCTTCCAAGGTCAGCTCAATATGCTTCGTCCCAATCTGCGGGTCCACATTACAATGCGACCGGATATGCGTATGCCCTTGCGACAATAACCATCCAATCATATTCTCCGCTCGCTCCAAGGCAAACGGCAATTGCTGCGGCAGCAACCGTTCTTCCTCTTCAATACGTGTCACAATCCCTTTAGTCGCAGGCCTAACCGCTTTCCAAGGCCCCCCGAAATACGTCTTGTCCACATGAATATGCATCTCCCGGAACGTCGGCATTAGCAAATCTCCATTGCCCTCTATGATTTCATCTGCCTGAACAGTCAAATCCGTACCGATCTCTTCTACCTTGCCGTCTTTCACTAAAATATCGACCTCAGCAGTCGTTGTACCTGATACCCGTTCACCATCATATGTAAATCCTGTTTCAACTTTTGCCCTTTTTATTAAAAGTGTCGTCATTCACATTCTCTCCCTTTTCAAAAAGAAGGGGCGGCCAACGCTCCCCTATCCTCTTATTCTATAATTATATACGATTGAAGTCTAAGGATTGAGAATTGGTTAACAAAATAGATAAAACTTTGTTAATTTAACTGATCTGGCATACTAAAGGGTCATCGCTATGTCCGTGAGAACCCCCATTCCACTGATAAAACCACCCTATACACCAGCCAAATACTGCTATATAGTGAAATGAGGTGATGATATGAAAACAAACATGTACGTAAACAACGACAAAGTAATCGCAGGCATCACGATGAAAGACCCAACCGAGTTAGAACACAACAACATGGCCCTTCATGCCTGCGAAAATCCTATTCACATACTCGATAATCGTAAAAAATTAGCCGCATCGTTGCATGCCAAGCTAGATGATTTCGTGTGTGCCCAGCAAACCCACAGCGCCAATTTCCACCGCGTAACACTTGCCGACAAAGGACGAGGCGCTCAGCAAGTAGACACCGCCATCGCGGATACAGATGCCCTGTACACTTATGAGTCCAATCTCGTATTATGCAGCTTCACAGCCGATTGTGTCCCCGTGATTTTTTACAATGAAGCGAAGGGCCTCATTGGCGTCATCCATTCCGGCTGGCAAGGTACCGTCAAAGAAATCACCTTGAAACTCTTCGAGCATTTGGCACAAGTTGAACAAAGCAACCCAGGTGATTTCCACGTCCAGATTGGTGCTGCACTGAGTCAGGACAAGTTCGAAGTGGATGAGGACGTCTATCTACAATTTAAAAACCTCGGCTATGCGGATGAGTTCATGACTTACAATGACCAAACTCGCAAGTATCATATCGACAATCAGCTGACTGTCCAAAAACAATGTGAGTTGGCAGGAATTCCTGCGGAGCGGATTGCGATGGATCGGACGTGCACGCATACGAGTTTGGATGGATTTTCGTATCGAGAGGATAAGAAGTGTGGGCGGCATTTGAGTTTTATTGTAAAAAAATAAAGAAAAAAGTAAACAGTGCCTGCTCACCTTATGTGTGACAGACACTGTTTTTATTCGCACATTCCGCTGTGGCACACCATCTCCCTATATGTAAGCGAACAGGGCATGAGGTGATAACCTTTTCAAGGGACATTCAGGTCAATCAGACTTGTACATATGTAATTGAACAGTGCCAGGTACCAACACAATCCCGAATTGTCCCGGTACCTGGCACCTTTAATCGATTTTGTATGGTAAACATTCTTTTCCTTGCCTAATGGTCGCGCTCCCGTCTATCATCGCATAGGGCGGTACTCCAGGTAAGACATTCATGACTAATAGTCTAATCGTATGGTCATTATAAAATATTTCCTGAAATAATGGCATGATGTGCGGGTCTGTATTTTCGTAAATCTTTTTCTGCAATTCCTTTATGTCTATATCAAATGGAACGCCCTTTAAAACATTATCTACCCCTCGCATTCTGTCGGCCACACCGAACACAACACTTCCGCCGCCTCCATTTGCCATGCAAACCGTGTATTTAATCATTTTATTTATATTCTCCTCCAAAGCACTGTAGTTCCATTGCTTAAAGTCTAGGTCCTGCGCCTCAAAATCATCTGCAATATGATATTCCAATTGCTGAATGATCTCCATAATGTCGCTTTTATCCTTCATCGGACTATACTCCTTTCCGGCAAAATCGATCTATATCCCACGCCCATCCATGCCTATGCAAAAAAGGTAGTCCCTTTCACAAATATATTTGCGGGAACTACCTCTTATTCTATTTATATGTTGGATTGTAGCGGCTGGCTGTGGCATGACCCACCATGACGTTTCTTTTAATTGACCGGCACTTTTTTTGATTCCTCGTGTAGACTATCCAAAAGTTCTATAATGTATGTGGATGTATCCATCATCTGCCGTTGATTGGTGATGGAAGGTTCTCCGTCCCCTTTTTGATGTCCATAATCCCCAAATCCTCCATGATTTCCACCTTGTATCTCTATAAACTCCGCGTCACTTGGCATTACCTTTTTGGCCTCTTTTACCTTGTGTTGATCTGCAACTTTATCATTGGTTCCCCATAATGATAAGACTTTTATCGGTTCACCGCTAAGATTCGTTTTAGCCTGCGGATAAGAGGCCAACAAGACTAATCCTCTTATTTCATCATTGTGAAGTGCATAATCTGACGCCATAACCCCGCCTAAAGAATGTCCGCCAATCACCCACGTGTCGATATCCTGATGATCACTTATGATCCGATCTGCTCGATTAGGCGATAAAATGGCTAAGTTAAAGTTCATCTTTGCAATCACAACGGGATAGCCATTTGCTGCTATTTCTTTCGCCATCGCTGCATACGCTGAGGCTTCTACTTTTGCTCCCGGATAAAAAATAAATCCTATATTTTCAGCATTAGACACTGGCTCAAATAACATATCTCCATTTTCCACAACTTTAACAACAGAGTCGGATTTCAAACTATCCATAGCCACTGAACCAGCCTTATAGTATGAACCGACGTACATAAAAAATCCCGCGACTAACAGGACTACCAAAGCAGCAAGGCCCGTGAAAACTTTAAACTTCAACGACTTCTTTTGTTTCATCTTCGTGCTCCTTTTCTACCCGTGACTATAGTTAACTCTGGCATATGTTTAATCGTACTGCAACAATTAATCACTGCTCTAGACAGCTATTTTCAAGCCAACTGGCAAGGATCCGTTTATTCGCAAGTAGAACCATCAATGGCCTTTCAATTTGGACTACCCTTATTATTAGTTAGGGAAGAAGATACCGACGCAAATAACGGCATTTGGGCAGGAGGCATTGCCCTCCTCAACCTATTTATCGTATGGCATTCTGACACACAATCGGTTGAGCAGTTCTTTCAAACACCCGAATGGAGATCCGCCTTTGCCAATTGGTGTGCACAAGTCAGAAATGCTTTTTATATTCAAACAGAACCCGCATTCCAGTACAGGTGTAACTGATAAACCTGCACTTTAGCATCGAGTCGAAAATTCATGCTGAAGCCATGCCCGCAGAAAGCATCCGCTCGCAACGGAAATCCACTTTTCTAGTTGTAAAAAAACTGCAGGCAAACCCCTGAATTTCTGGAGTTTGTCTGCAGTCTGAGCGTAGGGATTCTTTTTATTTCTCCCTTAGATCATTGACCTTTAGCATATTTATCGATCAACGTATTTGCACCGTCTTTGAGCGTTTTATAGGCTTCAATAGAAATCTGTTCTTTATCTCTTAGGTAATCAAGTAAATCTTTAAATCCGTTTAGGTGTTTGACGACTTTTGGGTTATCTCCTGTTTTCTCAAATTGGACTAATGCTGTTAATTGAAGTTTTACAGTCTTTACAGCTTGTGCATTTGTAAATTGACCTGATTCTTCAAATTGGGCAACTAGTTTTTGGAGATCAGCTATAGCTGTTACAGGAAGAACTGATCCTTCTTTTACAGTTACAGTTGCTAACATCACAACGTCATCAAATCCATCTTCTTGTAAAGTGAACGTAATTTCATAAATACCTGGTACGTTTTTATCAAAATTACCTTTATCAATGCTTACGGAATCTGTGACATCATTTCCTTTAGAATCCTTAGCCACTAGGATAAGCGATTGTAAATCCAAATCATCCCCTGCGGTAATTGTTGCATTTTCCACACGTAGTTCAGGGACTGATTTTTTGATTTCAAGGTTATCCAATGCATTTGTTAATGCATCTGTTGCTGCATCTACTTCAGCTTGCGTCGCTTTCTGATTTTCGTTCACTTTTTTAGCTGCTACTAATGCGTCGCTAAATACCGTCCAGCTTTCGGCAGTATAGTCAGCTTGCTTTTTCTTGTCTGCTTCCTCAATCACTTTGGTCAGTGCTGCTTTGTCGACCGCCGGGATCAGGTCTTTATTGTTTGAAATGTTCATTTCATAAATGACTGGTTGAACATCTCCCCAAGTCAACTTAATTTCAAAAATATGACTATAGGTTGAATTATAGAATGTATTGAGACTATCCCCTAGAATTCCCAGCTCAACCCATTCGTCTTCCCCGACTCTAGCACTCACAATAGCGTTCGAAATGGTATTTGAACCTTGAACAATCGTGATGGCTGTTACATCTGTTTTTTCTGATAGACGGTAAGTGAGTGATCCATTTGTTCGGTCCGTCATATCCGGTTTAAAGGCTGTAGTCAAATTGCCGTCAAATAGTCGACTAGGGGCAAATCCTTCTTCTTCAACTGGATCCGCAACAAAGGTTGGATTGTTCTCCGTCTTCACAAATTCACCGTTATTAATTTGAATTTCATTAATATGAGCAAATCTTGCTCCGTAATTTGCCGTATACATAATTCTAATATACTTAGCTTCAATACCTCCGATATTATCGTTGCCAAAATAATAATTTCCTGGATTCGCAGAATCATGCGTGTATCCATCTGCAATCATATCTGCGTAATCTGGTTTCCCTCCAGCCAGATTATCGACACCATCGCCTAACGTAACGACATCTGTCCAATTTTTGTTGTCCATCGACAATTGTAATTTGGCGTCTCGGATGTAGTTAATCGTATTCTCTTCGTTATAGATACGTAAACTATTAAAAATTCTAGGCTCTCCTACAGAATAGGTAATATACTGTCCTTTTCTTTGATAATCTGCGAACTGTGTTTTCGTTCTAAAATTCTTATCAAAGACGTTGAGTAATGTACCCGTGTTTCTCGAATCACTATCACCATAGGCAGACGAAATCCCCATCGTCGTTTCGACGAAGCTTGGTCCGTAAAATTCCTTCGATGACACACTGAATTCATTCAAATCAAATGTGATATCTTCATTGGTATTGTTCATTACTTTTACATAACGGGCAATCGTTCCCTCTTCAGGTGTTGTCCATTCCACTTCATTCGCTGAAGCTTGTAAAGTCAACTTCCCGCTTGTTTCAGATACCTGCACATTGTCCAGTTCTTTAAGACGTTCTAATTTTACACCTACATATTCTTGTGGCTTCAGTGTCATATTTGTTGTCTCGCTTAAGCTTGTATTTTCAAGCGTATGCTGGGCAATGATATTTTTATATTGCTCGTTATTTGTGTACGTAAATTCAGAGCTTCCCCAGCTCTTGGCAAGTTCAATTTGAATCCCACTGAATTTTAGCCATACCGGAACCTCTTTCAAGTTTTTCAAGCGAACATATCTTGCTTGAACACCTGTCAAGTCTTCCTCAATTTTGTCCATGCCTGTAGCCTTACCTTGATATTCCTTGTACTTCGTGTAAGTCACATTGTCAGTTGAATATTCCAACTGATAATTTGTCCACTTGTCACCGTTATCTCTACCTACAGAGAAGGAAACTTTGCCTAATTTCCTATCCTTCAATAAATCCACGCCAATATAGTCACCAACGACAGACGTATCTTTTTTCACGCCTGTTGGGTTGTACCAAATGAAAGTTGTGTCATTGCCATCAAATAAATTGGCTTCTGTTCCTTGATAGACTTTAAAATGACTTGGAACCATTACGTTCATTTCTAGTTCCTCATCGTCCGCTTTCTGCTGCTCATTAATGACAATGTCCTTAATACCAAACCAAGTATTCGGACGATCCACTGTAGCGATCAAACGAATTCCTCTTGCCGTAAGATTTAAATTATCTAAAACGACTTGATTGACATGCCCATATTCGGCACCTTCGATATCAATCCACGTTTTCCCGTCTACTGTGTATTGCGCCTTACTTGCAGTAAAGGTATCAGCCTTATTACTGATTGCCCCCAATTCAAATCGTGCAGTATTCATTGTAAACGGCTTCTCGTAGAGGACCCCCACATACGTACCAGTCGTAATTGTATTCGGGTTCTTAAAGACCACTTCGGTTTTCAAATTATTATCCAACAGATTCGTTAAGTTCCCCGTCGGAGCATCTGTCCGATTTGTAATCACGCTAGCTATATTAATATCCGGATTAACGATTGATTGGACCTTAACCGATACGTCATTTAGCAATGTTTTGATAAACGGTACGATATGTTGCACGCCTACTTCCGCATATTCATAATGATCAATATAGCGAAACGGATGATTCTTTGAAGCATAGAATGCAGCTTGTCCTTTACTATAATTTGTCCAAGTTGCAGCCTTGTTACCTTGTTCATGAGCAATCTCCGCTTTTAAAAGGTAAATAGCTGCGTCGGCTGTTTCCACTGCACTATCTAACCAGTAAATAATCTGGTCTCTCGTTCTAGCATTACCAGGATTATCTTTGTACGTTTTTGCCGCATCACGAATAATCTCGAATTCTGTAATTAAAGCTGCTGCTTTTTCCGAAATGGCTTCTTTACCTAAAGCAGCTTTAAAAGCATTCAACTTTGGCGCTAATTCTACTGATTCTTCCAACTTAGCTACACGACTATCCATGTTCTGGTTGATCATATGCTTAGACAACTCTTTTAGAGCGTTTGAAGCAGGTGTTTCATTGATGTTTAAGTGGTCCATATAAGCGAATGAGTCGTTCCAGTTCCGCTGTCCTTGTTCAGCACTGTCCCATATATTCCATGCATAATCAGCATTCGCAAAAATAGCTACTTTACTTGGCTCCGATTGCTGCATTGGATTTAATACAATTCCTTCAATGTTTTCAGGATTAACATTAGGCTGTAAGAACACTTCATGTCCACCCATAATTAAGTGGCTCTTAGAGTTATCCGTACAAGGCCAGTTAATCCATAAAAATGGCCCTCTTCCGGCATTTTGGGTAAATGTTGAGGTGAAATTATTTGACACTTCTCCCCAAACCTTTCCACCAGTTTGGATCAAACTCACAGACGCCGGCAAATCTCTTAATGTCTGGATTTGACCACTCGTTCCCCATCCCATATAATCATTTGGACAGAAAATCATATCGATAACGAGACCGTCATACTCTGCTTGTTTCTCGATTAACCAATCAGTCAAATCGACCATCAATTTCACGTACGTTTGTGCCCCCTGCGCAGGAACTCCCGCATCATCAGCTAGAATACCAAATTTCCTAACACCAGAATCCATCAATTGGGTAAACTTCGCTTTAATAATGTTTAAGTCATTTTGATAGTTTGCTTCCGTATTAAAACGAATGGCATTATTCATAAATGGATGTAATGTATACACAAATCTAGTTTTACTGGCATTACCCGCTTCGGCTAATTTCGCGATTTTAACTAGTTCTTCCTCTGTGTATAATTCTCTCCATTTACCATTATGTTTAGGGTCATCTTTTGGCGCATAGATATAAGAATTCATCTTGAATTCTCCACCAAAAGTCATTAAATCAGCACGGTCTTCATTTGACCATGGTTCCCCATAATAACCTTCTATAAATCCACGACCTTTTACATCTGCATAATCTTTAATCGTTAATTCTTCAATCGTACGGTCCTGCATCTGTTTGAAAATGTGCTTAACAGTCGTTACACCATAGAAAGCAGCATCGACATCTTTCCCCAATATAGCAATGACATTATCCTTGATGGAAACGATATTGGCATCGAGCTTCGCCAAAGTTGCTTCATCCGTCAATTGCTCGTCTGTAAAATACTGATCTACATATTCACCTGACTGATGAATACCCACTAAAAAGTTCGTTTTACCTGGAACAATTTCACTAGATTCAGTTGAAGTGATATTTTTAATCGCTAATACTTCTTCTACTCTTTTTTTCGTGTAGGCATCTACTTTTGATTCATATACGACATTGACCGCATCGCTTACTTCAAAAGACTGCTGATTATATTGTAAATCGTGCGGATTTGGATAAAGAGAATACCCCTCTGTATCTTGTGTTTCTTTTGTTTCCTTCGTATCCCCTGCAGCCAATGCAACGACTGTCCCTCCACTTGTCCCAAGTATCGTACTCATGAACATTGTAAAAATTAATGCAAAGCTGATGATTGACGTTTTTCTTCTTCTCAACCTGAATCCCCCCATATAATAAATAAACCCATTCACCCATTCCACCCATTCCACCCTAAATCTTCTCAATCCCAACTCCTCTCAAAGAGATATAATCTAGTCCTGCTAGGTCTACCAAACGTATACGCTAGCGTTAGACAGAAGTTCTACACCCTGACTAATTTTACTGTTTTTTCTAAACATTATCAATACTATTAGACTAAATTATCTGACTAGACCAGTAAATGGTTTAGTAAAAAAAGTGTCTAGTTCCCAAACAATTTTTACTTGTTGAGAACCAGACACCCTATTTATTTGCTAGTTGATTCAATTTCCGAATAATGTACGTTCCGAGTTGTAGGGATCGCCTTTTGAATGAATCACCGTAGCTTATACAACATTACTCACTTTTCCCGGTTGCAATTCCTTAACATCCATTGCCTTTTTCCTGAAGTAAAAAATAACGCCCATTAAACACGCAAGAATAAAGGCACATAATACGAGTGACCATAGGACAACGCTGACTGGGTATCGATCTATCAGTTCTCCGACAATTCTTGGCAAGAACGCGCCACCTAATCCCCCCATTGCCATCAGTATGCTTGTTGTCCATTCCTCTAATCCTTTAGACGTTTCATTCACAATCAAGAGCCCAATCGAGAAAATTCCTCCCATTAATAAACCCGTTAAAAATATGGAGATAAAGCTAAACATGACAGAGGTTGAATAAGCGAACATCAATAGGCTAAAAAACTGACCAATACAACAAATAATAAAGAGCTTGCTATAACCTATTCGATCTATGATGCCGGTCATACTGATACGTCCTAGTGTCATAGCTGCCCAAAAGACCGTAATGCTTAAGGCCAGCGTGGATGCATCTAAATTCGTTGTTTTGCTCATGATTGTCGGCAAATAGTTCGGCAAAACCATTTCAGTTCCCACATACATAAAGAAAAACAACGCACCCGTCGCAATAATCGGTAATTGCTTTTTAGAGTAACGTTTTCTCGCAGGTTTATTCCCGTCTTCAGTCAAAGCCTTCGTCTGTCTTTTTAAAATCGGATCCAATTCTCCAAATGAGAGAAATAACCAGAGTAGCATAATGATCGAAGTAAACACGGCTACAAATGTAAACGACAAACTCCATACACCTGTCATAATCAAAAAGGCAGAGACGACCGGAATCGCTAATGCGCCTACCCCAAAGAATATTTCAACGATGACAAGTGTCGTAGCTTTCTTTTCTTTTAAATGGCCAATAATAAGGGAGGCCACAATTGTCTCAGCAATCCCTATTCCCGCCCCACCAAATGGAGCTATAGCTAACATCACATTCCAATTAGGTAAGACGCTAAATACAAACTGGGAAAGGGCAAAACTGAGTAAGGCAAGGAAAATCGTCATTCTCCGACCAAGCCGATTGACGATGAGCGGTGCGAACATCACTCCACCTAAAAAACCTAAAAATTGATTCATAATCAACTGTCCGCCATCCCTGTAATGAATCCCATACGAATCAACCATGGGTTCTAAAACGGTCCCAATGATAATATGACCAAACCCATTCAAACAATAAATGAGACAAGCAATCCATACAAATTTCTTCATTTTATTCTCCATATCTGCATTATTTAAAAGTATTCCCACTTTTCTCATACTACCAATAATGTCAGGCACGGTCTATATGGTTCTATGGTTCATACCACTGGAGATTACGTGAAATAAAATAAGGTGCCCGATTCTCAACAATATTTACTTGTTAAGAATCAGGCACCTTATTTGTTTGATAGTTGGTGGATAGTGGAAGGTACCAGGTTATGACACCTCCTTCTTCACTTTTCCAACAATCTTTTCGCAAGCTGACGGTCTTCTTTATCTTTTGTCGTCATAGCAATGTTTTTAATGATTTCCTGTATAGCAGGTTGTTGTGAAAACGATGGCGACCATCCTTCTAGCACACTGAGTGCATGGTATTGTAAACTTCCACTATCTGATGCAAGAGCGGCCTGAATCAGTGGTAGTCCAACTCCTTCGTACTCGTACAAACCTTGAACAATACATTGCAGACTATACTGTTCTTCGTTTGACAGACGTGATAACGAGAAATGCTTTTCCGCAAATGTACAGATGTCTTCGATGTACTTACGATTATTTGTATCCATAATCGCTACATATAGTTCACTGTTTGTAGGATGTTTCTCTAGCCTATCAAACAAATTCTGCGTAACGTCTAATTGATAGAAGAGAGCTATTTCAAATGCTTTTAAATCGTCTTCTTGTTGTAGTGCACTCCTGACAAGCTCTGGCCATTTAGGATCATTGATAAACGGTTGAATCGCTTGTTCAACAGAAGTACGTTCATACTTTTTCCACTGTTCCTTAAATCGATCTTCCCAAACCTCATCATCGGCATGTAAAAATTCACTGATTTTCATTAGCGGATAAAAATCTTCGAGTGTTTCGCAGTATATTCGCGCGTGGTAAACGAAGCGGGAAAGAACTGCGCTTGCATACGGATAATCGTCGATACCTGCGGCTACACGCTTACTCAGTAGGGCTTGGATGATCAGACCTGCTCCATCATATAGCTCTTTTGAAATCGTTTCTTCATATAGCGCTACATCAAGTTCTCCTTTTACGGCACAAGTATAAGCTAAATATTCGTTCATAATGCGATTGCTACAACCCTCTGTCAGTAACCAGTGTTTAATTTCTGGCGTTGTTGCATCCAATCCTTCAACAGCTGCAATCTTCCCCCACCCATGAACGCGCTGCACAAGTTGCCACACTTGGTTGTTTGCCCCGATTGTGCCATTTTTCAATGCAAACAGGACATACGGCGTGAACTCTTCATGCATACCTAATGTGAATAACAGCTCTTTGTATTTTTCACAATCCGTACAACCGAGTACAGTGATTGAAAATTTTACAACCTCTCGATGTGCAGCATTCTCAAGCAGCCATAATGCTTCTTGTTGTACAAGAGATTCGTTAAAATCAGCTTGCTGGAATCGTTCAATGAATTCCTCGCCGTAGTTGGCTATATTGTCAAAAGTGATTTTGTCGTATGTACTTTTTCGTGTTTTGGTCGTCGGATCCTGGAGCTGTTCTTCAAAAAGCTTCAGCAGTTTTTTTACGTAAAATGGTGTAGGAATGTCGTCTACAACATGATCAGATAAACCTGCAGCCAATCGCGGATCATTTTCATCATACAAATAGTCTTCATCGGGTAATTGATCATTGACGATTTTGTTGTGCGTTTGAACTTGCTCTTGAATATAGGGAACAATTTTTTCTTTATGATCCCAAGGCAGAAAGTCTAACTTCAGTGAGTCTTGTACAATCGTTTCATTATCCACTTTCACAATACAATTCAACCGTATATAACCGCCGAGTTTAACGGAAACGACATGCTTTGTACCATCTTGCAGAAGAAGCGTCCCTGATAACTTGGAATACGGGATAATATGGGACAATATAGATTTTCGTTTATTTCGATCAACGGTTACACCATCAATGATCAGTAACTCTTCTTTCATCTGGTTGATCACTTCAATACGATGCCCTTTGTAATCCATCTCCCACGATTTATGGACTTCTTTTTCTACGTCTTTCATCACGTTACGCATCTCACGTTTAAATTCTTCTTTAAAACCCATAGAGTCCTCCTTGGAGTAGGAATGGAATACAGTATTTTTTGCAGTTGTACTCGTTTTCGATTCCTTTTTTGTGAATCTATACTTTTACAAATTTATGGATTCTATCATCATAATGATACAACATATAGCAGGGAAATACCTTCCAAAATGAACAACAGGTATGCGAAATTGGACCCTAACATGACCTTTTCCACAATCATGCTTTTTCTCCTTTCGTGAAATCCAAGATAATTTCAGCCATCGCATTGTTCTGGTACTGTTGCACTTGTCCCTGTCGCGATGCATGTTCTTGCTTGAACTGCACAAATAGTCGATCCCAATTTTTTCTTAGTGATGCGAGTGAAAGTACAACCGTGTGCCAAAACGCATGCTGTCAAGACCATGCAATCAGGCGGGGAATTTGTTCAACCGTTCGCTTATCGCGTTCAACAAGCAACCTCATGCCATTCGCCCATTTTTGGAGGTCCGGTTCTTTTATGCCTGAATAATTCTGTTTCACATTATAAAGAGGGCTAGCGCCATTTGATAAAATTCAGAGGACGCCTCGTAGATGAAATCGCGAGTATACCTTTTCTTTTCATTCTTTCCATTCTTGTTAGGTGTTACCTGTCTGTTAACCGTCTGTTGGTTGTCTGTTGATGCGTCTGTTGCAACTTCGTCTAAACCTTGATAGACACCCCAATTTACACTAGTTATCCATCGATTACGTGGTGTTGATTCATCTGTTAGAAATCCGTATCGTTCGGATTTTCTGTAAGCTGATGTTTTTTCCGCATTTTTTTACAAGCGATGGCACCGAAGTGACGAATTGCCCGGGTTGGGCCGTAAACGGTTCCCCCTGCCACTCCCATTGTTTTTCACGATGATTCGCCATCATGAGCAACGTCATAAGAATTACTTTCTGCTCGGGTGTTGCCTCTGTCCAAATCGGCTTTTCAAGTAGCACCCTATGAATTTTTAACCAACCATGCTCCATAATCCTTCACCTGCTTTATCTATTTTTTGAACACCCCCTCTTACTATTTAGATAGAGCAGGGTTGAGGAAAAGGATACATCGAAAGTGAAATTATTTTTAAAGTTATTTTTTCATCAACAAAAACCACCGGGAATCTATCGCTAATTGATTGATGGATTCCTGGTGGTTTCTTTAGTTAGGTGTTGGGCGTAAATTGATTCTATTTTTATGATGAGTGTAATAGTGAAAGGTACCAGGTACTGACACCATTCTGAGTTGTACCGGTACCTGGTATCCAAGATTATAAAATAGTAGGGTATTTTGTAATAACAAAAGAAAAAGTAGCATACATTGGTATACCGGAGCTTTTTTCGAATCGTTCAGAACATGAACTTAAAATTTATAGCATTAATTGAGACTTATTTGTTTGTTAGAGGGGTACAAATCGATAGAATATTTTCCAATCATTTAAGGAGGTGCCTATCAAAATGGATTTTAGGGACTCGTCGTAAAGCAGGACAAGCATTTAACAAGAATCATGTAATTATAAAATATTATTTAGGGAGGATATTATGAAAACTACTATTTGGGGAAAAATCGTATCTTTTGCTGCAATTTTAATGATCTTGTTGATGCCGATAAGCGGAACATCTGCTGCAGCCAATACGGCACCTGATTGGATGAGCAATGAGGATCTTGCTCAAAGGTTAAACGCAATTGAAGAGGCCAGTAACGGAAATGTAGAGGTTACAGTCATGGGACAAACCTCTCAAGGAAATGATATCTACGCTGCTCGTGTTGGAACGGGTAAGCAAGTGCTCATGATCAACGGCAACATTCATGGAAATGAGAAGAGTGGTCCTGAAGCAGTTGTAAGCTTATTAGAAACCCTTGCTGGCGATAGCGCCTTCGCTAAAAGTGTTCGTGATAAGCTCACAATAGTGGCTGTCCCCCGTTTTAACCCTGATGGTGCTGCTTTAACGCAACGTCAAAATGTTTTCCCTTGGCAAGAAGTGATTGCTACTTACCCACAACTAGAAAATTCTGCTCCTGCTTGGTACTATAATGCAAGAAACAGCGGTTTTGACGTCAACCGTGATTTTAGTGCAGATTTAAACTACGTACCAAGAGCAGAGGATTTCCCTGGAACTGACCTTGACCCCGGTTTTTTCATAACTTCAGAGTCTCAAGCTCTGAGAGATCTTTATCTGGACTTGAAAGTTGAGTTTGGTCATGTCGAAGCTTTCGTTGACCTTCATCACATGGGAACGCCAGTGACCAACAAAACAGGTGAACCTGCTACAATCGCAATTGACTACCCACCACTCGGTCCAGCTGATAGTGGCAAATACGATGAGTGGGCATTATTAGATCAAGAAAAATCCAAACGTTACGCATTGGCTGCTGCCCTCGGCGTAAAAGAATTGTCCGACCAAGAAGAGAATGGCGTTGTTCAATATGTTCACTTCCAAGAACGAGACTACCCTGGACAAGCTAGAAGTGCATTTGCCCTTAACGGAACGGCGAGCGTCCTATTCGAAATGCCTGGACAACAACCTCAAGTTGGCTACGATCAGGCATTGATTGATCGTGTTGAAAATGGGTTATGGGGGATTATCAATCGTATGGTAGATGGTTCTATTGATGAGTTGAATAGTAATGATTTCCTTGAAATACCTAAATATTGGACAGATAATACAACTGACATGAAAGATTTGATTGGACTGTATACGAAACAGGGTGCCATCAATACTGCCAGTGCTTCTCGTATACTAGCAAACCAGTTAGCTGTATTGGAGCAGTTTGAAAACGCTGGAAATGCTGAGAAAATGGTCAAGCATTTAGAGTCATTTAAAACTGTACTTTCTCACTACAGGCAACAAGGCGTAGTGACTTCAGCTGTCTATAACAGACTCAATGGAGATGCTAATCTGTTGCTGAATAGGTGGAACTCAAAATAACAAAATACCCATTCGCGGCAAGGATATTTCTTGCCGCGAATGGGTATTTTTTAGTTAATGGTACCCCGGATTTAAAAATAATACTTGTATTCAGCAATACCTATTTAGATTTCTCTAGTTTCTTCCTTCAGCCATTCGCACTCTTCTTCAGTTAAATGAGGAGCTAGCTTCGTATATACCTCTTGATGATAATCGTTTAACCATTGCTTTTCACTCTCGGTTAACATATCTGTATGAATCCCCGCCAAATCAATTGGACAATACGTAGTTGTTTCAAACTTCATGAATTGACCAAACTCTGTTGTTTCGTCTTCAACGACTAACAGCAAATTTTCAATACGAATGCCATATTCACCTTCAAGGTATATTCCCGGTTCGTTGGTAATAACCATCCCCTTTTCAAAAGGTACATAATTATTATTCCGTATACCTTGTGGTCCTTCATGAACATTCAAGAAAAAGCCTACCCCATGCCCTGTCCCACATTTATAGTCTATCCCATACTGCCAGATCGGTTGTCTTGCTAAAACATCTAGGTTAGCGCCTGTAGTTCCGTGTAAATATTTTACTGAGCTTAACGCAATAAACCCTTTTAACACCAACGTATAATCTCTTTTTTCTCTATCGGTAAGTGCTCCTAAAACAATGGTTCGTGTAATATCTGTTGTTCCATCATAATATTGCCCGCCTGAATCAACTAAAAATAGTCCTTCATTTTTAAGCGTAAATTGCGTTTCTTTTTCGGCCTTATAATGCATCATCGCCGCATGTTCTTTATAACCCGCTATCGTATCAAAGCTAGGTCCAACAAATCCTTCTTGTTCGCTTCTGAAATCTTCTAATCTTTCTTCTGCAGCAATCTCTGTGATTTCTTCTTTGTCTACATTGTTTTTTAGCCATTTTATAAATTTCACCATGGCTACACCATCTTTTATTTCACACTGTTTCATATTTTTTATTTCAACATCATTTTTAATCGCTTTTAAATGTGTTGTGATGTCAGGGCTTTCAATTTTCTTTGTATGGTCGTTAATCGCATTATACAATGTGATATTTGTTCTATTCGGATCTAACATAGCAACATCTTCGCTTGAAATATTCCCCAAGAATGTTTGTAATTCTTGATGCGCTTTTAACTCGATACCTTCAGCCTCCAGTGTTGATTTAACCGAAGAAGGAACCTTACAAGCATCAATAAATAAAGTACATGTCTGTTCTGCCACGATTACATTCGCGATGACAACTGGATTGTTAGGCACATCCGCCCCTCTTATATTCAAAAGCCATGCAATGTCATCAAGGGACGTTAAAATATAGTAGTTTGCTCCTTTATTTTTCATTTCTTCTCTTACTTCATTTAATTTTTCTACGCGTGATTTACCTGCATACTTTACGTCATGCGTGAATAATGGTCCTTTAGGAATCTCCGGTCTGTCTTCCCACAGATCGCCAATTAGATCTTGATTCATTTTTAATACGATTTTCTTTGCTTGTAGATCTTTTTCCATCTTTTTAACCATATTCGTTGAAAAAACAGTTCCATCAAAGCCCACACTGTTTCCTTCATGAAGAACATCGGCTAGCCATTCTGAATAAGATGGTACCCCAGGATCCATTTTAAATAATCGGATCCCTGAACCCTCAAGCTGCTTTTCTGCTTGAATATAGTATCTACCATCTGTCCATAACCCAGCATCCTCTAAGGTAATCACGACAGTACCTGCAGACCCCGTAAATCCCGAGATCCATTGTCTACCCTTCCAATGTTCTGCTACATATTCACTCTGATGTGCATCAAAACTAGGAATTATGTAAGCATCCATTTGATTTTCTTTCATTACCTGTCTTAACTTTTCGATTCTGTCTTTGATATTCATTAATTAAATCCCCCATTTTCCTTAAGACTACATTCTCTTTTTCACGATCGTATGGCAATTAAAAACTTGACGATTTTTCGTACAGATTTATTCATTACCTAGCATTTTTGAAGTCTATTCTAGATTCGAATAACTATATCAAATATTAACACAATACTAAATAGTAGTGAATGGTACTTACACCATTCTGAATTGCGTCGGTACCTGGTACTTAAAATTAATTCCCGCCAGCCGAAGAAACGCTAACTTTATTCAGCTTTTAAATCACTAGAGCCTCATTTTTCAGGAGGCTCTTTTTTTATTTTTTAAAACGTGTCCACTTTCCCGATTTTTTCTCTATATAAAGGGTAAAGGGGGACTACAAAAATGACCACATACTTAACTGACTACGCCTACTTCACAAACAAAGACGATATGGACGAAGCGGCGAAGCTTCACATTTCAGCACACTGGAACTGCATGAACAACACTGACCGGGCTGTTCTCGATATGATCCGCCGTTACTCCGTCAAATACGGCGCAGCTCACTTGAAACACAACACGATGGAAAAAGCCTTAGCTAAATCCAACGCCACAATCCGTCGCATCATTCGTAAGCTAGAACAACTCGGAATCATTAAGCGTATTCACTTCATCCGTCCCGTCATGAGCGGTCTTGGTGCCAACATTTACGTCATTTCACCTTTTAATGAGCAGGGGGAAATGGACAGTCGGGACGACGCTAGAAAGCCTGAGTACAACGAGGCACAGCCATCGAATTCTGAAACTGAACCGTTATTTTCTAAATCTATAACTACTAAAGACCTTAATATAACGTCTCCTACGGAACAGTTCCCCACAACACTTTATGGGCGAATGAAATCTCTTCTTTCCTCAACACTCGGAGAGAACGCTTTGGCACGCAAGATCTTTGGTGTCTACCGTCAACAATCTTCGCAAATGCTGAAGTTTAACATCTACGAAGATAAAGGTGAGCTGTTCGAGCAATTGGCATTACAAGCACTTCAGATTGCAGTTCAGGCAACAAAGCAAAAGTCTGTAAGAAACCTGCCGGGCTATTATTCTGGGGTATTGCGCGAGTTGGTTGGAAAAGCGCTGTTTAGCGATATTTTCATGGAGTATGATGTGGCGGTTGAGGGGTTTTATTCAAGGTGATTTGAAAAATTGCCACCGCGGATGTCACGCGGTGGCAGACGTTATTTTATTAGGACAATCAGGATTATTTCGCGTTTCTTAATTCACTATACTGCACATGTATCCGATTTTCGGGTTTTGTATCGACCGTGTATAACACCAATAAAAATAGCCACTCCAATGGCTTCATCAGGAGATAGACGAGATCTGCAGAGCCCTTTGTTCGAATGTGTTTGCTGATTGGATAGCCATAGGTATCGTAAAAACGACGAATCCTTTTATGGAGGTTGGGCGTGTATTCCTCGAGAATGTTTTCAAACGCATTCGCAATCAACAATTGACGATTCACTACAATTCGTTCGCCGTGGCGTATGCCAGAACGTACTGGTTTTACTAATCGCTTATGTCCCATGGCAGAAACCGTACAGAGATAATGTCCATCACCTTGAATCATTTCCGGAGGAGGCGCAGGGATTTTCGAATAGTTATAGCTACTCGTATCCAGAAAAACTTGTATGAAACTATCTGGTCGTTGTCCCCATAACACTAAAACGAATTGAACAACAACGATAACTGGAAATACAAATAGCATGGCTAGCACTGGAATTCGCTGATACTTCAAAGACAGTTGCATCAGAAACCGTAAAAACTTATTTGTATACTGGATATTTCGCTCCTGTTGGATGGTTAAAAATTGTCTCAACGAATCATTGAGCTTAGCGATATACAACAAAATGATAGAGCCATACCCTACTTGTAAAAGAGCAACGTCGCTCCCATAATTCCAAAAACCAGTGTGCATGATGTAAACGCAGGCAATGACTACATTCACAATCAATAACGAACTGCAGATAACGTATACAACCGGAGACAGTTTGCTTACCCCAGCTGGCAGCAACCAATAAGCGAAATAACTTAACACGAAAAAGACAGTCAACGTAGGCACATGAGTATTGGATAGCGAAGCATAATTAGCCAGCAACTCCCCTGTCATGTCATAAATACGCAACGGCTGCCCGGCAACTACACTGGAATCATTAAAGTAATACCCTGCCATCATCACAAATAAAATGGCCGTTACGATCAAAGCTTCAATTGCACTCTCTTTCGATGCATGATCTTCGGAAACCGATTCATTTTCCCCGTAAAAGCTGCGGAACAGCCTTACAAATGAGTAAATCGGTATCCAGGATAATAATAGGACGAGTAGAAAAGCCACTATCAGTCGCTCCTTTGCATTCATTTTTTATACTATCGTTTGGAAATTCCAGCTATATCACATGCCTGTTCATATGGCTTTTTTTGTTGGAGGGGCTATCACTCACCTCCTCCAACGTCCCCGTACTAGTAAAATTGTGAAGAGAACGGTCAATCCTGTGTAGACCGGATATACAAATACAGATACAAACAAAAGAAGGAGTCCCGCCCCAAAATCGTCTTGATCTTGCAAGACACCATCTGGAATCACTGAGGAAATCACAAGGGACCAAATGATTAAATACGGAAACCAAAGCACTATCGAAAGCAGGTGCCAAAAACTCCCGATCATTCGTTTCTTTGCAACCTTGAAAAACAAGACGTGAAATACCACCCACAACAAAATTAGGAGGTAATAAGCAAAAGCGTCTGGCAACCCGAAAAGATCTGGCCAAACATATTTATGTATGATGCCAAAGCCAGATATGAGAAATAAAAATCCGAAGGCCGCACTAATTAGATTTAGTTGAAGGAACACTTTCATTCAAATCCATCCTTTTGCTTGTTGTATCTAATTTGACGTTTGTTTAGTTCGAAAGTTCCGATAAATTGGATTTCGTCGCTGCGAGAGGCTATGCGTAAGTTTACATCTGGGGAAAGGTTTAATCAGAAGTAGGAATTACCTTAAGACATAATAATTAAAGACCATTTGGCACATACCTCCCAAACGGTCTTTTCGTTCTTCACAAGCGAAAGGTACCAGGTTATGACACCATTCTGAATTGTGTCGGTACCTGGTACCCAAGATTAACATATAATGATTAAAGGTCTGTCTAGCTATTTTATTTTCAAATTTTATATAATTCTATTCTACTTGTAATCACTTATTGGACCTTTATCCATTATAACTTCTACCGTATTTGTAGACCCCATCTTAAGTTTAGGTCTACGCTCTGAGTTCGGTTTACTATAAAGCTCCAATGGATTTATAATAACTCCATCTTGCGTATTATGAAGTATCCCGGGCACACACGAATAAATTCTATCATTATTATTTGCATTCTTGGCGAATATAGTAACAGAGGTTCCATTATGATTATCTATTCTCATGGACACTTTGTATTTGTAGAATGACCCTGTTCCATTTGACTGAGCAGAATAAACCACAGGAACAACTGCGAGAATATCATCATTTAACCTTAATTTAATTACTTCTGTCTTCGTTGATCGATTATTTCTCCTGACATCCCCCATATGTTCCACTGCTCCGTTGCCAAAACTCCTGAGGGAAGGTGCTCCTTCTGCCCCAAACATAGCTACATCTACCTGCTTACCATCCTTTGTATAGACTAAAGCATATATATCATAATCTGTCCCAGACTCCCAAGATACCGTAGCAGTAATTTCTGGTGTTTTATCAATGATAACTGGCTTTTGACCCTTGTCGAGACTTACCAAACCTTTTACCTTTTCAAGGCTTAGCGTTGACAACGTGTTTTGTCTATTTTTATTATTTTCAGGAACAGTTAGAGTCTTAGTAGGTTCTTTTTGGGTTTGTTTTTGATTAGTTTTAGGTTCAGAAGGCTTATCTTGCTCATCAGATTCAACCTCAACACCGTAATTTTCGCATAACCCCTCAAGCCCAGAATCAAATCCGCGCCAGATTGATTTTGCCTTTGTTTGACCATTCCTTAGATATAATTCTAATACCACAATTCCATTTTCATTTGTAAAACTAGATGGGGCTAACTGGATAATAGTATTATCGGTACATATCTCGGCCATTAAATTCTTTACATTTAAAAATCCCGTGCTATTATCCTCTGTAAGAGTTATAGCTATTTTAGTAATACCCTCTGGGGCTTTACTCATGTCAAAATTAATTTTATGTACTTTTGTATTACCTACTTTCTCAGATGGTATAAGGGTAGCTACACCAGAAGAGCTCTTTGGTTGATTATAAAATATAATCCCGCTATCTCCTTGTACCTTGTCTGAATCAGTTAAAAGGAAAGCTGTTAAGGAAATATCTATCGAATTAGAAATTTCGTAGCTAACAGTAACATTACCACTTGGAGAACTTAAAACTGTATTTGCCCCTATCTGAAGAAATTGATTCATTTAAACCACTCCCTACTCTAACAATTTTTATAAATCACTACAAAATCCTTTTGTAATAGCTTATATCAGAAAATGTTAATGAAACTACTATGAACCGCCCACCTCAATTATCAGAACCTCCGAAAGACATAATTTCGTTAAAAACCTCATTTACTTATGATACGGTTTACCATGATATCTCTAAGTGAGGATTTCGCTACATTACTCTCCTTGAAAAATTGTACTTACTATCAACAATTATTCACTTATTACTCTTAACTCTCGTTGTAATTCTTCAAAAAAATAAGAATCATACTCCTTAAATACACTAGTAAATCTGTTACCTACAATTATATTAAGATTTAAATCTAATCGTGGGTAAAAATTATAATTAGAAGAAATCCAATACCCAAACTGCGCTAGTTCATCAGAATGCAATGATTCTATAGCTAAATAATTTTGTGTTCTATATTCTAAGTAATCAAAAAAAGTATTTATTCCACTAATTCTAGTGGAAGTCCACAATATTTTTTGCAATGCAAAAATATTAACCACCCATGTATCTTTATACTTTCCCTCTAAATACCTACTAGATAGCTCCGCTAAATCTAAATATTCGTCTAGTACAACTACTATTTTATAGATTTTTTTATTTTTTGTTTTACTAATCTTTAGTACTTCTTTTCTCTCCTTTTTATTATTAGAATTATAATAAATAACATTATTATTATTTAACAAATACTCTTTTCCTCTTTGACATTGCTTACAGGCCTTCACAATAACCTCTGTAAAGTGTTTTTCTATTGTTGATGTTGCATCTTTTCCTTCTATAAAGATGCTTTTAAAATTTTGAGACTTACATTCTATGAATAAAATTATATCTTCAAATGTTATAATTAAATCTTGTTCATTTCCCTTATTGTCATATGAGGTATGATATATATCTTTGAAAAAATTTCCAATAATATCTTTTGAATATGTCTCTAAAACATCACCTTTTTTGTCATTAGATTTTTTATTTTCTAGAATTCCTCTTAAAATATTTTCGAATAAATGATGTGTTCGCGGTACATATAAACCATCAGAAAACTTTATTCCTAGTTTTCCTTTAAAGACGGTTCTTAAATTATCTTCAATAAACATTTTTTCATTAATTTCATAACTATCTATAAATAAGTTATCGAAATTCTCATTTCCCTCAAATTCTTTTTTCAAAATTTCGTTTTTAATATATAGATTTTTTGTTGATGCTAATAAGATAAGCAAATTATAAAAATTTCTATTTATAGATAAACCGTATATATCTTCGGACAATTCTTCGAAATATTGAAATAACTTAAAATACTCATACACATGGATAGAAGGATAATCATACTTATAATTAAAATATCTTCTAAGATCATTTCTTTCAAGTCCATTATTAATTACTTTCTTTGAACAATCCAATTCATATATTTTCTCGATTACAATTATAAATATTTCTTTTTCCGCAGCTAAATCTAATTTACACTTACCAAAACTTCTCATAATACTAGTCTTATACGAAATAAATATACAACTTAACTCTACAGATAGTCTCAAGGAAAAATTAAACTTTTCTAAATTTACTAGTCTATCTTGTATAACTTGATTAAAAATTCGGGCTCTTTCTACCCTATTTAATTTTCTATAATGTAGCTTAGCAAATCTAATTACTTCAGCTATTTCGGTATAGCTGTTTATTTCTTCCTTAATTTTTTTATGATTAGCCATATTAAATCTACCATCCTTTTTATTTCATTGTGCATCTCCATCTATCTGTATTTATTTGATTTTATTATACAAAAAAAAACACCTAAAACGCTTTAAAAAAGATTTTAGGCAGTTCTTTTCAATAAACCGCACTTACTTATGATAAGGTTCTCCCTATCGTAAATAAGGAAATCCCTTTACTCCTCCACCAAATACCGATAAAGCTTCCCTTCAACAGCCTGCTCCATCACCATGTTCATATGCACAACAGGAAGTTCTTTTCCATTCTTATCCGTCATTCGATCTTCTGCAACGCTGGACTTGTCCGGAACCCCTCTCCCCAGATAATAAAAATCTGTTCCCTCATCATCATCTTTTTTCACGAAGATATGAATATCCATATTATTTTCTTCTGCCTGAATAACCCTTTGTACCTCTTGTGATTGTAGCGTTCTGTTACTTCTTGTGTACCACTTAAATAGTTCTGGCGTCAGGAACTCGTCGCCATAGTCGACACTCGATTCGACTTCATCATTTTTATGATAAGTCACGAAGATTGGGCATGTTCCATGCTTAGGCTTGTACCCGTACATAGTTGAACTTTCGTCACTCGCCCAATTCAACAATTTGCACGCGTCTTTTCTTGAATACTTTTCATATACTGTGAGTGACTGGTCGCATTGATATTTTTCTGCTTTCTCTTTTGCACTATCCATAACATCTTCAATTAGTTTTGAGAAGTATGGATTTTTCTCCAAACTTTCTTGGATGGATGCATTGAACTGATACTGTCCAGATTCATGTAGTTCTACAATTGGCCGTTCGCCGTACTTCTTTTTATTAGCCTGCGTAAAAAACGCCAAATCCAGAATACGATTTACAGAATTGAGGGTTCCATCGTCTATCCGACAATTATTAGCTACTAGCTGCTCCAAGTAATCGCTGTGTGAAACGTCGTTTTCTTTCAATAACATCTCAATCAACATAATTTCATGCTTTCTTTTTCCATCCAGTACTTCAGCTGAAAGCATTGTAAGTACTTTATCTTCATAAACCGTAAGCGCCGGGACTTCTTCTTTCATTTTCAATAAGAACTGATAATAGTTCACATATTTATCTGCAATTATTGTCGGATCTATCGAGCGATTTACAATAAAATCATATAAATATGGAACCCTGCCAATTTTGTTTTTCAAATCGGTATAGGCATCCCTCAAAATCTTCAATGCCGTTAAGTTACTTTGATTGATGGCACTAAAGATTTTTTTCTTGGCGATTTCCTCAAAGTTAATTGTCGAAACACCTTTTATATAACTTGTATCTTTCGTGTACCTGCGTATATTATCTTTATTTAGAGATCGATCACCGGACAGCGCGACAGGAATGAGGTAATTATTTTTATAGTTGCCGATGAAGTCAATGATCGTGACATAACTTTTCGAATCATGCTTTCGAAGACCTCTCCCAAGCTGTTGAATAAAGATAATGCTCGACTGTGTTTGTCTTAGCATGACAACTTGATTGATACAAGGAATATCGATTCCTTCATTAAAAATATCCACGGTTAAAATATAATCAAGAAAACCCGTTTCAAGTCGAGTTATCTGACGCTCTCGTTCCTCTGGAGAATGGTCGCCAAGTAAAGCCACCGTTCGTAATCCTCTTGCATTTAATTCGTCGGACAACTTCACAGCCTCTTCTTTCCGGCTACAGAACATTAACCCCTTTACACTTTCACCAGAAAATCCGTAGTAATTCACTTTTTCAAGTATATGCTCGACCCGTTCCTCTGTAATAAGTTGCGCTAACACTGTTGCATCATCAATTTCCAAGCCGTCCTGTTCAAAATCGGTCACGCCAAAGTAATGAAATGGGCAAAGCATATCCTCATCGAGCGCTTCCTGCAAACGGATTTCATACGCGATGTTGTAATCGAACAGTTCATAAATATTGAAGTCATCCGTTCGTTCTGGTGTGGCTGTCATGCCCATTAAAAACTTCGGCTTGAAGTAATCAATAACCCTAAGATAAGAAGCTGCGCCCGCCTTATGTACTTCATCTATTAATATATAATCAAAATCGGACGGATCGAACTGACTTAGGTTCTCTGGTTTTGACAGTGTTTGAATACTAGCAAATAGATACTTTTTATCCACCTGCTTACTCGTACCCACATACAGCCCAAAATCCTCGCTAATGCCGCCAAGAATTTTTTGAAAGTCCTCTTTTGCTTTGTTTAATATTTGCTCTCGATGGACAATGAATAACATTCGTTTAGGTGCAAAGTTTCTCACGTCAAATGCGGATAAATACGTTTTTCCAGTACCCGTTGCAGAAATCACGAGCCCCTTGTCTTTCCCTTCATCACGAACAGCCTGAATCTGTAATAAAGCCGCTGTCTGCATATCATTTGGAACGATTTTCAATGCCTCTTTGATTGCATTGGAATTATAATAGGCAGGCATCTCAATGACTTGTCCTGCTAACCTTCTGTCTGCATGCTTGTCGTACTCTGCTTCATAATCCGCTATCCATTGTTCAGAAAGTGCTTCTGCATTGGACCATACATCTTCAAATTGCTGTTTAAAGTGATGAACAATTTCACCATTTTCGTGCGAAGTTAGTTTAACATTCCACTCATAATTCACTTTTAAAGCATACTCGGTTAAGTTTGAACTCCCGACAATGAGTGAGTAATGCGTTTTATGTTTGAATATATAACCTTTAGAATGAAATCCTTTTAAGCTTGTTATGCGTACTTCTACATTTGTTAACTTCATAAGTTCTTTAAACAACTTCGGTTGATTAAAATATAAATAGGTCGACGTTAATATTCTCCCCTTAACGCCTCTTTCCTTCAGGTCCAAAAACAAGGATTTTAACGTAGCAAGTCCACTTTCCGTTATAAACGCAACTGAAAAAAGGAAGTCCTCGCTACTTCCAAGTTCCTCCTGCAGTGTGTTCAATACGTTATTATTTTCCTTTACATTATTGATCAATAGTTCCGGCTTAAAACTACCGGAATGACTTTGATCTTTATCGATAAATCCTTCATGTAATGAAGACGTTAAATTACGAATAAACCCTTGCATGCAACCGTCACACCGTTTCTATACTATTTTTATAGGATTGTATTCGATAACTTTTCAATTGCCGGAATATCTGCTGGCGCCCAGTTAAGTGACAATAATTCATCCCTAGAAACCCATCTTATTTCTGCGTGCTCTGAAATAACCGGCGTTCCTGAAATAACCTTCGCCATAAACGTCTCTAGTCTCACAATTACTTTGTCATACTCATATGTGGTATCTTCGACGTGATCAAAAACTTCAATCGTACAACCCAATTCTTCTCGGATTTCTCGTCTCAATGCATCTTCTTTTGTTTCCCCTGCTTCAATCTTACCACCTGGAAACTCCCATAAATTCGGCAAAGTCATATCCGGTCCTCGTAGTGCACAAAGAATTTCCTTATCTTCATTTTCAATAATCGCGCCTACAACATGTACTGTTTTTTTAATGATTCTCACCTTTTCTTTCTATTCGCATCAAATTTCGTTCCGAATTATCTGTATACAAACATTATCCAACAACCGCTACTAATTTTCAACAGTCATAACAATTCGCCCAATAAGTACCTCCATATCCTTTCCCTTCATTTCTATTCCCTTTATCCCCAGGTTAAGAAATGAGGCGAATTTCTAACGTATAATCCCACCCATCCCGGACACAATAGAGTTAAATTAGAAAGGGGATTCCATATGTCACTCAACCAATCTCAAGTAGCAAATTTAAACAACGAACAACTAGCGGCACTAAATGCATTGGAGAATAAGCTAGGCGTCACATTAGTCGCTTACGAAAACGCTTCACGATCTGCAAATACTAACTCTGGCCAGTAATTCCGCCATAAAAACAAGAACCAGGTAAGGTACGCTAATGTACCTTACCTGGTTCTTATTTTTGATTTCAGACTCCTTATTTGCTCCTTATTCAGCGGAAATATCTTGTACGAGGAATTTCAAGCGAAGGCGCCTAACAGGGGTAGCCGAAGCCATAAGACTAGCGGCGATAGCTGCTCGGCTTATGGCGGGAGGCATCCCCTAGCGCCAAAGCGGGTTCAATGGAACTCCCCAGACTCAAGTCTCAAGTCCCAGTCACCACTCAATCCCCGTCACCGCCCCAAAACCAAGTGCAAGCACAATCACAAACGCCGGATGCCACTTCCACTTCTCTAACAACAAGAAGCTCACGACAGCAATAATCCCCGTCGATAAGTAACCCACTCCCTCTACCGCCGTATCCACAAACTGTAAAGTCATAAATACCAATAGAATCGCGATAACCGGGCGAATGAGCTTGGTTAAGTTTTTCACTTCAGAACGATCCTTGTACTTCATCAGAATCGCCATAAGACCAATCATGAGGAGTAGTGAAGGGGCAACAGTAGCAAATAAAGCGACAAAGGCACCTAAGATACCGCCCTCCGAATAGCCGATAGACGCAGCCATTTTCGTGGCGATAGGTCCCGGCAACGAATTCCCGATGGCGACCACTTCACTGAATTCTTGTGTGTTCATCCACCCATATGTGCCGACAACCTCATTTTCAACGAGAGGAATCGTGGCCGGTCCCCCTCCATATCCAAGAATACCCGGGATGAAAAATGCGAGAAACAACTGCCAATAAATCATACGCCACCTCTCTTTTTCAGATTAGGCAAGAAGATGAACACAATAATCGCCAGGATCAGAATAGCTGGATGGATATGCAAGGCTTCCATCAGTATTCCCGCTGCAATCAGCATCCCCACGGCCTTTTTCCACCCAAGTGTATCACCCGATTTTTTGATGAAATCCCAAGACAAGACACCCAACATAACCGCTACAACTGGTACCACGGCGGCTGACATGTTCTGCACCCATGGGATATCCTTATACTTCTGTAAGATACCAATCAGCAGCACCATCATTAAAGACGTAGGGATAACGGAAGCAATCAGGGCATTGATGCATCCGATTTTCCCGCCTACTTTATAGCCAATATAACCCGCAAGTTTTGTGGCAATCGGTCCAGGCATCGTATTCGCTAAGGCCAATGTATCGCCGAATTCATCTTCATCCATCCAGCCGTATTTGCGCACGACTTCCTGATGGAAAAGAGGAATCGCCGAAGGGCCTCCTCCGAATCCGAGCAAACCTACTCTGCAAAATGCAACGAATAGATTTGCCTGGAGCTTCCACCCAGTGGCCATAGCCTCTTCTTCCACTTCGGATGTGTTTGACAGTTTTTTTACCAAGCTGAAATGGCTCCGTCTGTTCGAGATTCAGTGCCGCCCTGTAGCACACCTGTTTCTGGATTGCGCCAAATGATCTGACCCCGACCAAAACTACCGCCATCCGGAGCAATCGTGACATCATGCCCTTTTCGAATAAGTGCCTGCACCAAATGATTCGGGAATTCTGGCTCAACAACTACTTTCTTGCCTTCTGTCCATTGCCATCTCGGTACATCTAGTGCTGCCTGCGGATTCAACAAGTAATCCACTGTGTGCAACACCACTTGATAATGACCTTGCGGTTGCATATAACCACCCATGACACCAAATGGGCCAATTGCCTGCCCGTCTTTCGATAGGAATCCAGGAATAATGGTATGATACGTACGCTTTCCAGGCCTCAAGACGTTGGGATGATTCTCTTCAAGCGAAAAGTCATGGCCACGATTTTGCAGGCCGATTCCTGTTCCTGGCACAACAACGCCCGAACCGAAGCCCATATAGTTAGACTGGATGAAGGACACCATATTCCCTTCCTCATCAGCTGTCGCAAGGTAGACGGTACCGCCTTTTGGTATATCATATGGTTGTGGATCTAGCGCTTCATCACCAATCAGTGCAGCACGTTTTTCTGCATATTCTTCTGATAATAGATGTGCTGTTTCCACCGGCATATCTGCTTCTTCCGTAATAAACGCCTTGCCGTCTGTAAAGGCTAACTTCATACTCTCGATTTGCTCATGCAACGTCTGGACTGACTCCCATACTGGTTCACTCTGGTTCTTGTAGATGTTCAGCGCCATTAGCGCAACCATGCCATGACCGTTCGGCGGGATTTCCCATACATCATAGCCTTTATAATTCGTAGAAATAGGCTCCACCCATTCCGGCTTATAAGACGCAAGATCTTCTTTGGATAAAAAACCGCCATACTGTTTCATGCAGGCATCGATTTGATCCGCAATATCGCCTTCGTAGAAATCACGCGCATCCGTTTCAGCAATGGCCCGCAGTGTTTTCGCGTGACCTGGTGATGACCACATTTCTCCGGTTTTTGGAGCGCGACCATCTGGTGCAAAGGTTTCAAACCAAGCGTTGAATTCATCGCCTGTGAACGTTTCTTTGAATTTTTTATAAGCAGCTCCCCAGTACTTTCCGAGGATCGGCGTCAACGGAAAGCCTTCTTCCGCATAGCGAATCGCCGGCGCAAGTACTTCTGTCAACGGTAACTTCCCAAATCTACGGGACAGTTCCGCCCAAGCAGCTGGCGCCCCCGGAACGGTTATCGGTAACATGCCATGAACCGGCATCTTGTCATGCCCAAGCGCTTTCACAGCTTCTGGCGTTAAGGTTGCAGGTGACGGACCCGATGAATTCAGTCCGTATAGTTTATCTTTCACCCAAACGAGTGCAAATGCATCGCCGCCAATGCCGTTCGAAGTCGGTTCGACAACTGTCAAAGCTGCCGCAGTGGCAATGGCTGCATCGATGGCATTCCCACCTTTTTGCATAATCTCTATCCCTGCATTAGAAGCAAGTGGCTGTGAAGTCGCGACCATGCCTTTTCGGGCAAAAGCCGTATGACGTTTTGATTGGTACGGATGGTATAAGTAATCCATGAAAATTCCCCCTCGGTGCTGTTATATATCTTGTTCTATTTTCACGCCTGCGAAATGACAGGCTGCAAAATGTTGTGGCTCTACTTCTTCCCAAGCCGGTTTCTTTTCGCTACAAATACTTTGTGCAACTGGACATCGTGTATGAAACGGACAGCCAGTCGGTGGATTTGCAGGATTCGGTAAATCCCCTTGCAGTCTTATCTTCTTTCTAGCGGCATGAACGGAAGGTCTCGGTATAGCCGAAAGTAGCGCCTGTGTATAAGGGTGAATGGGATTATCAAATAGCGACTTGACGGAGCCCAATTCGACAGTCGTTCCCAAATACATAACCAGTACGCGATCGCAAAAATACCTAACAACACCCAAGTCATGTGAGATGAACATATACGATAAATTATATTTTTCCTGCAAAACTTTTAATAACTTAAGAACCTGTGCCTGTACGGAAACATCCAGTGCCGATACGGCTTCATCACAAATGATGAAAGATGGATTCAATGCGATGGCACGTGCAATACCGATTCTTTGGCGTTGACCGCCACTAAACTCATGTGGATAGCGATCAAAATGCTCCGCCTTCAGCCCAACTTCTTCAAGTAACTGAAGCACTGCGTCTCTTTTTTCTTTAGCCGACATATCCGTATGCATCGTAAATACTTCTTCCAAGGCATTCCCAACGCGTTGTCGTGGATTCAATGAAGCGTAAGGATCCTGAAAAATCATTTGCATCTCTTTCACAAACTTCAACTTTTCACGTCTTTTTAGATCTTGGATTTCATGGTCTCGGAAAAAGACCTTTCCTTCCGTCAACTCTTCCAATCCAAGTACGGACCGGCCTAATGTCGATTTTCCACATCCTGATTCTCCTACTACACCAAGACTTTCGCCTTCATATAATTTCAAAGAGACATCTTCAACAGCTTTCACATGCCCTTGCACCTTGGAAAGTATGCCGCCTTTAATGGGAAAGTACTTTTTCACTCCTTGTAATTCCAGTAAAACTTCATGCCCCACTTGCGATTTTTTCACTTGGTTCTTTGTTTTCACCGCCATCCAATCCTACCTCCTCATGTAGCCAGCAGCTTACTGTGTGACCATTGGAAACATTCAATTCGGGTGGCGATTCGATGCGGCACTTATCTGTCGCAAATTTGCAGCGCGGATGGAAACGGCAACCCGAAATTTGTTCGTCCAAACTTGGTAACGATCCAGGAATCGCTTCTAGTTCAAATTCGGGATTATCGATATCCGGAACAGAATTGAGCAATCCAATCGTATAAGGATGTTTAGGATTATCAAAGATTTCCTCGACAGGTGCCTCTTCCACTTTCTTTCCGGCGTACATCACCATGACCCTATCCGCTACTTCTGCAACAACACCCATATCATGTGTAACCATCATGACGCCCATATCGAGCTTTTCTTTCGATTCTTTAATGAGATCTAATATCTGTGCTTGAATCGTTACATCGAGGGCCGTTGTCGGCTCATCCGCGATTAATAATTCAGGACGGCATGATAAGGCAATGGCAATCATGACACGCTGTCGCATCCCCCCACTCAGTTCATGTGGGTACTGCTTAATCCGCTTTTCTGGATACGGCATGCCGACCTGTTCCAATAATTTGATCCCCTGCTCATAAGCCTGTTTTTTGGTGAGTTTATGATGCAGCATTAAGGGCTCAGTCAGTTGGTAGCCAATTCTTAACACCGGATTAAGGGCGGTCATCGGCTCTTGAAAAATCATAGCAATCTGATTCCCACGAATCTTTCTCATCTCTTCAGGATGAAGATTATGAATCGGTTTGCCTCCCAATAAAACTTCACCCGACGAGATATAGCCATTCGATGGCAGCAGGCCCATTACCGAGAGGGACGTGATACTTTTTCCACATCCCGATTCCCCTACGACGCACAGTGTCTCTCCTTTATTAATAGAAAAGGAGACATCCCGGACAGCAGGAAGTTTTCCTTCCTTCGTTCGGAAAACAGTGACAAGATTGTTTACTTCAAGCAATGTCTCCTTCATGATTTCTCCTACTTTCTTGTAACGTTAGTGATATACCATTTTCCATTCGGATCCAGCTGTAGGCCAGTATAATCTTTATTCAATGCAGCTGTTACAAATCCATGATTCATGACGATCGCTACATCTTCATCAAGCATCAGTTGATTGGCTTGTTTTAAGTATTTCTTGCGCTCTTCCTGATCGATTGTGCTTCGGGATGCATCCACTAGTGTGTCGAATTCTGGATTGCTGTAGTGGGCGCGGTTAGAAGAACCAACGTTATCGCTATGGAAGTTTGGATAGAACATTTCAGATCCATCTGCTGTTACGTTTGCCCAGCTTAAAAACGTAATATCATATTCCCCGGCTCTTGCCGCATCTAAGAAAGTTGCCCATTCCATCGATTCGATTTGAACGTTGAAACCTGCTTCCGTCAATTGTGCTTGAACAATTTCAGCCATCAGAATGAAGTTCGCACGATTGGCCGTCAATAACTTGATCGGCTCGCTACCATATCCATTCTTTTCAACAAGTGCTTTCGCTGCATCTACATCGTATGGAGTTCCCGCTTTGTCGGCTGATGCATCATGGCCGAACACTTTCGGTCCAAGAATACTGTCGCTACGAACCCCAAGTCCTTTCAATTTGGAGATAAATGCATCACGGTCAACCGCACTTGCTACTGCTTTTCTAAACTCTGGATCTTGGTTACGCTCTTTCGAATGGTTGAATGTTAGATAGTAAATCGTTGTTCCTTCTTTTTTCTCGATGTTAATATTTTTCATGCCCTCTAAACGCTCAATCTGTTCTGTCGGCAGATTATCAATTAACTGAACTTCTCCTGCTTGAAGCATGGAAATAGCTGTAGAAATTTCCGGTACAACTTTTAGCGTGAATTTATCGACTTCAGGTTTCCCGCCCCAATAATCTTCATTCGCTTCCATCACAACTTGATCACCAGGTGTCCAACTTACAAATTTATATGGGCCCGTACCTACTGGATCCTTCATGAGGTCCTGTTTTTGGTCAGCTGTAGGACTTACAATTGCCGAATTCGTATGGGATAACGTTGCAAGAAATGGTCCGTATGGATAAAGTGTTTTAATTTCAACAGTATGCTCGTCAATCACCGTAATGGTATCGATTGGTTCCATTAAAGAAGCACGTGGTGCCGCTGTCGCAGGATCACGCAGTTTTTCAAATGTATATTTGACTGCTTCCGCATTGAACGGTGTACCGTCATGGAATGTGATATCTTTTTTTAGTTTGATTGTCCATGTAAGGTCGTCAGGGTTTTCATAGGATTCAGCTAGTACCGGTTCAACTTCCATCGTATCGCCGTTTAACTTAAACAGTTGTTCATATAGATGTTCCGTGGCATTCGCAGATACGGAATCATTCATTAAAATCGGTGAAAGTCCAACGACATCACTTGTTGCTGCATAAGTAATAGACTTTTCTCCACCTTTTTCCCCAGCAGTAGACGAGCCATCTCCCGAACATGCTGCCAAGATTACAACTAAACTCATCACTAGAGCAAGAAGCCAATTCTTTTTCATATTATTTCCCCCTACGTTTTATTGGATATCCATATTAGGATCTAATGCATCTCGTAGACCATCACCGACAACGTTGAAAGCAAATACAGTTAACATGATTGCAATACCAGGAATAATGGTCAGATGTGGAGATGTCCACATAAAACTTTGTCCTTGTGAAATCATTGCCCCCCATTCAGGTGTTGGCGGCTGTGCACCAAGTCCTAAATAGCTTAACGAAGCGGTTGAAAGAATAGCTGTGGCCATTCGCATTGTGGCAAATACAATGATTGGAGCAAATGCATTCGGTAAAATATGTTTGAGCATAATTCTAAGATCAGAAGCACCCATCGATTTCATCGCCATGATATATTCTTTCTCTTTGATCGATAAAACCGAGCCCCTGACAATACGGGCACAAGTTGGAATAGACCAGATACTGATCGCAATCGCAACATTCACCAGGCTTGTACCAAGAACTGCGATAATTAGCATGGCGAGAAGAATACCCGGGAATGAGAACAACAAGTCCACGATACGCATGATGATGCCATCCAGTTTACGGTAATAACCTCCAAGTAAGCCAAGCGTAACACCGCCGATTAGCCCCAATGTCACCGCCCCAATCCCAACTAGCAGTGAAACACGGGCGCCGTAAACGATTCTGCTCCATACATCACGGCCATAGTTATCTGTACCGAGCCAATGACCTTCACTAAACATGGGTAGTTCACTAGCAGGTAGATTTTGCTTAACTGGATCATGGGAAACGATGAACGGTGCAAAGATAGCCATTAAAATTTGAATAATGATAATAACCATACCCGCTACGGCTAATTTGTTTTTCAGCATCTTTTTCAGTGTGACTATATATGCCTTTTCTTTCTTTTTTTCTACCTTCTTATTCAATTCCACTCCGCCAATAGATTGCTCCATCTTGTTCCTCCTCCCCTCAATCGTATTTAATCCGCGGATCGATGAATGTATAAACAATGTCGACAATCAAGTTCACAACAACAAAGAGTGTTGCAACGAGTAGGACAGATCCTTGAACCATTGGAAAATCCCTTGCGGCTATAGCATCAATCATCAAACGGCCAATGCCATTGATCGCAAATACTTTCTCAGTAATAATTGTTCCACCAAGTAAAAAGCCAAAATTCAGACCAATTACTGTAATAACGGGTATCATTGCGTTTTTCAGCGTATGAATCCAAATCACATTGCGTTCTTTTACTCCTTTTGCCCTAGCGGTTCTCACATAATCTGCTCGAATGACTTCAAGCATCGAAGAACGTGTCATTCTAGCAATCATCGCCGCCGAACCTGTACCAAGCGTAATAGCCGGCAAAATCAATTCCTTTATCCCTTGCCATGTATAAAAGGGACTCGAGAGCCCGCCGACCGGCAACACCTGCAAATTCACTGCAAAGACCAGAATCAGTAACGCACCCAACCAAAAGTTAGGAATGGATATACCCGCAAGAGCGAATGTGGTCGACGATACGTCAAGCCATGAATTATGCCGCAGTGCTGAAATCAATCCAGCAGCGATACCAATGATCACGGCGATAATCATACTCGCAACAGCAAGCTTTAATGTATTAGGAAAGCGCACTGCTATCGCTTCTGACACCGGCTGCTTTGTCTGGTATGAATAGCCGAAGTCTCCTTGCACCGCCCCTTTCACATAGCGCCCATATTGCACGAGAAATGGATCATCCAAACCAAGATTCGCTCGTATAGCCGTTAGTTCAGACTCCGTAGCGGTCGGACCCGCAATCATTGCTGCTGGGTCTCCCGGTGCGATATGCATGGAAGAAAAGACAAGAAAAGAAATTCCGAACAACAGGAAGACAAGTTCGAACGTCCGACGTACTATTAATGCAATCATCAAATCCCTCCCACCCGTAATCACATGTTAACCAAATCTATAAATCTGATTAACAAATGTCATCTTTATGTTAGATACGAGTATAGAACAAAGAATTATCTAAATCAATAGTATTTTTCAAATAATTTGTTTCAGTCTGATAGATTAGTACATACTGGTTGAATTTTTATTCAACATTGTCCAAATGGGAAGTCAATAATGCCGAATTGTAGCGATATGCCAAAAAGAAAACCCAGGTTTTTGAAAACGTTTGCAGACGTTTCGTATTCCAAAATAAAAAACCTATCGACCGATAGGTTTTGGGGATTTCATTATTTACAATTTCAAGCCTGACCGACTCTTAAAGCGACGAAGTAGTATATGACTTTCCACTCTCGTTATGCCTTCCAATGCGTATAGTTCCTCGTTAATAAATTTCTCCAAATCGATGAAGTCATTCACCAATACATGCATATGAAGCGTCGAGGGCCCTGTCATCTGATAGCAGCTGGCAACAGCTGGAATATCGGCAAGTGCTTCCGCTACACTGACTAGGGATGAGGGTTCACAGTCCACTTCAAAAAAAGCTGAAACCCCTTTCCCTACTTTCTCGCTATTTACGACAACCGTAAAACGCTCAATAATCCCATCCTCTTGAAGAGCATGAATCCTTTCCCGTACCGCCACGCGCGATAGATTTAACTCTTTTCCAATATCAACATACGACAGCCTACCGTTCTCCATCAGTAGTTCAAGTATTTTTTTATCTGTTGCATCCATTCCCTAACCTCCCACCATAATGTAGACAAAACTAAATAATTAATGCCGATTGTTTATCTATTACTCACTAATTCTTTCACTCTGTGTAAAGTCCAATATGCACTTTAATCCGTAAAACGTCAAGTATACCATTTAACTGGATATTAATCGCAAGGTTTGGTTGAATATAAAAACACGACACAGATCACTCAATCCCATTCTGTTGAATCTTCATGTAGGCGCTAAGTAAGATGATAAATTAGGATCTTCAGCCACGTTTACACAGCCGCCAACAAGGTAATAGATAGACATGGAGGTTGATAACATGGAACATTTTGATGCGATTATTATTGGATTTGGTAAAGGTGGCAAAACATTAGCTTCGATGCTCGCCAAGCAAGGTTTGCGTGTTGCGTTGATTGAAAAGTCGGCGGAAATGTACGGGGGGACATGCATCAACATTGGTTGTATTCCAACAAAATCACTCGTTCATCTATCTAGTGAACGTAGACTGTCTAGCATTTCCAAAGAGCAGTTTTATAAGAATGCGATTGAACAAAAAGATGAGTTAACGTCATTTTTACGCGATAAGAATTTTCATATGCTCGATGATTTAGCCGGGGCCACGGTCTATACAGGAACAGCTACTTTTTTAGATGACAGTAAGATTCAAGTGAAAACCAGCAGTGAAACGTTCGAGTTATCGGCAGATGGATTCTTTATCAATACAGGCTCTTCTCCTATTACTCCACCTATTGATGGACTAGAAAAAGCTGATTTCGTTTATAATTCAACGTCATTACAGCAACTAGATCAGCTTCCTAAAAAGCTAGTGATCATCGGCGGGGGCTATATTGGGCTGGAGTTTGCTTCGATTTACGCGAATTTCGGATCCGAGGTAACAGTGATTGACAGTTCTGCTGAGTTTTTACGCAATGAGGATCGAGATATTGCAGAAGAAGTGAAGAAAGTGCTTGAAGCGAAAAACATCACAATTGTCATCGATAGCCAAGTGAAGTCCATTGCAAATCGAGACGGTGGTGTGGTGGTTTCTTATCGAACAGGCAATTCCGATCATAAGGAAGCATTCGGAAACGCACTGTTATTGGCTACGGGAAGAAAGCCGAATACAGAAGGACTTGGTCTTGAAAACACATCCGTTGAGGTAAATGATCGAGGAGCAATTGTGGTCGATGATGCATTGAAAACGACAGCAAATCACATTTGGGCGTTAGGTGATGTCAATGGCGGACCTCAGTTTACTTATATTTCATTAGATGATTTCCGGATTGTGAAAGACCAGCTAGTTGGAGCCGGAAACTATACGCGAAAAAAACGGAATAACGTGCCCTACTCCGTATTCATTGACCCTGTTTTATCGCAGGTGGGGCTGAATGAAAAAATGGCACAGGAGAAAGGAGTCGCCTACAAAGTGGTCACACTTCCTGCGGCCGCCATTCCTCGCGCTCGCATTGTCCAACAAACAGACGGATTGTTAAAAGCTCTTATCGACCCCAACACAAAAGAGATTTTAGGGTGTACCTTGTTTTGTGCGGAATCGAGTGAAATGATCAATGTCGTTCGCGTTGCAATGGAAGCAAAATTGCCGTATACGTTTTTACGTGACACGATTTTCACGCATCCTACGATGAGTGAGGCATTGAATGACTTGTTTTCAGTATCGATTGATGAATAGACAAAGGCCTTTTATACGTAGTAAACGTATAAAAGGCCTTTCCATTATTCTTTAATAAATTCTTTAGTACTTCTCACTGTATCTATCGGACGAACCATTTGCTCAATTTGCTCACGTTTCTGCTCGAGGAATGGAGGTAAAGATAGTTTTTCCCCAAGTGTTTCGTAAGGTTCATCCCCCATGAATCCTGGGCCATCTGTTGCGAATTCGAATAGAATGCCCGGTGCCACTCTCGAGTACAACGACCCGAAGAAGAAGCGATCTACGAAACCAGATGTTTGGAATCCGAAGCTTTCAATACGTTTCGTCCATTCATCGAGAACAGTACGGTCTTCGACGCGGAATGCAGCGTGGTGAACAGTACCGAAACCTTGTCGACCCGGTGGGAGACTGTCGTTGTGCTCGACAATAACTTGTGCACCGTTTCCGCCCTCACCCACTTCAAATAAATGAAGGGATCCCTCTTGGCCAATTTCTTTAAACAACAGAACCTTCTCCAACACTTCTTTCATGTACGCAAATTCAGAAATCCGAATATGAATCGGTCCCAGTCCCGTAATGGCATATTCCAATGGAACTGGCCCTTTTTGCCATGGTGTGCCGGATGCAATGCCTTTATTGTTTTCATCCGAAATCATTTGGTATTGTTGATCATCGAAATCGACGAATGATAGTACTTTGACGCCAAATTGGTCTTGGATTCCAGCATGCTTCACATCTAAGCGATCAAAGCGTTTGACCCAATAATCCAATGCCGCATTCGTTGGAACACGGAAAGCTGTTTTATAAATTTCGTTTGTACCGTGAGTCCCTTTTTGGATACCCGGGAAATCGAAGAATGTCATATCTGTCCCAGCGCCACCTACGTCATCTGCAAAGAACAAGTGGTACGTTTGAATATCATCCTGATTCACCGTTTTTTTCACTAAACGCATGCCCAATACATTCGTAAAAAATTTGTAATTCTCTTCCGCACTACTTGTAATCGCTGTTACGTGGTGCATACCTTTTAAATGATTCATGTGTAGTCCTCCTATTTATATATAGTCAATTTGGTCTTGTTATTGTGATCTATACCCAAAGTTTTTTATCTTGAATTCAAGATAATTTTAATATAGACGTCTCCATATGTCAATCTCTTTGATTAAGGACTGATTGGACACCTTTTATCTTCGCTTAACAATCTTTACAATACTTTTACATTATACATTTCTCCTACGCACTATAATTATAAATAACTAGTAGGTACAGGAGGACTTTTGTCATGCGAATCACTGTAGGAAAAAAATTATGGATCGGCTTCACTTCCATCTTGCTCATTTTGATGGTTGTCGGTACGTCGGGATTATGGGCATTGACGAAGTTGAATGAGGAATATCGTTTCTTAATTGATGACAAAATACGAAAAGTTGTGTTGTTCGAGCAATTATTGGCCAATCAAAATGAGGATGCGAAAAGCATTTCTGGATTTATCATTTATCAAGATGAAGCGTATTTAACACAACGTAAAAAAGCGCTGGATGTCATTAAAGCGAATTTGAAAGAATTGGATCAGCTTGTACGCACGCCCTCTGCACGAGATTCACTTAAAGAAGCGAAAGAAGCAATCATCAGCTATCAGCAGATTAATGAAATCGTGATAAGAGATGTGAAAGAGGGCAGTTTGGAAACGGCAGCGAAAGTTGCGGCTGAAGGTAAGATTTACGAGGAAGTCGTCAATGAAACGATTAGGGAATTGATTGAGCATCAGAACAGCCAGCAAGTAAAGACGGAAGATGAGGTCCAGCAGGTACTCACCTGGATTCAGCTAATCATTGCCGGTCTGATTGCGGTGGCTGTCATCGTCACGGTTATCATCGCACAACTCATTAGCCGAAGTATTGCACGTCCGGTCGGAACGATGACTGGGGTGCTTAAACAACTGGCGACCGGGGATTTTACCGCAGAACCTGTGAAGATTCGTAACAAAGATGAGCTTGGTGAAATGGCAGATGCCATGAACGGCATGGTAGGAGATTTACGCGTAATCATTTTAAATGCAAGACATTCTGCGGGTCAGCTCGCGGTTCATGCAGAAGAATTGTCTGCAAGCTCGGAAGAAAGTCTTGCGGCGTCAGAAGTGGTCGCGAACAGTACGGAGCAGAATTTGGCGGCAAGTCAACTGCAAGCGAGCACTGTCGAGGAGTCTGTACTTTCCATGAGAGAAATGTTTTCCGGCATCAATCAAATGACGGGCGATAATGAGGCTTTACTCAACTCTTCCACGGAAGTGGTTCAACTTGTCGGTGAAGGCGCCACGCTCATGCAAGATTTTACTCAGCGAATGAACACCATTCAACTGACAAACGAGCAAAACTCCGCCATGATACGCGACATGGCCACGCATTCCGGACAAATCCGCAATGTAACTGCGCTCATTACAACGATTGCGGAACAGACGAACTTATTAGCCTTGAACGCAACAATCGAAGCAGCTCGAGCTGGTGAACATGGCAAAGGTTTTGCGGTGGTGGCAGATGAAGTCCGTAAACTCGCGGAACAATCGAAACAATCTACGGCCGAGATTGGTCGGATGATTGACACGATGATGCGAAATGTGGAAAACGTTGTTGCGCATACCGAAGACGGCAACCGTCATGTGAAAGAAGGTTTGGTTGCAACAGAGAAAACCGGAGACGTCTTTCATCGAATTGAGGCCGCGGCGAACGATATGAGTGAAAAACTCGCAGCGGTCTCGGCATCAATTGAACAAATTCGGGAAGTGACAGCTGTCGTTTCTGATGGATCGCTTAAAGTACAAGCGCTTGCGCTACAATCCTCAACTGAAGCGCAAGCCATCAGTGCTACGACAGAAGAACAATTGGCGGCAACCGAAGAAATCGCGTCCAGTGCACAGACACTTGCAGAACTTGCAGAAACCTTGCAAGCTGATATGGCGCGGTTTACTGTGTAAAATAGTCATCGAATTGAAGCATCCTTACGGGTGCTTTTTCAATTTGGGCAATTTGTGACCGGCATGCTGATTTCCGCACGAAAAAACCCCACTCCACAGTGAGGTTTCCAATCCCATTCTATTCCCTCACCACTGGCATCGAGCAACAGCGGAAAGATCCGCCCGATTTTATGATTTCAGAGAAGTCGACCTCGATCACTTCAAAGCCATGGGCACGCATTTGCGCGTTGACATTTTTGTTTTGCGGCAAGCTGAACACTTTTTTGTCACCGATGGATAAGACATTTGTGCCCATTGTAAATTGTTCTTCTTCGGAAACTTCAATCAGCTTGTGTTTTGCTGATAGCATGTCGATTGTCTTTTGGTCGAGCGCTTTCGGGAAAATGAGCCCCATCTCGGGTGACAGGATATTAAATACGCAGTCGAGGTGCAAGTATTTTTCATCGAATGGGACTTGGACAATTTTGTAGTCAGGTAGATCATGCCTTAATTTACGGACTGCAGCTTTAGATGTGCGGCTGCTAATACCAACATATAATGTGCCGCGGTCGACGATGACGTCCCCGCCCTCTACTCGGTCAGTTGTCGTTTGAAAAGGGATGTCCTCATCGTCTAACCATTCTTCTAGCACTTCCTCCTCTCCCTTGCGAATGTCGCTAGCCATTTCCGAAACAAAGATATCGTCCCCAACCGTGAAACCAATGTCGCGTGTGAAAACCTGTTCAGGAAATTGTTCGGAAGACGGCAGTTTAATCACCTCGACGCCATGCTCCTTCAGGGTTTTCTCGAATTCTTCATGTTGTTTCATCGCCAGTTCTACATTTATATTTTCATCTTCATACTTTTTCTGTACGTCATTAATGACTTCTTCAATGGCCATGAACTTCGGCTGACATAGGATGACGCGGCGTAGCGTATCATATTCTGTATGGCACTGTGTGAGAGATGCCTCTTCTTCGGGAGCGTTCAATTTTCCATCCTCCAGTTTAATTTTTACGTTATCTTTTTATTCCCTTGACTGCGTTTTTTATTCATAGAGGTTTAGTAGAATACAACGATACGGAGTTGAACTGATGATCCAAACAGCTAAAGCTTTGTTAACAAAAGAAGATTTTGCGAAGCGTACTGACTTGCCCGATTGGTTGTTGAGAGAATACCAGACATTCCATCAGACCGTAACAGACAAGACATTTCCCTGTTATTTTGGGATGAATGGAGAATTGAAAGGCGAATTGCGCTATGCATATGTGACGCGGGATGATTGGTCTAATTTGCCGGTAGCATTGGAGCTATTTTTAGCGCTTTTTAATGAACCCAATCCTAAGCGACATGGGCTATTTGTGTTCGTTGAGCCATTTGAGACAGAAGGTTCTTTGGAGGATTATCGAAAAGAGTTTTGGGAGATTCTACAATACTTGCATGAAGCTGATGATGTTGAATGGCCCTCAGAAAGCCCGCGTGATCCTGAACATTATTTGTGGGATTTTCATTTCAATGGTGAGCCGATTTTCGTTTTCGGTAATGCACCCGCTTATAAGCACCGCAAAACGCGAGATTTAGGCAATGCAATGGTTCTTGGATTTCAGCCGAGGAGAATTTTCGAGGGACTAACAGGGACTGAACAAGGCGGGATCATGTCACGCGAAAAAGTACGTGAACGGGTGGCTGTATGGGATCAGTTACCGAAGCACCCCGATATCAGTCACTTCGGTGATCCAACGCATAATGAATGGAAGCAGTTCTTTATCGGGGACGACGCGGAACCGATTCAAGGAAAATGTCCGTTTACGCATAAGAAAATCCAGTAAATCGAGTTGGCGACCAATTGGTATTTCCCGGGAAATAGGCTGTGGCACTCGTTTTCTTGCAAGTCGGGACATTCCTCACAGAAAAACCTCGCATCTCTGCGAGGTTTTTTCGAATTAGTTTTCTGCTGTTGCGTAGTATGCCGCCATTTCAACTTCCGGTACCATACCACCGCCTGTTGCCCAGACGAGATGGTTCGCAGTTGCTGAATCGGCACCTTCTACATGTCCACGAATCGCGTGAACAGGACCTGTCATTCCGGCGAGTGCGGACGGTTCAAGTCTGATGTTTTCCACGTCAGCAATCTGTTTCAATAACTTGAACATCGTGTCGTCGGCGATGGTGTAACAACCCGTTAGAAGCGGCTCCATCGTTTTGCCAACAAAGCCAGATGCTGTGCCAACCGCGAGCCCGTCCGCTGCGGTTTTATTGTCGAGACCAAAGTCTTGAACAGACACGCTGTCCTGGAGGCCCGTCATCATGCCGAGCATCATACAAGGCGAATGTGTGGGTTCTGCGAAAAAGCATTGCACATGATTGCCAAATGCCAGCTTCAATCCGAATGCGACGCCCCCTGGTCCTCCACCGACACCGCATGGTAAGTACACAAATAACGGATGGTCTGCGTTTACGGTAATTCCTTGCTGTGTTAGTTGTGCAGCAACTCTTTCGCCCGCTACTGCATAGCCTAAAAATAGGTCCAACGAATTTTCGTCATCTACAAAGTGGCAAGAAGGATCTGCATCCGCTTGACGACGGCCTTCTTCGACCGCCTTGCTGTAGTCGTCTGCATATTCAATAACCGTGACACCTTTTTCTCGCAACATCTCTTTCTTCCACTGCTTCGCATCTGCCGACATATGAACGGTGACGTCGAAGCCGAGCTTGGCACTCATAATGCCGATGCTTAAGCCCAGATTTCCAGTCGACCCAACAGCAATTTTATGTTTGGCAAATAAATGACTGAATTCCGGCTCTGCAAACTTAGCGTAATCGTCTTGGGGAGTGATTAACCCATGTTCAATCGCTAGTGTTTCTGCATGTTTGAGCACTTCGTAAATGCCGCCGCGCGCTTTAATAGAACCTGAAATCGGCAAGGCATTGTCCTGTTTTAACAAAAGTCGCCCCGGGATTTCCATTCCGTATTCATCTGCAAGTCCTTTTTTCATAGCTGGAATAGTAGTGAGAGGGGATTCAATAATGCCATGTGAAACCGTTGTTTCAGGAAAAACACGTTCGATGTACGGTGCAAAACGTTTGAGGCGATCTGATGCATCTTGAACATCTACAGCGGTTATTCCCGATTTGACAATACCCGTTGTAGCTGACTCTACGAGTGGATTGAGCCATAGTACTTCTTTACGTTCCATCATCTGTGAGATGAGCGGCAAACGCTCTTTCCACTGGTTTACTTCTGTTTGATCTAACACAGATTTCATCTCCCATTTTTTTATGTCTCTTCAGCTGCATGAAGGGCTATTGGATTATTGTAGCGGATTAATAACAGAGCCCACTTGTTCTACTGAAATTTTCATATATCTAGCAATCGCTTCGATAGGAAGTCCATCATGATGCATAGCCAGAATAGCCTCTTCTCTTAATTCCTTTTTGCCTTCTTCTTTAGCCAATTCTCTTCTCGTAGCCTGATCAGACAAGTACTTCTCGCGGGCAATTACGCGTTCTTGCATCACTTCATCTTCGCTGATGCGTTGCAACTCGTTATAGGCCCTTCCAATTCCCAAATCACTCATGGCCAATTCCTCCTTTGTATGATCATCTCCGGAGATAAACAACATCCACTTCTTCAATGCGTTCTTATCCTCTAGGCTACTGTTTAATCTCACCTTCGGCAATTCCAACACATGGATTTCTAAGTGATCCGTGAACTTGATTCGCTTTTCTTGTTCTTCTAATTGAAACGTACTATGATAATGCTCATTTTGCAAGAACTTGAAATCAACAATTGAAATTTGAATGGCTTTCCTCAATTGAGTATATGCCTGCCCGGATTTTAACTGCTTTGCATAAAGCCTAGCCCAGTACAACAGCATTCTATTTTCAAAACCATCATGGTGTTCTAGTTGCATTTCGATATTGATTTCAGCATTCTTTGCAGTACGTACGCGTATATCCATCACAGAATACTTCTCGTCTACAAAGTCTGCTCCCATATGCGTATCTAGGAAAGTAATCTTCACTACATCTTCTTTCAATATCGCATTCAATAACAATAAAAGAAGATCCTCATTTCTTTCCTCTCCAAAAATCGCTTTAAAGACAAGATCATTCCGAACGTCTAACAACTTCTTTCTATACTTCTCCGTCTTTTCCCTTACGAGTGCTACCAAACCAACACCTCCCATTTATACTCCCCACTATAGAATATACATTCCCCTTATTAGAATATCTAAACATCACTTTCGTCTATATATCACTTCAACACAACTTGTTCAATCAGCTCTCTCGTCAGCTCAAATCGCGGATTAATAGTATCCCCTCCACCTGCGTCAACATCCATCACAACCGTAATAATACGCCGCCCATCAAACACACCTGTACTCACAAAACAAGAGCCCGCCTGATCTGTATACCCTGTCTTCAATCCATCAATTCCTGGATAGTATTGTGGCATACCGGGTAGCATCAAATTTGTGCTCCATAGTCGAACTCCCTCACTGGTCGTAAAGTCCGTCATCCCCGCAAAATCGAGTACTTTGGGATGTTTGACCAGCAATTGTTGTGCAATGATCGCAACATCTCGCGCAGACGAACGATTTGTCTCGTCTTGCCCCCTACCCATATAGTCACCATCTAGTCCACTCGCATTGAAAAAAGTCGTTTCCTTGAGTCCAAAACTTCTAGCTTGTTCATTCATCAACTTCACGAAAGCCTCTTCCGTTCCACTCACCATTTCCGCTAGCGCCATTGCTGCATCATTTGCTGAATTAACGACCATAGCCGAAAAAAGTTCTTCTACCGGATAGCTATTACCGTTTGTCATACCCAGTTTGACAGCACCGGCATTTCTCGTCATGCTTTGTACATAATCACTAGGTTGGTAGCTGCTTTCCCATGATAGTGTGCCATTGTTGATCGCATTCAACACAAGATATTCCGTCATCAATTTAGTCATACTGGCAATCGGCAATGCTTCCACACTATTGTCTTCGTACAATACTTTTCCGCTTTCTGCCTCCATCAGAATGGTAGCTTTTGCACCAATCGTCAAATCAACTGGGTCTGTCATCGACCCCTTGTCCTTCAACACAAAAGTCAGGCCAAGTGCGCCAATCATTATAATAAATAATAACTTCTTCATATTTTCACACCTTTTCATCCATAAGTTTTCCTGTCTTTTCATTATGGACAATAAAAGTGAAGAATTCCGTAGAATATTCATGAAGAATTTCTTAAGTTTTCAATGGCGCCCCGGCATAACTGCGTCCAAACCTATATATGTTGAACTTATGATTTTCACCTAATCTCCAGCGAGAGCGCCTTACTGGGGTAGCCGAAGCGATAAGACTGATAGTGGTTTTCTAGCAGGCTTATCGCGGGAGGCATCCCCAAGCGCCGAGCGTTGTTGGTAGGATTCTTTAGTTCAATTTATATAGAATCAAGTTACATCCATCCGCACACACCACAACCCGCCTTTCCGAATACAATACAGTAATAACTGGACGATGGGGGGCGTTTGAAGGTTGGGGCAATGGGTCACAGCGGTTCGAGGAGGCGTTCCCTACAGTCGATGCGCAATCAGTTCGACAGGTTCATTGCTAGCACCTGTTTATGACAAAATGGACGGACCATCTGACGTTATGTTTTAAGAATATAAAAACTCCGCTAATCCAAAAAGGATTAGCGGAGTTTTCCTTTATAGTTTTGTGCGTACATCCCATAATTCCGGGAAAAATCGATGATCCAGCACGGACTTTAAATAGTTGACGCCAGACGAGCCACCTGTCCCCATTTTAAATCCAATGATTCGCTCAACCGTTTTCATATGGCGGAAGCGCCACTGCTGATGGCTATCCTCAATGTCGACCAACTTCTCAGCAAGCTGATACAAATCCCAATGGTCATCGACATTGCGGTACACTTCCAGCCATGCATCGGCAACTGTTGGGTCCCCTTGATACGTAACGGAAAAGTCACGCGTTAGCAATTCCGGGTTAATAGGGAAGCCTGCCCTTGCCAGTGCACGAATCGCTACATCGTAAATCCCCGGTGCAAGGTACGCTACTTGAAGTTGGTTCGCCAATTCCGGGTCCTTTTCGTAAATCTTTAAAATATGCGGTTGTTTATAGCCCAGCGCAAATTCAATCATGCGATTCTGATATGACTGGAAGCCGGATGCTCTGCCCAGGCTCTCGCGAAACTCCATATATTCAGCCGGTGTCAACGTCGCAAGCACATCCCACGCCTGAATAATCTGCGTCTGTGTTCTCGATACGCGTGCTAACATTTTAAACGCTTCCGGCAATTCATCTTTCTCAATCAGCTCTATCGCCGTGCTAAGCTCATGCAATATCAGCTTCATCCACAGCTCGCTCACCTGATGAATCACGATGAACAGCATTTCGTCATGATGACCGGATAAGCGCTGTTGACTCGACAATAACTTATCTAGATTTAAGTATTCCCCGTATGTCATATTATCTTTAAAATCTGTATGAATCCCTTTTTCACTCATGACTGCATCTCCTAACTACCGCACGCACTGGACTGCCATCGCTATCTTTTAACGGTAGCGGCAATGCAATTAGTTCATAATCGCCCGGTTCCACTGCCCCGAGCACGATATTCTCCAAAATCATCACGCCATTGTCATTGAGTGCATGATGCGCTTCCATCAACTTGCTATCTTCCGGGTCAACGGATGGTGTATCGATACCAATCAGCCGTACACCACGCTCTTTCAATAAAAGACCGATATCCGCACGCAAAACGGTAAATGCTTCCGGAAACACATTCGCATCAGGTCGACTGCCCGTTTTCAATAAAATCCGTTCCGCTCCGCCGAAATCGATTCCTTCCAACTCCGCACGACCCACGCTGTCAACACCTGTCACATCAATCACACGCGCACGTCCAATGTACAAGTCAATCGGCAAATCGAGCACTCGCTTGCCATTATCATCAAAGTGAAACGGTGCATCGATATGTGTGCCCATATGTGTACTCGTTGTCATCTTCCCGATATTGACCGAGCCTGTATCCTTTTTAGCAAAAGCAACTTCATAGGTAAACGGCGTGTCGCCTGGCCATTCTGCAATCTCATTTTGAAGCGGTTGTGAAATATCAATCCATTCTCCCGTCATGCCACGACACCCCTTTTATTCTCAAACTTTTCATACCGTTTTTCGTCCATAATGACTTTCAATTTCTGAACCGTATGCCAGACATCTTCAAAGGAATTATACAGGGCTACAGGTGCAAGTCGAATGCCATTTGGTGCCCGAAAATCAGGGATGACCCCTTCCGCTTTCAACGCTTTACAAATACGAGCAGCTTCTTCGTGTTCAAGCAAAATATGTCCCCCACGCGACTCGTCAACCGGATTACCGATTACGAATCCCGCTCCAAAAAGTTCCACGTGGAGCAAATTCAACATATATTCTGTCAATTCGAGTGATTTCGCCCTTATTCTACTTATACCGACTTCCTCAAACAATTCAAGCGCGCCAATAACCGGCGCTAAACTCAACACATGAGGCGTGCCAATCTGGTACGCAGAGACATCCATTGCGGGATCCATCGTATGATCCATATCAAACTGTGATTCTTTTTTGGATCCAAACCATCCCGCTAGCCCAGGGACAGCACCGAAATGTTTGTCATGAACAAATAAGCCTGCAACTGAACCAGGTCCACCATTCAAATGTTTGTATGTACACCAAAAAGCAAAATCCGCTCCCCAGTCATGCAAAGCATGTTCAACCGCACCGACCGAGTGACATAAGTCGAAGCCAATCGGAATGCCACGTTCACTTGCCGCTGCTGTCAGTCGCTCCATATCGAGCACCTGCCCACTTCTATAAAGCACAGCAGGTAAGACAATCAGTGCAATCTCATCCGTCATCGCTTCAATGATGTCGGCTTCGTCTAAAAATCGACCATCTCGGCTTGTGACACGCACTAGATGTTCTTCAGGGTCATACCCTTTCAAGGTCAATTGGCTTTTCAGCGCATAAATATCCGAAGGGAAATTCAATTCATCCGCAAGAATCTTCGTTTTATCTCCCGTCGGCTTATAAAACGTTGCGGCAAGCTGATGCAGGTTCGTTGTGGTCGAACCCGTAGCGATAACTTCACTCGTCGTTCCCCCTACAAGCGGCGCCATTTTCTCCCCGACGGATTCTGAAAGGTAAAACCACGGATTGTCCCCCTCTGTCCAGCCCTCAATGCCTAGCGTTTTCCATGAATCCAGTAAACTATGTAGCGTCTGCTCCGCCCTTTTCGATAATAAACCGAGCGAATTGCCATCCATATAGATTGTATCTTTTAGTAAATAAAATTCTTCTTTGTACTTCGCAAGGCTATCTTTGTCATCAAGACCCTTTGCATAGTCAATCCCATACACACCCTATTCCCCCTTGTTCGAAATTTCCATTTTCAATAAAATCATACCACACTAGCGTTCACTCATGACACGGTTTATTCCACATAATGGAGAGTCAGGCCTTGTCAATTAAGAAAAAAACACAAAAAAAACCGACATCTCTGTCGGCACCCTTACTCCTATTTAAACCAGCCCTTATCCTTAAACCGAGAAATGGCTTCGATTCGATTACCAACGCCCAGTTTTTCAAGAATCGCTGAGATATAATTCCGCACAGTCCCTGGCGTTAAATACAACTCGCCCGCAATTTCTTTCGTCGTCCGGCCATCGGCAATCAGTCCAAGCACTTGGCTTTCCCGCTCAGTCAGTGGATTTTCTGTTTCATCGTCTTCATAAGCAATATCCACGAGCTCTGGTGCATAGATCCGTCTACCATCCATAATCGTTCGGATGGAACTGACCAGCTCTTCAATCGGACTATCTTTTAACAAATAACCGCGTACCCCTGCTTTGCGAGCGCGGTCAAAATAACCCGTTCTGGCAAACGTCGTCAAAATGATGATTTTGCAGTCCGTCCCCCGCAATGATTCTGCCGCATCAAGTCCCGTCATCACCGGCATTTCAATATCCATTATACAGACATCTGGTTGCTGCTCGTTTACCAGAGCGACAGCTTCTTGGCCGTTCTTCGCCTTGCCGACAACTTCCATATCCTCTTCCAGATTGAGCAATGAACCCAATGCGCCGAGCATCATTCCCTGATCTTCCGCTATAACAATACGTATCATGTCAATCTCCTTCCATAATATGTTTAATAATGACTGGTACTCGAATCGATAACTTCGTACCCTCACCGCCCTCAACTCGAAGGCTGCCATTTATGAATTCAAGCCGCTCTCGCATCCCTTTCAATCCATTGCCTGGAGACGTTTCTCCGCCTCTTGTAATACCGATTCCATTATCCTCGACTGTAATCACGAATTCATTCGGCAATTGCTCAAATACAATCCGACAAGACGTCCCATAGCTATGCTTCACAACATTCGTCACAGCTTCTTTCAAACACATGCTCAACACATTTTCAACAATTCCTGGGATATTCGTGAACACCGGATTCCCAACAATCGTGAAATCCATTTCAGCCGCTTTCAAAATTTGCTGAATGCGCATCAATTCATCTTCAAGCTTCATGGCACGCATATCCGCCACTAGCTCACGTACTTCCTTCAACGCAGTACTTGCCGTCTGCCTAATATCATGCAACTCTCTTTCCGCTGCCCGTGGATCACGCGATACTAATTTCCCTGCTAAATCACTCTTCAAGCCAATGAGTGACAGTTTCTGTCCAAGCGTATCATGTAAATCACGAGCAATTCGCTGGCGTTCTTCCAGGATAATCAATTCCGAAATTCGCTCTTTAGCATGCTCCAATTGCCCCTCCAAGTTTTCACGCTTATTACGGTTATACAAATTGAACGGTAGCAAAACCGTTCCAATCACCGAAATGAGGATGAAATGAACTTGCGGTAGAAACAAATCAATCTCGATAAAAAATCCAGCAACAATCGCACCCACTGTGAACGCAATATGTAGTCCATAAATAATGAAAAAGCCAACCGGATTACGGATATTCCCAATGAAAAACGCAGTAAATATAGATAAGTACACATAACCGAATAACAGCGTCATGACAATATTAATGACCATTTCAAAACTGAGCCACATATAGACCAGCCCACTTTTCGATGTAAATGAAAAGCGAAATGACAAAAAGAACATCAATAACAACAAGATACCAATCGAAATACCAATCGATGACGATGATCTGAAAATGAAAAAGAACGGCAAAAAACAAAAGATCACCCACGCATAGATACTCAGCCATGGATTTTTCGGAAAAATACTATACCAGCTTTGCATGCCTCTCACTCACCGTCCTATCTATTCCATTATGCCCGGTTTTCTATCGGACCAACTGGATGAAGTAATTCTAGTATAACAAAAAGAAACAGTCATCCCACTAAAGTGATGACTGTTTCTTACATCATTTAACGTCTAAGCCCGTACGTTTCGGTTTCAAATCAATCGAAGCCCTTGCTGACTTGACAAGATGCTTGACGTCTTTAAAAGCGACAAATCGTTTACGTTCTGGATCATACAAGCGGAAGCGGATCGATTCCAAACTTGTTTTGATCGTGATTGTTGTTGCCTGATGAAGAGGTGGTGTCTTTTCATGCGCCAACTCTAAATTGTAGTTCGGTACACGTGGTGCCAAGTGATGCACATGGTGGAAGCCGATATTACCTGTCGCCCACTGTAACACTTTTGGTAACTTGTAATACGAACTGCCATCAACAGCAGCTTTTACGTAATCCCAATCAGATTCCTCTTCGAAATATGAGTCTTCAAACGTATGCTGGATATAGAACAACCAAATACCAAGCGCACCTGCAACGAACATGATAGACCCTTGAACGATAACAAACGCCTGCCAACCAACTAGTAAGACCATACCCGTATATATGGCAACCAAAATTGCATTCGTCAAATACGTATTGTTACGCTCTTTCTTCCGCGCATCCTTACGATTAAAACGGCTTGAAATGAGCACGAGGTATAGTGGACCAAATCCAAACATCACGAGTGGATTACGGTACAAACGATAAGCAAAACGCTGCCATTTCGATGCTGCCACATATTCTTCAATCGTCATAACCCAAATATCGCCAACACCACGCTTATCAAGATTTGAACTTGTTGCATGGTGGATAGAATGTTCACGTTTCCACTTCTCGTAGGCAAACAGTGTCAAAACGCCAGTAGCCGTACCCACAATATCATTCATCTTTTTGTTCTTGAAGAATGAACCGTGCGTGCAATCATGGAAAATGATGAACGTTCGGATGACAAATCCTGACGCAATGACAGCGATTCCAAGAGTCAGCCAAATCGACACGGACAGACTTTGATAGGCCAAGAACCATAGTATTAGAAACGGGGGTATTGTGTTAACGATCTGCATGATACTTTTCTTCTGATCTGACTTTGCAAAAGGGGCAACATCTTTGTGCAGCTGCTTCGTTTTTTCTTTACTCATAATATCCTCCCCGGATAGATGTTTTTTCGCTCATTTACTTCTTACCCTTATAATAAAGAACTTTCAAACTTCACAGAAGACATAAATGTCATGATATTGAGTATGACACTTATCATGTATTGTGAATTGATTCACAATCTCCCTTCACCTACCAAACTATTCATGCAATTCTCGTAATAAAGCGTTAAAATAGAAGAGGGAGATTTTATAAACCTATGAAAAATATACTTTGGGGGAATACACATGGAGAAGTTAGCAAAGCTACGCGCACAGTTTGATCAACTTGGAGTAGATGGCGTCATCATTACAAATGGTGTCAACCGCCGATATCTCACTGGATTCACGGGCAGCGCCGGGACAGTCGTCATTACGAAATCAGAAGCGTGTCTCTTTGTAGATTTCCGCTACGTCGATCAAGCCCAATCACAGGCTGAAAACTATACGGTTATCGAGCTAGAAAGACAATCCGTCTTCACAGGGGTTGCCAAGATGGCCGAGCGATTAGGCCTTTCAAGACTAGGATTTGAACAAGAAAATGTAACTTATCGTGTGCACACTCAATATCAAGAAGCCATACAAGCTGAGATGGTTCCTCTTTCAGGTGTCATCGAAGGGCTACGTACCATTAAAACAGCGGAAGAACTCCAAAAGATTCGAACAGCAGTTGAAATCTCTGATGCTGCATTTACGCATATTTTAACTTATATTCGCCCTGGTATTACAGAAATCGATGTAGCCAACGAGTTGGAGTTTTATATGAGGAAACAAGGGGCAGCATCGTCAGCGTTTGACACTATCGTTGCTTCTGGTCATCGCTCCGCTCTTCCACATGGAGTAGCGACTACAAAGGTCATCGAAACCGGCGATATGATCACACTCGATTACGGCGCCTATTATCAAGGCTACCGTTCCGATATGACTAGAACGATTGCGGTAGGTGAACCACAAGATGAATTAAAAAGGATCTACACAATCGTATTAGACTCACTGGAAAATGCACTCGCGGGGATTAAAGCAGGAATGACAGGCCGAGAAGCGGATGCCCTTTCAAGAGATTACATCACTGAAAAAGGGTATGGAAAGCAATATGGACACGGATCCGGGCATGGTGTAGGCTTAGATCTCCACGAGGAAATTTTCATGTCTACTACATGCGAGAAACGCATTGAATCTGGAATGGTGCTTACTGTCGAACCGGGTATTTATATTCCAAACCTTGGTGGAGTCCGAATTGAAGACGATATCTTGGTCACTGCTGACGGCATTGAAATCCTTACAAAATCACCAAAAGAATTAATTATTTTGTAAGCGAGTCAATTTTATTAGTACCTAATACGTTTATAAAACCGAACCACTATATGATTATTCATTTGACCATTCGTCAATATAGTCTACTACTTTCGTTGATCGGAGCGTAAGGTGGCGACTCCAGCGGGAACAGCGCGAACTGAAGACCCCACAGGAAGAGCCGTCACGCAGAACGGCTTTTGCGACCAAAAGCGAAGCGTTGGGAGCAGCGAAACAGATGAAGCCGTGCCCGCGGAAAGCGTCCGCCTGAAGCGCAAATCAACTTTGTTCGGATAGTAAGTTCGATATTTCTATTATAAAATTGATACAAACACTTATTTGATTTCATAAGCATCACTACCCATCAACCAATTTGAGGAGGAATCTCTTTTGACTACAATCTACGAAACAAGACGAGCACAATTAAAAGCGCACCTTACCGAGAACAACATTGACGCAGTAATGATTACTTCACCAGCGAACGTCTACTATTATACGGGCTTCAATTCTGAACCCTTCGAGCGGTTTATGTCCTTGGTAATGGACACACACGCCGATGAAAACTATTTGTTTGTACCAGCATTAGACAATGAGGCCGCCCAGCAGGCTTCCGACATTGCCAGAATCATTCCGATTTCGGACGAGCAAATTCCTTTTGAAGTTGTTCAACAAACCATTGGTAAGGTAGCAAGTACATTCGGCATCGAAGCGAAGGCATTAAGCTATTATCAATATAATAGCCTACTAACAGCTTTCCCTCATGTACAAGTTGTCGATGTTCAACCATTCGTCAATGCACAAAGAATGAAAAAGTCCAAAGAAGAAATTGGACAGATCATGAAAGCCATCGAAATCATTGAACAGGTGTTAGCGGAAGGCATTAAAAAAGTAAAGATTGGCATGACCGAAGTGGAATTGACTGCAGAATTGGAATATCTAATGAAGACTTTCGGGGCAGACGGCACTTCTTTCTCGAGCATCGTGCTAACTGGCGAAAAAGCAGCCTTGCCACATGGTTCGCCGGGAGAACGGAAAATCCAACAAGGCGATTATTTGTTGATTGACTTCGGAGTGATCAAAGACGGCTATTGTTCCGATATTACGCGAACTTTCATCATTGGAGAAGCTTCCGACAAACAAAAAGAAATCTACGATATCGTCCTTCAATCCAATGAAGCCGGCATTAACGCAGTACAAGCTGGAGTGCCTTTGAAAACATTCGATATTGCCGCAAGAAATGTCATCATTGATCATGGCTATGGCGAGTACTTCAATAACCGCGTTGGGCATGGCCTAGGAATTGAAGTGCATGAAGAGCCTTCTATCCATCACAAAAATGAGGATCTTGCTGAGAATGGACTTGTATTTACTATTGAGCCCGGCATTTATATTCCCGAGGTTGGCGGAGTTCGAATAGAAGATATCGTCTACATTAATGAAGAGGGACAAGTCGAAGTATTGACGTCCTTCCCGAAACAACTTCAGATCCTTTAACTACTAGGTTTCTAAAAAGGTAAAAGGCAGCCTATGTAATTGGCCGCCTTTTATCTTTTTTTATTATCCTCTCGCTGACTAAAGTAAGTGACTATCTTGTTACTTTACTTTGGGCATCAAGAGCATTTAGAAGCCCATCTCTCAGTACAGTCTCTTATCCAATTCTCTTTTCTTTAGACGAATCCAATTCCCTCTCTTTGCATCTGTCTTCCCAGAAATCAGCACCCTTGATTCCCACTTTAATCGGATCAAATACCGGGTCTTTTCCTGCCTTCATCTGGATGTCAAAATCCATCAACACTTTTAACGTAGGCTTAGTCAACAATAAAATCGCAACTAGGTTAAGCCAAGCCATACTTCCGAAGCCCAAATCTCCTAGAGCCCACATAAGCGACGCGGATTTGACGCTGCCGAAATAGACCATACCTAAAAATCCAAGTTTTAAAACTGTTTTCAGCCACTGCGCCTTTAGTTTTCGATCTAGATACACAATGGTTGTTTCAGCGATATAATAATAGGCCATTAAAGTGGTAAACGCGAAGAAGAAGATGGCAATGGCCACAAACAATGCCCCATAACCTGGGAAAACTGTCTCTACCGCTTCCTGCGTGTAGATAGGTCCAGCCTCAATCCCCCCCATTGTATCCACAATTGGTTCTTTTCCTTCCGGTGTAACGCTATACATGCCCGTCACGAGAATCATGAAAGCCGTTGCCGTACATACCACAATTGTATCGATATAAATCGAAAACGCTTGCACTAAGCCTTGTTTAGCAGGATGGGAAACTTCAGCCGCTGCAGAACTGTAGGTTGCCTCACCAACACCCGCAACACTGGAGAAGATAGCCCTCCTGACTCCCCAAGCAATCGCTGCACCGAGAATTCCTCCGAACGCCTCATTCATGCCGAACGCACTTGAGAAAATCAGCGAGAACATTTTAGGAACCTCAGAAATATTCGCAAATAACACGATGAATGTAACAATTACATAACCAAGTGCCATGAATGGAACAACCTTGTCCGCGACACTTGCAATTCGCTTCACGCCACCAAAAATAATTACCCCAAGCAATACAACCAGTAGAATGCCGGAAATATTTCTATTCAAACCGATTACATTTTCAAACCCAATCGCAATACTATTCGCTTGGATTCCTGGTACTAAGACGCCATAGGATAGCGTAACAACAACCGCCATCACTACTCCGAACCACCGAATGCCCAATCCTTTTTCGATAAAGAAGGGTGTACCTCCCCGGTATTCGTTTCCAATCTTACTTTTATATACTTGGGATAGGGTGGATTCAATAAATGCACTCGCTCCGCCTAATAATGCCATTACCCACATCCAGAAAATTGCCCCCGGACCTCCGAAGGCAATAGCCGTAGCCACCCCAGCAATATTACCAATCCCTACTCGTCCCGCCAGCGCTAAACAAAAAGCCTGAAAAGATGATATTCCTGAGTCTGAACTTTTACCTTCAAATATCAACTTGATCATTGTTTTAAAGTATCTTAGTTGAACGAAACGTGTAACAATCGTGAAAAATAACCCCGCCCCCAGCACAAAGATGACCAACCCTATACTCCATACCTGATCAACTAACCAGTTTACAAGATTCTCCATTTAGTATCCCCCCACTTTTATTTCAATACAGGCTGAATCTTTTTATGCATTCACAAGATTGTAACTAGGCCGCCCGAATAGACACCTTTATTTCGCTTTCATTGGAACCGCTTTCATTACTACTTACATTTTTGCACTATTTATAACCTGAAAAGTCCATTAACCAATTCCCCTCTTTTCATTTCTCTTCTCCATGCTTAACTATTTTGCAACTTCCGTGCCAAGTAAGTGGTTTCTTGATAACTCGGTATACCATTCCAAATGTAAATTCGACTTCACTACCCATTACTGATGGGATTGATGGGGTAACAATATCCATATTGAACTAACAATTAAGACCAAATCATACGGCTCGGGATGTTACACCTAATCCTATCTAGCAATTCGATTGAAATGTGTATATTTCTATATACGGATGTCAATATTTTTTACACATATCTGAAAATTCTTTTTACTATCGAACCCCATTCGATAATGTGCTATACTTTTGAAAGCGTTAACAATCCTTTTTAAGGAGGTATCCCTATGGAAATGGTACTCCAACAGCGGCAAGAACTACATCTGTCTATGACTCTTGAGTTAAGGCAGGCCATTGAACTTCTACAACTATCAACTTACGAGCTAGAACAATACATTAGGCAGCAAGAGCTGGAAAACCCACTCATCGAACTACAAGAAAAAAAAGACAACCCTTCCTATGAAGAGCGTGTAAATCGTCAGGCAACGTCTTTCGGATCCTCTGGGATGCCCGTCGATGCTGTTCAAGGTAACGAGAAAAATTTGCGTGACGAATTGTTCGAACACGCAAAGTTTATGTTTCCGGATGACTATACACAAAAATTACTAAACTACCTCATTTATAATCTCGATGACAATGGCTATCTACAGATACATGATTCAAATTGCTATTTGGAGTTTGACGAACGAGAAATCACTGAGGGCATTCATCTTCTTCAGCAAGTGGGGCCCGCCGGGATAGGCGCTAGGGATTTAAGAGAGTGCCTGCTTCTGCAAATCACCCATATGTATCCGGAAAATGAGTTAGCGGAGCTTTTGGTTAAAAATCATTTACAATTAATTGCGGACCGTAAATGGAATGCGATTGCTTCACATATGAAGATCACAATGGCTGAAGTGAAAGGTCTTTACGACTTCATCCAAACGTTGAACCCAAGGCCATGCACTTTCACTACGAATTGTTCAACAGAGTATTCAACTCCTGATGTCGTAGTCGAGTGGAAAAATGATGCATTTGTTTTTCATCTGAATGATGGCTATTTACCAGCGATTCAGATGAATACAGATTACGTACATTATCTACAAGCAAAAGGTGATCTATCAAAATACTTCAACAGCTATCATAAGAGCTATCAATGGTTACTGAGTAGCATTGAGCAACGCCGAAATACGATTATCAAGATTATGCATGTCCTATTAGAACGTCAGGAAGCGTTTTTTAAAAGCGGAGCATCTGCATTAAAGCCCTTAACATTGAAAGAAGTCGCCGAGGCCATTGAAATGCATGAATCGACAGTAAGCCGAGCCACAACAAACAAAGTACTTCAGACACCTTTTGGCACTTTCGATCTCCGGATCCTCTTCACGTCCAAGCTTGAAACAACCGACGGCAACAGCATTTCCCAAACAACCGTGAAGAAATTGCTAGAAAGCTTCATTGCGCAAGAAAATAAGTTCAAACCTTATTCCGATCAAAAAATAGCGGAATACTTTGAAACTGAAAAAGGCATTACCATTTCCAGACGAACGATTAGCAAATATCGAGAAGAAATGAGAATCCCACCTTCTAGTAAGCGGAAGGAAATTCAACTATAAAAAGGAATGGAGATGACAGTCGTCTCCATTCCTTTTTACTACTTAATCTACTGTCCTCCAGAAAAATGCCCGAACCAATATTTATTCAACACAATCACAATCCCACTTAACAAAAAAACTCCAATTCCCGAAACCTTATCTACGCTGAACATGATTGCAAAGAGAACCCCTAGTGCAAATACCAGTGAACCTATTATTTTAATAAATGGCGTACAGCTTTCTCGAACAACTAAGTCAATAATTTTTTCCCCAACCATCATTAATACAAAAGTAACAAGTAATGCCCCCACTATTATTGCTAGAAAAGTGAACAATCCCACCACTAATCCCCCCTTGAAAAACTACTTGCTACTACTAGTATATATGAATTGCGGAACGGATAGCCACAATATTCTGAAAAAGTAAAATAGCTATATGATTGGCGAAAACCGACCTCAGAATCATCATCCGAGGTCGGTTTAGGCACTTACTGTTTAATATTCACAAAGACACTTTTCACTTCTGTATAATTCTCTAATCCATACTCGCCGCCCATTTCGCGACCAATTCCGGATTGTTTATAGCCACCAAACGGCATCGTTTCCCACTCAAGGCCGAAATCGTTAATCCAAACCGTACCTGCTTGCAATTTACCCGCAACGTAATGACCGGTTTTAATATTTTCTGTCCAAACGCTAGCCGCCAAGCCATACTCACTGTCGTTAGCGCGTTTGATAACTTCTTCGACGGTGTCGAAAACAAATACGGACATAACTGGTCCGAAGATTTCCTCACGTGCAATGACCATATCATCTTCGACATCCGCAAAAATTGTTGGTTGTACGAAGTAGCCTTTATCGAATGCTTTCGCACCGCCTGCAACGAGGCGTGCGCCTTCTTTAATCCCTTGTTCGATGTAACCAAGGACGGTTTGTTGCTGTTTGGCCGAAACGAGTGGCCCCATTTCGGTTTCTGCATCCAGTCCTGGCCCTAGTTTCAATCCGTTAACACGCTCCGCCAATGCTTCAATGACTTGATCATAATGAGAACGGTGAACGAAGACACGCGTACACGCACTACAGTTTTGTCCGTGGTTGTACATCGTGCCATTGAAAGCACCTTCGATTGCTTCTTCTAGGTTCGCATCTTCCAGAATAATCGCTGGTGATTTTCCACCAAGCTCCAGCGTCACCCCTTTAATTTGCTCTGCCGCCTTTTTCATGACTTCTTTTCCGACAGCCGTTGACCCTGTAAATGCCACTTTGTTCACGTCTTTATGCATGATGATCGCATCACCCGCTACACGACCAGCCCCCGGAACGACGTTGACAACGCCGTCTGGGAATCCTGCTTCTTTAAACAGCCGTGCCGCATAGAGAAGGGATAATGGTGTTTCACTCGCCGGTTTAATCACGACCGTACAACCCACAGCGAGTGCCGATCCAAGCTTCCATGCCGCCATCGCCAACGGGAAGTTCCACGGAATGATCTGGCCAACAACACCGACCGGTTCGTGAACCGTATAGTTCAAATAATCCGGTGAAATCGGCGTTGTTTTGCCTAACAATTTTGTCGCCCAACCTGCATAATACCTGAAATGCTGAACCGTACCATCAACGTCATCTGCAAGCGCAACGGCATACGGCTTCCCATTATCAAGTGCTTCCAATTGTGCAAGCTCTTCACGGTTTTCTTCCAATAAATCTGCAAATTTATAAATGAGATGTGAACGATCAGCCGCCGCCATCTTCGTCCATTCACCTTCATCAAATGCTTTACGTGCAGCGGCAACTGCCACTTCGATATCTTCCACTTGCGCTTCACTCACTTGCGCAATAACTTCTTCAGTAGCAGGGTTAACGACATCAAATGTTTTCCCATTGATTGCAGGTACGTATTCCCCATTAATGTAAAGACCATTGACACCTTCTAAGAATGCTTTAACTTTCGGTTTCAAATCGTAGTTTATTGCTTGCATCATTACCCGCCTCTCCTTCTCAGTTCTTAACTGTTTCCAAGTTCGCTCAAGATTTAAGAAAGCGCTTACTCCGCTTTCTTAAAAGTGAGTGTTTTTCCTTTTGTTTCTTTTACTACCATTATACTTAAAATAGAAATGACACTTGCTAGTACTAAATAAATTGAAATCGGGGTAGAGCTATTATATGTTTTTAGGAGATATAATGAAATTAATGGAGCCAATGAGCCTGCAAAAATTGGGGCTACTTGATAGCATAAAGACAAAGCCGTATATCTGATATGAGTAGGAAATAACTCTGTCATTAATGCTGCGTATGGTGAATACGTCATCGACTGAATGAATAAACCAAAAGTAATTGCAGACATAATTATCCAATCATTTCCTGTATCCATCATCGGAAACCCAATAAATCCCCAAAATGCAGTTAAAATGGCTCCTGTCATATAGATTGGCTTACGTCCCCAAACATCACTTAAGTGTCCCATTACTGGAATAAAGAAAAAGTGAATAGCATGGGCACCAAACATTAATAATAAAATTTGTGAAGTATCTTTATTGACCACAAGTTTTAAATAACTAATGGAGAAAGTTACAACCGTATAGTATAAAATATTTTCTGCAAAACGAGCTCCAATACCAGCAATAATAGCTTTTTTATGGTATTTAAACACTTCTATAATACCTAATTCTTGTTTTTCTAATTGAGCTTGTTTTTCTTGTGCCTCTTTAAAAATAGGGGCATCATCTACACTTTTACGAATCCAAAGACCAATTAGCACTACAATTGCAGAGAACCAAAATGCTACGCGCCAACCCCAGCCCATAAATTGCTCTGGGCTTAGGTTTTTAGATAAAATTAAGAGGATAATTGTTGCTACTAAATTACCCAATGGCACGCCTGCCTGCGGCCAGCTTGTCCAATAGCCACGTCTATCTTTAGGGCTGTGCTCAGCTACTAAAATAATAGCTCCTCCCCATTCTCCGCCAAAAGCAAAACCTTGAATTAAACGTAAAGTAACGAGTAAGATAGGAGCCCAGTAACCAATACTATTGAATGTTGGAATACATCCCATTAAGAAGGTCGTAATTCCAACGATAATTAAACTATACTGTAATAATTTTTTACGCCCAAATTTATCACCATAATGACCAAAAACAATCCCTCCGATAGGTCTAGCTAAAAAGCCTACCGCATAGAGAGCAAATGCGGCTAGAATGCCGTCAATGACGCTTCCGGTTTGTTGAAAATATAATTCTCCAAAAACTAGAGCAGATGCGGTACCATATAAGAAAAACTCATACCATTCAGCTACAGATCCAACCATAGATGCCGCAACAACTTTTTTTAGCTGCTTTTTATCTGTTTGCGCCATATTTACTCCCCCAAAAAGTTACTTAGATTATATATGAACCTTTGACACCTTCCAAAAACTCTTGGACTTTTGTTTTCAATTTATAATCCGTTGCTTTCATCCTTTTTTTCCTCCCTTCTTAGTTTTTGATGGCTTCTAGGCTATGCATGAGTTCTTTTAGCTTTGCATCTTCTTCTGCGCTCAATGGCAGTCTTGGGCGACGGCATGGACCGCCTGCTAGACCTTGTAATTCCATCGATCTTTTCGCAATTTGCACATATTTCCCTGACCCTTCAAGGAACTCACAAAGTGGGAGGAGTCTGTCGTAAAGTGCCCACGCTTCGTCCATCTCCCCTTTTTGAACATGGTTATACATATCCGTTACAAGACGTGGAGCAATGTTTCCAGACACGGAAATCCAGCCCGTTGCCCCAACAAGGAAAGATTCAATTGCTAGATCTTCAGAACCGCAGAATACTTTGAGGAAGCCTTCTCCTTGTCTTGCGATGTCACGTGCTTTACCGATGCCGCCGCTTGATTCTTTGATATGAGTAATATTTTCCACGTCACGTCCAACGCGTAAAATCGTTTCTGTACTAATATCAACGCCCGATGTGAATGGGTTGTTATAAATCATAATTGGGAATTTCACGGATTCTGCAACTGCTTTGAAATGTTCATAGATTTCATCCTCTTTTGGATGTGCGTAATAGGAGTTGATTAATAATGATGCATCCGCTCCAGCCTTTTCAGCTTGTTGCGTATATTCAATGGCATCCGCCGTTGTTTCAGCTGCTGTTCCGACAACAAGTGGAATCCGTCCATTAACTTGTGCAACTGCTACTTCAACTGCTTTGAAACGCTCTTCCTTTGTCAAACTAACAAACTCACCCGTACTGCCGTTAATCGCTAGCCCTGCTACACCTTCATTAATGAAGTGTTCGATGTTATTTTTGAATCCGTCCCAATCGATTTCCTGTTCGTTAAGCATTGGTGTAATTAATACTGGGAATACCCCTTCAAGTTTTACCATCATAAATTCCTCCTACGTTTTATTTGTTTTTTTTGCTTTCATTACTAAATCCACTTTCAAAGCAAATTGTAATCTTGTCTATCTGTTCATCAAACCAACAAAAACCCATCTTTCAAAGGATCATCCTGGTCGAAAATAAATTCATGTGACCCCGTGACAAATGCTTCTGTTTCCAGTTCAAATCGACATTCTCCTTCTCCAAGCGCCTTTGCTGTCAATGAACTGCCGAAAATACTTTCATTTTCGATTTCACCAGGGCCACTTGGCGTGTTTAACAAAGATGTCAGAATGGCAAACGTGCTATCCACTCCTGGTGATCGGAGAATATAGCCATCCTTTTCAAATGTGACAGAGCGGACCTTACGCCCAGCAGCTGCGCCCGACTCAACAAGAATGACTCCCTCGTACGCAACGTTCCCCTTCGTCAGTTCCGCTGTCTTGCCAATCCCCCAATTGTTCAATGCCGCCAAATGCTCCAGCTCAATGCCTGGAATGGTTTCAGGCAATGCGTATAGCAAATAATCCCGGGCATTATCTACCCGCACAGTTACATAATCCGGATTGGCATTGACTTCAAAACATGTCCCACTTTCAATGGAAACAGCCGTCACTTCTTGTTGATCAATACGTGCTTTCACCTTGTAAATACCGTTCACGGTTTCCACTCGATAACAATCATCCGCAGTCCTCATCACATTCCCGGTTTCAATTAATGCCGTGACCGTCGTGAGCAAGCCTTCATATTTGAAGTTCGTCACTGCTTGATGATTGAAAAACAATAACTGAAAATCGGCATTACTTGATGACGTAACTATGCAACCATGCATTCCACGATGGCCTCGCGGTTCATTCAACAGTAAATTTTTTTCATTTGTAAAACCGCGTTGCAATTCATCATGGTTGGCATGGACATCGCTCCCTCGAAATGCAATCGGGGATTGGGTGACGATTCGAAACGCTTCACCACCTACATGTGTATCAATGGTGTTGTACATTTTTTCAAAGTTCACTTAGACACCTTCTTTCGCTGGTTCATGTTCCATCGGTGGAATGAGTAAAAATCCTTCCCGCAACGGATCTTTTTCATTGTAGAAGAAGCGATGCATGCCCATGATCCAAGCGGAACCTGTCACTTCTGGAATCACTGCATCTAAATCCTTCACCGTCGTTTCTTCGACTACCCTTGCCTTGAACAGCGTGCCGACAATGCTTTCATAGACAAAGAGCTCGTCCAAGCCAAGCTCTTTTTTCTTATACAATGTCGCAAGCTTGGCGGAAGTACCTGTTCCACACGGTGAACGGTCGATGCCCCCTGGTGGCACAATGACCGTATTTTTCAAGTTTGCATCGGGATGCACGGGATCCGTGAAAAACTCGATGTGCGTCAAACCGTTAATAAACGGGAACTCCGGATGAACAACTTCTTCTACAGCGTTAATGGCGTTGCGAATGTCGATACCTTTATTGATAATGTCTGTCGCATTGTTCTCTACGAGCGAAAGACCCAGTTTACGCGCATCAATGATGCCATAGAAATTACCGCCATAAGCAATGTCACATTCCACGTTCCCGATGCCTTCTACATCAATTTCGATGGACTTCAACAAAAAGGAAGGTACGTTGACAAACGTCACTTCTACCGCTTTTCCATCGACAACTTTAATATCCACGTCGATGAGTCCCGCTGGTGTATCCACTTTGATATTCGTCAAAGGCTCATGTACTTCTATCAAACCCGCCTCAACAAGCGCCGTACAAAAACCAATCGTATCGTGTCCACACATCGGCAAATACCCACCGGTTTCTACATAAATGACACCGACATCGGCATCTGGATGACAAGGGTCCGTCATTAACGCTCCTGACATAACACCATGTCCCCGCGGCTCATTCATAAGAAAGTTGCGAATCCAGTCATAATGCTCTTCCATATACAACATCTTCTCGGACATCGTATTGCCCTTCAAAGGAGGTAGCCCACTAATGACCGTTCGTGTCGGATTGCCACCCGTATGCGTATCAATTGTTGTGAACAAGCGTTGGTAATTCATCAGCACATCACCCTTTCTTTGAAACGGGTAACCCGCAATGGTTCAATCGGAATACACGTCTCTTTTTCATTGATCATTTCTTCAATCAGCTTGCCAGTTACTGCAGCTAAGCTGATGCCGTCCCCTTCATGACCTGCGGCGATGAAATACCCAGGGATATGATCCACGCGAGAAATAATTGGCAAATGATCCTCCGTCCATGGCCGTAAACCGGCATACGTCCGAATCACCGTCATATCCGCGATTTTGGGATAAAAGCGAACCGCTCGTCTCGCAATGGCCTTCGTCACTTCATGATCAACTCGCGTGTCGAAGCCTGAGAACTGCCGGCTACTACCGATTAAGAAGTTTTGTGCTTCAGTCGGTTCGAATACAAGCGCAACACCGTATTTTTCGGTGAACGGATCTACCGTTCGCTCCCCACCAAATTTCGAAATGAGATAACCGAATTCCATCACTTTACGTAGTCCAACCGGTTGTTGCCGTGAAGCAACGATAATCTGCCCTTTTCGCGGGATAATCGGAATCTCCAAGTCGAGCATCTCACCCAGCCTCGGTGCCCACACACCACCTGCATTGACAACTTTATTTGCTGTATACGTTCCATTATTGGTTTCAATGATAAATTGACCTGAGCCGTTTCTACTGACATTTTTCACTTCTGTATTCGTATGAATTTTAGCGCCTTGCTTTTCAGCACTATTAAACATGGAATATGTCAGTATGTATGGATTGACGGTCGAATCTGTTTTGCACTCCAACCCGCCGTACAGGTCATCCGCAAAATACTTGGACTCATTTCGAAGGTCTTCACGATCCAACATCTTAAAATCCAATCCCGCTTGTTGTTGCCGATTGACCCATTGACTCGCCGCTTCCATTTCAGCATCGTTCTCACAAACTAAAATACTACCTGGATTACGGTATTCGAATGAAATTTCAAGATCCTTATCCAACTCGTGGACCAACTGCTGACTCTTCAATGACATTTGACTATCAAAACCAGGATCTTTATCAATCGCAAGTATATTTCCATCGCATCTGGAGGAGGTACCACTTGCTAATTCTTTTTTCTCAAGGACGGTTATGTCTAAGCCCGCTTTTGATCCATAATAAGCAATTGCTGCACCGATGATTCCTCCCCCGATTACGACAACGTCCCGATGTTGAGCGTTTCCCACAATACTCCTCCTCTCACTTGCTTGTTCACAATTACTTAATGCAAGTTGCATGCCAACTTTTAATACTCACCTAAACTATTAATCTCTATTGAATTTTCAATTTATATGTGTAAAGATAATTATACAGTTCAAAATAAATTGACAGTAGAGGTGGCTAATTTTATGAAAACTTCACATTACCTACTTGAGAAACTAGTAAACAAGGAATTTGTATTCGTGGATTTTGAAAAAGATCAAATGACATTAGCCCAACGAATAGAGAAAAAGGCACCCAAAAAAGTATTCCTCTTTAACTATGGGCAGTTGTATCACGTCCACATCGACGACTACACAAAGGAAATCCGCTATGTATCGTGTCCTGTTATGCCTTCACATAGCACGTTAGAAGAGGTTATGCACAAACTTCGACAGAATAACCTTGCTTTCATTGCCGACGAAAACCACAACTATGTTGGCTTCGTCACACATGAAACCATTTCTAGCAACCTATCAAAAGAGTTCGATCGTACACAAGCCTACTTACATACCGTTTTACAAACGATTGATGAGTCCTGTACGGTGATCGATGATGATACCAACGTTTTGTATTGGACGAAAGGTGCCGAAAAGATTTTCTCTGTGCAGGAAAACGAGATTATCGGGAAACCTATTACAAATTTTTTCAGTGCAGAACGCTTAGAAATCCTGAACACATTAAAAAACGGAACGTCTGTCTATCATCACCAACACCATGCTAGAAATGATCTTGTCGTGATGATTAATTCAAACCCTGTTTACCTTCATGACAAGATCATTGGCGCTGTCGTATCTGAAACAGATATTACGAGCCAAATACGCTTGAATAATGAACTCTATATGACCTCGGAAAAGCTCTTTCATCTCGAAGAAGAAGTTCGGAAATCACTGCCTTCCGTCAATCCTTTCGCTTATATAAGAGGCAATAGCCCCGCATTGAAGCAGACGATGGAAATCGTCAAAAAAGCTGCTACGACAAACGCGAGTGTCTTAATCTACGGGGAAAGCGGCGTTGGGAAAGAACTATTTGCGAAAGCGATCCATAATTTACGTGAAGCTGGCGATGCTCCCTTTGTCGCCATAAACTGCGGGGCCATTCCAAGCGGCTTGTTCGAAAGTGAAATCTTCGGGTACGAAAAAGGGGCATTCTCTGGGGCCGATCAAAAAGGGAAAAAGGGGAAAGTCGAGCTTGCGAAAGGCGGCACACTATTTTTAGACGAAATTGGCGAAATGCCTTTGGAAATGCAAGTGAAAATTCTTCGCCTGTTGCAGGAAAAGAAGTTCTACCCTGTCGGTGGAACAAAAGAATTAGAAGTGGATTTCAGAGTTGTTGCTGCGACAAACCGCGACTTGAAGGAACTTGTTAACGAAGGAAAATTTAGAGAAGACCTCTATTACCGTTTAAACGTCGTTAATTTCAAAGTACCGCCTCTCCGAGATCGGCTTGAAGATATTATTGAACTAACCCATTACTTCCTATATGAAGTATCCGTTAAATATAACCGCCCAATTCACGGGATTTCACAGGCCGTTATGCAGGCTTTACTGCAACATTCATGGCCTGGTAATATTCGTGAGTTGAAAAATGTCGTCGAGCGACTCGTCGTATTTTCGGATAATGGGGAAATTAATATTGAAGACCTTCCTACAGAAATGGGAGAATTCATGCAGTCTGCACATCCCAGTCAGGACATTCAGCTACCTCAACTAGTTAGCGGAGAGGCTTTATCATTAAGTGAGCAATTACAAGCATATGAAAAAGACATCATTCTGAGGGAGCTAAGCAAAGTGAATGGCAACAAGCTGCTATGTGCCAAAAACTTAGAAATCACCAGAGCAACTCTTTACAATCGTATGAATAAATTAGGCATCAAGCTGTAAATACGCAACTGTTGGCACTGTTCTTGCATAGATATTAGTACGCACAGAGTACTAGTCTATCTTATGAGGTGATTCAATTGACGGAAAATAGCATGATAATTTGTAGATGCGAGGAAGTAACCTACGGCAAGTTAGTGGAAACGGTCGAACAATATAATTGCACATCAAGGGAGCTCAAACTCCGCACACGGGCGGGTATGGGCTATTGCGGAGGACGCACATGCCGTACAGCGGTCGACAGCATTGCGCATGCAGCTACTGAAAGAGACGTTACTCAAATCACATTGAAATACCAACCCCCTATTCGCCCAATCAGTTTTGGCAATTTGGGAGGTGTAGATAAATGACGAGAAGAATTCTTACACATCCCGTACTGGATGCAATCGACGACACAGCAATGATTTCTTTCACCTATAACGATAAAGAATACCAAGGACTGAGGAACGAATCATTGGCCGCCGCTCTTTTAGCGAATGGCATTCGCACGCTTCGCCTTCACGAAGAAAGCGGCACACCGCGCGGAATTTATTGCAATATTGGTCATTGCTTCGAATGCCGCGTTACGGTGAATGGACAGCAAGGCGCAAGAGCTTGTTTAACACCCGTCCAAGAAGGCATGGTTGTCACAAGTGGCGAAAAATTGTTGACGACAGTCAAGGATTGGAGGTCACAAAATGAGTAAAGTCATCGTTATCGGTGCAGGTCCTGCAGGTTTATCGGCCGCCATCAGCATGGCAGAACTCGGAGTAGAGGTTCTTGTCCTCGATGAATATATGATTGCCGGTGGAAGATTATTAGGTCAGCTTTACGAAGAACCGAATGGCAACTGGTGGAACGGCATCAAAGAATCCAAAAAGTTATTTAAACAGGCACTGGATCTTGGAGTAACTATTAAATTAGAAACACCCGTGTCCAACATTGAGAAAATCGACGATTCATGGGTCATTTATACGGAATCCGACACGTATTACACATCGTATTTACTACTCGCAACAGGTGCCGCAGAAGCCCCTGTACCCGTACCTGGATGGACATTACCAGGCGTGATGTCTGTTGGTGCGGCCCAAGTAATGACGAACGTCCACCGTGTCAAACCTGGAAACAAGGGAGTCATTATCGGCGTAAACGTTCTGTCCTCAGCAATTGCTATGGAGCTTAAAATTGCAGGAATTGACGTCGCCTGTATCACGTTGCCGAAAATGAACAAAGTCACTGAGGAATCTGGCAACCCAATGGACGTCATGAATTCGTTGCTACATGTCTCCCATATGGCGCCCTCCGCATTCGTGAAATTCGGCAGCAAATTGATGAAAAATGATTTCATGAAGAAAATGGGCATTACCTTCTTCCCGAAAAACGGCGTCAAAATGTGGGATATTCCTATCATGCTTCGCAAAGCAGTCATTGAAATTTATGGTGAGCAAGAAGTGGAAGGTGTGACAATCGCTACAATTACGCCAACGGGTGAAGTCATTCCAGGTACCGAGGAAAAAATCAGCGCAGACTTCATTTGCATTGCAGGCGGGCTATATCCATTGGCAGAGTTAGCAGCAGTTGCTGGTTGCCCCTTCTATCACATCGAAGAATTAGGCGGCTACGTTCCCCTTCATAACGAGCGAATGGAGACCGCAGTAGAAGGATTATACGTTGCAGGGAACATTACAGGAATCGAGGGAGCAAAGGTAGCCATCAGCCAAGGAATCACCGCAGGGCTATCCATTGCCAACAGTATAGGTGGCCCGAATCTAGAACAACAAATTGTAGCATCGATCCAACATATCAAAGAAACCAGGGAAAATGCCTACATTCAATTCCATCCTTCCGTGAAAGTTGGGAAGCAAAAACTTCAAACTTATTGGGAGCAACATCTGCATACAAAGAGAAGCGAAGTGTATAGTTAAGAACAAAAGCGCAAGCGCCTGTTCAGCCCCGACAAGCGCTGGAAGGCTTGAAGATAAAGGCGCTCTTTGCCTTTATCAGCAAGACTGAAGCGACTCGAGGGGCTAGGCGCTGGAGCCTAGACGCCAAATCTATACGTCATAAATTATCCACAGTACGAGATTTTATAATTTCCTAAGCAACAAGAAAGAGCGATAAACCGCTATGGTTTATCGCTCTTTCCCGTTATAGAACTATTTCGTGGACACGCTGGATTTCAGTACCTGTCTCCTGCGAGCCCGTACTTCTACTCAAGTACGTCACACTTCCTCTAACAAAAACCCTCTTGGCAATGTATCACGTGGATCGACTAAAAATTGATGGATGCCCGTCAAATACGCTTGCCCCGTCACTTTTGGAATGACTGCCTTATGCTCACTTACGCTAGAAACAGATAAAATTTCACCGATGAATTGCCCGTCTGTAATGCTTTCGTGGACAAACTTGCCGTTTTCCCCTAATGTCCCATCTTCATATAGCGTCGCAAGCCTTGCACATGTACCTGTTCCACATGGTGAACGGTCAACTTGTTCGTCCGCAAAAATGGTGACATTGCGCAAGTCTGCATTCGCATGGACTGGCTCGTCTGAGAAAATAACGCCATAGATACCATGCAAACCTTTTTCAAGCGGATGGACGACATCTAGTTGATCTTCGATATAATGTTTAATTTTTGTCCCCCACTTTTGAAGTGCTGGCAAATCCTTAGTATTGACCTTTAAACCAATATCCTTACTTTGTGCAACCGCATAGAAAGCGCCTCCAAATGCAACATCCACTGTAAATTCATAGCCTTCAATATTGATAGGCATCTCTTTTTTCAACACAAAAGAAGGGACATTTTCAAAAGAAACCGATTCTACAATCGAACCGTTACATTTCGCATACGCAATGACTTCACCGGCAGGACTATCGATAACGAACTTCTGATTGTCATCCGTCACTTTGAAGCGGCCCGTTTCGATGCCCATCGTAATGACACCAACAATTCCATGTCCACACATCGTACTCCAGCCTTCATTGTGCATAAACAATACCCCAAAATCCGCATGCGGGCTCGCTGGCGGTGTAATGATACAGCCATACATTCCGTGATGTCCCCGCGGTTCAAGCATTAGGACTTCCCGGACGTAATCTAAATGCTCCATGCAATAAGCTCGTCGTTCTAGTTGAGTAGCTCCTTTAATCTCCGGTAGGCCATCTGTAATAATCCGTAAAGGCTCACCCGCAACATGGACATCAACAGTTGCATACATATTCTGAATAATCATTAATAATTTTCCCCTTTCGAGTTACAATTCGTTGCAAATCATCATTAAACATCTTTCATACATGATTGCTAATTTCACACAAATCACTCATTATTAAAGTAATATTAAAAATAAATTGAATTGTCACTTCAATTAACATTAATAGTAGATTAACATAAATTTTCTGTCAACGACAATTTAATCTTAGATGCATAAAGAAATGGGGGATCCCAATGGATATAACTATCGGTGAAAAAATTAAACAGCTGCGTAAAGAAAAAAAGCTCACACTCAAAGATATTGCGGAAGAAACTGACCTTTCCATCAGTTTCCTTTCACAAGTAGAACGCATGAAATCATCCTTAACACTTGAATCATTGAAAAAAATTTCCGAGGTGCTACAAGTAAACCCTAGCTACTTCTTTGCCACCAAAACAGACCAGACACAACCAACCGTCATTCGCGGAATCGACGGCGATAGCGATTTGATGGTCAATCAATTCATCTATAAAGACTTATCTGGTAATGAGGAGAATTTAGGCTTTAATCCGATTCTTGTTATCCTTCATCCAGGCGAAAATAAAGGACGTCCATTCACGCATCATGGAAAAGAGTTCCTGTATGTACTCGAAGGTACGCTCACTGTTCAAATCAATGATGAGGAGTATCATTTACAAGAACACGATACCATCATCATCGACTGTAACAGTCCACACTATTGGCTAAATGTAACGGACAAATCCGTGAAGTTTCTTTGCGTTTCATCCACATGAATCAATTTCATAATAGAGATATTGGACTTAATATCCGAACAAGGTTGATTTGCGCTTCAGGCGGACGCTTTCCGCGGGCACGGCTTCAGCCTCCTCGTCGCTGCGCTTCTGCGGGGTCTTCAGCTCGCGCTGTTCCCGCAGGAGTCGCCGCCTTACGCTCCAATCAACATAATTAGAACATCATATTAACGAACATTAAAATAGATAATTATATAATTATTAGACTTCTTAATCAAAACAAGTAATTATGAAATTGATTCACATAAATGGCTACTTATTCTCACGACAAAAAAGCTGAACCAATTTCTACAGGTTCAGCTTTTTTAGTGCGAATACATCCAACCAGAATTTCCCTCGTAATTACTTCAACATCCCACCATCTACTTCCAATACCGTCCCATTGATAAAGTCCGATTCCTCGGAAGCCAAAAATAGATAGGCATTCGCCACATCTTCCGGAGTTCCAAGCCTTGAATACGGTGTGAGCAATTTAATTTGCTCTAGTACTTTGTCTGGAATCGTATGAATCATATTTGTCTCGATAAAACCTGGTGCGACCGCATTGACATTAATGCCTTTGCGTCCAAATTCTTTCGCCCACGTTTTTGTCATGCCAATGACGCCTGCTTTCGACGCCGCATAATTCGTTTGCCCAACATTTCCGCCTGTCCCTGCAATGGATGAGGTATTAATAATTTTCCCTTTTCCTTGGGCCAGCATTGCCGGCAGGAAAGCTTGCGTACAATTAAAAACACCCGTCAAATTCACGTCAATGACTTGTTTGAAATCCGCGGCGTCCAGTTTTACGAGCATCGCATCTTTTGTAATCCCCGCATTGTTAACAAGGATGTCTACTTTGCCAAACTTCTCGATGACTTGATTGGCCACCTCTTTGACGCGATCGTTATCAGCCACATCTACTTGGAAAAAGGCTACTTCCACACCCGTAGCATGCAGTTCTTGTGCTTTTGCTTCGCCTGCGTGTACATCGAAATCTAGAATGGCAACTTGCGCCCCCTGCTTGCCAAAAAGTGCTGCAGCAACCGCCCCAATCCCATTCGCCCCTCCAGTAATGACCACTGTTTTATCGAGTAACCGCACTCGTATCCCCCCACCTCTGCACTTTTAGATAATTCTTACTTCATTGTATCAAAAAACAGGCACTCTACGATGAGAATGCCTGCTTTTTTAGTCTTAAACATAATCTTCCAAAGCTTTGTGAATGGCAGACTTACGAATCGAATAGTGAGTAGCCTGCCATAATGCTTTTCCGTCTTTCAATAAAAACAGTTGTGGAGATGCATGTCGGACGCCTAGGTCACTTTCGATTTCATTGGAAACGGGGCGACTGTCTTGAACTTTTACAAAATATTTCGGGATATCTGTTGTACATCCATCAAATTCTCGGTAGGCAGTCGAACTCACTGGACATGTTGTACTATGTTTGAATACGAATAACGATGTCTCTTTCGACTGCTCCAATACGTCGTGCCAGTCATTACTTGTTTGAAGTTCTTTCATTTGCTTCATCTCCGTTTCCTATACTTAATAAAGCCAACAAGCCAAGCATGGCATCTATTTCCTGTTCCGCCACATCATTCATACAGCAAATTTGAAGCCAATTTCTCGCGCGTAAATAACTACTTTCATAATGAACGTTAAAACCGTTCAAAAACAAATTATCCCCCAATTGCACCGCTGGAAAACCTGCTGGTAGCACAATGGTTATAATTGCGGACGACGCATACTCCGGAGCGGCTAAAACTGTCAGTCCCGCCTTTTCTACTCTTGCTCTGACCTTATGCGCACGATCAGCAATCCTTGTAAACACTTCTTCTGGGTGCTCAAATTTCCGTAAAGCCGCGTCAAGTGCAGAGACCAAGTTGGACGACTGCGTATAAGGAATCCCCCCTGATTCTGCGTAAGTACCCAAGTCGAGATAGCGCGGCAGGTCATTACACGGTGCTATGTCTTCTTGATGGAAAACGAAAGACAAACCTGTATAACTCAACAATCCTTTGCCACTCACCCCTGAAGCAAATGTGACACCTGAGAGATCGACAGGCATCGTCCCAATTACACTGACGCAATCGACAGCCAGCGCAATGCCCTGTTGTGAACAAAGCTTTTTAAATAAAGCTAGATCATTTAAGACACCTGTTGAGGTTTCGCAATGCACAACCCATAACCAGCTATAGCCGTTTGTCCTTAACGCATCCCTAATGTCGACTTCTTGAAAGGAATTTCCCCATTCTACCTCAAATGTGTCATAGTGCATGCCGAAGCGCTGTGCATGATCTGTCAGTCGTAAACCAAACTCTCCGTTAACAAGTATGAGCCCCTTACCACTGCGAATACTTAATTGTGCCGCAACGACATCATTTGCAAGCGTCCCTGTCCCTTGCAAAAGCTGGACGTATTTCGCACCGGTTAATGACGTCAATCTGTTTTTCACACGGTTCAACACGCCTTCGAATTCCGAAGAACGATGTGAGAATGTTTCTGCCATCATCATCTTCTTCACTTCTTCAGAAATGGTCGCTGGACCTGGGAGAAAATTGACGTACGGTTTAGAAATTCTTCCTGCTACTCCTGCCTCAAACGTCTCTTTCGTCAAATACATCGGTTGGAATGCGGCATCCTCTGTCCCTGTCAATTGCGCGAACGGTAAAAATCCGAGTTGCCCGTATAACTTTTGTTCCCGCGTTGTCCCCGATATCAGTGCTGCATCATAGCCCGCTTTTAAACAATACCGAACCAAAGCCTGCGCAAGACCAAGAAAGGCACGCCCATTACGATATTTCTTCTCAATCGCCAACAACCTAATTTCCACTAGATTTTCAGCCTGAAAGGGTAATTGCTGCTCCACTGGACCAATTTTTCCGTCCAACGAAAACGGACGCTCACTTCTGACAGCCAGCATGGCAACAACCTGACCATCACTAACGCCAATGATATATGTATTTTCATCATGAAATTTATCGACAAGCTTATGTGATTTGTTGCGCTCATGCTGTGGAATTTCCTCAACAAACGTACGGTAATTCAGTTCATGAATCTGGTTAAATTCTGACGATGTTTCTGCAATTTTATAGATGAGCCCCATATGCTTACTCCTTTTTCAATCGTATTTTCTCTTTCAAATCTTCCCGATGGGCAAATAAAAGCAATGCAGCCACAAAATTAGCCATTAAAAACGCTGGAATTCCATACGCAAATGCCAGCACCAAAGTCGGTATCCATACGACCGCATTAAGTCCTGCAACCGTGAAGCTTTTAAGAATCGGGTAAAAAACAACAAACAATCCAACAAACACCGCAAACAATAATGGATTGAACGCCAGCATACCGCCGATGAAAGTCGATACCCCCATCCCTCCGCGGAACTTTAGCCATACAGGATAGTTGTGTCCTAACATGACGACGAAAAGAGCCAGAAGTTCTACGGACGCTTCGAAACCGATCCATCTTGCTGTCAAAACCGTGAGTGCCCCTTTCACAGCATCCCCAATAAATGTTGCCACGAACGCCTTTTTACCCAATACCCGGCCCGCATTACGTGCACCGGGGTTCCCACTGCCTTCCACTCGGATATTTTTCTTATAGAGGAACTTACTAATAATCGAAGCCGTCAATACATTGCCAAGCATGTACGCGCCTATTAATAAAAGAAGTAGTGTCATAATCGGTCCTTTTTAATCAATTACGCCTCGGCAAAATGTGTGACATCCTCCTGAGACCTAGCTTGATTGTTTTTTTCTAGTGTAACACTTTTCCATAAAGGGTCGTATTGAGTAACTGTTCTTATGCAGAGAAATGATATACAATAATTGCAACTATAAGGAGGGACTTTTATGCGTGAACTCTCAAGACGTCTGCTCATCGCCTTTGTCCTCTGCATCGGCTTCGGGATTGCATTTGGCTATATCGCCAGCGCCATTGGCAACGAATCGATTGCATCCTTTGATACTGCCATCATTGGATTTGTCCAGGGACTTGAAGCACCGTGGTTGACGGCTGTTATGAAAGTATTTACATGGATTGGCTCCGGTTACGTCGTTGCCCCAATCGCTTTGATCGGATTTATAGTCTTATATTTTGTCCTGCATTACCGTCAACAAGCCTTTCTATTGGTTGCTGTCATTGCTGGATCCGTTGTTTTTAATAGCGTTCTTAAAAATTATTTCAAACGGGAGCGCCCGGAAATTCACCGGATTTTAGATGCAAACGGCTTCAGCTTCCCAAGTGGTCACTCTATGATGGCGTTTGCGCTGTATGCAATCATCGCGTTTATCGCTTGGCGCAATGTGAAAACAAGGACAAGCCGTGTTGCTCTTGTTCTATTCACCGCTTTTATGATCATTATCATTGGCACAAGCCGCGTTTACCTGGGCGTCCATTACCCGAGCGATATTGTCGGCGGATTCGCATTTAGCGCTTTATGGGTAACCATTGCGATTTCGGTTTACGCTTATTTCCAGAACAAACGTGAGAAAAAAGAAAAGCCACTTCGCGTCCAACCATGACGTGAAGCGGCTTTTCTCTTCATCAGGAGGTTGTTGTTTATGAATGTATTCACAGAGCGCGTCATACGCATTATCCAAGGAATTCCTGCCGGAAATGTCATGACATACGGCCAAGTCGCCGCGGCGGCTGGCAGTCCACGCGGTGCGCGTCAAGTCGTTCGTATACTTCATTCGATGAGCGAAAAATACCAGTTACCCTGGCATCGCATTATTAACGCCAAAGGAGAAATCTCTTTTACAGGCGGTGATCAGCGTGAGCTGCTTGAAATGGAAGGGATTTATTTTAAAAATGGTAAAGTCGATTTGACGACGTATCGTTGGTTTCCGCCAGATGCGGCAGAAGGATGATACATATGCATTACGTTTACTGTTTCATACCAAAGGGTATTGTATTCATGACCTTAAACTGTACAATAACAATACAGCTAGAATGGGAGTGAGTCAGATGTTAAAGGATTTTAAAGAGTTTGCACTAAAAGGAAACATTATAGATCTTGCTGTCGCGGTTGTCATCGGTGCCGCATTCGGGAAGATTGTTTCATCACTTGTTGATAATATTATTATGCCACTTGTCGGACTTCTATTAGGAGGCATCGATTTTACTGACCTTAGCTACACATTTCTTAAGACCAAAATCGAGTATGGCATATTCATTCAAAACGTCGTCGATTTCATCATCATTGCATTCGCCATCTTCATGGCTCTCCGTTTGCTTATGAAGCTTAAACGTAAAGAAAAGACGGTTGAGGAAGTGGCAGCAGTACCCGAAGTTGACACGAAAGAAGAACTGCTCAAAGAAATTCGCGACTTATTGAAAAACGAGCAAGCAAAATAATAGGACAACCTATGCAAGAGCTGTAAACCGTAATGGTTTATAGCTCTTTTTTTGGTAGTTAACAAAGCGGAGGCGCCTTAAAAGGGGTCGCCGAAGCCATAAGACAAAGGAGGGATGTAGTTCAATCCCTCCCCGACGGCGAAGCTGTCTGGCTTCTGGCGAGAGGCATCCCCTAGCACCGCAGCGAATTTAACGGAATTATCCTTTTTGCTAACTTCCCTAATCAATATGAGAGATAATATTTTCTAGCACGTTGTATAGAGTGTAAAAGCTTTTACAACAAATTAAGGAGAATCATCATATGAAGTCTAACGAGGGGAATTTTGTTAAACGATTACAGCGACAGAAGGAAGATGCCTTAGATTTCGTCGTTGATACCTATCTACCCATCATAAAGGGGATTACCTATAAAGTTCTCATTCCTCTTAAAGACCAAGGTGTCATCGACGAATGCCTCAACGATATTTTTCTATCCATCTGGAACAATTCGAACAAGTTCAAGGGAGATTCGACTGATTTTAGAAAATGGATTTGTACCATTGCCAAGTTTAAAGCCATTGATTACTACAGAAAAGCTAGTAAAGAAGTGGCATTTTCTTCAGATTATATGGATGTAAATGCAGACCTCTCTGCCGAGGATGAACTGATTTTATTGGAAGACCGTACTGAATTGATTAGACTCATTAACCAACTAGAGCCCGTGGAACGGGAGATTTTTATCATGAAGTTCTTTCTTGGTTATAAAACAGAAGAAATCGGAAAAAAACTTGGGTTGACCAATACTTCCGTCGATAATCGCGTATACCGTGGAAAAAAGAAGCTCTATCAAAAGGCAATTACTTTAGAGTTAGGAGAGAGTAGAGTATGAAGGATATCTATGGATTGTTGAATGACGTAGATGTAGATGACAATGGATTCGAGGAAATGGAAGTCACAGAGTTTGAAAAAACAAAAGTGAAAAGTACGCTCAAAAAATCCATCACCAAGAAGAAAAAGAGAATGGGTTGGAAAATGAATGTAGCGGCAGCTGCCGTCGTTATCGGATTATCCACTGCAACGATAGGATTAACGTTCCCTGCTTATGCAGGTAACATCCCCATCATCGGAGACATTTTCAGATTCTTAGATAATGAAAAAACGGGGCTGTACGATAATTATAAGGAATACTCCACCGAAATGAATCTCACGCAGGAGAGCAATGGCATTAAAATAACGATTAATGATGCCGTTTTTGATGGGGAAACAGTGGCCATCACCTATTCCATTGAGAGTGATCGTGATTTGGGAGAAGACCTCACAATATTCGGTATGGCTGACATTAAAGGATCCAAGGGGGGAGCAGGAAGCTCTCATATTTCAAAAATAGATGAGTATCATTATGTCGGATTAGACAAAGTTACACCTATCAGCTTAACTTCGGACAAGGTCGATATCAAGTGGAACATAGACAATTTACACCAATTAGACATGGAGAATGAGATAAAAGGCAATTGGAAATTTGCATTCTCACTCCCGGCGACAGATAGCCAAATCCAATTAACCAACGAGAGTGTCGAGCAAAACGGGGTAACCGTTAATATAGAAAAAGTAGCGTTTACCCCAATGTCCTTTATCGTTCATTACAACCAACAGGCAACCCAGCAAGTACAAGATAAATGGCATGAGGCTTACATTGAACTGAATGTAATAGATGATCTAGGCAACGTCTACTCTGGTGAAGGTAACGGTGGTTCAGGAAAAGACTCCTACACAATGAACTGGAGTAAAACATTCGAAAAACTAGATCCAAATGCGACAAAACTGATCATCACTCCCCGTGTTACCTTCAGAATTCACGATGAGACTAATTCCGGTGGAGTCGAAATGACAGCAGACGGCAAAGAAAAGAAGATTCCCATTCCAGTGAAATCGGGCGTTGGGCAAGAAGCGTTTGTAATGGATGACATCGTGATTGAATTAGAGAAATAATAGAAAACGGGCAATCCTAACACTACGTCAGGATTGCCCGTTTTTATTAATCCACCGTAACAGAAAGCTCTTTCACCAATAGTGATGGCGAACCATAGCCACCTGGTGCAAACGTCAGATCAGACCCTACCTCCTGAATAGCTTTCATATAGTCAAAGAAGTTGCCGGCAATTGTCATCTGTTTGACAGGTGATGCAATTTTACCGTCTTTAATATGGAAGCCCGTTGCAGCAACGGAGAAATCACCTGAAATGGTACTGACTCCCGAATGAAGGCCCGCTAAGTCTGTAATGAGGATACCTTCTTCCAATGAAGCAATCAGGTCTTCTTTGCTCTTTTGACCCGGCGCGATATACATATTCAACGGAGCGATTGTCAGCGTACTCTTATAGGACGACTTCCGCGCATGCCCTGTCGTTTCAACACCATCTTTTTTCGCCGTTTTTCGGTTATGCAGTAGCGTTTCAAGTGTTCCATTTGACACAATCGTACGTTTTCCGGTTGCAACGCCTTCACCGTCAAAGTTGGTGCCGGCCATAGCGTCGGGATGGAAAGGATCGTCGAGCACTGTGAAGGAGTCAGCCGCGATCTTCTCGCCAACTTTCCCTTTCAATAACGATTGATCCTTTTGCGTATTTTCAGCCGAAAAGATTGGCGTAAAGGTAGAAAGTAACGATGCAGATGCATCATAACGCATAACAATTGGGTATTTCCCGGCTGGAATCGATTGCTCACCTAGATTGGACAGCGCTTCTTCCGCTGCTTCTTTCGCAATTTCATCTGGATTGAGAGAACCGAAATCCTGCGTCATTTTAATACAGCTACCTGTTTTCATTTCTTCCCCGTCCTTGGCAACAGCTGAAATCACAATGACCAATCCATTCTTTTTTTCATTCAATGAAAGGCCTTTATTGTTCGCCATAACTCGTTCTCCGGAGTAATCATGTAGCACACAATAATTAAGCGTGATGATACGTGGATCATACGCGAGCGTTTTCTTTTCAATCGACTTTATGAGCTCAATTTTTTCGGGAATCGTGACATTTGCCAGCCCTTCGCTATACAGGTTATGCCCTGCATAGTCGTCGCTTCCTTCAAAAACATCTGTCCCGTCGTCCTCATCCAGTACATCTGCATTCGACTTTGCGCTGTCAATCAAAAACGGGATAGACGCTTCCTCAATTTTTTCTGTATAGGCGTACCCCATTTTCCCGTTATAGAGCCCGCGGAAACCAAGCCCGCCTTCTTCAGAAGTCTCGTAACTATCGATTTCACCTTCAAAAATCATCAGCTGAAAAGACTCGGATTTCTCATAATAGACTTCGACTTCGTTGAAACCTGCATCAATTGCTTCGGCCAATAGTTTCTTTTGAAATTCGTTAATCGTCATCGTTTATTCCCCCTTCGTCCCACCGACCGTAATTTCACTGACACGAATCATCGGCTGACCAACATTGACCGGCAAGCTTCCACTAACGGATCCGCACATTCCGGCCCCATGAGCCAAGTTATTACCAACCATGTCGACAAGCTGCAGCGTTTTTGCACCGTTGCCAATCAGAGTTGCACCACGGACAGGACGGTCGATCTTACCATCTTTCACAAGATACGCTTCTGCAACGGCAAAGTTGTAATCCCCTGTTGCCGGATTCACTGAGCCTCCGCCCATGTATTTCGCGTAAATACCCTGTTCCGTCGACGCAATGATTTCTTCTGTTGTCGATTTGCCTGGCGCAATATATGTGTTCGTCATACGAGATGTTGGATTGAACCGATACGACTGGCGGCGTGAAGACCCCGTCGCTTCTGCATTCATACGGCGTGCATTGAATTTATCAATGAGATAGCCTTTCAAAATACCATCTTCAATAAGGACGTTTTTCCGCGTCTTCTCACCTTCATCATCAATATTGAGGGAACCCCATTCGTTCGGAATTGTCCCGTCATCGATATACGTCACAATATCCGGTGCCACTTTCTCCCCAATTCGGTTCGCGAAGACAGAGTTGTTTTTGGCAACAGCAGTTGCTTCCAGGCCGTGACCGCAAGCCTCGTGGAAAATCACACCGCCAAATTCATTGTCAATAATGACCGGGAATTTCCCACTCGGACATTCATCTGCCTCGAGCATCGTCACCGCGATACGTGCGGCTTCGCCTGCATAATGGTTAAGGTCCAGGTTTTCAATAAATTCAAAACCGGCATGTGCACCTGGTCCATAGAAACCGGTTTGCATTTCATTGCCATCGGAAGCCGTTGCCTGAATGGACATTCTGCTATAGACCCGAGTATCTTCAACGAATTTCCCTTCAGAGTTTGCAATGAGGATGTTCTGCTCATCATCAATATAACGCAGCGCGACTTGCCGGATACGCTCGTCATAATTTCTTGCAATCTCATTCGCTTTTCTCATAACGGCTACTTTCCGTGCATGCTCTACCGTTTGTGGCATTTGAGCGATTTTGTGAATCGGAGCATACTCCTCTTTTAGCAATGGATGAATCGTCCCATTGCCTCCGCCTTTAATGGCAAGTGCTGCGCGTTTTGCCGCATTCACCAGTCCCTCTTCTGAGAAATCGGTTGTATAAGTGTATATACTTTGAAGTCCCGAGAAAATCCGGATACCGATACCAAAATCGCGACCGGAAATACTTTTCTCTATCTTTCCACTTTGTAACATCATAGTGTTCGTAAATTTATCTTCGATGAACACTTCGGAAAAATCGCCACCTGTGGAAAGTGCGGCTTCTAATACGTTTTCTATAATTGATTGTTTAATCATTTTCCCATCCCCCTTCAGATTCTAATTATATCGAAGTCTTGAAACAGATGACAGACACTTTATTTACAGTTTAGTATTTTCAGTAAATTAATATTAAATAAAACTTCCTGACTGGAACTCACACGATTTCGCTCTTCTCACTTCTAAATCTGCAGCATTTAATAATTTGCTCGCACCCACTACTCCCTTCCTTGCAACTCAAAATTTTCTCGCCGCCCAACAACATATTCGCCACAAATTAAATATACTCCTCCCCAGCCATCATTGCTTGCCCCTTAGAGCGGTGGTATAATGAAAATTAGGATTTACTATCAAAGGAGTGATTGTCTCATGTGGTTCCTATATATCATGTTCGCACTATTCGCATTCGTACTCGTTGGTAACATCGCAGGTCTTGTTATGACATACAGCAACAAAAACTAATATCATACAAAAAGCCCTCCATGCCGGAGGGCTTTTCTTATGCAGTAATATCTCGTTTCATAAACGTCGTGTAACTAATGACAAGGAATACAATTAGATAAACCGCAAGCACAGCAAGCGAGAACGGCATCGTAATGCCCTCCACGAACATATTGCCTGTTTCATACATCGTCAAATTCATATGCGTGAAAACGATGTATTTCACGATTTCATACCTCGCAAGAAACATGACGACCGTATTGCCCATAAAGTAGATGAACAACGAAAGACCAATCGCCATTGAGCTAGAACGGAAGACGCTACCAATCATAAATGCAAACGTCGTCGTAACGAACACATTTGCAAATGACAGCAATAGAATATAAAGCCCTTTCCCCCAAACCGAAGCCGCTACAACTTCTTTCCCATTCCAGACAAGCTCTTGCCCATCACCAGATTGGAAGAAGATATATGCACACATAACGGAAACCACAAATCCAACAAGCATAAGAAGAATCCCAAACAAGTTAACCGTTACATATTTTGCCGTTAGGATCTTCCATCTTTTCACCGGGCGCGATAACAACATCTTGATTGTTCCTTGTGTAAATTCAGATGCTACAATCCCCGCTGCAGCGATAACCGTCAATAAAACAACGACCGAACCAATGCCAGCAGAGTCCATAATCATTCGTTCCCTACTGTGGCCTTCCAATGGTTTAACTGAATTCGCAAGCCGGTATTCAAGTACCTTCTCCCTGTCTTCGAACCCTTCACGCTCGCTAGACACAAGCGTTGGATTGGCAAGTTGTTCTTGCGTATAGGCTAAATCATCCTGTACATACTGTTTCCAGTCTTGCTCCCCGAAATCATTGATCGTCTGCATCCATTTTGTTAAACCCATCATCCCAACAATCATCATGACGAGCAAAATGGTCATCACCCACGTCGCTTTTTTATTCCATAATTTCATCCATTCATTTTGTATGAGATTGAGCAATCTGGCCACCTCCCGTCATTTCTAAGAACTCATCCTCAAGCGTTTTACGATACGGCTGAACGGCAAAAATCTGCTGTTGCTGCAACGCAAATTGCTGAATAAGTGCCGGAATCTGTTCTTTCTCTGCGTTGATAATAAATCCATCCTGATGTGATTCAACAGAGAATCCTTGTTCTTTAAGGAGAGTCTCAGCCGCATCTCGCGGAAGTGCTTCAATGTAGTAATGCGATTCTTGCATTCCCGACATTTCACGTATATCAATCAACTTGCCGTTTTGTATAACCGCAATTCGATCACACATCAGCTCTATTTCCGACAGCATATGGCTAGAAACAAAAACGGCAACGCCTTCTTTTTCCGCAATGTCACGTAAATGCATACGGAACTCACGAATCCCCGCCGGATCCAATCCATTCGTCGGTTCATCCAAAATCAAAAATTTCGGTCGGTGCAACAAGGCTTGCGCAAGCCCAAGACGTTGCCGCATCCCAAGTGAATATGTCGACACTTTCTCATGAATCCGATTTTGCATGCCAACCTGATTGACAACTTCATGAATCCGTTCCTTCGTCACACCCTCATGCATGCGCGCAAAGTGTACAAGGTTTTTGTAGCCAGACATAAACTTATACATTTCAGGATTCTCAACAATCACCCCGACTTTGGAAAGTCCCCCTTCAAAATCATCCGCAAGAGAAATGCCGTCAATCATGACATCCCCGCCAGATGGCTCCATCAGCCCAACCATCATCCGAATCGTCGTTGTTTTCCCCGCTCCATTTGGTCCAAGGAATCCTGTAATTTGCCCGGGGTACAACGCTAAATTTAAGGTATCGACAATCTTTTTCTTGCCAATTGTTTTCGATAAATTCTTCAATTCTACTATCGGTTTCATGTCCACATCAACTTCCTTCCCTAAACAATGACACCATCCACGAGGTGGCATCTTTTCCGTACGTATCACGGATGACGTCAACCGCTTCGTGTGCAATCATCCGATTCCCTTTTAGTACAACGATTTCATCGAGCAATGGTTCCACTTCTTTTAATTCATGCGTCGACATGATGACGGTTTGCCGCCCCGGGTCGGTGAAACGAATCAGTCCTTTCGCGATATCGTCTCGCACCATTGGATCGAGACCAGAAAACGGTTCATCCAACAAATAATAATCTGCTTCCCGTCCAAGTGTCGCCGCAATTTTAACCCGTCCACGGTTCCCTTTCGACAATGTCTTCATTTTTGAATCCAGTGACACATTCAAAAACTGAGCAAGATCCTTCGCCTTCGTCGGATTAAAATCTGGAAACTGCGACTCGTAAAACTCAAATAGCTGAGCGACTGTAAAGTACGGGTAAAACAAATCCGTATCCGGCATATACGCAATACGGCTAGCTACTTTACGCGTAATCCGACTGCCATCATACATCGCAAACCCCGAATTCGGTGTCAACAATCCTGCCATCAGCTTCAGAAGTGTCGTCTTTCCACTACCGTTCTCCCCCACAAGTCCAACGATTTTCCCCTGTGGTAACGTTAGCGTAATATCGTCTAGCGCTTTCCGCGTGCCATACTTCTTCGAGACATTGTTCAACTTAATCATTTGTCCCACCCCGTTCTTGTATGTGTTGCACGATTTCAGACGTTGAAAAACCAAGTGCTTCCACACTCTGAATAAATGACGTGACAAGTTGCTCTTTCATTTCATATCGGAGCCTAGCAATTTTCGCTTCATCTTCCGTCACGAAAGACCCTTGCCCTCTTTTCGTCTCTGTGATTTCCATCTGCTCCAGCTCCTTATAGACGCGCTGCATCGTATTGGCATTCACACCGGCTTCAACTGCATAATCACGAACGGACGGAAGTTTCTCCCCTGGATTCAACGTTCCTCGGATAATATCGCCCGTAATCAGGTCGATGAGCTGCTGGTAAATTGGTTTGTCTGGAAGAAAATCTATGCCCATCGTTTACAACCTCACTTTCTTTTCGAATAACATGGATCCGACAGTGAAATAGAGTACCGTCATCACGCCGTAGAGGCCAAGACTGCCAACCGTTAAAATCGTTCCACCCGGGACAATATAATTGTTAACGAGTAAGAGGTCCATTGACTGTATCGGCCCATACATCGCCCCCACATCTTTGACCGTTTGGAACACTTCCGTGAACCAGACAACTGCCCATCCATAAAGCCAGACGTTCACCAAAATAATAATGACAGCAATCGCGATCCAACCCATCCAGGAACGGAACACCTGGTAAATCGACCAGAAGAAAAAAACGAGTGCCATGACATAGACCGCGTTCAACAATACAACTACACCCACACTGAGCAATAAAGCCAGATCGTCCACAACGGAAACTAGTTCTCCCCCCACGTAATAGGAGATACCTGCAATTATCCCGCACAACAAAAGGGAAAATCCTGTTGCCAAGAGTATGAGTAAAAACTTTGCCCCCACTAGCTGCCGCATCGACGCTGGGGAATGAAGCCAAATATCCGGTCGCCCGATATCTTTTCCTAAACTATCGAGGAGCAATGACACCGCCATAATTAAGTGAAGGACAAAACATAGTCCAATCATCGGTTGGATAGAAGTGAGGAACCCTTCCTGCACCCCAAAAACCAGATGATCCACACCCCAGAACAGAATCAAGCTATTGATTAACCCAAAGAAAATCAGTCTCCACTTCATCTGCGTCCACTCTTTTTGCACTAAACCTCTCCAACTTTTCATATCGTTTACAACCTCACTTTCTTCTCAAAAAGAACGGCTGCTACAATAAACATCGCGACTGCAAAGAACATATCGAAGACAATTTCACCTGTGTAAAAAAATGTCTCTGTATGATCGAAGTAAATGAAATCCACGCTAATTTTCGGATTCTTTATTTTCATGACATCAATAGGGCCAATTAAAATCAGTTTCTCGTATAGTTCGGAAAGGACAAATAGACCGTATAAACGAGATGACATGAAGAATAAAATGACCGTAGCAACGATTGAAAATCCCTTTAAATACGGTTTCATCAGTCGATCGAACACCCAGAAAAGAAATCCGATACTCATAAATATTATCGACACTGCAAAAATCGTTACGATGAACAGACTCCCAAAGAAAAGCAAATCATCGAATAGGAACGTTTTAGAGCTGAACAATGCGTATTGGACAGCAAGCACCGTAGTGGGAATTAGCAATCCCACCACACCAATCAGGGTTGCAAAAAATGTTTTCGCCCCAACCAGTTTGAAAATAGATGCCGTTGAATGTAGCCATACATCCGGATGCTTCATTTCTCTCTCTAACATCACTAGCAAAGTAACTACCGGCGTCAGCACCCCCGCGCCCGCCCAGATAAAACAAATAACAAGCGCCACTTCAAAAACATGAATTTCTAATCCAAAAAAGTTGGAGATCAGTAGTGGAAGAAATGACATGATGATAACCCCAAATATTGCACTACTAATTAACGTCCACTTCATTGTCACCCATTCTTTTCTCAACAACCCGTTCCACTGTTGCATCAGCTTACCTCCTTTACTATCAGTGTATTAGTTACATAGTACACTATATGCAGAGAAATTGTAAAGTGATTCGTTTGTAAAAAATTTCAATACTATGGTCTTTAATCAAACCAATAAGAAATCCTTAACCATCAATATCCAAAAAGAGTCATAGTCTTCCGATAAGTTGAAGATTATACTAAAGGTATAACTTTCAAAGGGGAGATCGACAATGACATTCCTTACAGGTATTGATCACATCCAGATTGCGGCGCCGGCTGGTTCCGATGCAGCGGCACGGAAATTTTACGGCGAGTTGCTCGGTATGGAAGAAATTCCGAAACCTGAAAACTTGAAAGCACGAGGAGGCTGTTGGTTCCTTTGTGGCTCTCAAGAGGTCCATATTGGTATTCAAAACGACTTCACTCCAGCTAAAAAAGCACATCCAGGCTTTACAGTGCAAGCACTTGAACAATTGAAATCTCGGTTGCAAGAAGCTGAGTATGTGATTAGCAACGAACCACCTATCGCAGGTCGTTCTCGCTTTTTCACACATGATCCGTTTGGTAACCGAATTGAGTTTTTAGAGTTTAACAGGGAGGAATGAAGCTCAATTACGCCAAGGCGTAATTGATTAAACGAAAGGGTGAATCCCATGTATAGCAATCTAGAAGAATTGACACAGCATATCGTATTTCATTACTTTGCAGAAATATCGGCTATCCCAAGAGGCTCGGGCAACGAGCAGGCCATTAGTGATTATTTGGTGCGCTTTGCCCAGGAACGCAACTTAAAAGTCATCCAAGATGAGACATTAAACGTCATCATTAAAAAAGCAGCAACAACTGGTTACGAGAGCGCTCCGACCGTCATTATTCAAGGCCATATGGATATAGTTTGTGAAAAAAATCAAGATACAACGCATGACTTCGACAAGGATCCTCTTCAATTAAGGATTATTGGGGACATGCTATACGCTACGGATACAACATTAGGCGCGGATAACGGTATCGCTGTCGCTTACGCCTTAGCGTTATTGGATTCAACAGATATTCCACATCCTTCTCTTGAAGTAGTGATTACGACGGAAGAAGAAACCACCATGAACGGTGCAATTGCCGTTGACGCGAGTCACTTTACAGGGAAAATTTTTATTAATCTTGATTCCGAAGAGGATGGCAAGCTTCTTGTGAGCAGTGCCGGAGGCGTGCATGTCACGCAAGTGTTGCCGATTATATGGGCGCAGGCTTCAAAGGATGAAGTCGCTTACCGTATTCGCATTAGAGGATTAAAAGGCGGTCACTCAGGGATCTCCATCAATAAGGAAAGAGGAAATTCCACTAAACTATTAGGTAGAGTATTACATGATTTATCAACTGAATTTCCTTACAGTATTCAACAGATATCAGGTGGTTTAAAATCAAATGCCATTCCCCGCGAAGCGGAAGCCATTGTTTGGATTCAATCAAATGATGTGAACAACATCCAAGAAAGAATCGAGCAATGGGAGCAAACTTTCAAAAATGAGCTACGGATGACGGATCCAGGTGTGTCCATCGGCTTCGAAAAAATTAAAAGTAACTCGACTGCTGTTTTCGCAGAAGATACAAAGCAGAAAGCAATTACCGCCTTATTACTCATTCCACACGGTGTCCAAGCTATGAGCATGGGTATCGCGGGACTCGTGGAGAGTTCAACAAATTTAGGGGTCGTTTCAACGACTGATTCAGCCATACATTTTGAAAATGAAATTAGAAGCTCCATTAAAAGTGCAAAAGCTAACATGGTAACGCAAGCCAAAACGTTAGCGGACATGCTTGGCTGCGAAGTGCTAATCGACGCTGATTATCCAGAATGGCCTTATCATCCTGATTCACAAGTGAAGAAATTATTTGAACAAACGTATAGAGAAAAGTACGGTAAAGAGATCGATGTGATTGCCGTGCATGCAGGTATTGAATGTGGGGTCTTTATCGAAAAGATTCCTGGACTAGATGCTGTTTCACTCGGACCGGATATGTTCCATGTGCATACGCCTGACGAACATGTCAGCATCCCTTCCACTATCAATAATTGGGAGTATTTCATTTATACATTAGGAAAAATGAAGGTAGATTAACCAAGACCTTCATCCAAAAACACCAAGTTTAGAAGCAACTTGGTGTTTTTCCCTATCACGCTTCAATAATTTCTTTTTCCTGCACATCAAGCCGTTCCAGTGCATGCGCCATCTCGGCATGCTTTCTCGTAAGCTGGTCTTGTACCCTCCGTACGTCCTGAAGCACTACATTTAACTTACTTTTGGCGTCCGTAATCCGCGAATGTACCATCCAGTCCGAAAAGATATTATCAAAAAACACATCTGTGAACGTATAAATATCATTTTTATTAACGGTGAATGATTCCGCCGCAACGTTTTGAACATCCATCAGTTCCGTTTCGAATTGACGCAGCGCTCGTTGTGCACGATGAACATGGTCATCCGAACTATTGATTTCGGAATACTTCATCGCTGATACGATCAATCCGCCTCCAAGAAACGTGTCCCACATCGATAATCCTTCTGCAGAACCAAGCTTATCGAGGGCCGCATCAAGTGCATAAATTGCTTTGTTTCCCGCATCACTCGCCTCATTGATTTCCCGCATGATTGAACGGAGTCTTACCTGATCATCCGCAATCTTTTGTAATGTGGCATTGGCAACTGAATCGTTCCGCCGAATCCATGCCGCTTTTTCCTGTAGAAAATCTGACCAATCGGCCTCAATATATGCGAAATCCGGATTCGTCATCTCTTCACGCAAACGCTCAGCTTCCGCCTCCATATCCTTCACCGTTTTCTCCGCATCATTAAATTTCAATTCCGCTTCAGCTGCCTCGGCAATTTCTTTCCCCATCTGTTCATCCCATTTACCAGTCCACTCTTTGACTTTATTCATAAAAGAAAACTTCCCAAGCTTCACAACATCTTGTTGCTCTTTCGTCAATTGTTGATGGAGCTCATCACGTAACACAATGGCCTCTTTTAACTGAGCCTCTGCCCCATCAAGTCGTCTTTTTATGCGATTATACTCAGTCCGCTTCATCGTCAAATCCATTTGTCGCTCATAGATATCCTGTCTCATCGCCAGCACCCCTTTTTACTATATACGGAAATGAATGGACGAAGTTTCACTCCACCCGCAAAGATTTAAATAATTTAGGGAGTTTTCAATCGCTCACTTCCATATAGTTCGTGAAATGGCCTTTTCGAATTAATAAAGGAGACGAAGCCCATTATCATCGATTTACAACGAGAAAAAGCAAGGCCCTTATGCCTCTAGACAAGGGCCTTGCTTTTCTTTCTAACCTCATGCGACGCATGTGGACAAAATTTTCGTGGAGCGGCCGTGTGCGACTGAAGAAACAACAATCAAGTTACCCACATGTGGATAACCAACATCGAGTGATTTAAAACACCAAATTACCCACATTTGTTGATGATTCACTAACAACTGTTAGCAAGTTCAGCGAACCGATATGGGTTGCAATCTAAGCGTAATACTTGTAACAAAAGGACAAAACACTAAAAATCATATCCACTCCGACAGGATTCCCGGGCGTTTAGCTGCGATCTAAGCAAAGTTAAACTAATCCCTGATCATGTTATAAAAAAGGAAATTTAACACCTTTACGTATGGTAGACGGCATAATAGCTACGATGAGGAAAAACCTTGCTAATGCTAATTAACACGAATTTAACGCTGTTGAAACAAACTTTCATAGGATATTTCGTACAATGAATGAGTACTCTATTTCTGAAAAGAAAGAAGGCATTCTATTGAAAGAAACCATTACTAGCTATGAGAATGTATTAGAGATGTTAGATTCTTTATTGCGTGAACCAACGACGTTTTGGAACGATTTTTATGCTGATCGCGAAAAAGTCATTCCCTTTTTCGCTAACAAGCCCGACGAAAATTTAGTCGCCTATTTCGAGAAAGAACTACTACACCCCGGAAGCGCCCTTGAACTTGGATGCGGTCCTGGTCGAAATGCTATTTACTTAGCTGAACAAGGTTGTACAGTGGATGCAGTGGATTTATCGGAACCATCGTTGCAATGGGCTACTGAACGGGCGCAAGAAAGGAATCTAAGCGTAAACTTCATACACAAAAATATTTTTGATATTACAATTAAGGATGAAACATACGATATCGTCTATGACTCAGGCTGCTTTCATCATATTGCGCCTCATCGAAGAATGGATTATATACATTTAGTTCAAAAAGCTTTAAAACCGGGTGGCTACTTCTCCATTACTTGTTTTGTTCAAGGCGGAGAATTAGGAGGTGCGGACATATCGGATTGGGATGTCTATACATTGCGTAGTTTGAATGGTGGATTAGGTTTTACAGAAGAGAAGTTAAGAATGATCTTTCATGACTTTGAAGAGATAGAAATTCGTAAAATGAAACAGGTAGAACAATCGGATGAAGTATTTGGTGTCGCTGGATTATGGACTGCTTTATTTAGAAGAAAATAAACCGAAACAAAGCGAATGAGCTCTGTTTCGGTTTATTCGTTTTATCCCCAAACTTCTTTTGCAACATCGACGATGAACTTCAACTTCTCCCACTGCTCATCTTCCGTTAATTTATTGCCATGGTGTGTGGAAGCAAAGCCACACTGCGGGCTTAAGCATAATTGTTCAAGTGGCACGTACTTCGCGGCTTCTTGAATGCGGGCTTTAACAGCCTCTTTATCTTCCACTTCTCCGTTTTTCGAAGTGACAACGCCAAGGACAACACTCGCTCCACCACCAGGAATATGTTCTAACGGCTGAAAGTCTCCTGAGCGCTCATCATCATATTCCAAGAAGAAGCCATCCACTTTTTCCTTCGCCAATAATGTTGGTGCGATTAGTGCATAGCTGCCTTCAAACGCCCATGTCGATTGATAGTTTCCGCGGCATAAGTGCGTTGTTACAACTAAGTCTTCCGGTTTTCCTTCCAACACTCCGTTAATGACACGCAATGCCAAGTCAATGAGTTGTTCTCTTGAATATTCTCCGTCATTGAATGGGATATCCGGCGCAGACAATCCAGCAATGTACACATCATCTAGTTGTAAGTAACGCACACCTGCTTCGTAAAATGCGTTGAGTGCATCTTTGTATGCCTGAATAATGTCTTTTGCATAGTCCTCGATATCCGGATAAATATTTACATCACGAATTCCAATATTAAATAGTTGGTTTGGACTTGGAATCGTTTGTTTTGCAACGGCACGACCTCCAACGATTTCGTTAAACTCAATAAAGTCTTTGATGAATGGATGCCCGGGATTAAAAGAGATCTTGCCTGCGTTTCGAACGTTGTATCTTTCTGTTTCAACGCCTTCAAATACATAACCCGTCTCAGGTACGAACCCTTCAATTCCATTTAGATGCTCTAGGAAATCTAAATGCCACCAAGTCCGTCTAAACTCGCCGTCCGTCACAAGTTCCAAGCCAACTTCGATTTGTTTATCAACAATGCGTTTAATTTCCTGTGTTTCGACTTCGCGCAATTGTTGTGCAGTAATCGCACCTTCCTTGAACTCTTTACGTGCTTGGTGCAAATTATCCGGTCGTAGTAAACTTCCAACATGATCTGCTCTAAATGGTGCTTTCGTTAACGTAGTTGATGTGTTTGTCATCGGCAATTCCTTCTTTCTATTTTTAGTAGTTTATTATGATTTTCTTATGTGTAAGCGCAAATGAGCGTTTTTATGGTTCGAACATGTGCACAAATGAGTGCGATTGGTTAGGGAAGAACGCGTATGAGCGAATTCCTTCTTTGTAGGTAAGACAGATGCACGAATGGGTGCAGTACTTTTCTATTAGTTGGTTAGAACCGCGAATGAGCGGGCTTTTTATAGTTATGGCAGTATCGCAAATGAGCGTACTGGGAATCCCGATGCTTTTTCCGGCTTCGGAACGATGTTGAAAATGACTGTGCCCTTTGCAGGCAATTTATCTAGATTCGTTAATAATTCGATTTGGTACGTGTCTTGCTCGAGCACATAATATTCGCCTAGCAGTGCCTGGTTCTTTTGAAAATCAATAGCCGAGTCTGTATCAAATGTTTCATGTCCAACCGCTTTTACTTGTCGTTCTTCGAGTAAAAACTTCAAAGCCTCAAGACCCCAACCGGGTATGCGGTTATTTCCATCGGCATCTTTATTGCAAAACGCCTCGTTATCCGGCCAGCGCTTGCTCCAATCTGTACGCAGTGCCACAAATGTACCTGGCTCAATTCGTCCGTACTGCTCTTCAAATGTCAAAATATCTTCAACGGTTAATGTAAAGTCATGATTTTCATCGGATTCTTTGGATTTATCAATAACGACAAGTGGTAACACTAACTCTTTCAAGCCCAATTCATCCAAATATCTCGTATCTCGAACGAAGTGGATGGGCGCGTCAATATGCGTGCCGTACTGCCCCGCAAATGTAAAGCTCTGTGCAAAAAATCCATCATCATGATCGAACAACGTCGTAAATTTTGCTGCATCAAAGGCTGAAAAATGCGGAGAATCGGGTCCAAAGGTATGCGTTAAATCGACCCACTCTTTCTTTTTTAATAACGTAAGTGCATTCAGTAATTCATTTGACATAAAAATTCCTCCTTTTTTACTTGAAGGTAACAGTCTCCAGAAAGAACAAAAAACCTCTTCTATACTTAAAGAAGAGGTTTTGGCAGTTTCGCTTTTTGCTCTTCTTATCTTCAAGCTACAAGCATTACGCTTGGCTTCTGGAATTAGCACAGTACTTAAAAAGTCTGTTGCTGAGGTATCAAAGGGCCAGTCCCTCCACCTCTCTGGATAAGAAAGTTACGTATTCAGTTATTAGATAGTACAATACAGGCCTTTGAATAGAATGTCAACAGCGAAAGTATAAAATGTTTTTAATTGATAATTTATTAGTTTTGATTAATGCTTCATCTCACTCCGTACTTTCCGGTGCTCGCGGCGAGCAGGTGCTGTTTCAAACAGACTCTTTTCAGCATCCGTTTCAGGATAAATCCCGGGTACTGGAGTTGGTTTGTTATCCTTGTCCATGGCAACCATCGTCAAAAATGATTCGGTTGTCAGTTTCGTTTCACCTGTCAGCAGGTTCATCGAATGAACGGACACGAATACTTCCATCGATGTTCGACCTGTCGAAGTGACGACTGCTTCCAGTTCAAGGACATCTCCAACACGTGCTGATGAAACAAAGTCAACTGAATCGATAGAAGCTGTAACGACCGCTGTTTTTGAATGTTTCATGGCAGCGATATCCGCAATTTCATCGATATATGCGAGCACTTTTCCTCCGAAAATTGTCTGTAGGTGATTCGTATCTGGCGGCAAGACCAGTTTTGTCTGGATCGTGCGTGATTGGCCCATAGGTCTTTTTTCTTGCATATAGCTCTCCCCTTTGCAATTTCATGATAAAAGAAACTTTTCCCTTATATACTTCGTATACATAGTATACACAAACTGGGGGGATTTCAATGATAAATTTCATCGATAAACACTATGAAAAAATCACTTGGTTTATCCTATTACTTGGATTCATATTACTTTTTGTAGCAAATGAATACTTATCAATTGCACTGTTTTCTTACCTGATTATAAAATCCATAAAGTTCCGGAAATCCATTCGGACAACGCTCCAAAAAACGCCTAGAAGTACGATAATTATTTATGCACTTGGTATGATCACATTGATTGTTACAATGACGGTTATCATGCTATACTCCAGTCGTTTCATTCAAAAATATTCAATCTCCATACCATTCCAGTATATTTATATCGTCATTATTCTATTTAGTTCCTTGATCTTTTATATTTGGTTTATGGATTTTTTAGTAAAACTATGGGGTAAGAAACAAGCATCGAACTAAAAATAATTCTTCAACCCAAAGAGGACACCCCCTATAGGAGTGTCCTCTTACACCATATCCGCCAACAGCGCATATACACGCTTCATCTCTTCTTGCATTTTCCACTGATCGACCGAGAGCCAACGACAATGAATAGCATTTCCCTCAAGTCGCGTCATACCAGCTTTCAATCCTTCTTCGACCCGCAATGTTTCCTGCAATGCGCGGATATCGATATCCGCTGCATTAGGTGATACAAGCCAAATCGAACCGACGTATAGCGCTCCTTCAAGAATACCAATACCGCCGTATGCAGCATCTTTCGGTGTAAAGTGCAATGAATCGAAAGCAATTAACTCATCTTCTACAAAAATTTTGAAATTCGACCGGAACGATTGATAGTCAAAAATCTCACCACGTTTTTCACGTCCTGGCGCGACAATTTCACCCCATAATACCGTTGCGTCGCTAGCAATTCGGAGCGTCGTATCCACTTGGAAATTTGCATCAACAAACGGAATCAGTACCTCGGGCATCCACTCCAAGCGCGAGCGTTCCCCAAGATCGACATCGATTGTAAACTTACAAATATCGCCCGGTTGCGTTGGGTAGATTTTTAATGCTGATTGTTGAACCAACCGCACCTTACTATCCGGAGCAATTTTCACTGTAATATCGTTGCGGTCTCCTGACACCATCCCTCCAGACGATTCCATAATATAGACGGTCGCCGTCGGGTCCGTACCTACGTACAATTCCCGGCTCGCCTTTAACGGAGGTTGTTGGTAAACATGTGGCATTCTTGTATAACCTCTTCTTGGTTCGAATACCATGTCCAGTTTACCGTGATGGATATATCGTGACGGCTTATGCATTTGAACCAGCGGAATCCGCACCTTCCAATAACATGCTGTGCTTGATCCAGTTTACGACTTTATCAACGTTCTTCTGTGAACGTACGTCTGTGAAGATATACGGACGACCATTACGCATTTTCTTCGCGTCGCTGTCCATCACTTCAAGATCAACACCAACATATGGAGCTAATTCTGTTTTATTAATTAATAAAAGATCGGAACGCGTTAAAGCAGGGCCACCTTTTCTTGGAATATCTTGACCTTCTGCAACGTCAATAACATAAATATAAGCATCCACAAGTTCAGGGCTGAATGTAGCAGACAAGTTGTCGCCACCGCTCTCAACGAAAATAATATCAAGGTCTGTAAAGCGATTTTTCAGCTCATCGATTGCTGCAAAGTTCATTGAAGCATCTTCACGGATTGCCGTATGCGGACAACCTCCTGTTTCAACACCTAAAATACGGTTCTCTTCAAGTACACCGTTGCTGATCAAAAACTGTGCATCTTCACGTGTGTAAATATCATTCGTAATGACCGCAACATTATAATCTTCATGCATCGCGCGTGTTAGTTGGTCTACGAGTGAAGTTTTACCCGATCCAACTGGACCACCGATGCCAATACGTACTGGTTTCATTAAAAAAAACTCCTTTCAATCCATTATGAAATAAACAATCTAGAGAATAGATACTCATGCTTCATCGAAGCTAGTTCTATACCCAGCGCATTATTACTAATATCATTTTCTGTCAACGTCGCTACCAATTCGGCCGCTTCCGTAACTGGACCAATCAATTCATACATTGCTTGGACGCCAGTAGTTTGGCCAAATGGCACCGCACGAACCGCATTTTGAACGAGTCCATTCAAAGATGCAAACAAATACGTCATAACCGCATGATGTGCGCTAATGCCTGTCGTTGCACTGTAAATACCGTAGAGAATAGCGTAATGACCTTTAATTTCTTGCGATTCAATGCGTGCTTTCCATCCGGCAAAAAATTCATCTTCCACAAGCGGAGACGCTGTTTTAATGAACTGTCTGCCGAGCTTCACACTTGCGTCACGTGACTCTTTCGCAAGTTTCATGGCACCGCATAATTGCTCTAAATAGAGAAGTCGCTCCGTATCCTGTTCCTGAGCCGCAGTATAAGCTTCTTGAATCAAAATTGCATCCCCACGCACTAGATTATGAAATAGGAATGATGTACAATAAGCAACCAAATCCTCTTTCGTACGGATGATGTCTTCTTGAATATATGTTTCCATTCCGTAGGTTTGCGTAAAGGAACCTATTGGAAAAGCGGAGTCGTGTATTTGAAACAGATGCAAAAGTGCAAAATCAGTGGGAGTGCCCACGGTATTTGAATGGTTGTTTGAATCGTCTCTCAGTTGTTTCATATGCAACACCTACTTCATCTAGCAATTTGTTCAACGTATGGTCCGCACGAACGATTACTTCATTTTCCTCGATTAATGCCGGAGTGTGACGGTTACCTAGTTCGAAAGCTGTTTTACCCATTTCCGTCATGTTTTTCGGGCTAATGACGATAACTGGCTCCATTTTTGTGCGCACAGCGATACGTCGTTTGTCGTCCTCGAATAAGATATCGCCATATTGTAATGCCTGATGCTCATCATGGTGATGATGATGGCCGTGATCGTGGTCATGATCGTGGTCGTGGTCGTCATGATGATCTTCATCGTGATGTTCAAGTGACAATGCAATGTCTGTCCCCTGGTCTGTTTCTCTGCGCAGAATGCGTTTATTCAACTCTTCCCAGTCGAGTTCAAGCCACTCCGTCTTTTTACCTGCAATTTCTTCTTCTGACCCGATATTACCAATAATTTTAGTGATAAGCATGTAGCATCCTCCTTTATTAGCATGTCCAATAAAATCGGGTCGAAATGGATCCGGTGTTTATTCCCTACCATTTCGACCTTCTCTTGTTGATACTACTTAGTGATTAAAATAGGAAATAACGTTGTGCCATAGGAAGTACGCTTACCGGTTCACACGTAGCAAGTACGCCGTCGAGTTTTACTTCATATGTTTCAGGATTTACTTCAATTTCAGGCGTTTCACTGTTATGTTTCATGTCCGCTTTACCAATGCTACGGCAGCCTGTTACAGTACCAATCATTTTCTGAAGGCCTAGTTTTTCAGGAAGCCCTTCTGCTACTGCAATCTTCGGAAGGAACGTCATTCCTACTTTTTGCGGTGCTTGACCATGGAAACCGTACAATGGACGACCCATTACCGGGTTCGGTGTAGGAATAGATGCGTTTGGATCTCCAGCCATTCCGTAAACAGCCATTCCGCCTTTAATGACAACATCTGCTTTTACGCCGAAAAATGCTGGGTCCCAAAGGATGATGTCCGCGAGTTTCCCTTCTTCAATCGAACCAATTTCATGGCTAACTCCATGTGCAATTGCTGGGTTGATATTCAATTTTGAAATATAGCGTTTTACACGATAGTTGTCGTTCCCTTTTCCTTCGTCTTGTGGAAGTGGGCCACGCTGTTTCTTCATTTTGTCTGCTGTTTGGAATGTACGGATTGTTACTTCACCAACACGTCCCATCGCTTGTGAGTCAGATGACATAATACTAAGGATTCCAAGATCCTGCATAATATCTTCCGCAGCAATCGTTTCAGGACGGATACGTGAGTCAGCGAACGCAACGTCTTCCGGTACATCGTGTTTCAAATGGTGACATACCATAAGCATGTCCAAATGTTCGTCAATTGTATTCGTCGTAAATGGTTTTGTTGGATTCGTTGATGCTGGTATGATATTCGGATGACTAGCTAGTCTTAGCTGATCCGGTGCGTGTCCGCCGCCAGCTCCTTCTGTATGGAAAATGTGAATAACGCGACCATCAATCGCTTCAATCGTATTTTCAACAAAGCCCGCTTCATTGAGCGTATCAGAGTGTAGCGCAACTTGAATATCGTATTCATCAGCAACCGTTAAACTCTGGTTAAGCGCGTCTGGAGTTGCACCCCAGTCTTCATGGATTTTCATACCAATTGCACCCGCACGAACTTGTTCGATAATCGGTTCAGTAGTGGATGCACTTCCTTTTCCAAGAAGACCGAAGTTAATTGGCAGACTCTCAACCGCTTGTAACATCCGGTGTATATGCCATGCACCCGCTGTTAAACTTGTCGCTTTAGAACCAGCAGCAAGACCTGTCCCTCCACCGATGAAAGTTGTCGTTCCAGCATTAAGTGCAGTCTCGACTTGTTGAGGAGTAATTAAGTGAATATGCGTGTCGATAGCACCCGCTGTAGCGATGAGCCCTTCACCAGCATAGACTTCCGTTCCAACTCCAATAATCATATCCTGATCGACGCCATCCATTGTATCCGGATTTCCGGCTTTTCCGACACCAACAATACGACCGTTTTTAATCCCAATATCCGCTTTCACGATACCAGTGTGATCGATAATTACAACATTAGTAATTACTGTGTCAAGAACACCTTCATCGCTTGTACGATTACCATTTTGCCCCATAGACACGCGAAGCGATTTCCCGCCTCCAAAAACGCCTTCGTCGCCGTACGACGTATAATCTTTTTCAATTTCAATCCAAAGATCCGTATCAGCAAGACGTACTTGGTCTCCTACTGTAGGACCGAACATTTTTGCATATTGCTCGTGTGTTACCTTCATTTTTCTTCCGCTCCTTTAAAGCCGCCGTCTGTTGCATTATCCAAGATAATGTCTTTATTATGTGTCGAACCTTCAGTTAACGTGTTTAGCCCGAACACGTGACGTTTTCCGCCGAATTCAACTAACTCGACTTCTTTCTCTTCGCCCGGTTCAAAGCGTACAGCCGTGCCCGATGGAATGTTCAAATGCATTCCAATTGCTTGTTCGCGATCGAATTCAAGGAATTTGTTAACCTCGACAAAGTGGAAATGCGAACCGACTTGTATAGGTCGGTCACCCGTACTTGCGACACGTACTGTTTTCACTGCACGTCCAGCATTTATTTCAATTAAACCTTCAGCTGTTCTTATTTCTCCTGGAATCATTATTGAAGCCTCCTATTATTGAATTGGACGGTGAACCGTCACAAGTTTTGTTCCATCTGGGAATGTTGCTTCCATTTGGACATCCGAAATCATATCGCCGACGCCTTCCATAACGTCTTCAACTGTAAGTACTTGTTTTCCCTCACTCATGAGCTGTGCAACAGTTTTACCATCGCGAGCCCCTTCCATGATGTAATGACAGATATACGCTATAGCTTCTGGATAATTCAGTTTAACTCCACGTTCTTTACGCTTAATAGCAAGTTCCCCTGCAAGGTGTAACAACAGCTTTTCCTGTTCAACCGGTGATAATTTCAATTCAAAGCACCTCTTTTTTAATTAATAAAAAACAAAATCAAAGAAGATTCAGTAGACCGTCTCTGTAATGATTTTGTTTTTTTTATAAACTCAGTATTTGCATGAACTTACAATTTCGGACAAATTCCAGTTCAAATCGAACCCTTTAGGACCAGGATACAGCAGATTTTGTCGAAATTTGTCGTTAACCATTTTATTATAATGCTAAATGGGTTTTTCTACAACTTATTTACATTTAAAGTTTATTGTGAAATTATATTTTCATAACTCCAATATAAGCTGCGCAGATACAACAATGCGGAACACACATAAAAGAAAAATGAATGATTGACCAAAACATACTTTGGCTACTATTTTTCTTACACATTTATTCCGCATTACGAAAAATCATTCTGTCTGTTAAAACAGGTATCTACTGGTGATTCGTTACAATCGTGGCAGTACCTTTCTTGCACTAAGGATAAGCCAAGTACTAAGAACAAATGGCATTGTTAAAGCCGGTAGTCCGTATGGTAAAAGCAGAGTAGCAATGCTTGCTGTTAGGAGTACTGTTAAACAGGCCCCAACAATTCCTGAAAAAAGGTTAAAACGGTTGGACTTCGTATTGAATACCGCGGATACAGCTATGATCGTTAAGATAGCGTTGTAACCGTAAAGCCCCATAAAAATCAAATTAGGTTCCCCGCCCAGTAAATAGGACACCAATAAAGCAACCGAGTTTCCGATGATTACGTATAGACCAAGTTTCCATCCAGCCCAAAATACCGCAATAAAAAGGAGGATACCTGACAAGGTACTATGGAGGAAGAAAATCTGTCCAATACCGTTAAACATCCCCTCGACCCAGTCGATATTCCCAGTCATATCTACTTCCCAATTTAATAAATCCTGAGGAAATAGGGTAGGCGTTAAATGAAATTCCTTCAGTCGATATGAAGCAAGCAACATCATCCATGACAGGATGATAAAAGGAAAAGTGAGAATAGGAACCCCCGAATTTTTGAAAGCATGCATCATGGCAGCTGTAAAAACGGCCGCAATCGCAGCTCCAAAAAGAGCGATTATCCAATGATAAGGTCCTGTTAAAAATAAGGTTAGCACAATTCCCGTCAATACAGAGTTGTACCCAAACAAGCCTTGTTTTATACTTTCTTTATCTGCCCCTCCCAGTATTCCAACGATAGTACCTATAAAAGCCGATAATAGCGTCATAATCCCCAACAAAAAAGAGGAGGTGGTAATAGCCAATAGAATAAATAGTCCTGAAATAGCATTATTAATCAACAAGACTTGTGAAATTCCTTTAAGCGAGGCTATTAGGAATGTAGCAAGTGACTCTTTGGTCCATGACTTTTGCATTGTGTTTTGCATAATAGTCTACCTTTCCACTCTTTTTTTATTCCATATTGTCTGGCAGCGAAGCACCTACTTCTAGTTTTTTTATAAACATAAAAGCCTACGTGCTGGATTACCCCCCGTGAAAGTTCGATTATAAGAACAAAACGAAAAATGCGACATCCTGCGCATTGTCCTACTAATGAAAATACACTTCAATACCGAAGCTTTCTCAATCTATTCAAATATTATTTGATGTGTGATGTCGTTCCACTCGACTAACTTTCACCAAATACTTTATCCAGAAAGGGAACTTTTCACATTCTACTCGCTTTTTTCTCACTTGCAAAGAGTTTTTTTCTACAAATTTTTCCCTATTAAAAAATCAAAAAAAACAAATTTCTACTGACTCTTTTAAAAAAGAAGCATTAAATACATCCTGCAACCATGCATTCCCAATCAATCGAATAGTACTTTACACACAAAAAAAGCCAACCCAATCATTGGGCCAGCTCTACTATTTCATACAGGTATCATTAGTTTTTTCATAACGCCGAACAGCACAAAGATCACTTTCCAAATCGGATCCCTCGAGTTTCAATAACTCAACCGCTTTCCCCGTACGATGCGCGTGCAAAAGCAACCCATCTCCATAATAAAACCCGACATGTCGAACATTCCCCTTCCCTTCATCATTAGCGAAGAAAAGAAGATCACCTTTCATCCAACATGTCGAATTGTCTAACGGGATTTCTTGACCACTCCGTACCTGATCACTAGCATCACGCGGAATGGCATAACCGCACGCCTTCAACATTGTGTAGGTGAACCCTGAACAATCGAAGCCGTAAGAGGATATCCCACCCCATAAATAAGGGACATCGAGAAAAGCAAGCCCTTTGTCAACCGCCTCCGCAGCAGGTCGTCTATCAAACTGATGAATGGACGAAGCTTTTTCAATATCCCGATTCAGCAATAACGCCTTCCCGTCCGGTGTGCAGACAAGTACATACTCCCCCTGCTCAGCTTCATATGGCAATATTGTATTGAAAGGGATAATAATTTGGGGTGCACCATCCATCTGCCAAAGTTGCGCCTTTCCTGCAATCACTTTGACAAAGCCTTGCGCATGAATGGGCTTTGCCTCCTTTAACTGCACAAGTGGAACCCACCCTGGATAACCGCGTTGCTCTTTTGTCGACGGTTGCCAGACAGCAATAATTTTCGCCCAATCACCTTGAATACGTTCAACAATGACCGGTTCACCATACAATAGCTGTGTCTGAACCCGGTTTCCATCGCAAAGGTCAAGTCGCGCTGTAAACGGCAATTGCTCCAACCATTTTATGGTCCGAACAGGGTTCTCCGTTCCCGGCTGGTCGATTTCCCTAACAGATTCAGGTGACGTCCACACTGTCGCCACCGAAACCGCGCAATACCATGTGTTCACCACCATCACCTTCCTTCCCAATGAGCCCCATCCTTGCATCATCCAACCCTAGACCGGGTAATTCGGGAAGATGAATAACCCTTCCCTCGTAAACGATTCCCCCTGCAACAAGATCTTGTGCTAACATCAGCGGCGCATCAAAATCAAAACGCGTGATATTCGGTTGACTCGCCGCAAAATGCGCGGCCGCTGTTACGCCAAGCTTCGTCTCAATCATGCTGCCGACCATACATGCCACACCATACGATTCCGCCAACGCATTAATTTTTATCGCCTGGTGAATGCCCCCCGATTTCATCAACTTGATGTTCATCAAATCCACCGCACGCAACTGAAGAATACGTAACGCATCTTGCACCGAAAAAACACTTTCGTCCGCCATAATTGGCGTCAACGTGCGATCCGTTACATATTTCAAGCCCTCTATATCATCGGCATGCACCGGTTGTTCAATCAATTCAATATCCATCCCGGCATCTTCCAATAATCCGATCGCGCGAACCGCTTCTTTCGCCTGCCATCCCTGGTTGGCATCAAGACGTATTCGAGGAGTGCTTCCGACACGTCCACGAATCGCTTTAATGCGAGCAATGTCTTCACTTATGTCTCCAATGCCTACCTTTACTTTTAACACAGAAAAGTTATTCGACACATAACGTTCTGCATCATCCGCCATCTCTGTATAATCATTGACACTCACAGTAAAACCCGTTTCGATTTTCTTGCAGTAGCCACCAAGGTACTGATACAAAGGCATTCCTGCCAATTGGCCAAGCAAGTCATGGATCGCCATGTCAACCGCCGCCTTGGCACTCGTATTGCCTACCATCGACCGGTTAAGCGTCTGAAAGATCACTTCGCACTGGCGAATATCAAGTCCAATTAGCTGCGGGGCCATCACCTCATTGATGGCATAAGTAATACTCCCCATCGAATCACCCGTAATCACATGCGTTGGCACTGCCTCGCCCCAGCCAACACGTCCATCCTCACAAGTCACTTTCACATAAACAGCATAAGCTGTATGGACTGTCCGAAGTGCCGTCTTAAAAGGTTTCGTCAGCGGCACTGCCACTGGAGTTGTCTCAATTGAACGGATGAGCACAGTTCATTCCCCTTTTATATTATTCCACGCCAGGTAAAATCGTCAGTGTCCGATGATCCGCATCCAACTTCGCACCCACACCAAGTGGTATCGCGAAATGCGGCTGACAATGTCCAATTTTAAAGCCCTTCACAACAGGTTTTCCAAGACTTCCTAAGTAATGGTCAAAGACTTCATCAAGCGTTAGCGACACTTCTCGTTTCTTCGGTGCTGCATCCGAGAAATCACCCACAACAATTCCTACTGCATCATCTAGTTTCCCCGCCATCCGCAATTGATTGAGCAATCCATCGACACGATAAGGTTCCTCGCCAACATCTTCTATAAATAACAATTTCCCTTTAGTATCGACCTCGAACTTCGTACCGATGCCACTTGCCAATAAAGACAAATTCCCACCAACGAGTTCACCTTGCACAACACCGCCTGTGACCGTTTTAAGGGGACCAATCGCCTCCGTATAATGAAGCTCCATCGGTTCAAACAACTGTTGAAACATTTTTGCAGACAGTTCATGGAACGACTCTTTACCAACACAAGATGCCAACATAGGACCGTGGAACGTCACAAGGTTTGAATACGCCCCCATCGCTGTGTGAAGAAACGTGATATCGCTAAATCCCCAAAATATTTTCGGGTTTTCCTGCATCAGTTGTAAATCAATCTTATCGGTATAACGCGCCGACCCGTAGCCTCCGCCTGCACAAATGATTCCTTTTATCGTCGGATCTGCAAACATATCATGCAAGTCCTCTAATCGTTCCTCATCTGTTCCCGCAAGATAACCGTTAACAGTTTTTGTATGTTTGCCAAACCGCCATTTCAAACCCAGTTGCTCCAAGAACGCAAGTGAACGCTCTAGACTTTCCTGATTCGGCGGACTCGATGGTGCTATGATCCCAATGGTATCTCCTTGTTGTAAACGTTGTGGTCGTATTCTCATATATATCTTCCTTTCCATAATAGGATAAGCACCTTAAAGGTGTAGCAGATGCAACGAATAGCTCTACTTCAACTCACCTATCATCAGTTTATCATACGCCGCATTCTCTCATAATTATGCCTAGTCAAATCCATCACAACGTAAAAAGCCTGTGAAGGAAATACTTCCTTCACAGGCTATACGATTATAACTTATTTCCCAACAACAGGTTTGTCTTGTGTTACTTGAATATCACTTAGATATAGACCTGTTCCATCACCAATTGCATAGTTCAATACGCGGTTATTAACCGGAACAACTGCTGAACGGTACATTGTTGGGAATACAGGAACTTCTTCTGTCATTAGTTGTTGCCATTCTTTATAGATTTCTTTGCGTTTCTCTACATCGAATGCTTTTTCAGAAATACCTTCTGCTAACAAACGAGTATTTTCTTCATTTTCCCAACGTGAGAAGTTGTACAATGCATCATTGCCGTAAAGTCCACTTGGATCCACGTCAATACCTACACCCCAAGCTCCTGCATAAATATCAACAGCAGGATCATCATTACCTTTGTTACCTACGCGGTCATAGAAGCTATTGAACTCTTGTAGACGACCATCTAATAGTTCTACTTTCAAGCCTACAGCTCCCCATGCTTGGATATAATATTGCGCCAATGGTTCAGCAATATCGTCACCTGACATAGAAGCATAAGAAATAACTAGTGGATTACCTTCTTTATCTTCACGAACGCCGTCGCCGTCAACATCTTTATAGCCAGCTTCTTCTAGCATTTGTTTTGCTAGTTCTGGATCATAAGCTGCACCAGGATTTGTGTCATCATGGAACTCTGGATGTGATGGTGGAATTAGTGTCGTCGCAGCCCAACGCAGACCATGATAGAACTTCTTACCTACTGTGTCATTGTCAACAGCATGCCACATTGCTTTACGAAGCTTTGCATCCGCCATCTTCTTAGTTGGATCATACTTTACAACGCCAGCTTCAGCATCCCAAGTACCAAGTTTAAATCCAACATACGAATACGCACGGTCAATCATACCTAAGAATTCAACGTTTGACATGTCGGCATTATCAGGGTATTGAGCAACAGGGAAGTCACTTACTGTATCTACTTCACCTTTTTTCAATGCTTGTACTACAACGTTTGGATTGATTACTTTTAGAGTAACTGTATCAAGTCCAGGTGCCCCGCGCCAGTAGTCTTCGTTTTTCGTATACGTTACAGACTCACCTGGAACGATTGTGTCTACTTTAAATGGACCGAAACCAATTGGGTTTTGACGCACTTCCTTAGAAGATGAAATATCTTTTACTGCCATATCACCAAAGATATGCTTCGCAAGTGGATACGTCCAGATTCCACCTGTGATTAGTGATGGTGTTGCTTCTTTATACGTGATTTTCAATACCTTTTCACTCACAACTTCAATACCTGAAATTGTCTCTGCTGTACCAGCCATATACTCATCCATACCTACGATGTTCTTCACATCACCCGCACGAGGTCCATCATAGTCCGGATGTGCTAGAACTTCATGTGAAAATAACCAGTCTTCAGCCGTAACTGGCTGACCATCATGCCAGTTAACATTATCTTTAATCGTGAATGTGAAAGTTCTGCCGTCTTCGGATGATTCATACGTTGCAGCACCGTCATTTGTGTACACGTAATTTTCATCCCATGTCAAGAATCCTTCGTCAAACCACTGAAGAACCATTGCGTCAGGATTGCCTGAATAGAAGTTATAGTTCAACGTTCCTTCAAATGCAGTATCCGAAACAAGTCCGTACGTGAACGAACCACCTTCGATTGCTTCGCCTTCTTTTGTTTTGATATTCGTGAAATCGTCGATCGAATAGAGCTTTTCTCCACTCTCTTCTGTTTGCGCATCTTTCGGCTTATCTTTTTCTTTACCAGAATCGTCTGGAGTCGCATCGTCAGTCTTATTACACGCAGCTAATGCGAGTAGTAAAACAAGTAGCATTGCGAATAACACTTTACTTGCACTTTTCTTTCCAACCATATTAAACTCTCCCCCTTCTTATCCTCTTCTTTGTCTTGCGTCAGTCGCACGTTTTAACGCTTGACCAACATTATTTATACTCAACATCAGTGCTAAAATTAGCAATGATGCAGGTAACCAAATCCACCATCTGTACTCCAAAGTTTGTGGGTTTGTCGCGTAACTAACAAGTGTCCCGAGACTCGGTGTATTTTCAGGAAAACCAAATCCCAAAAATGACAGACCCGATTCCAAACCAATATTTGCCGCAAGGTTCAATGTCATAGAAACAATAATAATTGAACTTAAATTCGGCAACACTTGCGTAAACATAATTTTTAAATTCGAGGAACCAAGCGTCTTAGAGGCCTGTACATAGTCCAGTTCCCTTTCCTGCAATGCCTTCGATCGTATTAGCCGTGCTTTTCCCATCCACATGAAGGCTGTCATAATTAATGAGAACGATACGATTGAATATTTCGGCGTGATTGATACAAATACAATAACGATCATCAAGAATGGTAGAATCATGAAAAAGTCTACCGTTCTCATTATCAAATTATCGACTTTTCCGCCATAATAACCAGAGATTAAGCCAACTAAAATTCCAATAACGCCGGTCATGACTGTCACCAAAATTCCAATCGACAGTGAATTTCGGGTTCCTATAATCAGTTGTCCAAAAACATCTCGTCCACCATGGTCGGTCCCCAACCAAAACTCTTCAGACGGGGGCTTATGAATCGAAAACAGATCAACTTTAACAATCTCACTTTGCTCTAAAAACAACGATATACCATAAACAAACATCATAATAAGTGTTAGAAAAATTAATGATACAAGGGCTAATTTATCTCGGACGATTTCACGCCAGATAATCTGCAAACCAGACGGACTTCTGTCATCACTCTGGGTATTATCGGGTATTTGAACAATTTTCGCTTCCAACCTTAACCACCCCAATGTCTATCGAGTTCTTATTTTATGCGAATACGTGGATCCACAATACTTAATATAATATCCGAGAGTAAAGCACCTAAAATCGCTGCAATCCCAAATATGAGAATAACGGCTGTGACTACACTAAAATCACGTAGTGTAATTGATTCTATAAACAGGGAGCCCATCCCTGGATAACCAAAGATTTTTTCAATAAATACTGTTCCCGTGATTAATCCCGTAATTTCATAGCCAAAGAAAGCAGCAATCGGTAACAATGAATTCCTTAAAATATGATGGTTATACACCCGAGATTCGGATGCACCCTTTGCTCTTGCAGTTACAACAAATTCCTTCTGCTTCGTATCAATAATCTCACTCCGTAAATACTGAACAGTTCCAACTGTTGAAATGAGTGCCATCGACAATGAAGGCAGCAATAAATGATTGATTTTACTGATTACATATTCAAATGTTCCTGGTGTAAGACCTGGCGTTACACTACCCCCGGTCGGAAACCATCCAAGATTAAAACCAAATGCCCAAAGCATAAGTAAAGCAAAAATAAATAATGGTGCAGCAAATCCTAGGTACGTATAACCCGTTATTAAACGGTCAGCTAAAGTATCATTATACCGGCCACTTGTAATACCAAGGGGAATCGCAATCAGATACGTCAAGATTAACGTCATTAGGGACAACCAAAATGTATTGATTAACCGTTGAGAAATTAACTCCGTAACAGGCATTTTGAATCGAAAAGATTGTCCAAAATCCCATTGAACGACGCCTTTAATCCAGTCCATATATTGATTAAACCAAGGGTCATTCAAACCAAGTTTGTCTCGCATGGCCTCCATCGTAGCCGGGTCAATACTTGGGTCAATCAAACCACTTAACGCATCCCCAGGCATCATTTTAGCCATTACAAATACCAAAATACTAAGTAACGCAAGTTGTGGAATCATAATTCCAATTCGACGTACAGTGAATTTCCACATATTATTCACCCTCTCCCAGGTAAAGCCACTAGATGTGTATCCGATACTGGCTGTAAGTTATAGGCCAAGCCCTTGTCATCGAAATAATTGTCATAGGACTTCTCATACTCGTCTTTTACTTGTTGGCGGAACTGTGATTGTTGCACACGTTTCCTTGGATTGATATCAGGAATCGCAGCAACCAGTCGTTTTGAATAGATATGCTGGGGATTGCTAAAAATATCATCTGGTGTTCCTTCCTCAACATATCGTCCTTTATACATAATGCCGATGCGATCGCACATATGCCTAATGATTCCAAGGTCATGACTAATGAAAAGATACGTGAGTCCTAACTCCCTCTGAATCTCCTGCATAAAGTTCAACACCTGTGCTTGAACAGATACGTCAAGGGCTGATACCGGTTCGTCTGCAATAATTAACTTGGGTTTTAAGGCAATTGCTCTAGCAATTCCAATCCGTTGGCGCTGCCCACCCGAGAATTCATGCGGGTATTTATGTATGCTTTCGGGGCTTAAACCGACAAGTTCTAATAATTCCTGAACTCGCTTCTTTTCTTCATTTCTTGAAAGGTTTTCGTAGTTGCGAAGCGGCTCAGACACAATATCGAAGACGCGTTTTTTAGGATTCAATGTAGAATAAGGATCTTGAAAAATCATCTGTATCTCTCTGCGTGCATCCATTTTTGAGCGGCGCAAATTTGTAATATCTTGCCCCTCGAAAAGGACCCTACCCGAAGTAATTTGATTCAAACCGATGATTGCCCGACCAGTCGTTGTTTTTCCAGACCCAGATTCACCCACAAGTCCGTAGGTCTTCCCTTTTTCAATCGAAAACGACACACCGTCAACCGCCCTGACATGATCGACAGTTCTACCAAGTATGCCACCGTGAATCGGGAAGTGGACTTTTAAATCTTCTACTTCAAGAAACGACATGGTAATGATCCTCCTTGCTTTTTTCAGGAAAGCTAAATTGCTGGTAACAAGTACAGCGCACGAAATGACCAGGGCTTACTTCGTGTAAGGACGGGTTTTCTTCATGGGCTGAGCTATCCACCCAAGGAATTCGTGGGCTAAATCGACAACCATTGCGCTCCAATTTTTGTAGTGAAGGAACAATCCCTTCAATAACATGAAGTTCAGATTGCACTTCACTTGAATGCGGAACAGAATTCAACAACGACCTTGTATAAGGATGAAGTGGGTTTTCGAATAATGTATAAACATCCGCTATTTCAACAATCTGGCCGGCGTACATAACAGCCACTCGATCCGCCATTTCAGCAACAACTGCTAGATCATGCGTAATGAGAATAATCCCCGCATGAATATCCTCTTTTAACTTTTTTAATAAATCGAGGATTTGCGATTGAATAGTTACATCCAGTGCAGTCGTTGGCTCATCTGCAATCAGTAACTCTGGTTCATTGGCAATCGCCATCGCAATGACAACCCGTTGCCTCATCCCACCCGACAATTCATGTGGAAATTGTTCATAAGTCAATTCCGGACGAAGAATGCCGACCTTATTCAACAAGGTTATGACTTTTTCCTGCCGTTCTTTTTTCGAAAGCTTCGTATTGTGAATGTAAATAATTTCACCAATTTGGTCACCGATAATCATTAATGGATTTAATGCGGAAAGTGAGTCCTGAAAAATCATCCCCATTTCCTTACCACGTAATTCATTTAGCTTAGCAGGTGAAATATTAGCGATATTATGGTCCTTAAATTGAATTTTACCTTCTACTTTTGCTTTGCTATGCAACCCCATTATCGAAAAAGCTAATGCGCTTTTCCCACAACCCGATTCTCCAACGATGGCTAGTAATTCATTTTTTTCAACTGTTAATGACACACCATCGACCGCCGCATAGTAGTCATCTTTAATGCGAAATGATGTGCGGAGATTTTCAATTTCCAATACCGGCTTTCCCAAGACGACTTCCCCCTTGCATTACTTTAGATACCAAACTATTAATAGTAAATTTTCTGATTAAACCACTTGCCCAAATATACTATACAATTCTAGAGATGACAATACTATTTTTTCAGAATACGAAATTTATAAAATATTTGATATATGACAAATCGGTTACAATCGTTGGTATGAAAGCGTTTTCAAACTGGAATAACTGTCGTTTTTTCTCAAAAATCAAATCCCCTTTTTCTTTCCATACAAAAAAAACAGATTCCTTCTCACTTGAAAAGGAATCTGTTTGTCTATTCGACATGCTATTCTTAACTTCGTATACGCCGAAACAAACGATTAGGTGCTCGAGATGGAGTGAACTACATCCTTCCTGGGTGATAGCTACGCTCCGTTTACTTTATATCAATCATCATGTATTGGCTGAGCTTGCTGCGGATGACGCTACCATCGCAGCAATTGTTGCGGCCATCACGGCTTGCTGCGCTTGTAAGATCAGCTCTACAGATGTTGCGAGGCTGACTGTTGCCTCCCCTAGATTTTCGGTCAATGTATGCATACTATAGCCAATTCCGATTGACAAAGCCATCTCCCGATTCCATTTAAAAGGGCGGGAAGCCTCCAAGAATAGCGTCAATTCGACAATATTCTGCAATTCTGCATCTGCAACACCAAATACCGTTAGAAAACCAATCATTGGATAATGGACCGGTCGTACCTTGGTATCTCGCTTGAAATAGGCCAGTACTTCTGTCGCTCTCGATACAAGCTTTGGATCAAATTCAATATGTACATAAGTCATGACCTGAGACAACCATTGTAATTCATTGCCCGAACGGAAGCCTTCCGAACGTAACGCATCATAGTATGTACGCATCGACTTGGCGTGCTCAACTGGATTAGCGCCCCTTTTCCCAAGCAATACTGCGTAAGCATAATCATCGTCTGACGTTAGGAAAAAATGTTGTTTCTTCATTGCGTCATATAGTTTTTTTGCTTGCCGTGCTTCACTTTCATACAGGTCAGGTTCGTTTGTCATCAGAAGGGCGGCTAAGTAGGAGTGAATAGTATTGCGGAAACCAACACCTTTTAATACTTGCTGCTTTGCAAATAAACGATCCACTTCCTTGTCAATTGTCGTACCAGGTTGATTGAGAAATGCCGCCATCATAGGTAGCAGATTGCCACGTAACGGTGAAAGCCAGCCTGTCCTACTTTTCAGTGCATCCATCGCCCTATTTAAACTCACCGCGTCAAATTCGCGCTCGGATGTGACATAATACGATGTAATTGTCAGCACAACGGTCTTGTCCACCGCCCAACCCGCCAATGATTTCACTTTCTCATATGTCGTTTCGACTTCCTGCCTAATTACATTCGTATCCAACCCGACCAACTCCTTTTATATATGTACGCTTCATAAGGAAAAAAGTTTCAACTTGGCAAGTCTTGTGCCAATTGTTATGCTTTTGAAAATAACTACAGAACGGAGCGATTCTTCATGAGCGAACTTAGAACAATCCAACAAACCCATTCATTCCAATCAAAAAGCACGTTACAACAGCAACTTCATACGCTTGAGATTACACCCGGCGATAACATCATTGTTCATTCATCCCTCAAATCGATGGGGTGGATAGCGGGAGGAGCACAGGCAGTCGTCGAAGCTCTTATGGAAACCATAACACAAAATGGGACCATTGTTATGCCAGCACAATCCGCCGATAATTCAGATCCGTCTAATTGGATGCTTCCGCCCGTACCGGAAATGTGGCACGAACCCATTCGCCAATCCGTTCCAGCCTACGATCCCTATCTCACACATCTACGAGGAATGGGGAAAATTGCAGAGTGCTTCCACCGCCATCCAGCGGTAATTCGAAGCCCTCACCCCGCCCATTCCTTTATGGCGTGGGGGCGCCATGCAGAAGAGTGGATGGCTGAACATCCAATACAGGATTCATTCGGAATGACTTCACCATTGGGTAAGATGTTTGATGCAAATGTGAAAATTGTCATGATTGGCGTCGACTATGATACGTGCACAGCGCTTCACCTGTCCGAATACCTTGCACCGGGACTAACAGCTTCTCCAGATGGTGCGGCAATTATGCGAAATGGCGAACGCGTTTGGGCAACCTACGATATGGCTCATCTGGATTCTGACGTTTTCCCAGAGCTGGTCGAAATGTTTGAAAAAGTAAACCCTGAAGTTAGTATCGAAGGTTTACTCGGGCAGGCCACTTGCAAAATTGTTCCGATGAAACCGATGGTAGAGTTCGGCACGGGCTGGATTGCAGAGAAGAGAAAGCTGAACGCCGTGACCGGAGAATAAAGAAAAAACGATACGCCCTTATTAAAAGAACGCCTCTTCATATGCGAAGAGGCGTTCTTTTACCTATAAGCCACTTTTTCCGCGGACTTCACCAACGCCTCCACGGTCGTCAAACCCTTATGATGAAATGCATCGACAATCGCACTGCCCACTATTACGCCATCAGCAAAAGCACCAATCGTTCGAACTTGTTCAGGTGTCGAAATACCGAATCCGGCAAGTACAGGAACTGGACTTACTGCCTTTAATCCCTCTAAATGCGTTTGAAGATCATCGCCAAAACCATCCCGCACGCCTGTAATGCCATTGACCGTCACAGCGTAAATAAACCCTTCACCTGCAGCCGTAATTTTTTCGATTCGTTCCGGCGGACTTGTCAACGATACCAGTTGGATAAGCGCAACCTCGGAATCCACTAGCGCATCCCGCAACAATTCACTTTCCTCAAGCGGCAAATCTGGGATGATAAGACCACTAACACCACCGTCGCCGCAGTCCTTGATAAATTCCTGAATACCATAACTCAAAACCGGATTCAAATAAGTCATGATGACTAGTGGAACCGTCACTTCATCGATAAAATGAGTTAGTTCTTTTAACACCTTGCGAAGTGTCACCCCATGTGCAAGTGCCCGTTCCCCCGCTTCTTGAATCACCGGACCATCCGCTACTGGATCAGAAAATGGAATGCCGAGTTCAATCGCCGTCACGCCAACTTCCTGAAGAAATAAAATCTGTTCCTTCAACGCCTTCAGCCCGCCATCTCCCGCCATAATATACGGAACAAACGCCTTATCGCCACGTTCTACACAAGCATTAATGGCATTTGTTAAAATTGTTTTCGTCATCTCACTCCACCTCCTAAAGCATCGCGCACTGTTTGAACGTCTTTATCGCCCCGTCCTGATAGACAAATGACAAGGATGTCTTCCTCATCCATTTGGCTAGCCAATCCAACCGCATATTGCACGGCATGCGCACTTTCCAAAGCAGGGATAATGCCCTCTAATTTTGCTAACAGCTGCAAGCCTTCCAGTGCACCTGCATCCGTCACCGCCGTATACTTTACACGTCCAATATCATGTAAATGACAATGTTCGGGACCCACAGCTGGGTAATCCAGTCCCGCAGAAATCGAATGCGCCTCCTGAATAAAACCATCCTCATCCTGCAACACATACATATATGCTCCGTGTAAAACACCTTCTTTGCCATCTGCAATTGCAGCCGCGTGAAGCCCCGTCGCAAGTCCACTACCCGCTGCTTCCACACCGTACAAAGCGACTTCTTCGTCCTCCAAAAATGGATGGAACATGCCAATCGCGTTGCTTCCTCCACCAATGCACGCCACAATCGCGTCTGGCAGCCGTCCCGTTCTCTCCATGATTTGTTTTCTAGTCTCCACACCAATCACACGTTGGAAATCACGAACAATTTTCGGAAACGGATGTGGCCCGAGAGCAGAACCTAAAATGTAATGCGTATCTTCCACATTGGCTACCCAATAGCGCAACGCCTCATTAACCGCATCCTTGAGCGTACCGCCGCCTTTATCGACCGAAACGACTGTCGCACCAAGCAACTCCATGCGAAAAACATTCAATTCCTGCCTGCGAATATCCTCCGCTCCCATGAAAATCACACAATCAAGATCAAACAATGCACAAACCGTTGCCGTCGCAACACCGTGCTGACCCGCTCCGGTTTCCGCCACAATTTTCTTTTTACCCATGCGTACCGCAAGTAATGCCTGCCCAATCGTATTATTGATTTTGTGGGCACCCGTATGATTTAAATCCTCTCGTTTGAGGTAAATCTTTGCACCGCCCGCAGCCTTCGTCAGTCTTTCTGCGAAATAAAGCGGCGTCTCACGTCCAACAAAATCCTTTAAATAATGATTCACTTCATCCATGAAAGCCGGATCCACTATCGCCTCGTCGTATGCTTGCTCCAATTCCAACAGCGCCGTCATTAACGTCTCTGGCACAAATTGCCCGCCAAACTTCCCGTATCGACCTACTTGTAATTTCTGCACCATGCTCATCTCTCCTCATCTTTGACCGCCGAAATAAAAGCGCGAATCAAGGTCTCATCTTTTCTCTTCATTGTTTCCACGCCACTCGATACATCCACCATATACGGTTTCACACGCCGGATAGCCTCTCCGACATTGCCCACATTCAGTCCGCCTGCTAAAATAACATGATCTGGCTGTATGCCAACGTTCTTCATCAGCTCCCAATCGAACGTCAGCCCGCTGCCACCTTTAAAATCCGTTCCCGGCGTATCGAACAAAAAATAGTCTGCCTTATACTGTGTCGCACTGTTCACGTCTTCAACGCTGTGCACTGATAATACTTTAATAGAAGGAAGTCCAACCTTGTCGATAAAATCTGCACTTTCATTGCCATGGAATTGAATAACGTCGAGCGGTACTTTTTGATACGCTTCCTTCATTTCCTCTGGTGAAGCATCTACGAATACACCGATTTTTAGCACTCCAGGCGGAATCTCACGTGCAAGTTCCTGCGCTTCCGTAATGGTCACCCGTCTCCGACTCGGTGCAAACACAAAACCGATAGCATCTGCCCCCGCATCGACCGCAACTTTGACATGCTCCCGCTCCATCAATCCACAAATTTTCACTTTCGTCATCGAACCACCTCTTGCACAGCAACTTGCAATGACTGAATGGCTGTGGTGACTGACTCACTACGCATCAACGATTCACCAACAAGCACTGCACTCGCGCCTGCTTTCGATACACGCAATGCATCTTTGGTTTGCCAAATCCCACTTTCACTAATAAGCACACGCTTCTCATGGAATGGAAATAATGCTGCAATCTCTTCCGTCCGCTGTAAATCTACTTCGAAAGTACGGAGATCTCGATTATTCACACCAATCAACTTGGCATCAATGGCAAGTGCCCGTTTCAATTCTTCTGCATCATGTACTTCTACCAATACTTCTAACCCTGCTACCACGGCATATGCATAAAGTTCCGTCAGTTCTTCATCCGTAAGCGCCGCGACAATCAGCAGAATCACCGATGCACCCGCATTTTTCGCCCGGTCAATTTGAACAGTATGAATCATGAAATCTTTGCAAAGTAACGGAGTTGAAACGGCGTTTGCAACAGCCGCCAAGTCTTCGAATGACCCTTTAAAAAAGGGAGCATCCGTCAACACCGAAATGCATGCCGCCCCAGCTTCGTCATATATCATCGCCTGTGTAACAGGTTCCGCCCCTTCGGCAATTAACCCTTTCGACGGAGATGCACGCTTCATTTCCGCAATGACCTGTAAACGCTCCGATTGATACAGCCTATCGAATAAAGATGGACGCGACGGACGTTTTTCTTGTTGTACAGCCTGTTGTGCCAACAATTGCTCTACTTCACGACGTTTTTCTTGTAAGATTTCATCTAAAATCGTCATTTCGCCACCGCCTTTTGCCCAATCTTTTCACTAAAGGCAGCGACTGCTTCTAATTTCTGTAACGCTCTGCCAGACAAAATACTGTCTGTCGCCCGTTTCACACCTTCTTGAATCGTTCCCACTTGCCCATTGGCAAACAGCCCAATGCCCGCATTGAACACAATCGTATCGAAATGCGGACCGCGCTGCCCTTGGAAAATGGCACGAATAATTGCGGCATTTACCTTGGCACCGCCCCCGCGAATGGCTGAAGCAGGTGCAGGCGCCAATCCTACGTCATCGGCTGTCAGTGAAAATGGAATCAGATCACCTTTATCCAACAACACGAAAAAGTTTTGGCCTGCAAGCGACGCCTCATCCATGCCTCCTGCGCCTGATACAACAATCGCCCGCTCTCTTCCAAGCATTCGTAGAACGGTCGCATACTCCATCGTGAAATCAGGTCGATTAATACCCGTAAATTGCGTTTTTAACGGAATTGGATTCGTCAAAGGACCCACTAAATTGAAAATGGTTGGCTTACCAATTTGTTGCCGTATCGCGCCAATCCGTTTCATTTTCGGATGAACTTGCGGTGCATGAAGAAAGGTAATTCCTTCCCGACGAAGCAATTCAGCCGTTTCATCTGCGCTGAATTCTGAATGGACACCGAGCTCCTCCAACACATCAGAGCTACCCGCGGCACTCGAAATTTTACGATTGCCGTGCTTGGCGACCGATGCCCCCGCGCCCGCTAACACGAATGCGGATGCCGTACTAATATTAAAACTGTCCGAACCATCTCCACCTGTTCCACAATTATCCATGTAAACACCCTCGGGAACTGACAGTTGAACAGCATGCGATTTCATGACAGATGCGAGGGCTGCCACTTCATGAGCCGTCTCTCCTTTACGTGACAATGCAACAAGAAAATCGGCAATATCCCGCGAATCCGTTTGTTCATCAAAGATTTTATCTGCTACTTCCAACATTTCTTCATACATCAAGTGGTTCCCTAGCTCTACTTTTCTCACAATACCTCTCATCTCAATCTCTCCTCTGCTCGGCTCATTATTTAATTGACGACTTCTAACAACGAACGGGCTTTGTTAACCGTCTCCATATACTCATTCGTTGGATTTGACGCTGCCACAATCCCTGCACCTGCCTGAACATAAGCTTTTCCGTCTCTCACAATCATCGTACGAATCGTTAAGGCAAAATCCATATTGCCGTTGAAGCCGATATAACCAATGGCTCCTCCGTAGATGCCTCGATCCATTTGCTCTAATTCATCAATCAATTCCATCGCCCGTGTCTTTGGTGTCCCTGTTACCGTACCCGCTGGTAAACATGCGCTTAACGCATCTAATGAATGGAGTACTGGCGATAAATTCCCTTCTACCTCCGACACCAAATGCATGACGTGCTCATAACGGACAACTTCCATGTAGCTCGTCACGGTTACAGAATCTGCAACACAGATCTTCTCTAAATCACTCCGTCCAAGTTCAACTAGCATATCGTGTTCCGAAACCTCTTTCGGATCCGCACACAACTCTTTTTCAAGTGCCACATCTTCTGCCTTATCCTTGCCACGTCGGCGCGTCCCCGCAATCGGATTTGTCATGACTTTACCATTCGACACACGAACCAGACTTTCTGGCGATGTTCCCACCACGACATGATCATCGAATTCCATATAGTACATATACGGAGACGGATTACGTTTTCTCAGCTTGCGGTATAAGGAAAACGGATCGCCCTTAAAGTCTGCCACCATTCTTCTAGACAGCACAACTTGCTCCACTTCCCCATCCTCGATATAGCCTTTCGCTTCGCGTACTAACTCTTCAAACTGCGGTTGTGTCACGGAACAGCTATAGTCCGATATCTCAAAAGTAGAATCTTCCTTTTCCACACCTGACAACATACTCGCTGCCAGTGCATCCAGATCAGGAGCGCTTTGTACTTCATTAATCTCTGTATGCAGCAATGTCACTTCATTCAATACATGGTCGAAAACAACGATGGTTTCATAAATATTGAAATTGACATCAGGATACCCCAAATTCTCCTCCGTACGTCGACCACCTTGCCGCGCTGCCCCATATCCAACATAGCCAACCGCACCGCCTGTGAATGGAAAATCGATATCGTCTGTAATCTGCGGTATCAATCGTTTTAGTAACACAAACAAATCGCCCTCATGACTGTATGTCTTCCCCGTTGCGTAAACACGTTCCTCAATCTTGCCGTCCCTTCCGCAATAGCACTTCAACGGATCCATGCCCATAAACGAATACCGCCCAGATCCCTCATGTTTCGATGAACTTTCCAACAAAAACTTCCGCTCACCCCGCATTCTTCTAAAAATTAATATCGGGGTAAGAGAATCACCATTTACCTTCTTCATCGTCGTCCGTAAACTCTTCTGCACTGTGCTCATCTCATCTCTCCTCTTCTGGGTTCTATATAAGTTGAATTGTATAGTCACATTGAATCCGCTACGGCGCTAGGGGATGCCTTTCACCATAAGCCAGACAGCTTCGCCGTCAGTCTTATGGTGAAAGGCTCCCCCTTGGAAGGCGCCTTCGCTTAGTTTAAATAGATATTCATTTGTTCAACTTATATAGTTTATAAAACAAAAAAAGCCCTCTGCAAAAGGACATAAAAGTCCGATTGCAGAGGACGGAGTAAACCGCGTTGCCACCTCTAATTGAAGCATTGCTGCTTCCACTTAGCGTGTCTTAATCAATTATGCCTCGGCATAATTGCGTCCGGATTTTGAATTGAGCGAAGCTTAATTCACTCCTTTCAAAATCTGTGACATCCGCCGAAGGCTTTAACTTGCTTCAGCAAGTTAATAAGACACATCCCATAACGTAGGATCCACGTCTCCCTTGAAAAAATTCAAAGGAACTCTCATAAGCCCATTCACACCAGCCGCGAATCAGTTTCCACCACCCACTGACTCTCTACAATCGCGCACCCATGCTACTCTTCTTATTCAACAATTTCTCAGCTATGCTCTTCTCATCTCGGCTCATCTATCCGTGGGCGATACCGCTCTCGATACCTTCTACCCGTCTTCGAACAAAAAAGTTATTCTTATCTTAGTACGAGACTCTTTAATTGTCAACCTTTTCTGAAACAAAAATGGTAGATGATTATTACCGCATAACCTGCACTTACTACCACTCAATAACAAAACGAGCAAATTCCTTGCCGACACGCTACAATAGAAGAAAGAAATTTCCTGGATAGGGTGACAGCTATGAGAATTAATAAATATTTAAGTGAAGCGGGAATCGTTTCCCGCCGCGGTGCAGATAAATGGATTGAAGACGGACGTATAACCATTAACGGACAACTGGCGGAACTTGGCAGTAAAGTTCAAGAGGGCGACGACGTTCGTGCCGATGGCAAACCTGTTAAAACGGAAGAACAACTCGTCTATATTGCACTCAATAAGCCCGTCGGCATCACTAGTACGACAGAACGCCATATCGAAGGAAATGTCGTCGATTTTATCAACCATCCCCTCCGCATTTTCCATATCGGACGACTCGACAAAGACTCGGATGGACTGCTTCTTCTGACAAACGATGGTGATATCGTCAATGAAATACTGCGTGAAGAGCATGGTCATGAAAAAGAATATATCGTCACCGTCGACCATCCCATTTCGAAAACATTCATCGACAAAATGGAATCCGGCGTCAACATACTTGGCACAACAACGAAACCATGCAAAGTGAAACAACTTGGCCCACGCAAATTCAACATCACTTTAACGCAAGGCCTAAACCGCCAAATTCGTCGCATGTGTTCCGCACTCGGCTACAATGTCCAGAACTTGCGACGCACACGTATCCTCAACATCCATCTTGGCAATTTACCAAACGGCCAATGGCGTGATTTGACGAAAGAAGAGCTGGACGAAATGTTTAGCATAATGAATTACCAGCCGAAACGATAAGACAACAAAAGCCATCCCCTGTTTTGCGACAAGGGATGGCTTTTTTATTCCAACTGAACATTTGTCAGTTCTATCGCAATGTTGTCCAACACTTCGTTAACCGTATCACTCAAATAATTATTCACCATCACCGAAAAAATAAGTGTTTCACCATTTTTCGTTTGAACATACCCCGACAAAGCGGTAACGCCATTTAGTGAACCTGTTTTGGCCTGGACATTTTCCGCCGCCGTAGTCCCTTTCATCCTATTTCGCAATGTCCCGCCGATAAATCGCTCCTCATTCCCTGCAACTGGAAGTGCATTCAAAAATGCCGGATACCACGATTTCGATTGTACGGCATACAGTAATTGGGTCACTTCATTGGCTGTGACAAGGTTTTTATGCGACATGCCTGATCCATCACGCAGTAAAAGTGTTGTTGTATCCAGCCCCATATCGGCAAGCGTTGCTTTCATGACGGCTAGACCCTTAGGCCAACTACCGTCGCCACCAATCACCCGGCCCATTTCTTTAACAAGTACTTCTGCATGTCCGTTATTGCTTAGTTTCATGAACGGGATAAACAACTCACTCAGTGGGATGGACTGCTTCGATTTCAATAAAGTGGCTCCTTTAGGAACCGTTCGACGTTCGACTACTGGCGTTGCGGTAAACGAAATGCCCCGTTCTTCGATGGTTTGTTTGAAAACGTCGACCGCGTAATCCGTCGGTTCCCAAACAGAAACCCACGAACGTACTTTTTCTGCCCCGACTGGAATGGTTCCTGAAACGACCAGTATATTCGAACCATGTTGTCGTTTAACCCGTATACTTTGCCTCTTTCCTTTTGCCACTGTCCTCGTCTGATTGACGATTGTCACATAGCTATTTGCAGGAACCATCACCACTTTCCCCGCTTCCTCAACCTTTTTCGCCGGGGTCACCTCGACAATGACTGTTCCAGTGTCATAATCTTGATTCGGTGAGAGTGTCAGCGCTGATACTTGTGCGCCCGTATAGTTCGATTCGTCGGACCAGTTTAAGTCCTGGGAAAGCCTAACGCTGTCATACCATGTGTCATCTCCATAAATATTTCCATTAATCGTTCGAATACCTTGCGTTTTTAATTCGGACGTAAATGCATTTAAATCCTGCCTCGTCAGCGTGGGATCACCTTGCCCGCGTAAATAGAGGTCGCCATGAAGTACACCGTCCCGCACTGTTCCGTCCATGTACAATTCCGTTTTAAACGTGTAATCATGACCAAGCGTCTCAAGTGCCGCAGCACCCGTCAACAATTTCATGACGGATGCGGGGTGGACCCGTGTGTCTCCTAGGTTTTCGTAAATAATGTCACCGCTTGATGCATTACGGACACTGATGGCAGTCGTCGCACCTTGGAGTCTTGAATCATTTAGAATTTCGTCAAGTTTATTCAATTGGCTAGTCGCATGGACTAGACTAACTGCTTGCAACCCCTCATTTGACTTAGTAACTGGCTCCTCCGTTTTTTGCTGTCCCAACGGTAATAGCATAAGCGCTAGGATGAAAAAAAGGACAAGGCACGCCATTCGATTCTTATTCAGTACATTTCCCGCCTTTCAACAATCAGCGCAATTATAGGTTGCATGACATTACTTCATTCTTTATTTAGAATAGTGAACAAGCCAACCATCAGGACCACAAGAAACACCTGTCCCACGCCAGCCTTCTGTCAGTAGCTTTTGCTGGGACTTTGTATCTTGCATCGGAATATACTGCTCCGTTTCATATTCCTTCCCTTCTTCATGAAGATGTTTTACAAAAACATACCGCAATAGACCACCATACTTCCTCTTCAAAGCAGCAATCTCCATTTGCTGTGCAAACTTGTCCCTTAAACTTGCAATATTGTACGGGGCAACCGTTGCGCACACATATTTAAACTCCTCTTTCCGTAACTGTTCCATTAACACTTCGCCCATCAGCTTTTGAAGGCGATGCCCACGATAGCGCGGCAATACATTCGATATTTCCTGATAAACAACAGACGACAACTCCGTCAGGTCAAGCTCAATATCATGACCGAGATGCTCGTCATCGATTGCCGGCACAAGTAACGCGCGGAATGCTACTAACCGACCACCTGTAAACACGCCTACCATCTTACCTCCGCCAGACAAAATATATGCATACTCTTCCTCCGACAATGGAGACATCGATTTTGGATTATCCAATACATACAGCACTTCCTGTTGCACACCTAAAATAGCCGCAACATCTTCTGGGTACAGCATTCGAATGTAAAACGGATCATTCTCTCTAAACAACCCGCGATATAGAGCATCCATTTTCCATCCCTCCATTCTGCGCTAAATTCAATAACTCATTTTGCAATAACTCGACCTATCGCGCTTAGTCTGCCCGCGACAGGACAATTCACAAACAAGAACTTAGCCATTTATTTTTAGTATAAGCGCCACCACATGTTGAATTAAAAAAGTAGTTACTATACCCACATCGGGTGGAGTAACTACTTTTATTTTCACCGAAAGTCATTCTCTTATACTTTGAGATAGCCAAATTACGTTTGGGTCTTTTGCAAAGTTCGCGATGTTATATAAAAACAACACTTCAGAAATGTTTTGTTCAGTCATATACGTAAGAATATCCGAATGATAATACCGAAGGTCGAGTACATGTATTTCCTCAAAATGGTTCGCTAAAAAAGGGATCAGTGCATGTGCGTAGGAATCTTTCACGACAGCTAACTTACGGCCATTGCTGACTCCGGTTTTTATAGTCACAAGTGCATGATTGCCATCCAAGAACAGCGAATACTTATCTTTCTTTTCAAGATAACCCCATTCGTACAATGAATCCGTTTGTCGCCCGTCTTCATAGGTGACCATTTGAGTCGTATCAAACCTCGGCAAATATACTTCAATCTCGTCTGGTTCAATGCCAATTGTATTTGCTTTGGCATGCAATGTACCGAAAAAGTTTTTCGATACCGTTTCAATGCGAAAGTCATCCTTCTCGTAAGGCTCTATTCCCATTGCTTTCGCTACTTCCCTATAAGCCAAATACGCACCACGCATCGTCCAATGATGATCCGTTTTAAAATAAATTTGCTCATCTTTATTCGACTGGAGCGTATCGAATACATCAATCACTCCCGCGACAGAAGCCAATTGTCGTGCCGCAACTTCAAACGCATCTCTTTCGCTAGCGGTTTGTGAAAAAAGCGGCAGCTTATCCTCATAGAAAGCAATCGAAGTTGGAGCGAGCAACATATACGACTGGATTTCTTGCGCATAGGCCGTAAAATTTTTCACGTATTCCATATTTTTATCAAACTGGTCACTAGGTTTTTCAAATGGCTCAATGAGAAATCCACCTTTACCAAAGAACACTCCATTGTTTTCTTTTTTCAATGAAGCCCTTTCCGACATTGCCTTCAGCTGAACCCAACGGTCTTTCCATACAAACTGGTCAGACATATACGTTTCAAAACGTGCCGTGAACTTCCCAGAAGCAAAGTTAGGCAATGTCCATTCAGGTATTTGAGCCAATGGGCGATTTTCCCTCTCAGAGAAAGTACGGTCTTTAGATAAGACATTGAATAGCCCTATTCCAAAAATAAATAAAAGAAACGCACCCACAAATATTTTTTTATATATAGCCAATGCGTTTCCTCCTAAAACCGAAAATAAAGAAATGGGTTGTATGAATCGTCCGCTAAATAAGCAGTCGACAAGACGAGAATGAGTAAACAAAATACAGGAATCACGATTTCATCAATCAGCTTATGCCCACGCGTTAGTTTAGTCCTCAACATCTTCCAAATTGGAACCATCCCCAAAAGTGCTAATAAAAAAAGGACCGCATTAGTATACATATCGTACATGAAGCGCTCATTCACCAATATTTGTCCTGAAAAACCAAACATGATTTTCAAATAGGTTAAGCTCATGGAAAGGTCTTCAAAAACGAATAACGTCCAACTAATCATAACGATAATAAACGCATAGACATGTTGAAATATTGGATGCATTTTCTCAAGCAGTACAAGTAATCCTGCCTTTTCAATCGCAATCACTACACCAAAGTATAGACCCCAGGCCACGAAATTCCATGCAGCCCCATGCCATAAACCAGTCAGACCCCAGACAATGAATAAGTTTAGATAAAGTCTGAATTTCCCTTTTCTACTACCACCGAGCGGAATATAGACGTAATCCCGAAACCAGGTACCAAGCGTCATATGCCATCTTCGCCAAAACTCCGTGATGCTACGGGATGCAAACGGATAATTGAAGTTTTGCGGAAAACTAAAACCGAACATTTTCCCCAGCCCAATCGCCATATCGGAATAACCACTAAAGTCAAAATAGAGTTGTAAGCCAAAAGCTGCAATCCCCATCCACGCTGATAGAACCGATAATTCGGCAGGACTTTGCTGCTGAATTTCACTCCATAGGAACCCAATATTATTGGCAAGCAATACTTTCTTTCCAAGACCAATCAAAAAGATTTTAACGCCTTCAGAAAATTGATCAAGCGTTACGTGCCTATTTTTCAGTTCGCGTTCAATAATTTCGTACCGGACGATAGGTCCTGCAATAAGTTGCGGAAACAAACAAACGTACAATGCAAGCGTCAACGGATTGCGTTGCGCCTTCACCTTTCCCCGATACACATCAATGGCATACGACATCGTTTGAAACGTATAAAAAGATAAGCCAATTGGCAATGGAAGATCGAGCGCATCTATATTCATTCCCAAAAGATGATTGATGTTTACAATTAAAAAATCCGCATATTTGAAAAAAGATAACAAACTTAAATTGATCACAATAGAGGACAATAACCCGATCCGAGCCTTAAGCGGAGAAGTCAGACGATGCTTTTGAATGAACAACCCATGAAAATAATCTGTAATGGCCGAAAAGATCATTAAGAAAATATAAACAGGCTCTCCCCATGCATAAAAGATAAGGCTGACAATCAGGAGAATACCATTTTTCATCTTTCTTGAACCGCAAGAATACAGGAGTAATGTAATTGGTAAAAAGAAAAATAGAAATAATAAGCTACTGAATACCACACAACCACTCCCTTGTTCCTGCTATGTAGAAGGCGCTGAATAAGCGCCTATCAAATATGCCTTGGCGTATTTGCGTCCAGATTTTGAATTGATCCTGCTCAATTCACTCCCTTCAAAATCTGTGACATCCGCCGGAGGCTTCTAAAGGCGCTAAATAAGCGCCTTTAGAAATCATTTTACTTTCTCGTCAAAAACCTTCTCTACTGCACCTACATTGCCATACGTGACATATAAAACATAATTCCCTTTAGTCTTTAACACATTGTTTTTCACTTTTTCATATTGATCTGGAAGATATCGCTCCCATGTTTGGATTTGTGCGTCTAATTCTTTTTGTAACGATGCTTTCAGAGTATCTGCACCCTTGTCATCCTTTGCTTTTAAAATGATAATTTCATCTGCATTGGTATTGAACATCGGCATATACATTGAACCTTCTGCAAGTAACTCTTTATCAAGTCCCGTACGTTCAAAAAAGATTTGCCCAAATGGATCGTCCGTTGCAATTTCGACTAAATTTGTTTCCACATAACCTTGAAGAATTTCCACATCAGATTGTCCATCATCAAATCCTGCGTCTTTTATATCTTGTACGATTTGTCCTTTAATACCCTCAAGGATTTCATTGACGGAGACGTCGGTCTTGTCGGCTCCGTCCGAGCTTCCACCTTTAGACCCAGCACTTGTACATCCCGCTATTGTAAAAATAACGAGTGCACCTATCATTATTCCTAGCATTTTTTTCACAAAAAACTCCTCCTTAACCTCTCAACTAGTCACACTTACTTGGACAGTTGACTTATTTGACGGATGAATCCCTTTTTCGTTTCAACCATTTATTGGTAGTCATCTAACCGTAGTCGAACGCGTATAAGAAAAAGAGTTAAGACAATAATCATATCGTCTTAACTCTTTGTTATACCAATGCTTTTATACTTTAAAGAATTCAATCTGCTCTTGTAAATCGACGGCTAGATGAGCCAATGACTCCGCCGAGGCTGCAATTTCCTGCATGGACGCTAACTGTTCCTCTGTAGAAGCTGCGACATTCTGCGTACCAGACGCAGCCTCTTCTGCAATTTCAGCTAAAGCATGTTCTGATTGGAGAACTTGATCGACACCAACCGAGATTTGTTGAGCAGCGGCAGATACACTTTGTAACTGACTGGCTACATCATCAACCGACGTACGGATTTGAGCAAATGATTCACCCGCTTTGTTGACGACCTCTATGCCGTCTGTTACTTCAGTGGTCGTTTGCTGCATCGACCGAACAGCTACTTGCGTCTCCTCTTGTATCAGAGCAATCATTTGTGCAATGGTTTGAGCCGAACCTGCCGATTGTTCAGCTAATTTACGAACTTCATCCGCTACGACCGCAAATCCTTTGCCATGTTCTCCCGCTCTTGCAGACTCGATCGCTGCATTTAGCGCTAAGAGATTTGTTTGCGTTGCAATATTGGTAATCTCTTCGATAATATTACCAATATCTCGAGAGCGTTCTCCCAATCCTTCTACCACACTCGATAGTTGGGTAACAGTTACATTGATAGAACTCATTTGTTCAATAGTCGATTGAATCGCTTCGTTTCCTTCTAATGCTCTTTGTGATGTTTCAATTGCATTTGTGGAAATTTCTTGTGTATTTGATGCGATTAAATGAATACTACTAGCCATTTCTTCAACGACTTTTTGACTCTCCTTCGTACCTTCTACCTGACGCTCCGCACCATGCGCTACCTCTTGGACTGTATGTGCGACCTCTTCACTCGCCTTAGTAGATTCCTCAGCACTCGCCGTCAATTGCTCAGAAGAAGCTGCTACTTGTTCCGATGTATCATTGACCTGTTTCATCAATTCCCGTAGCCGCGCTACCATACTATTAAAGGAAGTCGTTAGAACACCAATCTCATCTTTGGAGCGGTACTTCCCTTCTACCGTTAAGTCACCATGCTCCGCCTCCACCATCAGTGTTCCAATCTCTTTCAGCGGGTTAACAATCATACGAACAATTACAATTCCCATCAAAACTTTTAACACAAGCGCTACGAGGATGACCATTATTACAATCAGATTGCTCGTTTTAACACTTTCCGTAGTACTCGCCTCTAAGTCATCTGCATATTGTTCTAAATAGATCCCTGTTTCTTCCAATTGTGCATTTGTCGTTTCTAATGCCCCTTTGACTTCTTTTTGATACCTCGCAAAAGCCAAATCAACATCCCCTGAGAAAGCTAAATCTGCGACCTTTTGCAACTCTGCTATATAAAGTACATAGCTTTGTCTGAACTGAACCATTTTCGCTGTTTCAGCATCAGAGATGATAGCTTCTTCCAAGATAACTTGCAGCTCTTTATTCTTTTCAATTCGCTCAACAATGAGATCTCTTAACTCTTCTTGGACCTTACTATCAGTTGTCAATAGCATCTCCAGCGTGTAGCCATCGACCGCCAGATTATTTGTACGAATTTGAGACTGCCACTTGATTGGTAGTAGCGCATCCTGGTACATTCTCTCGGAGTTTTCATTCATTTGTTGCATAAAATAAAAACCTGTTCCCCCAATCGAAAAGAAAATAACAACGGAGAAAGATATTAAAACAAATAATTTCCTACCTATTTTCGCATTTCGCAAGCCCACTTATAACCTTCCTCCTTCTTGATAATCGTTTAATCTGTGTGTAAAAAGATACATTTCTTGAGTAATTCTTAGCTCTTCAGCTATTTAATCTGAATTTTACATTTGAAATTTCCAACCGCCGTATCTATGCCGAGCGATAAAATACCCAAAATATTATTTCGCATAAAATAGCATAAAGCACTATTCTAGCATTATAGCATGTACTTATTAGATAGTTCCAACTACATATCCGTATTTGAAAATTAGCAATGCATCTGCAGTTCGTTTTTTTCCTAAACACGTAATTCACCGGTTATTATCGATACCCGTAAATCGCATAGTAGAAACAAAAAAACATAGGACTCAATTTTTATACCAAAACCCTTTTGTCTTTATTCAAGTTACTATTCATACCATGTCAAAGGCGGGCGGATTTCCTAGGTTCTTTATGACGAAATCACATGGAGGGATAAAAATGCGAAAAAGCGAGTATCAAGATCAAAGAACGGTTCGCATCATTAAAAAAGGGATTAGTTTCGGATCTTGCCTTGCTATGATCATCTCCTATACCGCCTATCAGTCCATCGGATGGGCGATTATACACGGTTGTTTAAGTTGGCTTTATGTAATTTATTATTTCATTAAATATGCACCTAGCTTGTTCTAACAACGCAAAAAAGAGTTAAGACGATTATCGTCTTAACTCTTTTCAATCCAATACTTATACCAACTCAGCAACACGCTCAAGCATTGTGCCGTGCTTAGCTAGATTTGTATGCCATGAAAATGCTTTTTCTAATACATGCGGTGTTTGCCCGCCTCTTTCAAGTGCTTCCTTATAGTACTCGCGCAGTTGTTCGCGGTACATCGGGTGTGCACAATTCTCGATAATAAGCCCTACACGTTCGCGTGGAGCCAGTCCGCGCAAATCAGCATAACCTTGCTCTGTCACGATGACATCCACATCATGCTCCGTATGATCCACGTGTGTCGCAAACGGAACGATACTTGAAATATCGCCTCCTTTTGCTACCGATTTCGTCACAAAAATCGCAAGACGCGCATTACGAGCGAAATCACCCGATCCACCAATTCCGTTCATCATTTTCGTTCCAGACACATGCGTTGAATTGACGTTACCGTAAATATCCAACTCAAGTGCTGTGTTAATAGAAATTAAACCAAGACGACGAATAATCTCCGGATGATTCGAAATTTCCTGTGGACGCATAATTAGCTTATCCCGATATTGTTCAAAGTTATTAAATACTTGATCCATCTTGTCTTCTGAAAGTGTAATGGATGCACAAGAAGCAAAGCGAACCTTGCCCGCGTCGATTAAATCGAACACTGCATCCTGCAATACTTCTGAGTACACTTCCAAATCTTTAAATTCAGAGTCGATCATGCCGTGAAGAACTGCATTTGCAACAGAACCAATACCTGACTGTAAAGGAGCAAGACTTTCTGTCAGTCTTCCTGCTTGCACTTCCGTACGTAAAAACGACAGTAAATGCTGTGCCATCACTTCTGTTTCATGATCGGGCATCTCGATTGTCGACGGTGAGTCTTGTTGATTCGTAAAGACGATACCTTTGACCTTTGTCATGTCGATTGGAATGCCTGTCGTACCAATACGATCATCTGCTTTCGTCAATTGAATCGGCATACGTTCGCCTTGTTTACCAGGGTCATATAAATCATGGATCCCTTCCAACTGTGTCGACTGAGCTGTATTAATCTCGATAATGATGGATTTTGCATGTGTTGCAAATGTTAAAGAGTTCCCAACAGAAGTTGTTGGAATCAGCATTCCATCCTCTGTGATTGAAATCGCTTCCAAAATCGCAAAGTCAATCGGTTCGATCACTTCTGCGCGAACAAGTTCAGCTGTATGTGATAAATGGTGGTCAACGAATAGATGCTCACCTTGATTTATTTTATTACGCATTGCACGGTCAGCTTGGAATGGCAATCTTTTATTGACGATACCTGCTTCTGCAAACAATTTATCGATATCGCAACCTAATGATGCTCCCGTAAATACGTTAACTTTGAAAAACTCTGTTTCGGCACGTTTTACCAATGCCAATGGAACTGCTTTTACGTCCCCCGCACGTGTAAATCCGCTTAATCCTAGTGTCATACCATCTTCAATCCAAGAAGCCGCTTCTTCCGGTGACACAACAACTTCTCGCAATTGAATGTTTTTAATCCGATCCATATGAGTTCCCATCTATAACTGCCCCTTTTCATAACTTTTAGATAATAATATCTTAAGCGCTTACAAAAAAGAGAATTTCTGGTCTGGATACAGAATTACCGGTCGAAGCGTACTTTTTATTGTTTAAAGCAGCGCGTTAAAAATCGAGTAATTTTCGGAAATAGCTGGAGTATGACTGACTGACGGGAATACGCGTTCCATCATTCATCGAAAGTACGAACGTTGAGTGTGTATCAGGGAAAATTTCTTTAATATGATGGACATTCACGATGAAAGAACGATGGCATCGTACAAATGATTCCCTGGGCAATAAAAACTCAAAGTTTTGCAGAGAATTTTTATGCGTACCCGAAAAACCATCCGCTACTACATACGTTTTCCGATCCTTCACTTCTATGTACTTCACGTCTGCAAAAGGTACTGGGATCCATCCATCATTTGTTTTTACCGTGACGACAGACTTACCATTCGTATAAGCTGGATAAATTGCTGTTACACACCCAACGAGTTTCCCGTCTTTATGAAACGGTACAGCCATTCCATGATAAGGTACACCAAACAAATCGCGACTGATGAACTCCGATACTTTCTGATTCCGAAGGAGCGCTTTATAGGCAATTGTCCCTTCTCTTACCGGATCTCCTGGCTTAATTTTTAAATCTACCCGCTTACTGGAACGGTAATAAAGATACTCTTCTGTATTTGACACAACAATTGAGACTTCATCTGAAAATAATTCTCCAACTACATCCAAAAGCGCATCCAGACTCAAAATTTCCATTCTATCAAAAACTCCTTTATGAACAACAATGTTGAAATAACTTGTCTATCTTTCAATCCTTCTATTATAATACTATATAATAGTATCCAAAAAATTTAGAATATTAGAGGGGGAAGGCACATGCTAGTAAGGGACTTATATCTACCAAAGCAAGAGGTAGTAATTGCGAACAATGAACAAACGGTTATGGACGTGTTAACTAAAATCAAAGAAAGTGGCTACCGCTGCATTCCCGTTGTAGACAGTAATGAAAATTATAAAGGCATGATTTACAAGGTACATTTAATAGAATACATTTACGAAGATGGCGGGGACAAGAATACAACCGTCGAACAATTATTGAAACACCAGGATATCTTTATATCCGAGCGTTCTTCCTTCTTAAATGCTTTAATCGCAATTAAGTCCCTGCCGTTTTTAAGTGTCGTTGAAAATGACAAACTGATTGGTATCTTAACGCATAATAAGGTGGAAAGTGTACTGGAAGATGCATTTGGTTTAAATACAGGTGGCATTAATATCACCATCTCTTCAACTGAAGCTAAAGGAATGATTGAGAAATTAACGAAAGTATTAAGAGGCGATAATATAGAAGGCATGTTTACGCTGGATAATGGTTCCGTACTCGCAAGAAGGGTCGTCATCACACTTGAAGGCGATAAGACGGAAGCAGATATTGCTAAACTAAGTGAAAAACTGGAGAAAAGTGGTTTTAGAATATTACACATCGATACGATCGAAAAAAGTAGTTGAAGAAAAGGCTAGATCACAGCGAATGAGTTCGCTTGATCTAGCCTTTTTTTGTATCGAGGATGAAAGAAATTCTGCTAAACTCGCTACGGCGCTAGGGGATGCCTCCCGCCACAAGCCAGACAGCTGCGCCTGCAAGGCTCCTTCGCTTAGTTTGTACATTTATTTAGATATTCAGCTTATCTAGTTATTATCATACAAATTCGATGAAAGAAAAATTGTTAGCACAGTATACTATCAACCCATCACTCATTTATATATTTTACAACTGCCATTTCCTTACCAAACCTATCGCCATTATCAACAAATCCCAAACTTGAGTATAAATTATGTGCCCCTAAATTTTCGGGATGATAACCTACTACAACTTTTTTTGCATTCGGTATTTTAGTCATTTCTGTAATCATTAACTTAGTTGCCGCTTTACCTATACCCCTGCCTTGGAATTCCCTATCCACCATTATTCTATATACCCAATAGCCATGGAGTTCTTCTTGAATAGAATTATACATTACAAAACCCACTACTTTTTCTTCAAAATAAATAGCATAGGGCTTTAATGTAGGCTCAAACTTTGATTGAGCTATTGATATAGCATTTGGCTCAATGTATTCCATTTGTTCTTTTGATACCTCTAATTCACAGCATTCGTACCAATTTTCTGCATTTAATTCTACAAGTTTCACATTATCAGTGCTCATAAAATTTCCCCTTTCAAAGTTCAGGGAAACGCTCAACCATTTCGTTAATTAGGCGTAATCCCCTTGTGGTCATTAACGATAAAAAGACTTTTATTTTCCATAATGAACGCCTCCTCTAACAAATACTTCCTAGAATGAATTTGTTGAACATTCAGGTCATTAAATTGTACCATGTTTTTCAGTTGAGTCTCTATTCTTTTTAAACTAAGCCGCTTTACTAATCTGTCGCAATTCAAAAAGGAGCTGCTCGGGCTCCTTTACTTGCACTACTATTTACTTTTTATTAAATCAATCGCATAGTACATAAGCGAAATTAAATACGAGAGCAATATAACAATGATTGCTCCGAATATATAAATAGCAGTCTCAACATAAACACCACCATCAAATACAAAGGCCATTAGAAAAAAGGAAGATATACTGGCTAGTAAAGTTAAGAAAAAGATACTCATATATTTTGACTTGCTATCTCCCCCTAGCAACTTAACTTTCCCTTGTCGATCCACTTCAATCACTTTGCGCTTATCTAGTTCTATTACGCTTGGATGAATCTCTGAATCTCGATCTGAGAAGAACCATCTTCTATTCTCACTAACTAAGATTAAAAACGAACTCTCACGTCCCATAAAGTTAAATTGCTCTTTCAATGGAAGGTCATCTTTAACGGGAATACCGAACTCCATTAATTGCTGCCCCACTGACAACACATCATTTGTGGTTATGCTCATTTCACTTATCTTTAAAATGGATTGAGAAGAAAAATAACCTTCAACAGTTGGTGATGATTTTCTCGCTATCAATTCAACGATATTTTTGGATGGGTCTTCAAAATACAATGAATAGGCATCCAAATTCTCGAAGTACACTTCATCATCGCCATCTTCCCTATTCAATACCACTTTGGCTTTGGCCCACTCTTTTGCGGCTTTAAATTGATTGGAAGGAATATCAAACGCAAAATGATAGCTAGGATGGTCATTCAAATTACTTTGTTGAAATTCCAGTTCGCTTTTCCCTGCCTCAATGACAAAAGAATCTTCGGTTTCATCCAATAAATTGAATCCTAGTAATGTAACATAAAAGTCTTTTGTCTTAGCCAGCTCGTTACTATACAGCTTTACTTTACTGATTAACATACGGATTACCTCCAGGTAAATTTAACGCTTTATAGCGTCTATAATTAATGAAGGACATACAAGCTTATCCCCCTGGTTTCTTGGATCGAATTTTTTAGAGCGAAAAATCAAGCCATCTTTTCCATCCCACTCATTTTGATAAAAATATCCATTTTCATCGCAATACTCAAGTAACTTAACTTCATATCCCGCAGCTTCAAACACTTTTGATAACGTTTTATAAGTATGAACTACTTTGTGACTAGCAGCTGGATGTTCTTTTGGGCCAGGCCCGCCTACTTTAACTATATTTTGATAGGTCTCATCAGGAAAATATCCATCTGGAACGGCACAACGAATATAACCTGAGGGCTTTAGGTATCTGTAACAAAGTTTTGCCGCTTCTATTCCTTCTTCATACGAAAGATGCTCCCATACGTGTTCGGCTAATATGGCGGTTATCGAATTTTCATCAAACTTATCACGCCAAGTATTCACGTCTAATAAATTGAGTTCCTCTTCCTGTGTATGTAGCCAACCTGGATTATTATGATATTCACCTGCACCAATTACGACCTTGATTGCCTCTTCCTTAAAGACCATGAATTTCGCCCCATTCTTCAGTTCATATGATTAAGCTAACCAAGCAACCGACCAACAAATATAATGGAAAGTAACACCAACGAAAAACCCGAGGTGAAAATAATAGTGAATACGCTCCTAGTCATCACCTTCCATTCCCTTACATCCTTTAACCCGATCAATCCAAGAAAAAATGTACTCACCGCCATACCCAAGACAATATCTAACGGATGAATACCTGTGATTTCGTTAAAACTCTGGGATACAGACGATGTTGCAATAAAAAATGCTGGAATACAACAAAAAGAAAGGAGAAAGGACCATACATTCAAATTATTTTTCATACGCACCCCCTGTTACAATTCTCTTTAAGCCTAGCACTTACCTATAATCCACTAACCACTTTTCCAAGTCTCCGGTACCCATGATTGAATTAATAGTTGCGGGTTCTAACTGAATTGTTTTGTTTTTATAGCTAACACCAAAGTGGTGAAAGTTTACACCTTCTTTTTTTAAAGCACTTAATAGCAGCAATATCCTTTCAACTTCGTTATCCCTATTGTCATTTGTTATTTCGAATTCTACCATAGAGATACCGACTTCAACGGTCGAGTATTGTATAAAATCAGGTGTTTGAGGTCCCACGACAACGTTATTGTTTTCCATTTCCAAAATTCGCACAGCATAATTAAAATTATCAGGAAAGTATTTCTCGACAATCGGACCTAATTTTTCATTTGCTTGTTTTCCCCAGTTATCATGATGGTAACTATCTTCGATTTCCTTTGTATATGGATTTTGACCAACATAAAAAGTTACATCAGGGTTATCCCTAGCGTGAACATAAGCGTGATATGTTCTACCGTGAAAAATATCAAATGAAATTTTCTCGATAATAAAATCCTTGTTGTATTCTTCTTCCAAATACGCCTCGAACTTTTTTTTATACGAAACTAAATCCCAAGGTTTCCCGTAATTAAAATAAAAAACGAATCCACAGATGACAGCAAAAATAATGGCCAAAACAAGGATTACTTTTGATTTTAACAACCGCATTTCAACACCCCCAATAATCCAATCAACACTAATAGACGTTAATAATTCTGAATAGTTACATATTTATCGGTAGTTTCTTTTCCTTTTCTTTTCAAATGAAGTAATCGATAAACCCTCCTTCACTTTGACTTCTCCCATTTTGACAAATCCACTTTTCTTGTAGAAGGAGATAGCCGGCGTATTTTTAGAACCCGTTGATACAATCAGCGTTTCATCCCCTTCTCCGTGGCTTTCAATGAAGTCCAGTAACCTCTTAGCAATTCCTTTTCTAAAGTGTTTTGGATGCACCATTAACCGATGAATATCAATGATATCCCCTTCTATCTTTACGGAAATGACGCCGCCCAACTCTCCATCTACATAGTATCCATAGAAAGTTTCTCCACATCGTTGCAATGTGCTCACCGTATCCCGCAATGGCGGAATGTCATAACAATCGATCAACTCCGCCTCTACCTTATACGATGCGAGTTGAACGCTTAATACCTCTTCAGCAATTTTTTGATTTGTCACATCTATTTTTATAATCATTTCTTTCAACCTCCCTAATTCAATACATACCAAAAAGCGAGGCCACTTTTCACGGTGTACCTCGCCTTTCTTGTTAAGCTACGTTCACTTTATCATCCGGTTCTGGAACCTTCGCAAGTAGAACAAGACCGATAATAAACAAGATAACAAGACTGAACACTCCGTTTGCGGAGTTCCCTGTCAGCTGTGTGGTCAACGCTACCAATAATGGCCCCATAACCGATGCAAACTTACCGAAAATATTATAGAAGCCGAAAAACTCATTCGCCTTCTCTTTCGGGACAATTCTCGCATAATACGATCGGCTAAGTGCCTGGATGCCGCCCTGCGACGTCGCAACAAGCATGGCCAATATCCAGAAATCCATCGTTGTTTTCATGAAATATGCATAAATACAAACGATGATATAGACACAAATCCCAACGTACAACATCTTTTTCCCCGTAAACTTCTGCGCTAGCTTGCCGTAAAGAATTGAAAATGGTGCTGCTACGACTTGTGTAACAAACAAAATAATGAGCAGGCTTGTCGCGCCAATCCCTAAATCTGTTCCATAGGCCGTTGACATATTAATTATCGTCCCGACACCGTCGATATAAAAGAAGTAAGCCAGTAAGAATAGAAACACTGTCCGATATTTACGGATTTCTTTAAATGTCCCGCCAAGGCGTCTAAAACTACCACCAAGCAGATTCGGCTCACGTTTAATGCCATGAAGCTGATGAACATTTTTCAGCATTGGAATTGTAAACGCAAACCACCAAATTGCTGTAATGACAAAGGCCAGCTTACTCGCCGTAGGCATTGCAAGTGGAATAATCGCCTTTTCGGCCAATAAAATAATAGCAATACTAATAATAAAAGGAATTGTACTCCCGATATAACCTAAACCAAAGCCACGTGCAGATATATGGTTCATCCGCTTTTCCGCTGTTACATCCACAAGAAATGCATCGTAAAATATATTCGCCCCATGGAAACCAACAGCGGTTATCGTGTAAATAATCAATAGCCACAGCCAATTATCCCCCGGCACAAATGCCAATGAGATTGTAGAAACAGAACCCATTAGGAAGAAAAGCAGGAAAAATTTCTTCTTTAATCCTTCATAATCCGCAATTGCCCCTAAAATCGGTCCAATCATCGCCAATATGAACGTTGCAATAGCAACTGAATAACCTAAATACGCGGTTGAATTCGACAGACTTACACCAGCATCTGTTGCGACTGCCTTGTAATACAGTGGAAAAACTGCTGTCGTAATAATGATTGAATACGCTGAGTTCGCCCAATCATAGAAAATCCAACTATTCTCTTGTTTTGTATACTTCTTCATCCCCACACCCCTTCCATTCTCTATGGATAGTTTACACGATAATGAATGTAAACATTGTAAAGGTTCAATCTACTCTAGTTTCAAAAATTCCTCTATCACCTTACCGTCCGTCTTCCCTAAATCTAGCCCTAGAAGTCTTGCAAACGTTGGTCCTTCGTCAACCAACCTCATGTGCCCAATCTCCACATTCTGTTGAATCCCTTTCCCTGCCGCAATGAAAACTGTAGAGTAGTCCTCTTTTGTTGGTAAATAGCCGTGAGAAGCATGTGTATACTTGCCCGCCACCACATCCTCCGCTGTAATAACATCGATTGCCTCTCCATCATGATGCTCTGTGAAGTAAAAACCATGTCGTGCTTCTACCATAAAAGCAGCATGCTCGTCCGCACCTCTTAATCCCGCCTCAGCACCCTCCAATACGAATTCAATGCCATTGTCTTCATTAACCGCAAGGGAATGTAACAACGCACGCACCTTTTCCTTCGTCTGCTCATCTTTCACATAAATATAAGCTGAACCGTCATTACTCTTACAATATGCCTGCCAATCTTTCACCATTCCACGCCGATTCAGTTGGATTAAACCACTTTCCTTCAATAATACATTCAACTTCACAGCCCTCGTATGATCCAGCGAACTATGATCGCCAAGCGCAACAATGGTCGTCTGCTCATACATACCACTTTCCTTCAAAGCCGTTACAATTTCACCAAGGCGCCTATCATGGCGGTGAATTGCCCCATGCGCCTCCTTCGAAGAAAAACCGTGATGATGACGCTGTGTATCAAGGTCTACCAAATGAATCAGCATCAAGTTTGGCTGTTTCGTTTTAATCGTATGTATTGTCGACGCAGTCACGAAATCATCCAAATCCGGCTGCGCAATCCCCTTCCGAAGATAACCAAACTTATTATTCATCTCGATTTGATAACGCTTGCTACCATTCATGAATGACACAGCAATTTGATGATGCCACGGCCGATTCGCAAAAATCTCAGGCATATGAAAATCAATCTTCGCTTTTGCCGTCACTGGCCACAGCAATGCCGCCGTCGACAAGCCCGCTTTCTTCGCCTCATCATATAACGTTGTCCCTTTAACATGACGGCGATGCCAGTACCAGTCTGGCGAAGGACGATTCGGTTGAAGCAATGTGTTCGTCACCACTCCATGCCGATTCGGAACCTTCCCCGTCACAATGCTCGTATGGCAGGGATAAGTTACCGAAGGATAGACTGTCTCAACATGTTTACAAATCGCCGCTTTTTCCAATAGCTCCTTGAAATTCGGCAACTTCTCTAACAACGGCAGGTCCAGCGACGATAAACAATCAAACGAAATAACGAGCAAATGATCCGTTAAACGTGCCATGTCAATCCTCCTTTTCATGACCTCTCTGCGCTAAATACATACGTAGACATCGGTTTAACCTGCTGATTGCTGCGGGCTTGTTCTAATAACAGCACTTCAGATTGAATGAGTGATTTCAGTTTATCAGGCACATCAACAAGCTTGCTAATCTCCTCGTTATAATCATCTAGCGTCATAGCAATTTCCCACTCCGCATCTTGCAACTGAGATGAATGAATAGATCGCTCGTTGGTAATCGTCCATCCTGCACGTTCCGCAATCCGCTTCACATCCGCTGGCGTAAACAGCGTACGTATATTAGAAAGGCTACTTTCTTTGAAGCACTCATACTGTGATTGAATAAGCACGGCTAGGAAATGTGGATATTGCTCAATCGTTTGAATCCTCGCATCCCATTCGGCAAAACATAAGCGCTTACCCCATTTTTTAGCTTTCTTCAATATCGCTTCCAGTTCCTCAAACGACTTCAAATACCAGGAGCAATGCGAGAACACAATATAGTCAAAACTGGCTTCAGGAAAATCAACTTCTGTCGCTAAAACATCAACATTGAATTCCATTTTAATCTGTTTACCTAACGCTGATTGCTGTAAATAGCGAGCTGAATCACCTAGATTAATCGGTGCTCCGTAAACTGGTGATGCAATATCCACGCCGTGGACAAGTCCCCCTTCCCCAACAACGTACGCCAACGCCGCTGTCGTATCGCCTTGCCCACAACCAATTTCTAAAACGCTACTACCTTCTTTAATACCCCATGCCTGAACCAATTTCAGACGATGCTCCGTCTGAATTCGTTGAATAGCGTTCATGCTCAGATCTTCATTAGACGCCATGCATTCGACGATGGTTTCAATCAAATCCACGTTCATACATACACCTCATTTTCTTATAAGAGTCCTTCCCTTATTTCGAGAAAATCCCACCGTTCTCCTTTATTCAACTTTACCATTTTTCAAATAGCGCTAGGTTTCCTGCTCTATATCAGGACAAGTTCTAGATATTCTTCCTTTTCATCAATTACCTACTAAATTTTTTTTTACGATTAATCGATTATTATATTTGTTGAACTAATGATTCTATATATTCTCCAGCGAAGGCATCCCCTAGAGCCAAGCGTTGTTAGTAGGATTTTTTATTTCAACATATATATTCATTTTATTTAGTTTCCAATTTGGCCTTCTCATGATAATGTTTATTCAAAACAATCCAATGTCTTTATTTATAGTAAAGAGGCGATAACTATCCAACAGTTACTTTTATTGCAACAAGTAATCGATTATATTGAAGAACATATTAAAGAAGATATCAAACCTGAGGAACTAGCTAAATTAGTCGGCTATTCCCCGTATCATTTTTATAGGATTTTCGATAAACATATTGGGTACACCATTATGGATTATGTCTTAAAAAGAAAGCTGCAATACGCGTTACATGGATTAGCGCAGGGCGAAAAAATTATTCAAATTGCTTTAGAGTATGGCTTTGAAACACATTCTGGATTTACAAAAGCGTTTAAGAAATACTTCGGCAGTCCGCCAAGCTTATATCGACTTCATTGCCCACTGTCATTGCCTCCAAAACTTGACCTATTCAGCCTGCATGTAAAAAAGGTAGGCGGCATTGTCATGCAACCAAAAATTGTGCAGAAGCCCCCTTTCCATATTGCCGGCAAAACATTTGAAAGTACATACGAAAACGTCTTGTATACAAGAGATGCTCCCGCCTTTTGGGATCAAAGAATTCCCCCTGATGAAGCGATCGAAAGCACACTGTACAAAGCATTATCTCCCGAAAAGCATGGGGAGTATTGTATCAATCTAAGCAGCACAAACTTGGTCGACAGCTTTACGTATCTATTCGCGGTAAATTTCGATCAACATATTCAGTTGCCCGCCGGACTGACAACGCTACACATTCCTGAAACGACTTATGCCGTTTTTAGGACGCCTCTTGTTCCGGTCCAGCAATTTGTCTCCTCCATCAAAGGAACTTGGCAATATGTTTTAGAAGACTGGTTACCTCAATCCCTTTATGAAGTCGACGAAGCAAGCTATGACTTTGAATATTACGATGAACACTGCCATGACTGGGTGTATGAAAAAATCTATATGGAGATCTACCTTCCGATTAAAGAAAAATCCAAAGAGTAAGCAATTTACTCTTTGGATCTATTCAAGATATTTCTATATAAAAACAAGACGGGCGTTAAAAGCACAGCACTCACAATGAGCGCTATTTTTATAGTAAAACCTGATGCAACAACTCCAATAACTGGGCCTCCGCCAATTTGGCCAATGGCATCCACTTGGCCTTTCACCGAAAAGAAAGTTGCGCGTGTAGAGGAATCCGGTATGACCTTATTCAACCAAATGTCTTCCAACGGATACATGACTTGCCTAGTTACTTGGATAATGATATAGAAAGTTAGTAAGCTAATTACATAAGATGACAGCGCAAAACCTATCAATGAAGCGATAATTAGGAAGCTTCCTACAAAAAGAAAGACGTAAATCTGTCTTAGATTTTCATGGATAGTACTTCGATTCATCAAATGAAGTGTTCCAAAGGAAACCAGTACAACAACAAACTGAATCCCACCCATTAATACAACTAATTGCTCGTCTGTCAGGTTCGATATGTTGGACACTTCTAAGAAATGCGACATCCATAACCGATCAAAACCTTCACTATAAAACCCAACAAACAAAGCAACGAGGAATAGCATTCTAATGATAAAGCTCGTTTTAGAATGTAAAATGATTTTGCGCATATTGCCCTTCATACTTCCCCACGTTGACGTTCTTTTTTGGGGATCTAATGGTTTGAAGTTTTCTTCTTTCATGAAAATGAGTAAATAGACAGCCAATCCTATCATGCATAGGCCACCAATTATGATTGGTAAATTAATCATAAAGTAACCCGTTACAATACTTAAAGGGATCGCTAGTACTTGCCCAAGATTCCCTGCCTTAGCACCCCTTATAAAAGCTAACGAAGCACGTTCTTCCCCTATTTCATCCGCAATCCAAGCTTGCTGGGAACCACTCGTAAACGTATAACCGATCCCCCATGCCACCTGAGCCAATAACACAGTGATAAAGTAAGGAAATATCCCCTCGATAAAAAAACCAAAACCTATTAAAAAGTAACCAATTATGATCGAAAGTTTCCGGCTTTTCAAATCCGAAACAAGTCCAGTAGGAATTTCAAACAGAAAAACAGATAGTTCCAATACAGTTCCTACTAACACGAGCTGAAGCGGGCTAAGCCCTACAGTTTGTACATGGTATAACAAGTTCACTGTAAAGATGTATGTGAAAAATAGTTGTGACAAGAAACAAATAGAAATATAAACGCGATATGGATCTTTTATCTCTAATCTGGTCATGTGCTCTCCCCCCTTAGATTGATTATAAGGAGGGGGTGAACCGGTTTCTTGTCCATATTTGCGATAATGAACAAGAATGACGAATTTTTGATATTTCTTATAATTGAATGTTTCACATGGAACAAAAAAAAGGCGTGGAAAATCCCTCTCGGATTCTCCACGCCCCACATATCTTTACAACTCTTGATAATCTTTTTGATACTTCCCACCGTCTTTTACTACTGAATGATATAACGCTTTTAACGCAAAACTTTTCTCTAAGTCATGCTCTTTCATCACTTGTCTGAGCATTTTTGTTAGATCTACGTCATTCTTCACAAGCTGCTCCATCTTTGGCTTTGAATATTGCATAATCGAATCCTCCTCTACATTCATTTTATCTTTCCAGTATACCACTCCTTATTGCCCATTCACTCGATTCAGATTTGCTATACTACTCTTATCAGCAAGAAATGGATTGGAGTGACATTATGTTTAAAACCATCGGCATACTTGCACACGTAGATGCGGGAAAAACAACGTTTTCAGAACAACTACTTTATCACACACATAGCATTAAACAACGAGGGCGCGTGGATCATAAAGATGCCTTCCTTGATAGCCATACCATTGAGAAACAGCGAGGCATTACAGTATTTGCAGATCAAGCGGTTATCTCTTATAACGATTCTACCTATACCATCATCGATACGCCGGGTCACGTCGATTTTTCTCCAGAAATGGAACGCGCTATTCAAGTGATGGACTACGCCATCATTCTAATTAGCGCCGTCGATGGCATCGAGGGTCATACAGAAACTGTATGGCAACTACTGCGCAAACACCAAGTACCCACATTTTTCTTTATCAATAAAACCGATCGCGATGGCATCGATATAGAAAATACCCTTCAAGAGATTCGTACCAACTTATCGGAAGACGTCTGTGATCTTACGACAACTTTCAATGAAGGCATCATGCAAGAGGACCTTATCGAATTCATTGCAGAACGCGACGAAGAACTGCTTGAAATCTATATGGAATCCGGCTACGACAAGATCCTGTGGCTACAATCGTTAAAGAACATGATTCGTGACAATCAGATCTTTGCTTGCTCCAGTGGTTCTGCCCTAAAAGACGTGGGGATCATTGAATTTTTCGAGAAACTTGATGCACTAACAGAGACTTCTTACGATGATGCAAGGGATTTTGCTGCCCAAGTCTATAAAATTCGGCATGACGATAGCGGCAACAGGGTCACGTTTCTCAAATCGATAGAGGGTACACTACGCGTGCGAGACGAAGTACATTACGGAGAACTCACTGAAAAAGTCACACAAATCCGCGTATATAACGGCAATAAGTTCAAGGCTGTTGACCAAGTACACGCTGGGGAATTATTCGCCGTCACGGGTCTGACAAATGCCTCTATAGGGGATGGCGTGGGGGCACTTCAAGAAAAGGTGACATTCGATCTCATTCCTACACTTAAATCGAAAGTCGTTTTTGACGCGTCCATCCATGTCAAAGAAGTATTGCGATGCTTCAATTTACTGGACGCGGAAGATCCTTCCTTACGTGTTATTTGGGACGAACATTTTCAAGAAATCCATGTTCATGTCATGGGTGTAATTCAACTCGAAGTATTAAGAGATATCGTTGAAGAAAGATTTCAGTTTACCGTCTCTTTCGGCGAGCCAAAGATTCTATATAAAGAAACCGTCGGCACAACCGTCGTTGGCTACGGTCATTTTGAGCCGCTCAGACATTATGCAGAAGTGCATCTGAAAATTGAACCGGCTGCAAGAAATAGCGGCATTTCTTTTAACAATGCTTGTCACGCCAATGATCTGTCTATCGGCAACCAGAACTTAATCCGCCATCATTTATTTGAACGTGATCATCACGGACTATTAACGGGTTCTGCCCTTACCGACGTCACCATCACATTATTGACAGGACGCGGCCATAACGAGCACACATCTGGCGGTGATTTTAGAGAAGCTACTTACCGCGCATTGAGACAAGGATTAGAACAAGCAAAAAACAGCGTACTGGAACCGTATTATGATTACAAAATCAAAGTCGAGCTAGACCATATTGGACGTGTACTATCAGACATCCAACAAGCGCATGGTAGCTTTGAGCCCCCTGAAACTGTCGGCGATAAAGTTATCGTTAAAGGGCGTGTACCTGTCGCAACCTTTATGAGCTACAGTTCCAATTTTGCCTCCTTCACACATGGGAAAGGCGTGCTAGGTCTACAATTTGGCGGCTATGATCTTTGTCATAACGAAGAGAAAATCATTGAAACGATTGGCTATAACAAAGATGCTGACCCGGAGTACTCATCTACTTCTATTTTCTGTGCCAAAGGAAAAGGCTACCCCGTTCCCTGGAACGAAGCACCAGAAGCCATGCACTGTTTATAAATGAACCAATGACGCATATTGGTCAATATAAATTGCGAGTAGGCACTCCATTTATATGGATTATTTTTTATAACAGTCCATATAATACTCAATAAAATAAAATTTTATATCCATCGAACTAGTAGATAAGGTGCATATTAAATGTTAGTATTATTAAACAGGTATTTATCTCTATAAATCGCAACAACGCCCCACCAAATTTCCATATACTTCAAAATAAAGAACCATATAGTCATAGAAAGGATTTGTTTCATAATGTTGGCAGATATTAAAGATATGTCGACCATTTCTCTTCTGCTTGAAAAGAAATTTGGGGTATCCATTACAGATCATAATGGAACCATCATATACGTAAATAAACTATTTCGTGACCTTTCAAAGTACGATGAAGAAGAACTGATTGGAGCAAATTACGGGCTACTCAATCCAGACTATACAGCTGAAAGGTTTGTTCACGAGATGAAACAGACCTTTAAAAAAAATAAAGTATGGCAACAGCAACTTAAGTGCATCGCAAAAGACGGGTCCCCTTATTGGTCGACTACAACCATTGTCCCCCTACACGATGAAAATGGGGCCATTATTCAATTCATCTCCCTAGATATCGATATTACAGCTAAAGTGATAGCCGGTAAATCATATAAAAAAACGCTCGGAAGGCTACTGACAATTGAAAGTGCGCTAGACCACTCTTCTTCTGTTACAGTCACTAACCAGCAAGGGGTTATTTTGCATGCCAACGACAATTTCTGCAAAACCTCCAAGTATTCCGCAGAAGAGCTCATTGGACAGACGCACCGAGTCATCAATTCTGGGTTTCATCCAAAAAGTTATTTCAAAAATCTTTGGAAAACGATTGGAAACGGTGAAATTTGGATGGGCGAACTAAAAAACCGAGCCAAGGACGGGACGGAATACTGGGTAAACACGACTATCGTACCCCTTTTGGATAAAAATAAAAAACCACAGCAATTCATCTCCATCCGAACAGATATTACGGATAGAAAAGAAGCTGAACAAGCTTTAAAACTCGCCTTAAAAAATGATTTTCGTCAGACCGTGAAAAACCTTCAAAATGCTATCTTTAAATATACCGCAGGTCCAAACGGCGGAATTATATTTACACTTTTCGAAGGAAAAACGGCAGAAAAATTTGGGATTACCGTAGAGAACATTATGAAATATAACCTTTGGAATGTTTATTCTGAAGACGAAACTTTGCAATATTATCAGTACCTTATGACAGCATTACAAGGGGAAGCCGCACAATTTGAAGTACGCTATCAGGACCACGCATTCCTTGTATACTTGTCACCCATTTTTGAAAACAATACCGTTGTTGAAGTCGTTGGTACTGCGACAGACATTACAGCGCATAAAGAAGCGGAAAGACTTGTAGAACATATGGCGTATTACGATCATTTAACTGGCTTGCCGAATCGACGTGTTTTTCACACGAAAGTACATGAGGTTATCGAACAATCTGGGAAAAGTGATGAAACATTTGCTGTTATGTTCATTGATCTTGATCGTTTTAAAAGCGTCAATGATTCTTTGGGACATACGATAGGGGATCAGTTATTGATTTTAGTGGCAGAAAGGCTACGGCATTGCGTTCGAAAAAAAGATATTGTCGCAAGGCTTGGCGGGGACGAGTATGTCATATTATTACCTGACACAACGACCTCCGTGGCACAGGTGGTCGCTTCAAGAATTGTGGAAGAAATGTCTAAACCATTTGTCATTGATGATCATGATGTTTTGGTCAGTTCAAGCATCGGAATTAGCCTATTCCCGGAAGACGGAAGCGACTATGATACGCTAATGACAAATGCTGATTCAGCCATGTATTTGGTAAAAGATAACGGTAAAAACAACTTTCAATTTTTCACGGAAGAATTACATCGGAGCATGGTTGAAAAAACCATGATGGAGATAGAACTTCGTCAGGCGTTGAAAAGGAATCAATTTGAGCTTCAGTATCAGCCACTATTCAATTTGAAAACAGGCAAATTGACAGGATTGGAGACGCATATCCTATGGCAACATCCATTAATGGGGACCATTTCCCCGACTGACTTTATTCCAATCGCTGAAGAGATCGGCTTGATCGAACCGATTGGACAATGGATACTTGAAACAGCATGCTTGCAGATGAAAAAATGGCATAGCAGTGGACATTCACAACTCAAAGTACATGTGAATACCTCTCTTCAGAAATTTAAACAGCCTCTTTTCGTTACGCAGTTAAAAGAAACATTGGCCAAGACTGGTCTGCAGTCCGAATTCCTAACTTTGGATTTCACCGAAAGTATAACATCTGACAAAAAAGACTGTGCGGTTCACCTACGCCAGCTTCGGGACCTCGGCGTCGGCGTCAGTATCGATAACTTTGGAACTAGCCCTTTTTCACTTAGCTGTTTAACGGAATTTCCAATTACACATCTAAAAATTGATCGGACTTTCGTGCAGCAACTTAGTACAACCAACCAGGCTCTTATTCAAACGATTATTACCCTAGCAAAAGTGTTAAATTTAACCGTTGTCGCTAAAGGTGTTGAAACGGTTGAACAGGAACGTTTTTTACAAGATGTACAATGTGATGAAGTACAAGGTTCCTTTTATTCCAAATCACTTCCCACAGAACAAGTCGAAGAATATCTACGCGGAATGTTATAGCAAATAGGAACAGGCACAGTTTAGCCAAATTGTGCCTGTTCCTATTTGCCACTCCTTGACCGGAAGATTAAAAAACGCTCATTGTCGTTTTGTTCATAAAGACCTGGGACTCTCACTTCCTTTAGCAGTTCAAAAGGAGTTCCCTCTTCAAGAAAATCGATATACTCCGCGGTCGGATAATACAGGATAATATCTACCGCCCGCTTTTGTTGTTCAACTGAACATAAAATATTGTCGACTACCCTCCCAAAAATCTGTATGGAAAATGGATTGAAAAAGTAAAATCGGTTATCCTCCGACTCCACTACATAGTCCTCCGCCAGACAGCATTCAAAACGAATAGAACCGCCCACTCGTTTAGCCTTTTGTCTATAACTTGCCAGGTTTTCAAGCGCCTCCTGGTACAACTGTGCACTCATCTCAATACCAATCACCGACACTTCGAATCGATTGTGAAGGTAAAACGCTAACCGACCTTTACCACACCCAAAGTCTACAATCCCATCTGTTCTTTCCAGTACATAGTCACAAAACAATTCATCCAGTGCCGAATAAGGCGTCGCTTCATAGCGGTTATAATGGGACGACTGATCCAACCACTCCCGTGTCCCTACAGTTTTGATACGTAGCAAACGATCATAGTCCTTGTCATTCATGGTTACATCTCCATTTCACTTACATAAAATACGCGTCCAATTCCCTTCCATTCGTTCATTATAACCCACTCCCTTGACCTTTCAGTTAGGGAAATTAAGATTATCTCCACCATCATAAAGCAAAAAAGCACATGACTTCAGAAGTTTCCTCCTGTCTCCATGTGCTTTCTACCGTTTTACATAACGCTTACTTTGTATTTTGACCCCGGTCGATTTCCTTCCAACAGAAGGCCATTAATTTGCTCAATCAGCTGCGGTAGTTCAACCATCGTCGTAATCGTAAAGTCAGCCCCATTTTGTACAAATGTGTCCGCTGTTTTAGTGATGATCACTTCTTTTTCCACTTTCGATAACCGCGTAAATTCTTCTAAACTTAGTCCCATTTCAGAACTTCCAACAATGACGCCCACTGACCAGACGCCAGCGTTAACGCCTTCTTTTATATCTGAGACGGTATCACCTACTTTTACAACCTTTGATGCCGCCGATAATTTGAGAGCTTCCATATTCCGATAAACCATGTACGGATACGGTCTTCCAACAGAATTCGTGTCATCAGGGGTAAAATAAAAGTCTGGACTATACCCTTTTTCCAATGCATTTGGAACAACGACATCCATCATCGTCGATGTATAACCTGTTGTGGACCCAATCTTCAACCCTTGTTCTCTTAACACTTCTACTGTCTCGATAACCCCCGGAATCGGATCCGTATAAGCTGACAAAGAAGTCATCAGTGCAGGTACAAATTCTGCATACAACTTTTCTACATCCTGTTCGGTAAATGCTCGTTCATATTTCTCTTCCCATAATGCAGATACCCTTGGCATAGATAGCATTGCTCGAATATGATCAATTTTTAGCATCCCCATAGGACCTCTTGCTTCTTCCATTGTCACTTCGATGCCAGCGTTTTTAAAGATATCTACAAATACATTTACCGGTGCAAAACAACCAAAGTCAACCGTCGTTCCCGCCCAATCGAAAATTACGCCTTCTACTTTACTCATGCTACCACCACTTTCATATAAGCTTCTACAATATCGCATAGCTCTTCGATATCTTTTTCATAAATTTCACCGATATTGCCAACACGAAAAGTATCTATATCCGTTAGCTTGCCTGGATAGATAACAAAGCCCCTTGCCTTGATAAACGCATAAAAGTCTTCAAAGTGAAATGCTTCATTTGGAAATAAGAAGGTTGTAATAATCGGTGATTGTTTGTCAGCTGAAATATAGGCATGCATACCGACTTTTGCTAATCTTTCTCTTAACAAACGATTATTATGTTGGTACCTAGCAAACCTAGCCAACACACCGCCCTCTTCTATTAACTCCTCCAAGGCTTTCGCAAATGCCGCCACTACATGCGTTGGCGACGTATAACGCCATTTCCCATCCTTGTCCATCTCTTTCCACTGATCATATAAGTCCAGTGACAAACTGCGCGCATTGCCTTCACATGCCTGCAATTTCTCCAGCTTAGCGATAACAAAGCCAAATCCCGGAACCCCTTGAATGCATTTATTGGCACTACTAATCAAATAATCAATACCTAGTTCTTCTACATGAATGTCCATTCCGCCAAAGCTACTCATTGCGTCAATAATTAATGTTTTATCATATTCCTTAGATAATGCCGAAATCGGCTCAAGCGGATTCAATATACCCGTCGTTGTTTCGCAATGGACCATTGCGATATGTGTAATGGCTTTGTCGACTTCTAACATGCACCTGATTTCATCTTCTTTCGGATATTCATTGTAAGCCACACCATACTCCACATAATTTAGCCCAATGTATTGCGCCATCTTCACAATGCGTTTCCCATACTCGCCATTTGTAACAATCAATACTTTATCCTGTTGCGAAATAGCTGTTGTCAACACTGATTCGACTACGAACGAACCGCTTCCCTGCATAAGCACAGTCGTATAAGCCTCTTTCGTAGCAGATGCCAATTCCAGTAACTGTGTTCTAATTCTTTGTGTGATTCCCTTATAATCGTCCTCCCATGTACAACGATCCAACAACATTTCCTGCTTCACCGCAGTTGTCGTCGTCAATGGGCCTGGTGTTAACAGTTTATAAGTATTCATATTGTATCTCTCCCTCAGTCAATGATTTATTTGGCTGCTTTAAAAAATTCTTGATGACTTTGTAAAAGTTCGACCGTTAATGGTTGTTCCAACTGCTTAGGGTGGGCGGGTTGATTGACATCTGACACGGTTTCGCCTTCATAGAGTGCAACTGGATAATGTTCCAGCAACTCTGTCCGAGCATCCTTCATAATCGTTTCCGCCATTTCCATTGCAAGGCTCGTTGTTTCATCTTCTTTGTTTACAACGGCTACCGCTTCCATCAAAGAAAAGTTTCCTTCAGTCGGATCGACAAACTCGATAGGTAAGCCTGATTCCTTTGCCATCACCGCTTGGTAGCGTAGACCAAAACCAGCAGCTACTTCACCAGCTTGTACCTTCTTGATAGGACCCGAACCTGAGCTTTCAAGATGTGGACCCGTATTGGCAATTAAATCATGGAGAACCGTTTTCCCCTCTTCTTCCCCATATTCATTAATAATCGCTTGGATTAGTAACCAACCTGTTGAAGAATCCATCAGGTTTGGAATGGAAACCATTCCTTTATACTCAGGTGCCGCCAAATCTTTCACCGATTTCGGCATCGGTAGCCCCTCTTGTTTAAGCACTTCCGTATTAACGAAAATGGATCCCGTGTTGGCTAAAATGGGAGCATAATAGGATGGATGTGGTTCCAAAGCATTTGTAGTAAACGTTAAGTCTGTAAACATATCATGTTCCTGTTGAGCACTTTCAACGAAATACGAACTCATCGTCACGATATCCGCCTCGATTTTTTCGCCCTCTGCCATCAGCTTCCCGCCTAATTCGGATGTCCCAAGTGATTGAAGTACATACTCCCCTTCATAACCTGCTTCGTTCAGCGCACTCTTCATGGCTTCAGAAGCTGCTTCATCACTATTTGTGTAAATAACCACTTTATCGCCAGCCGCTTCGCCACTGCTACAACCCGCCAATGCTAACGCTACAGTTAAGGCCATTAAAGACGACCAAATTCTCTTCTTCTTTTTCATATAAATCTCTCCTCTTTTCATTGTTTGTTGGATTTTTTTTGAAAAGCTTCGCAAAGCAACTTAACTGCTAGATTTGTTACGAAAATGAGTAAAGATAGCATAAAGATTTCATTGAATTTACCAAAATGCTGAAGTTCCTTTATTTTGCTGGAGACCAATGATGTTTGAGCTGTGACCAAAAAGATAATCCCACTAATAGTGACCATCGCATTGATAAAGTAGTAGCTAAACATCTCAATAACCGTCGATCTAGAATTTGGAAGCAACACCCGATAAACTGTTTTTAACCAGCTATCCCCCAATAGTTCTCCGGTCGTCTCCCATGTTGGATTCATTTTAGAAAGCGCATTTTTCGCCATTAAATAAGGTGTCGTAAAGAAATGGACAATGCTGTAGAGCACAATAATCGCAAAGGTCCCTTTCAAACTACTGCCGTTAAAAAATAGTAAATACGAGAGGCCTAACACCATACCAGGTACTGTATTCGTCATCATAGCAATGGTATCAAGCGACGATTTCCCTTTTACAGCTGTACGAACATTTAACACAGCCGCCGAAAACGCAATACACGTACCAAATACCGCCGTCAATAAAGCCACAAACAAAGAATTTTTATAGACTGCTGTTAAATCACTCGATTGGAAGGTATCCAACAAGTGTTTAAACGTGAACGTCATATCATATGGATAGCTGCTAACAAACGGTGCAACGAACATAACCGCGAAAACGGATAACATCGCGAGTAACACAACACCTGAGACAATCCCGAAACCAACATCTCTGCCTCTATGTGGCGTAAGTTCTGTCTCACCAAACTTGTCATAATGAAAATTACGTTTTTCTAGATAATTTAAGAGAAGAACACCAAACACCGCTGGAATAAGCATGACAACTGCAATAGCCGCGCCATGATTAAAATTCGGGATGGAGCCGAGCATCACTTGATATAGCTGAGTAGCAACCACGGAATAAGTTCCCCCTACTGAAGCAGGTATCCCAAAATCCGTAAAACTTATGATGAAGGACAAGACAAATGCCCCACCTAAAGTGCCTACTAATGGACGAACAATGGTATTTTTAAAACTTCTTAACGTTCCATCACCCATGAGCTTTGAAACGATGATAAACTTTTTATCGATATACTTGAAGGAGTTATTAATCAGTAAAAAGGCAGCCGGTAATGTGTAAATCACATAACCAATTAGCAATCCATTAAATCCGTAAATCTCCACTAGATTTCGACCGACAAGCTTGGTGATAAACCCTTGATTACCAAACGAATAGATAATCGCAAATCCATAAGTAATCGTAGGAAGCAACATCGGAAGTAAGATGCCCGTTTTAATGGCCATTTTTAATGGGGTGTAAATTTTCGTACAGTTAACGGCGTAGGCCAGCGTAAAAGCCAAAACTGTCGTAATCACAGCAGTAAGACTAGAGATTTTAATGCTGTTGCCAATGGACGTTAGCAGTTCCTGATTGGACAGGACAGCTATATAATTTGAGAAATTAAACCCCTCACTCGTTTCAAAAGAACGGATAAACAAGATTCCAAGAGGTATTACTAGAAAAGCGGCGAATAGCAGTAAGATTGGGATATAAATGACGCGCATCGCCGGTTTGACATTAGGCATATTGTTCACCAAACAATTGATAGATATTTTGTCGTTTAATGTGTAATTGTTTCAGTATAAATTTCTCTACAAAATCATTCGACGGTTGGTTGATAATTTGTTGAGGGGTTCCAAATTGAGAAATATGCCCCTGATTAATAATCAAAATTTTATCGGACAATGTTAATGCCTCTTCCGGGTCATGTGTTACGATAATCGTCGTGAGCTTAAATTGTTTGGCAATGGATTGAATTCGTTGCTTAATCGATTCCTTAATGACCCCGTCCAAAGCACTTAATGGCTCATCCAGCAATAAGATTTTCGGCTTCATGACGAGCGTTCTTGCAATCGATACTCGTTGTTTCTGGCCGCCTGATAATTCCCCTACTTTCTTTGTTAAATGTGGGGTCAGCTCCAAAAAGTCAATGTATTCCTGAAGTTCAGCTTCAGTCACTAAGCTCTTGTTATTTCTCAAACCGTAGACAATGTTGTCGTACGCATTTAAATGGGGGAACAGCGCATAATCCTGGAACACAATATTAAATCCACGATCCTTCATCGGTACATTGCTCAAATCCTTTCCATTAAAAAGGATTTTCCCACGATCCATCGTCGTTAGGCCCAAAATAATATGCAATAAAGTTGTTTTCCCACTTCCACTTGGACCTAGCAATGAAACAATTTCACCCGGCTCAATTTCAAGATTTATATTATCTAAAACTAATTTATCATCAAACTGCTTGCTAATATTTTGTAATTTTAGCAAACCGCCACCTCCTCTGCTACAACTCCAGTATAGGAGGGCCATGTAAATATAAATTGAGATTCTTGTAAATAGTTCGTAAAAGTTGACCACTTGTTGACTTACTGTTGATCAATTGATGCTATATTCACTACTAAGTCCCTCAGTACTTATGAGGTGATTGGCATATAAATAACTTTGAATGGGCGGGTGACTAGATGCTCCCACTTGAGAGGCAACAGAAGATCATTGACCTACTCACAATTAAAAAAGTGTTGAAGATTACAGAACTCACTGAAGAGCTTCACGTTTCAATCGAAACGCTGAGAAGGGATTTAACATTGCTCACGAGTAAAGGAAAAATCGAAAAGTTTTATGGTGGTGTTAAGCTAGTTGAATCGAAGTTTGAAGAATCAACGTTAGCTGAACGTATGGGGAGTCGTTTAGAGGAAAAGGAAAAAATCGCAAAAACATGCTGTAACTATATTAACGAGGGGGATTGTATTTATATTGATAGTGGATCGACGACATATCAAATCGCGAAGTACATCAAACATATGAACAAGCTAACTGTGATTACGAATTCGATCCTCGTTATTAATGAGCTCCTAAATAGCAATATTGAGTTGATTATTATCGGTGGAAAAGTGAGGCAATATGAACAATCGGTTACGGCTTTTGAGTATTTATTTAATTTTAATGAATTGAATATCACGAAAGCCTTTATCTGTGCGAGTGGCATAACCATTGAAAAAGGGATTTCAGACTATAGCTTAGAAGAGGCAATCACTCGTAAGAAAATTATTGAGCTGTCTAAAGAGGTCTATGTCGCTGCGGATAGTGCAAAATTCGAGAAAGACGTAACGATTGGAATTGCTCCCCTTGATAAAATCGATTGCATTATTACGGACAATGGTTTAAAAAATGAGCTTGTAAAAAGATATGAGGCAGCCGGTGTGAGGTTGATTGTTAGTAATGAGTAAATTAGGCCTTTGAATTCGCTACGACGCATTGGGAAGGATCGAACTACATCCTTCCCCGATGCCTCTCACTGAAGATTAGGTGGCAATCATAAGTTCAACCTATCTACTTACATACCAGGATTCCTTGCACGTTGTTTCTTCGGAAAAGTCATTCTCCACCCGATGAAAACACCACCAATGAGCAAGGCGATATAGACATAGATTCCATAATCAAATAAGTTGGCAACGACATGGGCCACGACAAATCCACCAGTGACTAAGCCGAGCAACAGCATTTTCATCGCTCCTGCATCTTGTGCAAATTCGAACGACTGCGAAAAAGGATAGACCCCATTATTCATAAACTTATATGTAATCAGTGTTTGAATAATTGCTGCCAATAAAACCGCGAGTAAATCAGGCAATATTCTGATGGTAAATAGCCAAGTAAACACAAAACTAAGCAGTATAAATACAGGCAGATACAGCTTCACCAAAAAAGCTTTTAATGCCCCACTATAAGCAGAAGACACCTGTTGAATGGGCGCCGCCTTGAATAGCCACCCGCCCTGATAATTACCAGAGAACTGTAGCATATGCACGATGTTAGGAATCATCAAGTTGCAAAAATAAATGAACAAAAACATAGTGCCTCCAGAAATCTCCTCTAATGTTCGCTCGCGCAGTTCACTCACGATAAAGATAAAAGGAAAGACGACAGCCATCCCCAGTGCTGGATACACTTTCAGTTTAAATTCACGCTCTTGTTTCATCATAAGTGCCGCAAAACGGAAGAATATGCTATCCTCTTTACTTTGGCATACAATTCGCGCCCACGCCTCATCTAACCAATTTCTTTTCTGCTTTCGTTTCTTCGTATCGTTCATCAGCTTTTCCAAATTCCGCTCAAAAGAAGGTATCAACCGAGCGTAACCATACATGGCGACGAGTGGTACACAGATGGCAAGAATCGTAAAAATGAGGATGTGAATAGCTACATTATGTGCGAGCAGCAACTCAAATGGTGCCCCAAACCAGATAGGCGGCATCCATACATGCCACCAACTAAATGTATAAGTGACATTCAAATCAGCAATCTCAAATGACCGAATCAAAATTTGATAGCCAACAATCACGCCGACTGACAACAGGATTTGCACGTAATTGATAATATCCCTGAGCCGCTCACCGTCGAAAAATCGCAAGACAAACAAATACAATAGCGACGTTAATACTACGACAAACAGCATGACTAAGAACAACTCTGCTAGAAAAATCAGCATAAAAAAAACGCCATGCTTAAATAGACCCACAACGAGCGGGATCGTCACAAACGCGCCCGTAATAAAAAACATGTAAATCATAATATGGACAGTTTTAGCCGCGCTAATCGTTTTTCCACTAATCGGCTTCGTTTGCAAAATATTTTTGTCCCTTACATCGAGCAAAACAGATGAAAAGTCGGAAATCATCGTCATCGTTAAAATAAACATCGTCACACCAAAGACAATGCTCATTTGAAAAATATAGTTATCTCCAAGCACAATAAACGGAATAAGCATAAGCCCATACAGCCCATATATCCAAAGCGACTTCAGAAATTGATTGCCATCCTTCTTTTTTCGCGCATCATTAAAGATTGTCGGTACTCTTCTTTCATCCATCGTCAATTTAATGCGTAAGATTGTTTGCATCGCTTCATAATCAATGCCCGTCTTGATAAATACACTCTTAAACAACGCAAGAAACTTCAACGTACGAAAATCACGCATAGTCTTGCCCCTCTTGAACAATCGCCACGAACTGTTCCGCCTTGCTTCTATGCTCAGTAAACCCGGTCAGTTGATTGAAAATCTCCGCAAGACTACCTTCTTCACTCATTTCTTGCAACTCTTCGAAGCTGCCATCTGCCACAATTTCACCCTTTACGAGCAAAACAATACGATTGCTGATTTTCTCGACAAGATCCATAATATGTGATGAGTAAAAAATCGTTTTGCCCTGTGCAGCGAGTTGCGCCAAAATTTCCTGGATGACCATCATGCTACTAGCGTCTAACCCACTTAACGGTTCATCCCAAAATAGTAAATCCGGATCGTGAAGGACACTCGAAATGATTAGTACTTTTTGCTTCATTCCTTTTGAAAATGAGGAGAGTCTCGTGTGCATGACGTCCTCTAAGTCAAATTCCCTTAATAGTTTAGCCGCTTTTTCTTCCGCATACCCCCGGCCCATCCCATAAAGCTCAGCAGTAAAGACCAAATACTCACTCGCCGTCAAATTATCATAGGCTTCCGCATTTTCCGGGACATAGCCAATTTTTTGTTTATACGAGGGATCGCCCGAAGCGATATCCTGACCGAAAATCTCAACTTCGCCCTGATAACTATCAATGAGTCCTAGCATGATTTTAACCGTCGTACTCTTCCCCGCACCATTGGGGCCAATATAGCCGATAATTTGCCCTTTTGACACTTCCAAATTCACACCATTTAACACCCGTTTTCCGCCATAGTCCATTGTTACATTTTTTAGAGACAATATCTTGTCAGTAGTAGCCTCCACACTCTCACCCCTCAACTATAATTATGCTATTATTCTAACATTTAATCATCGCAAACTGTTATAATCTTCTTGTTCGATAAAAAGGTGGAAGTTATCATCGCCACTGAATTTCTATATATGTTGAACTTATGATTTCCACCTAGTCTCCAGCGAAGGCGCCTTACTGGGGTAGCCGAAGCGATAAGACTGATAGTGGTTTTCTATCAGGCTTATCGCGGGAGGCATCCCCAAGCGCCGAGCGTTGTTGGTAAGATTCTTTAGTTCAATTTATATAGGTATAAATAAAAGCAGTTCCACACCTTAAAAGGTTGTGGAACTGCCTGTTTTATATTACGCCAGTTTTTCTTCAGTAGACGTGAAGTATTTCTCCTCTTTCTCGGACTCAAAACGACCTTCCCACTTCGAAATGACAACAGTAGCCAGTGAGTTACCCATAACGTTTACAACTGTACGTGCCATATCTAGGATACGGTCTATCCCCGCAACGAACGCAAGGCCTTCAAGTGGAATACCGACAGTTCCCAACGTCGCTAGTAGGACAACGAACGAAACGCCTGGTACACCGGCAATTCCTTTTGACGTCACCATTAGAACTAACATTAACGTAATTTGCTGCGTAATACTCAATTCGATACCATACATTTGCGCAATGAAAATTGCGGCCAACGCCTGATACAAGGTCGACCCATCTAAGTTAAACGAATACCCGGTCGGAATAACAAAGGAGACGATATCTTTCGGGCAACCGAACTTCTCCATCTTTTGCATCACTTTTGGCAACACCGTCTCAGAACTCGACGTTGAATACGCCAATAGTAATTCATCTTTCAACACTTTCATCAGGCGGAAAATGCTCGTACCCACCATTTTTGCAATTACACCCAAAACAACAATAATAAAGAATGCCATTATTGCATAAACAAGTATCGCTAATTTCCCGAGTGGTATCAGTGATTGTAAACCAAACTTCGAGACCGTAACACCGATGAGCGCAAATACCCCGATTGGTGCAAACTTCATGATCAAATTCGTAACCCAGAACATAGCGTCCGCGGTTCCTTGGAAAAACGCCAACACGGGTCTGCCCCGCTCTCCAATCGCTGCGATTCCTAAACCAAACAGCACAGAGAAGAAGATGATTGCCAACATATCCCCTTCACCCATTGATTGGATGACATTTGTCGGTACAATATTGACCACGATATCCATAATACCTTTATCCTGTACTTCTTCTGTCGTTTGAACGTATTGCGAAATATCGCCTTTCGTAAGCGCTGACATATCGATGCCCACACCAGGTTTGAAAATATTGGCTGCTAACAAACCAACTATAATCGCTACTGTCGTCACAATTTCAAAGTAAAGAAGTGTCTTGCCACCTAGTTTACCTAATTGTTTGATATCTCCAGTCCCAGCAACACCGACAATTAATGTTGAAACGATAATTGGAACCACAATCATTTTGATCATATTAATGAAAATCGTGCCAAGGGGTTGTAAATATGTCTCCACCGCAGGATTACCGTAAAAAATTGCTCCCACCGTAATCCCTAATATTAATCCCGCAAGAATTTGATATGCTAAAGTAAATGTAAACTTTTTCTTCATCAAAAAATCACCTCTTATATCCGAATGAAACCGCTTACTTAAATTCATAAACGATTTATATAAAAATATTACGGGCAACTTATTGAATCCGACAAAATCCGACATTTATTAATTCAATACTTTGAATTAAAGTAGTCATCTCATAACCAACACTAGCATTTCGTACGTCTATGACTGCAAAAATTTATCTTCTGTTTCAAGATACAACACTTGTATAAACTTCTTGGTATTAATCTTTACCTTTATCGGTTCTTGGGAATTTTCCTCGATTTGTTTCATTCGACTGCGTATTTCTTGAAAATCAAAATACCGCGGCGCATAATACTCAAATTCCGCTGTCGTATAGTCGACTGCCCCCAGCGAAGCCAAATTATTAACTGCCGTAAGAATTGTGCGGCGAATTCGTTGTTCAATCGCTTTACTCTCCTTAGCGATATCCGCACTACCAATGTTATGCGCAACCTCTTCATAGAGCTCTTTTAATGGGGGCAACTGCGGCCCTCCATCTCTTCGATTCATTAGGATCTCAATGATCATGACGATATCGTCGCTACCGACTTCTCCGATAATCCCCATATCATTCAATATTGCTAAGACAATTTCTTTCACACTTTGCTGCCTTGGTACATGAATAGTTGTTCCGATATGTGCCAATGACTCTCGAATTGCAATCAATGACGCTTGTAAACGAAACTTTTCTGCAGTCTTTTTTAAGATACTTTGCACTTCTACACGGTTAATCGGCTTATGTATAAAAAATTCCACACCTTTTTCATAAGCTTCCTCTACCATTTCTTTGTTGACGATTTGAGAAATCATGATGAATTGACCTTGATACCCTTGTCCTTTCAATTGCTCCATCGTCTCAATGCCGTCCAATCCAGGCATTAACAAATCAATCAATACAACATCCGGTTGCAATGAAAGTACGGCTGAAGTTGCCTTCACCCCACTTTCAGCCTCACCGATGACCACACCAAGCTCACCTTCTACGATGACTTTCCCCAGCATTCTTCGACTGGCCATGTCATCATCTACTATAAAATAACGCACTGTTATTCAACTCACTTTCGAATGATATGAATCGGAATCTGGATGTGGAAAGTTGTCCCCTCCCCAGTTGCCTGGACTTGAATCTGCCCCTCCAACATCTGAATGATTTCCTGTACATGGGACAAGCCAATCCCTGTTGCTGCAACGCCACGGTCATTAAACTTCGTTGTATAACCCGGCTCAAAAATGATGGGAATATCCTCAATCGGAATACCTTTGCCGGTATCCCTAATTTGCATACAAATACGTTCGGCATCTTCATACAATGTAAAATGAATCTCTCCCGTACCTGCAATTGATTCAACTGCATTGGCCACAATATTATTCAACAATGCGAGTAGTGCGATATGCTGATCTGTTTGAAAATCAGTGGTCACTGACAAACGAAAAGTAATATTCTTTTTTAATAGCTCGCTATACTTTTTATTAGCTGTTTCAACAAAGCCAAGTAAATCGGAAAGTAAAAATGCGTCGTTCCTTTTCTCGTTCGTTATTTTGGACAATCCCGATAAAATACGCTGTGAATCTTTTTTCACTTCATGGATTTCTTGTGTAATAGTTAGTGCTTGTACACTTAACTCTTGTAGGTTCTGCTTTTTTAATTTCCGATATAAGTCATGACTGGACGCTGTAATTTGTTCAATATGATTCATCGACTTCTGCAAATAAAGTGTCTCTGCATACAATTCGGAACCGACACTAAGCATTTCTTGCACCCGTTTCTTTTGTTCTGAAATTGTAATCGTACTGTATAACCCCACAACAAAGTAGCTACGGAACAGCGCTACGCCACCAACCAATGCCCAATCTTGTAAACCTAGGCCCTCATGGTGCAGTAGTAAATCACGCATTAGAAATTCGGCCCCATTGCCAATGAACTCGAATATCGCCCCCCAAGCTCCTAAAAGCAATGGGAACGTTTTATACTTCTCTATATTGATGATACTTAACCCACATGCAAATAGAAAATAAAATAAAAAAGACGGAAAATGGTTTTTCAAACTTGTCCACAAATGGAATTCATCGAGCATCATATCGCCAAAGAGGCGAAAACAAACAACGGTGATCCCTGTCACAAGCCCTGTTCGTATAAGCGATGACGCGGGACGAACCAAAATCAGCAAAAAGTATGCAATACTTCCCAATCCAAAACGGAAAACTTCGCCATTGAAGGGGATTACTTTAAATTCACCAGCAATCGCCGTCAAGATGGCTATCAACACTAACGCAACTCCATCTATTCTGCTCAATTTTTGATGAAAAAACTTTTTCAGCATGACGGTCTCCTGCCCATAGTAATAGATTTTCTAACGCTTCAACTTGATGTGCTTTCGTCAGTTTTTCAAGCCCTATTATAGGTCAAAATTGTTTATTCTCCAAGATTTCGACAAATCTTGTGGCAGCTGGTGATAGCGGTACACTTTTTAGAAAGCATACGCCAATGCTGCGTTTCGGGATTTCCTCTAGCAATTGAACCTCCGATAATACGCCATTCGTTAAATACTCCTGGGAAAACTCTTTTGTTACACAAGCGATTCCTAAATTCATTTTTGCGAACTCCAATAATAATTCATGTGAACCTAATTCAAATTCTGGCGAAAACTGAATACCGCGTGCTATTATATAGTCTTCCACATACTTCCTTGAATTGGAATTTGGTTCAAGGAATATTAACGGTAATTTCACTAATTCAGCAAGACTTAAAGGCTTCGCTAATATCTTTTTGAATTTTTCTCCGTACACGAATGTATCCTGGACATCAATACAAGGCCTTACGTCTAAGGTAGGGTCGTCAATGGGTAGATTACAAATAGTGATATCTACCCCTCCTGATTTTAAAGTCGCACAAAGCTCAGCCGTTGTTCCATTTACAATTTTAAACTTTATATTTGGGTACCCATTATGAAAAAATTCTAGAAATGGCAGTAAAAAGTATCTAGAAATTGTATCGCCTACGCCAATCTTTAACTCGCCTGTCGTTAAGTTCTTAAATTCTAAAATCTTTTCTTCCCCAACTTGCAATAAGTTAATCGCAGAGTTGGCATATTCAAATAAAAGACTACCTTCATTTGTTAAAGACACGCCTCTAGGTGTCCGATTAAATAAACGCGTGTCTAATTCTTTTTCTAGCTGCATAATGGACTGACTAACAGCCGGTTGTGTCATATACAGCTCTTTTGCCGCTTTGGAGAAACTTTTATTAACGGCTACCTGGCAAAATACTTTATATAAATCTAGTTTACTTACCACATAAGCACCCCTTATACCCACCATTCAATATATTAATTTTACTTATACCATTAGACTGATGTATATTACAAGTAGATAGTTAGATAATGAACACAATAAGTTAAATTGACTTTATAATTCTAAGGAGCGATTCTATTGGGAAGAGTAATTGGTACAGTTGCGAGAGGCCTTCGTTGCCCGATCATTAATCAAGGGGACAATATTGAAGACATCGTTGTAGAAAGTGTATTACATGCTTCGGAAGTTGAAGGCTTTGAAATTAATGATAAAGATATCGTTTCCGTTACAGAATCTATCGTTGCCCGTGCTCAAGGAAACTATGCAACCATCGATCAAATCGCCAAAGATGTTCAAGCCAAATTCGGAGATGACACAGTCGGGGTTATTTTCCCAATCTTAAGCCGCAATCGTTTTGCAAACTGTCTCCGTGGTATTGCAAAAGGGGCTAAAAAAGTTGTCATCATGCTAAGCTACCCGTCTGATGAAGTTGGAAATCACCTAATCAGCCTAGATCAGCTTGATGAAAAAGGCATTAACCCTTGGACGGATGTCCTCACAGAGGAAGAATTTCGCCAGCATTTCGGCTACCAAAAGCATACATTTACTGGTGTAGACTATATTGACTATTACCGTTCATTAGTTGAAGAATTCGGTGTAGAATGTGAAATTGTCTTCTCCCAAAAACCGAAAACAATTTTAAATTATACAAAGAACGTTTTAACATGCGATATTCATACGCGTTTGCGTACAAAACGTATTTTAGAAGAAAACGGCGCTGAAAAAGTCTTTACGTTAGATGACATTTTAGCGGAATCCGTTGACGGCAGTGGTTATAACGCTGAATACGGTCTTCTCGGCTCAAACAAATCAACTGACGATGGCGTTAAACTTTTCCCACGCGACTGCCAGCCAGTTGTTGACAATATTCAACGCATTCTGTTTGAGAAAACAGGAAAAGAAGTAGAAGTAATGGTCTATGGGGATGGCGCGTTCAAAGACCCAGTCGGTAAGATTTGGGAACTAGCTGATCCAGTCGTTTCTCCAGCCTACACGGCAGGACTTGCAGGTAAGCCAAATGAAGTAAAATTAAAATACCTAGCAGACAACAACTTTGCAGACCTACGCGGTGAAGAGTTGAAAAAAGCGATCTCCGATTTCATCGACAATAAAGATGCAGACCTCACCGGTTCAATGGAGGCGCAAGGTACCACACCACGTAAACTAACAGACCTAATCGGCTCTCTCTCTGACTTAACATCAGGCAGTGGAGACAAAGGTACACCGATTGTCTTTATCCAAGGTTATTTTGATAACTTCACAAAATAATTATGATTGTCCAACTAGATGCCTCCAAGGAATATGGAGGTCATCTAGTTTTTTATAACCCAAAAAAGGAGATGAGATAAATAGTGGAATTCCAGACAAAAGACGGCCATGATGTAGTCATAAAAGAAGCGACGAAAGAATATGCCCAATATATGATGGATTTTTATAATATTGTAGGTGGAGAAACAGATTTTCTTTCATTTGGGGGAAATGAATTTAAAAGAGATATCGAAGAATATCGAGCGTTTATAGAATCTACACGTTTGGAGCAAAACTCCATTATATTACTGGCTACTATCAATGGTGACATCATTGGGATAGCCTCCATCAACTCAAGCCAGAAAGACAGAACAAAGCACGTCGGAACACTAGGCATTGTCATCAGTAAACGATTTACTGGGCAAGGCTTAGGCAGAATTCTGATGGAGCAATTGATTGAATGGGCAGCCTCAAATGGGGTGACGAACAAAATTAGTCTCGTAACGCGAGAAGATAATGTGTTTGCTATTGAATTGTATGAAAAGCTTGGGTTTGAAACAGAGGGTCTTATTTTAAAGGATACTTTAATCCATGGGGTTTATTACAATACTCTCGTGATGGGGTTATTTGTTTAGGAAAAGTTTTGATATTAGGCCCGATTGATACACTACAGCGCTAGGGGCAACCGAATCTACAAGCTAGACAGCTTAGCTGCAAGTCTTATGGATTCGGCTGCCCCTCTTTTAAGGTACCTTCGATTTAGTCATCTTTCTCTATAACGTAATAAACTTGGAGGAGAGATATTTATAGGGGAGGAAGTAGTTGATTTTTAATGGGTCATAGTTAGTGTTCTTGTCCCATAACGCTAGTTAAATGACTGTCAGTAACTCAACAGCTTCTATAACTAAAGGAGTTCCTGCAGATATGGTTCCAGTAACGGTATTAAAGGTCAATTCTGTTGCAGAAATTGTATACGAACCACCCTCTTGTAGCACACCGTTGATATAAAAATTATAGTAACCATTCGTTACGACTGGAAAAGCAGTTGCAGCAACCCCACTGTCATTCAGAAATGTGGTTGCAGCGACAGTAGTAGCATCAGCGACAACTAAAGGTGCTGCCAATACATTAAAAAACCTCGTCGAAGTACCCGAGACGTTCACATGAATATTAATAAGGGAAAGCGCCATTGTGTTCACCTCCTTTCATCTACATTATAGTAAATGCAAAGCATACATGAGATGACAGGGCTGTCCCTCTAATTATCTAAATTGAGTTATGAACTCAGGATAGCTGAGAATGTCAAAAATTCAAGAATAATCGGAGTACCTGCGTAAATTGTAGAATTACTTTTGTTTATCGTTAAGGAGTTCGTATTCACAGCATACATTCCCCCCTCTTGGACGACTGCATTGATGTATAGATCAGCATAGCCGTTCGGGCTAAAGCTCATAAATTCCGTTGTTGGACTTCCATCATCGTTATAAAATTGGGTGGCAAGAATTGTTGCTCCATTCACTAAATTAATATTAGTTACCGGAACATAAAAGTATCTTTTGACAGTTGGTATAATAGTAACTCCAGGGACGCTTATTGGCGGGTTTATCGGGGGAACTCCAATACAAGTAGAGCTAACTTTTATTGGTGGCCAGCAGGCAGTCTTACTTCCACATTTGTAGGTTCTATTCATTTTCACTACTTTTTTTTGATTTTTATATTTGTCCATATATTTATCACCTCTAACCATATTATATGACGACAATTAGTTAACCGATTAGCCGTTTATCCCTGTTTGACGTAGGTACCTTGGTGTAAGATTTTGGAATGGGTTAAAATTAAAAAAGGAGTGAGGTACCATGGAGACCATTCAATTAACTGGAGATACTATTGTTTTAAGGTCCATGACAAAAGATGATCTAGAGGGCATATACGCATGTTGCCAGGACGAACGAATTTGGATGCATATGTCGCAAACATTACAAACAAAGGAAGACGTTCAAGCCTATATTGACTTAGCGCTAGTTAATCGAGAAAAAGGAATAGAACACCCTTTTGTCATTGTTCTTCGAGATACAAATCAAATCGTTGGATCGACTCGACTTTTCGATATTGCGACTGTACATAAACGTTTAGAAATTGGTCATACCTGGCTACACCCGTCTGTTTGGCGTACAGCTATCAATACGGAATGCAAGTATTTACTGCTTTCTTATTGCTTTGAGCAGCTTCAATTTCAGCGCGTACAAATTAAAACCGGCCACGAAAATACCCAATCACAAAAAGCGATTGAGCGTATTGGTGCTACCAAAGAAGGTATTTTACGTAATCATATGATTCGACCGAATGGAAAAGTGCGACATACGGTTATGTATAGCGTTATACAAGATGAGTGGTTTGAAGTGAAGCAGCATATTGAAGGATTAATACGGAAATACGCGAGAGATTGATTTCTCGAACCCTTTAAACTTGAATTACATACAAATTCTTGTATAATTCTAGTTAGTTACTAATTGCATAATGTAAATGTTTTCTAGGGTTCCGTAACAACTATGTTAGTCTGGACCGAGAGAAAACTCACAGCATTAGCTGTGTCACGGAAGGATAAAAGCCTGGGAGATACTGTTTAACAGTAGTCTCTTAGGCTTTTTTTGTTTTGGGGGTGACTATAAAAATAGGAGGCTTTTTGTACATGAATACAAATTGGGTTAAAGTATTTATCGCAGCTTTTTTTGAAGTTTTTTGGGTGATTGGATTAAAACATGCAGATGATTTTTGGACGTGGACTGGAACCATTATTTCTATTATCATCAGTTTTTATTTAATGATTATGGCTGGTAGAAAACTACCTGTAGGAACTGTCTATGCCGTTTTTGTTGGATTAGGTACGGCTGGAACCGTTTTTTCGGATATCCTATTCTTTGATGAACCGTTTAAAATTGAAAAAGTCATGTTGATTTTGGTTTTATTGGCAGGGGTAGTTGGTTTGAAGTTAGTGACGAAGGACAATGAGCAAGAGGGAGCTGAATCTTAATGGCGTGGGTTTCTTTAGTTATTGCAGGTCTATTTGAAGTAGTTGGCGTTGCCATGATCAATAAATTACACAAAGATCGTAGTTGGCAATCGATGGCACTGCTCATTGCCGCATTTGGAGCTAGTTTTCTATTTCTTTCCTACTCTATGAAAACATTGCCTATGGGTACTACCTATGCCATTTGGACAGGAATCGGCGCTTCTGGTGGAGCAATATTAGGAATGATTGTATATGGCGAATCAAAAGACTGGAAAAGAATTGTCTTTATCGCAATGGTATTAGGTGCAGCTATTGGTTTAAAGCTGATTTCGTGAAGAATGTAAGCTCCAGGTATTCTTATTTATAATTTGATGAGTACTTGGAGCTTTTATCATTCATCCAATCTTTTCTGTATCAAAGCTGTTTTCACAAGCTTCTTTTACCCTCTCAACTACTTATTAAAAGTTCTCTCATGCTGGAGCAACCATTCCTTCCTCCATAAACCACCCGCATAGCCCGTTAATTTGCCGTTTGCACCGATAATTCGATGACAAGGAATAACAATGCTTAATTTATTTTTGCCATTGGCGGTTCCTACTGCTCTGACCGCTTTTTCATTCTTAATAGAAACAGCAATATCTTTATAGGAACCTGTTTCAGCATAGGGAATAGTCGTCAAAGCATTCCATACTGTTTGTTGAAAGTCTGTACCCTCGAAGTGATAAGGGAATGTAAATACATGACGTTCACCTCTAAAATATTCGTCTAGTTGATTTAAACAATCCACCAAAACCTCGGGTGTTTCATGATGTATGGTATTTACGATTTCATCACGTTCAACAAATAGGATAGAACGAACAGCTTCCGCTGATCCTTCTATTTCTATTAGACCAATCGGTGATTTGTAATCTATTTTATTCATTCAAAGCCCCCCGCTTCTTTTCATTTCAAAAAACACCAGATACTCAAGCCTTTTAAAATCTGCTGAGTATCTGGCACTTTTATGTGATTAGATTCACTTTTTTTCTAAAACTGCAAAGTAGTTTCCTTCATTATCCGCAAAGTTAAATACTCTACCGGAAGGCATCGTGACCATGTCCCCAACCGTGACCTGCTTGTCCGAAAGATCTTTGTACAATGCATCAAGATTATCCGAGAACAGCAATAAGGATGGTGTTTGAAGATTTAATTCTGGCTGCATTTTAGCAATGAGCTGTTTATTGTGAAGAATAATAGTCGTTTCTGCATTTTTGGATGGCGCGATTTCGATCCATTTCATGCCCTGTCCGTTATCTTCTTCTGAAATCACACTAAATCCTACTTTTTCCGTCCAGAACTTCACTGTCTCATCCTGATTATTGACATATAACATAATTTGACCAACTTTTGTAATCATATTGTTCTCTCCCCATCAGTAGTTTTTTAAAACCTAATACATACTTTCAATATCAACAAAAAAGGCACTGGCTAATCGAATGAAGTTAGTTTAAATAATACAAGTCCGGCGCCGAGTAATGCTCATCAAACCAAACGTTTATTCTATTTTAACAGTATTTTAATTGTTTCACCACTTAAGCTTCTTCATTTCACGATTTTTTTATAAACTGATCCCTAAGTTTTATGACAAATTGGCACTTTTAAAGAGACCAATCCTTTGCTAAGGTTATCACTTACTACTAAACGTATTTAGGGGGAAGATTTATGACTTTGCAAAAAACGACAGGTCATTCAAAGTCACACGCGTCAGATTTAGTTTCAACATCACAAAAAACGGCAGGCTATTCAAGGTCTCGAACGTTAGATTTAGTCCTAACATCTATGTTAATTGCACTTGTATTCGTTGCAACGCTCTTATTAAATATCAAACTACCTATCACTGCAAATGGCGGCTTAGTTCACCTTGGGACGGGTATGCTTTTTATCGTAGCTATTGTATTTGGTCCTAAAAAAGGTGCCATCGCTGCCGCTGTTGGAATGGGGTTATTTGACTTAGTCTCTGGTTGGACTTTGTGGGCACCCTTCACCTTTTTAACGCGTGGCTTGCAAGGATATATCGTCGGGAAAATTGCCTAGTCGAAGGGACGCAACGGAACAAGTAGTGGTTTTAATCTATTCGCCATGATTGCCTCGGTTCCTTTTATGTTAGGCGGTTATTATATCTGTGAAATGGTGCTATTTGAAAGTTGGATTGTACCAGCAGCTTCTATTCCTGGCAACATCGTTCAAAACGTCGTCGGGATGTGCGTAGCGCTTCCAGTTTGTATTGTATTGAAAAAGATTCCGTTTTTTAAATAATCTTTAAAGAAAGAGAGGGCTTCCTATAAGCATTCTCTTTCTTTTTTTCTTAAAACGAGACATCGTAGCTCGTTAATAAGATAATATTGGTGCTTATCAATCCACGTATTAAATCATTTAAAATAAATGTGAGAATAATTCTGATTTTATGCGATGTATTTAGTGTAAAGGCCTTTACAATGAAAAAAGGAGCTAATTGTATGAAAACCACAAGTGAAAATTTTATAAAGCATTTCAAAAAAGGAAAAGAAGAGGCGTTGGAGTATGTCATACATGAATATATCGGAATTGTAAAATCCATCATTTATAATTCTTTAAAATCTTATAACGATCCTCAGATCATTGAAGAATGTGTAAGTGATACATTCTTGGGTGCCTTTGATAATGCTAGACAATTCACTGGCGATCAAGAGGATTTCAGAAAGTGGATTTGTACAATTGCAAAGTTTAAAGCGATTGATAGGCAACGAAAAGTAGCAAATTCACCCTTTATGGCAGAGTTTGAAGACTATCAATTTGAAGTGAAATCTGCTGAAGAGGAATTTATGGTCAAGCTTTCATCGGAGGAACTACTAAAAGTGATGACAACATTGGGGCAGGTAGATCGAGATATTTTCACTATGAAGTACTTTTTAAATATGAAAAACGAAGACATTGCTCAACATCTGGGAGTAACGAAAGCATCAGTTGATAATCGTTTATATCGCGGAAAAAAAAGATTACAGCAGGTACATTTAGGAGGGCTATTAAATTGAAAAAGTTATATCAACAATTTAACGACCTAAATATAGATACAGATATTCAGCCAGTAGATGTAAGTGATTTCGAAAAAGAAAAAGTGAAAAGAGCTGTCATGAAGGGTCGAAAGAAAAATTATTTCCCTAAAAGTATATCAGTCGCTGCAGCGTTTTTAGTTGCTTCAAGTATTACGTTAGGTCTTGCATTCCCTACCTTTGCCGCAAAATTACCGATTGTCGGAAATGTATTTGAATTATTTAATGATGATGAGAAATATGTATTTGAAAAATACGATTTACAATCCACTGACATTGGAGTGACGAAAGAAAGTAACGGAATTAGTGTAACGGTGACGAATGCTGTATATGATGGAGAAAATATTGCGATTGCCTATACAATAGAAAGTGAAAAAGATTTGGGTGAAAGACCCGTATTAGATGGGAAATTAAATACCGTAGAATTTCAGGATCTGTATAAGGATAATGGATATGATCAAAATTATATTACAAAAAAAGTAAGTGATCACGAATATGCAGGATTATTTGTCTACCAGTTAATTAAGGGACCTAAACCAGATGAGATTAATGTAACTTGGGATGGTGACAATATACTAAACCTAGCTAACGTTGAAAATACATTTCCAGGGGATTGGTCATTTCAATTAACACTAAATATACTTGAAAGTAAAACACAAGATTTTTTTCAGACTGGCATTCATTCTGAGGCAAATGGAGTCGATGTCAAGCTTACAAAAATGACGGAAACACCCGTATCCACTACGCTATATTTTTCAGAGATAGTGGATGAACGGCTAGCAACACTGGAGGACAGCGAGTGGCGGGGTGTCCTAATCGATTATATCGTGACAGATAACTTAGGTAATGACTACAATATCATTCATTACGAGAACACAGGTCATAGTACGGATTTCAAACAAGATCATGTTAGCTATCCAAGATTAACGACTTCGCTTTTCCATGAAGATGCAACATCTGTTACCATTACTCCAATTGTGAATATATATAAAACGAAAAATGGTGACGGATCGCTTGAACTGGTTAAGGCCCCCTATCCTATTGAATCCATGCAGGTTGATTTGAAGTAAACACAAAAGTGCCAGATACTCACACGGTTTAACATCCGTTGAGTACCTGGCACTTTTATTTACTTACACTTCTTCATTCAATTTTTCTATTTCAATATCCAAAGAACTACTAGGGTCCGGCAAATCCTCACTTAAACCAAGCGCCTGCGCAGTTGAGGTATGTATTTCTTGCAGTAGCTCTGGATTTTCCATGAGTGACATACCATATGAAGGCACCATTTCTTTCAGTTTCGGTTCCCACTCGTTCATATATTGCGGGAAGCATTTTTTAATAACTTCAAACATAACGTGCACGGCAGTAGAAGCACCTGGAGAAGCCCCTAGCAATGCTGCAATCGATCCATCAGCTGCAGTAATCACTTCTGTACCAAATTGAAGCGTTCCTTTACCACCAGCCTCTGTATCTTTGATAACTTGCACACGTTGGCCCGCTACTACAAAATCCCACTCGTCGCTTTTAGCATTCGGGATAAACTCGCGTAACTCTTCCATGCGCTGTTCTTTCGATAACAGTACTTGTTGGATGAGGTACTTTGTCAACGACATTTCTTTTGCACCCGCCGCTAACATCGTCAAAACATTATTGGGTTTTACGGAAGTAATCAAATCCATCATTGAACCGGTTTTCAAGAACTTTGGTGAAAACCCGGCAAATGGTCCAAATAGCAATGATTTTTTATCGTCTATAAACCTTGTGTCAAGATGCGGAACAGACATTGGTGGAGCGCCAACCGCAGCTTTTCCATATACTTTTGCATGATGCTGCGCTATAACATCTGGATTATTACAAACCATGAATATTCCACTTACCGGGAATCCACCAATTTGTTTTCCTTCAGGTATACCAGTCTTCTGCAATAAATGTAAGCTTCCGCCGCCGCCCCCGATAAAGACGAACTTTGCAGAATGACGTTCTACGCTACCGCTATTGCCATTCTTCACTTTCAATTCCCATAAACCATCACTGGTACGTTTAATGCCATCAACACTATGACTGTAGTTAATATCGACCTTTTTAGTCTTAAGGTGGTCAAATAACATGCGTGTTAAAGCGCCAAAATTGACGTCTGTTCCCGTGTCAATTTTCGTTGCTGCTATCGCTTCATTCGATTTACGGCCTTGCATAATAAGCGGAATCCATTCCATCAGTTTTCCTGGTTCATCGGAAAACTCCATCCCTTTGAACAAAGGATTGTTTGACATCGTTTCAAAACGTTTCTTTAAAAACGATACATTTTGCTCCCCTTGCACCATACTCATATGTGGCAGTGGCATGATAAAGTCCTGCGGATTATCAATCAGCTTATTATTTACAAGATAAGACCAAAACTGCATTGAAACCTGAAACTGCTCATTAATCTCAATAGCTTTACTGATATCGACAGATCCGTCCGGTTTTTCTTTGGTGTAGTTAAGCTCGCACAGTGCGGCATGCCCCGTTCCTGCGTTATTCCATTCGTTGGAGCTTTCCTCTCCTGCGCTTTCGAGCTTCTCAAACACTTTAATTTCCCATTCCGGTACTAACTCCTTCAGGAGCGAGCCCAACGTCGCACTCATGATTCCGGCACCAATTAAGATAACATCTGTTTTAGTTTTTCCGTTGCTCATTTTTACCATCCCTTATACCCTCATATTCGCAGGAAGAATGTGTGCGCTCCTGCATAGGCGTTATAGCAAGCTAAGGAGTGACCTAGTCACATACCTTTTATGTCTTAATTATAACAGTCTCATAATGTATTACAATTATTCATATATCGATATAACTTCTTATACATAATAGTATAATCTTTTTAAAAGTTGGTAACAAGCAGAAAATCCAGAGTGAGCACTCGTCACCTTTATTATCCTCATTAAAAACCAACTCATTTCAATAACCAAAAGTATTGAATGGCTTAGTTTCTAGTTATCCGTTCTTTGCGTTATTCATTAAAGTTTACGCCTTTTTCCAAACGGTCGAGTACTTCTTTTTATATTTTGGATCCTCTTCTTTTTCTATCAAGTCTAAAGCAATTTGTTTTATTTTCTCATCTTTTATTTCGTCATACAAATTCCGTAGCCCTTGGAGAATATCATACCGAATTAATGCATAGTTTTTTTCATCGGTTCCATTTATAAATCGATTAGCAAGACTACTTACGATGATCTCTTTTTGTTCCTCCCCCGCTAGGCCTATTCTCCAAATTGTTTGTAGTGTGTGTCTTGCCGTTACGAATTTTTTATCGTATGTCACTTGCCAAATCGCCCGATAATCGTCCAAAATTCTTTTCTCAGGATCACTTATGGCTAAATGACAAAGAAATTGTGCCGCCCTTGATCGTTGATGATTATTGGGATCGGTTAAGGCTTTTTTCAATTGATCCCATACGTCGTATGTCCAATCCACTTCTACCTTTGTAGCAGCAATGATTTGGTTAAAAGCTTCATACTGTAGATTCTTATCTTCAGATTGTAAATCAATAAAATAAGACTGGATTTGTTTATCCACTTGAATGACTCCTCCACTTTTATTCAGCACTAGCCCCAGCTATCTGGTTGTTGTGTTCAACCCTTACATTTCGAATGGCTAATCGCTTTCTTCCCCAATCGATGAATAGATGACTATACCCCATATATCGCTATTGTTTCCTATTCCAACAGTTCTTCTTGAAGTAACGTAAACCCTTCAATCATCGTGTCTTCTTCTACCTCAATCAATATACAACGTTTGCCGTTGACATTAACCTGCCTGACGTATCTTAGGTCTTGCGGGCTGATGGAGATATTCGCAACTTTCGTTTCGATTTTGATGGATTTCGATGTATAACTGGGAACGATATGACTTGCTTTTAATTCATACGACTTATCTTCGATTACAGCCTGAAATGCCCTTTCCACTTTCTCCGTGCTCACATCTTTCACGCCACTTGCTTTCAGTACACGTTCCACTTCCTTCGTATCTAATGTGGGTAGGCTTTCATCTTCTTTCTCTTCCTCTTCATCCACAATTAACATACTGTTGATTTCATCATATACACTGGCAAGGGTTCGCGTATCCACTTCACCGCCAATCACTTCTTTCACAATCTCTTCAAAAACGGCTTTATCGTCCTCGGCAGTCATGATATCTTCGCCATCCAACACGTTCTCGATAAATTGGTAATTAGGCTTGTTTACTTTTCCGGCAGCATACAGGACGTGATTGACGTCTGCCGCATTGTCCGTGAAACACGGGAACAAAAATCCACCGATTGGAGAAGTTAAATTGATGATTGGATCAAGCAGATCGTGCGACTTAAATTCCTTCTCATTGAAATCAAATATAAGTGACCGTTTTGGCAGTTCCGTCTGATTCATGCTACAGAGAATGAAAGGGTTCTTGTATACTTCATCCCGACCAGCGACTACTTCATCATTTTGCTTCTTCGTTGGTTTAAGATACACGCCACGAACAAAAGTCACAACGATGTCCTTTTCATATTGAACGTCTTGTACCATTTTTTTGGCGATGCTTTGCATATTGGCTGTCCATTCCCCTACATCACTCGTATCAAGGCCCTTATATAAAAGCTGCTGTGTATGATCTATTTGTTCTTCCGCAGGAGGTCGAAATTTCACTTCAAACAGCTTTATATCTAATTTTCCACCCAACACTTTCTTAAAGTTGGTAAGAAACAGCTCCTGTTGCTCCCGATCCAACAGTGAGAATGGTTGGCTTTCCTCATGATAGATGTCGCTGCTCTCCTGCCTAATATACACTTTGTAGATTGTAGTGATCGTTAATAGATCACTATCCAACTTAAATTGCTTCCGAATATCCGCAATTGCTTTCTTGTTCATCTCTCATCCCAACTCCCTGACTACTAGAATCTGATCTATCCAATCGAAAACACACGTTATATATGTAAAAAGAGTGTTTGGATTATCCCATTTATTTATGATAGGGTTCATTTTTCATAATCCGAAACGCCCGATATACCTGCTCCAACAAAATCAATTTCATCATTTGATGCGGAAATGTCATTTTCGAAAACGATAGTAATTCGTCAGCTCTTTTCAACACGCTATCATGCAATCCAAGCGAACCTCCAATAACGAATACCACTTTGCTCCGTCCATACGTCATGAGTGACTCTAACCCTGCGGACAGCTCCTCCGAGGTTTTCATCTTCCCCTCTATTGCGAGTGCAATAACATAGGCGTCCGCTCCAACTTTTGACAAGATACGCTCGGACTCTTTTTTCTTAACGATTTCCATATCTGCATCACTCAATGATTCCGGTGCTTTTTCATCTGCCACTTCAACCAAATCAATTTTTGCATAAGCCCCGAGTCTTTTTGAAAATTCCTCAATGCCCAATTTCAAATATTTTTCTTTCAGTTTTCCTACCGTTACAATTGTAATATTCACAAGTTGTCCACCTTTTTTTAAATGTTATAAACAGAACTTATACACATATCCACAATAGTTATCTACATCTTGTGTCCGACTATTAGTCCACCACAAGATATAATGCTAGCTCCTCACAATAAGCGCACTTTGTGGATAACTTTTCTTCGTCGGGTAGCAATTCCATTATCGGAAACTTTTCTTGTTCAACCACAAAAACTTCAAGTGCGTGATCTATATGGGTTTCACAGCTATAAATCTTCATTTTTGTCCCTACTTTCTCCTTTTTTCTTTTACACAAAGTTATTCACAAATATTTAGATTTATCCACAAACAGTGAAAATATTAAAAAAAATAGGTAGAATAGCTATTGTCTCGCTATTCTACCCATTGTGGATAAGATTTTTTTGTAACTTGTGTGTAACGTTAGTTACTTAAAACGAGTTGCCATCCCTTAAGACCATTTCCACTTCAAGCAACTTTCCTTCTCTGTATACTTTCATTTGCATTGTATCGCCTACTTGCTTCGCATTATACAGATGTTTGCGCAAGCTAACCATATCTTCGATTTTTTCGCCATCCATTTCGACGATGACATCGTATTTCTGAACACCCGCGTCTTGCGCTGGTGAATTGATGATGACATCCGTAATCACAACCCCGTCTGTAACATCTTCTGGTACCCCTAGTAGCCCTCGCTGTTGCTGCTCTGGAATACTTCTAAGGTCGATAAGTGAAACCCCCATCGTTGGTCTACTCACCGTACCTGTTGTTTCAAGATGACCGATAATTGGAATTGCAAGGTTAATCGGGATTGCAAGACCAATTCCTTCAACCGTCGCTTCCGATATTTTCATCGAGTTAATACCAATCAGCTGGCCTGCCATATTAATGAGTGCGCCTCCCGAATTCCCCGGATTAATGGCTGCATCGGTTTGTAGTACATCTGCATACCAATCTACAGTACCGTCCTCGTCAAAATCAATGGGAATCGAACGATCTTTACCAGAAACGATACCAGCAGTTACCGATCCCGAGAAACCTAGACCTAGTGGATTACCAATAGCGATAACCGTTTCACCACGTTTTAACACATCTGAATCCCCGAATTCAGCAACCGTTTTGACGTTTTTAGCATCAATTTCTATAACAGCTAGATCTGTCCACATATCGCTACCAACGAGCTTCCCCGCTGTCTTCGTGCCATCGTCAAATGTAATTTCAAGCTCTTGTGCGCCTTCAACAACATGGTGATTCGTTACGATATACGCTTTACCACCTTGCTTCTTATAAATGACGCCTGAGCCTGTGCCTGCCTCCTTTGCCGTTTCTGTTGTTGCCCAAAAGTCTCGGCCCGTCTGTAAATTAGTCACACCCACAACTGAGTCAATTACTTTATCAATAATTCCAGTCATATCAGTCGTCACGTCGACTGATAGGCGTTCTATCTGCTTAGCGTCTATATTCTGGCCGATATTGCCAACACTTTCTTTCGGAGCCCCTGTTAAATTAGTCATGAGTAGCCAAACGCCAAGACCACCAATGACGGCTCCAAATAAGCTTGAGAAAAAGCCACCTTTTCTCCTTGGTTTTACGGTTGGGGGCTTCGATTCCGAGCTCGTTTCATATTGTGGTTCAACATCCGGAACTAACGATTTAGGCTCTTCTTGATTAGAAGGCCGATTAAATTCGTCCATACACCTCTCCCTTTCACATCGTCCTATAGTTAACATTACCCGATTTTACCGATTTCAAAAATAATAGCTCTCCAAAAGAACAAATTACTTTCTTCTATAGAAAAAACCTCACCCGCAGGCAAGGTTTTCCGCATGTCCTTATACAGTCACGAGCTCAGTTGGCTGGTCAGCGTCAGTATCATATAAATGGATATATTCACCCGTCCTGATGCCGCACGTCTCCAATGTCTGCGAAACACTCATCCTAGCGAGGTCCTTCATATTATTATCTTTACTTAAATGCGATAAATAAATTCGCGTGTCTTTCTGCTCAACAACCTCACTCATCGCGACAGCCGCATCTTCATTAGACACATGCCCGACATCACTAAGAATTCTTCGCTTAATCGACCATGGATAACGTCCCATTTGCAACATACTGACGTCATGATTACTTTCAAAAACAAAAGAATCTGCTCCGCGGATAAACCCTTTCATACGATCGCTGACATAGCCTGTATCTGTAATAACGACAAGCTTACGACCGTTTTCATGAAAGATATAAAACATAGGATCAGCCGCGTCATGTGAAACACCAAATGATTGAACGTCGAGTGAACCGAATGATTTCACCGTTTCCATATCGAATTGGAAACGTTGTTCGAGCGGAATATTCCCCACAAGCCCGTCCATCGCTTTCCAAGTCTTCTCATTTGCATAAATCGGAATGCCATACTTCCGTGCGACAACACCAATTCCTTTAATATGGTCACTATGTTCGTGCGTGACAAAAATACCATCCACTTTTTTCATCGAACGATCGATACCAGCCACTAAACTGTCCATCTTCTTTGCACTAAAACCTGCATCAACGAGGAAAGTATGTTCATCATTCTCTATATAGATCGCATTGCCGCTACTGCCGCTTGCGAGCACACTAAAACGCATTACAAAAACCTCTCATTCATGATCAAACTCTATAATCTTACCTTCTACTGCATGGATGAAGTAATCTTCAATCTTACCATCCTTCAATTCTACACGAACATGCCACGTCGGAGCAAACACTTGCGTTTCTGTTAGTTGGACTAGTGTCGAGTACCCGAGTTTCATACTTGTTATCTTTGAATCTTGGTTCAGATATCCGCGTGATGATAATGATCCGATTGCTTCAATAGGCGAAAGAAGATCCTTTTTATGATTAAATTTGACGAACTCGCCAAACATACGCTGTTTGTAATTTGTCACTTTTCCTTCTTCATTCCAATAGATCTCTAGCATGGCATCCGGACTGAAATAGATTGGGTTATCATCTGCCTTTTGAAAAAATAAGGCCTGTTGCTTCTCTTCATTCACTTCCCATAATACATATTCCGTGCCGTTCAGCACGTGCTTTGACAGGAACTCCGTGAAAGAATACTCCCCCTTACTATTTCGTACACTTATCGGAACGTCCAGTTTAGATTGAAGATAAGTACCATTCAACACTTCTGTCGTTTGGTTCACTAAATTCTTCGTCTGTTCATTGGTAAAGGTCACAATCTTCGCCGAGACGTAGGAGGAATCCTTTGTCGCCGGTGGCAGCCCCGTAAAGGTTATATTGTCTAACCCAAGTGATTCCTCAATTGACGTTTGCCCTATCACTTGCACATTCTGTGTTTCCATCACTCGGTCTAGGTACAAAGAGTAAAGAAACACGTTCAAGATTGAAAATACGATAATGAAAATGGTTTTCGTCTTATTCCAATCCAATTACTCCACCTCCCAACAGCTCCGGTGAAACACGGATCCAATTCCCTTTTATCAGATAAAACCAAGATGGTTCCATAATGAATAGCCTGCGCTCTGTGTCTTGCCTCATAATATAGCCAGGCGTTAGTTCTTCAATCATACTAAAATCAATCGTCTCCGATTTTTTTAACGCCTCGACAATTTCAACGCCAGGCTGTAGTAGCTGGACATCTGGGTCTGGGAACGGCAAGTCGAGTGTGTAGTACGGTCTTATATAGCGAAATATCCGGTTATCTCCCCAGACTTGCGTCATTTCAGTAGAGGTTGTATCCCCGTAAACTGGAAGACCGTGTAAGAATAGTTGAAACTTTACGTAGCGGGTTCCTGAATTCATATTTGTGTATCTAAATTCGTCCGTCCAACCGCCATGTTCATTGACAAAGTCGATTGTATTTTCTAGTAACTCCGACGGATTGGTGTATTCCCGACTCTCCGAAGCAGGCATAACGTAATTTAATGTTTTTCGCTCTGTATCAATGTTCATCAACGCGTGATCATCTTGGTATTCCTCTTTGTTCAATCCCGATTGACTACGTCGAACGGCATTTGGATCAGTAAAGAGTGCATCACGGAAACGAGATGGGCTTATTTCCCGTTGGTAATACATGCTACGTATGATTTCAACAGGCTCTGCAGATACAGCTATGAATGGAGAGTGGCCTGGATTACTATCCTTGTACTGCCCAAGATCACTTCCCCATGCCTCAATAGAGCGTTGAAAGCTTTGATAGTCATCTACATTCACCTTGGCAGTATATAGGACATGATTGGCTCGACTTACAAAACTAATATTCACTGAACTACTAGCCGAACTCCAATCCACGATGAGTCGATCAAAAGAAATTTCCGGCACCTTCATTTTTAAATCCTCGATATTCAATACACTGTTATAGACGGGAAGGGGTACTTCCCCATGAAAATACAAGATAAATCGATTTGGCTTCCTCATCAAAGCATCCAATTTCTCGACCGTAAAATCAAGATCTACAGGGGTGAATTCAGACATTCTCCACCTTTTTAACTCATTCACAACATAATCAATATCAGTCGGAGCAATTGTTCCTGTCAATTTCCCACCGAAATTAAATACGGTTTTATAAGGTTTGATAATTTCATCGACTGACATTTTTTTTGCGATAGAAATATCCACAGTGGGTAACTGTTCGCTTGTTTCATAACTCGGGGTGTACGTCCAGATTGAAAACGTAAAGACAATACTTAAAGCAACAAGTAAGAACAAAATGATTGATTTGACTGTTTCAATATATTTCAATCCCACTCACCGTCCTCTTGAAGTTCGAACGGTAACGTGAAGAAAATGGTTGTCCCTTTTCCTTCCTCACTTTCCGCCCATATATCCCCGCCGTGCGCGATAACCATCTCGCGTGCAATTGCGAGACCTAAACCTGTCCCGCCCATCGCACGTGACCTTGCACGATCCGCACGATAAAATCTATCAAAAATCCGCTTTACATTCGACTGCGGAATGCCCATACCATCATCGGAAATCATCACCTTAATGAATTGGTCGGACATCGTCACGCCAAAACGAATATCGCCGCCGTCAGGAGAATACTTCAACGCGTTAGAAATGATATTGTCAACAACCTGCGTCATCTTATCCGTATCGATTTCTACAAATAAATCTGTCGATGGAAATAGTCGTCTAAAATGACCTTCATGTGTTTTTGAAAACTCAAAGCGGTCAATAATCGAGTTGAAAAAGTGATTGAATTCTACCCACTCACTATTTAAATCGTAATTCCTACTATCCATTCGTGACAGTTTCAATAGATCATTAACAAGTCGAATCATTCGCTCTGTCTCAGTTTGTGTAACGTGAAGGAAAGACGGCGCAATCTCCTCATTCTTCCATGCACCATCGGCGAGCGCTTCTAAATAACTACGCATCGTTGTCAAAGGTGTGCGCAATTCATGTGACACATTTGATACAAATTCTCTTCTTTCCATATCAATCTTCTCTTGTTCCGTATTGTCATGTAGGACAACGATAAGACCATTTACAAAGCCCGTCTCACGTTGCGTCACAGAAAAATTGGCCCGTAGAATATAAGGACTTTGTTCCGTACTAAAATCCAACGCAATAGAGTCATTGATTTGTATTAAATCTTCAAATGCATACTCCTGCTCAAGTCCGAGAATGCTAGAAATCGGTCGATTGAGAACCGTATCTCTTGTCATCTTCAACATCAACAGCGCGGCATCATTAATAAGACTAACTCGTCCTTTCCGGTCAGTTGCAATGACGCCATCTGTCATATTTTCTAATACAGAGGCCAACTTTCGGCGTTCACTTTCCGTGGTTGACTGGGACTCTTGTAGCTGATTTGTTAGATGATTAAAAGCAATGGCGAGCTGCCCCATTTCATCATTGCCATAAACGTGAACTTTCCGAGAAAAATTCCCTTTTGCCATAGCCTGTGCCTGACGTCTCATATCAGATATCGGTCTTGTCATTGTCTGAGCAATAAAGATACCGATGATAATGGTAATCGACAATGAAACAGCAGTCCCAACTGCAAGAATTTCATTAATTTCATCGATTTGTTCAAATACCTTTTCAATATTCGATTCGAGGTAGAGTGTTCCAACCACTTCGCCTCCTACGATTATCGGTTTGGTGACAACAAATATCCGCTCTCCTTTTTTCTGATCCAAACGAATATGCTCATAGGATGATTCCGATGTGATAGACTTTTTTACAAACTCATCCCTTGAACGCTGTCCTACCATCGCCTGGTTATCCAAGGCAGAGCTTGCTAGAATGCGGTACCGTGAATTGATCACTCTTACCTCGTTAATATCTTCCGAAGAAAAGCCCAAAAGGACAGTCCTGAGACTCTGTTCGAGCGTCGGATCGTCCAGGGGTCGTTCCTTCATCATTTCCTCGCGCACACTGAATTCAACTAGATTCAACCGATCCACAACGGATGTTGTGAAATTTGATTTTAATGTGTGTTCAAGCTTGCTAGCGAAGTAAATCCCAATAATTTGCATCGCAAGTAGTATGAGCATTACATAAATTAATACAAATTTAACGTGAATAGAGCGAAAAAAACCAACTTTCTGCATCACGATTACTCCTGTTCCGGATCCCGTAAATAATAGCCCACGCCGCGACGTGTCACAATCCACGCTGGATGGCTTGGTGTATCTTCAATCTTTTCACGCAAACGACGAATCGTTACATCAACAGTCCGGACGTCCCCAAAATAATCATAGCCCCATACTGTTTGCAGGAGGTGCTCACGTGTCATCACTTGCCCAATATGTTTTGCAAGATAATGAAGAAGTTCAAATTCCCGATGCGTCAATTCAATCGTTTCATCCCTTTTTTGAACGAGATAGGCATCTGGCTGGATAATTAAATGTCCGACTGTAATATTATTTGTCGTCTCTTCCTGCTCCTCTGAAATCAATTTCATGTGCCTACGTAGATTTGCTTTCACACGTGCAATTAGTTCTCTTGTGCCAAATGGCTTTGTGACGTAATCATCAGCACCAAGTTCTAGACCAAGCACTTTATCAATTTCAGAATCTTTCGCCGTCAACATAATGATAGGGAAATCATACTTCTTCCGAACTTCTCTACATACTTCCATACCATCTCTTTTGGGAAGCATAATATCAAGCAGCATAAGATCCGGTTTCACTTCCTCTACCTTTTCAAGTGCCTCTTCCCCGTCATAGGCGCAGAAAACTGTAAAACCTTCTTTTTTTAAATTAAATTCCAAAATATCGGCAATTGGTTTTTCGTCATCAACGATTAGGATTACTTTGTTTTGCATATTCTCTCTCCTTTTTGACTCTATTGGTACCACTCTTTATGTTCTTTTACTCTATCATTGTTCTTACCGATTCGCACGTTCTACTTAAACGTACATCTTACTTATTTCCCGGGCAATACTTTATAAAAAAAGAGACCGTACAACATTATGTACCGTCTCCCAAAAGCTTATTTTTTTAATACATCTAAAGGATTTACATTCGAGCCATTCTTCGTTACTTCAAAGTGAAGGTGGAGACCAGTAGAGCGGCCTGTCGAACCCATGACGCCAATCTTTGTTCCTTGTGGGACTGTTTGTCCTACTTTAACGTCAATTGATGCTAGGTGGGCATATAGCGTTTCATAACCATTGTTGTGGGTAATCACAATCCGATTGCCATATGATCCTTGCGAGCCCGCAGCCGTAACGACACCATTATCAGCTGCCGTAATTGTACGATCTGACGGTCTTGCGATATCTATTCCTTGGTGGGTTCTCCCCCAACGTTGTCCCATCTGACTAGAAATGTAACCTCCAGTAGTTGGCCATTTAAATGTCCCTGTCCCTCTTGAAGGCATTACTTTTGTTCCAACGACCGTTATTTTGTCCATTGGTTCAACGAGGACTTTTTCGTCCGTCACGGATCTCCCCACAATTACACCGTTACGTTCACGGATCAGTTTTGTAAGGTCTTTCTCTCCGTCCTTGCCTTCTTGTGTTACTTTCTTTTCGCCTTTGAAGATAGAACTATCTTCTTTAGTTACTTCTTTATGTTTAATCACTTCTTTTTGTCTTGTTTCATAATGAACTTCTAGTACAACGTATGGCTCAGTAACTGTTACATTAAGCTGGTCCTCGAGTTGAAGAACAGTATCTACTGTAAAACCCGGATTAAGCTCTAATAGTTTAGCTGTCGTCATTTGATGCGCCGCGGCAATTGTTCCTAGGACATCTCCCGATTTAACAATATACTTCTTATCTTCAAGTGTCCCTTTATTCATAAGGACTACTGCATCTTCTACATTCTTCACTTCAGTTGGAGACGTTTTACTGACCTCCGCCTGTATTTCGTTGCTCATAATAATATTTACAATTCGCGTTTCATCAACCTGCAAAGCGGGTATAGTTTCAGTAGACCCCGTGCGGGCTTCGAATTCGTTTAGCTGTTGTTCAGTAACAGATTGTAATTTTAGTTTACGAATTACTTCATCATATGCAGTCATGTCAGCGACGTGGAATGCTAGTTCTCCACCAATTTTAATGCCGATTGCTTCCGTTTCTACGGATAGCATGTCCTGAAGTTTTTCAAGGACAATGTCATCGTCTACTCCGGCAGTGAATACTCGTTCCGGAATGACCGACAAATCTGTTCCTATTGTAAGCGGGAGATCCTCAAATTCGGATGCCGCCTTTTGTAGTTCTTGTTCTTTCAATTGCTCAAGCTTTTCTTCATCAGAGATGACACCAACGTATTCCCCGTCTGAATAGATATGAAATACAGTTGAGAGACCGTCACGCTCGCCGTCGTTGGCGAAACCTTCAGTTATACCAAGCCCTACTAACATGGCAGTAATGGCAACAACTCTAGGTATCTGCCTAAAAGGACGTTCAAATTTAGACAGAGTTCTCTTTATTTTGTCTTGCTTCTCTTTCTTGAATAACATGTATGAGACTCCTTCCGGATCTAACTGGAAGACCGATATAGGTCATTATTTGTGTGTTTAAATTTACACGCTCATCTAATTTAACATATTATCCCCAGTACTTATAGTGTTGCAGCCCTTTGTAACGTGATTGTATCATAACATCCAGTTATTCCCTTAATAGTTAAAATCAAATTTTAGTCGCTTTTTTTAAAGACTCTTTCCTACTCTCCTGCTTTTTTTGTCGTAATACCAATCTTTCTGCGAAATTATTTTGCAGAATAAAAGTGTTAGAGCCTAAACGCAAAATCTATCCACCCTTCGAAGTTTTATATTTTTCCAAGCAAAAAAAGACATCTCTACTTCCCGGTGTTTCGGGATTTCGAGATGTCTTCTTTTTCATCGTTGAACTATATCTTTTTGTCTAATACCAGCGCATAGAGGCTTGGCTTGGGTCATAAATGGACGTTTGCACTTTTCTTAGTATGCAGCAGCCGATTCATGCTGACTCCAGTCAATGTTAACGAATTTATTATATTCCTTAGCGAATGCAAGCGAGACTGTACCCGTAGGACCATTCCGCTGCTTTGCGATGATGATTTCAATGATATTCTGATTTTCTGTTTCTTTATCATAATAATCTTCTCGGTAAAGGAATGACACGATATCCGCATCCTGCTCAATACTCCCTGACTCCCGGAGATCGGACATCATCGGACGCTTATCTTGACGTTGCTCTACACCACGAGAAAGCTGTGATAATGCAATGACACATACCTTCAACTCCCTTGCAAGTCCTTTTAATGAACGGGAGATTTCCGATACTTCTTGTTGCCTATTTTCTCCTGCACGACCACTACCTGAAATCAGTTGCAAGTAATCGATGATTATCATGCCTAGTCCGTGTTCTTGCTGAAGGCGACGACATTTTGAGCGAATTTCATTGACACGGATACCAGAAGAATCGTCGATGAAAATACCGGCATTTGATAGGCTCCCCATCGCCATCGTCAGTTTGCGCCAATCTTCCGCTTCTAGCCTTCCTGTCCGCATCACTTGCGCATCAATATTACCTTCTGCACAGAGCATCCGCATGACCAGCTGTTCTGCTCCCATCTCCAAACTAAAGATGGCCACATTCTCATCTGTTTTTGTAGCTATGTTTTGTGCCACATTCAATGCAAATGCTGTCTTACCTACAGAAGGACGGGCCGCAAGAATGACCAAATCATTGCGCTGAAAACCAGCCGTCATTTTATCTAAATCAGTGAAGCCTGACGGAATCCCCGTGACATCTCCCTGGCGTGTATGAAGAAGCTCGATGTTGTCGTATGTTTCAACGAGCACATCTTTAATATGTCGGAAATCACCTGCATTTTTCCGATTGGATACTTCCATCATCTTCTTTTCTGCTTCGGATAACAAAGCTTCGACTTCATCTTCCCTTGCGTAACCATCTTCAACAATAGATGTAGCTACTCGAATGAGGCGTCTAAGAAGTGCCTTCTCTTCAACAATACGTGCATAGTGTGCAATATTGGCTGCCGTTGGGACTGAGTTGGCAATTTCCATCAAATAGGAAATACCACCGACATCTTCTAATTCTTTTTTAGCTGATAGTTCTTCCGTAACCGTGACAACGTCAATCGCTTGTCCTTTATCACTTAGGATGATCATCGTTTCAAAAATCTTCTGATGTGCGATTCGGTAAAAGTCTTCTGAAATAAGAAGCTCCGCCGCCGTAATGAGAGCCTGCGGTTCAAGGAAGATTGCTCCAATGACCGATTGTTCCGCTTCATTATTATGGGGTGGGATTCGATCGATCATCTGGTCCATCTTGACATCTCTCTCCTTATCATTCTTCTGTTACATGTACTTTTAATACTGCCGTGACATCTAGGTGGATTCTAATTGGAACATTCGTGAAGCCAAGCGCGCGTATTGCGTCTGGTAGCTCCATCTTGCGTCGATCCACTTTAATGCCTTCACTTTTTTGTAAAGCATCCGCAATTTGCTTTGTCGTAATCGAGCCGAATAGTCGGCCGCCTTCACCGGATTTTGCCTTCATTTCAACAGTAATCTTTTCAATCTGTTCTTTCAGCACTTGTGCTTCTGCCAATTCCTCAGCAGCATCTTTTTCGACCCGTTTTTGCTGGCCTTCCAATTTGCTAAGGTTTCCTGGTGTTGCTTCAATTGCCATGTTGTTTTTTAATAGGAAGTTTTGGGCGTAGCCTACAGAAACCTCTTTTACTTCACCTTTTTTACCTTTACCTTTAACATCTTTCAAAAAGATTACTCTCATTATGAATTTCCCCTCTCTGTTTTCATCTCTATTATGGACTTCAGCATCTCTTCAGCTTCTTCCACCGACTCAACGTCAAGCTGACATGCAGCATTCGTCAAATGGCCTCCGCCTCCAAGCTCTTCCGTTATAAGCTGCACATTCAATTCACCGAGTGAACGTGCACTTATTCCTACTTTACCATCTGCACGCTTTGCAATGACAAATGATGCTGTAATCCCTTGCATCGTCAACAAAATATCAGCAGTTTGGGCAATCAAAACCGAGCCATAGATGACTTGCTCCTGCCCTTTTGCAATGGCGATTCCCCCACCAACCAACTCAACTGTCTCAATCAGTTTTGCACGCTCTACATACGTGTCAATATCTTCTTTTAACAGGTTTTGGACAAGGATTGTGTCTGCACCATTCGTCCGTAAATACGATGCGGCTTCAAATGTTCTTGCGCCTGTGCGTAGTGTAAAGCTCTTCGTATCGACAATAATACCCGCGAGTAACGCCGTCGATTCAAGCATGGTCAATTTTTCATGTTTCGGTTGGTATTCGATCAATTCCGTAATGAGTTCGGCAGTGGAGGATGCGTATGGTTCCATATAGACGAGCGTCGTATTGTTGATGAATTCCTCACCACGTCTATGATGGTCGACGACAACAACTTTTTCTGCCTTGTCGAGAATCCGCCCGTCAATCACCATGCTCGGTTTATGTGTATCAACGATGATGATAAGTGATTTCTCTGTAATCATCGGAAGGGCGTCATCAGGATTGATAAACTGCGTGAATAGATCTGTATCGCGCTCAATTTCATCCATTAATCGTGTTACACTACCGTCCAGCTCATTGAAGTTGACAATAACATATCCTTCAATATTATTCATACGCGCCATTTTTCGAACACCGATTGCTGCACCGATTGCATCCATGTCCGGCATTTTATGTCCCATGATAAATACTTTATCACTACCTTGAATAAGGTCACGTAAAGCGTGGGAGATAACCCTTGCTCTGACACGCGTCCTTTTCTCAACGGGATTTGTTTTACCACCGTAGAATTTAAGCTTCCCGTCTGCTCGCTTAATCGCTACTTGGTCACCGCCACGCCCTAGCACCAGATCCAAACTCGATTGTGCCAGTTCCCCTAGTTCAATGAGTGAGAGCGATCCTGTCCCCACACCAATACTAAGTGTCATAGCTGTACTTTGCTTGGCAGTTGTCTCACGAATACTATCTAAAATAGAGAACTTTGTTTTTTCTAGCTTGGCTAATATCTCTTCATTAAAAACGGCAAGAAAGCGGTCGGAAGAAATTCGTTTGACAAAAATTCCGTTTTCCGTTCCCCAACTATTGATGAGTGATGTCACGAGGGAGTTTAGTTGGCTTCTCGTCTGATCATCCATAGCCTGCGCTAATTCATCATAATTATCGACTAAAATATTAGCAAGAACTGTACGATCTGCATAGTAAAGAGATTCTATCTCCATTTGACCTGTAATATCAAACAAATAAATCAGTCGTTCTTCTGCTTTGTAAAATACACTATATGATCGCCCTCCGACAGATAAGACTCCGTGTTCAGGACTATCGCTTTTCACAATGGTATTAAACTGCTTAGACAACTCAAATAATTCTTTACCAATCAGAGATTCTACATCAAATATCTTAACTACATAAGGATTTGCCCATTCGACAATATTTTTATCATTGATGAGAATGATACCAATTGGTAATTCGAGTAGTGCCTCTTCTCCAACTTTCTTCACTCTATAAGATAGTGTCTTGATATGTTTTTCCGTTTCAACATACGTTTGTTCTTCTATTTTCCATGCAATACCGGCCGCTATTCCAAACAGGATCGTAAAAAGAAGTCCTAGCCAAAACTGATACAACAGAAGTAGTACTGCTGCCATAACACCTAGGACCGACAACGCCGTTAATGGATAACGGATTGTCCTTTTTCTAAAAAACGACGTCATTGTCCCATCCCCTTACTTCGCCTTGTCTTTCCTAATCCATGCACGAATACTTGTGCCGGTATCCAATATCCCGAGCATTGTCGTTATTGGGCTCAGTAACAATGCAAAAACTGTTGAAACGACTGTCAGGGCTTTAGGTAACTTCATAACGTGCATAAAATGATGGACCAATGAAATTCCTTGCAGTAAAAATAGAAATCGTAAAATCATCGTCGCATTGATGGAAATCAGATAAAAACTTGTCCCTGGCTCCGGTGCTACAAAGAGAGTCAGAAGAAGTACGATTCCGTAGAGAATTACTGTCATCATCGGTAATTTCATCTCACGAAAAGGTGGAAACTTTTGAACTTTGTTGCCCAATCGCCTTGTAACTTCAAGATTCAAGGCGACGTAAATGAACGCCAAAATGAAGACGGCGATGATGAACATGGATGGAATGGTGGTCTGATATAATTCAATTTGCGCATCCAGCATCTTATCATAATCCTTAGGTAGCCCGCCGAACTTCTCCATATATGATGTCATCTGTTCACGCGCTTTATCAATCACCTTAAAAAACTCGTCGATGACATTAATACCAAAGAGAAAGACGGATGCCACGTACATAGTCATCGTTGTGATAAGCAAGGTAAGTCCGGTTGCCATCAGTGTATACAATTTGGTTTTACCAGTCTTGACTGTTTCTCCAATAACGAAACCAAGTAACCCGTAAAGAAAGGCTACTGGAACAAGTATAATTCCACCGATTAGCAATGACAGTACAATACCTGTTGCAGTTACCAGTAGTGACGATGTACGGTCGTAACGTAATCTGTACAAGATAATCGGCAATGGGATGAATAACATTGCGATGCTCCCGAGAAGAGGTACGTAAAGTGACACCGCGAGCATGATTGCAAATAATGCAATCATCATAGCCCCGTAAGTAATTTTCCTAGCGTTATCTTGCATAATATAGACTCCTCCGGTCTTTCGTTGGACGACTTGTTTTATATACCTATTTAGCTTCCAATTCCTATCAATGGATAGTCCTTTAATTGTATCACGATTACCGTATTTAAACCAAAATAGAACATATGTACCTTTATTATTTGAATAAAAAGACCGCCCTGGTACCGGTTATTCCGGTCTGACAAGGCGGTCTATATGAATTAAATTATCTTTCTTCCGAACTGAATGGAAGAAGTGCCATGATACGTGAGCGTTTGATTGCAAGTGTCAGTTTACGCTGATACTTCGCGCTTGTACCTGTTACACGACGAGGCAAGATTTTCCCACGCTCAGAAACGAATTTCTTAAGCAGATCAGTATCTTTATAGTCGATGTGTGTGATGTTGTTTGATGTAAAATAACAAACCTTACGGCGTCTTTTACCTCCACGACGTGGTGCCATATTATTTTCCTCCTCCCTCGTCTTTCAATAAGCGACGTATTGCAAGATCAGCTTCTTGAAATCCTCGTTGATAAGTAATAACTATGCACAATAGATCTTAGAACGGCAGGTCGTCGTCCGATACTTCGATCGGACCTCCGCCTGTCGAGAACGGATCATTATCAGTACGTGTATAGTTTTGCTGATTTGGTTGTTGCTGATATTGTTGAGTCGGCTGCTGATTCTGATAGTACGGTTGCTCGTTCTGCTGAACGCCTTGGTTTTGGCTTGGTGCTCCATAACCAGCTCCGGACCTATCGGCAGTGGATGCATTGCGAGGCTCTAGGAACTGGACGCTATCTGCCACAACTTCTGTCATGAAGACACGTTTTCCATCCTGACCATCAAAACTGCTTGTCTGAATACGACCTTCAATTCCGGCCAGGCTGCCTTTCCTTAAAAAGTTCGCTGTGTTCTCCGCCTGCTTTCTCCAAGTTACACAGTTGATGAAGTCAGCTTCACGTTCACCCGATTGGCTCGAGAATGTTCTGTTCACCGCAAGAGTAAAACGTGTAACCGCTACACCAGTTTGTGTATACTTAAGTTCAGGGTCTTTCGTCAGTCGGCCAACTAAAACGACACGGTTAATCATCAGAATTCAACCTCCCTCATCATTTTTAAGTTTCACCTGTAACGGATATATATAGATTAGCCGTCGATGCGCACAGTCATATGACGAAGGATATCTTCGTTGATGTTTGCAAGACGTGTAAATTCATCGATTGCTAAAGTATCAGCGTTTGCTTTAACAAGCTGATAGAAACCTTCACGCAAATCGTCGATTTCGTATGCAAGACGGCGCTTGCCCCACTCTTTCGACTCGATGATTTCCGCACCATTAGAAGTAAGGACGCTGTCAAAACGTTCGATCAACGCTTTTTTCGCTTCATCTTCTACCGTTGGACGGATAATATACATGATTTCGTACTTTCTCATCTTCAGTCACCTCCTTATGGACATTGGCCCTGCTGATTGCAGCGGGCAAGGAGTAAGTAATACTATTACTCACATCAGTATATATTAGCACGACTTCGTTAATTTTTCAACTATTTTCTTGTATACTTTACTAAAGAGGTGATTTTGTTGAATGGACTTCCTGAGCCTAACAAAGTAATTTCCATTGATTTACCTAAAGTTGCGAAGAATAGTTTAATCATTACCGTCGCTTCGCTCCTTCTATTATGGGCTTTGCATATTGCGATTGAACCAAAGCTTTCCTTTACCATTTCACTGTGGTCCACTTTACTGTTTATCATCGGTTATATTGTTCTAATTATATTGCATGAGTTATTCCATCTGCTTGGATTTCGGCTTTTTGGAGGTGTACCTTGGAAGAAAATGATTGTCGGAGTTAATTTGAAGATGGGGATTGCCTATGCGACGACGGATCAGCTAATGACGAATGGCTCCTTACGCAAATCGCTACTACTGCCTTTCTGGACAACCGGTATTGTCCCAGCCATTATCGGCCTCGCCTTTGGAGATGGAGTCCTAATTAGCTTAGCCGCTCTTTTAATAGGCGGTGCGGCCGGTGACTTTGCAATGTATCAGGAGTTAAAGAAGCTACCAGACAATTGGTTGGTGAAAGACGATCCGGAACTTCCACGGTTATACATCTATGCTGACGATAGTTTTAACTAATAATGACAGGTAAAAGCCACACCAGGATCTTCTATCCCGGTGTGGCTTTTATAGTGATTAGACGTTAAAACGGAATAGCATAACATCGCCATCTTTAACGATGTATTCTTTTCCTTCAAGACGAACTTTTCCAGCCTCTTTTGCTGCAACCATTGAACCTGTTGCAACAAGATCATCATAAGCAACTGTTTCCGCACGGATGAAGCCGCGTTCGAAGTCCGTATGGATGATGCCTGCACATTGCGGTGCTTTCATCCCTTTACGGAACGTCCACGCGCGTACTTCTTGTACACCTGCCGTGAAATATGTTGCAAAGCCTAACAGGTCGTAAGATGCCTTAATCAGCTGATCAAGACCTGATTCTTTAATGCCAAGCTCTTCAAGGAACATTTCCTTTTCCTCTTCTTCAAGTTCAGCCATTTCTTCTTCGATTTTTGCACAAACAACGATAACTTGCGCATTGTCTTTTTCCGCAAACACACGAACTTTGTTTACGTATTCATTATTGTCTGCATCTGCAATTTCATCTTCGGAAACGTTAGCCACATAGAGCATCGGTTTAATCGTCAGCAAGTTCATCCCTTTTGCAAGGACAAACTCCTCGTCTGTGAAGTCTACCGAGCGGGCAGGTTGTTCGTTTTCAAATGCCTCTTTTAGTTTCAGTAAAATCGGTTCTTCTGCCATCGCAACTTTTTCTTTCTGTTTCACCATTTTACTAACGCGAGCCAACCGCTTTTCGACAGCTTCCATATCAGCAAGAATCAATTCAAGATTGATGATTTCAATATCATCGATTGGATCGACTTTACCAGATACATGCGTTATATTTTCGTCGACGAAACAACGAACAACTTGGCAAATGGCATCCACTTCGCGAATGTGCATAAGGAATTTATTCCCTAGACCTTCCCCTTTACTTGCCCCTTCAACAATACCAGCAATATCTGTAAACTCGAACGCAGTCGGTACTGTTTTTTTCGGTGTAACGAGCTCCGTCAACTTTTTTAGTCTTTCGTCAGGTACTTCAACAATTCCCACGTTAGGGTCAATCGTACAGAACGGATAGTTCGCCGCCTCTGCCCCTGCCTTTGTAATCGCATTGAATAACGTCGACTTCCCTACGTTTGGAAGACCGACAATTCCAGCTGTTAACGCCATTAGTCCCACAACCTTTCCTTTATATGTCCACTCATTTTTTTGTATGCAACTCTTCCATTATAAGGACAACACCCCTCCATGTCCATTAAGCATAGAGAAAAGTACGGTGTGCCTGCCCGATGTTCATCGTCTAGACAGATTAAGATTCTGCCTTTACCAATACCTTTTTCAACTTCTTTGAAAACTCGTTGCGTGGAATCATGACACTGTGCCCACACCCCTCACATTTAATGCGAATATCGGCACCCATCCGAATAATTTTCCATGCATTTGTTCCGCATGGATGTTGTTTTTTCATTTCCACAATATCGTTTAACCCATAGTCTTTGCTATCCATATGACTGCCACAATCCCCTCTTAGTTATATAGTCGTAAATGATTTCGTTACAAATGTCGGGTATGGGATTTCAATTCCTTGTTGTTCTAAGAACTTCTTCATTCCAATGCCCATCGTTCTCGTACAATCATAATGCCGCATCGGTTTCGTTTCGGCCACAATACGTACAATCACTTCAGACTCTGTAAAATTATTAGCCCCAATCAGCTTCGGTACGTTTATGAAGTCATCGTTTTCTTTCGGCAGCGTTGCCAAGTATTGTTCAATCACTTTTTCAGCTCTATCCATCCCTACATCGAGAGGGATCGTCACATCAACGATCGCTAACGAATTCTCCATCGAATAGTTGACCACTTGGCTAATCGTGCCGTTCGGCAATATATGGACTTCTCCAGTGAAGCTTTTAATTTTTGTTGTACGTAATCCAATCTCCTCAACAACGCCTTCTGCAACACCTATTTTAACGTAATCGCCCACCGAAAATTGATCTTCAAATACGATAAAAAATCCGGTAATAACATCTTTTACAAGACTCTGTGCGCCAAATCCAACAGCAAGCCCAAGAACCCCGGCTCCTGCAAGAAGCCCTTTCACGTCAATCGTGAACACATCTAACACCGCAAGAATCGCTGAGAAATAAACGACATAAGATAACGTATTTTCCAGCAACTTCAGTAGCGTTTGTTCCCGTCGTTCTGAATGCCGTAAAGGCCCTTTCAATTTCACTTGGAAAACACGACGGATAATCACTTTTCCTATATTAATAACTACAGCTGCAAGTAAAATAATAAATACAATTTTGGTCGCAGACATGGCGAGCGAAATCCATGTTTCTTCACTAAATAAAAAATTCTTTGCTTCTTTAAAATCTTTATCCAACCTAATGTTTCCTCTCCCTTCCGTATAATTAATTGTTTGAGAGCGTAGACTAGCCTATAAAAAAAGAATGGGGTTTTTTCATGCGCGCTACTCTTTATTCAACACACGACTATCGAATCCATTACAAAGAAACCGGTGCAATTTGGAAGCTAAGCTCATTATTCCTACAACACATCCCTTTTGATACGCATGACCTCGTCTTTTTCTGTATCGGAACAGACCGTTCTACTGGGGATGCCTTGGGACCACTTACGGGCTCTCTTCTATCTGAATCTGCATTATTCCCTTTCCCTGTTATCGGGACGTTAGAACATCCATTACATGCACTCAATCTTCAACAACATATAGACCAAACACAAGCGGCACACCCTTCCGCTTTCATCATTGCCATTGATGCTTGTCTTGGACAAGGTAGCTCCGTCGGTCAGTTACTTCTCCATAGCGGGCCCATCCATCCAGGCAAAGCTGTCGGCAAAGAACTACCTCCTGTAGGTAACCTGTCCGTCAAAGGTATCGTAAATATCGCAGGCTTCATGGAACATGCCGTCTTGCAAAGCACGCGGCTACACCTTCCATTTGAAATGAGTCGTATTATCGCAAGAGCATTGCAACTTGCTTATAGTCGCCATAAGTCATAAAAGTATATGAACTACTGTGACGACTACCCCTACAACGACGATACCCGGAATAAGATTAGCAACTCGTATTTTCGTAATGCCTATTAAGTTTAACCCTATTGCTAATATCATTAATCCACCCGTCGCCGTCATTTCCGAGATAAAAAAACTAAGTAATTCGTCTGGAACGAACCGACTTATTTGAGTTGAAAACAATGTAATAATTCCTTGATATAAAAATACGGGCACTGCGGAAAAAGCGACGCCAATCCCAAGTGTAGAGCTCAAAATAATGGATGTAAAACCATCAATAATCCCTTTCAATAGTAGCACATCATGGTCATTTCTTAATCCGCTGTCTATTGCTCCGATTATAGCCATCGATCCTACTACGAAAATAAGTGTTGCTGTGACAAATCCTTGTGCAATGCCAGGACCTTTTCGCTTTTGAGGCAATTTGCTTTCCAGCCACTGTCCAAGTTGGTTTATCTTTGCGTCTAGGTCCATCCATTCACCAATGACCGCTCCAAGGACAATACTAATAATAACAATTAAAATTTGTGTACTTTCAAAAGTCATTTGTATCCCAATGATAGCAACTGCAAGCCCAATTCCATACATGACCGTCTCTTTCATTCGATCCGGTATATTGTGTAAAAACCTTCCGATCAATGCCCCTACAACTATTAAAAGTGCATTCATTATCGTACCGAATAAAACCATATTTTCACTTCTATCTGCCAAAGGCTTTACTCTTATTCAGCAAAATTTGCAGTCATTCTACTACTTATGATGAATCAGATTAAAAATAATACCTATTTTGCACACTCGGCAAAATAGGTATGTACTTACTCATTCAATAATTCGAGAATGCGTTCGAGGTCATCTTCAGAGAAAAACTCAATTTCGATTTTCCCCTTGTTTTTTGTCTTCTTAATGGTTACATTTGTCCCGAAATAATCGCGTAAATTCGATTCTCGTTCAACCAAAAATAGATCTTTCTTTTGTTGTACTTTTGTTTCACGTGGAACATCGTCGTTCATTTTTTGAACAAGTCTCTCCAGCTGCCGGACATTAAGCCCTTCCTTTAAAACCTGTTCTGCTACAAGTGGGATTTGTTCCTTTTTTCGAAGACCAAGAAGTGTTCGCCCGTGTCCCATCGATAATTTACTTTCTGAAATATAATTTCTTATTTTCTCAGGTAATGAAAGTAAACGAACATGATTTGCAATATGAGGTCTACTCTTTCCAAGTCTAAAAGCTAGTTGTTCTTGTGTGAGACCGATATTATCCATAAGGTTTTGATAAGCATCCGCCTCCTCAATAGGCGTTAAATCTTCCCTTTGTAAATTTTCAAGAATTGCCCACTCCATCGTTTCCTTATCCGTTAATACACGAACAACAGCTGGTATTTCCTCAAGGCCTGCCATCTTGGCTGCACGAAATCGTCTCTCACCTACTACAATTTCATATGTAGCACCTATTTTTCTTAAAATAATGGGTTGAAGTATTCCATGTTCTTTAATAGAGGCACTTAATTCTTGAATTGCATTTTCATCGAATGTTTTCCTTGGTTGGTACGGATTCACTTTAATACTTTTCACATGAATGTGTTCAATAGACTCCGCCTTTTCCAGCGACTCCCCTGGGAATAAAGCATTCAAACCTTTTCCAAGGCCTTTAGCCATTATGTACCACTTCCTTTGCCAGCTCTAAATAGACTTCTGCTCCTCTGGATCTTGAATCATAAATAATAATGGGCTCCCCATGACTCGGTGCCTCACTCAATCGTACGTTACGTGGAATGATTGTTTTGTACACTTTATCTTGAAAGTACTTTTTCACTTCATCAATTACTTGGATACCTAGATTTGTTCGTGCATCAAACATGGTCAACAATACCCCATCAATCATTAGTCCTTCATTTAAATGCTTTTGTACAAGTCGGATTGTACTTAACAATTGACTTAAGCCCTCCAGCGCATAATATTCGCACTGGACTGGAATGATAATTGAGTCCGATGCCGTTAATGCATTTATCGTCAATAATCCAAGAGATGGCGGACAATCAATAATGATATAGTCATACAAATCCTTTGCTTCCTGTATGGCATGTTTCATCCGTACTTCTCTTGAAATCGTTGACACAAGCTCTATTTCTGCACCTGCCAGTGAGATTGTAGCTGGTATAACATCGAGATTATCTACTTTCGTTGAACGAATGACGTCTTGAATATCAACATCATCAATTAAAATATCATAAATACACTTTTGAACTTCGCCTTTATTAACCCCTACACCACTTGTTGCATTACCCTGTGGATCAGTATCAATCAAGAGAACTTTCTTTCCTATATGTGCAAGACAAGCACTTAAATTTACGGATGTTGTCGTTTTTCCGACGCCACCTTTTTGGTTGGCAATCGCTATTATTCTACCCAAAGTCTGCACCCGCTTTCCTGCTCTTTAAGTTTCAATCTATTCTAACTACTAGTTTATCAAAAAAATCAGTACAAGTGGGGAAATGTGCAGTAAAAAAACTCCTGCTTTTGTTAAGCAAGAGTTTCTTATCACTTTTTCTTTGGAATTTTAACCGTAATTGTGTAAAAGTCGTCGGAATCTTCTTCTTCTGTTTTTAAATCAATTCCACTCTTCGTCACAAGAACCAATGATTGTCTAATCGTATTAACCGCAATTCGAACATCTTTACTAACTGATTTCCTTTTCGGCGCTTTTCTTTTATCTTTCGCGTCTTCAGGATTCAACAACTTTTGAATTCTAGTTTCAAGTTGTTTTACATTCAAATGCTGTTCGATAACTTCATTGTAAAGTTTTAGCTGCAATTCACTTTCCTTCAAAGGAATGAGTGCGCGTGCATGCCGCTCAGAAAGTTCCTTTGTTAATATTGCATTTTTAATTTCTTCTGGTAGTTTTAACAACCTCAATTTATTTGCAATAGTAGATTGACCTTTTCCAAGCCTTTGCGCCAGTGCTTCTTGCGTCAATGAATGCAGTTCAATAAGCTTTTCATAAGCAAATGCTTCTTCAATTGCGGTGAGTTCCTCACGTTGTAAGTTTTCTATTAAAGCAATTGAAGCAGTTTCCTTGTCATCCAATTCCCGAATAATTGCTGGAACTTCCGACCAACCAAGCTTTTTCATTGCACGATATCTACGTTCTCCGGCAATGATTTCATACTGGTCATCAATTTTTCTTACAACAATTGGTTGGATGATCCCGTGTATATGAATCGTTCGGGCAAGTTCTTCAATCTTCTCCTCCGAGAAAATGGTACGTGGTTGATATTTATTAGGCTTTATAGATTCTATTTTCACTTGTTCTATTTTCTCGTGTTGACTATCTTCAACTGCCAGCGGTTCGACCTGTACTTCTATTTCTTTATCTCCGCTTCCAAAAAAACGTGAAAAAGGACTTTTCATTCCCGGCACCACCTTTTCAAGACTACTCCCTAAATGTAAATTACTTCACCGTAGAGATAATTTATCTGCTTTAATTATGTTCCACGTGAAACAGATTATTGTATCGGTGTCTTATTAGGAACACCCGGTTTACGCGGATACTTTTTAGGCGTTTTCTTTTCTTTATCAAAAACAAAGATATTTCGATCACTATTTTCAATAGGTAGCTTGAATGAATGTTCTTCTTTGATGATAGCACCGAGAATGGAAAGTGATTTTTGTGCATCAGCCAGTTCATTTTCTGCGGCTGCGCCTTTCATAGATATAAAGATTCCGCCTTGTTTGACGAGAGGCACACACAATTCGGCAAGTACAGACAAACGTGCAACTGCACGCGCGGTAACAATATCGAATTTTTCGCGATACATTGGATTCTGTCCAAAGTCTTCCGCCCTTGCATGGACAAAATGTACATGTTTTAGTTGAAGTTCTTCGGCCAATGTTTCTAAAAAACTAATCCGTTTATTTAATGAGTCAACGATAGTTACTTCTAGGTCAGGAAAACAAATTTTCAGTGGAATACTTGGAAATCCAGCACCTGCTCCCACATCACAAATTGTTTTCTTCCCAGTTAAGTCAATATAAAAAGCAGCAGAGATTGAATCATAGAAGTGCTTCAAATAAACCGACGGCGCATCTGTAATGGCTGTTAAGTTCATTTTTTCATTCCACTCTACTAAGAGTTTGAAATACTTAGCAAACTGCGCTTTTTGTATATCATTCAATTCAATACCATGTTCTTTCAATGCTTGGAAAAATTGCTCTTCATTCAATTAATAATCCCCCTTATTAATAAAAGCGAAGGCACCTCGATGGGCGTAGCAGGCATAAGACACACAAGTCATGCGGTACTTTTTACCGCATATATCATAAGAGGGACACATTTCAATCCCTTCCAGCCGGCTTATGCCCTACCCTTGGTACCTAGACAATAAGACAAACAAAAGACCGCAATTACTTAGCCAGATATTTTAGCGATTTTTCCTTGTTCAATATAAACGAGAAGAATTGAAATATCTGCCGGATTAACGCCAGATATACGTGATGCTTGTGCGATAGATAAAGGCCTTACTTCATTTAACTGGCTTTTGGCTTCCGTCGCAATACCAGATATTGCATTGTAATCGATATTCTCCGGTATTTTTTTGTTTTCCATCTTCTTCATCTTTTCAACTTGTTGCATCGATTTTTCAATATAACCTTCATATTTAATAAAAATCTCAACTTGTTCTTCGACTTCAACGGACTGTTTCTCCGTTGAAGGTACCAACCGTTCAATTTGGCTATAGCTGATTTCTGGGCGCTTTAAAAGATCCGCCGCTTTCATCGGTTCTCTTAGCTCTGTGCCACCTGTTTCACGAATAATTTCCTGTACATGCTCATTAGGTTTAATCGACACTTTTCGTAATCTAGCAATTTCTTCTTCAATATGCTGTTTTTTCAACAGGTAAGCTGCATGACGTTCTTCGCTAATCATACCTAGTCCATAGCCTATTTCCGTTAGTCGTAGATCCGCGTTGTCATGACGTAATAACAACCGATATTCTGCGCGTGATGTAAGAAGCCTGTACGGTTCACTTGTGCCTTTTGTAACAAGATCATCAATAAGTACACCTATATAGGCATCGGCACGTCCTAGAACACACTCTGGTTTACCGAGAGCGCGCGAAGCGGCATTAATTCCCGCCATAATTCCTTGTGCAGCTGCCTCTTCATAACCAGATGTACCGTTTAATTGGCCTGCTGTATATAAATTACGGATTTTCTTCGTTTCTAATGTTGGCCATAATTGCGTTGGAACGATGGCATCATATTCAATCGCATAACCGGCACGCATCATTTCTGCCTTTTCCAGTCCTGGGACACTTTCAATCAGTTGTCTTTGAACATGTTCAGGCAAACTTGTCGATAATCCTTGGACATAAACTTCTTTCGTGTTGCGGCCTTCTGGCTCAAGGAAAATCTGATGACGTGATTTATCGGCAAAACGAACAATTTTATCTTCAATAGACGGACAATAACGTGGACCTTTCCCCTTAATTACCCCGGAGTACATCGGTGATAAATGGAGGTTCTCATTAATGATTTCGTGAGTCCTTGGTGATGTATACGTGAGCCAGCATGGCAGCTGATCCATGATAAATTCTGTTGTCTCAAAGCTGAATGCCCGTGGCACATCGTCACCTGGTTGGATTTCAGTTTTGCTGTAATCGATTGTTCGGCTATTGACACGTGGTGGCGTACCTGTTTTGAATCTCACCATCTCAAATCCAAGATCACGAATATTGTCTGCTAATTCTATTGAAGGCATTTGGTTATTCGGGCCACTTGAATATTTCAAGTCTCCAATAATAACTTCACCTCGTAGGAATGTGCCTGTTGTGACAATAACTGTCTTCGCACGGTACACTGCGCCAACCTGTGTAACTAGACCTATTACTTCATTATCCTCCACGATCAGTTCCTCTACAACTCCTTGATGAAGTGTTAAGTTGTCCTGTTCTTCGAGTAGGCGTTTCATTTCTTGTTGGTATAAGACTTTATCAGCTTGTGCACGGAGCGCACGAACGGCTGGTCCTTTTCCTGTATTCAACATCCGCATTTGGATATGTGTTTTGTCGATAACTTTCCCCATTGCGCCGCCAAGTGCGTCGATTTCACGTACGACAATCCCTTTTGCAGGGCCACCGAGTGACGGATTACACGGCATGAAAGCAATCATATCAAGGTTCATAGTTAGTACGAGCGTCGATGCACCCATCTTGGCAGCGGATAATGCCGCCTCAACGCCGGCATGACCGGCCCCAATGACAATAACATCGAACGTGCCAGCTTCAAATTTGGGCATGTTCTTTTTCCTTCCTTCTATGTGTTATTTTCCGAGGCAAAATTGTGCGAACAACTGGTTAATTAAACTTTCCTGGACAGTATCCCCGATTATCTCTCCGAGTATTTCCCATGTCCGTGTGACATCAATCTGTATCATATCGACTGGAACACCCGCCGTGGCTGCACCAATGGCATCGTCTATCGTTGCCCGTGCGTTGTGTAATAGTGCAATATGTCTTGCATTTGACACGTATGTGAAATCACCTGACTCTAAATTTCCTTCGAAAAAGAGTCCAGCAATTGCTTCTTCCAATTCGTCAATCCCTTCATCTTTCAAAAGGGATGTTGTAACAAGTTTTCCGTTACCCGACAGTTCCTTGACCTTCGCCAAATCAATTTTTTGCGGAAGATCGGTTTTATTGATGACAATAATGGCATCCATTCCCGATATAGCCTCAAAAAGTCGTTCGTCTTCAATTGTAAGCTCTTCAGAACTATTGAGGACGAGCAATATTAAATCCGCTTCTTTCAACACTTGCCTAGACCTTTCGACACCAATCCGTTCCACAATGTCCTCTGTTTCTCGGATTCCTGCAGTATCGACGAGGCGTAACGGAACACCTCGAACATTGACGTACTCCTCAATAATATCACGCGTCGTACCCGCTATGTCGGTTACGATTGCTTTATTTTCTTGCACGAGACTATTTAATAGGGAGGACTTACCGACATTTGGCCTTCCAACAATGACGGTAGATAGCCCTTCACGAAGAATTTTCCCTTGAGATGAAGTGCGTAATAATGCATCAATTTCATTTCTCACCCACGTACCTTTTTCAATCATGAGTGGAATTGTCACTTCCTCGACATCGTCATACTCTGGATAATCAATATTCACTTCAACTTGCGCTAACGTTTCTAGAAGAGCTTGTCTTAAATCGCCAATCAACCGCGAAAGTTTTCCTTCCATCTGGTTCAACGCAACATTCATAGCACGGTCTGTTTTTGCACGGATTAGATCCATAACTGCCTCTGCTTGTGACAAATCAATCCGTCCATTGAGGAATGCTCGTTTTGTGAATTCGCCAGGTTCTGCAAGTCGGGCGCCTTCTTTCAGTACAAGTTGAAGGACTCGTTGAACAGCAACAAGACCTCCGTGACAATTCACTTCAATAACATCTTCACGCGTAAATGTCTTTGGTGCTTTCATAAGAGAAACCATTACTTCCTCGACCACTTCGCCCGTAGACGGGTTTGCCAAATGACCGTAATGGATTGTATGTGATTGTTCTTCAATTAACTTTTTTCCTGACGGAGAACGGAAAATGCGATCTGCTATTTGAATAGCTTCGTCCCCGCTGAGTCTAACGATGGCAATTGCGCCTTCCCCCATCGGAGTTGAAACGGCGGCTATTGTATCAAAATGCACATTCTTCACCTTCCTAGCTTAGTTATTCACATGTGGATAAAATATTTCGGACATGACTATCTAACATAATATAGTATCACAAAACGACTAATCCTTCTAGCACCAGAATCGAAAATATGTGGATAAGTGTCAAAAAAACAAAAAAGCTCGCAAAGACTGTTATGTCCTTGCGAGAATGTTCCTTTACTATCGAATAGATTCAATGACAAGGTACCTAAACGGATCTTTACCTTCTGAATAAGTTTCAATATCCAATCGATTCGATAATGTATGATGAATTACTTTTCTTTCATATGAAGGCATTGGTTCAAGTTGTACTTTACGACCGGTCCGTACCGCCTTGTCAGCCATTCGATCAGCAAGTTGCTCCAATGACTGTTCCCGACGTTCGCGATAATCACCTACATCGACGCGAACAACTTTAAATTGATCAGATGACTTATTTGTAATAAGTTGGGATAATTGTTGAAGTGCATTCAAGGTTTGTCCTCGCTTGCCAATTAATAGTGCGGCTTTAGCACTTTCCAATTGGTAGTTGACGTATTTACCGTCTATTTCATGACTGACTTGAATATCTTCAATCCCCATACCTTGTGCAATTTGCAGTAAATACTGCTCTGTTTCTTTAACGGCCAACTCGTCGGAAAATTCTTCGACAGGTGTTTGTTTTTGCATAGCCGGTGAAATCGATTCGACAACAATTTCCTCTTTCGACTCAATTGTTGCTACCTCGGGAGTTACTGCTTTTTCAGGGACGGAAGGTTCATCTACATGTTTAATTGTCACGGTCACTTCAGCTTCTTTTGCGCCGAAACCAAGAAAACCTTTTTTCCCTTGATCGATCACTTTCACTTCAACTTCGTTACGTGTAACGCCGAGTGCTGCTAGTGCTGAAGAAATGGCCAATTCAACTGTGGCTCCCCTTCGCGTCATCCTTGTCATTTTCGTTTCCCTCCTACTTTTACAGGTTCCACTTCTTTTTTCTCAAATGGTTTGTAAATGAAGATATTTTGGATAACTGAAATGATATTCCCGATTACCCAGTAAAGAGCAAGTGCTGCCGGCAAGAATGAACCGAATATCATGATCATGAACGGCATGATATACATCATCACTTTCATTTGTGGGTTCCCCATTGCTGGGCCTGTCCGTAGTACGATAAATTGCATAGCTCCCGCAACTACTGCAAGTGTAATACTTGGTGCCGCAAGTTCGAACCAAAGAAAATTACCAATATCGTAGGTAACATTCATACGACTAATCGCATGATAGAAACCGAAAAGGATTGGCATTTGGATAATGACTGGTAAACAACCCGCTGCCGGATTGATTTTGCGCTCCGACATCACTTTTTGCATTTCTTCGCGATACTTCTGTTGAGTAACAGCATCTTTTGACTTGTATTTTTCTTTAAGTGCCGTTAACTCTGGTTGTACTTCTTGCATCCGCTTAGAACTTTGTGTCTGTTTGATCATTAATGGAAGCAATACAAGTCGGATGATAATCGTAACTGCAACAATTCCCCATCCATACGTACCGAGTAAATCTTTAAATACTGTGATTAAGGACACTAGTGGCCAGACAATAAATTTGTTCCAGAATCCTGTACTGTCCTCATAAATTGGTTCGTTGAATTCAGAACATCCTGCAAGGAATACCATTAATGCTGACAGCATCAATAGTAAGGCTACCTTCTTCTTCAAATCGGCTCCCCCAAATCATATCTTTTTCATGATGGACGAATGAAATACCGCCCTTAGTAGTTGATCTCATACATTTTCAGTTTATCATTTTAGTTTGTATCCTTCTACTTCTTCTTTAATACACGTGCAATGCGCAAAACATGCTGCAAATTCTTTTTTGTTTCATGAAAATCTAAAGTGGCCGCCTGATGCCTGGCGATGATGACATAATCCATATCGTTGCGTAATTCATCTTTCAATTCCAAGAAAGACTGTCTTAAGTATCGTTTAATACGATTCCTTGCAACTGCGTTCCCTACCTTTTTACTAACAGAAAGGCCAATACGGAAATCTAATTGCCCTTCCTTCCTATAGGAATAGACAACAAATTGTCGATTGGCGAACGACTTGCCTTTTTTAAACACTTGTTGGAACTCTTCATTTTTCTTTATTCGTTGACGTTTGTTCATAAAATACACCTGCTTCGTCAATTAAATTTAACTTGCTTCAGCTAAAGTCACCATTTCCCCTTGATGCAGGATAAATCCTGTATTGTGTTTCAAAAGAAAAAAAAGACCACTGAGGCAGTGGCCTTATGCTGAAAGCACTTTTCTTCCTTTACGGCGACGAGCTGCAAGAACTCTACGTCCGCTTTTCGTGCTCATTCTCGCACGGAAGCCGTGAACTTTACTACGTTTACGTTTATTTGGTTGGAATGTACGTTTCATTTTTAAGACACCTCCTGCGTGATTGTCTGTTTACTACATGACAGTCTTGATTAGTATATCGGTATCTAACAGTAAAAGTCAACCTTTTTTTATCCAACAAAGAATTCACTTACATTTTGCCACTAAAGAAAGATTGAACATCATCATTCTATTTTGTTGCTTAAATAGGTGCCGGGGCTTCTGTCGAATCAAGTTAATTAGTTATCCACACTTCCGCTAAATAATTTGTCATAGCATTGTGCACACTTATTTTCGACATTTTTTTATCCACACGAATTATCGACATGTTTTTCACATACTAATGCCTGTGGATAAAGGTTTCATCCACACTTGTCAGCCTTGTGGATAAGTTGGACAAACCCTTGTAATCCATCTCGTTTGCTGTTACAATGAGATGGATTTTGTTGTGCACATAATTTTATAGCGATTTTGTTATCCACAATTGTTAATAGGTTGTGGATAATTTTTTCAACATTTTTGTATAATTGTTATCCACAAGGGTGGAAACTGTGTATAATACATATCCTCGGGTTTAATTTGAATTCAGCAAAAGACCCCATTTCTATAATTTACGTGATAAATGCAAGAAGCCTTTATTTAGTGGTGTTCGAACACCAGCTGAACTCAAATAAAGCCTCCGGCGGATGTCACGGATTTTTATAGGAGCTTTTCGAGCCTGCTCGAAAAAAATCCGGACGCAATCACGCTGGAGCATGATTGATTTTCCACTGTAAGGGAGGCAAGAGATTGGAACACTTAGAAGAATTATGGAGTGAGGTATTGTTGAAAGTTGAGCAGAAAATTTCAAGACCTAGTTTTGAAACCTGGCTCAAATCGACAAAACTAATGTCGTACGGTGAAGAAAACGTCACTATTGCCGTACCGAATTCATTCGCAAAAGAATGGCTTGAAAATCACTATGTACATCTAATTACTGGCATATTGTCTGAACTGACTGGTGAAGATCGAATCATTCATTTTGTCGTGCCTAAAGATATGGAAGAAAATGATTTCACAGTGCCTAAACCTGCTGTTAAACCGATTGAAAAGGTTCCAGCGGTATCTGCACCAGGTATGCTTAACCCTAAATACACATTTGATACATTCGTTATTGGTTCGGGGAACCGTTTTGCCCATGCTGCGTCACTTGCAGTAGCAGAAGCACCCGCGAAAGCTTATAATCCATTGTTCATATACGGAGGCGTCGGGCTTGGTAAAACCCACTTGATGCATGCAATTGGACACTATGTACTTGAACAAAACCCTTCAGCAAAAGTTGTTTATCTTTCTTCAGAAAAATTCACAAACGAATTTATCAACTCAATCCGCGACAATAAAGCAGTCGAATTCCGTAATCGTTATCGGAATGTAGACGTATTGTTAATAGATGATATTCAGTTCCTTGCTGGAAAAGAACAAACGCAAGAAGAATTTTTCCATACATTTAACACACTTCATGAAGAGTCTAAACAAATCGTCATTTCAAGTGACCGTCCACCGAAAGAAATTCCAACACTTGAAGATCGGCTTAGATCCCGCTTCGAGTGGGGCCTTATTACAGATATAGCCCCCCCTGATTTGGAAACAAGAATTGCTATCTTACGTAAGAAGGCAAAAGCAGACGGACTTATTGATATCCCTAATGAAGTCATGTTATACATTGCAAACCAGATTGACTCGAACATACGCGAACTTGAAGGTGCACTTATACGTGTCGTTGCCTATTCATCACTTGTCAATACAGATATTAGTACGGAGCTTGCAGCGGAAGCATTGAAGGATATTATTCCGAACTCGCGGCCACGTACCGTTACCATTCTCGACATTCAAAAGGCAGTCGGAGAGCACTTTAACATTCGACTAGAGGACTTTACCGCGAAAAAAAGAACTAGATCCATTGCATTTCCACGACAAATTGCCATGTTTCTGTCCAGAGAGTTGACGGACTCCTCCTTACCTAAAATCGGATCTGAATTTGGCGGACGAGATCATTCGACTGTTATTCACGCCCATGAAAAAATCTCAAAAATGTTAAAAGACGATCAAGCACTTCAACAAGATGTCCAGGATATAAAAAATGTATTAGGTCGAGGGTGACCTGTGTATAACATGGGATAAGGTGTGCAGACTAGCAAACAGTTTATACACATGTGGAAAACGTTTGTAGGCCAAGGATTAATAGGCTTATCCACATTTCCACAGCCCCTACTACTATTACTACTAATTTATTAAACATTAATACTATATAAGCGAGGGTATAGAATGAAATTTGAAATCATGAGAGATCGATTACTCGATGGATTAAGTGACGTAATGAAAGCGATCAGTCAAAAAGTCGCTACACCTATTCTGACTGGTATAAAAATTGATGTAGATGATAATGGAATCACAATGACAGGTAGTGATTCTGATATTACAATTTGTACATTTATCCCTGCAGAAGAAGATGGAGAACAAATCATTCGCATCTTTGAAAAAGGTAGTATCGTATTACAAGCAAAAGTTTTTAGTGAGATTGTACGAAAACTACCAACAAACGATGTTACGATTGAAGCAGTAAACGGACTACAGACTCATATTCAATCCGGTAAAAGTGAATTCCATTTGATTGGATCAGACGCTGATGAATACCCAGTCCTACCTGAAGTAAAAGATGAGTATCTTTTTTCACTACCATCGGATCTGATGAAATCCATCATTCGTGAAACGGTATTTGCTGTATCTCAACAAGAAACTAGACCTATTTTGACAGGCGTTCATTGGGAGGCAAAAGACGGAGGACTTTCTTGTGTTGCTACAGATAGTCACAGACTAGCAAGAAGACTAACAGTACCTGAAGAAATGCCGGAAGTTCCTTTCAGCGTTGTTATCCCCGGAAAGAGTCTTCAAGAATTAAATAAGATCTTGCCTGATAATAGTGAACATGTGGATATCGTTATCGCAGACCAACAAGTATTGTTTAAAACTCGAAATGTATTATTTTACTCACGCTTACTAGAAGGCAATTACCCAGATACTTCACGTTTAATTCCAGCTGAGTATAAAACGTCAGTAATCGTAAATGGACGTCTTCTCCTTCAAGCAATTGATAGAGCTTCTCTTCTAGCGCGTGAAGAACGGAATAATATTGTCCGATTTTCAACCGATGAAGGAAGAGTCATTGAAATATCTTCAAATTCTCCCGAAGTTGGGAAAGTTGAAGAACTGGTAGAAGCGATTGGCGTCACAGGTGAAGAACTTAAGATCTCCTTTAGCGCTAAATATATGATGGATGCATTAAAAGCGATTGATGGGCAAGATGTAGCCATTCAATTCACAGGAGCAATGCGGCCTTTCATCCTAAAATCGGTAGATGATGATACAATTCTGCAGCTAATTCTCCCCGTTCGGACATACTAAACCCTGAAGGATAGTCACTTATTTGACTATCCTTTTTATCTTTATTCGGCATGGATTTATAGCCATGCTGAATAGTGGGACTCAAACTAAGTTTGCCGCATCCCGCGGCTGTCAAAGATTTCAATTTGGACAAGCCTAATTCGAAATCTGAGGCAAATACGCCAAGGCGTAATTGATATACGGTCGAAAGTGGGCTAAAATAGAGGGATACACTAATTTGCGAAGGGTTGGGGTCCAATGGAAAACCTAACAATCGACACCGAGTACATAACACTTGGTCAATTATTAAAAATGACAGATGCAATCAGTTCCGGTGGCATGGCTAAATGGTTTTTAGAAGAACATACTGTATATGTCAATGGCGAAACAGAACAACGACGCGGTAAAAAGCTCCGGCATGGAGATGTTATTAATATTCCCAATGTGGGCAGATATAAAATACATGACATACTGAACGAGCAAACGGATGTACATTGAACGGCTGGCATTAACCGATTATCGGAACTATGCAGCACTTGAGCTAGCATTTTCGCCAAACATCAATGTGTTGATAGGTGAAAATGCACAAGGGAAGACAAACGTGATGGAAGCAATCTACGTGCTTTCAATGGCGAAGTCTCATCGAACGTCCAATGATCGTGAATTAATACGCTGGGACCAAGAATATGGTAAAATAGAAGGGGACATCCAACGAAAATACGGTCGACTACCGTTAGAATTGATCCTATCGAAAAAAGGCAAAAAAGCGCGTGTAAATCATCTTGAACAAAACCGCCTTAGCCTGTATGTCGGTCAGGTAAATGTCGTAATGTTTGCCCCAGAAGACTTAAATCTCGTAAAAGGAAGTCCACAAGTACGAAGACGGTTTCTGGATATGGAACTTGGTCAGATCTCACCAGTTTATTTACATGACTTGTTAACATTTCAAAAAATCCTAAAACAGCGTAATGCTATTTTGAAAGATAATCGTGGGAAATTGAGTTTTAATGATGTCATGTTTGATGTTTATACAGAGCAGTATATTCAAGTAGCCGTCCAAATTATTCGTAAACGATTTTATTTCATGGAATTGTTGCAACAATGGGCGGAACCAATTCATAAGGGAATTTCCCGTGGACTCGAATCACTGGAAGTATCCTATGGAACACTAAAAGAACTGCATTCAGGGCAGACTGTGGAAGAAATGGAATCGATACTAGGCCAACGTTTACAGGAAGTTAGACGGCGTGAACTAGAACGGGGAATGACACTTGTCGGTCCCCATCGTGATGATCTCCACTTTTTTGTCAATGGTTATGATATACAGACTTATGGTTCACAGGGGCAGCAGCGGACGACGGCGCTGTCCCTTAAACTTGCCGAAATTGAGCTTGTTAAGCAAGAAGTCGGAGAAACACCTATTCTTTTGCTCGATGATGTTTTATCTGAACTTGATGATTACCGACAATCTCATCTCTTGAATACTATTCAAGGGCAAGTACAAACAATTGTTACCACAACAAATGTAGCAGGGATTGATCATGAAACAATTCGTCAAGCAGATATCTTTGAAGTCGTAGCGGGAGAAGTCGCTAGAAAAGAAGGATGACGAAAAATGTAATCCTTCTTAATTTAACGCGGCTGAAGATCTCACCTTTGGGTACAATTATGTCGAGGTATGATTAATCAATTTTACAATGCACGAAAAGTGATAGATGTTAGACGTTCAGAAAGGAATGGTGAACAGTTTGGCAATGGAAGAGAAAGATACGCAGGTAGCTTATGATGCAAATCAAATTCAGGTCCTAGAAGGACTAGAGGCTGTCCGCAAACGTCCAGGTATGTATATCGGGACAACTAGTTCAAGAGGACTTCACCATCTCGTATGGGAGATTGTTGATAATAGTATTGACGAGGCACTTGCAGGACACTGTGACCATATCGGAGTAACTATAGAAAAAGATAACTGGATACGCGTCGATGACAATGGTCGCGGAATTCCGGTTGGTATCCAAGAATCAACAGGTAGACCCGCCGTTGAAGTTATTATGACAGTGCTACATGCTGGAGGAAAATTCGGCGGTGGAGGTTATAAAGTATCGGGCGGATTGCACGGAGTAGGTGCTTCGGTTGTTAACGCATTGTCTGAAGCGACGGAGGTCTATGTCAAACTTGATGGTAAAGTTCATTTCATGAGATTTGAGCGCGGTGATGTAGTTGAAGAGCTTAACGTGATTGGCGACACCGATGAGAACGGGACAAGAATTCGTTTTAAAGCAGATCCGGAAATATTCACTGAAACGACAGTATACGAATACGACATACTTGCACACCGCTTGCGTGAACTTGCGTATCTCAACCGAGGTCTACGGATTTCAATTACAGATGAGCGCGGTGAAGAAGAAAGGATTGATACTTACTATTACGAAGGTGGTATCAAGTCCTATGTCGAACATTTGAATAAAAACAAAGAGCCAATCCATGAAGAGCCTATTTTCGTCGAAGGTGAAAAAGACGGAATCTCAATCGAAATTGCAATGCAATACAACGGCGGTTATGCAGAGAACTTGTTTTCATTTGCTAACAACATCAACACCTATGAAGGTGGTACGCATGAGTCGGGCTTTAAGACAGCACTAACACGCGTTATCAACGATTACGCTCGAAAAAACGGAGCGATAAAAGAATCGGATCCTAATTTGTCCGGCGATGATGTACGTGAAGGTTTAACAGCCATCATCTCGATTAAACACCCGAATCCGCAGTTTGAAGGCCAGACGAAAACAAAACTAGGGAACTCTGAAGTGAGTACAATTACGAATTCACTATTTTCCGAAGGCTTCCAACGTTTCTTACTTGAAAATCCAACGACTGCGCGTCAAATCATTGATAAAAGTCTTATGGCAGCGCGAGCACGCCTTGCGGCAAAAAATGCACGTGAGCTTACACGCCGTAAGTCTGTACTTGAAGTGTCCAGTCTTCCAGGGAAATTATCGGATTGTTCATCACGCGATCCAGCTATAAGCGAATTGTATATTGTTGAAGGTGACTCGGCGGGCGGTTCAGCGAAAAGCGGACGAGACCGTCACTTCCAGGCAATACTTCCACTTCGCGGTAAAATTTTGAACGTCGAAAAAGCACGACTTGATCGGATATTAGGTAATGCGGAAATTCGTATGATGATTACTGCATTAGGAACAGGTATTGGAGAAGAATTTGACCTATCGAAAGCCCGTTATCATAAGCTTGTTATTATGACTGATGCGGATGTCGATGGTGCGCATATCCGTACACTACTGTTAACCTTCTTCTTCCGCTTTATGCGCCCACTTATCGAAGCAGGCTATGTGTATATTGCCCAACCGCCGCTTTATCGCGTAAAGCAAGGTAAAACGGAAGAATATTGCTATAAGGAAGAAGAACTCGAAGAAATTATGAGTCGGATGTCGCCTACACCCAAACCTGTCATTACTCGTTATAAAGGTCTTGGGGAAATGGACGCAACACAATTATGGGATACGACAATGGATCCTGAACAACGTACGTTGTTGCAAGTCGAACTTGAAGATGCATTTGATGCCAATTTAACGTTCGAACAACTGATGGGAGACGAGGTAGAACCTCGCCGCAAGTTCATTGAAGATAACGCAATGTATGTTAAAAATTTAGATACATGAGGAACGTTGAGCTGAAAGGAGTCTAACAACATGGCAGATATGCCGAAACGTGGTGTCCAAGGCATCAACATTAGTACGGAAATGAAGACTTCATTCCTTGATTATGCAATGAGTGTTATTGTTTCCCGTGCGCTTCCGGATGTTAGGGATGGTTTGAAACCGGTTCACCGCCGTATTTTGTATGCAATGCAGGATCTTGGTAACACGGCAGATAAACCCCATAAGAAATCAGCACGTATCGTTGGAGACGTCATTGGTAAGTATCACCCGCATGGTGATAGTGCTGTGTATGACACAATGGTACGGATGGCACAAGACTTTAACTATCGTTATATGCTTGTCGATGGCCATGGGAATTTCGGTTCCGTTGATGGTGATGGTGCAGCTGCAATGCGTTATACAGAATCCCGTATGTCACGTATTGCAATGGAACTTCTTCGTGATATTAATAAAGATACAATTGATTATCAAGATAACTACGATGGCCAGGAAAGAGAGCCGGTCGTTTTACCGAGTCGCTATCCTAACCTACTTGTCAATGGGACGACAGGAATTGCAGTCGGAATGGCGACGAATATACCTCCGCATCATCTTGGGGAAACAATTGACGCTGTTCTAGCATTAGCAGATAATCCTGCCGTAACGACGGAAGAACTGATGGAAATTATACCAGGACCTGATTTCCCTACTGGCGGAATTATTATGGGCCGCAGTGGAATAAGAAGAGCTTATGAAACTGGAAAAGGCTCTGTGATTATTCGTGGTAAAGTTGAAATTGAACAAAAGTCGAATGGTAGAGAAACGATTATTGTCAGTGAGTTGCCGTTCCAAGTAAATAAGGCACGACTTATTGAAAAGATTGCAGAACTAGTGCGAGATAAGAAAATCGATGGTATCACGTATTTAGCGGACGAATCAGACCGTACGGGTATGCGTATCGTTATTGAAGTCCGTCGTGATGCCAACGCCAATGTACTGTTGAATAATTTGTACAAGCAGACTGCATTGCAATCTAGCTTTGGAATTAACATGCTGGCACTTGTCGATGGACAACCGAAAGTGCTTGCATTAAAAGAAATCTTGTATCACTATCTTGAACACCAAAAGGTCGTCATTCGTAGGCGTACACAGTTTGACTTGAAAAAGGCGGAAGATCGTGCACATATCCTAGAAGGACTGCGTATCGCACTTGATAATATTGATCGAATCATTGCCCTTATTCGTGCATCAAAAACGACGGATGAAGCAAAGACTGGTTTGATCGAGCAATTTAACTTATCTGATCGTCAGGCACAGGCCATTCTCGACATGCGTCTCCAACGTTTGACAGGACTCGAGCGAGACAAAATTGAAGCAGAGTACAATGACCTTCAAGTTCTTATCGCGGAACTCCGTGCGATACTTGCTGATGAAGAGAAGTTACTCGAAATCATTCGTGAGGAATTGCTCGAAGTGAAAATCCGTTTTGAAGATAAACGTAGAACGGAAATCACTACAGGCGGCGCTGAAATGATCGAAGATGAAGATCTCATTCCAATCGAGAACTCAGTATTGACACTTACACATAACGGCTACATTAAACGTTTACCCGCTAATACTTATCGGAGCCAACGCCGCGGTGGTCGTGGTATACAAGGGATGGGTACGAATGACGATGACTTCGTTGAACATCTTTTAAATACATCAACGCATGATACAATCCTGTTCTTCACGAGCAGGGGCCGGGTATTCCGGACAAAAGGCTATCAAGTACCTGAATTCAGTCGGACTGCAAAAGGATTACCAATCATCAACTTGTTAGGTGTAGACAAAGATGAGAAAGTAACCGCTATGATTCCTGTAGCTGAATTCGAGGAAGATAAATATTTATTCTTTGCTACTCGTGACGGTATTGTCAAACGTACGCCTATTTCAGAGTTCGCAAACATCCGTTCAAACGGATTAATTGCGTTAACACTACGTGGTGAAGACGAACTTATCGGGGTCAAAATGACAAACGGTGAAGACAACATTGCCATTGGGACAAAGGATGGTATGTTGATTAAATTCAATGAAGTAGATATTCGTTCCATGGGCCGTGTAGCGGGCGGTGTCCGTGGTATCCGTTTACGTGAGGGTGACATTACAATCGGCATGGATATCGTCCATGAAGGTGATGAAATCCTGGTAGTTACCGAAAAAGGATTCGGAAAACGTACTCCAGAGGATGAATACCGCATCCAATCACGTGGCGGTTACGGATTAAAAACATTGAACGTCACTGATCGTAACGGTTTACTAGTTGCTATGAAAACTGTAGATGGCACAGAAGACCTTATGCTCATTACAATTCATGGAATTTTGATTCGTATGGATATTGAGGATATTTCCGTTATTGGGCGGAGTACGCAAGGGGTACGTCTAATTCGACTTGGAGAAGATGAACTAGTCGCTACTGTCGCTAAAGTTGAAAAAGAAGAAGATATCGAAGATGATTCCTCTTCAGAAGATAATGAAGAACTTGCAACACTGCCTATCGTTGAAAACGACGAAGATAGCGAGTCTTAAATATACAAAGGTTATTGAATGACTAACTATGTCATTCAATAATCTTTTTTCTTTTTATCGTCTATGAGAAATATTTCAAGTATGATAGAAGAACTATGGGTGAAAGTGGGGGAACTACGATGACGGAAGTTTATATGAATACAAGTGATTTGCATGCAGGCCTTGTAATAAGTGAAGATATATTCGGAAATACCATCTATCCAATTGTAAGAAAAGATACGGTGGTATCATTTGAGCATCTTGAGGTGTTATATGCGTTTGGTGTGGAAAAGGTTAAAATCCATAAATACTCCGTTGCTAAGCAAGAAGAAGCACATGATGCTGATAAGGAACATCCAATGAATCCAAACGCTATTTCCACTGAGGTCCCGGTGAAACGGAATGATATAGAAAAACAATATAGTAAAGCAGTCCAAGACTATAAGAAAGAGTTCCTTGCATGGCGAGCTGGTATACGACTAGATGTTTCGAGCATTCGTTCCATAGTCATTCCTTTATTAGAAGCATTTATCGAACAAAACAGGCCGCTAGCAATATTAAATGATTTATCGAATCCAAAAGAGTATATTTATCATCATTCGATAGCCGTTGGAATATTGGTATCCGCCATTTGCGGACAAATGGGCTTATCAAAAGGTCAAACGCTGCAATTAGGACTTGCCGGTGTCCTTGCTGACTGTGGAATGGCTAAAGTTAATCCATTGATCAGAGAAAAAGCGGCATTTCTTACAAAAGACGAGTTCAAGGAAGTGAAGAAACATACAGTGTATAGCTATCAGATGATTCAAGACACACCGCTCTTGCGTCAAGAAATGAAATTAGCCATTCTACAGCATCATGAGCGTCTTGATGGAAGTGGCTATCCACGTGGTGATAAAATGGATCAAGTCTCTGCATTTTCGCAAATTATTGCAGTTGCAGATGTCTTCCATGCAATGACGTCTGAACGGATTCACCGTTCAAAGGAATCGCCATTTAAAGTAATAGAGATGATAAAAGAAGAAGAGTTCGGTAAATTTGATATTAAGGTTGTCCAAGCGTTAATGGATTTAGTAGGTAACCTATCAATAGGAACGAGAGTAAAACTAACAAATGGTGATGTGGGAGAAATAGTGTTTATTCATAGAGATGCAAGATTACGTCCGATGGTAAAGAAAAGTATGGATGACTCTATTATAGATCTAGCAACAAATCGCCATATTGCTATTGAGAAGATCTTAACGTAAAACCCGTTTAGACGTGTTCCTACTATAAGAATAAATACATAGAAATCACTACCGTGTGAAAGGGTATCAACGCTTCATGCGGTGGTTGTTATGTTAATACAACAGTAATTGAGGGTTATTTTAAAATAAGTCTTGCAATCAAAAGAATAGAATGGTATATTAGTAAACGTTGCGCTTCCGATATAATAAAAACAACGAAAAAGAAATTGAAATTAGTTGTTGACATCGAGAACGAAACTTGATATGATATAAAAGTTGTCACCGAAACAACGACAACAAACATTATCAATATGAACCTTGAAAACTGAACAGCAAAACGTCAACGAAATATAGCGAGAGTGCCAAGTGCACTTGAGCAAAAACGTTTCTAAGTAAAACGATTTCCGTCGAATGAACAGAAACACACATGACATTATTAATTTAATGCCAGCAAGAAATGAGCTATTCATTTTCTTCTATTATGGAGAGTTTGATCCTGG
>NZ_JBIWFE010000005.1:0-366113 GCF_044762865.1 Sporosarcina sp. NPDC096371
CTAAGCATGAAGCCCCCCTCGAGATGAGATTTCCCATTACGCAAGTAAGTAAGTTCCCTCAAAGAAGATGAGGTTGATAGGTCTGGGGTGGAAGCACGGCGACGTGTGGAGCTGACGGATACTAATCGAACGAGGACTTAACCTAATTTAAAAAGGGCAGGTTGGTCCTGATTTATGAAACACAATGTCTCTTTTATCCAGTTTTGAGCGAACAAAACAAAATAAATTATTTTGTAAAAAAAACGCTTGCAATTACTCATAAGACCTGATATAATAATTATTGTCTTGTGAAAACAGTCTAGTGATGATGGCGAAGAGGTCACACCCGTTCCCATCCCGAACACGGAAGTTAAGCTCTTCAGCGCCGATGGTAGTTGGGGGGTTCCCCCTGCAAGAGTAGGACATCGCTGGGCTGTTATTACCAAGTAACATATTGAGTGTATGAGTTGTAACATTATTCCGCAGTAGCTCAGTGGTAGAGCAATCGGCTGTTAACCGATCGGTCGTAGGTTCGAGTCCTACCTGCGGAGCCATTTAGGAGAGCTGTCCGAGTGGCCGAAGGAGCACGATTGGAAATCGTGTAGGCGGCTAACGCTGTCTCAAGGGTTCAAATCCCTTGCTCTCCGCCAGTTAAACTTACATAGAATGGCCCCTTGGTCAAGCGGTTAAGACACCGCCCTTTCACGGCGGTAACACGGGTTCGAATCCCGTAGGGGTCACCATTTTATCTTACAGCAATTTTACCCAGGAGGATTAGCTCAGCTGGGAGAGCACCTGCCTTACAAGCAGGGGGTCGGCGGTTCGAGCCCGTCATCCTCCACCATTATTTTTTAGTAAGTAGTATTGTCGCGGGGTGGAGCAGTGGTAGCTCGTCGGGCTCATAACCCGAAGGTCGCAGGTTCAAATCCTGCCCCCGCAACCAAATGGTCCCGTGGTGTAGCGGTTAACATGCCTGCCTGTCACGCAGGAGATCGCCGGTTCGATCCCGGTCGGGACCGCCATTTTCTTTGAAAAATGAATAATTGTATGGCTCAGTAGCTCAGTCGGTAGAGCAAAGGACTGAAAATCCTTGTGTCGGCGGTTCGATTCCGTCCTGAGCCATCATTTAAATCTTATGTGCCGGTGTAGCTCAATTGGTAGAGCAACTGACTTGTAATCAGTAGGTTGAGGGTTCAAGTCCTTTCGCCGGCACCATTACACGATATTTGGTGGGGTAGCGAAGTGGCTAAACGCGGCGGACTGTAAATCCGCTCCCTCCGGGTTCGGCGGTTCGAATCCGTCCCCCACCACCATTTACAGGGGCATAGTTTAACGGTAGAATAGAGGTCTCCAAAACCTTTGATGTGGGTTCGATTCCTACTGCCCCTGCCATTTTATATTAATATATCGTGGCGGTTGTGGCGAAGTGGTTAACGCATCGGATTGTGATTCCGACATTCGAGGGTTCGATTCCCTTCAGTCGCCCCATGATTTTAATAAAAAATATAAATACTTATAGTGGCGGTCGTGGCGAAGTGGTTAACGCATCGGATTGTGATTCCGACATTCGGGGGTTCGATTCCCCTCGTCCGCCCCATTTATTTTTGGGGTATAGCCAAGCGGTAAGGCAACGGACTTTGACTCCGTCATTCGTTGGTTCGAATCCAGCTACCCCAGTTTCGCGGAAGTAGTTCAGTGGTAGAATACGACCTTGCCAAGGTCGGGGTCGCGGGTTCGAATCCCGTCTTCCGCTCCATTATTCTACGGCGGCATAGCCAAGCGGTAAGGCATGGGTCTGCAACACCCTTATCACCGGTTCGATTCCGGTTGCCGCCTCCAATATTTTTATGTATTGTAGTTCGCGAAATGAATAGTTAGTATGCCCGAGTGGTGGAATGGCAGACACGTCGCACTCAAAATGCGATGCCGCGAGGCGTGCCGGTTCAAGTCCGGCCTCGGGTATCAAGTAAAAAAGACATAACTTCGGTTATGTCTTTTTTTGTATTCAATTTTATCGAAGCTGTGAATGTGCTACAGTGAATGGGAGTACATCGAGTGGGGGAATGATTATGCCTTTAATTGAACATCACGAATTCATAGATGCTCCTATAGAGCGCTGTTTCGATCTTGCAAGAGATGTGGAGATTCATACTCAAACAACGGCAAGTACGAAAGAGAAAGCCGTTGGCGGGGTTACGACAGGTTTATTGCAGGCTGGAGATATTGTGACTTGGGAAGCTGTTCATTTTGGTATTAAGCAGAGACTTACTGCACAGGTGACAGTAATGAATAGACCTTATTGGTTTGAAGATATCATGGTGAAGGGAGCTTTTCATTCCTTTCACCATATCCATGAATTTATCGAAAAGAATAATGGGACGCTGATGATAGACTGTTTTCACTATCAATCACCTTTTGGACCAATTGGGGTTATTGCAGATAAGCTATTTTTGGAAAGCTATATGAAGAAGTTTATTGTGAACCGTGCAATGGCTTTGAAAGCGATTGCGGAAAGTATGTAAGATCATGTGATAAAACGTCCCCTTTGCTGCATAAGGGAACGTTTTTTCTTTTAGCTGTAATATCTTACACGGTGAATCGTCTAATTAATAAAGGAGGGGGGATCGTGTGACGAATCAAGCAATCGCGGAGTGGTTTCAATTATACGAAGAGGATATCACTAGTTTTCTTATTTACTATACAGGCTCACTGGACGTCGAGGATCTTGTACAAGAAACTTTTTTGATAGCTATGAAAAAGATGTCTGGTTTCAAAGGACAATCTCATCCGAAAACGTGGTTGATTTCTATTGCAAGAAATAAGGTAATCGATGACTACCGAAGAAAGAAAGTATGGGAGAAGATCAAGTACTCCATTTTTCGAGAACAAAAGCTGTCGAATGAATTGGAAGAGAGAACAATCATGAATCAGGAAGTCAGTCATTTATACAAAGCGATTCACCAACTTTCTCCTCGCTATAAAGAGGTAGTGATCCTAAGGGGCATTTTGGAGCTGACGCCTAAAGAAGTGAGTGAAGTATTGAAAGTGAATGTGAATCATGTAAATGTCTTGTTCCATCGATCTTTAACAAAGTTAAAAGACATATTAGTAAAGGAGGGGTTTGCTGATGAAGAGTATGGGAAACTTACAAGAAAATCTGAAAACCCTTCCTAAATACACATTAAATGAAAAACAGAAAGAAAAAATCACCCTAGCCTTGCAACAGGAAATTAAGCCCAGAAAGAGAGTGCAGTTTGTTAAGCCTTTCATCGCATTTGCTGTTATATGTGCGACAGTATTTGTCCTTTTTCTAGCGACTGAAAGTGGGCTAAGACAATCATTGCAACCTCAAGTTCCATTGACTTCGCAACAAGCTGAAACCTTCACCTTAGCTGATAGTAATTATGAAGTGATTGGAATTGAAGGGAAGGTGGGAATGTTAGTTCATCAGCAATTTGTCGCAGAGGATGCGCGAAGAGGGGCAAAAATGATGCTCTACTTTTGGGGGGACCCATCAGAACTTGAAGGGAAAAATTATAGAGTAGAAGCTAGCAATACTGACAATGAAAAAATTACAATGTCTGAAGGGGTTTTTAATGGTTTTCTATTTGGTGAAGATGTTCAGCAACTATTGACGAGTTTCCAACCATTTACGACAGCGGGAGAATGGCAACTCTCTTTCCTTGTAGATAATCAGTTATTTACAGAATTCTTGATTGAAGTTCTTCCTCCTTTACCAAAGACTGAACACTATACGTTGATTGATCATCCAATGGAATTAACAGTCGGAGAGGAACATGAAATTACTATTGAAAGTACTGTGGACAGCGGGAAGGAAATACAAGTGAAGTTACTCGATGGAAAAGGAAAAATTGTTTCTGAACAAGCTTTTATTCAAGATGGCACATTTATAGGAGCCACTGGGGGAAACATTTATCATTATCGTGGAAATATAAAATTACAAGAACGGAGCACTTGGACATTACTGATCGATGGTGAGAAGACAAGGCCGTTCGAAAAATGAATATAAATAAAATCGCTCCTTGCCGTCGAAACGGAAGGAGCGATTTTCATAGAGGGAGACCAGGTGATACTCAGTTTTGGGTTGTTCATGCAATGGCCTTAGTTGGTCATTGGGGATTGGTCACAAAGTAAATGGGGACTGGTTATTGGTTTGCCAGCAATTTAAATTGTTGTCCCCTCTCTATGCCTTGGAAAGGAGTCTCACCTTTCCAAGGGAATCAATTACGCCATGGCGTAATTGCGTCCAGATTTTGAATTGTGCCCGCAGGATGCGGATATGCAGTAGGGAAGGATTGAACTGCATCCTTCCTTGTTGCGACAGGACGTCGCGAATTTAGACTGCCTTCATTAACTCCCTTCAAAATCTGTGACATCCGCCGGAGGCTCTAACTTAATTCAGTACAAAAAAATTTACTGAATTAAGTTAGAAGTATTTACTATCGTCAAATGCCAAAGTGATAGAATAGTTTTTGGCGTTGATAAGGTTGGATAACTTATGCGCATCTTTTTCAGCTTGCAAAGATTTTACCCGATAGTTTTCCGGATCGAATAAGGCGACCCGATAGACGGTTGTGCTTTCTGAGTAAGCATATTGGATCTCTTCTTTTTCAGCTGTTGACAGTTCTTTATAAAAGCGTGACTTGGCACGTAATTGTGTGGCAAATTCAATTGCTTCTACAATCGCGAGTTGTTGTCCTTGGAATTCAATTGTATGATCAATATTGGCGCGATACATGAGACGGTCGAGTACACGACTATCCAGACGTACTTCGTCCAATTCAGCTTCGACGCTTTCAAGGGTACGTGGTCCTTTGATAGGGTTGTTTCCTTTTTCTACTGTCGTAAAGGCAACGCGTCTCATTTCGTCTTCAAGCTCATGGATTCGCTTTGTTAAGACACTTTTTAGTTTTACGGCTTCGGCGAGTGTAATGTTAGCCATCTGTTCATTCCCCCGATTCATTTGCTGTATTAGTTTACTATAATGGAAGTTTGTCCCTCATGCAAAACATATGAGCAGACTTCACCCCCGCTAATACTAGTGAACATATTCCCGCATGCTGTTGTAAGTGCAAGTGCCTCCGTCGCATCCATGGATGGGCGGATAAAGAAGATATGAAGCGCTTCTGTTGTTTCTTCCGTTACAGCAGTTCGTACGGAGTCGACGAATGGGCTGCCAAATGGGCTGAAGCCATCTTTCAAGAGTAAAATATTGTGTAATGAATTGAAACGACCATTCAATCCGTCGTAGCCATCTGTATCCGTCCCTGTTGAAACGTTAATATCACCGACAATCTTTTCAAAATCGTAAATGCCGGCCGGGATTACGTGTTGCAGGGAGAAAAAGGTATTTAAGTCGACAGCTGAGTGAAATGGGGTCATATAGTTTTGCTTTTTAACACGCCGCATGAGTGCTTCTGTTGAATGACGATAGCGGTTAGGATCTGCGCCAAGTGCTTTCCATACTGTGCGCCATTCTTGAATACCTGGAAAGTCCGTCACAGATTTGTCTTCAAGCTCAAAGAAAAGTTGTTCTTGGAACAGTTGTAAGCGACCTTTCAGCATTTGAGGAGATTCTGACACGGTAATTTTGGTATAATAGTTAATGCCCAATTTTATTCCGGGCATGGCTTGTAAAAGTTTCGTATCCATTTCGATATTCAATGATATCACCCTTTATATAAGATCAATTACGCCCCGGCGTAATTGCGTCCAAATTTTGAATTGCGCTTGAGGCCTACAGGATGTAGGTCATGCAGTCGTTGCGACAGGACGTCGCGAACTTAGACTGCCTTCATTAACTCCCTTCAAAATTTGTGACATCCGCCGGAGGCTGAACTTGATTTAGCAGGAGTTTGAAACCCAACTAAGTTTAATACATTTTGGCATTCATTCGGCCACTTATAGAAGTGGGGGATTTCTGCTAAAACAAGTTAATTCCATACTAGCATAAAGGAGGCGGTAGGGTGTGAATGCTGTTCAACTGCAGCAGGCCGTGAAAGACTATGCGGCTTCCATCGGCATAGATAAAATTGGTTTTACGACAGCCGCTCCGTTCCGAGAACTGAAAAATCGCTTGAAGCGCCAGCAAGAGCTTGGCTATCAGTCAGGGTTTGAAGAGAAGGACCTGGATAAGCGAACGGAACCAACACTTCTATTAGATCAAGCGGAGAGTATCATTGCGATTGCAGTTGCTTATCCGTCCAAGATGGTGAATGCACCCAAGGGCAAGAAGGGGGAGCGCCGTGGTATGTTTTGCCGCGCATCATGGGGGACGGATTACCACACAGTCTTACGTGACAAACTGAGGCTTCTTGAGGAGTTTATCGTAACAAATGTGCCTGATGCCAAGGTACGCTCAATGGTCGATACGGGGGAGCTCGCTGATCGTGCTGTTGCGGAGCGGGCGGGGATCGGTTGGTCAGCAAAAAACTGTTCCATTATTACCCCAGAATTCGGTTCTTACGTCTATTTAGGTGAAATGATTACAAACATTCCGTTTGCGCCTGATGTACCGATGGAAGATGATTGTGGCGATTGTACACTATGCCTAGACGTCTGTCCGACAGGTGCTTTGATTCAAGGCGGACAATTGAATGCACAGCGTTGTATTGCATTCCTGACACAGTCGAAAAAGCCGATCCCAGAGGAATTTCGGGCGGAGTTTGGGAACCGGGTATACGGTTGCGATACGTGTCAGACGGTCTGTCCGAAAAATAAAGGAAAGCATAATCTACATCAACATGCATTCCAGCCCGATCCAGAACTCGCGAAACCTCAATTACAGCCGATACTTAGGTTATCGAACCGCGAATTCAAAGAGAAGTTCGGGCATGTATCTGGCTCGTGGCGTGGTAAAAATCCGATTCAACGCAATGCCATTATTGCCCTTGCCCACTTTAAAGAAGAGGCAGCGGTGCCGGAATTGGTAGCGATGCTGCATCAAGATCCTCGTCCTGTTGTCAGAGGAACCATAGCATGGGCGCTGTGTCGAATAGGTACGGAGGAAGGTTATTTAGCTATTCAAGAAGCGTTGATAAAAGAGCAAGACACAGAAGTACTTGCCGAATTAAAAAAAGCAGTGGATAATTGGAAACAATAAGTTTAGGAGGCAGTGTTGAAATGGCCATACATGTTGCATTATTTGAACCGCTTATCCCAGCGAATACGGGGAACATTGCGCGAACATGCGCAGGAACAGCAACGAAGCTTCATCTTATCAAGCCGCTTGGATTCTCGACAGATGATAAAATGTTGAAGAGGGCGGGTCTTGACTATTGGGAGCATGTTGACATTACGTATCATGAAGGTATTCGTGAAATGTTCGCAGCGTATCCAAACGCAGTATTTTACTTTTTGACAAAGCATGGGGAACAGCCGCATACATCATTTAATTACTCGGATTCCACGCAGGATATATTCTTTGTCTTTGGGAAAGAGACGACTGGATTGCCTGAGGATATCATAGAAGAGAATAAAGGGCGGTGCTTGCGCATTCCGATGAATGACCATATTCGCTCGTTGAATTTATCGAATACGGCAGCGATACTGATTTACGAAGCACTGAGACAGCAAGATTATCCAGGATTGGATTGAAAAAACGGGACAGCCATAAGGCTAGTCCCGTTTTTACATTGTATTAGGTTGGCTGATGTCCGCGGCTTTTTTTAACTTTATGACGATTGCCTTTGTCTTCATAGCCACCTGTAAAGATTGCAGCTAGGAATGCTATAGACACACCTGCGATCAGAATAAGATTCATCAGATTATACCTCCTGTAAAATCAATAGTTCTTCATGTAGTATACCCTATTTTCAAATGAATTGAAATGATTGCATGGCAGAATTGTGACAGATACGGGAAAACTAATACATCGTTATATTGCACTCATCTTCAACATGCTTTTGGGTTGTAGTATCTAATGCTTTTTTTAAGTACTCTTTAATATCCGTGGGGTGCAATCCTGTTTCCAGTGCATCTAAAATTAAATCGACCCATTCAGTGTCCAATGCTTGCTGTGTAGGTTTCTCCACTCCGTTCCCCCCAAATACTCCTAGTTGTATTGAACTTGCTTCAGCAAAAGTACCAACCCCTGCCGAAAAGTGGAACCCGGACTATGTACGCCGGGGCGTAACTGATTCGATGTAGCCGTCATACAATACACGTCAATTTTAGGTCCAAAATCAGTATGTAAGAAGTGGTAGATTGAAAGTAAATAGACATGCCATATTTTAACTATATCATTAATTCCGAGTTTTGAGTTAAATTCTTCATAGTCAAATAGAGTGATTTTTTTGTTTGAGTTTCGAACGAAAACAATACGCCATTTGGCTTACTGTTTTAATTGTATAGACCTAGATTCTTCTTCTTTAACGAAAAGTATAAGTGGGGAGGAATGTTTACTTATTTGTTGCCTACGCTGGTTGATGTGAATAAAATCTAGAATCGAAGCAGTTTTATCGATGAATGATACATATGAAGTCAAAGCATGTTAAGGAATGGAAACGTATTAGCGCTGGATGTTGAAAGGCGGAGTGAAGGGGGGTATCGATACAAATCCCTATAGGCTAATTTCTTGAACGTCATTTTGTATGCGTAGAAACCCAAAGGAGCAGCAAAAGCGGATTTTTACTTATGATTCATCTTCCACTTATTGAATTCTACAAATTCCCGAAATTCTTTTTTGGAAATTCCAGAGTTCATGGCTTGCATAACAAGTTCTTCCCATTCTGAATCAATGGTTGTTTCGGCCATTTCACCATGTACCAATGTATTAACGCTTATATCCAAAACGGAAGCTAATTTTTCTATGACAGTTATGGAAGGATTGGTTTGAAGATTACGTTCAATAGAACTTAAGTATGACTTCGCTATGTTCGACTTTTCGGCAAGCTCAGAAAGCGTCATAGTTTTTTGTAACCGATATCTCTTAATTTGATCGCCAATCATTGGATCACGCACCTTTCACGACAAATTATAACATATTTTGAAGCGCTCTATTAACATTATGACATGCTTTATGCCTATTTATCATAAAATTAAGTGAATCGAGTCGATATTTCGGCAATGGGGTGAAAAAGTCCTGGTAATAGTCATCTCCGTTTTTTTTAGGCAATTTGTTGAGGTGATATAGTGAGGTCTTTTGTATTATTTTCTAGCCTTTAATATAAAAAAGAAAACTTTGAACTTTCTGTGTACAAATACAGAATACTAGTTTATAGTCGTGGTAAGTTCTTAATTAAGAACAGTATATGTCTTTAACTACAACTAGATACTAGTAACTTCGATGTTATTTGCTAGTTACTAACCCGCATATTAAAAATGAATAGAAAGGAGTAGGCTGGTACTTCGAAAAAACGTTCTGTATATTAAAAACCACATACAAGGAGGAGAAGAAAAATGAAAGTAAATAAAAAAGTAGTTTCATCTGCTTTGGCTCTATCTCTTGCTCTTGGTACACTAGGTTCGGGCGTTTCGGCCTTTTCAATCGTCGAATCTGGCGATGCTAAGGACCTTAAAATCGAGTATAATGCTGACTTTAATACTCCATCTTTTATCGTTGGAAAATGGGCTCCGACTAAAAAGGGGCTAAGTAAAAAAGACATTGCTTTTTCTTATCTGGAAAAAAACAGTGGGGAGTTTAAATTAAAAGGTGATATGAAACAACACTTTAAAGTGACAGAAGAACAGGCGGATAAACAAACAGGCACCCATCATATTAGACTTATTGAACAGTACAAGGGAATCCCAATCTATGGATCAGATTCGACAATCGCGCTAGATGAAGACAATCATGTTACCTCTTTCTTTGGACAAGTTGTACCAGACTTAGAGACTAAAAAAATCGATGTAAACACTTCGATTTCCAAAGAGCAAGCGATTCAAAACGCCAAACAAGCGATTGAACAAGACATAGGTAAAGTAGATCAGTACGACGGTGACATTGATGTGGAGCAGTTTATCTATGAATTTGAAGGGGCTTTCTACAACACGTATCTTGTAAAGGCGTCTACTATTCAACCTGAAATTGGCTTTTGGCATTACTTTGTTGATGCAGCAACCGGAGAGGTTATTGACCAGTACAATGGTGCCCATAACGTTACCGCTTTTGGGGTAGGTTTAAATGATAATAAGCAAAGGCTAGAAGTCTCAGCCGAAGGTGCGAACTTCAAACTGAATGATACGACTCGTGGGAAAGGGATCATCACATACGATCAATCTAGCGGTAAAAATGTTGATGTGACAAGCCCATCTAAATCTTTCAGAGAGGCAGCGGCTACAGACGCGCATGCATTTGCGGCGTTGACTTTTGATTATTATAAAAAGACATTCAACCGCAATTCGTATGATGATAAAGGCGCACAATTGATTTCTCAAGTCCACGTTGGTAATAAGTGGAATAATGCATCGTGGAATGGTCGGACAATGTCCTATGGTGATGGGGATGGCGTCGTATTTAAGAACTTTGCAGGTGGAGAAGATGTGATTGCACACGAGCTCACGCACGCAGTGACATCCGCTACATCTAACTTGATTTATCGAAATGAGTCGGGTGCCTTAAACGAATCCATCTCTGATATCTTTGGGGCAATGGTCGACAGAGGCGACGATGAATGGCTAGTTGGTGAAAAACTCATGATGGATCCAACAGCGGGAAATAAAGCGTTGCGTTCTATGAGTGATCCTTCTTCTATTGTAGATGCAAGAACAGACAGCGGTTATTCTCCAGACCATTGGAGCAAAAGGTATACTGGTACCTTAGATTCTGGCGGCGTTCATATTAACAGTAGTATCAATAATAAAGCCGCATATCTAATCTCCGAGGGCGGTAAGCATTACGGGGTAACCGTGAATGGTGTTGGACGTGAAGCAACAGAACAGATTTATTACCGCGCCAATACAAAATATTTAACAACTAGCTCAAACTTCGTCATGATGAGAGCGGCTGCCATTCAATCGGCTAAAGACTTATATGGTAGTAATTCTAAAGAAGTCAAAGCGGTTGAACAAGCCTATACAGCAGTTGGTGTTAACTAATCCCTAACGCATATTGAACTTGAAAAATGCAGTGTATTCATACTGCTAATAATCAGACTAGAGGGGGAACAGAGATGGGTATTAAGCAAAAACTAGGTATGGGCGTAGCAACAGCGGTATTAGGGATCTCACTAATTGGCGGGGGAACATATGCATACTTTAGTGATCAAGAAGTATCGAATAATACATTTGCAGCAGGTACTTTGGATTTAGCACTAAACCCTACAGAACTTGTTGACGTCTCTAATATTAAACCTGGTGATACTATGTTTAGAGAGTTTACATTAACAAATGGCGGAACATTGGATATCAAAAACGTGCATTTGTTAACAAACTACAAAGTAAATGATGCAAAGGGCGACAATGCTGCTGAAGACTTTGGTAAACATATCAAAGTTAAATTCATGTGGAACTGGGACAAAGAAGAAGAGCCGATTTTTGAAACTACACTACATGATCTAAAAGCAATGTCTCCAGATCTTGTTCAAGCCAATATTATGGATCCAGCTCTAGAAGGCGGGCTTAAAGCTGGAGAAACAAACGAATTATGGGTTGAGTACGAATTCGTAGATAATGGCGCTGACCAAAATGTTTTCCAAGGGGACAGCTTATCACTTGAGTGGACATTTAATGCAACACAAGGAGAAGGCGAAGAGAAATAATAGAGTACTAAGCGGGTCTTCCAGGATGAAAATCGTGGAAGGCTCTTTTTTTATTGAATCTATAGAGATCGGCATCCGGTTATTTCCAATTATAGTCTTTCAGATAAAATAGAAAACTTAGAACTTTCTATGTACAAATCTGAAATATTAGTTTATAGTCGTGTTATGTTCTCAATTAAGAACGAGCTCTATCTACTAATAGGATATGCCTTTAACTACAACTAGATACTAGTAACTTCGATGTTAATTACTAGTTACTAACCACATATAAAAAAATGATTAGAAAGGAGCAGGGGGTACTTCGAAAAAACGTTCCGTACATTATAAAACATATACAAGGAGGAGAAGGAAAATGAAAGTAAATAAAAAAGTAGTTTCATCTGCTTTAGCTCTATCCCTTGCACTAGGTACACTTGGTTCGGGCGCTTCGGCCATCGAATCTGACGATGCCAAGGACATCAAGATCGAGTATAATGCGCAATTTAATACGCCATCTTTCATCGTAGAAAAATGGGCTCCAACTAAAAAGGGGCTAAGTAAAAAAGATATTGCTTTTTCTTACTTAGAGGCAAATAGTGGAAAGTTTAAATTGAAGGGCGATATGAAACAACACTTTAAAGTGATAGAAGAACAGGCGGATAAACAAACAGGTACACACCACGTTCGAATGGTTGAGCAGTACAAGGGAATTCCAATCTATGGATCAGATTCGACAATCGCGTTAGATAAAAATAATCATGTTACCTCTTTCTTTGGACAAGTTGTACCAGATTTAGAGACTAAAAAAATTGATATGAAAGCTGCTATTTCCAAAGAGCAAGCCATTCAGCATGCCAAACAAGCAATTGAAAAAGAAATTGGGAAGGTCGACCAATACGACGGAGACATTGATGTGGAGCAGTACATCTATGAATTTGAAGGTGCTTTTTACAACACGTATCTAGTAAAGGCGTCTACGATTCAACCTGAAATCGGCTTTTGGCATTACTTTGTAGATGCAGCAACAGGAAACGTTATTGACCAGTACAATGGTGCACATAATGTTACTGCTTTTGGGATAGGTCTAAATGATAATAAGCAAAGGCTAGAGGTCACAGCTGAAGGCGCGAACTTCAAATTGAAAGATACCACTCGAGGACAAGGTATCATCACATACGATCAATCTAGCGGAAAAAATGTGGATGTGACAAGTCCATCTAAATCATTCAAAGAGGCAGCGGCTACAGACGCGCATGCATTTGCGGCACAGACTTTTGATTATTATAAAAAGACATTCAACCGTAATTCATATGATAATAAGGGTGCACAATTGATTTCCCAAGTGCATGTTGGGGACAAGTGGAATAACGCATCGTGGAATGGTCGGACAATGTCTTACGGTGATGGCGATGGCGTCGTATTTAAGAATTTTGCTGGCGGCGAAGATGTAATTGCACATGAACTCACCCACGCAGTGACATCTGCTTCATCTAACTTGATTTATCGGAATGAGTCGGGCGCATTAAACGAATCCCTCTCCGATATCTTTGGAGCAATGGTTGATAGAAGTGACGATGAATGGCTAATCGGGGAAAAACTGATGATGAATCCAGAAGTGGGCAATAAAGCATTGCGCTCTATGAGTGACCCTTCTTCTATTGTAGATGCAAGAACAGAAAGCGGCTATTCTCCAGATCATTGGAGCAAAAGATATATTGGTAACTTAGATGCTGGCGGCGTTCATATTAACAGTAGTATCAATAACAAAGCCGCGTATCTGATTTCTGAGGGGGGCACGCATTACGGTGTAAAAGTGAAAGGTGTTGGGCGTGAAGCAACAGAACAGATTTACTACCGCGCCAATACAAAATATTTAACAGCTAGCTCAAACTTCATCATGATGAGAGCTGCGGCCATTCAATCGGCTACAGACTTATATGGCAGTAATTCTAAAGAAGTTAAAGCGGTAGAACAAGCCTATAATGCTGTGGGAGTCAACGATTCCTCAACGCATATCGAACTTGAAAATGGGATGACAAAGCCTATTTACTCTACTGATGATGCGATTATTGAGGAACTGTTTGTTGAAACGGAAATAGATAGTGACCGCGACGGAAAGTTTGACCGTGTTGCCATCAAAGTGATGCGTCCTAAAACAGCACCAGGCATTAAAGTTCCAGTTATTTATGAAATCAGTCCGTATCGTGCGGGCATCTTAAATGTCCCTGTTTATGGTGTTGATCATGAACTGACGCCAGTTCCTGATACAGGTGGTAAACCATATGCAGCAGCAACAGCTGAGCCAGCTAACCTTGGATCATATGGCAACTACTATGTGCCAAGAGGCTATGCAGTGATTCTTGCTGAAAGTATTGGGTCAGGCAAGTCGACTGGCTGCGCAACTACTGGAGATTCCAATGAGACGCTAGGTGCTAAATCAGTGATTGACTGGTTGAATGGCAGAGCTAAAGCGTATACGGCCGATGGACAAGAAGTTTCATCTGATTGGTCAACTGGTAACGTGGGCATGACGGGTGTTTCTTATAATGGAACATTGCCAAATGCCGTTGCTACGACTGGCGTTGAAGGGTTAAAAACAATTGTTCCAATCGCAGCAATTAGCAGTTGGTATGATTATTACCGTGCAAACGGTGCAGTCATCGCTCCGGGCGGTTACCAAGGCGAGGATGCGGACAATATGGCCGCGGCTGTCATGACTAGAAACCAACCGGAAGTTTGTCAACCAATTGTAGATGAATTAACAGAAGGACAAGACCGGGAGACTGGCGACTACAATCAATTCTGGGAAGACCGTAACTTTGTAAAAGATGCAGAAGGTATTAAAGCAAGTGTATTTGTCATTCATGGACTGAATGACTGGAATGTGAAGACAAAACAATTCGACCAATGGTGGACAGCGCTAGAAGACAATGACGTTCCACGCAAGATGTGGCTTCACCAAGGCGGCCATGGCGGCACATCAACAAACGATTGGACAGCAACGCAAAACAAATGGTTCGATCATTGGTTATATGGCATCGACAATGGCATTATGGATGAGCCCGCAGTCGATGTGCAACGTGAAGACAAATCATGGCACAAACAATCAAGCTGGCCGGAAGTGACTGCAGTACCTGTGAAATTCCAGTTGGGCTCCGTTGCGGATAGTGCAGCAGGTATTTTGAGCAGCTCACCTCTTTCTGACGAATTTAGCGGCAAGAAAACAATTGTCGACGATGCGATGAAAAAGGCTGATCTATTAATCGCCAATCCAGAATCGAATTCTCCGAACCGTCTCGTGTATTTGACGCCGAAGCTGACGGAAAAAGTACGTATCAGTGGAACACCTACAGTGAGTTTGAAAGCGAGCATTGACCGTCCAGTTTCCAACTTGACTGCTTTGCTAGTTGACTATAGTGGTTCTAAACCGACGATTGTCACACGTGGTTGGATGGATCCACAAAATTTACAAGGTGCTGACAAATCGCAAAGGCTTGTTCCGAATGAGGAATATACATTTACGTGGGATATGCAGCCAGATGATTATGTATTCCAACCAGGTAGCCAAATTGGCCTAGTTCTTATCGCTAGTGACTACGATTATACAATCCGTCCTGCAGCTGGAACGGAAGTCACGATTATACCAACTAGCAGTGAATTCATACTGCCAATTGTTGGTGGGATTAATCAATAATGCTAGAAATGATGTAGCTTTGATAGAGTCATGAGTAAAATCCAGCAATCCGATAAGAAGGGCTGCTGGATTTTCTCTTGTAATACTATTGACCTATTTTAATTCTGAGTGAAGAAAGAATTATTTAATTTGATAGACAAATTAGACCATTTGGTTTATAGTTTAGTCATGGTGCTTAATTAAGAACAATATCACTTGATTAAGAACTAGAGTGATTGAATTGTTTGACGGTGAAAGTAATTATCAGACTAGAGGGGGAAGAAGAAATGGGTATTAAGCAAAAACTAGGTATGGGCGTAGCAACAGCGGTATTAGGGATCTCACTAATTGGCGGGGGAACATATGCATACTTTAGCGATCAAGAAGTATCGAATAATACATTTGCAGCAGGTACGTTGGATTTAACGCTAAACCCTACAGAACTTGTTAAAGTCTCTAATATTAAACCTGGTGATACTATGTTTAGAGAGTTTAAATTAACAAATGGCGGAACATTGGATATCCAAAACGTTAACTTATTAACAGATTACGCAGTAGTGGATGCCAAAAACGACAATGGTTCTGAAGACTTTGGTAAACATATCAAAGTTAAATTCTTGTGGAATTGGGACAAAGAAGAAGAGCCGATTTTTGAAACTACACTATATGATCTAAAAGCAATGTCTCCAGATCTTGTTCAAGCCAATATCATGGATCCTGCGATAAAAGGCGGTCTTAAACCCGGAGAAGTAAACGAATTATGGGTTGAGTATGCATTCGAAGATAATGGCGCTGACCAAAATGTTTTCCAAGGGGACAGCTTATCACTTGAGTGGACATTTAATGCAACGCAAGGAGAAGGCGAAGAGAAATAATACTCGATTTCTAAATACGTAAAACGTTATCTATATAATTAATTTTGAAAAAGCCAGCCATCTGTTTTAAAGATGGCTGGCTTTTTCATAGGTTAGTGCGGTAAAAAGAGTAGTTGGTATGTGAAGAGCACTGCGAAAATATAGAGAAGAATTGGAACTTGTCTCCCTTTTCCTTTCACTACTTTCAACAAGGGATACGTGATGAATCCAAGGGCGATTCCTGTTGCAATACTCGATGTGAGCGGCATTGTCAGAATAACGAGGAATGCCGGAAAAGCTTCGTCGAATGAATCCCAATCAATATGTTTGACTGTACCAATCATAAGACTCCCGACGATTATCAAAGCTGGGGCGGTGATGGCGGACACACCTGACAGTGCACTGACGAACGGGCCGAAGAACGCAGCAATGATGAATAGAATCGCAACTGTCAGCGTCGTTAAGCCGGTACGTCCCCCGACAGCAACTCCCGAGGATGATTCGATATAAGCAGAAGTAGGACTTGTCCCAAACATTGAGCCAACTGTAGCGGCCACTGAATCAGCAAGTAAGGCATGACGCGCACGTGGCAACGTATTTCCCTTCATTAAGCCTGCCTGCTTTGCGACACCGATCATCGTACCAGTTGTATCGAATAAAGTGACGATGAGGAATGCGAAGACAACGCCATACAGACCGTGTGAGATAACATCCCCAACCGCTTGAATCGGATTCCAGACAAGAATCCCTTCTGGTAAGTGCGGCATTTGCCAAGGACTACCTTCGAATTTAAGTTGTTTAGTCAAAACCGCTACAATCCCAGTTAGGATCATACCGATAAAAATCGCTCCGTAGACATTTAATGTCATCAGGATGATTGTCACAAGCAGTCCAAATAGTGCTAACAGAACAGGTGGAGAAGTTAGATCACCAAGCTGTACGAGATTCCCAGGGTGGGGAGCAACAAGTCCTGAAAGACGTAAACCGATGAAAGCTATAAATAATCCAATCCCGGCGGTAATACCTAGCTTTAAGGACTCAGGAATGGATTGTATTAGTTTTTCACGGAAAGAGGTCATAGACAAGAGGACAAATATCAGTCCTGCGACGAATACCGCAGAAAAAGCAGTCATATAATCCAGTTGCCCATCTGACGCGATGACAATGGATGTGAAATACGCATTTAACCCCATGCCTGGTGCGATGGCAATAGGATAATTAGCAAATAGTGCCATCCAAAGTGTTCCAATAACAGCTGCGATGATTGTTGCGAGGAATACTTGTTCAAATGGCACACCCGCATCTGCAAGAATAATCGGATTGACAATAACGATATAAGCCATGGTTAAAAAAGTTGTTAAACCGGCTAACACTTCAGTTTTTATAGTTGTATTATGCTCTTTTAAACGGAACATCATAAATCTCCTTTCAAAACACGAACGAAATGAAGTACATTTACAATAATATTCGTTTTTAGCTCTAAATTCAACTGTTAGTTAAATCAGTGAATTCGTCAAAATGGAACCAGAATTGTACAATGGATATAGAAGTGACGAAAGGGGAAGATTAGCATGTCAAAAGTGTTCACTGCAACAAAGGAACTTACGAATGGAATAGCGATGCCACAGCTTGGCTTAGGTGTTTATAAAATGACCGATCCACAGCAAACTTTTGAATCGATTTCATACGCCATTGATACGGGGTATCGTGCCATTGATACAGCAACCATTTATGAGAATGAAAGAGAGACTGGCGAAGCTGTGCGTCATGCTAGTGTGCCACGTAAAGAACTATTTATTACATCGAAAGTATGGAATACTGATCAAGGCTATGATGAGACCCTTCGAGCATTTGAGGCTTCGTTGGAGCGACTTGGCTTTGATTATTTAGATCTGTATTTGACACATTGGCCTGTGCCGGAAAAGTACACGGCAACCTATAAAGCGATTGAACGGTTGTATGACGAAAAGCTAATCCGTGCGATTGGTGTTTCTAATCATCATGTGCATCATTTAGAGAAGATTTTAGCGAAAGCGAATGTCGCGCCAATGGTGAACCAGATTGAACTGCACCCACGCCTTACACAGGAACCACTTCGTGCATTCTGCCAAGCTAATGGGATTGCCGTTACATCTTGGTCGCCAATTGCACGCGGACAATTGCTGGAGGAACCAACCCTACTGGAAATTGGTGAAAAATACGGCAAGACACCTGCGCAAGTCATCATTCGCTGGCATTTGCAAAATGACCTCATTGTGATTCCAAAATCAGTCACACCTGAGCGCATCAAAGAGAATTGCGAAGTGGCCGATTTTGAATTGTCATCGAGTGATATGGAATCGGTGAATGCATTGAACCGAGATGAGCGGACAGGAACAGATCCAGATTCGCTGTGAATGTAATAGATAGCTAATAAAAATAGCATGGCTGTATATTAACCATTTATTTGCTTAATATACGGGTGGGAAGGGCTTGAAAACCTTCATTTTCACTGGATTATTTCCGGCCCGCTTTCGGCGAATTAATCACGGCAGCTTTACCGAGGGGCAAGAGAGGCTAGAAATGACTTCGTCATTTCTAGCCTCTCTCCTTTTCGGTCACTCTGTTGTGATTATCCGTCTTTCTCGGTCCTACAATGTTCAAGTGAAAAATACTGTTGTTTGGAAAGGAAAGATAGAGGGCTCTCAATATAGTTATAAGTGCCCGAAGATGCAATTTCGGGCACGCTTGTACTTAGTACTATGTGTTCTTAACTTACTTTTAGCAAAGATCATGTTTCTAATTATCTAATGCCTAGTAGGGGGAGTAACACTTTCGAAATAAGGAAAGAAAAAACTAAGCAGCTATAATTATATCTTTGGGGGGACTATCATTAAACAGATTAAGTTGATTATGGTGTTGATAACTATTTTGTTTTTAACAGGATGTGGTTCTCGTGGGAATCCTACCGCGAAAGAGATTATAAAAGGAAATAGTGATGCTGATATGATACAGATAGATGAAATCATTTTCTCGAGAACGGCTAATTCATATGGCGAATCTGAGAACGGATATATTAAAGGTGGGAAAATTGGAGAAATTAAAAAGAAGTCTAAAAACACCTTATGGTATCGAAACTTTTACGCCAGTAAATTACCAAAGGGGACAGAAGTATTTTCTATAGATGAAGAATACGAAACTGGTGACAAGTTTTATGTAATCCTAGTCGACATAGATGGGGAGTTAATGGAATATCATGCTCTAATTGAGGGATAAAACTACTAAATAGTAGCCCTCAGTCATCAAAATAAAAAATGCCATGGAGACAAAAGTTCCATGGCATTTTTATAGTCATTTCAATTCGATAGTTGTCTGTTGTTCTGTAAACGGGTGGATGAAGCTTAACGTAGTGGCGGTTAATAGGTAGTGCCCGTCTGCCGTTTCGCTACCCTCGTATAATGTATCCCCTTTAACAGGATTGCCAAGATGGGAAAAGTGAACACGAATTTGATGTGTTCGCCCTGTTTCTAGCTCCGCTTCCACAATGGTTGTATCATCTTTGCGTTCAATGACCCGGAAGTGAGTAACAGCAGCTTGTCCAGACATGGAAACCAGTCGTTTTGCTGGATGATGACGATCCCGACCAATCGGAAGTTTAATGGATCCTCTAGGTCTTTTCAAGTAGCCATCTACCTCGGCCACATATTTTCTTGTGAGGTTGTTCTGTTCAATCATCCGGTCGAAGAGTGACTTCGCAATGGGATGCTTGGCGATGAGAACAACACCTGAAGTTCCTTTATCCAGACGATGGATATGCTCGGCATAGTTACCGCCATTTTTACGGACATAGGCCATGACCCGATTCATCAGTGTGCCAGTGTCAGTTGGTCCATCGGGATGGGTTGCAATCCCGGCTGGTTTGACAGCTGCCAAAAGATGTTCATCTTCGAAAAGGACGTTTAGTTCACCTTTTTCATCCGATATATACGTGGAGATGGCATCAGGAAATGTGAAGACCAATTCTGTTCCTTCGGCAAGAGGCGCACGCCAATCATCTATTGGAGTGCCAGTTGAATCGAGCACACTCTTCGCCATTCGCATCAAGTGAACGGTCTTTTTACCGCCTTGCCATTGATCCTTGAGTAACTGTTCAACCGTTAAACCGTTTTGTTGCGTTTGATAATGAAATAACGTCATTTAACTCATTCCTTCCAGCACGTTTTTCATTATTTACCTTCAAATTCTGTGAAAAATGCTCGGATATTTTCTTCAGGCTGTTGACCAGCTAAACGTGCAACTTCCTCTCCATCCTCGTAATAGACAAGCATTGGCCATGATTGGATGTCAGCAGGATGAGGGAATTCTAACATATTGTATTGTAGGACATCTACACCCATCTCTTTTGCAATTGGCATCATGACAGGTGTCATTGCCATACAGTAATGGCATTCAGGGTGGAAATAATACGCTGTTACAGGTTTACCAGATTTGATTTTTTTAGAAAGTGTTTCTGGTAGGACGATACTGTCATAGTTTTCATCGCCAATTAAATCAATTGTTGGTTGTGCAAGTTTGTCAGTGCCATACGGGTTCTCTTTTAGTTTCGCTTCATTCGATTTATTCGACAAGAAGACGATTAGGGCAAATACGACGATAATGCTTCCGCCAATGATCAATAGTTTTTTCAAGTTATTTCGACTCCTTTTGCCATTTCAAGATAAGAATACTTGTGATGAAGATCAGTACAAATGCGACAAGAGCTAAAAATGGGATGGTGATGAATCCCAGATAGTTGATGTATTGCCCAGTGCAAGACACATTCCCACAGGATGGGGCACTATCGCTTAAAAAACTTAGCTTTTGGATGCCATAATGATAAAGAGAAATGCTTCCGCCGATGACAGCAAAAACAGCCGTTGTCAAAGCAATTCGTGCATTTTTTTGAAATAAGGCGACACCCGAAATAAGGACAATTGGGTACATCAAAATTCGTTGGTACCAACAAAGTGTGCACGGTTCATAGCCACGTACTTCCGAAAAGTATAATGAACCGAGCGTTGCAACCAACGATACAGTCCAAATGAAAATTAGGCTATTTTCCAACCGTTTGTGCATAACATCAACTCCTAAATGGTTAACTCTATATATGATTATAGGGGGTTGTTTAAAGCAAGTAAAATATTATTAACTTGTTTTTACAGAATCGCCAAATCTAAATTTACACTGTTCCGAAATTGATTCACAGGACTTGTACGCTATAATAAAAAGAAACAGGTTTGAAAGAGGTGTTTGGCATGAGTGAAGAATTTGATTTGTCGTCGTTTGAAATAAGTATGGTGATTCGTCAGATGGAATCGAATGATATCAAGAGGTTGTTGGCAATGCAGGAACTTTGTTTCCCCGGGATGGATCCGTGGGAAGAAAGTCATCTAAAAAGTCATTTGGCAATCTTTCCAGAAGGTCAACTCATTGCGGAACTCGATGGCGAGATTATCGGTTCCTGTTCCAGCCTTATTATCAACTTTGATGAGTACGACAATCGCCATACATGGGATGATGTCACGGATGAAGGTTATATTACGAACCACAATCCAGACGGCTATAATATGTACGGCATCGAAGTGATGGTGCACCCTGGCTATCGGCGAATGAAGGTCGGTCAGCGCCTGTATGAAGCTCGTAAAGAACTCGCCAGGGAAATGAACTTAAAGTCCATTATTCTAGGCGGGAGAATCCCTAACTACCATAAATATGCTGCGGAAATGTCACCACGTGAATATGTAGATTCCGTATCACGCCATAAAATTTATGACCCCGTCCTTACTTTTCAGCTGATGAATGATTTTACGCTAATGCGTGTCAATCCGAATTATTTACCTGACGATAAGGCGTCGAAGAAATATGCAACACTGATGGAATGGAATAACGTAGATTATAAGCCACTGACAAAGCGTCACTTCAAGACGAGTTATCCTGTACGGATTTGTGTCGTGCAATATTTGATGCGTAAGATTTCGTCTTTTGAAGAAATGGCCCACCAATGCGAATACTTCGTGGATGTCGCATCAGATGCCAATTCGGACTTCGTCGTGTTTCCAGAAATTTTTACAACGCAGCTCATGTCCTTTTTAGATGAACGATCACCAAGTCAGGCAGTGCGCAGAATGACGGAGTACACGCCACAATATATCGAACTGTTTACGAATCTTGCAGTTCGCTATAACGTCAATATTATCGGTGGCTCCCATTTTGTTGAGGAAGAGAATGAAGAAATCTATAATATTTCCTATCTGTTTCGTCGTGATGGTTCCATTGAGAAGCAATATAAGATTCACATTACGCCGAATGAACGTAAATGGTGGGGGATTAGTGCTGGAGATGCAGTGCGTGTATTTGATACGGACTGTGGGAAAATTGCGATTCAGATTTGCTATGACATTGAGTTCCCTGAATTGGCACGTATTGCGACAGATATGGGCGCCAATATTATTTTCACACCATTTTGTACAGAAGATCGGCAAGGTTATTTACGAGTCCGTTATTGTGCACAAGCCCGTGCAGTGGAAAATCAGATTTACACTGTTATTTCCGGCACAGTAGGCAATTTGCCGCAAACGGAGAACATGGATATCCAGTATGCACAATCAGCCATATTCGCGCCATCTGATTTCGAATTCGCGCGGGATGGCATTGTAGGCGAGACGAACGCCAACTTGGAAATGGTACTGATTGGTGATGTTGACCTTGAAATTTTACGCCGTCAACGCCAAGATGGAACCGTCAAGCAACTAAAAGACCGCCGCCATGACGTGTATCGTATTGAGTATAAGAAAGATTAACTTGATTCAGCAGAAGTCCTGTACTTCTATAAGTGGTGGGGTGAATGCAGTATTGCATTTCAAATCAGGGGAAGTTCAAACCCCTGCTGATCCAAGTTAGGCCTCCGGCGGATGTCGCAGATTTTCAAAGGAGCTTTTCGAGCAAGCTCGAAAAAAATCTGGACGCAATTACGCCGAGGCGTAATTGATTTAGGAGAGCAGCCATGTACATGGCTGTTCTTTTTTTGTAGCGGTGTGGTGGTGATAAACTCGTTCATGACGGTGATAAAAATAAAGGGGGGTGTTCTTTTAGAAAGAACAGCCCCCTATGGAATGGTACATTCAATTTATATTATTTCTTCTTCGATGGATGCTTCCGCATACTTTTCGTGATGTTTTTCCACTTGTTGCGCTCAGCAGATTGGGCGGCGCGGTCCATTTTCCGCTCAAGGAAAGCCAATTCTTTTTGAAGCTTTAAGTAGCTTGCATAGCGGTCTTCGGCTAAAGCACCTGTTGCAAGGGCCTCTTGTATGGCGCACCCTGGTTCGTTGTTATGTTGACAATCATTGAACTTACACGCATCGGCAAATGCTTCGATATCTTTAAAACCCGAATCGAGGCTGTCATTGTTCTCCCACAGCTGGAATTCCCGCATGCCGGGTGTATCAATGAGGACGCCGCCAGTTGGAATTTTAACAAGTTCTCGGTGGGTCGTTGTATGTCGTCCTTTCGCGTCATCTTCGCGAATATCTTGCACGACCATCGTTTCAACACCGCAAATCGCATTGGTAAGTGATGATTTTCCGACACCAGAAGAACCTAACAAGGCCGCCGTTTTGCCGTCTTTCAATAGCGCAGTCAGTTCATCGATGCCTTCACCGGTGACATTACTAACTGTAAACACATCGGTACCCAATGCAATATTGCTGGCTTCTTCTATATAATACGAAGGATCTTCGCAAACGTCTTTTTTAGTCAGGACGACAACAGGATTGGCACCTGAATCATAGGCGGCGACAAGATACCGTTCGAGTCGTCTGGCGTTGAAATCCTTGTTCATCGACATGACGAGGAAGACGACATCGACGTTTACCGCGATGATCTGTTCGACGATTGTTGTGCCTGCCGCCTTTCTTGAAAAGAGGGAGGTTCTCGGTAAAATCGCATGGATAATGCCACGCTCTTCTCCAGGCATTTTTTCCACTGCGACCCAGTCTCCAACAGCGGGGAAGTCGCGCCGTTCCTGTGCATCATGTTGCATGGCACCCGAACAGACAGATAACCATTCACCATCAGCAGTAATTACCCGATACATATGTTTATGTTCAAGTGTGACACGCCCTGGTGTGCATTTCTTCATTTTTTCGTTGTTGTTCAGTTCTTCCCAGTTTGCTTCATGGGATGTATTCCAACCATAGTTATTTAAATTCGTCAATTTGTATTCCTCCTGTTATGTGCGTACTAGTAAAGTGCAAGGCGTCTGGCGCCCGAAGCTAGATAATAAAAAAACCGTGAGTCCTGATCGGACACCACGGCTTTCACGCGCATAACAGAATAAGCATACTTTTATAGAAGTATGGCAGGTGAAAGTATGGGTCCGATCAAATTTACAATTTTAGGTACAATGATATAGGCCATAAAACTTCACCTGCTTTCTGAATAAGTTGAATTAACAATAACAAAGTTAGAATGGTGTGTCAATACATTTTTTAACTTATTCACCAAATAAAAAGAACAACTCTCTATTAAGAGAGTTGTTCCATGTTAGGATTCCATCGACAATTCCGTAGGGCTGCCGACTTCTTCCTCTACGTATTTGAAAACTTCCAAGTATAGAATATGGTGACCATCTACATCTTTCACCACAAACTCATAGCCTTGTTCGATAATCTTTTCACCTTGAATGGCATCGAAGCGTTGGGTCATAAACCAACCGCCAATGGTATCGATATCATCTTCGTCGATATCAATGTCAAGAATATCATTCACATTTTCGATTAGCATCTTAGCATCAAAGATATAATGATTTTCGCCTATTTTTTGAATTTCAGGCACTTCATCCGTATCAAATTCATCCCGAATGTCGCCGACGATTTCTTCCAAAATATCTTCGATTGTTACAAGTCCCGAAGTTCCACCATACTCATCCATCAGGATGGCCATATGAATCCGTTCCCTTTGAATTTTTAGCAGTAGATCGCCGATGGGTATTGTCTCGATGACGTGGATAATCGGCTGCATATATTCAATAACAGATTGATGTTCATTTTCGGGATTCTTAATAAATGCTGTCAAAAGATTCTTCATATTGACGAGCCCGATGATGTGGTCTTTATCACCATCTGTGACAGGGTAGCGTGTGTATTGTTCGACGCCGATGACATCGAACACATCGCGTAATGTCATGTCTTTTTCAATAGACATCATCTCCGTCCGAGGGGCCATGATTTCTTTGGCAATTCGGTCGTCAAATTCAAAAATCTTATTTACATACTTATATTCAGATTGGTTGATTTCTCCGCTTTTTAAACTATCTGATAAAATCATCCGAAGCTCTTCTTCCGTATGAGCAACTTCCGATTCCGAAATCGACTTGAAACCAAGAAAACGACAGATTAAGCGAGCAGAACCATTCATACCTTTAATAATTGGATACATGATGCGATAGAACAAAATCAGCGGTTTTGAAAATGATAATGTAATCTCTTCCGCTTTTTGAATCGCAATTGTTTTAGGAGCCAATTCACCTACAACAACATGCAAAAATGTTACGAACGTGAACGCGATGATGAATGAAAGTATACTGGAAAGACTAGGTGTTAAATCGTAATAAGCGAAAATTGGTTTCAACATCAATTTAACAGTTGGTTCTCCAAGCATCCCGAGTCCGAGAGCAGTAATCGTAATCCCTAATTGACAAGCGGATAAGTATTCGTCCAAATTGCTGATTACTTTTTTCGCATTGGGTGCTCGTCGATTCCCTTCCGCAACAAGCTGGTCAATCCGTGTTTTTCTTACTTTCACAATAGCAAATTCACTCGCAACAAAAAATGCGGTGAGGGCGATCAAGACAGCAAATGCTGTCAATCGTATGGCAATCTCCAAATAATGACTCTGTTCCAAACCCAAATGAGGGGGAGAACAAAGTGTACACCTCCTGTAGTGATAAAATAGTTAGTTAAGACAATGATAATTTATTTACAAGAAAAAAACAAATAGTTGAGTCTAATTTCTTATTAAAGTTGAAAAAACATAAGATTTCATCGTAGGTTGGACTGGAATTAAAAATATACTCAGAATGTATTGACATCGGCAAAATGGAAATGGTAACCTGTAATAGTTAGATACTCGAAATAGAAAGGGAGGTACGGAATATGAAAAAGCTATTCATCACTCAACAAAACTTCATGATACATCCGTCCCGTCCGACTTCTATTCAATTTTGATGTTGAATATATATGGAATGGAACGGATGACCGTTCCTTTTTGTTAAGCACACGCTTATGTCAAAAGGCGTGTGCTTTTTTTGTTTTTATTAAATACCATATTTTGGTGTTTTCACGCTTTGCGTGTCACATAAATAAAAAAAGAAAAGGAGTGTTGGTGATGTTAATCATGAAACAGCAAAGGAAACTATTGAAAAAGGAATCTCTTGAAAGCGGATAGTTAGTAGAGAAAAGGGAAGAAGGTAGATGGGTTTATGTTTTCGGTTTTATTTAAACTAAAGTGGTTTTTTAAGGAAAATAGAAAGAGATATACAGTCGCGCTTATCTTATTGATGATTACGAATGTGTTGGTCGTCATTCCGCCGTGGCTAATCGGTGAGGCGATTGACTCGATTTACTTGCAGACTTTGACGACAAAGTTATTAGTCGTCTTGCTCGGTTCGATGTTGCTAATTATGGCTGTTAACTATGCGTGTAACTTTGTTTGGCAATACCAGCTATTTGGTGGTGCCTATGTGATTGAAAGGCAACTTCGTGGAAGGCTGATGCGCCATTTCTTGAAAATGACGCCAACGTTCTATGAAAAAAATAAGACGGGCGATTTAATGGCGCGTTCCACAAATGACTTGCGTGCCATTTCGGAAACAGCAGGATTCGGAATCATGACGCTTGTCGATTCAACGCTGTACTTGCTGACGCTAATCTTGACGATGGGATTCCTCGTGTCTTGGAAATTGACGCTAGTGGCGATCATACCGCTACCTATTTTGGCGTTCATCATGCAAGTTTTGGGGAAGAAGATTCATGAAAGATATATGACGGCTCAACAAGTGTTTGGTGATTTGAATGACAATGTTCTGGAAGCTGTCGCTGGCGTTCGCGTCGTGCGTGCCTATGTCCAAGAACGTGCAACTGAGAAAGTGTTTGCGGATATGACGGAAGATGTTTTCCAAAAAAATATGCATGTCGAAAAAATTGATGCACTGTTCATGCCGATTTCAAAGGTGCTTACAGGATTGACGTATATGATTGGGCTTGGGTACGGGGCATATCTTGTGTCGATAGGGGATATGACACTTGGAAATCTCGTGACATTTAACGTCTATCTAGGAATGATAGTGTGGCCAATGTTTGCGATTGGTGAATTGATCAATGTTATGCAACGAGGAAATGCATCGCTAGATCGGGTGACAGAGACGCTTGACTATGAGGAAGATGTCAAAGACCCGGAACAGCCGATACATGTGAAGCAACCAGAAAGTGTTGGCTTCCGAGATGTGGTCTTTACCTATCCGATGTCTCATTCGGTTAACCTAGATGCGATTAAACTCCATTTGGATCGTGGCGATACACTTGGTATCGTCGGCAAGACGGGGAGTGGGAAAACAACATTCGTCAAACAGCTACTGCGTGAATATCCGGCCGGAGAAGGGGAAATTGCCTTTTCAGGGATACCCCTACAGTCGATGACGAAGGATCAGGTCAGGGATTGGATTGGTTATGTTCCACAAGACCATGTGTTGTTTTCGCGGTCGGTGAAAGAAAATATCTTGTTCGGACGACCGAATGCATCGGAAGCAGAGATTGCGGAAACGATTCGCCTGTCCTATTTTGAAAAAGACCTAGAAATGTTGCCAAACGGACTGGATACGCTTGTTGGTGAAAAAGGTGTTGCATTGTCTGGTGGCCAAAAACAACGGATTTCGATTGCGCGTGCACTTGTGAAAAATCCAGAGATTCTTATTTTGGATGACTCGCTTTCAGCTGTAGATGCGAAAACGGAAGCGAAAATCATTGAAAATATCCAGGCAGAACGCTCCGGTAAAACAACAATTATTACGACGCACAGGTTGTCGGCTATTCAGCACGCCAACTGGATTATCGTCCTTGACGATGGTCGAGTGATTGAAGAAGGAACACATGAAGCGCTGTTAGGAATGAACGGCTGGTACAAAGAGCAATTCGACCGCCAGCAGATTGGGGAGGTTGAATAAATTGAGTACTGGTAAACGTTTATTTCACTATGCACTTGAGTATAAAAAATTATTGATCACAGGCTTGCTTTTACTGGGAATCGCGGTAGGCGCGGATCTGATGGGTCCGATGATTGCGAAGCGGATTATTGATGACCATATTGCGGGTGCTGTGGGTGGCGGCATCGATTTTGAACCGATTGCCAAACTACTTGCTGTATTTTTTGGTCTTGCAGTCGTCACCGCTGTTTTTAGATATTTTCAGTATTTATTGCTGCAACAAGCAGCGAACCGTATTATTCAAAAAATGCGTAATGATTTGTACGAACATATTCAGACGTTGCCAATCCGTTATTTTGATAATTTACCGGCGGGGAAAGTCGTTGCCAGGATTACCAATGATACGGAAGCGATTCGTAATTTGTACGTAACGGTCGTTTCGCAATTCGCCATCAGTGGCATGTACATTACAGGGATCTTTATCGCCTTGTTCTACTTGGATCCTAAGATGGGTGCGATTACGCTGTTCGTCCTGCCGATTTTGTATATTTGGATGAAGATGTACAGGAAATTTGCATCCAAGGTGAACCATATCATCCGAGGTAAAGTCAGTGATATGAATGCGATGATTAATGAATCTATTAATGGGATGACGATTATTCAGGCGTTCCGCCGTGAAAAGCAAATGGAAGAGGAATTCCGCGAGCTGAACGATGAACATTATCAATATCAAAATAAGTTGTTGAAAGTGGAGGCGGCAACGTCACATAATCTGGTCGATATTATCCGGTCGCTGGCTTTTGTATTCTTCATTTGGTATTTTGGCGGGGCATCACTAACGACGGAAAGTGTGATTTCAGTCGGGATGCTGTACGCATTTGTCGATTACATTACACGACTGTTTAACCCCGTGACGGGTATCGTCAATCAGTTTGCACGACTTGAGCATTCGCTTGTAGCAGCTGAGCGTGTCTTCAAATTGTTGGACAGAGAAGGGGAACCGGTGAGCGATGATAAAATCGATCGGTACCGCGGGAATGTCCGTTTTGAAAAGGTTTGGTTTGCTTATAAGGAAGAAGAGTATGTGTTGAAAGATCTGTCATTTGAAGCGAAACAAGGGGAGACTGTGGCGCTGGTTGGTCATACGGGGTCTGGGAAAAGTTCGATTATGAACTTGCTGTTCCGCTTCTATGATGCATCGAAAGGGACCATCTCGATTGATGGCATGAATATTGTGGATATGCCACGTCAGACAGTTCGCGATCATATGGGGATTGTTTTGCAGGATCCGTATTTGTTTAGCGGTACAGTGGAGTCGAATATTAGCTTAGGCGATGCGCGTATTACACGTGAAAAAGTGCAACATTCGTTGGATGCGGTTGGCGGAGAACGGGTGTTGAAGCATTTGCCAGGTGGCATCGATGAGCCGGTCGTGGAGAAAGGGAGTACGCTATCTTCGGGGCAGCGGCAGTTGATTTCATTTGCACGGGCGTTGGCATTTGATCCAGCGATTTTGATTTTGGATGAAGCCACATCTAACATCGATACGGAGACAGAAGAAATTATTCAACATGCGATGGATGTACTGAAAAAGGGGCGGACGACATTCATCATCGCCCATAGGCTATCGACGATTAAAAATGCGGATCGTATTTTAGTGTTAGACCGCGGAGAAATTGTTGAAAGCGGCTCGCATGATGAGCTGCTTGGGCTTGGCGGACAGTATGCACAAATGTATAAATTGCAGGCGGGAACTTCGGGTAATCTTACAACAGGGTAACAAAAATATAATGAAAGGGACTTCCGGGTAAGCGGGAAGTCCCTTTTCAACTCCACTATTAAATGCTAATAACTTCACTTTCGCTCTGCGAAAGTTGAGTTAATTAGTAATTTATTTTACTTCCCGTATGTGGATCATACTGATAGTACATAGAATGTGTTTCCGCTACTTCCTCTAGGATGAGTTTGTCTCCCTTCCAGAACTTGGGGCGAACGTTGGTAAAGTCCGTTTGCTTTCCTTTTTCTAAATTAAAGATTAACATTTTCCAATCACCAGCGTCTGTCGTATAGTCTGCATAAAAATAGCGTCCAGTAGCATCCAGTGCAACTTTATACATAATGCCTCCTTCAAGTGTAGCTAACAAGTTGAAGGCTTTGGTTTCACGATTGAAAGAAAATAAGGTAACTTCACTCGTTTCATCCATTCCCTGCAAACTAAAAATAACGTTTTTTTCATCATGTGTATGGAGCAAGGAACTGAAACGAATATTCTCAGTTTGAATAAAAGATTGAGGAATGTCTTGTAAAGAAAAAAGTACCTCCCCCTTGCCATCCTTCACCAATTCAATCTCGTTCTGTTCATTTGTCAAAAGTTCTGCGGTAGATAGCTCTTTCACTGTTTCAATCATATATCGCCCATTTTCTTTCATAAGGGTAAAGTTATAGGTGGAAGCTTTGTAATAAGCAAGAGATGTGTCTGTCCAATAGACTTCAGCTTTTATGGAAGTAGACTGTTCATTTTTTGTCGTCTCCAGTATTTGAAAACCAATTTGTTTAGGATTCGAATACGTTAAAAATTCCGGAGGGTTTTTTAGTAAGCTTTTTGCAAAGTCATCATCCCGTACCATCAAAGCTTGTAAATAATTGTTCACCGTTTCAATCTCTGTACTCGATTGTTCACTCAATTCTATTTTCATAATCTTAGCAGGTCCGTTTTCACCATCGTTTTTCTTCTTCATAACATACAATGTACGTTCATCATTACCCCAAATAGGAAATTGATAACGATACATCCCTTCACCCGAAGGCTCAAAGCGTGGAGGTGGATTTGTCGTGACCTTGTTTTTTGTTTCCAAATCCATATCCGAAATCCATACATCTTCAAACCCAGAACGCTCTTTCACATACGAAATATAATTGCCATCGTTTGTAACAGATGGGTTCTTACCGTGATCCACAATGGTTTCTTTTCCACTCTTTACGTTGTAGATCATAATTTCTCCATGGCGCTCGAAGACAAGTTTTTGTTCCTTCTCTACAAAAGAGGACATTTCTCCACTTAAAATGAAGGTCTCTTCCTTTGTTTGCACATTCACTTCTACAATTTCTTTTTCCTTATCCGTTACTTTTGTTAAATAGATATGGTTCCGATCCTTCCATTCTGGATAAACATAACTAGCATCTGAAGTTCCATCTAGCACTTTTTCCGTCTTCGTAGTTTTTACATCAAACAAAAACACATCTCCATTATGCGTAAAAAGTAGCTTTTCCTCCTTAGAGGAACGGCTAAAACTATCCACAGCATCATTTGAAACTTGCTTCAATTCATTCTCATAAACAAAAATACCTCTGCCCTTTAATGAAAGATACAAACGTCCGTCATGATACGTATAGGCGGTTATCTCCCCACTCCCGATATCGAGAAACGAAATTGCATTCGTAATCTTTAACGAACTTGCTTTCACATGAGGCATTTGTTCATTCGGCAATAAAAAAGCTGAAAACAAGATAGCTGCCGCAAGTAAAGGAATCCAAGCATTCTTCCATTTCCTCGTCCTACTTTTCTTTACAAATGTTTTACGCAATTGTTTTTTTAAATCAGTGTCAACTTCAATCTCATTTCTTAACTCATAAAGTGACTTCGTTATTTTTTCATTCTCCATCATAATCCCCCCAAACACTTTTTTACTAAAACACCTAACTTTTTCGTAATACGATTGGACTTCACACGAAGAGACCCTTCCTCTTTTTTCAAAATGACCGCCATATCTTTAAATTTCAAATCTGCAAAATACCGTAACTCCGTAATTTCTAAATCTTCGTCTGATAAATGCCTTAAACTTTTCTGTAAACATTCCTTCTCCGTTGTACCATCAAACGGATCTTCAAATTGAAGCGGACTCAAATACTGTTCGAATTCATCTCCCATTAACAAACTCTTGTTTTTCCGATAGTAATCAATGACCGTATTCCTCGCGATGGTAAACAGCCAAGCCTTATCATTCGGATGCCCTTCCAACACAGAAAACTTCTCAAACGCCTTCCGAAACACATCACTAACCACATCTTCCGTATCCCATTTATTACTCGTCTTCACATACACATACCTATAAATGTCATCAAAATAAGCATCATACAATTCAACAAACTTCACATCCAACTCACTTCCCCCTTTTAATCTATCCAGTTAAATAAACGATTCGTTTCTTAAAACGTAACATTCTATTAATAATTTTTTTTATCCAACAACACTCCCACTTTATAGCAAAAGATAATTGGAAAGAAGTATTGAATTTGAGTAACTACTTGAATCAATTTCATAATTACTTATTTTGATTTAAAAGGCGAATAACTATAAAATTATCTATTTTAAATGGCATTAATATGATGTCCTACTCACGTTGATTGGAGCGTAAGGCGGCGACTCCTGCGGGAACAGCGCGAGCTGAAGACCCCGCAGAAGCGCAGCGACGAGGAGGCTGAAGCCGTGCCCGCGGAAAGCGTCCGCCTGAAGCGGAAATCAACCTTGTTCGGATTTTAGTGCTAACGGTTCTATTATGAAATTGACTCACTTAGGTGAATTGTTTCAAAACTTTCTATAATATTTAATAAATATCAGAGAGTCATGAAGGAATTCGTTGAAAAACTATTCAGAAACGATTATATTTAGAGAGTCGAAGTATTAACTTGAATCAGCAGAAATTCCTGCTGATTCAAGTTAAGCCTCCGGCGGATGTCACAAATTTTGAAGGGAGTGAATTGCACAAGCGCAATTCAAAATTTGGACGCAATTACGCCGAGGCGTAATTGATTGTGTAGAAAGTTGGAATGGGATGGGGAAATGGTTTGCGGATTGGAAGAAGAAGATTTCTTCATTCAATCAAAACGTCAGGTTGTTCATGCTAGCCAATGTGCTGATTCAAATTGGAATGGGCGTTTTTATGGTGATGTACAACCTCTATATAAAAGAACTGGGGATGCCGGAAACGGTTAATGGCAAGGTCATTTCGATGGCGGCGCTTGCGTCGGCAATTATGCTTGTGCCGGCGGGGTTTCTAAGTGATAAGTTTGGCCGTAAATGGATGATTGTTGGCGGGGCGTTGTTTGGGGCAATGACGTTGTTTTACCGTAGTGTCGCCATTGCTGAAACACCGATTATTTATGCGGCATTTTTAACGGGGTTGTTCATGGCGTTCGTGCAAGTGTCCGGTGTGCCGTTTCTGGCAGAGAACTCGACGCCAGCTGAGCGGGTGCATATGTTTAGCATTCATTTTGCCTTGATGACGGTAGCGAATGTGATCGGAAGTCTATTCGGAGGCGTTATTGCGGATGTGCTAGAAGTCGTTGGGGGGATGGATGCAGCGTCGGCGATCCGTTGGGCGTTATTGGTCGGGGCGGTTATTTTTACGGCGGGACTGCTGCCTTTATTCAAATTGCAAAATAAGCCACCCGAACCGGTACAAGTAAGAGTTGGTAAGGAAGAGAAAGTAGCGCCGGTCGATAGTAGCTTAAGGCGTAATATGATTCTTATTTTCCACTTTTCATTTGCCAGTTTGCTGATTGGAATTGGGTCGGGGCTTGTCGTTCCTTATTTGAATTTATATTTCTCGAATCGTTTTGATGCGTCGAACGCATATATTGGGCTGATTTTATCGCTTGGATCTGCAATGACGGCGGTGGCAATGCTAATTGGTCCTGTTTTGGTGAAACGAGTAGGGAAAGTAAAAGCGCTAATTATTTTTCAAATGCTGTCGATTCCGTTTCTTATATTGACGGCCTATACAACCTCGCTAATGCTGGCGTCACTCGGCTTCCTGATGCGGCAGGCGCTGATGAATGCAGGAAATCCGATTCAAAGTGCAATCGCGATGGAAATCGTTGCGGACAAATATAAAGGTCTTGCGAACTCAGTTAACCAAATGGTGTTTAACATTGGATGGGCCACCATGGGGCCGGTAGCCGCGGGGCTCGTGATAGCGAACGGCTTTTACTGGGGCTATGCCTATGCCTTCACAATCACGGCAGGTTTGTATATCGTGTCGTCTACGTACTATTTCTTCGTTTTTGGTAAGAGAAAGCTTGCTGAGGAATAGCAAAACGCCCTGCATAAGATGCAGGGCGTTTTGTCATTCGCCTCGTTGATATTGCGTTTCCTTCCAAGCGTTTTGCTCATTGGGAACCCGGCTTATATCATCAAAGACATTTTCGGTTTTCTGATTTTGTACCTGTTGCTGTTGCTTTTCCTTACGTATCTCTTCAGGTGATTTTTCTTTCGTCATACTACGCCTCCTTACTTGGTATCGGGCGTAGTATTCCCAAATAATCAGGAATCAATCGTAAACGTGGAAAGTCATCAGTTCGTGAATCATTTTTTTCAAGTTATCTTCTTCTGGCGGTGTTTCACCGTGCCAGGTAATGTCCCCGTTGGGCATATAATCGCCTGTATACCGCGTGTTACGGAAGAAAAATGCAAATGTCCAGCCGGGTAACTGTTTATTTTCATACATGGGCTTGTAACTGAAATGTTGTAGCATAATGCGACTCCTCTCATAAGATACTGCCCAATCGCATAAAATCAAAGTAAAGATAAGCGAAAGGGTGCTGACTTGTTTGTAAATAAATTAAAACAGGCCATCGAAGACGAGTACAGAGATTATTATTTTTATAAATCTATGTACGGGTTAACCACTGATCCGCTTTGGCAAGATTTTCTCAGACATATGTATGATGATGAAAAAAGTCATTACGAAATGTTCCAACAGCTCTATTATATGATGACTGGGACGTTTGTTCCAAATCCGAAGAAGCCTTTGCCTTGTTATAACTTGAAAGAGTGTGTTCAACGGGCATTGGTTGATGAGCTTGAAGGCGTTGAGACATACAAGGAAATGTTGCTGACGATTCCATTTCAACAAGCCTATAATCCGTTATTTATCGCTATGAATGATGAAATGGAGCATGCGATTCGCATGTCAACGATGTATAACGCATTATCTTGAATCAAGATAATGCGTAGGGAAGGCAACCTAAGTGCGCCACATCCTGTGGGCCCGCGGATGTTACAGATTTTTAAGGGTAGCTTAAGAAGGCAGTCTAAGTGCGCGACATCCTGTCGCAACAAGGAAGGATGCAGTTCAATTCTTCCCCACTGCATGACCTACTTCCTGTAGGCCTCTTGCCCGAAAAAAATCTGGACGCAATTACGCCGAGGCGCAATTGATTATAAGTCTTTGCATTTTTCCGTTTGGTTGCGTTCTGCTATAATTGGGACGTAGTGAAACAGAAAAAGGTGAAGCGATTGAACTTTTTATGGACATTGGTATTTATGGCCCTTATTGGCGCGCTGATTGGCGGATTTACCAATCATCTGGCGATCAAAATGTTATTCAGGCCACACGAAGCAAAATATATCGGCAAATGGCGTCTGCCGTTCACGCCCGGGCTAATTCCCAAACGGCGCGATGAACTGGCGAAGCAGCTCGGCAAGACCGTCACAAATTATTTATTGACACCTGATACGTTCCGGAAGAAATTACTGACACCTGACATGGAAAAGAAAGCAGAGAGCTTTGTTCAACAAAAACTGGAAGAGCATGTCCTTCATTCAGAAAAAACTTTGAATGATTGGCTGACAACTGCGGGTGCGACACAAGTTGCAGAAAAGGCAGAACAGAAAGTGTTGGAAGTGCTCGATGCCCAGCTTAACGCCGTTCGTAGAAAGCTGACGACCGGAACGGTAGAAGAGGTGCTACCGGAAATGTGGCGGGTGGAAGCGGAAGGGCGCATTCCGACTGTAACAACGTACATTTTGGGTCGATCAGAACAATACTTCGCATCTGATGAAGGAAAAGCGATGTTCCGTAATCTGATTGATGATTTCCTGGCGTCTAAAGGTACATTCGGTAGTATGTTGAATATGTTTTTTGGCGAATCGGAGTCACTGGTTGCGAAAGTGCAACGAGAAGCGGTCAAATTTGTCACTGCCCCGGGTACCACTGCGTTAGTCAATACGATTATTTATAATGAGTGGGAAAAGTTACAACAACGTCCTGTTGAGGAATTAGTAGCTGGTTTTAATTGGGAAGGGCTTTTCGATTCAATCAAAATCTATGCGAAAAATGAGTTGGCGTTAGAAGCGCGACTCGATAAGTCGATTCATGAGTACTGGCCGAATGGGGCGGAATGGACAGCAGTGAACGTTACGCCAAAGCTAATCGGTTTTGTCTTCAATCAGGCGGAAGTCCAATTGGAAATTTCGCTTGGAAAATTGAAATTAGATGATATGGTAAGAGAGCAAGTCGATTCGTTTCCGGTTGCTGTGCTGGAGGATCTCGTGCTAGGCATTTCCAAGCGCGAGTTCAAAATGATTACCGTTCTTGGCGCGCTACTTGGCGGCCTCATCGGAATCGTTCAAGGGCTAATCGTCTTTGCAACAAATTTATCTTAGGGGGAACTGTACATGACAGTGAATATTTATGATGACGTAAACAAATTGGAAGCAACATTCCGCAAAACGGCGGAATTCGCAGAAGTAGAACAAGCAGTAGGAGAAGTAAAGGCGGACGAAGTGGCTCTTGCACTATTCCAAAGCTTCCGTAAAATTCAAATGACACTTCAAGAAAAGCAAATGAAAGGTGAAGATATTGAAGCTGAAGAGCTAGAATATGCACAAAAAACGGCACAACTTGCTCAGCAAAATCAGAAAATCATGACGATGCTTGAAGCGGAAATGAAGTTAAGCGGTTTGATTGAAGAAGTAAACCGTGTGCTTATGAAACCTGTACAGCAATTATATGAAACAATCTAAAAACCGGCGTAAGCCGGTTTTTTGCTTTATCCCTCATGAAAATTTGGTACAATGAACGTTAATCCTCTAAAAAAGTGACTAGATTTATCAATAGAAAGTTGGTACACATACATGCAGAAAATAGTTATAAAACAGGCGTTTGAGCAGGATTGGATTCGGATGTTTACCCATTTAGCCAATCTCTTTTTCGAGCAATCGAAAATTATAGATGAGGACGAAGAAGATGTGATTAGCGTCGCGTTTACGCTTGATAAAAATGCAGATAATCTGCTGATTGGGAAAGCACTTTTGACTTGGAAGGGCGTAGAGTACGCTAGTGAGTTTTCTGAGCTGGAAGAGAATGAAGATGAAAAAATTAAAACCCGTCAGCTTAAACGAATCTACTCACATATATTACTTGAAGCGCTTGAACAAGCGACAGGTATGCAACAATCATGGGGCATTTTGACGGGCATTCGTCCGATGAAGTTGTACCATAAGTATCGTCAGCAAGGACATAGCACTAAAGAGGCGCAGCAATTGCTGATGGACCGTCATCGAATTTCGAGTGAAAAAAGTGAGTTGCTTGCTAAAATTGCGGATGTTCAGTTGCGTTCAGTTCCGGATTTGCATGACTTGAAAAACGAAGTAAGTATCTATATCGGTATTCCATTTTGTCCAACGAAGTGTGCCTACTGTACGTTTCCCGCCTACGCAATTCACAGGAAAAATGGGCGTGTGGAGTCATTCCTGGATGGATTACACGAAGAAATTCGCGAGATGGGTAAATGGCTAACGGAGCGAAATATGGCAATTACGACCATCTATTTCGGTGGGGGAACCCCAACTTCAATTGAGGCAGAAGAGATGGATGCCTTGTACGAGACGATGTATGCCTCATTCCCTAATATGGAAAACGTCCGTGAGATAACGGTGGAAGCGGGTCGTCCCGATACGATTACGCCTGCCAAGATCGATGTCTTGAAAAAATGGGGCATCGACCGTATCAGCGTCAATCCGCAATCGTATACGGATGAAACCTTGAAAGCAATTGGCCGTCATCATTCTGTCCAAGAAACAGTCGATAAGTTTTGGTTATCGCGAAATATGGGCATGAAGAATATCAATATGGACCTCATTATCGGCTTGCCGAATGAAGGGATTGAAGAATTCCAGCATTCGCTCGATGAAACAGAAAAAATGCAACCGGAATCGCTGACGGTTCATACCTTGTCATTCAAACGTGCCTCTGAAATGACACGTAATAAGGACAAGTATAAAGTTGCGAATCGCCAGACGGTTGAGCAGATGATGAAGCTCGGCGAACAGTGGAATGCAGCGAATGGTTATGAGCCGTATTATTTGTATCGCCAGAAAAATATCCTCGGTAACTTGGAAAACGTCGGCTATGCAAAACCGAAGGAAGAAAGTATATACAACATCATCATTATGGAAGAAGTACAGACAATCATTGGCGTAGGTTGCGGAGCATCGAGTAAGTTTATCGAGCCAACCACAGGCAAGATTACGCAATTCTACAATCCGAAAGATCCGGCGGCGTATATCTTGACGTTCGAAGATGCGATTGAGAAGAAGCTTGCCCATTTGGACGCTATTTTTCCTGAGGCAGTGAAGAAATAAAGGGTTAAGAGGAGAGACACCGAATATAGAGTAATGAATGGTGGTTCATTATTTCTATAAAGGGGTGTCTTTTTCTATGTATACAACTGTTGAATTGAAAAGAGAAGGACGTCTTGCGTGTCTACTATTGAATAGACCTGCATCGATGAATGCGATGGACGCGGTTATGATGGGAGAACTTGCGGACGTTTTTGAAGAGTTGAAGCGTGATCCTTCAGTACAAGTGGTATTGATCCAAGGGGCAGGTCGTGCATTTTCGGCTGGTGGGGATATTAAAGCAATGCTTGATCCGGATAACGGTATGGATATCGAAAAAGTGATGGTCGATCTGTCACGACTTGCGAAAGCACTTTATACATTGCCGCAAATTACGATTGCGGTTGTCCACGGTGCTGCTGCTGGTCTTGGATGTAGTGTAGTTCTAGGTTGCGATATGATTATTGCGGAAGAAAATAGTAAACTTGCGATGAACTTCATAGGAATAGGTCTTGTGCCGGACGGTGCGGGTCATTTCTTCTTAAAAGAACGAGTAGGTGTGCCTCAAGCGAAAAAACTCATTTGGTCGGGCAAGGTGATGAATGGATCGGAGGCCTTGGCGAAAGGTTTGATTGACGAAGTGACTCCAGAAGGTAAAGCTGCTGAATATGGCGCAGCGTACGCACAGCAACTGCTTGCCTCACCAATCGTGGCAATGATGGCGTCGAAGAAAATATTACATGCGCAGAAAATAGCTGAACTTGAAAATGTCTCGAAAATGGAAAGTGACGCACAAGCGGCCATGCGTAAAACGGCGGACCACTTGGAAGGAATCCAAGCGTTTGTGGAGAAGAGAAAGCCTGTGTTTACGGGGAAATAATAGAAGTACCGGATGCTAACTTGAGAAGGTGGACATCAATAAGTTGACTCAACGTTTGCAGTTGTACATGAATAATGAAACGCCTACTCGGTTGACGATTGAGTAGGCGTTTCGTATTTTTTTATTTATATTTATCGACCATTTCGCGCCAAGCGAAATAGCCTTTTTCGACAGCGCGGATGAGAAGTTCAGCCGTTGCAATATTTGTGGCAAGTGGGATGCCATATACATCGCAAAGTCTAAGGAGTGCACTGACGTCGGGTTCATGTGGCTGTGCTGTTAAGGGGTCACGGAAAAAGAGAATGAGGTCCAGTTCCCCTGTTGCAAGCATAGCACCAATCTGTTGGTCTCCACCTAATGGTCCTGACATCAGTCGATTAACGGAAAGATTGGTCTCCTCCATTATTCTTTGCCCCGTCGTGCCTGTTGCATATAGTGTATATTGTGAAAATATGTGCTCATAAGCGATTGTGAAATTCACCATTTCATTTTTCTTTTCATCATGGGCAATTAATGCGATTTTCATTTGGAACACCCCTTCTATTCGGATAGTAAGCAATTATCTAATTCCTATATAGATTATCACAATCAGCAGGTTTACGTATCAAATGAAACATACGAGTTCATTTAGAATAATCGTGGTGCTACCAACTCGACCTTCATTCTATCAGGGTCCTCAAAATAAACAGCATAATGCTCTGGACCTCCGGCAAATGGGTGCTTTTCGGTATAAAGGATAGGTATCCCTTTTTCCGTTAGTTTATTGGTTAATTCATCAACGTGTTGGCGAGAGCTTGCGTGAAATGCTAGATGATTAAGGCCTACACGGCACCTATGATAGGACACGTCCAAAAACCTGTCCTCTGCTTGTACGAAAACAATATAGGTTTCCCCTAATTTCCAACTCTGTCCACTGTCCCATTTCTGAAACAAGTTATATCCTAGTTCTTCTAACAGCCATCCCCAAAAATCAATCGTTCTCGCTAGATCGGAAACGTATAGCTCAATATGATGAATGAGTCCTTTTGACATCTTTTTTCCTCCCAATTATGTAAAGAAAAGTGCAGCTAAGCGTAAACATTCGCCGAGCTACACTTTTTTTATGAGTGAAATAACAATAACTTTCCAGCTGGCGATGCAAGGCGGTGCGTTTTTCCGAGCAGATCTTTTTCTTCGAGCATTGCCTGGCCTTGTGCCTTTGCAGCATCGTCTGTCTCGGCTGTGAACGTCTCTTCTGTAATTAATTTCCCCGTTAGTTCGTAGGCAGTCAGTTTGTAAGTTCTCACAACATTCACCCTTTCCATTCACTTTCACTCATTATACTACAATACGACACAAGATTCTAAAAACATTTTGTAAAGGTTGCTTGACATCGTACATATAGTAAAGTAACCTTTACGTAAAGCTACCTTTACTATTCCGCTGTCTAGACTCGGAGCGCCAGTAGGGAGGGATTGAACTCTATCCCTCTATCGCTCGAGTCGCTTCAGACTTGCGAATAAAGGCAAAGGACGCCTTTATCCTCAAGTCTTCCAGCGCTTGTCGCGTCTAGCAGGCGCCCTGCGCTTTTCATTAGAGAGGAGGAGCATGAAACTGAATAACTTGATAAAGGAAATGCGGACGGAGATGGGATTGACGCAGGATGACCTTGCGGAGAAACTGGACGTGTCGCGGCAGACGATTATCTCTCTTGAAAAAGGCAGATATAATCCGTCACTCACTTTAGCGTTCAAACTTGCGAAGTTGTTTAATTGTCAGATTGAAGATATTTTTACACCGGAGGAGGAATGAAGATGTACGAAGGATTTGATATATGGACGTTTTTAGTAGGATTGCCACTAGGACTCTTAATTGCATCAATTATCTTATTTATGAATTGGAAGAAGGGGAAGAAAGAACGCCGTTTTGACGAGCGCTATACGACAGTCCATCAACATGCTAGGTCAATTTCATGGGGAGTGACAACGGCTGCGATACTCATTGCATGGACGATTGTCATCATTGTCGAAGGTCCTGGCCTCGCTTTTTTCATTCTAACAGGGCTTTGGGTGACACATATGGTGTCGTATGGAATAGGCGCTGTCTTTGCTAATAGCAAAAACTAGAATTTTTGAAACTTCAGCCCACTAGATACGTATAGTTAGAAGGCTGAAATTTGAAAGGGGAAACGACATGACTTTACTACTTGAAAACGTCACGAAGCGGTTTGGGGATTTTACCGCCGTGAATGATTTATCCTTATCTGTTGGCGAGGGAACGATGTACGGATTTCTTGGTGCAAATGGGGCGGGCAAGACGACGACGTTCCGGATGATACTTGGACTATTGAATGCAAATGAAGGACGAATTACGTGGAATGGCAAGCCGATCTCTTATGCAACGAGCCCTGAAATCGGTTATTTGCCAGAAGAACGTGGACTTTATCCGAAAATGAAGGTGGAGGACCAGCTCATTTTTCTTGCACAGCTACGCGGGATGAGTAAAACGGGTGCGAAACAGGAACTTCATAAATGGCTGGAACGTTTTGAAGTGCCGCATTATGCCAATAAAAAAATCGAAGAACTATCTAAAGGGAATCAGCAAAAGATCCAAGTGATTGCATCCCTTCTGCATAAGCCACAACTACTGATTCTCGACGAACCATTTTCCGGACTTGACCCCGTGAATGTTGAAATGTTGAAAGCAGCGATTTTGGATTTCCGTAATGAAGGCGCGACTATCGTGTTTTCCAGTCATCGAATGGATCATGTAGAAGAACTATGTGAGCAGTTAAGCATTATTGATAAAGGCAAACAGATTGTCAGTGGGACACTCCGTGATGTCAAACGATCATTTAGTAAGCACATTGTGCGGATTCATTCGGATAATGATTTGTCGCAACTTGAATCCATTGCGGGTGTAACGTCTGTCCATCGAACGGTCGAGGGTGCTGTCTTCCAGGTTGAAACGGAAGATATAGCTCATAAACTATTGGCAGCGGCATTAAAATCGGGTCCAATTCGTCACTTTGAGATAGAAGAACCTTCACTGCAAGATATTTTCATCGAAAAGGTGGGGAAACAACATGCGTGAATTCATGATCATCTTTAAACAAGCATTTGTCACAAAAGCGAAAACGAAGTCATTCATCATTACGACAGCGATTATGATTGCGGCGGTTTTTTTGTTTGCCAATATGGGGAACATTATTGATGGTGTGAAAAGTGTCACGGGCGGCGATAGTGATTCGACACAAGTGCTGCAAGTGATTGACGATAGCGGGGTTCTAGTAGATCGTTTGACAGCGCAGTTTGAGGCTAATGGATCCGACATGACAGTAGAAAAAGCTAGTGAATCAGAACAAAAGTTAACGGAACAAGTCAAAGAAGGAGAAATCGATTCTTTTTTGACACTGTCTTTAGATGAAAAGAATACGATTCAAGCAAACTATACATCCATGAGTTCTATGGAATTCGGGACTTCGATGATGTTACAAGATGCACTCCAGTCCATTCAAACGGAAATGAAGGCGGAGGAATTATCCTTGTCTGGTGAGCAAGTGCAGACGTTGTTTGCACCGATTCAGTTTGACGAACATTCCGTATCAGCATCAGCAAAAACAGAAGAAGAATTAAGTCAGGCACGTGGACTTGTCTATGTACTGATGTTCCTTATCTACTTTGCGGTCATCCTATATGCGAGCATGATTGCGACAGATGTTGCTACCGAAAAATCATCACGTGTGATGGAAATCCTCATTTCAAGTGTATCGCCAGTTAAGCATATGTTCGCCAAAGTGGCGGGGATTGGTTCACTTGGTTTATTGCAAATGGTGCTATTTGGTCTGGCGGGTTTCATCGCGCTAAAGACCTCGGCTTCTGAAATGGCAGATGGTTTCTTCTCTGTATTCGGTTTTTCAAATATGAATGTTGGAACAATCATTTATGCAATCGTCTTCTTCCTATTAGGGTACTTCCTTTATGCGACGCTTGCCGCTTTGCTGGGCTCGCTTGTTAGCCGGACAGAAGATGTACAACAAATGATTATGCCAATGACGTTGTTAATTGTAGCAGCATTTATGATCGCGGCAACGGGCCTTGGTAATCCGGAAATGGCATATCTCAAATACGCATCGTTCTTCCCATTCTTTGCACCACTCGTCATGTTCTTACGTGTCGGCATGTTGGATTTACCCGTATGGGAGCCGGTGTTGTCCATTGCGATTATGCTTGTGACAATCTTTATCCTCGGTTGGTTCGGCGCACGTGTCTACCGCGGCGGCGTTCTCATGTACGGCCCATCCCACTCGTTGAAAGATATTAAAAAGGCGATTCAACTTGGGAAAGAATAATGGTTTAAATTTGTAACAGGTATTTATAGGGATACCAAGGTAGAACCAGCGAAGGCGCCTAACTGGGGTAGCCGGAGCCATAAGACTGACAGTGATTTTCTGTCTGGCTTATGGCGGGAGGCCTCCCCAAGCGCCGAAGTGAATTTGAAGGGAATCATGAGTTCCTACATGCCCGATCCCGTGTTTTTTTGAAGCCTTATCCTGGATTAATATAATCCGGAGATAAGGCTTTATTTTGTTGTGCTAAAAAACATCCATGTATGATAAAATAAGAACAAATATTCGACACGTGGAGGAGGGAATGTAGTTGTCAACAATTCGATTTATTCACACGGCTGATTTGCATTTAGATAGTCCATTTAAAGGGATGACGGGGCTACCGATGGATCGGCTCAATCGCTTACGAGAGAGCACATTTGTAGCGTTCGCTAACCTGATTGAGCATGCATGCCAATCAAAGCCAGATTTCGTACTAATCGCTGGTGATATTTATGAAGGTGAAGATCGCAGTTTGCGTGCGCAAATGAAATTCCATGAAGGCATGGAACAATTGAATGCGGCGGGCATTCCTGTGTTTATCTCACATGGTAATCATGATCATCTCGCAGGTAGATGGACACGCTTTGAATTACCGCCGAACGTGCATGTTTTCGGCGAAAGTGTTGAGGAAGCGCACTTGAACGTCAATGGGCAAGCCATTTCCATTTATGGCTTTAGTTATAAAGAACGGCATATTCGTGAGCGAATGGTCGACTCGTATCCAGTAGCGCAAGATCACGATGCCTTACATATTGGCATGCTGCACGGCAGTTTGGCAGGAGATGAAACGCATGCGGTCTATGCACCGTTTACCAAAAGTGAACTGCTTGCTAAACAATATGATTATTGGGCACTCGGGCATATCCATTTGCGCCAGCAGTTGCATGAACAGCCCCCTATTGTCTATCCGGGGAATTTGCAAGGACGTCATCGCAATGAACGCGGATTGAAAGGATTTTATGAAGTGGAATTATCGACAGTGGGTGCGTCACTTCAGTTCATCCCAGCATCTGCCCTTGTATTTGAACGTGTGGAAGTGTCATGTGCCGGGATCCGTCATGCCAATGAATGGCTAGCTGCCTGTACGGAGGAGCTTGAATCTTTCAAAGCACAACACGGGTCAGGAATTGTAGAGGTGTCGATGGTAGATATCGATGACGGAGCGGCGGAGTTATTTAGCCAATCGACTGAACAAGAATGGCTAGATGTGCTACGCGATATGGTTGGAGACAGTGAGGCGTTTGTATGGGTTCAGAAGCTGTCATTTGCTAGGCAGACAACTCTTTTAGCGACTTCGGGTGCACTTGCACATTCGGTCATCGGCATGATTGAAGGTTGGCAGGAAGACGAGTGGAAGGACGTTCTGAAAGAGTTATACCAACATGGACAAGGCATTAAATATTTGGATGTCTTAATGGAAGAAGATATTCAGGACATCAAAACGAGGACGATTAAATTAGTAGCGGCAGAAATAGAATGAGGTGATGAAGTGAAAATCGAGAAACTAGTCATTTACGGATTCGGTAAACATGAAAATGTCACCATTAAATTGGGTACAGGCATCACCGTTTTATATGGGGCCAATGAAGCGGGGAAAACGACGATACAGCAATTCATTCTCCATATTCTGTTTGGCTTTCCACAGAAAAATAGTACCATGCTGCGCTATGAACCAAAATCAGGTGGCAAGTATGGTGGACAAGTGTATCTTTTCGATGAAAAACATGGAACCTGTATTGTTGAACGTGTTCGTGGCAAGTCGGCGGGCGATGTCTCGGTCCATTTTGAAGACGGGACAAAGGGCGGGGAAGAGGAACTACGCGTACTTCTGCGCCAATACGATCGACCGTCATTTGAATCCATTTTTTCATTCTCTTTGCTACAGTTACAAGGATTCGAGAAGATGGATGAAGAAGAGTTAAGTCGTACACTTCTTGCTTCCGGGACAACAGGGGTTGACTCCCTGTTACAACTGGAGAAAAGAATGGACAAAGAAATGGACGAGTTATTCAAGAAATCCGGTAGAATTCCAGAGATGAACGTCAAGATGCTAGAACTTCGTGAACTGGAGAAGGAGTTAATAGATGCGAAAGGAAAAGTGGCAGAGTATGCGCCAGCTATTCAGCGATTGCAGGAAGTCGACGGTCGTTTAAGCGAGTTGTATGAGCAGCAAAAGACGCTCCAACAAGAGGCGGCGGAACTGTCGATTGCACGTCAACTTCTTCCGCTTCATCATAAAAAAGTTACACTAGAAGCGAAACTGGAGCCTTTACATGGAGCGACATTTCCTGTGGATGGCATCAGGCGCTATGAGGCGTTGTTGGATAAATGGACAGAAGCGAGCGCAACCAAACGGAGATTGACGGAAGAATTAGCAGAAATAGCTGCAAAACAGCCGCAACAGCATGCAACTGACTATCTGGCCGATATGGAGATTTTATTAGCTAAAGAAGCACAGTGGCATGGCTGGCAAGTTACAAAAGCGACTGCGACAGAGGAATTACGGCATGTAACGAGTTTACGAGGACGTTTAATCAGTCGATTGGGCATCCAAGGCGAACAAGCGGAGGAGCGTCTTCTACAGGCAAACGTATCGATGCAAAAGGAAGAAGAGATGCATCAGCTACTAAGGGGGCTTACCGACAGCGATCAGCAGATTAGCTATACGGAACGCCAACTCGTTCAACTTGAAAACGATTTAATGGACATCGAAACTAACTTGGGGGTAATGGAACAAACAGCCCCTTCACACGAAGAGCTAGAGCAAGTAGACAAGTGGCCCCAAGTTCGCCAACGGCTTGCGGAAGCCAAAGCGTACGTGACATTGGGGAAGCGTCAACAAAATAACAATGCCATGGCTATGCCAGCGTTACTTTTACTACTGGCTGCCGCGTGTATCATTTTTGGCTTTCTGCAACAAGAATGGCTAGTTGTTGTCGTAGGTGCCATCGTAGGTGCAATGGGAGCTTTCTTTTTGTCACGAAAAGAATCACAGTCTGGTGACGATGCGAAAAGGCGAGAGATGGAGCGATTCATCGCTTCATATGATGGAAAAGAACAGCAGATGGAGAAACTTGTAGAACGCATCGCCATTGCCAAGCGAGAAGGCGAGGCGCTTCGGCATAGTTATGAAAGTCTCGAACGGAAACACCACGCACTTGTTGCGGAGCTCGATGTCTTACATGACAACAGAAGGCAGGTAGAATCAGAGCTTGTCCGATTCTTACAGGTATATGGTTTTGATGGATTACCGTCGCCAGGCATCATTCCGGAATTACTTCGTTTAATACGGCAAGTCCAAGAAGTGACGCGGGACAAAGCGGAAATGGAAAACCAAAAGCGTATGGCCGAAGAGAATATTGCGATTCGGGTAGCAGAAGTTGAAAAAGTAATGCAAAAAGTCGTGCCACAAGAAGCAATTTATGAGATGCTAAGACGTGAATTCATACTGTTAAAAGAACAAAGGGAACTGCTGAAATCTATAAAGTCAGATGCTCTGCAAAAGGAAGAAGCGTTAAAAGAGATTTCTGGGCTGGTTGGCTCCCTGCAAGACAAGTTACAGCAGTTGCTAACTGAAGCAGGGGCAAAAACGGAAGAGGAATTTTATAGTGCGGATCGTGTTTATCAGGAAATGGGTCGTTTGGCAGAGCAGTTGAGTGATGTCAACTTGCAGTTAGCTGCACATGGAGCCGTGGAGTTGTCTGAAGGTGTCACGGAGGAAGAATTAGTGACGAAGACAACTACAAACGGAGAAGCACAAGTCGTGGTCGACGAACAGTTAAAGCAACTGATGAATGAGCAAGTTACCCTCATGCATAAAACGGATCGTTTGCTGACGGATGAAACGTACGGACGTAAACGACAACACTTTGAAATGAAGAAGGCCGAACTGGCAGAACTCGCAAAGCAGTGGTCTGAACGTAAGGCGATTGCCGAAGCGATTAGACGCACGATGATGGATTTGAAAGAAAAGAAACTGCCGAACGTACTGGAAGTTGCGGAGGCACTATTCCGCGAATTAACAGGCGGTCATTATGAATCGCTCCTTGTGACGGAATCGGGTCTTTTTGAAGCGGTGTCTAGGGATGGCATGCGATATCCGATTGTCGAACTCAGCCAGGCGACGAAGGAGCAGGCTTATATTGCGCTTCGTTTCGCACTCGCAGCATCCATACTTGAAACAGCACCATTTCCAATGATGATGGATGATCCGTTCGTCCACTTTGACGGACAGCGACTTTCGCGTATGATTGAGTTATTGGATCGGCTTCAAAATCAGCATCAATTCATCTATTTCACATGCCATGAAGGTATGACAGCGCATTGGCAAGATGCAACAATAGTAAACGTTTCTGCTATCGGAAGCGAACAGGAGGCAATTAGGGTATGAAAAAACTAGCGGATTATAAAGTTGGAGAACCATTAGACATTTATTTACTGATTAAGCAGTCTACAAAAGGGGTTACGACGCAAGGTAGCGCATTCATGACACTCATTTTACAAGATAAGAGCGGTGATATGGAAGCGAAACTGTGGGACACGACAGATGAGCTAGCCAAAACTTATGCCGCCGCAACGATTGTTAAAGTGGGTGGAGAAGTACATGAATACCGTGGCAAAAATCAGCTGCGTATCAAAAGCATCCGTCCGATTAAAGAGGATGAAGGGATTTCAATTGCAGACCTTGTTCCTTCATCAGCCAAAAGCAAGGAAGTATTGTATGAAGAGTTGATGCAGTATTTCTTTGAAATGCAAAATCCACAGATTCAACGAATCACCCGCCATTTATTGAAAAAGCATCAAGCGGCTTTCATGACCTACCCGGCGGCGACAAAAAATCACCATGATTATGTATCAGGTCTAATCGATCATGTAGTATCAATGTTAAAGCTCGGAAAATCACTGGCGGACCTGTATCCATCACTCAATAAGGATCTGTTGTACGCGGGCATTATTTTACACGACGTCGGGAAAGTGATTGAACTTTCAGGGCCGATTGCCACGCAATATACGATTGAAGGGAACCTTCTCGGTCACATTACAATTATGGTCAATGAAATTTCCAAAGCAGCGGACGAACTAGAAATTGTTGGTGAAGAAGTCATGTTGCTACAGCATATGGTCTTGTCCCATCATGGTAAAGAAGAGTGGGGAAGTCCAAAACGACCAATGCTGAAAGAAGCAGAGATTCTACATTATATCGACAATATTGATGCGAAGATGAATATGTTAGATCGTGCACTTGGCAAAACAGCACCGGGTGAATTCACGGAACGAATTTTCCCACTAGATAACCGCTCGTTCTACAAGCCTACGTTTGAATAAAGAAAAGCGCAAGACGCCCGCTTAGACGCGGCTGGCGGCTGAAGCTAGACAATAACGTCAAGTGATTGAAAACCTCTATTTTTACTGGACCATTTTCCGTCCGCTTTCGGCGAATTAATCGCGACAGATTTACCGGGGGACCCCAGTGTGGCAAGAAATGACCAAGTCATTTCTTGCCACATTTTTTTTCGGTTATCCTATTGTGATGAATTGCCTGTCGCAGCCCTGCAATGTTCAAGTGAAAAAAGCTTTGGCTTTGAAAGAAAAGAATAGATGACATTTTATAGGGAGTGTAAGTGCCCGAAGATACAATTTCGGGCACTTTAGCACGTTATACAATGCGTTTCTTGCTTACTTTTAGCAAAGATTATGCATCTCATCAAAGGAGGAATACAATTCAATTCCTCCCCCAGTGAAGCCTTATAGAAAGCGACACTTCTTTAAAATAAAAAAAGAAACACCCATAGAAAAAGCTTCAGCCGCCAAAATTGTATCTTTGGCGGCTTCTCACTAGGTAAGAAGCCCGGTTATTCTTTCGTCCCCAAAAGCTTTAGCACTTCGTGTATCTGTGTTTTTGGGGAGCGGCGGATGAAGGGCCACCATACGACTACCGAAAAAAGTGTGTAGGGATGCGACAAAGTCGCATCCCTACACATCCAGAAATCTCGGTATTTGTATAGTAGTCATTCAATCCAGAGCGTTCCAAACATACTATACACGCACCACTCTGTGTTTGATCAAGTTATTTACTAGTTGTTTTTGGTTAATCAATAAATAAAGCTGTCCCACAAAGGGACAGCTTTTCATATACATTATTTTTTGTCAGTCGATAAGTAGCCTTCAAGCGCACCTTTGAAATCAGCGTTTTCAATCTTGATGTCAGCAGCTTTTAGTAGGCTGGTAATTTTCTCTTCAACTTTTTCGTCTGTCAGTTTCTTTTCGACTTCTGCTTTTAGTTCTTCATCTGTCTTTTCAGATTCTGCCACGCGCGTATCGAGTAACTCGATGATGTGGAAACCGTGCATGGTTTCAACCGGTTCACTAATTTCACCTTTTTTCATAGCGAAAGCAGCTTTTTCAAATTCTGCAACCATTGCACCTGGACCGAACCAGCCAAGGTCACCTTTTGATTCTTTTGCAGCAGGTTCAATCGAATATTCTGCAGCTAGTGCTGCAAAATCGCCTTTATCCTTTAATTTTGCAAGGACTTCTTCAGCTGTTTTTTTATCTTTAACAAGAATATGACGTGCATGTACTTCTTTTTTCATATCTTCGATACCAGCTTTGATTTCCTCATCAGAGATTTCAAGGGAATCAACCAATTTTTGTTCGAGCATTTGTGATTTGATGATTTTCCCGAAGCCCTCTTCTGTCGTGTTGTTTTGAAGAAGGACTAGTTCGAAGTTATCTCCGAATTGTTCTTTTTGTTTTGCGATTTCATCTTTTAATTCTTTGTCAGTAATTTTATATTCATTTTCTAGTGTTTGTTGAAGCAGTAAGCTTTCAACAACCTGTTTACCAATTGCATCTTTCATTTCCTTATATAGCTCGGCTTGTGTAATATCCCCAACTTTAGAAGTAGCGATAATTGCATCGTCAGCGGCTTTGTCTTCACTACATGCTGACAGTGCAAGAACGGATGCGGCCATTGTAAGTGCTAGTACAGTTTTTTTCATTTTAATGTCTCCCCTAACTTTTATGTGCAACAGTAAATACTATATCATAACAACGTAGTGAAAACAAAAAGGTTCCCCGGATAATTTGCCCATAACCGTGGAAAATTTGCGCATAGGATGTAGAGAGAGAGAGGGGGTGCTCCAATGAGCGGATATAACCAAGGTTCTTCGGGCTTCGCGTTGATTGTAGTGTTGTTTATTTTACTAATCATTGTCGGTGCAGCCTTCCTGTATTAATGAATAGAAGCGTTTAACAAGGAAAAGTCCATATCCCGGAATCCCGGGATCATGGACTTTTCTTTATGCTTTAGATATTCAAAAGGATTTCGACATAAAAAGTTGAAATTAATATAGTGACAAGGATGTTAACCGTTTTATAGATTTTCGGCTGTTTTTCCTCGGGGATTTCCCGTGATTCACATAACGCATATGTCATCTTATTGATTTGGAACAAATAAAATAATGAGAACAAAATTGTGATTACAAGGATCAAGTCCATTCCTCCCCTTTAACTTAACAAAGTAATCATAGCAGAAGTCACTACGAAATGAAATTATTTTTCATCAGCAATAGGTAATGAACTGACGGCTTCAACCGTTTTTACGGGTTGACTCCCAGTGAATGAATCGCCATGGTTGGTGTCAAATGAATTCTCAAGGTTTTTAAACCCTTGTTCAAATATCTCCATGAAGTCTTCCCCGTAAATATTACGGATAACGGACATGACTTCAAGAAATTCAGGGAATTTACCATAGAGGTCTTTAATGGGAAGTGAACCTTCCAAAATATCACGCTCTGAGTTGAAATAATTCTCATTCATTTCAAGTATCAGTTTTTCTCCCTCTGTTGTTACGGAAACATATGTATTTCGTCTGTCTTCGTCTTTTTTGTAAAATACGAGGTATCCTCGTTGTTCGAGCTTCTTTGAAAAGTTAAATGCTGTAGAAACGTGCATCACTCCAAATTTAGCAATGTCTGAAATAGTAGCGGCCTGAAGATGGTAAGAGATCCATAAAATATGATGCTCATTAATATTCAAGTCATAAGGTTTGATCCAATGCTGCCAATCCTTCTCTACTGCTTTCCAAAGTGCTTTTGACATCTGTGCGACGCGTTGACTAAAGATCATTGCATCCTTTGGAGAAAACTTTTGATTTTCCATATAGACACCTTCCTTCTATTAAATTATAACTATGTTTATTATAGCAGGAAAGCAAAGCGGAGAGAAGTGAGAATTGCAAAAAAACTTTCGTCGCAATAATAAAAAAGATTGTCCAAGTTCAATTGGACAACCTTTTTATGTCTAGACTCCAGACGCCAGATGCGACAGGCGCCCTGCGCTTTTCTTATGATTTTTGTTGTGCGACTAGGGACTGTTCGAGTTCTTCAAGTGCTTTTTGAATAGCGACAATTTCCTTTTCCATACGTTCCTTGTTAGGTTCAGTCGCATGTTGCCATTTTTCAACTGATCCTTTGAGGCCATCGATGGCAGCTGGAATCGCTTCTTTTGCTTCCGATGATAGATGAGAAATGGAATCTTTTAAATCATCTACGCATCCTTTGACATCACTGAATTTACTCTTCATATCAGCTGATGCATTTCTTACCGTTTTTCGAAGTTCGTTACCTGATTGGGGAGTAGAATATAAGACTGTAACTGCGGCGGCAACTGAACCTGCCACGAGTCCGATGAAAAATGTAGATGCTTTCATGTTTTCAGCACACCTTTCTTTGTGGATCGAATGGTTTCTATATAGTCTCATTAAAACATGGAAGAGCTATCTGAGCAAATCAATTACGCCTTGGCGTAATTGCATCCAGATTTTTTTTCGAGCTTGGGGCCAACAGGGAGGGGGGAAGGATTTAATTGCTGAAGCAATTAAAAAAGCTTTCCGGATTCATCCGGAAAGCTTTTGGTCTATTATTAATTGGATAATGCAGTTTTAAACGAAGTCCGCTTCATCAACCCTTTTACAATCGGATAGATGATGAAAAATGCGATACAGTTCATAGCAATTGCCGGTAGGACAACCAATCCGAACAACCCTGTAAAAGCAGCCATTGGTGATGCGAAGCCTGGGATTGTTGCACCAAGGATAAACAGTGCAACCGATAGGAAGACGCTACCTGAAAGAATGGTTCCTAAGCCAGTCATGATTGTTGTTGCAATCATGTTGCTTGTGAACTTTTTAAATGTAAGTACAATGGCGAAAATCACAAATGCAGTTATAAACTTATCAATGATATTGGGCATAAAGCCCCCGGGAAATGTCGAGAACAGACCGGATATGACGCCCGTTGTGACAGCAAGTAAAAATACACTCTTCTTTTCTGGGAATAGCAATATACCGATAAACATCATTGTTAGCATGAAATCAGGCTTCATACCTTCCCCATAACCTGGAATGATCAAATACAATGCAGCACCAACCGCAACCAATAACGCCATTAACACAAGATTCTTCGTATTCATTTCTCATCTCTCCTCAGCTCAACTAGTAGTGTAAGATTCTCCTGACGTATCCTCATGATCGGCAGCGAAAAACTTACTATGAATCATACATGGCATTCAAAGAATAGGCAAGGTTAAATTTATCCAGCAGACGTAAAAAAAGTTGCCGAATGAAATGAAGCTCCAGCGGATACCAAACTAATTATAGCTTCGTGCGAATACCTGCAGCGAACTCTGCAATACGTTCCGCAGTAAATTCTGTTGCATTCGTCTTAACAGAAGGTTGGAATCCATCTGTCTCATCATAGCGAGGGATGAAATGCAAGTGGAAATGGAACACGGCTTGTCCGGCAAACGTTCCGTTATTTTGCAGTAAATTCATTCCCAGTGGGCTAAATTCGTCTTTGATAGCATTGGCAATTTTCGGTGCTACGGCGAATAGATGGGATGCCTCTTGTGCCGACATGTCATAGATATCGTTACAATGCGTTTTAGGAATGAGTAGGACATGTCCTTTTGTCGCTGGCATAATATCCATGAAGGCAAAAACGTGCTCATCCTCATAGACTTTCATGCTTGGTATCGTTCCTTCAATGATTTTACAAAAAATACATTCAGTCATTTTGGCACTTCCTTTCATTAATGAGACAAGTGTAGCATAATTTTAAATGATGCCAAGTGGTCCAAGCTGTGTAAGGGGTAAGCATTTTGCGACGTTTTTTGTTAAACTAAGGGAAAGAATGGGGGATGGAAATGACGATTTTGGAGATGAAAGATGTAACGGGCGGTTATACACGTAAACCTGTCCTGCATGATTTATCGTTTACGATTGGAAACGGTGAGCTTGTAGGTTTGATAGGCTTGAACGGGGCCGGTAAAAGTACAACGATTAAACATATTATTGGATTGATGAACCCACATAGCGGCGAAATCCGAGTAAACGGTGTGACATTTAGTGAGGATCCTGAAACGTATCGCAAGGCGTTCACCTATATTCCTGAAACGCCGATTCTTTATGAGGAATTGACGCTTAGGGAGCATCTTGAAATGACAGCGATGGCATATGGACTGGACGAAGAGCTATTTGAGGCCCGCTCAGAAATCTTGTTACATGAATTTCGAATGGAAAAACGATTGAACTGGTTCCCAGCGCATTTCTCAAAAGGGATGCGACAAAAAGTAATGATTATGTGTGCGTTCCTCGTCAATCCTTCTTTGTATATTATTGATGAACCATTTGTCGGTCTGGATCCACTTGGTATTAAATCTCTCCTTGAACAGATGACTGAGCGGAAAAACAATGGGGCATCCGTCCTCATGTCAACCCACGTTTTGTCAACGGCAGAAAAGCATTGTGATCGAATTATTTTGCTCCACGACGGACGGGTGCGGGCAGAAGGTACAATGGATGATTTAAGAAAAGCCTTCGGACGTCCAGGTGCGTCTTTGGACGATCTGTACATTGCGATGACAGAGGAAGCTGACAATGAATAATTTGCGTGACATCTGGGGAACACGGTTCGTCCATTACATAACCGAACTCCAAAAGTATTTAAAGTATGTGTTTACGGGTCACTTAGCGATTGTGTTCGTCTTTACAATTGGAGCGGGGGGCTATGCATACAGTGAATGGCTGAAGGAAGTACCAGCAAACTTTCCAGCAGCACTACTAACGGCAGTGATTCTTGGGGCGGCGCTCTCCTTTTCAACACCTGTAACGCTGTTGAAACCAGCAGATACCGTTTATTTTTTGCCACTTGAAAAGAAACTTCCCATGTACCTCAAACGATCTTTGAGTTGGACATTTTTTTCACAGCTGCCTTTGCCATTCGTATTGTATATCGTCGCCTTACCGCTATTGTCTGCGACTGGAACTGGGACAAAGCTTGCGTATATAGGCATCGCAATTTGCATGGTACTGATCAAGTGGGTATTTGTCTTATCTGAATATAACTTCCGGCATGCTCTTGACGGTACAAAGGTCTGGGGCGACCGTTTTGTTCGATTTTTATTGGCTGGACTTTTCATTTTTAACGGTCTTGTTGCTAGTCCGTGGAACCTTCCGATTATCGGCGTGTTAATTGGACTGTACGCCTTTTATTGGGGGAGGCGGAGAAATGAAAAACCGTTCCCATACGACCATTTTATTGAACTTGAACAAAATCGGATGATGCGCTTTTACCGTTTCGCCAACTATTTCACGGATGTTCCGCATCTTAAAGGTTCAGTCAGTAGACGTGGCTGGCTCGGACTGTTATTCGGTACTCCGAAGTTCGGACAAACGGTTCCACAAGCTTATCTAGTGAGACGCACATTTATCCGAACGGATGATATTTTCTGGCTGTGGGTTAGGCTGACTGCGTTGTCTGCGCTCGGGGCGCTGTTCATTCCATTTCCGATTGTTGTCTTCATTTTTGCTGGTGCGCTTGCATTCGCTTCGGCCGTGCAACTTATCCATGCATTGCGTGCAGGAGACGAATTCCGAATGGATATGCTATTCCCTGAAAAGGAAGACACACGTCCTGCAGCGATTAGAAAAACGGTCCGTGCGGTTCAATGGATTCAGGCGGCAGTGGTTTTGGTTAGTGCGCTATTCCTTTACGGCATTGCCACGACACCATTCCTAATAGCGGCGGTCATTCTAATCATATCTGAAGCAACCATTCGTTTGACGGGGGAAAAGAAAGAGTTCGATTGAAAGAGGCTGTTCCGATCGCAAGTCGGGACGGCTTTTTGGCTGTCACAAAAATTAAAAATAGAATATTCCCAAAAACCTTGCAACTTACCTCTGAAAATAGATATAATAAATAAAAGGCGTCAGGGGTGAGCGAGATGGAAAATAATTATTCATATGCAGAGTTTTTGAAAGCCGTTGGGAAAAATAGTTCATCACTCCAATCGGAAAAACTGTTGAATGACATTTACATGGACCTATTCCTAAACCATATTCATCGGCAACAAACCATGGAGCGACTCATGGAATTGATCGATCTTTCGCTTGATTGTCGTGATGAACAGACATTTCAGCTCTATTCGGAAAGTCTAAAAAAATTAGTAGAAGTTCAATAAAAAAGTGAGGACGCTGCATGAAGCGATATGCGGCGTTTTTTTTATACATATATCGAAAAACGTACGTTCGTTTTTATTCGTGAAAACCGGCAAGGTATGGTAAAGTAAAAGTAATTCTTCTTTGGGAGGGCATGACCATTATGGTTCAAAAATTTAACTTGCAAGCCCCTTATACGCCACAAGGTGATCAGCCTTTTGCCATTGCTAAACTAGTGGAAGGTCTTAGCAAAGGTGAAAAACATCAGACGCTACTCGGTGCGACTGGGACAGGGAAAACGTTCACGGTATCGAACGTCGTAAAAGAAATCAATAAACCAACCCTGGTCATCGCCCATAACAAAACGTTAGCGGGTCAATTATATAGTGAATTTAAAGAGTTTTTTCCAGACAATGCAGTCGAATACTTTGTGAGTTACTACGATTACTATCAACCAGAAGCCTATGTACCGCATACGGATACGTTTATCGAAAAAGATGCCAGTATCAATGATGAAATTGATAAGCTGCGGCACTCCGCTACATCTGCGTTATTTGAACGCAATGATGTGCTGATCGTCGCATCCGTTTCCTGTATTTATGGCCTTGGTTCTCCGGAGGAATACCGTGAACTCGTTGTCTCGCTTCGCACAGGGATGGAAATTGGGCGTAACGAATTGCTGCGTAAATTTGTCGACATTCAATATGAACGCAATGACATTAGCTTTACGCGCGGGACATTCCGTGTAAGAGGTGACGTGGTGGAGATTTTCCCCGCATCTCGGGATGAGCGCTGCATGCGCATCGAATTTTTTGGAGATGAAATTGATCGGATACGTGAAGTCGATGCACTGACAGGTGAAATTCTGGGCGAACGTGATCATATCGCCATCTTCCCGGCCTCCCACTTCGTGACACGCGAGGAAAAGATGGTCCAGGCCATTGACAATATTGAAGTTGAATTGGAAGAACGATTGAAAGAATTACGTGGACAAGACAAACTGCTTGAAGCGCAACGCCTAGAACAGCGGACACGCTACGACCTTGAAATGATGCGGGAAATGGGTTTTTGTTCAGGCATCGAAAACTATTCTCGTCATCTTACTTTGCGTCCTGCGGGTGCAACACCGTATACCTTGCTTGACTATTTCCCAGATGATTTTCTAATTGTTGTCGACGAAAGTCATGTGTCGTTACCGCAAATTAGGGGTATGTTTAATGGTGACCAGGCACGAAAAAATGTCTTAGTGGAACACGGTTTCCGTTTGCCTTCTGCACTTGATAATCGGCCACTCACCTTTACAGAGTTTGAAGGCCATGTGAAAGAAGCGATATATGTTTCGGCAACACCGGGGCCTTATGAAATTGAGCATACACCTGAAATGATTGAGCAGATTATTCGTCCGACAGGGCTTCTTGATCCAACAATTGACGTACGTCCGATTGAAGGACAGATCGATGATTTGATAGATGAAATACATGAACGAAGGAAGAAGAACGAACGGGTTCTCATTACGACGTTGACGAAGAAGATGTCGGAAGATTTGACCGACTATTTAAAAGACATCGGGATTAAGGTGCAGTATCTCCATTCCGAAATCAAGACGCTTGAACGAATTGAAATCATTCGGGAGCTGCGAATGGGCACTTATGACGTCCTTGTAGGCATTAACCTGCTGAGGGAAGGCATTGATATTCCCGAGGTGTCTCTCGTGACGATTCTTGACGCGGACAAGGAAGGTTTCCTTCGTTCGGAACGGGCGCTTATCCAAACAATCGGTCGAGCGGCACGTAATTCCAATGGCCATGTCGTGATGTATGCGGATCGGATGACCGACTCAATGATCAAAGCGATTGATGAAACAGACCGGCGTCGTGCTATTCAAAAAGCTTACAATGACAAGCATGGGATCACGCCGACGACCATCAAAAAAGAAATTCGAGATGTCATTCGTGCCACACAGGTGGCAGAAGAAGTTGTCTCTTATGTTGATAAAGTAACAAAAGGTAAGAAACTCACGAAAGACGAGAAGGCTAGCCTACTTGTATCGCTTGAAAAAGAAATGAAAGAAGCGGCAAAAGCACTCGACTTCGAACGTGCTGCGGAACTGAGAGATACAATTTTGGAACTGAAGGTTGAGGGGTAAGAATGATGAAAAACAATGAAATCGTCATACAAGGGGCAAGGGCACATAATCTAAAAAATATTGACGTGACGATACCGCGTGATCAATTAGTCGTGATGACAGGTTTATCGGGGTCTGGAAAGTCCTCTCTTGCATTCGATACCATTTACGCAGAAGGACAACGCAGATATGTTGAGTCACTATCGGCATACGCCCGCCAGTTTTTAGGGCAAATGGACAAGCCAGATGTCGATGTAATAGAAGGACTATCGCCGGCTATTTCCATTGACCAGAAAACGACGAGTCGCAATCCGCGCTCTACAGTAGGGACTGTTACGGAAATTTACGACTACCTGCGTTTACTCTTCGCGCGTGTTGGCAAGCCAATTTGTCCAGTCCATGGAACGGAAATTTCATCCCAAACGATTCAACAAATGGTCGATCGTTTGATGCAATTACCTGAACGTTCCCGTATTCAAGTGCTGGCCCCAATCGTTTCGGGTCGCAAAGGCACGCATGTGAAATTAATAGAAGATATCAAGAAACAAGGCTATGTGCGTATTCGAGTAAATGGTGAAATCATCGACCTAGACGATAATATTGAGTTGAATAAAAACAAAAAGCACAATATCGCAGTCGTCATTGACCGCATTGTCATGAAAGAAGACATCGCGGCGCGTTTAAGTGATTCCTTGGAATCGGCGCTACGACTTGCAGAAGGAACTGTGTTAATCGATGTGATGGACGGGGAAGAGCTGTTATTTAGTGAGCATCATGCCTGCCCATTATGTGGATTTTCAATCGGAGAGTTAGAACCGCGTATGTTTTCATTTAACAGTCCGTTTGGTGCCTGTTCAGATTGTGACGGTCTAGGAACGAAGCAGGAAGTCGATCCGGATCTTGTCATTCCTGATTCATCGAAATCATTGAAAGAGCATGCCATTGCTCCGTGGGAACCGACGAGTTCACAATACTATCCGGAATTATTAAAAACAGTCGCGGATCATTTTGGAATTTCGCTGGATGTCCCTGTCAGTGAACTACCGGATGCTGAGCTCGATAAAATCCTAAATGGCTCCCAAGACGAAAAAATCCGATTCCGCTATACAAACGAATTTGGAGGTACGCGTGATAGCAATATTTATTTTGAAGGGGTTTTGGCGAATATCGAGCGTCGCTTTAAAGAAACGTCTTCAGATTATGTCCGCGAACAAATGGAGAAATATATGGCGCAACGGCCTTGTCCGACATGTGCTGGTTATCGATTAAAAGAGGAAACACTCGCTGTGAAAGTAAATGGGGTCCATATCGGTAAAGTAACAGAACTATCGATTGTCGAGGTGGATCAGTTTTTCAAAAACCTTCAACTATCGGAAAAAGATGCGCAAATTGCTAAGCTGATTCTACGTGAAATTGATGAGCGACTAGGGTTCCTGATTAACGTAGGGCTCGATTATTTAACGTTATCGAGAGCAGCGGGCACACTATCGGGAGGGGAAGCACAACGAATTCGGTTGGCTACTCAGATAGGCTCACGTCTTACGGGCGTCCTCTATATTTTAGACGAACCATCAATCGGCTTGCATCAACGGGACAATGACCGACTCATCGGTACACTAAAAAGTATGCGTGATATCGGGAATACCCTCATCGTTGTAGAGCATGATGAAGATACAATGATGGCAGCCGACTACTTAATTGATATTGGACCAGGTGCAGGTGTTGCAGGCGGAGAAATCGTTTCTGCAGGTACGCCTGACAAAGTGATGAATGATCCCAATTCGTTAACGGGTCAATATTTAAGCGGCAAGAAGTATATTGCGCTCCCTGTAGAGCGTCGAAAATCAGATGGTCGAAAAATCATCATTAAAGGTGCTGCGGAAAATAACTTAAAAAATGTCAATGTTGATATTCCGCTTGGGCAGTTCATTGCCGTGACGGGTGTATCAGGATCAGGGAAAAGTACATTGATTAATGAAGTTCTGTACAAAGTACTGGCACAGAAATTGAACCGTTCCAAACAAAAACCAGGTGAATTTAAATCTGTCACAGGTCTTGAAGAATTGGAAAAGGTAATTGAAATCGACCAATCACCAATCGGACGCACGCCGAGATCGAACCCTGCAACGTATACGGGGATGTTCGATGATGTGCGGGATGTCTATGCCTCAACGAATGAAGCGAAAGTACGGGGCTATAAAAAAGGTCGTTTTAGCTTCAACGTGAAAGGTGGACGCTGTGAAGCATGCCGAGGCGACGGCATTATCAAAATTGAAATGCACTTTTTGCCAGATGTCTATGTACCATGTGAGGTCTGTCATGGCAAGCGCTACAATCGTGAAACATTGGAAGTCCACTACAAAGGCAAAAATATATCAGAAGTGTTAGGGATGACTGTTGAGGATGCACTCGTATTTTTTGAAAATATCCCGAAAATCAGCCGTAAACTACAGACAATCGTTGATGTAGGATTAGGCTATATCCAATTAGGGCAACCTGCTACAACGCTATCGGGTGGTGAAGCACAGCGTGTCAAACTTGCTTCCGAGCTTCATAAACGGTCGAATGGCAAATCATTTTATATTCTCGATGAACCGACGACTGGTTTGCATGTACACGATATTTCCAAGCTGTTGGTTGTCCTCCAACGACTTGTCGATACGGGCAATACGGTTCTGGTGATCGAGCATAATCTGGATGTCATTAAGACTGTCGATCACATTATCGACCTAGGACCTGAGGGGGGCGATAAAGGCGGACAAATCATCGCGACGGGGACACCTGAAAAAATTGCTAGCAGCGACAAGTCTTATACCGGGTATTATTTAAAACCAATTCTTGAGCGCGACCGAAAGCGAATGGAGGTAGCCATTAAGACCGCAGAAAATGTTGGTAAATGAAACCTTTTCGAATGCCAGTCGTATATATAAATAGCAAAACAGAGAAATCTGGATAACGATACTACTAGGAGGCGCAACGATGCAAAATGAACGAAAACGAATTTTAGCAATGCTAGAAAACGGAACGATCACGACAGACGAAGCACTAACACTTCTAGAAACTTTGGGACAAACGCAGCAAAAAGAAAAGCCGACTGAAACGGTGCAAGCATCTGAAGAAGTAACGCTTTCGAAAAAAGAACCAGCTGAACAACAACAACAACAACAACAACAAACGGATCAGCAACAATCCACAGAACAGGACTTTACGTTTGAAGAAAAAAGTGAGAAAGAGCCTTCGATGGATGACTTCCTGGACGATTTACGCAAAGACTTCTCCAATGTCGGCGATCGCTTCATGCAGTTCATGCAAACCGCTGTTCAGAAGGTGAAATCATTCGACTTTGATTCGCCATTTGGCAATGGGATTACGTTTGTCCATGCACAGACGAAACCAGCCGATGATGTTGATGAAGTAATCATCGATATCGATAATGGTAAAGTCACGATACACCACGATGAAGTGGATGAGATTCGTGCTGAGTTTACAGTGAAAACGTATAATGGCGATTCGGAAGAGAAAGCCAAAGCAGATTTTCTCGATAAATTATTATTCGTTAATGACGAGGGGAAAATTAGAATTGCCAGTGATTTAAAGATGGTCCAAGTAAACGTAGATTTATTTTTACCTAAAAAGGACTATGCAAGAATTTCTGCGCGCTTACTCAATGGTACATTCAAAATGAGAGACGCCGTAGCTGAAACCGTGCGTGTGAAGACAGCAAACGGAAAAATTGAGATTGCTGGCTTGTCGTTTAAAGAAGGCGAGTTTGAAACGGTTAATGGCGCGATTAACTTAAACAACGTAAAAGGGAATAGCATTGAAGCTGAAACATTGAATGGCCGTGTCTATATTGATGGTGCTGTGAAAGATGTAGAGGCCCATTCTTTGAATGGTCATGTTGTTGTTACAACAACAGATCCAGAGGCTACAAAGATTGATGCCAAGACGATGAGTGGATCGGTTGAAATTTATATTCCAAAGGACCTTGCTTTGTCAGGTGAAATTTCCACCAATATGGGTCGCTTGGATTTACAACTAGATGACATCAACCGTACTGCAGAGCAGGAACAGTTGTTACAACGTTCCATCCGCTTTACAAAAGATGCTGATGAGAATTCGAAGACTCTTCATATTTGGGGAGAAGCCAAAACAGGGTCTGTCCTCGTTTGTTATAATGCAAAGCACGAATAAAGATTGATGTCTTAACTGAAAAGGACTGCTCCACACCGTATGATTCGGCGAATGGAGTAGTCCTGTTTCTTTTTTTACTTAGTTTCGGGATTTTTCACGCCTGTTGATTAACCAAAAAATAACTTTATTAAACACTAGGTGCTCTGTGTACAGTCACTTTTGGGTTGCTTTGGATAGAACTACTTCTATACCATTACCGAGCTATTTTTTTGTATAGGGATGCGACTTCGCCGCATCCCTATACATGTTTTCGGTAATCATATGGTGGTCGTTCATCAGTCGCTCACCAAAGATACAAGTACACAAAGTACTAATCCTTTTGGTGAAGAAAGAATAGTTGGCTTTTTACTTAGATAAAAGCCGCCAAAGATACAATTTTGGCGGCTGAAGATTTCACCATAGGCTTTTCGATTTTTAATTTATGAAGTGTCACTTTCTATAAAGCTTGCTAAAAGTAAAGAGTGAACACCTTGTACAACGTGCCAGGGTGCCCGAAATTGCATCTTCGGGCGCTTATACTTTTTATAGAAAGTCATCTATTCTTTTCTTTCCAAGCAACTGCATTTTTCACTTAAACATTGTAGGTACGGGATAGGCAACTATTCATAACAAGATGATCGAAAAAGGCATGGCTAGAAATGACGAAGTCGTTTCTAGCCATGCATGCTCCTCGGTAATTATGTCTTGAATATTTCGCCGAAAGCGAACCGGAAATGATCAAGTGACAAAGGTGGTTTTCAAGCCTGTGCTTACCTGAGATTTATTCAAGTAAACGGTTAATCAACAGACGTGGGGATTTATAGTTCTAATTTGTGGGATTCATCTTACGGTTATTTGTCCTATTATGAACCTTCACTTCTTACCTTGATAGACCCATGCGGTTATGGCGAAGGAGATTGCTTTTGCGCATTGTTGTTGGTAGGCCTTGTCTCGTAATAATGCGGCTTCTTCTCGATTTGTCATGAAGCCACATTCGATCAGTACAGCAGCCATCCGCGTATCGCGTAAAACAGCGAAATCAGCCTTCTTCACGCCCCGATCTGCTCGTTTACAGGCTGTGATAAGTGATTGTTGTACGAGAGCAGCAAGTACTAGAGATTCTTGTCTAGCAGCCGAGTAAGCGTATGTTTCGATTCCGTTGGCTTGGTTCCAATCAGATCCATGGGCATTTGCATGAATGGAAATAAATGCATCGGCATTCAGGTTGTTGGCATACGCTGTTCGTTCGGAAAGAGGGACGTCTTTCCGTTCGTCATGGGCGAAAAAGATGGACAGCCCCTCCTCAATCAAATAATGCTTCACTAGATTTGCGACAGCACTGTTAAAGTGAAACTCCCTCAACACCCCATCTGGCGACCGCTTTCCAGCAGTTTCCGGACCATGACCAGCATCAATAATTATTTTCATCGTGTATCTCCCCCTTTACCTAATAGATAGATAAAAAGAGGGGGAAGTGGACAATCCGGGTACTAATTTTTTTCATTTGCAAAATGGAATGGTAAAATGGGGAATAGTTGATTGAAAAGTAGAAAAGGGGGAAGAAACATGTCTTATGTAACAGTAAAGGACGTTCAGGAAACATTTTTTCTTGAACTAAGTGCGGGGAAAGCAGGCATCGAGCAACCTATACATACGAGTGATATTTCAAGGCCAGGTCTTGAAATGGCTGGCTATTTCAATTTTTATCTGTCGGATCGTGTTCAACTACTTGGGAAAACAGAATTGTCGTTTTTTGCAAAGCTAACGGATGCCGAGCGAATCGATCGAATGGAAAGGCTATGTGAACCAAAACCACCCGCTATTATTGTGGCACATGAAATGGAAGTGCCGTTCGAAATGATTGAAGCGGCTAACAAATATGATATTCCGGTGTTGTCTACAGATGTTCCCACGACTCGATTTTCTGGAATGCTGACGAATTTCCTTGGCGGTCGACTTGCGCCAATGACAGCGGTCCATGGTGTGCTCGTCGATGTCTATGGGATCGGTGTACTCATCACGGGTAAGAGTGGCGTCGGAAAAAGTGAGACGGCGCTTGAGCTTGTGAAAAGGGGACATCGCCTTGTTGCGGATGACCTTGTGGAAATTAGACAGGTTGCCAAAAATGTACTGATTGGAAATCCACCAAAACTTCTTGAACATATGCTTGAGATTCGCGGTGTCGGTATTGTGGACATGATGAATTTATTTGGGGCTAGTGCTGTCAGAAGTGATAAGCGAATTTTGATTGTGATTGATTTGGAATTATGGGATCCGCAGAAGGTCTATGATCGTCTGGGAATCGATGAAGAGAAGCTGAAGATTATGGACTCGGAATTGACGAAGCTGACGGTTCCTGTACGTCCAGGCCGTAACTTATCTGTCATTATCGAGGTAGCAGCAATGGACTATCGGATGAAAAGACTGGGTGTCAATGCGGCAGAAGAGTTTACGAAAAAAGTGAATATGGCCATTCTAGAAAATCCAGATCGGACTGAAGTGAAAGGAGACAAGTAATAGATGTTCAATTTATTGGCGATTAATCCGGTCGCATTTTCACTAGGTCCTATTGAGGTGCGTTGGTACGGGATTTTAATAGCATTGGGTATTGTTTTGGCATTCATTGTCGTTCAAAAAGAAATGGTCAAACGTGGCATGCATCCAGACTTTCTTACGGATTTACTGATCTGGGCGGTACCAATTTCCATCATCTCTGCACGAATTTATTATGTTATCTTTTCATGGGATTATTATAAAGATAATCTCGGACAAGTGATTCAAATTTGGCAGGGCGGAATTGCCATTCATGGGGCACTAATTGGTGCGTTTGTGACAACGTATTTCTTTACAAAACGTCGCGGGGTTTCCTTCTGGAAAACGGTTGATATTGCGGCTGCTGGATTGTTGATTGGTCAAATTATTGGGCGTTGGGGTAATTTCATGAATCAGGAAGCACATGGCGGTCCTGTTTCAGAAAAGTTCCTGGAAACAACGATCATCCCCGATTGGATTATGAATCAAATGACAATCGACGGTGTGACTTATCATCCAACATTCCTCTATGAATCCATGTGGAATATCGTTGGACTAATCATCATCTTGCTGTTGCGAAAAGTCAGCTTGAAGCGTGGCGAAATGTTTTTGTTCTATCTCGTTTGGTATTCCATCGGGCGGTTCTATATAGAAGGCATGCGTACGGATAGTCTGTATGTGATTGGGGAGTTACGGGCGGCACAACTTGTATCGGTTACGACGATTATCCTAGGCGTCATATTGTTCATCGTCAGACGTTATGTCCAAAAAGTAAAAGAGACGTATCAAGATAAATAAAGGAGGACATGAAGATGACTAAACCAATTACGACATTATTATTTGATTTTGATGGAACACTAATGGATACGAATGAGTTGATTATTCGATCGTATCAACATGTCCTTGATAAGCATTATCCTGGAAAGTATACACAAAGCGATATCCTGCCGTTTCTCGGACCTACTTTAACGGATGCATTTAGCACAGTAGATCCGCAAAGAGTTGACGAATTTATTGAGGAATACAGGGCTTGGAATAGAGAGAGGCACGACGAGCTGGTTAGCGAGTTTGAGGGTGTCTCCGAAACGTTGCTGTTGTTGAAAGAAGCGGGAGTCAAAATGGCGATTGTCTCGACAAAGAGAAATGATATGATTTGGAGAGGCATAGATCTGCTACAGGCGAAAGGAATCTTTGATGTTGTCATAGGCATAGATGATGTGACAAATGCAAAGCCGGACCCGGAACCGATCTTCCTCGCGCTAGAACGACTAGGAGCCGCTGCGGATGAAGCCCTGATGATTGGGGATAATTATCACGATATCGAAGGTGGTAAAAATGCAGGCGTCCGTACGGCAGGCGTTGCGTGGTCTGCTAAAGGAGAAGCATTTTTACAGACATTTAATCCAGATTATATGCTACATCATTTGTCAGATTTACTACCCATCGTTAAGGGTGAAGCCATTTGAGGCGTACCGAACGATATCCAGCAAAAGGCGGGGCCAACTCACTGTGGCATATCTATAAAACGGTGCCGTTTTTTAAGGTGGCTAAAAACTTTGCAGTGATTCAGTTGTCGAGGTATACGCCTTTCATCCCGATGAAGAACTTCCTGTTCCGGACGTTTTTGAAAATGGAAGTGGGGGAAAAAACATCTTTTGCATTGATGGTGATGCCGGATGTTATGTTTCCAGAACGAATAAAGGTCGGGAATAATTCTATTATCGGTTTCAATACAACCATTCTTGCTCACGAATATTTGATTGATGAATATAGGATTGGCGATGTTGTGATAGGCGAAAATGTCTTGATTGGGGCAAATACAACGATTCTTCCAGGGGTGGAAATTGGGGATGGAGCGATTGTGTCGGCTGCATCCCTTGTCAACCGGGATATTCCCCCGGGCGTATTCGCTGGTGGAAATCCAGTGGCGATCATCTTTACAAAGGAACAGATGCTCGAACGACAACAAAATGGGTGAAAAGGAATAGCGCCGTGTAACTTATGTTATAATAGGCAACAATACGAGAAGGAACGTATCGTACGTTCCTTCTTCTTTTTTCGGGGGAATATGATTGGACAAACAACGTAAGGTGCAGGATAAAAAAGTTATTTCATTTATTCCAGATGGTGAATTTTATTATAATAAAGCACTTCAGGCGATGCAGCGTGATCGTTTTGATGATGCGCATAGATATTTGAAACGGGCAACAGAATTGAGTCCTAAGGATTCGAAAATTTTAATGCAGTATGGTGTGTTGGTGATGGAAGAAGGGCGTTTTGAAGAAGCCCATGAATTGTTGATGGGTGCCCATACACTTGATCCTGCTGAAGCGGAGATTATTTTCTATTTGGCGGAAGTACATGCGCATCTTGGGATGTTACGCGATGCAAAGCTGTATGCTGAAAAATATATCGCGATGGATCCGGATGGTCCGTTCGCAGACGAATCGATGGAAATCATCGACTTTGCAGAACAGGAAGCATCTCATTTTGACGACGATGAGATGCCAGATGGGGAAGCCTATTTTCTTCAGGAGAAAGCACGAAGCCTTATGGAAGCGGGGGATTTCACTGCTGCGGTGGAGCTGCTGGAATCGATCATTGTCGATTATCCTGAATTTTGGGCGGCCTATAATAACTTGGCGCTTGCCTATTTTTATATCGGAAAAACGGTTCGGGCTAGTGAGTTAGTGCATGAAATCTTAGAGCACAACAAGGGAAATATACATGCCTTATGCAATCTTGCCGTCTTTTATTATTACGAAAAAAAGGAAGAAGAGCTACAATCGCTTCTTGACTTGCTGGTGAAAATTAAACCGTATCAATTTGAGCATCGTTATAAGCTAGGTGCGACATTTGCGCTAGTTGGCAGGCATAAGGAAGCTTATGACTGGCTAAGAAGCCTGCAAAAACGTGGTTTCCAAGGAGATGCGGGTTACTATTTCTGGTTAGCACATTGTGCTTACTTCTCTGGACATGAGGAAGTAGCAAAGGAAGCCTACTCGGAGCTAGTTGAAATGGATCCAACGAAGGTTGGCTATGAGCCATGGAAGGATGTTCAAGCGGATATTCAAGCCGATTCGGTGGAACAGGATCGGGAATTTTTGTTGGAAAAGATTCAGAATACCTATAGAAGTGAGCGCATGTTTGGCTTTTATCTACTTGGGAAATCAGGTCATAAGCAAGAGATTATTTCACATCCATCTTATATTGATGTGGACAAACTGAGTGAGTTTGAACAACTGTTTTTGGCGAGTGGGATCGAAGAAGATTTCATGCCACAGATATCGTTCGATCCGTCATTTTTGCGGGCACTTGAAACGACGGATTTGTTGTACGCGAAATACCGACCGTTGGATAAACAGGGAACGCATCTGTTTCAAATGTGGTTCACGCTTTGTGAAACGGCGCTGAGTCGTTCGTTCTTGTTCCGTAATCCAGCGGCACTTGCAGCGGCGGCAGATTACATGTTCCAGTCATCGCGCTATTCGGGTGTAACGAAAGCTGCGATTGCACGTGAGTTTGGGATTTCAGTCCCAACGTTAACCAAGTATGTTGGCGAATTGATTGAATACCTTCCGCAATTTGATGCGTAAAGGCGTGTGACCATTTACTTGCAACAAGTATTGGTGGGCAGAGATTGAAAAGTACACTAGATTATTTTCGGTCCGCTTTCGGCAAAATAATCACGACTGATTTACCGAGGGGCAGTATGGCTAGAAGTGACTCCGTCACTTCTAGCCATACCCTTTTCGGAAATCCTATTGTGATGAATTGCCTGTCGCGTACCTACAATGTTCAAGTGAAAAGTGCAGTTGCTTGTAAAGAAAAGAATAGATGACTTTGTACAATGTGTCCCTTACTTACTCTTAGCAAAGAGTGAGCATCTAATCATATGATGCCATATAGAAAGGGACACTTCTTTAATATAAAAAAGAAACACCATAGAGAAGGCTTCAGCAGCCAAAATTGTATCTTTGGCTGCTTCTATCCAGATAAGAAGCATGCGATTCTTTCGTCACAAAAAGCTTAGGCACTTCGTGTACCTGTGCTTTTGGAGAGCGAGGGATGAAGGAACGCCATACGATTACCGAAAAGGATGTGTAGAGATGCGATTTTGTCGCATCCCTACACATCCAGACATCCCGGTAATCGTATAGGAGTCATTCAATCCAAAGGGAACCGAAAACAACTATTCACGTAGTGCCCTACGCATTTCATGGTGTCTAGCTCCTGAACAGGCGCTTCCGCTATTCATTATAGGCAAAATAGTTGAATGGGGTTAGCCAATCTTATACGATTTGGGAAGAGTGAATGGAGTCAAGGAGGAATTTGACATGACAACTGAGAAAATTTATGACGTTATTATTGTTGGTGCCGGACCCGCTGGAATGACAGCTGCTGTCTATACATCTCGTGGGAATTTATCTACACTTATGATTGAACGTGGGATACCTGGTGGCCAAATGGCGAATACAGAGGAAATTGAAAACTATCCTGGATTTGAAACCATTTTAGGTCCGGATCTATCTACAAAAATGTTTGAACATGCGAAGAAATTTGGCGCTGAATATGCATATGGCGATGTGACGGATGTCATCGATGGCGAAAGCTTTAAAACGATTATTGCTGGCGGCAAAGAATATAAAGCACGCGCGATTATTATTACAACAGGCGCAGAATATCGAAAAATGGGAATTCCGGGTGAAAGTGACTTGACTGGCCGTGGTGTCAGCTATTGTGCAGTTTGTGATGGGGCATTTTTCCGTAAAAAAGAACTAGTTGTTATCGGTGGTGGCGACTCAGCGGTTGAAGAAGGATCGTACCTTACACGTTTTGCTGATAAGGTGACGATTGTTCACCGTCGCGATGAACTACGTGCGCAGAAAATCCTTCAAGATCGTGCATTTGCGAACGACAAGATTGACTTCATCTGGAACTCAACAGTCAAACAAGTAAACGAAGTAGACGGTAAAGTAGGATCTGTTACGCTTGTTTCTACGGTTGATGGCTCAGAAAAAGTATTTGAAACAAATGGAGTGTTCGTTTATATCGGGATGGACCCATTGACAGCTCCTTTTGAAAAATTAGGTATTCTCGATGAGAATGGTTATGTGAAGACGAACGAAATCATGGAAACATCTGTGCCTGGTATTTATGCAGCTGGCGATGTGCGTGAGAAATTATTGCGACAAGTTGTCACAGCGACGGGCGATGGCAGTATTGCAGCGCAAGCCGTGCAAAAGTATGTCGAGGAATTGATGGAGAAATTGGGCGCAGAAGCCTAAGTTCTTAACGTCTAGGCTCCAGCGCCTAGGGGCTCGGGTCGTTTCGGTCTTGCTAGTAAAGGCAAAGAGCGCCTTTACTTTCAAGCCCTCCAACAGGGAAGGATTGAACTGCATCCTTCCTACCTGTCGCCCCTGAACAGGCGCTTGCGCTATTGCTTCTGGAAGGTAATGCAACCTTAATGTGGTTGTAACAGGAATGCAACATCCTTGGGCTATACTAGGAGTATCAATTGACCCCCCTTTTGATATAGCAACTTTAAAAAAGACCACCCGCTAGAAAATTCTGGCGGGTGGTCTGCTTTTTCATGTTGTTTATCACAGATACGTTGTATAATAAATGTATGTGCTTAAAGAGGTGAGGGTAGATATATGCAAAAAATTGCAAACTTAATCGTTGTGAAAGACAATCAAGTATTATTACTCAAAAAACCTCGTCGCGGATGGTATGTCGCTCCCGGTGGCAAAATGGATCCGGGCGAGTCAGTTTACGAAGCAGCGGCAAGAGAATTCGTGGAAGAAACTGGTGCCAAGGCAGTTGACCCTCATTTAAAAGGTGTCTATACCATGGTGATTACGGATGATACAGGTAGTCATGTCAAAAATGAGTGGATGCTTTATACATTTGTGGCGCATGATTTGGTCGGCAAACCGTTTGAGACAACTACTGAAGGTGAGCTCGAATGGCATCCAGTGGAAAGTTTAGAGACCCTCCCAATGGCGGAAGGGGATCGTACAAATTTATTATTTGCAGTATCGCAGATAGGGATGCAGTATGGAACGTTCTTATATACGGAGGAATTTAAGCTGTTGAAAGAGGAAATTCAAAGTTCAAAGGAAGGGTGATGGACAATGACGGAAAAAGAGACGCCAAATAGCGATGTTGAAATCGTAATAATCACGGGGATGTCGGGCGCAGGCAAGACAGTTGCGATGCAAAGTTTCGAGGATCTTGGATTTTATTGTATCGACAATTTGCCACCAGAATTGTTAGTCATGTTTCTAGATTTAATGATGAAGTCGGAAAACCGTATGAGGCGGATTGCAGCTGTGATGGATACGCGTGGTGGCGATTTATTCGATTCGCTCATCGGCGCACTTGATGATTTGCTACGTATGGAAGGTGTATCCTCTCGCATATTGTTCCTCGATGCAGATGATGAGACGCTCGTTCGACGTTATAAGGAAACGAGACGGTCACATCCTTTAGCAGAAGGTGGTTTACCACTTGCAGGTATTCGAAAAGAACGGCTACTCCTCTCTGAATTGAAAGGAAGGGCCCGCTCAATTTATCAAACATCGAGTTTGAAGCCGAGGGCATTGCGAGAAAAGATTATGGCCGAGTTTTCCTATAAGGAAGGTGCTGGCTTCAACGTAAACTTTATTTCATTTGGATTTAAACATGGGATGCCGATTGATGCGGATGTCGTATTCGATGTACGCTTCTTGCCAAATCCCTTTTATATTCAAGAATTAAAAACGAAAACAGGGCTTGAGAAAGAAGTCTACGATTATGTCCTGAAGTGGAGCGATACGCAGATCCTGATTGACAAGCTATCCGATTTGTTCAAATTTCTTATTCCGCAGTATAAAAATGAAGGAAAATCGCAAGTTGTTATTGCATTTGGCTGTACAGGCGGGCAGCATCGGTCGGTAACGCTCGCTGAATTTTTTGGGGCTCGATTTAAGGATGAATATCGAACGTTCATCACCCATCGGGATATTGAAAAGAGAAAGGATTGACGCTATGTCTCGATCCGGTAAGTTGAAAAAAGTAGTTGCCTTTGGTGGCGGAACCGGATTGTCTACGTTATTACGGGGGCTGAAATGTCATCACATTGACTTGACGGCAGTTGTGACTGTGGCTGATGATGGAGGCAGTTCAGGTAGACTACTTGATGAATACGATATTCCGCCTCCGGGTGATGTTCGTCAGGTCCTGGCAGCGCTTTCAGATGTAGAACCGCTTATTGAGAAGATGTTTCAATATCGTTTTTCGACATCGGAAGATTTGAAAGGCCATTCACTTGGCAATCTAATGCTAACCGCAATGACGGATATCACAGGTGATTTTGCACGTGCTATTGAGCAAATGAGTCATGTGTTGAACATTAAAGGGAAAGTGTTACCAGCTGCTAATCAACGGATTACATTGCATGCAGAACTGGAAGATGGCACAATCGTAACAGGAGAGTCCAAGATTCCGGTCTATGGCCGAAAGATTCGCAAAGTGTATATGTCTCCCCAGGAAGCGGAACCGCTACCTGAAACGGTCGACACCATTATGGCCGCAGACTTACTCGTATTTGGACCAGGGAGTTTGTATACGAGTATAATGCCAACCATCCTTGTTCCGGCAATCCGTGAAGCGGTTTTGGCATGTAAGGCAAAAAAAGTATATATTGGTAACTTGACAACACAAGCAGGTGAAACTTATCGTTATACGGCTTCGGAGCATGTCAAAGCTTTGTATGATCATGCCGGCAAACCGTTTATAGACGCAGTATTATTGAATGGTGCAGATATAGATGCGTTGCTTGGAAAGGAACAACAATCCGGACCTCCATGGGCCGTTATCAATGATCTGGAGAACTTGCAGCAACTTGTCCCAACAACTATAGTGAAGGATATCGCAATGGTGAGTGGGGGAAGTGTAATGCATGACCCAGCGAAAGTTGCAAACTGGCTGATGGATTATATAGATAGTGCTGTAAAAACGGATTAGACGTGATCGTCGCCGGGAAAGGGGACTTGAAGAATCATGTCTTTTGCTTCAGAAACAAAGAAAGAAATGACACAAATCGAGGCGGACGATTGTTGTATAAAGGCCGAAGTTGCGGCTTTCATTCGAATGAATGGAGCACTGTCCTTTTCAAATAAACAATGGAGTCTCGATGTGCAAACTGAAAACGCTGCAATTGCTAGGCGTCTATATTCGAATCTGAAGCGGTTGTATCCCTATAAAGTGGAACTGCTTGTACGAAAAAAGATGCGCTTGAAAAAGAATAATGTATACATTTGTCGAATTCGAGATGGTGCAAAGCCGCTTCTCGAAGACTTGCTAATATTGACGGGAACATTCCAATTTAAAAATGAGATTTCGAAGGCAATCGTAAAGACGAAATGTTGCCAACGTGCGTATTTACGCGGTGCATTTCTAGCGGGTGGTTCGGTTAATAATCCGGAAACATCTTCTTATCATCTTGAAATTTTTTCAATCTATAAGGAACATAGCGAAGCGCTCGTTGATCTAATGAATAAATACCAGTTGAATGCAAAGTCCATTGAGCGGAAAAAAGGCTATATTGCTTACTTGAAAGAAGCAGAGAAAATATCAGATTTTCTTAGCATTGTTGGAGCCCACGTCTCACTTATGAAGTTCGAAGATGTGCGGATTATACGGGATATGCGCAATAGTGTAAACCGACTTGTGAATTGTGAAACAGCGAATTTGAATAAAACAATTGGGGCTGCACAGCGCCAAGTTGAGAATATAAAGTTTATCGAAAGTACGATTGGGTTAGGTCAATTGCCAGACAGACTACAAGAAATCGCACGACTTCGAGTAGACAATCAGGATATTACGTTAAAAGAGCTCGGAGAATTGGTTTCTGGTGGAACGGTTAGTAAATCGGGCGTGAATCATCGCTTACGAAAAATAGAGGAAATTGCAGAAAATCTCCGTAACGGGGGCATTGGAAGCTGACAAATAGACAGGAGTTGGGGAATACATGGCAGAACGAACAGTGGAAGTGAAAATGAAAACAGGGTTGCAAGCAAGACAAGCGGCACTTTTTGTGCAAGAAGCAAACCGCTTTACAGCGGATATCTTCTTGAAAAAAGAAAACCGTCAAGTGAATGCGAAAAGTATCATGGGCATTATGAGTCTGGCAATTGCACGCGGCACATCGGTTACGCTCGTTGCAGATGGCATCGATGAAGATCAGGCACTGAGCACACTTTCAGGACTTGTTGAAAATGAAAATTAAATGAAAATCCCGGCCGTTTCTTATCGTCAATCGATAGTTGGAGACGGTTTTTTTTACTCGATTTTGAGGTAGTCCCCGTCGCGCAAAGACGAGTCCCCGTCGCGCAAAGACGAGTCCCCGTCGCGCAAAGACGAGTCCCCGTCGCGCAAAGACGAGTCCCCGTCGCGCAAAGACGAGTCCCTGTCGCGCAAAGGCGAGTCCCCGTCGCGCAAAGACGAGTCCCCGTCGCGCAAAGGCGAGTCCCCGTCGCGCAAAGACGAGTCCCTGTCGCGCAAAGGCGAGTCCTCGGGGCGCAAAGACGAGTCCCTGTCGCGCAAAGGCGAGTCCCCGTCGCGCAAAGACGAGTCCCTGTCGCGCAAAGGTGAGTCCTTGTCGCGCAAAGACGAGTCCCTGTCGCGCAAAGACGAGTCCCCGGCGTGCAAAGGCAAGTCCCTGTCGCGCAAAGACAAGTTACCCCCGCATAAATATGTAAACTCTCTCTCTACCATATAAAAAAACCGACCCAATAAGGTCGGTTTTCAAAATGATTATTTTGTTTCTTTCTCTTTCATATCACTGCGTGAGATAATATGGTCAATTAAACCGTATTCTTTCGCACGTTCTGCAGTCATGAAGTTATCACGGTCTGTATCTCTCGCAAGTACTTCGATTGGCTGACCCGTACGTTCTGCAAGAATACCATTTAGTTTCTCGCGTAAGAATAGAATACGCTTCGCTGCGATTTCTATTTCTGTTGCTTGACCTTGTGCACCGCCAAGTGGTTGGTGAATCATTACTTCTGCATTTGGAAGTGCAAAACGTTTGCCTTTCGTACCCGCTGCAAGAAGGAATGCGCCCATTGAAGCAGCCATCCCGATACAAATCGTCTGAACATCAGGTTTGATGAACTGCATTGTATCGTAGATTGCCATCCCAGCAGTAATGCTTCCGCCTGGACTATTGATGTAAATTGAAATGTCTTTTTCTGGATCTTCTGCTTCCAGGAAAAGAAGTTGTGCAACGATGGCATTTGACACATTGTCATCAATTCCACTACCAAGCATAATAATTCTGTCTTTCAATAGACGGGAATAAATATCGTAAGCCCGTTCTCCACGACTCGTTTGTTCAATTACTGTAGGTATTAGATTCATTCCATTTCCTCCTTCAAGGTGGATAGTCTTTTCAGTCTGCTGAAACATGGTTGCGCTTCAACTGTAATTTTATCATACATAGTATGGTCAACGAAGGTCAAATATAACGCTTTAAAATAACTATTGCATTTAGGCCGCTACATTAGTATAATAAGTCTTGTCGGCTACAAAAGCCGTTTTAATATCAGGTCCTCGTGGTGCAATGGATAGCACGCAAGCCTCCGAAGCTTGAAATGTGGGTTCGACTCCCGCCGAGGGCATATAGCTTAACGAAGCACCCGTCATTGTTCATTCAGTGGCGGGTGTTTTTGTATTCAAATCACCACGCAATAATACCACGAATGCAAAACGCACAGGTTACAGTCATCAGCGTAAATAATATACCAGGTGATCATGAACTGAAAAAACGAAATCAAATTAAATCTAGTGTTATTGAACGACATTCTAAGTATTGCCAATCAAGCCGAGTCGCAAACCATTCTATCGATTCAATCAGTCATTGACGAATTCTAACGGTTCAACATGGACAAACTCATTTTACGCAAAGGAAACAAAAACTGTCATCTGCTCGTTAGTTGGACATTAGAACGTGTCTATATTGAAAAAGTATGTACAGACACTTTTATTCGATAAGGTCAATTATCACTTATCATCACAATCGATGATCAAGGACTTGATGAAAATGGATAGATGAAAGAGATGACATAGCGCAAGGTTCCAAAATACTACAGATGGGGAATCCTGTTTTTTATAACTAAGTTACTTTTTAAACCATAAAAAATAGTCCCCCTCTGCAGTAGACGGCAGCGCTTTTTAACCGTGTCTACACAAGAGGGGGACTGATATTACTATTCATAAATTCGACTTTTTCACTTCACATCTAACTTAGTATCACATTTATTATGACTTGTAACATACTTATTCACGAAGTTTGCAATTCATACAAGTGGTTTGTCTATTAAAGTAGTGAATAAAAGTTCATGTACATGACCATCGTCAAATGTGGTGGTTCCGTTAATTAAATGGATATGCTTTCCATGCCCAACGTTAATAGCAGGTCCTGTTGTAATCCCAACTTCATGATGATGATCTAAAAAGTCGGTATTTACCAATATTGCATGAACATGACTGTTTCTCGTGGGTATAATTTCGCTTGTAACACCTGCGAAACGATGATTATGCCTATCATCATTTTCCTCTGCTAATTTAGTACTTGCAGTAAATTCATGTACATGTGTTTGGGTTTCTTGTTCAATCTGCACTTTTTGTTGGTCATTACTATCCTTATTCGGTTGTTCGTTTTGATCAAATTCTAACAAAGAAAAATACCTCCCTTATAATTGCTTACGTATCGAGACTATGATTTAAGAAGTTTACTTATGCACCTATGTAGAATTAGTGATGTTGTAAATTGGAAGTGAAAACGACGCCTTAATTCCTTGGTCCTCCTGTTGCGAATAGTTGTCTGACGCGTCCTTACATAAGTTATTTACTGGTTGTTGTTGGTTAATCAACATCTGTGAGAATGTATTATTTTATGCACGATTGATAGTACCTGAAATTTCATCGCTGATTGGAATACCGACCTATCCTCATAGCACTCAATCTATCCAGAAAAATAGTTACGCACTGACCAACTTCCGTATGCTTGTGAAAAGCATACGGATATTTTTTTACCTGTAAAGATGATGAAACGCAGCAGATCATCATACAGTAACTATTGTCGTATAAAAAAGGTTCATAAACATAAGGATAAGGGTAATTGAAGGACGACAGTGGTGAAGGAGTGGAGAGATGAAGAAGTTATTTGGCCCGATTGGAATCATCGTCATTATACTGGTGGTCCTTGGCGTGATGCTCATTACGAGTTACAACAAATTCATGACACAAGAAGAGAATGTGGATAAGGCGTATGCCCAAGTTGAAAACCAGTTGCAAAGACGACTCGACTTGATCCCGAACTTAGTCAACACGGTAAAAGGCTTTGCGAGCCACGAGAAAGCAGTGATTGGTGACATCTCGGATGCGCGTGCACGGTTGGCTGGAGCGAGAGGGCCGGAAGAACAGGCGGTAGCGGATGCAGAGTTGTCGGGTGCGTTAAGTAGGCTTATGGTAGTTGTAGAAAATTACCCTGATTTGAAGGCGAGTGCAAATTTTACACAGCTGATGGATGAACTCTCTGGTACCGAAAATCGAATTGGTGTAGCGCGGCAAGATTATAATGAAGAAGTCGCGAACTTTAATCGACAAGTGAAACGTTTCCCTGGCAAGCTAGTTGCCTCTGTTTTTGGGTTCGATGAAAAGGAATACTTCAAAGCAGACGCGGCTGCCAAGGAAGTGCCTAAAGTTGACTTCGAGGATGACAAGAAATGATCCGTAGTGCTACTCGCATCTTGGTTGTAGCATGGCTACTTGTCCTTACTTCATTTAGTGGGGCGGCGTTTGCAGCCGACGTTCCCTCTCCAGTCGGACATATTTACGTACAGGATTTTGCACATGTCTTAAGTTCCGATCAAAAAGAAGAGCTGACGAATTATGGAATGCAGTTGGATGACGCAACAACAGCTCAATTGGCAGTGTTAATCATGCCGACTATTGGTGATGAAGCAATTGATGCGTTCGCGGTGAAAGCTTTACGGAAGTATGGGCTGGGTACAAAGGACAAAAACAATGGCGCCTTGCTTGTCGTAACGACAGAAAAGAATTCGAGCGGTGATCGTCATTTCTTTTTAACAACGGGATATGGACTCGAAGGGGCACTACCTGATGGCAAAGTGGGAAGAATCATAGATGAGGTAGCGATGCCTTATTTGACTGAAGGACAGCCAGATATGGCAATTATGGAAGCTTATAAATCATTCTATAATGAAATTGCAGCCGAATATGGCTGGGATGGTGCGGTTGCGCCAGTCTCAACACTACATTCTCAAGGAAATGACTTCGGCGTTCCTTTTCCGATACTCGTACTAATCATTATCTACATCATTTTTCGCATCTTTAGCCGTCGTGGCGGAGGTGGAGGTCGTGGTGGAGGAGGCCGCAGAAGAAGTAGTTGGCCGATATTCATCCCTGGCTCCTTCGGCGGTGGCAATAATGGTGGATTTGGAGGCGGAGGCGGTTTCCGAGGTGGTGGGGGCGGTTCCGGCGGTGGAGGTGGTGCTGGTCGTAGTTGGTAACCGCCAACATGCGATGGGTGGTATGTGCAAGCGACAACTTGTGCATGCCATTCCTTTTTCATATATACTAAAACTAAAATGACCATGGATGGAATGAGGTGTTTGGCATGCATGTTACGTTCTATACAAAACCGGGTTGCCATCTTTGTGAGGAAGCCAAGTTGATGATGAAATTGGTGCAAGAGGATTTTCCGCTGACGTGGACAGAGATTGATATTGAAACGGATGATGTCAGTCATGAAAAATATATGTTGATGATTCCTGTCATTGAAAAAGACGGTCAGGCCTTGCTGTATGGCGCGATTGGCTATGTAGATATCATTGATTTATTCTGAAAATAGGTTCTTTTTGTTGAAAAGTTCAAGAAGAAGGTATATGATAATTGAGAAAGAAATATTTTTTTGCTTTACGTGGGACATTTTTCATTTTGATGGGACGTTCGGTGTCCTTGTAGACTGAAGGGGGACAATTGGACTTTATGATAGAAGCGCAAAGAAAACTTGTGCCTGAAATGATGGAACTGATGCAGCAAAGATACCGGATGTTGAAGCTTATCAAAATGTCAGGCCCAATCGGAAGGCGTCCACTCGGTCAGATCGCTGGTCTGTCAGAGCGGGAAACACGAACAATGATGGATATTCTTCGGGCACAGGATTTGATTCATGTGGCAAAAGAAGGTACATCGATTACACCAGAAGGCAGTTCGGTGTTGCAATCGCTAGAATCCGCTATGGAAGACTGGTCAGGTCGTGCATCGATTGCCAAGAAGCTAACGGAGTTTTTCGGTATTCGTGCCGTCAAAGTGGTAGCGGGTAATTGCGATATGGATGGTAACGCTACGGCGAAAAGTTTGTTGGGCATGGAAGCAGCCAAACAATTTAGTACGAACATTGGGGATGGCAAAGTTGTTGCTGTCACTGGTGGAAGTACAATTGCGTCGATACCTTCCCATATCGAAAAGTTTAGCGACACAACGGATCAGTTGTTTATCGCCGCTAGAGGCGGTGTCGGAGACGATATTGGCTTACAAGCGAATGTGATCGCGGCTTCTTTCGCAGAGGCGTGTGGGGGAATGTACAATACATTTTATTACCCCGAGACATTGAGTGAAGAAGCACAAAAAGCGTTCCGCAATGAACCATCTGTTGTCAAAATGTTGAAGCTTTACGAAACGACCGATTGTGTGATGCATGGAATTGGTAACGCGCAAAAGATGGCAGCTTTTCGTAATTCTTCGGAAGAGGAACAGTTGTTGCTCCGAAATAGTGGAGCCGTTGGTGAAGCATTCGGTTATTATTTCGATAAAGACGGCCATGTCGTCCACAGAATCCGTACGGTTGGGATTCAAACAGGCCATTTGGAGCGAATTCCGCTCATTATCTCGGTCGCGGGCGGCGGTAGCAAAGCGGAAGCAATCATGGCCTATATGGCGAGCGCACCGAAACAAACGATTTTAGTGACGGACGAAGGCGCGGCAAATGAAATGCTAAGGTTGATCATCGAAAAATAATTGTAGGGTTACAGTTAGAATTTTAGGGAATAAGTAAATGTGGATAATGGATTGAAAAAATATAAAAAACTACTCGGAGGTTATTGATATGACATTGAAACTTGCTATTAACGGATTTGGACGAATTGGACGTAAAGTATTCCGTGAGGCTTTACAACAAGAGGAAATTGAAATCGTTGCAATCAACGATCTAACGGATGCAGCAATGCTTGCTCATCTTCTGAAATATGACTCTGTACACGGTGTTAACGCTGCAGAAATCAGTGCTGAAGGCAATAGCCTCGTTGTAAACGGTAAAAATATTAAAGTATACGCTGAAAGAAACCCTGCAGATCTTCCATGGGGAGAGCTTGGCATAGATGTTGTTATCGATTCAACAGGCGTATTCACAGACCGCGAAGGACTTAACAAGCACATTGAAGCGGGCGCGAAACGTGTTATCTTGTCAGCTCCAGCAAAAGGCGATATTCCAATGCTTGTTATGGGTGTTAACCATGAATCATATGATGCTGCAAATGACACAATCGTATCGAATGCATCATGTACGACAAACTGTCTTGCACCAATTGTAAAAGTATTGAACGATAAGTTTGGTATCGAGCGCGGTATGATGACAACTGTTCACTCTTATACAAATGACCAACGCATTCTAGACTTGCCACACAGCGACTACCGTCGTGCGCGTGCAGCTGCTGAAAACATGATTCCAACAACTACTGGTGCTGCATCTGCAGTAACAAAAGTTATTCCAGCATTGGCAGGTAAATTGGATGGTATGGCAGTTCGCGTACCAACACCAAACGTTTCACTAGTTGACTTTGTTGCTGATCTTCAAAAAGACGTAACAGTAGAAGAGGTAAATGCTGCTCTTAAAGAAGCATCTGAAAATGAACTAGCTGGCGTTCTTGTTTACAATGAATTACCACTTGTTTCAAGAGACTATAACGGCAACACAGCATCTTCAACGATCGATGGCTTGTCAACAATGGTTCTTGCAAATAACATGGTAAAAGTTATTTCTTGGTATGACAACGAATCAGGTTATTCTGCACGTTGTATCGACCTTGCTCTTTACATGCACAGCAAAGGACTTTAATTTAGCCGAATTCAGTTAAATATAGCCAATAAAATAAATACCGCTTATAATAAAGTTGGGTAAGAGGAGCGGGGGATTACCCCGTTCCTCCTTTTTTTGAGGTAAATACATTTGGAGGTGGCCATGTTTCATGAAGTCAAAAAAGACGATGAAAGATCTACAGCTTGAAGGACAACGCGTATTTTGCCGCGTAGATTTCAATGTACCAATGGAAAATGGACAAGTAACGGATGATACACGAATCCGAGCGGCTATCCCAACAATTGAATACATGATTGAACAAGGAGCAAAAGTTATTCTTGCCAGTCACCTAGGACGTCCAAACGGTGAAGTGAACGAAGACATGCGATTGACTGTAGCTGGCGAGAAATTGGCTGAGCTGATTGGCAAACCAGTTGTCAAATTAGATTCTTCGATTGGACAAGAAGTGGAACAAGCGATTGCTTCGATGAACAATGGCGATATCGTTCTTCTTGAAAATGTTCGATTCCACGCAGGGGAAGAAAAGAATGATGCTGACCTAGCAAAAAGTTTTGCCAATCTTGCAGACCTATTTGTTAATGATGCATTTGGTGCTGCGCACCGTGCGCATGCCTCAACTGCTGGTATCGCAAACTACATACCTGCAGTATCCGGTCTGTTAATTGAAAAAGAATTAGATGTTCTTGGAAAAGCGTTGTCGACTCCAGAACGTCCATTCACTGCGATTATCGGCGGAGCAAAAGTAAAAGACAAAATCGGTGTCATCAATCATTTGCTCGATAAAGTGGACAACTTGATTATTGGCGGCGGCTTGGCTTACACATTTTTGAAAGCGCAAGGCTACGAAATTGGCAAGTCTTTGCTTGAAGAAGATAAAATTGATTTAGCAAAATCATTTATTCAAAAGGCAAAAGATAATGACGTTAATTTGTATTTGCCAATAGATGTTGTTGTTGCAGACGATTTTTCGAAAGATGCAAATACGAAAGTCGTGAAAAATGATGCCATTCCTTCAGATTGGGAAGGTCTCGATATTGGGACTGAAACGGCTGCATTGTATGCAAAAGTAATTGAAGAATCGAAATTAATCATTTGGAACGGCCCAATGGGTGTGTTTGAACTGGAGCCGTTTGCAGGTGGCACGAAGCGTGTTGCACAAGCAATGGCTACAACGACAGGTTATACAGTCATTGGCGGCGGCGATTCAGCAGCAGCTGTTGAAAAGTTTGGCGTTGCCGATAAAATGGACCATATTTCGACTGGTGGAGGTGCTTCTCTTGAATTTATGGAGGGCAAGGATCTACCGGGTGTTTCTGCACTAAACGATAACTGAGTAGGGGGAATCGATTTGCGTAAACGAATTATTGCGGGTAACTGGAAAATGTACAAAACTGTTGAGGAAGCACGAAGCTTTGTTGAGGAAGTAAAAGGCAAGGTTCCGGTTTCGGATAACGTGGAAGCCGTTATTTGTCCGCCATCTCTATACCTATCAGAGTTGGCACAGCTAACAAAAGGTTCTGCCCTCGGCATCGGCGCACAAACGATGCACGATGTAAAAGAAGGCGCGTTTACAGGGGAAGTCAGCCCAGCGATGCTAGTTGGCATTGATGTTGGCTATGTCGTTCTAGGTCACTCAGAGCGTCGTCAATACTTCAATGAAACAGACGAGTCCGTGAATCGCAAAGTCCATGCAGCATTCGAATACAACCTGACACCACTTGTTTGTGTGGGTGAAACACTTGAAGAGCGCGAAGCAGGCCAAACGGTTGAGCTAGTGGCAGCACAAGTGACAAAAGCATTTGAAGGCATCAGTGCGGCACAAGCGGAACAAGCGGTTATCGCATATGAGCCAATCTGGGCAATCGGTACGGGTAAAACAGCAACTGCACAAGATGCGAATGAAGTTTGTGGAGCAATCCGCGCGACTGTGAGCGAGCTGTATAGTGAAACAGTTGCAGCAAGCATCCGCATTCAGTACGGCGGCAGCGTGAAACCAGATAATATCGAAGAACTTCTTTCTATGGAACATATCGACGGAGCACTAGTCGGTGGAGCGAGTTTAGAACCGGCATCATTCTTGAAATTGGTCGAGGCTGGGGCTCATGAGTAAAAGTCCGATAGCGCTTATCATTCTGGACGGCTTCGGTCTTCGGGATGAAACACTTGGCAACGCGGTTGCGCTGTCAAATAAGCCGAATTACGATCTACTATGGAATAACTTCCCACACTCGACATTAACGGCGTGTGGCGAAGCGGTAGGGCTTCCAGATGGCCAGATGGGGAACTCAGAAGTGGGTCATCTTAATATCGGTGCAGGACGTATTGTCTACCAAAGTTTGACGCGCATTAACAAATCCATTAGAGAAGCAGATTTCTTTGATAATGAAGCACTGTTAGGCGCGATAGCCCATGCCAAGCAAAACGGTACGGCACTTCATCTCATGGGGCTGATGTCTGACGGCGGAGTACATAGCCATTATGAGCATTTGTTCGCGTTACTGCGTCTTGCAAAAATAAATGGACTCGACAAAGTGTTCGTTCATGCGTTTTTGGACGGACGTGATGTCGGACCGCAAACGGCTCTTGCTTACATCGAAAAAACGGAAAACGTCATGCAGGAACTGGGCGTTGGAAAGTTTGCGAGTATTTCAGGACGCTATTATGCGATGGACCGGGATAAGCGTTGGGAGCGTGTGGAGAAAGCCTATCATGCAATTGTCGATGGGACTGCACGAACAGCGGTAACACCTACAGCAGGTGTGCTCGCATCGTATGAACGCGGCGAGCATGATGAGTTCGTTGTACCATTTGTCATCGAAGAACTTGGCAAGCCGGTCGCAACAGTGGAAGATGGAGATGCAGTTGTATTCTTTAACTTCCGTCCTGACCGTGCGATTCAGTTGTCACGTACGTTTACGGATGCGGCGTTTGATGGTTTTGATCGAGGCGAGAAAAAGTTCACAGACTTGAAGTTTGTGACATTCACGCATTACAGTGACGAAGTCGTTGCAGATGTCGTCTTTAGTAGTCAAAACTTAGAGAACACGCTAGGTGAAGTGATTGCGCATAACGGACTGACGCAACTGCGCATTGCAGAAACAGAGAAATATCCACATGTCACGTTCTTCATGAGTGGCGGCAGGGAAGAGACATTTGAAGGGGAAGAGCGCATTTTAATCGCTTCTCCAAAAGTCGCAACCTACGACTTAAAGCCGGAAATGAGTGCATTTGAAGTAACGGAAGCACTGATTGCAGGTATTGAAGCGGATCGTTTTGATGCCATCATCCTGAACTTTGCGAACCCGGATATGGTTGGGCATAGTGGAATGCTAGAACCGACCATTAAGGCGATTGAAACGGTAGATCTTTGCCTTGGCAAAATCATCGATGCCCTTCATGCTAAAGGGGGGGCGGCTATTGTCACAGCTGACCATGGCAATGCTGATGAAGTGACAACCCAAGACGGAGGACCAATGACTGCGCATACCACGAATCCGGTACCAGTTATTGTGACAAAGTCTGATATTGAACTGCGTGAAGGCGGTATACTCGCAGACCTTGCGCCAACAATGCTAAAATTGTTGGGACTTGAACAACCGGCAGAAATGACCGGCACACCATTATTTTAAAAAGGGGAGACTGACATGCCAGTTATCACAATTGTCCAAGCTAGAGAAGTACTTGATTCACGAGGAAATCCAACGGTTGAGGTTGAAGTATTTACAGAAAGCGGTGCATTTGGTCGAGCAATCGTTCCATCTGGTGCATCAACGGGTGAATATGAAGCTGTAGAACTACGTGATGGCGACAAAAATCGTTACCTCGGCAAAGGCGTTCTAAAAGCAGTTGAGCATGTCAATGATGTGATCGCTGACGAACTAGAAGAAATGTATTCTGTTTTGGACCAAGTGACAATTGACAAAGCGTTAATCGAACTTGATGGTACACCGAATAAAGGGAAATTGGGCGCTAACGCAATTCTTGGCGTATCCATGGCTGTTGCACGCGCGGCAGCAGACTACCTCGATATTCCATTGTACCAATACCTTGGCGGCGTCAATGCGAAACAATTGCCAGTTCCAATGATGAACATTCTGAATGGCGGAGAGCACGCGGATAACAACGTTGATATTCAGGAATTCATGGTTATGCCAGTTGGCGCAGAATCATTCCGCCACGGTCTTCGCATGGGTGCTGAAATTTTCCATAGCTTGAAAGCAGTATTGCAGTCTAAAGGCTTGAATACGGCTGTTGGGGATGAAGGCGGATTTGCTCCGAACCTAGCTTCCAACGAAGAAGCATTATCTACAATCATGGAAGCAATTGAAAAAGCAGGCTACAAGCCAGGTGAAGAAGTTCTTCTCGCTATGGACGTTGCAGCATCTGAAATTTTCAATAAAGAAGATGGCACATACAATCTTTCAGGTGAAGGCATTGTGAAGACATCTGCTGAAATGGTTGATTGGTATGCTGAAATGTGCGATAAATACCCAATCGTTTCTATCGAAGATGGGTTGGACGAGAACGACTGGGCAGGTCACAAATTGTTGACTGAACGCCTTGGCAAAACAGTTCAACTTGTTGGAGATGACTTGTTCGTAACGAACACTGAGAAGTTGGCACGCGGAATTGAAGAAGGCATCAGTAACTCGATTCTTATTAAAGTGAACCAAATCGGTACATTGACGGAAACGTTTGATGCAATCGAAATGGCGAAACGTGCTGGCTATACAGCTGTTATCTCTCACCGTTCTGGTGAATCAGAAGATACAACGATTGCTGATATTGCTGTTGCTACAAACGCTGGACAGATTAAAACAGGTGCACCTTCACGTACGGATCGTGTTGCGAAATACAACCAACTCCTTCGTATTGAAGATCAGCTTGATGACACAGCTGTATATTTAGGCGCTAAAACGTTTTATAACTTGAAAAAGTAAGCTGTTGAAAATCCCACTTCGGTGGGATTTTTTTTGATGGGTCTATGAAGCTGGTCGTGCTTGTATAGATGGGGGGAGTGGGATAAGTCTTTCACTGGACGATTTTTGGTCCGCTTTCGGTAAGTGATTCGCGATAGTGTAAGGAATTGAAGGAAAGAGTAGCTAGGAATGACTTTGTCATTCCTAGCTACTCTTTTTAATTCTCTTATTGTGATTCATTACCTGTCGCGTCCCTACAATTAGTCAGTGAGAAATGCCGTTACTTGTAAAGTAGAGAATAGATGACTTTCTATAAAGGTTGTAGTGCCCGAAGATACAATTTCGGGCACTTTGGTACGTTGTATAATGATTTTCGTGATTACTTTAATCTAATCATGTGATGGCTTGTAGAAGGAGAGGATTCTTAAATTTAGGCTGTGTTAAATTTTAATGTTGATAGCTATCATAAAATTAGGGATACCCAAATGGTTCCCTAATTTTTATGATTTGGATTAAGATAATTCTTCTAAACCCCAATCATTGTAAGTGTATTTTTCATTCTCAGATATAGGTTTATAATCTTTACAAAAATCAAGAAGTTTTCTACTTCTTGTACCAAAAGATTTATCCCGCTTGGAGAAGGTTTTAACCGCATCATCCCGATTGAGAAGAGTCTTATCTTTTAAGCAAAATATCTCATTTTCTAAATCACCGAATGGGTTGAAATTACCGTGTCGGCAAGATTGACAACAAGCGATACCGATGTTGTCAGGAAGTTCTTTCTGTAAATACTTTACTGCATATTCAATAGAGCTGGATAACTTAGATTGTATTTGGTGATTATTCACTTTGACTTCAAAGCCAATATTTTGAAGTTCGTCTTCATCTAATTGCTCGTAAAACATTTTTGTTGGTATAACTGTAATTTTTCCGTCAATTATATAATTCACATTCAAAGTATCTACTTTCAATGGATAAACCTCCTAATAAACTTACATAAATAGATTTAGATAATGAATTTTGAAAGACGCAGACTATCATAAGTATCCGTCATTTCAAATGCAAGTGATGTTAATTAAAGCTCTTTTATTTTGTGTTTAGTGCTTTCATTACTTTGACTATCCACAAATAACATACTCGTAGCGCCTAGTACATGACTATGTTAATGAATGGTTGCTTTTGATTGATCAACACATGTGTTATGGGCTATCAGGACTTTATGGCTGGAGAAAAATGAAATCAATGAAACTATGGAATACGTAAGGGCTGCTTGTTTGCAAAAAATAACCAGTACTTGGAATGGAAATGTGTTATGATTATTCTGTATTCTCTTATTTATTTGTAAGAAAGTTTCAACAAAAGGTTGTAACAATAGCCTGTCTTTGGTAAAATAAAACTAGTTGCAGTTTTAATCAGGAGGTGGAACAATATGCATGAAGTATTGATGGTGTTACTTGTAATCGTCGCACTTGCGTTAATCGTAGTGGTTTTATTACAATCGGGAAAAAGTGCAGGTCTTTCAGGAGCCATCTCTGGTGGAGCTGAGCAACTTTTCGGGAAACAAAAAGCACGTGGTATTGATCTTGTTCTTCAACGTGTAACCTTGACGTTGGCGATCTTACTATTTGTTTTATCGATATTAATTATGAAATTTTAACTTGATACTTACAAACGCCTGACCTTCAGACTGGTCGGGCGTTTTTTATAGAAAGGATTTTTTTGCTATGAGAATTTCACAACCTAAACCATTTTTTATTGAAACAGGGAAACGGGCAGTTTTGCTGCTTCATGGATTCACGGGCACTTCAGCGGATGTTCGGATGCTCGGGCGCTTTTTAGAGAAGAAAGGCTATACTTCACTTGCGCCCCATTACAAAGGACATGGTGTGCCGCCAGAGGAATTGATACAAACAGGACCTACAGAGTGGTGGCAAGACGTCCTCGCGGGGTATAATCAATTGAAGGAAGCGGGCTACGATGAAATCGCGGTGGCGGGATTATCGTTAGGTGGCGTATTTTCGCTTAAATTAGGGTATAACATGCCTGTGAAGGGTATTGTAACTATGTGTGCACCAATGATGATGAAAACGACGGATTTGATGTATGAGGGTGTCCTGGCGTATGCGCGGGAGTACAAGAAATATGAAGGCAAAGATGAGCAACAAATTGAAAAAGATATGGAAGCGTTACAACAACAAGCCATGCCATCCCTTGCTGATTTACGTACCCTCATTGGAGATGTACGTGAGCATGTCGATCATATCTATGCGCCGCTACTTGTTGTGCAAGGTACACTTGATGATGTCATCGATCCAGATTCTGCACATATTATTTATAACAACGCGGAATCGGATGACAAACAGTTGAAATGGTATGAGCAATCAGGGCATGTCGTGACACTAGGACCGGAAAAAGGCCAACTGCATGAAGATATTTACGAATTTCTTGAATCGCTTGATTGGCATGTGTGAACAATAAGACAAATGATAATGCTAGAGGAATGAAGGAGTTGAGGTTTTTTGGATAAATACGGTAATTCAGAGATGTTTGATCAAGAGATGCAACAAAAATTACTGTCACTTATGAAAGATGAGTCATATAAGCCGCTCACAGTACAGGAAATCCAAGAGTTGATGGGGTTTGAGCAAGCTGCAGAATTCAAGGAGCTTGTTAAAATGCTCGTTCATCTTGAACAAAAAGGGCTAATTATCCGTTCAAGAACAAACCGCTACGGCGTACCGGAGCGTATGAACCTTGTCCGCGGGAAATTTATCGGGCATGCCAAAGGGTTTGGCTTCGTTGCACCGGAAACGGAAGGAATGGATGATATTTTCATCCCGCCGCATGAAGTGAATGGAGCAATGGACGGGGATATCGTTCTTGTGCGTGTCACAAATGGTACATCGGGTGATCGACGTGAAGGAACGATTAGTCGAGTCGTAGAACGTAAAACGACAAAAGTGGTTGGTACCTATCAGCACAATAAAGGATTTGGCTTTGTCATTCCTGATAGTAAAAAGTTACCGATGGATATTTTTATTGCCAAAGGCGACGCACTCGACGCGGTAGATGGCCATAAAGTGGTCGTTGAAATTACCGATTGGCCAAGTGATTTGAAGTCTATGACAGGTATGGTGACACAGATTCTAGGACATAAAAATGATCCTGGGGTAGACATCATTTCCATCATTCATAAGCACGGAATTGAAGTGGACTTCCCTGCAGACGTGCTACAACAGACGCAGAATATTTCCGATGAAGTGCAAGAGAAAGATTTGTTCAAACGGCATGACTTGAGGGAAGAGTTAACGATCACCATTGACGGCGCGGATGCGAAAGACTTGGATGATGCGATTTCAGTTGTGAAAAATGAAGATGGATCGTATTTGCTGTCCGTCCATATTTCAGACGTCAGTTATTATGTGACGGAAAACTCACCAATGGATGAAAATGCCTTTGACCGTGGAACGAGCGTTTATTTAACAGACCGCGTGATTCCAATGTTGCCACATAAATTATCGAACGGTATTTGTTCGTTGAACCCGGGTGTGGACCGATTGACATTGTCATGTACGATGACAATTGACCGAAACGGGAAAGTAACCGACCATGAAATCTTCGAAAGTGTGATTCGCTCGAAAGAACGGATGACCTATACAGAGGTCTATAAAATTATCGAAGAAAAAGACGAAGAACTGTGTGAGAGATATGCACATGTCGTGCCGATGATCAATGATATGGCGGACCTTGCCGCTATTTTGAAACAGAAGCGAGTAGATCGCGGTGCTATCGATTTCGATTTCAAGGAATCGAAAATTCTTGTGGATGACAAAGGATGGCCGACAGACGTTGTCATTATGGAACGTACCGTTTCAGAGCGACTCATCGAGGAATTCATGCTTGCGGCCAATGAAACGATTGCAGAGCATTTCCACTGGCTACAATTGCCATTCATTTATCGAATTCACGAAGACCCGAAAGCTGAGAAATTACAGCGATTCTTTGAGTTCTTAACGAATTTCGGTGTGGTCGTGAAAGGAACGGGCAACAAAGTCCATCCACGCGCATTGCAGGAGATTGTTGAATCGATTGCCGGATTGCCGGAAGAGACGGTTATTTCAACGATGTTGCTACGTTCTATGCAACAGGCGAAGTATCTTGACGAAAGTCTAGGTCACTTTGGATTGTCTACGGAATTTTACACGCATTTCACAGCGCCAATCCGTCGTTATCCGGACTTGATTGTCCATCGCTTAATCCGCACGTATTTGATCGAAAAAGATGTTTCACCAAAAACGGTTGCAGAGTGGGGCGGCAAATTGCCTGACATCGCGGATCATACATCTGGACGTGAACGTCGTGCAGTTGAAGCAGAGCGTGATACGGAGTCCTTGAAGAAGGCACAGTTCATGCTCGATAAAATCGGGGAAGAATTCGAAGGCGTTATTGCTTCGGTTACGAACTTTGGGCTATTTGTAGAATTGGACAACACGATTGAAGGACTTGTCCATGTCAGTTATATGACGGATGACTATTATCGCTTTGATGATCGACAAATGATGATGATTGGTGAGCACACGGGCAAACAGTTCCGTCTTGGTGATGAAGTAACTGTCAAGGTGGCTGCTGTGAAACCGGAAGAATCCGCTATCGACTTTGAAATTGTTGGTATGAAGCAATCCTTCCATCGTGCGCGTAGAGAGACACCAAAAGTGATCCATGCACAGAAAAAAGGCGGCGGTGGTGGCAGCAATGGCACAAAGTCTGCTGACAAGTTGAAAGATAATAAGAAATCAGGTACGTATAATAAAAAGAAGAAGTTTTATGAAAGCGTAGCGAAAAAAGGATCGGGTAAACCTAAAAATAGAGCTAAAAAGAAAAAGTGATACTATAGAAGTTGAATGAGTGATTTCACTGAATAACGCTGCGACGCTTGGGGATGCCTCCCGTGATAAGCCTAATAGAAAACCACTATTAGTCTTATCACTCCGGCGACCCCAGTTAGGCGCCATCGCTAGTTCGTACATAGGAATTACTACTTCGACCTATATAGGATGGTATTTGATTAAGGGGTGGAAAAGATGGCAAAAGGCCAAGGGAAAGTTGTTGCGGTTAATAAAAAAGCAAATCATGACTTTGCGATTGAAGAAACGATTGAAGCAGGTATTGTGTTACAAGGAACAGAAATCAAGTCCATCCGTAACGGGAAGGTCCAGCTACGAGACGCATTCGTGCGAATTCGTAATAATGAGGCTTGGATTTCCAATATGCATATCAGTCCGTATGATCATGGGAATCAGTTCAACCATGACCCATTGCGTTCGAGAAAATTGTTGCTGCATAAAAAACAAATTGCCACACTATATGGCGAAACAAAACAGCAAGGTGTTTCGATCGTGCCACTGAAGATGTATTTGAAAGACGGCTTCGCAAAAGTATTGATTGGCGTTGGTAAAGGGAAGAAAGATTACGATAAACGTCAGGATCTTAAGAAGAAGGAAGCCAAGCGTGAGATGGCTCGTGTCTTGAAGGATAAGCAACGGGATTGATTATTTAGTGAAAATGCGCTATGATAGGGACAGTAATACAGTTCAGAAACCTTTCAATAGGTTATCCTGACCTCCTCATAACGGGGGCGTTACGGATTCGACAGGGGTAGTCTGAGCTTGAGTTGCGCGTCGGAGGGTTCGGCTCCGTCAGAAACGACACCTTATAATAACAGGCAAAACAAACAACAACCTAGCATTCGCAGCGTAAGCTGTTGAATCTGCCTTGTAGTTCCATCGCCCATGTGGCATTGCAAGGCTCACTCTAAGTGGGATACGACGGCTGTTGCCTTCTGAGGCAGACGGAAGAGATTCGCAGAATAGCGTACATGACGCCTTGATTGCCGGCTAGTGATACGCGAAACTAATAGTCAATCTACACGCGTAGATGCTTAAGTGTTAGGGCCTTTGGACGCGGGTTCGACTCCCGCCGCTTCCATATCGAGAAATCATATGGTTTCAAACATCGTCAAAACCCTTGTATATCAAGGGTTTTTTCTTTTGCCTTGTTTCATATGATGTCATTGAATATCAATCGAACGTAGTCAAAAGCGTAGTCAAAACGTAGTCAGTAAATCTACATCTCAATATAGTTAGCAAACTTCAGTATTGCTTCTTCTTTTGCCTGCTGCGTAACATGTGTGTAGATGTTCATCGTCGTTTGTATATCAGTATGTCCTAAACGATCTTGCACTTCCTTTAAACTGGCACCCGCCTCAAATAACAATGAACAATGCGTATGGCGCAAACCGTGCGTTGTGATTGTTCCTAGCTCGTATTTGTCCTGGACATGCAGTATCCACTTACGGGTTTTTGTAGGCTGCATATGCTCGTTTAGTTCATTGCTAAAGATCAGCTGCTTTGGTTGCAACGTATTAAAGCCTAGCACTAGATAATCTTGCTTCTGCTTCTTCTTCCACACTTTTAAAATAGCCATTGTGTTGTCGTCCATTTTAATTGTACGGGCTACCCCTGTTTTCGTAGATTTCACATATAGCTTGTTATCCTTACCTCGTGAAAGGGCCTTGTTGATGCGTAGCTCGTTTGTTGTGAAGTTTAGGTCCTTCCATGTAAGTGCTAATGCTTCACCTTTACGCATACCGCTGAACGCTAACAAACGGAATAGGGTATATGCCTTGTAGTTACTTTCTTGTTCTAGGCATGATAGGAACTTGATCAGCTGCTCACGTGTGTAGAAGTTCTCGGCTTCATCTTCATCCGTTGCAGTAGCCTTCTTGGAGGCGGAGGTAGGCATATCAACGTGTGTAAAAGGATTGGTTTGTATATAGCCACGCTTAATCGCAAAGTTTAATACCTTCGCAGCATACGCTTTTACCATGTGAAACCTCTTTAACTTCGCCGCCCACTCATCCACATGCTTCTGACAAATATCCACATGGATCTTTTCAATTTTATAAGTACCCATTGATGGCAGTATATGATTTCTAAAAAGGCCTGTTGTTTTTACAAATGAGCTTTCCTCAACAGTCTTTTCATATTGCGTGACCCACAAGTCGTAAACCTCTTGATACGTTTCAGGGCGTTCCTGTTGGTACGTACCATTTGCCACATCTAGCTGAATACGAGCTAATGCTAGTTTCGCTTCCTTGAGTGTTTTAAAGCCACGTTTCGTTGTGCGCTTCTGTTTCCCAGTTAACGGATCAACCCCTAAATAAGCAGGGAACTCATATCGTAAATCACCGTTTTTAAGCTTGTAGCTTTTGATGGGTGATGCTTTTTTCTTTACCAAGATAATTCCTCCTGAATCAGTTGCGGGGGCAAATGATTAAAGAGAGGATTTACCTCTAGGGATATTATAACCGAATCCCAAGGTAAATCCTCATACATAATGACTAAAAGCTATGATCTTGTAAAAAACGGTCAATCTCTTTACGTGATACACGCTTTATCCCTTCTATTTCACACACTTGTAGGCCCATCACACGGAACCTGATAAACGTGTTGTACGAGACGCCAGCGTGCTTTGCACCGTCCTTTAAGGAAAGCCATCCGCTATCCATAAATTGATGCTGTGCAGCTAGTAACGCCTTCTGAACGGCCCTCATCACAATGTCCTCTATATCTGTGTTCGTTAACTCTACATTCATCTGTAATTGCTCCTCTTCGTTTGATCCCCGCAATGTTTTTAATTGCATATGTAGAGTTATACGAGGACGGGGGAGGGGAGTTAAATCACTTTACGGATGTATTTATTTAACAAACTGCCCCGTTATGACATGAAAAGCGCTCGAAATAGCGTGCATATAGAAATTCCGCATCAAAAATAAATGAATACAACCTCAATAAGCAGTTGTTAACAGGTCTCGTTAATAGCTGCTTTCTTACTGTTCTTGGATAACTATGTTTACACATGAATGGGAGAAATGAGGTAAGTGATAAAGAGTCTTTAACTCTGCTAAATAGGGAGAGGGTATGGCTAGCGAAAGGGAAAGGGAAAGGGAAAGGACGGTTTATAACCGCCATAAAATAGAAAAGTAAATAATAAACGGGCTGCTATCAAAACTATAACCTTTGAACACGAATTCATTACGTTATAACTTGTCAATACCGCATTACGCACATCACGAATAAAAATCAAGGGTTTGTCAGGAATATTTTAATTACCCCCCCGGTGCCTATAAATTCAACTGTTGAGGCGCCATTGGGCGGGTGTTACGTGATACCTACGGGAATTTTTTCGTGAAAGGTGGTGCGGATTCTTTTTAACTAACTAGCAAATAAGGCGTATAAAGAATATGTCCAGAACGATGGAACATAAAATCAATGAAGGGTGAGAAAAATGAAACAATTTTTAGATGACTTAATCAATAAACCATTTAGGGCTATAGTAGAGAAGGGATATAGTAAACAGGGTGAGAAGATTTTCGTACCTAATGAGCATAGTGGCACATTTACTATCGTTCCTGAAATAATAAGGAGATGCCATTTTCTTTCTTCAACTGAGAAGGAGGTGCTTTATGAATTAATTTCTTGGGCAAGCACTACTAAAGCCCACCCGGATGGCGTGTGTAAAGTAACTGAATCACATATAAGAGTTAATACCACTCTTGGATTAAGTACTGTGAAAAAAGCGATAAGTTCCTTATCGAAAAAAGGTTTTATAAGGAAGGCGGTTGATTTTGATAGACGAAACATCTATGTAATAAATGGCGCCTCAGAAAACCCTTATATAATACTAAGTGAATGGGTCCATCATTATCGTAAAAAAATGCTTTTTAGTTGGTCTGAAATGTTAATCGATGATCCGGAAACTGATTATTCACTTGGAAAAAAGCTTTTCATAGATGCTACTATGCTGTTTGTAAAAGAAGAAAAATATCATGCGAAATCAATTGTTACTATTAATGAATTGATAAATAAGATATTTGATGGAAAATCAGAATGTAATTATAGTGATGAAATATTCAAAGCATATAGTGCTATACAGGATGAAATTGATGAAATCTATGAGAATTGTCAATTAACTATAAAGTAATCACTCAAAATAACGGACTATATAAAAGCCCTGATGATCTATAAAATAGACTATCAGGGCTTTTATATTGTTCAAACGTCTAATATATAGACCAGTAATAGCTATCAATTGGCTACTATTAAATACAGTTATATACAAGAATATATTATTTACCTGTTATACTATTTTGCTTTGCAAAATAGGGGGAGGAAGGGAATAACTAAAAGCTTACAATCCAGAAAGAGTAGTAATTAAAGTTGTGTGTCTGGTGAGAAAATGCTTAGCTTCACTTTCTTTTAGGATAGTATGGTGCATGTTGTAGATTTAGCAATGCAACAGCTACAAGTAACCCTCTTGTGTGTAAGTGCTAATTAATGCACTTACATTAGTGAAAACGTTTGGTCTCCTGAGATTTGCAAATTCCGTGATTAAGCGGACAAACATATCTCAGTTAAGTAGCTAGAAAATCGGAACGGTGTTATGAGACTAACACTCAGGTGTTGGAGGGTGTTAGATATTGCCACAGAGGGTTTTTGGAAGCCGCCTCAACTACTGATATTATAAATTGACATGAAAAAGCTGTGGTTCGTTTTATACGTAGCTACAGCTTTTCGTTGTTAATATACAATTAACTTCCAACTACGTTTTTATTGGTGGGCAGCTATTATTTATATACAAACTATATTCAACCGTCATATAAAGCTTCGCAATATAATGAACCTCAATTTAAACGATTTCAGGTAACTGATAATGTGAAGGTTGAGGATACAAAATGCATAATAGATGGTGAACTATGTGGATGTACAAGGTTATGTGAAAAACATTGGTGATGTAGATTATTATTATGTGGATGTAAAAATATCATTGAGGAATGAGAATGGTGATGTTTTAGATACATACAATACATATGCAGTGGACGGAGTGGGAATAGCTACGAACGAAAGAAAATCGTTTGATGCTACACTATATCACGCAGCAGGAACCACTAGGTTGTTCATACTCTGTTGTTGGCTATAATATCTAATAAAATATGACGACGTGGCTACAGTTACAAACAATGTGCTGTAGCTTTTTTTATATACGACTTCATTTGCCGTGGTATTCCGTGATTGGTTTCTTATGTTATGTGGCGGTGTCAAATACTATAAACTTTTCTTGTATTTAGCCTGGCCTCATTCTCTCAGGAGCGCAAACCCTAGAGGTGTGGTGCGTTCTAGTGTTTGACGACGCATCCATACGCATCAAAAGAGCCTCTCCGCCTTGCAAAAGTTAATGGGTAACTTTGTACTATTATGGATTACGTAGCTTCAAAGTAGCTTGTCGGGTCTTTAGGAACGTCGATTCAATAGATGTACCACTTACTTTAATTTAAGGCTAAGTAATCTTGGCGTGCGTGTCTTATCTCTAAAAAGTTCAGTTAATGTTAGGATCCAATGCTGCAAAGACTTTAGCAAGACTTTTTATGGTAGAGTTCTTCCCTCGACGTACAAGTTGGCCAATGTATGTGTTTAGCAATGTAACGCGATAAGTTAGTTCCGGTCCTTCATGGCTTAAACCGTGGCCTTTATCGAAGAATCGTATTCTGTCGCCGCCTATATTTACTTAATCCATCGTTATAGTACAGCGGAACAAAAGCTGTGTTTACTCTAAATGTGAGTTCACACAGCTTTTTAAGTATAACTGGATGATGATTAATCAATCATTGCCTTTCCAATCGATAAGTAGATCGAGTAACCCAAGAATCGTGCGTTGGTCCTTCAGGGATCTGTTTTCTAGTAACGTGATAATTTGAGTCATTTCCAAGCTATTTGTTTTCGGACCAGTTTGGGTATTGCTAAACAACTCTTCTAATGTAATCCCCAGTGCATTAGTAATTTTTAATAGGCTCTCAATCGTTGCGTTTTTCTCCCCACGTTCTAGTTGACCAATGTATGTGTTGTGTAAGGATGCTTGATGTGCTAACTCTTCTTGACTTAATCCACGTTCCTTGCGGAAACTCCGAATTCTTTCACCTACGACCTTAACGATATCCTCCATTACCATCACCTCATAAGTCAACAATATAGAGGAGTGAAAAAACATCTATATACTATTAATATTACTTTTTTATTATGAATACTATTGATATTAATTAAGGGGGGTTATATAATATTTGGTAAGCATATTATTATCAGTTTATCTACATGCAAATTTAATAGGGGGTAAATATTATGTCTTGGTGTTTAGACACTTTAAAAGTAACGGGAATAGGACAAGCAGAAATGTCGAGCTTATGTAGTTTTGAATTTGACGCAGCTTCCGAAGAAGAACAATTTTTAGTGGTGAATGGGGAACGAAAAGTAGTTATTAATACTTTGACGTTTAAACAATCTGTTCTTGATAAAGAGCTATATGGTAAAAAAGATATCGTGCACTTTATTAAAGTTATAGATGATACTTTGGACCATTTAAGGCCTGAAGATGTCAAACTTATTTCAGAAAAATACTTTGAAAAAACAAGTCAAAAGTTAACGGTTTTACAGAACTATAAATATTGATTATTAGTATGAAGAGCAACCATTAATGATATGGAAGCTCTTTTTTTATTAGTTCGAATGAATTTAGGGATATTCCAGTTACAAGTCATAGTTTGAATGAAGTGGGACTCAGCCACTGTTCAAAAAAAAATATTGATGAATTACAATGGGATGAATAGCTAGCGCAGCAGAAACGGTTTAAGGTCGCTAGGATCGTTTTGACGAAGTTAAGGCTAGGAAGATAACAAAAGGGTATAGTAGAAGAAATAAGCCATTACAGGAGGTCTGTTCATGTCTAAGAAGGATAAGGAAGGTATGAAAGCAGCATTAGCATCTAAAAAAGCTGAAAGAAAAGACAAGATTCAAGCAATCTACAAAAAGGCAGTAAAGGTTAACGGGAAGGCTATAGAAAAACTTAGCAAGAACTAATGAATGAAGAACTCAGCGAAGAGGTGACATATCTGAAATGAGGGGGAGTATAGCATGAACGTAGAAGATTTATACAGAGTGGTTGATACTATTCCTGAAAGCGAATGGGCTGATGTTGCAAGGTATCTTAAGGTGAAAGCAATACCTACCGAAGTCCCGACAGATGGCGAAATTGAAGCTATTAGGCAAAGGTATGCGAATGGTGAATTTTACAGATATGCAAACATCGATGAGCTGAGAGCAGGATTCAAAAAAGTGAACGAAATGATTATGAATAGGAAAGAATTCAATGAAGTATTTGAAGTAACGGTATCGGAAAAGAGATGGGTGGCTTTAAAAACGTACTTGAGAAATTTGAATCAACCAGAGAATATACCAACTGCACATGAAATAGAGATTTTTAGGTTACACGATATAGAGAAGAACAGTCCAGACTATGTGTCGTATTCACATGAAGAGCTAATGAAATGTTATATTGATGATTGTGAAGAGGATAGTGTGGTAAATGTGAATAGGGAGGACTTGTTTCAATCCATAGACAGTATGTCGGTTGAACAATTAAAGCTTGTAAGCGACTATGTCATGAAACTTAGTGAGGATGAAGGACTAGACATAGATGCAAAAGGGTTAATGGATTGATGAAACATTTCGGTAGTGAGCTTATTTATGGTGTAATGATTTTTCACTGAATCATGGCGGACTATACTCCAATTGAAATGCAAGAGACATATTAGAAAAAGATAAAGTAGCTACTCCCACCAACTTTAGGAATAGCTACTTTATATACATTACTTTCTTGGCTTGAAAAGGATAACTTCATTGGTTCGCATTGTGCAAATAAATGAATACTATTTATTTGCTCTTATAAGCGCTAAATATATCTATAGCGGCGCTCAGTGTAAGGAGTACCAGCTACTCATTGAATTCAGAATCTCTTTAGAAACTGTTACCCAACAAGGATCTTCCATACTCATGAGAATTTGAACTGTTATTCTACGGCTGCATCCAATAATTTTTCCTTGAAATCCACTTTGAACTCACTTCGTTTTGTGCTGTTTTCTGAATAGAACTTGATGCCAAGAAGACGGACATTCTTATTCTCGCTCAATACTTCAATATCGTCCCGAGTAGATAATGACAAAAGGAAGTCTTCCTTCCATTGATCTGCTTCATGTAACTTGCTGTTCTTCGGTTCCAAAAACACTTGATAGGTGAACTCCTCGTCTTTTAAATACAGAAGGAAGTCAGGCATGAAGCCCCGAACGCCGCCAATCTCGGTTACCTTAACTTTGCGCTCGTTTCGGATGAGGTAAACTTCTTTGTATTTTTCCCGCAAGGTTTCCATATAGTTGTTCAGAAAATCAATCATGTCCCGTTCAAGCCCGTTGACAATTGCCTTATCATAAATGTACCAATCGTGATCCCGCATGGTCCGTTCCCGAACGACTTCGTGCATCGTATTGCCCCGCACCTGATTGACTTCCACGTAGTAATCCTTGATGAGTTCGGCGAAACGCACACCGTAGAAGACCGGTGTACCTTTCATCTTCATATAGTTCAAACGGATTCTGCTTGAAGCTTGTAGCAGGAACTTCTCTATAGCATTCAATTTTTCCACCGGTGTTAAATCATCTGCGGTTAGTCCAATCGGGACAATTAGCGTTATTTTTAAGCCACCGAGGAAATTTTCGCTGACGATGAATTCATCGATGCTTGAAATGCTAGGGACATACTCTTTCAAATTGGCAAAATGATAGAAGGGATTACGCTGAATCGCCTTCTGCAAGAGCCTCCGATCCGCCTTCATTTCCACTGCATGCGTGTGGGATTCCACCGTCTCGCTTTGTGCTCCGTATTGCTTTTCTACAGTCGTTTCATAATCCATTTCGAAATCTGATGACACATTGTAATCCTTGAATGCCTGATATTCGTCCGGTGTCGTCGGAATGACGCGATTGATATAGACTTTTCCGGTTTGATATAGATCAGTTCTTTTGAACTTCGTCTTGATTTTCGCATCGAGACGGGTGCTGCCGTCCTCTTTGATTTGGATTTTCGCGGCTTCTAGAGACTTGTTTAGATTCTGGATGTATGCATTCTCGTTTATAGTGTGGTAGTGTAGCATCTCTATTGCTTTTAGGTCGCTGTCCTCCGTGTCGAACCGGCGTTGGTATGATTTTTTTCCTTCATAGATGAACGGATTGTACCGTGCTCCCCGTCCTATTAGTTGGGCTTCGCTGTCCGTTGTACTCCGAGTACCGCTAGTGCCTTCACTGATTCGTACAATATCGAATAGGTTCAGAACATCCCAACCCTCATTGAGTTTAGCTACCGCAAATATAGTACGGATAGGATTATCCTGTTCTTCAAGCGTATTCAGTAGCAGGGTGTTTTCCTCTGAAAGAAACTTTGAATCGTTCGCATTCAAAATCGTTTCATCTGCAAAGTCCCATTGTAGATCACGGATGAGGGTTACAAGATTAATCCCTTTATAATAGTTAAACATTTTTCCCCAGATGCTTTTTGTGTCGCCGTATATGCCTACTCCTTTGTCGATCGTTATCTCTAGATTTGGCATTGTCAAATTCTCAATCATATCGGTAAATATCCGGTTAGTTTCAAGCGATTTTGCAATCGTGTTTGACTTGAACAGAATGATTGGTTTCAGGTCAATCCCATGATCCTTCGCAATGTATTTACGGTACTGGCTAAGGAGGACTGCATTGAGCATCTTCTGCTCGTCATCCTCGTTCGCTTGCAGCAATATGACATTTTTCGAGTATCCTGATTCCATGAACCGCATCAAGTCATATTGGTAGACAATCCGATTCTGGAGTTTCTCAAACAATAATTCGTTATCAAGATTGAAGGTCGCACTGAATCCCAAAAGCCGGTTCTTTGAATTTAGGGAGAGCAATTTCTCGATGGTCTTCTCCCATGAACGGGTTTCAGCTTCCTGCTTGGTAACCTTTTTTTGATTACGCCTAGTCTCAGCAAAATAGTGGTGAGCCTCATCCGCGAGCATGACGATATTCAAGTCTTCAAGTGTCTCATATGTCAGTCCGTTCTCTTTAGGTTCTGCGAGTTCTCCATGTAACTTCTGGATGCTTGTCACTTGCAGATAGATTGTGTTTGGCGCCGGTTGGTACGGGAACACGTCCACTGTTTGAATGCGGACAGCTTCTCCTTCAAGGACAATTCCAGATGGGTTAAATAGATATTTTTGGGATGCGCTGTTCGTAAGGTTGTCCTTTGTTTTCTTGACGATGGCATCACTGTCGGCAAAGAATAGGAAATTCCGGTATCCATGCTCCTTGTACAGATTCAGAATGCAGGCAGCAAGAACAAGCGTCTTACCAGAACCGGTTGCCATATGAAACAGTTGATGGTTGAACGCGATGTCCGCCTTGTCCGATTGCTGCGTGAACATAAAATGACGCAACGCCTGTTCTTGATAAGGACGCAATTCATGGTTTAGGTTGTCCGGCACATATTGCGGAATGTCCGGCGGCGATACGAATATCTTGCTGAATTCATCTTCTATCTGGGCGTGGAGGATCTCACGGCTCACTCTTCTTCACCATCCTTTTCATAGAAAGATTGATTGAATGCCTTAACGTTCTCCGGTACGTTGAATTTAGAGTCGTCAATCTCGGAATAGTTCAGATAGAGTTGGTTTGCGTCTAACACTTCAATCAATAGACGTTTCTTTTCATCGAGAGATAATTCAGCAAAGCCGTTGTTCTCATTTGTGATTTTGCCCATGTCCGCTTTGAAATTCAGATAGGCGGATTCATTCAACTGTTCCATCACAAGGTTCAATTCCATATCATCATCGGCTTTCTCAATAAGACAGACATATTGCATATTCAATTCCTGTAATTCAGCATAGATAAAACTGCCGCCGCCTTTCCAATTGACATCTTTGGAGATTCCGCCTTGTTCCCCCTCAATCACTTTTTGCAAGCGAGGAATTGAGACACTTTCGATATAGTCCATTTGCTCAATTCCGATAAATTGTCGATTCATCTTCATTGAAGCTGCTAGTGTAGTGGCAGAACCCATGAAGAAATCCAATACTATATCATTTTCGTCAGTCGCTAGTTGGATCGCTCTGCTTACTAAATCTTCTGGCTTAGGGTTATCGAACACGACTTTGTCGAATAACTTTTGTTGATGCTTCGTTCCATCGGTTGTTGTGCTTGTTTCATGCCAGACAATAGAGTCGGCATGAACATCTTTCCAAAGAGTTGTAGCGGCTTTCCCTTTGTTTTGATCCTGCGCATCCGTCAAGTAGACTTTCAATTGTGGTTTGGTCAGACCTTTAACACCAAACCGTATTCTTTTGTCGGCCAGAAATGTTTTATAATCGGCTTGAGTAGTTCTCCAACACCTACCTTCAGGGGGAGAATAGACTTCTCCTGTATTTGGGTTTTCAATAGGGTATTGAAGATTTTTTCTCACGTTAGGCGCATCGAAAGGTTCAATTTTATATTTACCTCTACCGTCGTTGTCATCCAAATCAAAACTATCAACGTCTAAAAATAATCTAAATTCATTCTTGTTGATCTGATTTTTGTTCTTAGCATATGTTAATACATGGTTGCTAGATACAGAGATGAGTCCATCACTAGATACGGATTTTCTCGATTGCCATGTAATATCTGCAATGAAGTTTTCGATGCCGAATATGCTGTCTGTTAGGACCTTCAAATAATGAGCACCTTCGGAAGAGATTGTGATATAAATTATTCCTTTTTCATCCATAAGTTCTTTTGCTACTTCTAATCTATTTCTCATGAAAACCAGCCAAGAGGAAAGTTTGAAATTCGAGTTATAAGCAAAAGTATCAGCAGGTTTTTGATCAATGAAATAATAAGGTGGATCAATGAATACCGCCTTGACCATCCCGGCATAACGCTCTTTCAAGGTATGCAAAGCAATAAGGTTGTTCCCTTTGATAATTAAGTTGTCTTTCTCGTCAATCCCAGTGATTTCATGCTCGCCTTGTTCATCGAATTTCTTCAAGTTTGTCAGCACTTTCGGCGACAGCATGACGTCGATTTCTTCTCGAGCCAACACATTATGATAGTAGACTTCTTTCTTCCCGACATCCTCTTTTGTCATGCCCCCTTCAAGGATGCAATCCTTGTATGGAAAATCCAAAACGACATCGGAATCGTACCGTAAATATTTACCTTCGCTCGATAGCCCGATTTCGTTGCTGAACCGGGTGTAGCTGTTTTCCCAATAATTCTTGGAGCGCAACATTGACACAAATTCATCCGCCTTGAAGATCAATCCGTCCTCTATTTGAAGAGAATAGGCATCTTTAATTTCCATGTTGGCAAACAGGGCTTTCATTAAGTCAGGGCGGTAATGCCGAAGATCCTCTATTACCTTTGATTTCTTCAAACCTTCTTCTTCCCAATACTCTGGAAACGTGAACAGTACCTTTTTTATTTCTGCTAATAACTTTGTATCCATACTTTTAACCTCTATTCTTTCAATAATGATTGCTATAGTGAATGGGATGTTGCTTCTAAATTATAGCATTGCTATGCAGAAGTAAAAGGGGGATTGGGAATGAAGTAAGGAGATAAGGAAGGAGTAGATCGTTTTTTTTCAAATATCGAAGGTAGCAGATAACGAAACAAGACTGCCTTTGAAATGTAGTGTTTTGAATTAAGAGGCATATGACCAAAAGATTAAGTAGCTATTTTATGTATTACTTGTGGGAGTATTCAATATTAAACTAATTTAGTTTTGACTTTTTATTAGTCATATTCATTTTAAAGCTTTAGATTTTCTTGCTCATTGATAAATTTTTGATTGCTACTTTGATCAATGTCGTATGCTTTGAGAGAAAACCGTCGCCTAATCCCATCAATTAAGGTAGATGGTTTACTTTTTTAATACTTTTTATAATGAGGCTAGTTGTACAATCAACTTAGCCACAGAAATTCAGACAAAAAAATGCCATTATAAAATTTCGTGTATCATTGAAGTTAGCAGACTAACAATGAGAGGAAGTTTTATAATGGCACACCTACAGAATACCATACAAAAACGTAATTTTAAACACCTCACTTCTTTTGAGCGTGGAATGATTTCTGCGCTGCACAAAGAAGGACATTCTAATCGGGAAATCGCTAGACGCTTAGAACGCGCTCATCAAACGATTGCGAATGAACTTAAGCGTGGAACAACGACACAACTTAAGACCGGCAGACAGCCTTACACAGCCTACTTCCCCGAGACAGGACAGGCTGTCTATGAACAGAATAGAAAAAAATGTGATGCGAAAAGTAAATTGCTGAAAGCCATCGAATTTGTTGATTTTGCTTGCGGAAAAATCATGAATCAAGGCTGGTCACCGGATGCAGTCGTTGGATTTTCGAAACAACAAAACGATTGGAAAGACAAGCCTATGGTGTCCACCAAAACCCTTTATAACTACATTGATCAGTGCTTATTAAGCGTTCGAAATATTGATTTATCCATGAAGACAAGGCTGAGCACGAAGACTAAGCGCGTTCGAAAACATCATCGTGTCTTAGGGACAAGTATTGCCAAACGTCCACTTGAAATCGAAGACAGAGAGGAATTCGGTCACTGGAAGATTGACACCGTAGAAGGTAAGAAATCCGATGACAACGCACTACTTACCATCATTGAACGTAAAACTAGATTCTATTACGCAATCAAGATTGATGAACAAGATCATGACTCAGTTGATCACGGTATAAAGCAATTACAGAACTTTTGCGGCGAAGCCTTCCCGCAGATATTCAAGACAATTACTTCTGACAATGGAAGTGAGTTCTCCATCTTATCGGTAAGTTTAGAAGGCATCACAGATGTCTATTTCGCTAGACCCTATGCATCTCATGAAAGAGGCTCCAATGAGCGTCATAACGGTTTTATTAGACGCTACATCCCCAAAGGAAAAGCAATTTCAGATTACTCTAGGCATACAATCCAACGCATTTATCAGACGCTCAATAATCTACCGAGAAAGATTCTAAACTATCAACAACCAGCAGCTGTTTTTGAACAAGAGTTAGCTAAACTAGCCTAATCTTATACATTCAAAATCAAGGTCAAAACCGACTTTCAAGGGTTGATAAAAGACACGTATTTTAATAAATATACGGAGTTTTATCTAAGTGGCTAAGTTAATATTGCAATTTAGGCTTTTTATAATGATGTAGGGTACCTGAAATGTATATATCGAAAATTCAGTCGAGAATTTGGTGAATGAATGTTACTATATATAGATGTAAATCATTTACTTTGGTAGCCGATATATTTGTTCTTTATCAATTTGCGGAAGTGAGGGAATATTATGATTCTCAAACAGTTGACTGTAAAGAATTTCAGGAACTTTGAAGATGTAGATATAGAATTAACTAATCGTAATATTGTATTTGGACTTAATGATATAGGGAAAAGTAATTTCCTAGCTGCTCTACGTTTTTTACTAGACAGGAACTTTAGAAAAAATGGTTTTGTAGATTCAGATTTCTACAATAAAGATACAGCTGATGAAATCGTTATTACTCTTAAAATAGTTATCACTGATGATGAAGATAATGATGATAACAAGAAAATTTTCACGATGATGCGTGGGGCTATTTCTTCAGGTGCTGAAGAAATCTACATTCAGCTAAGGGCAGTATATGATGATGAAGCTTTAATGGGGCACCCCAAACTTTTTTGGGGCGTGGATTTAGAAAATTTAGAGGAAATACCTAGTAGTCAATCATTTTTTGAATTGGATAAATACTTTAATGTGGTTTACATAGATTCTTCAATACAACTAGAGGATACATTCAAAAGATATTCAAGAGAAATATTAAAAGGTGAATCTAGTTTAAGCGGGGAAGAAAGACAAGTACTTAACACACATATTAGAAATCTGAACAAGAGTGTAGGGAAGTTGAAGACTATTAAGACGTTTGAAAAAGAACTGATTGATGAATATAAAAAATTTAAAAATGATAAGAAGTTCAAAGTATCTATTCAATCTGAAATTGAATTAAGTAATATTCATAGTAAACTCAGACCATATATTCTTGATGAAAAACTTGAAAATTATCCGACGTCTGGTGATGGCAGGAAGAAAATTCTCGCATATACACTTCTCACACTTGAAAATAGAAGGTTAGAGGAGAAAAAAATAAATATATTTCTAATCGAGGAGTTAGAGAATCATTTACATAGATCAATGCAGATAGCATTGTCGTATCAAATTTTTTCTGATGATATATTTAAATATTTATTTATGACGACTCACTCTTCATTAATTGTAAGTCAAATGGACGATGTTAACCTTATAAAATTGTTCAAAGAGAAAATAGTGATTGGGAAATCTTTTGTATATAAAGTTCCACAGGTTTATAAAACCTTAAAACATAAATTAAATCAAAATTTAGCTGAAGCAATATATGCTGATGTAGTATTACTAGTTGAGGGACCATCGGAGAAGATACTATTTGAACGAATACTAAAAGATAAGTGTGAACGTTATGAGAGTTTAGGTGGTTATATTCTTGAAGTAGATGGTATCAATTTCAAAGAATATTACACAGTATTAACAGCTCTTGGTATTAATGTGATAATTAAAACTGATAATGATTTGAAAAAAGTATACAAAAAAAATGAATACAATCTTTTGGGGATAAATAGATGTCAAAGACTAATTAAACGCAGGGAATTTCCTAATTTTGATAATATCGACCCTGCGAAATACGATAAAGATTTAAGTTACGTAATTGAAAGAAAGGAATTTGTCTTTAGTAAAATACCTAAAACAATAGAAAGACTGAAAGAAAACAATATTTATTTATCTAGAGTAGATTTAGAGAATGATTTGTATGAAGCTATTCCAAAAGTCATGGACAAATTATCAAGTGATAATAACAGTAAAAAAAGTGGTGTTGATTATTTACAAACTAAAAAGCTTGTTAACATGATTGAATTAAGTATTGGGATGAATAAAAGTGTGGTAGACAAGATTTATAATCATGAAAGATTTGAGTGTCTGAAAAAGTTGGTGGATATATGCTACCGTTAGATAAAGATAGTAGGAATGAGATACTCGCTACTAAAGGAAATATAGTCATAGGTGCTAGTGCAGGGACGGGAAAAACATACACAACTATACAAAGAATTATTAAAGATTCAGAGGAAAGTACGGGTCACCAAACATATGCAGCAATTACATTTACACGAAAGGCAGCAAAAGAAATTATTAATAGACTTGGTCCTAAAAAAGGAGAAGGATTTGTTGGAACTAATGATAATTTTATTAGGTTAGAGATTATTCAACCCTTTATGTATGATGCGTACGGAATAGAGTTCAAGAAAGAAATAAAACCAGACTTTAATATTGAAAATCAAATAATAACTTTTACGGATGGTATAGAAAAAATCAGGAATACTCAATTAATGTGTAAATATGATGATGCAGAAAAGAATTTTGCGTTTCAGTTGGCGTTAAATATCCTTATTCGTTCCCACTCTGCAAGAAGATATTTAAGGGCTAAGTATTATCGCATCTACATAGATGAGTATCAAGATAGTGACAAAGATATGCATAATTTATTTATGTATCTTTGCGATGAACTTGATATTCCACTGTTTATCGTTGGAGATGATAAACAATCTATATACGGTTGGCGTGGAGCATATAAAGAGGGATTTAATCAGCTATTTACTAAAATAAACTATAAGTCATTTGAACTATGGCATAATTTCAGGTCGAATAAAGTTATTCAAAATTACTCAAATTTATTTATGGACAGTGTGAGAAAATACTATCAGCAGACTGAATTTAATAATGAAATAATCGCTTATAAGTATAGTTCTGATAGTGATGCTGTTAACTATATTAAAGAGTGGATTGATATAGACAAGAAGTGTGCCTTTTTAAATTTCAGTAATCCTAACGCAGAGAAGTGGAGTAATAAATTACAATCCTTTGATCTTCAATTTGTCTTTATTCCAGCATCACCTTTAGACAATTCTAGTCTTGAAAGTGAGCATATATGGATAGCAAGAGCTATAGCTCATTATATATTACAGTGGAGATATAGTGAGTATGACTTTATGGATGAAATACCAATGCCGGAAGCTTATAGGATCTTCGAATTAAGGAAGTTGTTAGAACAAATAAAAGAGTATCAGCTTAATTATCAGAAATATGAAGAGAACTGCATTAATTTGTATAAATACCTTGGATATAGTGAAAATACAGATAAAATCAAGAAGGAAATAGAAAAGTTATTTGAAGTAGTAAATGACGATAAATATATACCTACTTATAATCAAGATAGTTATAAATTAACTTCTGGCACAATACATTCATCTAAAGGTCTTGAATTTGAGCAAGTAATAATTAATGCTCAAGATTTTAACTTAACAAGGGAAGAGGTAACATACCTACATTACGTAGCTATCTCTAGGCCAGAAGAAAGATTATTAATTATTGCACCAAGTGACTACCTTATGGATAGATATAAGGGATATGTCAATGACGCAATCTCTATAACCCGAAAAATGGGGATTGAAATTGAGGCGGAAAAGGTAATTAGTTTTATTGATTGAGATATTAATATTTAACATATTAGGTTTTCTGTGAAATAAAACATGGCAATGGCAGCCAGTAAATGCTGGTTAATAAGAAATAATATAATTATAGTTCTTAATCTTAATAATACCATCGCATGCACTAGGTATTATATTAATATTGCTCCCCGCAACTTATTTTTTGTCAAACGTAGTCAAAAACGTAGTCAATCAATGTTTGTAGTCTCTACAAACCCTTATAAACGCTGCTATTACAGCACTTTTAGAAGATGTTGGTTCGACTCCCGCCGCTTCCATATTAAGACATGGTGCAAATGCAGACGTATCTGTGATTTTAAGTATATCTTTGCAGCCTTGGGAAGGATGTACTTAAAATGATTCCACGCATTTGGTAATCAAAAAGACGACTTTACATTCAAATTCGAATGTAAAGTCGTCCTTTTTAGAAAGTCATTAAAAAGCGTAAGTTTTCACTGGACTCCTGATAGTTTTCCTCTTTTTCAAGAATGAATAGTCACTTCGTTTTTCCGAATTTCGATATAGCGTATTTGATGCCCGTCTAGCTCTTTGATGATAAAAAGGAAGCCATCTTGCTCAATTTCATCTCCTTCTTTGAGGTCGTAATTCTGCGACAAGCACCATCCGCCAATCATATCCGCAGTATCATTATTTATTGAAGTTCCGAGTAGATGATTGATTTCTTCTATCAATACTTTACCGCTGACAACATAATGATCTTCTGAAATTCTTGTGATTTCTGCAATCTCATCTGCATCAAATTCATCGTGTATATCCCCGACAATTTCTTCAAGGATGTCTTCGATTGTTACCAATCCAGCCGTACCGCCATATTCATCGATTACAAGCGATAATTGGGACCGCTCTTTTTGCATTCTTTTTAGAACTTCATCAATGGCCAATGTTTCGATTACCACTGGTATCGGATGCAACAAGTCTTTAACAGAGAATGACACTAAAGACGAGCGATCTCCGAGCGTAAAGTATAGTAAATCCTTACTGTTGATAAAACCAATGATATTATCGATATCACCCTCGTAAATCGGGTAACGTGTATATCTTTCCTCTTGGATTGTATAGGAGACTTCATCGAAAGAAACATCTGAGGAGAACGTTACCATTTCAGTCCGTGGCACCATAATCTCTTTTGCAATTCGGTTGTCGAATTCGAACATTTTGTTAACATAGTCCAGTTCGGACTGGTTAATTTCTCCGCTTTTAAAACTGTCTGACAAAATAAGCCGTAACTCCTCTTCAGTATGAGCACCTTCGTGTTCTGATGCTGATTTAAAGCCGAATAGACCTATGAGCAAACGAGCTGAGCCATTCAACACAAAGATAAAGGGAAACATTAGCTTATAGAACCACATGATTGGTCTAGAAAAAAGCAATGTCAGTGCTTCTGCTTTTTGGATGGCTATTGTCTTCGGTGCAAGTTCCCCCACAACAACATGTAGGAAAGTGATGAAGACAAAGGCAATGACAAAGGAAAGTATCTGAGAAACGGATGGATCTACATCGAACTTTTCAAACAGTGGATGTAGCATGGTCTCGACGGTTGGTTCACCGAGCCACCCAAGCCCTAAAGCGGTAATGGTAATTCCTAATTGGCAAGCAGAGAGATACTCGTCCAAATGTGTGGTTACATGCTTTGCAGATATCGCACCTTTTCGTCCTTCTGCAACGAGTTGATCAATTTTTGAGCTTCTAACTTTTACTAATGCAAATTCTGTTGCTACAAAGAAAGCTGTCAAAGCAATCAGTACTGCGACTAATACTAAATTTAATATTTCCACTATGTCAACCTTTCATCAGGCAAGGTTTCTACCTCCTGAATTAATTATTTATTACTTCAGCGTGTTGGATTATACAAGTAATTGTAATAAAGCTTGAATTACAGGCAGCGTGTCATGAGCAATGCTCTCCTTAATTGAAGAGTTTTCCTGATCAGTTCGTTCCAATAAAACCAAAAGTTCCTGAAGATCATTTTTTATTAGTTGTGCTTTCTCCAGCACCTGCTCGCTAGAATCAAGAAACGTCAGCTTTTCTTTAATTTCTTCTAGTGAGAAACCTTGTCCCTGCAAATGCGAAATCTTATTTAACTGCTCAACATCAGACAGTTCAAAAATGCGATAGCCTGTATCGGAACGTGATGGTTTTAAAAGATCCAAGTTTGTATAATAATCGATTGTTCGTTTGGACACTCCAGCAATATCGGCTAATTCTCCAATTTTTAGTTTATCCTTCCCAATTGTCCCGCCTCCAAACTATCACGTGATGGTTTTAGTGTAGCATTTTCAAGAAACAATAAACAAATATTGAATGAACAATCTTCTGTATTTTTGAAAAGGTGTTCAATAAATGTACAAATTTTTTATGGGAAGTCCTAAAAATAAGGCGCCTAAGCTATTTGCGATACTATGTACTTTTATTTTGCACTATACAGCCAAGTATATACAGACGAATTGGAAAGGGCATCGGAAAATCTCCATATCTTAGTTAGTAGTATTCTACTATACCTAAATATTATTGCCTAACTAAGTGTAGTGTAGCCTGTCCTACTTATGAATTTCTTCGGGACGACGGGTGGCGTCTTGAAACGGACTCAACTTTTTTATGTCCAAAATATTTACATAAATCCATTTAAGTCATTATGAATTTATAATGAAATTCTTTGTAAAATGCTTATTTGCATGCATTATTACTTATTTATTAACAATATGTGGGTTTTTGTTAGGTGTTTTATATTAAAAAAGTTAGTTATTTATGGAAAATGGTATTTTATCTGCATTCTCATTGTTGGAAGTGATAAGTAAATAGTCCAAAATATTCTTGGAGGCAAAATTTTAATATGCTATTGTATGAAGTGTTAAATTGAATAGGCAAACCTAGGGAAATCTGGGGACGCAAAGCTACAGGGACTACGGTTTAATACTATGTCAGCCAGTTGCCAAAGAGTACATTTTACTTTTTGTTATTATAAAGTCGCGTAAAAAAAGCAATAATCTTTTATGTAAACTTTATAAAAATAGAAGCTACTCTTTTTTAGAGTAGCTTTTTATGTGCTTCTTTGGAAATAATCCATTGGGAGGAAATGAATATGAAAGTAGTTAAAATTGTAACAGCTGCGGCTATGACGTTAAGTTTCGTCAGTGCGCCACTCAATGTATTAGCAGATCAACATCAACATCGGAAAGTGGTAACAACTCTCATTGAAAAGAGTATGGAACAAGCAGGGAATGCTACTGTTAGTAAGTTTAGTTTATATGGCAATGATTTGTTACATGCTTACAATGAAACGTTTAAAATGGCGAACGACAATATCACATCCATAACTAATAATGGTGGAAATTATGCTGGTTCTCCTCTTGATAAAGCAATCGATGGGGATATGAATACCCATTGGGAAACAGGGAAAGCGAATCATGCAACCTTCACGAATGAGGTTGTGTTTCATTTCAATGAAACAACTTCATTAAATCGCATTGTCTATGCCGCGCGTCAAGCTGGCGCGAAAGGTAAGGGCTTTGCACAAGCATTTGAAATCTACGGTTCAACGACAGATACAGGTGATGACTTTACAGTAGTGTCTTCTGGTGACTATAAAGGTTCTACAGGAGATATCATTGAAATCCAATTTAAACCGACAGAATTTAAACGTTTAAAGTTTGTCTATAAAAAAGCCGACCAAGATTGGGCGAGTGCTTCAGAGTTCCTATTCTATAAAGAAGACACGGTTTCTAGTCAAATGGAGAACTTATTTACGGATAAAAATAAAAATCAGGTTTCAGAAAAATTTAATACAGTAGAAAAATTAACAGCTTTAGAGGAGAGTGTGAAATCACATCCTTTGTATGCAATGTTTAAAGAAGATATTGAGAATGCATTCGTATTAATAAAACAAGAAGATATTGAAGCTACTGAAGCGACAACAAAACCATTTGAGCATTATTCTAATGAGGACTATTCTACGTTATTTAGAATGGATAAAGAAAACATTCGAAATGTCCGCAATAATGCTGGCCACTACGGCGGTGCTATCATTGGAAATGTTGTTGATCGAAACTTAGATACATATTGGGAAACGAACAAAAGTAATGCAGCTGATTTCTCAAATGAAGTGGAAGTAACATTCAAAGAAGCAGTTACATTAAATCGGATTATGTATGGGGCAAGAGCGTCTGACCGTAAAGGGTTTGCTGAAGAGTTCGAAATCTATGCCTCTCAGACTTCTACAGGGGATACCTATCAACTAGTCTCGACAGGTCAACATAACATGGTCGCTGGCTTAGTAGAAGCAAAATTTGAACCTACTCATTTTAAGCGAATCAAATTTAAGTTCAAAAAATCAAATCAAAACTGGGCATCTTTATCGGAATTAGCGTTCTATAAAGAAGATGTGTTAGCCGACAAGATGGCGAATTTATTTACTGATGACAATCAAAATAAAGTATCAGAGCCATTTAATACATTAGAAAAATTAGAAGCGTTAGAGCAAAGTGTTCAATCGCATCCTTTGTATGAAGAAGAGTTTAAAGAAAATCTAAAAAATGCAAAAGCATTAATTGAGCAAGAAGATATTGAAGCAACTGAAGCGACAACAAAACCATTTGAGCATTATTCTAATGAGGACTATTCTAAGTTATTTAGAATGGATAAAGAAAACATTCAAAGTGTCCGTAATAATGCTGGTCACTATGGCGGTGCTGCCATTGGAAATGTTGTTGATGGAAACTTAGATACATATTGGGAAACGAACAAAAGTAATGCAGCAGATTTCTCAAATGAAGTAGAAGTAACATTCCAAGAAGCAGTTGAATTAAATCGGATTATGTATGGGGCGAGACCGTCTGACCGTAAAGGGTTTGCTGAAGAGTTCGAGATTTATGCATCTCAGACTTCTACAGGTGATACCTATCAACTAGTCTCAACAGGTCAACATAACATGGTTGCTGGTTTAGTGGAAGCTAAATTCAAACCTACTACATTTAAACGAGTTAAATTTAAGTTCAAGAAATCAAATCAAAACTGGGCAACTTTATCGGAATTAGCCTTTTATAAGGAAGATGTTCTAGCAGAGCAAATAAACGATCTATTTACGAATGGTTTAATGAATGAATTGAAGCCGGAGTTTGCTTCAATGAGCATAATCCATCAGTTAGAGGCGGAAGTTGCTAAACATCCATTAAGGGAACAATTACAAGAAAGTGTAAATATCGCAAAAGATGTACTAAACAATGTAAATGAGGCTAATGAAGTAATCGTAACGGCATCTCAGCGAGGAAACTCTACTACAGAAGCAAGAGAGCATCAGATTGCAAGAACATCATTCTCTCTAGAAACATTTGCTAGATATGTGGTGCCTGGTGAAACCATTCAAATATTTGTTGATGCTGATGAAAAAGGTGTGATGCCTAACTTAGTTTTAGGTCAAATCGCTGATGATAAAAACGGTTGGCATAGACGATATTCATTGCATCCAGGTTTAAATACGATAACTGCTCCTTCTTATGAAAATATGAAACCGGCAGTTATTTATGTAGAAAATGCTGCTTTACCAAGCGAGCAAGCTTATGCTCCTAAAGTAAGGCTAATAGGTGGGACAGCTTTCCCTGTTTACGATCATGGAAAAACAGATCCTGCGGAGTATGAAAGAGAATTAGAAGAATATGTGGCGAAAATTAGTGTAGACGATAATGACTTTGCGAATGGTAAAGCTAAAGACGTCGTATATAACGTTACAGAACTCATTTCTGAAAACAATACAATCTCTACAAGTGCTGCTGGTGCGCTAAAAGGTATACAGGAACTTGAAGGGACAGGGAAAACAGTTTCCGATACGATGGATGAATGGGAAATTATGTGGACTGAATTCCAAAAAGTAAGTGGATACAAAGAAAATGAGCAAAGCTTTAATGCAAAGTTTACGTCACGCGTATTTACAAAAGGTCCTTATGGTTGGTCTGATTGGGGATATACGGGATATAACGGGGGGAACTCACCTAGAAGAGATGGTGGATTCTTCAAACAAATCGTTAAACCATTTAGTGTTCCTGGTAACGATGGTTGGGCTTATTATCATGAATGGGCTCATAATATCAATAACTCCACAATGGAACATACTGAGGTAACGAACAATATCTATTCTGTGATCATGAGAAAGATCTTTAATAACAGTACAGATGATAGAGTAGATTGGAATTCATTGTATAAAAGGTTTGCGGGAGAAAAAGTGAATCATGGGTACTGGACTTACTTAGGAGTACTTGAGCAAGTACAATATTACTACGGAGAAGATAGTTATGGTAAGGCTTCTCGAATTGCTCGAACAAACCCTGATGGTGTTATGGATGGTTTAGGAAGCAACCTACAAAGGTTAGTTATAGGTTTATCTTTAGCGACTGAAACAGATTTAACAGCATTCTTCGAAGACTGGGGATATGTAACGGCTACTGACAAGATGAAAGAAAAGGTAGCTCATTTACCTAAACCAGATGTTAAGTTAGAGTACATGCATAGTTTAGGACGTAGCTATGAAGGTGCTGGCTTCTCAAAAGATGCACAAGTACTTGTAAAATCTCTAACAGCTGATAAAGAAAAGAATGAGATTACATTAACATATGACATAGATATAGCTAATAAGGATGCATCGATGGGTTATGAAATACTTCGAGATGGTGAAGTAGTTGGATATACGACTAGCACTTCATTTGTCGATAAAAATGTAGATACGAATGGTTCTTATATTTATGAAATCGTTGCTTATGATAAAAAGTTAAAGCGTTTAAAACCGGTTGAAGTGAAATCGCAGCAGCCAAGATTATCTGTAGAGGAACATCTAACGCTTAAATTACATCAAGAATTCAATCCTATGAATTTTGTAAAAGCATCGTCGTATCAAGGGAATGATATAACAGAAGATGTTATTATAAAATCAAATAATGTAGATGTTACAAAAAAAGGTGACTATGAAATTGTTTACGAAGTGAAGAATGCGAAAATTACACAAACAAAAACGACAAAAATTACCGTGGTTAGTGATTTTGCATATATCTCCGATATGGATGCTAAACAAGCGAACATTGCATGGGGGGGATTGAAGAAAGACTTAGCACCTGCTGGTAGTGCTATTACACTTGTTAGACAAGGATTAGATGCTACCTATTCAAAAGGTATAGGTGCACATGCGAATTCAGAAGTTGTTTATGACATCGATGGAAAAGGCTTTGATTTCTTTGAAAGTTCTATCGGAATCGACCAAGCGGTGAAAGGAAGGCCTTCATCTGCAACGTTTGAAGTGTGGGTTGATGGTGAGAAGAAATTTAGTAGTGATGTTTTCAAAGCGGATACAGAACGTGAATTTGTAAAGGTTCCTGTCACAGGTGCAAAAGAAGTTAAACTAATAACAACTGATGCCAAAAATAATGGTAATGCATCTGACCATACAGTATGGGCGGATGCGAAGTTTACAATCGATTCTAGTAAACCAATATTAACTGTGTCTGAGGAGCTTACATTCGTGAAGTTAAACAGTGACTTCGATGTACTACAAGATGTTGAAGCATTTGATGCAGAAGATGGTAATCTAATCGAACAAGTAAAAGTAACAACTAATGGTTTTGATATTAATAAAACAGGAACGTACACGGTAGAGTACACTGTCATTGATAGCGATGATAACATAGTTACAAAATCGAGAGAGATCTATGTATACAGTGATGCTACATTCGCAAGTGATACAAATTGGAATTCTGCACAAACTGCATGGAAAACGGTAAACAAAGATAAGGCTTCAGTTGGTGAATCTATCAAATTACTTGTTAATGGGGAAACAAAAGAATTTGCCAAAGGTATTGGTACGCACGCAAGCTCTGAAATTGTTTACGATCTTGAAGGCAGAAATTATGATTATTTCGAAACGCTAGTAGGTGTAGATAGAAATATTGTAGCAAATAATAAATCGAGCGTTACATTTAAAATTTTAGCTGATGGCGAAGAAGTCTATAACAGCGGTGTTATGAATTATAATACAGAAGCTAAATTAGTGAGACTTCCAGTTAAGGACGTTAAAAATCTAACACTTATTGCAAGTGATTCTGGTAACGGCAATGAATCAGATCACGCCGACTTTGCGGATGCGAAGTTCTATATTTCAAACGGACTTCCTCAGCTGACAATCCCTAAATCGACGGCAACTAAAGTAGGGGCTCCTATTGACATCAACGAGCAATATAGTGCAACTGATGCAGAAGATGGCGATTTAACGGCCGCTGTACAAGTAAACGGAGCAGAACAAGTAAACTTCGATCGAGCTGGTAAGTATGAAATTACTTACACTGTCACAGATAGCGACGGCAATGAAATCACGAAAAAACGAACAATTTCTGTCGTAAATATGGACGATTATCATTACCTATCAGATTTCGATTGGAAATCTACTCAAAACAGCTATACCGTTCCTACGAAAGATATCTCTATTAGCGCTAAAACTTTACGTTTAACAGCAGAAGATGGCATTGAAGTAGCTTACGAAAAAGGTATTGGTGCACATTCTAATTCAACAATCGTCTATGATTTAACGGATAAAGACGCTGATTACTTTACTTCATTTGTTGGTGTAGACCGCCAAATGTATGGTAGTGTTGGCTCCGTTGTATTTCAAGTGTATGTTGATGGAGAGATGCAATTCGACAGTGGCTTAATGAACTCTAGAGATCCTCAAAAGTTCGTTGAAGTGAATATTAGTGGTGCTCAAGAATTAAAGTTAGTCGTTACTGACGGTGGTAATGGAAATGGTTCTGACCATGCGACATGGGGAGATGCTAAACTACATTTTGCTAACGCAGATCGAGTTTTTATACAGGATTTAGAAGCTACAATTGAAGAAGCGAAAGCAATCAATGTTGAAGACTATACGCCAGAAGCTGTAGTTGCGCTACAAGCAAGTATTAAAAAGGCAGAAGAAATTATAGCTGACAAGCACGCTACACAAACAGCTATTGATCAAGCTGTCGAGCTGCTTCAACAAGCAATAGACGCATTAGTAGTCATCGATTTAAGTCAAGTTATATCAGTGTCAGATAAAGATTTAAGCATGTATATTAAACAAACGCTAGGGATTACTGATGAAATAACACTTGGTGATATGTATAAACTGACAAGCCTATCTGCTGTTGGTACTCGAACAGAAAGAATTACTAATCTTGAAGGCTTACAATATGCAAAAAACCTAGTGACATTGGATATCTCGGGGAATGAAGTGACAGATTTCTCACCACTACAAGGGTTAGAGAAATTAGAAAATCTGAATGCTAATCCTCAAATAATTGAAATGCCTTCCCCACCTGGACAGAACTCTATATTCGATGTAGAGAACCTAGTAAAAGGTTTGGATGGAAAACATGTGAACCCTACTCAAATTGCGTTTAGACATAATCAAACGTTTAAAGAAGTAGTCGTAAATGTTGATCAACTAGAAGCAAATGCAGACCAATTTTCGATTGATCTTACAGAAGAGGATAAAGGTGTTTACACGCTAGTAATGGTTTATGAAGTAGAGGGTAACTTCATTCAAATCATTTCAATAATCGATAATCATTAATATGTTTTAGAATCGTTTACCCTAATGAAAAACTATATAAAAAGAAGACAGGACTGCTCAATAAAGTCCTAAAATGAAAAAACTATTCTGACCCAATAAAGTTAGGAATAGTCTGTTAATTAACTTCTAAGGCCTAAGTTCGGTATTCCACCGGGCTTAGGTCTTTTGTTTTCATAATGATCAATCCGGTAGGCGAATTGCACAGTAGATAAAGACCAATAGCAAGGACGACATCTCACCGCCATCGGAATACCCTGTTACTGTAATCATTATGTGGGTAGCCAGCCTGCACTTACTTTAGCCAATGGAGTTGATGAGGTTCGAAAAGTGGTGGGGGATGTAAGTAGGAAATTTTTTCTTCGACTTTATTATTGAAGATAACAAGTATTATTCCTAAAATAGACACGACAAAAATAGAGGCTGGTCAGAAAATACTGTCTAAGTTCAATGAAAAGTGATGATATCTGCAGTTTTGGAATATTTTATGCAGATTGACAATGTATTATTAAAATATATTATGGTTGTAACAACATGAATTTTAATACTATTCAAATTCATGTAAAGGGGTGAGTAAAAGTAGAATAGAGACTTTGAGCGAAGGGGGAGTTTCAATAAATCGACCAACTATCAAACTATATTCTATGGATAAACAATCAATACAATTTTTCACAGGTGTTGCTGGTTAGTTATTAATGATATTAAAGGGGGAAATGAAAAACATGATGAGAAAACTAAGAGGTTTTTCCGTTTTATTTATAGTCGCGCTACTGATTTCAGTAACCGGATTTGCAACGCCTAGTGCTTTTGCTGCCGAAGATTTACCGAAAACGGGATTTGAAATGCGTAATGGTGAAAGTTGGACAACCCTTGAAGAAGAGTATGATTATCTGACTAAGATCGATGAATTGTCGGATAATGTAAGAGTGACACAAGAGGGTACTTCCGTTTTAGGGAAACCAATCCACCTTATACGAGTTGGAAACCCATTGCTAACAGACGAGGAAATTGCTGATGGAAGAAATATGTTTATCATTGGTACACCACACGGAAATGAGCCAGCTGGACGAGAAATGGCTTTAAGTTTAATCCGTGATATCGCTTTTACTGAAGATCCAGAGATGTTGGCTTTATTAAAGAAGACAACGTTTTTATTTACACCAACACCGAATCCGGATGGACGTCAAGATAACAGACGTACAAATGAATGGCGTTTGGATAATAACCGCGACAACTTAAATCTTACTAGCCCGGAAAACGAATTCATTGCGGGAGTGCTAAGCTACTTTAATCCGGACATTACAGTAGATTTACACGAACGTGGAGGAAATGATCCAGACATCGAGGCTTTGTGGCCGCGGAACCTTAACGTAGATGCAGAGTTACGTGAACTAAACGTTAAATTGGTTGAAGAATATGTTTTCCCAGTTGCACAAAAAGATGGTTGGACAACAGGCTTATACGGAAGTCCTGGTGGAGCTGGTGGAGAAGATGAGCGTATTTTACGTAATATGGGTGCGTTGCGTGGTGGTTTAACGCTATTGACAGAGTCAGGAACTGGAACGACTTTCCAAAAGCGTGTGGATATGCAAAGAAGTGTTACGAATGCTGCAGTAGCGTTTTACCAAGATTATTTTGATGAGATTGCAACAGTTAGAGCGGGTGCGAAAGAACGCCGTACTGCCGATGGTATTGATCCATCCGTACCATTCTACTTAGATGGTGCTGATAACTGGGCGCCAAAGAATATTTTAGAAACAAAACCGATGGGGTATTTATTGACGAAAGACCAGACGAATGATGTAAGCAAGCACATTAAGTTCTTTAATATGGAAACTGTAAACCTTAGTAATGGTACGTTCATCTCGATGAATCAGCCAATGATGACAGTACTACCGTTTCTATTTGATGAACGTGCAAAATACAATGAAATCTCTGCGCTACCATTGTATAGTTTATCTAAACCAGGTACGGCAGCTAACATGAACGCGCAAATTACTCACTTCATAAATGAAGGTGCTTTCGCCGATCAAGTGGCTTCACGTACGTTAGTGATGCATTTATCTGCTGTTAATCTATACGAAACTAATAATGAAGTAGAGAAAGTAGTTAAACATATGAACAGCTTTAAACTACTCCTTGATCAGCAAAAAGCGACTGGCGTCATTTCAAATGAGGCCTTTACTAACTTAACGACTTATGCCGATTTCATCATTGAAAAATGGACAGCTGCTGAATAACTACAAATGGGTGTTCATGGGACCCTGTGACAAGCGAATCATTACGTTGTCTTAGGACGTTCCAAAATGATTATGTGGAACAATAGAAATCTACCAGCTTATACTAAACACATTGTGTTGTAGTGTGAGCTTTTTTTTTGCACATTTCATAGCAACACCGCCCCTCGGTAAATCTGTCATGATGAATTGCCGAAAGCGGACCGTAAATGGTCTGGTGAAAATAAAGATTCCCAAGCATTATTCACCAGTATTTCCTGCGAAAAAATAGTTCGTCAATCGGAAATCCGTGTTGTTGTATAGAAGGGATTTGACAATCAGATGATTAGTTTGTTACGATCTTCCCATCAAAGAGGAAAAGGATGAGAGCGATGGTTCGTCGTTTGAAACGGTTTAAGAATGTTGCTACGGCATTAAGCTTCTAAGTAAAAAAATGTTTAACCTACTTAGAAGCGAGGGAAAAGAATGAAACAACATCAATTTAACCACTGGTCTGAAATTAAGTATCTGAAGGATATTATCACTAATCCAATGATCGAAGTGGGGGAGTACTCCTACTACTCCGGTTATTACGATAACCATGATTTTGAAGATGGTTGCGTTAGATACCTATGGGGAGATGCAAAATCAAGAAAGTTATTTAACCCGATCGAAGATTATGGTTGGCATTTAGATAAATTGATTATAGGAAACTACGTATGCATTGCAAGTGGTGTCATTATTTTAATGGGTGGCAATCACAATCATCATCCTGAATGGATTACAGTGTATCCGTTTGTGGAGCAAATTGAAACGTCTTACGAACCAAAAGGGGATACCATCATCGAAAGTGATGCCTGGATTGGTATGAATGCGATGATTATGCCCGGTGTGACTATAGGTGAAGGTGCAATTGTTGCGGCTGGATCCGTTGTTGCAAAAGACGTCCTTCCCTATACGATAGTAGGCGGCAACCCTGCTAAAGAGATCAGGAAGCGCTTTACAGACGAAGAAATCGACAAGTTAAAGGAAATGCGTTGGTATGATTGGGAACGTGAGAAAATTGAACGTGTCAGTCAAATCTTGTCTAGCTCTTCTATTAACGAGTTATATGACTTTTATGAAAGAGAAATAAAACCATAAAGAAAGCTTCAGCCGCCAAAATTGTATCTTTGGCGGCTTTTTTTAGCTTAGGAAATTATAAAATCTCGAACTGTGGATAAGTTATGACGTACAGATTTCGCGTCTAGGCTCCAGCGCCTAGCCCCTCGAGTCGCTTCAGTCTTGCTGATAAAGGCAAAGAGCGCCTTTATCTTCAAGCCTTCCGGCGCTTGTCGGGGCTGAACAGGCGCTTGCGCTTTTGTTCTTGTAACAAACATGCTATTCTTTCATCTCCAAAAGCTTCAGCACTTTGTGTGTCTGTACTTTTGTAGAGAGTCGGATGAGGACCGCCATACGATTGCCGAAAAAAAGTGTTATAGATAGGCGAACTTACGACAGGAATGGGTTATCGAATGATTAAATCAGTGAAGAGTATCAGTTTCTAATGCAATTCTCAATTATTTTAGAACCTGGTACTCGAAACTGATGTGCTAACCCTTCTTGACTTAAATTTGGAGGTGCCTGTGCGTCACACAAAGACAAACAATTCACGCATCTGGATAAATATACAAAAAAGCAGACATTCGCCAATTTGTCTGCTTTTCATCCTTTTATTATACAATTATAGTGAAATAACTAATTAATTCTGCGCACAGGTACCTGAAATTTAATGAATAGGATATGCGATTTCGCATTCACCATCGGCATTAACAAGTACCTTTGATCGTTCCTGTATTTACAAACAAATGCTTGTTATGCTTTTGGAGGTGTTCCTTCAGCGTGTGATACAACTGCATCGATTTGGATTAAAGCATCATTAGGTAAAGCTGATACGCCAACTGTTCTTCGTGCAGGAACACCGCCTGGGAAGAATGTTTTGTAAGCTTCGTCTACAGCATCAATATCCTCGATATTTTTAAGGAAGATATTTACTTTAACCACATCGTCCATAACGTGGTCGACACTTTCTACAATTGCCATAATATTTTTCAAGCACTGTTCAGCCTGCTCTTTTACACCACCAGCTACCATTTCACCCGTTTTTGGATCCAAAGGTAATTGAGCTGAAAGGTGATTGTAATGAGAGAACGCTACAGTTTGTGTAGATAGAGCACTTTTTGGTGCATTTTCAGTGTTATTTGCCCATATAACGATTCCATGTCTGTCTTCAACAGCTTGTGGGGGTGTACCATCTCCGTGTGACACCACTGCTTCAATTTGTACCAAAGCATCCATAGGTAAAGCTGAAGCTGCAATTGTTGTGCGTGCAGGGACATAGGCTGCGGCCCTGGCGATAGCCGAGTCTGGGAAAAATGTTGTATAAACTTCGTTTACGGCTTCAATATCCGAGAAGTTTTTAAGGAAGATATTAATTTTAACAATATCGTCAAAAGGAACGTCGATACTTTCTAAAATTGCCTTGATATTTTTCAAGCACTGTCCAGCCTGCTCTTTTACACCGCCAGGTACCAATCTGCCAGTTTTCGGATCGATAGGTAATTGAGCTGAAAGATTATTGTAATGAGAGAAAGCCACAGTTTGTGTAGATAGACAACTTGTTGGTGCATTTGCCGTGTTATTTGTAAGCTTTATGAGGTCGCCTGCTTGTGGTGCGTTTGGCTTTGTACCTTCACCGTGTGAAACAAGTGCTTCAATTTGCACCAAAGCATCCATAGGTAAAGCTGCAACTGCTACTACCGTCCGTGTAGGAACATAGGTTGGGAAGAATGTTTTATAAACTTCGTCTACAGCGTCAATATCTTTGATATTCTTAACGAATACAGTGATTCTAACAACATCGCTCATAACATGATCGATGCTGTCTAAAATTGCCTTGATATTTTTAAAGCACTGTTCAGCCTGCTCTTTTATACCACCAGCTACCAATTTACCGGTTTTGGGTTCGATAGGTAATTGAGCTGAAAGATTATTGTAATGTGAGAAAGCTGCAGTTTGTGAATAGGGACCGATATTGTTTGGAGCATTTTCCGTATTTCTTGCTGATACTGTGTTATAGCCGCTAATGATAGTATTCCCCTTTTAGATAAATTATTTAATTGATAATGATAATTATACTGTTCAATATCAAGATATCGAATTAATTATATCATACTTGACAGGTTAACGAATATTTATACATATATTCCCTCAAGCACTTCATAGCGAATTTCGTTAAAAGTTCTCTTCCCTCGCACTAAAATTTAATACCAGATAATTGCAAAAAAGTGAAGGGTGTCACGTTCTCGTTGAATTCTGGATTGTTTTAGAATCTGGTACTCGAAACTATTGAAATCCTCTTATTCAGTGTCACAAGAGGTATTGTAGTTGGTGGTAGAAAAAATATATATATTAAATAAAACCTTTAAAGAACGTATTGAATGTGTTATCATAGTTTGTAGAGTAATTTTGGTCTAAGAACATGATTTGACCGGATTTCTAAAAGTTTGAAACGCACGTCTCAGTAGCTCAGCTGGATAGAGCAACGGCCTTCTAAGCCGTCGGTCGGGGGTTCGAATCCCTCCTGGGACATAAGAGGTAACAAAATGGAGTTAAGTTAGATTCAATAAAAACACCTGAAACATTGTTAATTCAATGTTTCAGGTGTTTTTGTTTTGCGGAGAACCTAGTACTCGTTATTTAACTTCTTTCGGGAAGGTGGTAAATGTGATTCTGTACGATAATGAATCTAATAACCGCAGACATTATAGCGATTCGAGAGTTCAATATGTATGTTGACATAAATAACCTTACTAACAACGCTTAGCGCTTGGGGGATGCATCTCGAGATAAGCCTGATAGAAAACCATTATCGGGGAGGGATTGAACTGCATCCCTCCTTTGTCTTATCGCTTCGGCTACCCCTGCAAGGCGCCTTCGCTGGAGATTAGATGGAAATCATAAATTCAGCAAATATAGAATAAAACCATACATACAAAAAAAGACTTGCTGTTAAAACAAGTCTTTTTTGCAGGCACACATGGTTCTGCCTCAAACTAAATCGTTATCTACTACCTGTTGTACTAAACGGCGGACTTCATCCGTTGTTTTAGTATTCATTAATTCATTGCGTAGCTCGGCTGCGCCTTTAAAGCCACGAATATAGATTTTGAAAAAGCGAAGAAGTGGCTTGAATGGACGTGGTTCGTCTTCTGTTGAATATTTATCGTGAAGATCTAATTGTAAAAGTAATAAGTTGAGATGCTCTTTTACACTATGCTCTTTCGGTTCTTTTTCAAAAGCAAATGGATTGGTGAAAACGCCGCGGCCAATCATGACACCATCCACGCCGTATTGTTCGACTAATTTTAAACCTGTTGCGCGGTCAGGGATATCGCCGTTAATGGTTAATAACGTATTTGGAGCAATTTCATCCCTTAATTTTTTGATTTCGGGGATCAATTCCCAGTGTGCATCTACTTTGCTCATTTCTTTGCGTGTACGAAGGTGAATGGACAGATTCGCGATGTCTTGTTTCAATACATGCGTTAACCAATCGCGCCATTCTTCAACCTTGACGTAGCCTATTCTTGTTTTTACACTAACTGGTAATCCGCCGGCTTTTGCTGCTTGAATAATTTCTGCTGCCACTTCAGGATGCTGTATGAGTCCAGCGCCTTTTCCGTTTGCCGCAACGTTTTGTACGGGGCATCCCATGTTTAAATCGATTCCTTTAAACCCGAGTTTTTTCATATCGATACTCATCTGTTCAAAGTATGCGGGTTTATTGCCCCAAATATGCGCGACAATCGGTTGCTCATCATCTGTAAACATTAAACGCCCACGGACACTCTCTCTTCCGTTAGGATGGCAATAACTTTCTGTATTAGTGAATTCCGTGAAAAATACGTCGGGTTTTCCAGCTTCACTAATGACGTGACGAAACACAACATCAGTGACATCTTCCATCGGTGCTAATATAAAAAACGGCTTCGGTAAATCAAGCCAAAAATTATGTTCGTTACTCATTATTATCTTCTCCTTTTGCAACATCTAAAGGTGATGTTAGCTTTTGCGAGGTCTTTTGCTCATCATAATATACTATCATTATTTTTCTGTTGTTGCACTGAATTAATGATGTGAGCGACTCTAGTGAAGGGTCCAGGTTCCGAATTGTTTTATAACCTGGCACCTGACATGAAAAAAACGGCCCTTGAGGACCGTTTTTTCATGTTAAACGTTTCTATAAAGTACAAATTAATGTACATAACAGTGCTGTGCGGGTTGGTATTTCACTTGCTAGGATATGCTCGTGTCTAGCGTGGATACCTTTACCGACAGCGCCTAGACCGTCTAGTGTCGGCACACCTAGGTTAGCTGTGAAATTGCCGTCACTGCCACCGCCTACGTACGCTTCTTGTAAATCTATGCCTAAATCCTTTGCGACTCTTTTCGCAATTGTAAAGAGCTCACTTGTTTTTTCATTACGGTTCATAGGGGGGCGGTTAATGCCGCCACTTACCTTAAGGGTAATTCCTTCTGTATGCGGTTTTAATCCCTTAATAATGGTATCGATTCGCTGCTGTTCTTCCCGAGACTTGACACGTACATCAATGCCAAACGTTGATGAATCTGATACAACGTTTAGTTTCCCACCACCAGTTATGGAGCCAACATTAATCGTTGTGCCAGTATCATAATCAGTAAGGGATTCCAAGTAGACAATTTGCTGGGCTGCTTCTTTAATCGCACTAATCCCATCCTCATGATTATTCCCTGCATGAGCAGCTTTGCCTTCAATATCAACAAAGTAGCGGGATGTCCCTTTTCTGCCTGTTTTCAATGCTCTGGATCCTTCTACTGGTGGTTCTGTGACTAAAGCAAAGTCGCTACTCTTTGCTTCTTTTTCTATCAAATCTTTGGAAGAAGGGCTACCGATCTCTTCATCACTTGTACACAGAAATACCACTTTTTTTTCTAATGGGATCTGCAAATCTTGAAGCGCTTTCAAAGACCAAATGGCTTGAACGAGTCCGCCCTTCATATCCAGAATTCCTGGTCCAAAGACTTTGTCACCCTCTACTTTAAACACTAGATCTCCTTCGTTCCAAACGGTATCAAAGTGCGATAACAGTAAAATCGTTTCATCTCCTGTGCCAAATTCAAAACGAAGATGATTTCCATAATGCTCTTGCTCGATTACTTCGGCTTTGTAGCCAAAATAGCGTTGGAATAAATGTTGGATTTTTTGATTACACATATCTGCTAATTGCTTATGATTTGATGGAGAATCGCTCTCCACTAAGTATTGAATGTCTGCAAGTATATATTCCTTATTGTCTATCATATATTTTTTAATTTGATCCATAATAACGCTCCTTCACCTTAAAATGGTCCATAATCAATGAGCACAGCGATTGTTATTAAAATAACGGCAACAATCGTCCAGAGAACGACGAGTGGGAAAATAAACTTAACCCATTTCAAATATGGAATTTTCCCGACTGCGAGTACTGCCATTAACACACCAGATGTCGGCGTAATCATATTGGTAATCCCGTCGCCGAGTTTGAAAGCAAGTACCCCTGTTTGTCTTGTGATGTCTAGCATATCAACTAATGGAACAATGAAAGGCATGACAATAGCTGCTTGACCTGTGCCAGAAGTGACGAGCAAATTAAAGAACAAGTTAAAGAAGAATATAGCTTGAGCTCCAACAATCGTCGGCAAATTACTCAATGGTGCAAACGCGGAACTTACAATCGTATCTAATATATTACCGTTTTCAAGTAGAATAATAGCAGCTCTTGCTAAACCGATAACTAAGGCTCCGTAAACGATGCCTTGAGCTCCCTTAATAAATACCTGAATAAAATCATTGGCATTAATTTTTCCGATAAATGCTGCAACTATCCCCATCATAAGGAAAATCGCAGACAGCTCACCGATACCCCATTCAAAATTAAATACACCATAAAGGAATATTCCGATGAAAACAGCGAACGTTAGTAAGACTAATTTATGTCTACCGGTAAATGGTCCATAGTCTTCTGCTTTTTCATCAAGATCATCAGCAAATGGAGTAATGCCCATTAAACTTTTTGCTGGGTCTTTGCTGATTTTTTTTACATAAAGACAAATATAAATGATTGTTACAATAAGCAATGATACAAATGCTGCAAATCGAAGGCTTGCCCCTGAGAATAATGGGAGTTCAGCAATCTTTTGTGCCAATCCAGTGATCACGGGATCAAACGTGCCAGTCGCTACTCCTACATATTGGCCTAAATAAATCATTGCCACACCAACGATTGGATCAAGTTTTAATGCTTTTGCGAGAATAATCCCAATTGGAATAAAGGCAATGACAGCGTTTCCACTTAACCCCGCCATATCCATACAGGCAAAGAGTACAATGAATGTAATGATGAGTGGATACTTCCTGCCATTTGCTTTCTGGATCATGGCATTTATACCTGTGTTGATGGCTCCGGTGTGTTCGAATATAGCCACAACCCCACCAACAATAAGTACCATGAAGATCAAATCTGCACTATCGACCATCCCTCGATGAATGGCGACAAAGATATCCAGTACGGAGGCTGGGTTTGCTTCTGTAGGAGCGTATGTACCATCAATAACGACTTGCCTGCCATCAATTTCTTTTCGCTCAAAGGACCCTGATGGGACAAGGTATGTTGCAATTGCTGATAAAACTATGATGCCAAAAATGATAATAAATGCATCTGGCATTGAAAACCTTTTTTTCTTCTTTTTCTGTTCCAATATGATTCCCCCTTTAAATTACGACAGTATGCAAAGTTTTCGCTCGAAAAGATCACCCGCTTTACGAGTAAGTTTATTTCCGAAAGTTGAATTAGTAATACGAAAACTCGCAACTAAACGTATTGCAAGAATCGTGCCAATTATTAAGGTTAGTAAATTGCTTCTTTAAAAGAGTTTTTAATTTAAGTGAGTACTTTTTAGGTTTGTTTATAGGAGGTCGGTTATCTATAAAAGAACCTAAAAGTGCAGAGGTTGTTGTTTAGCCAAATAGGGGTATTGTTTTTTCGTCATAGTACAATCCTCTTTTCAGCAGTAAATGAAACCAATAAAAAGCATCCCACTTGTTAGAGGATGTCTAACAAGTGGGATGCAGCTCATCGTAAAAGCTGTTTTTTTTCCGTGGCTTTGTTGGAATAACAGTACGTCCAACCGTTAGGATTTTAATCGATTCAGTATTTCCACGCCTAATTCTGTCATCTCTGTCCCTTGTTTTTTGATGCCGACGTTAATACATTTAGCTTTGTGCAATATCGATAATCGATGTCGCAACTGTGAATCAGACAAGAAATAGGGGAGCATTTCTTGAATGACACCTCTCCCAATACTTTTATCTCTCTTTTTACAAATCCACAGTATTTCTAAGATGGATGTATAGTCTTCTATAAAATTGCCTGTTTTTAAATAGAGAAGTGTCTCTTCAATTTCCGATAATGAATTCTCTGACGGATTAACGTTCTTTTGTGATTGCAAAATCTGATGGGGTATATGATTTTCAGTAACCACATTCCCTTCAACAATGACCAGTAAATAATGAATGAAACTTTCAAGTTCTCGGATATTCCCTGGCCAATTATAGGTTAGCAAGAGGTTTTTTATAGCTGGTTCAAAAATTAAATTTCTCTTGTTGACCTTTAATAAGGTGTCGATCAGTATAAATACATCCTGTTTTCTTTCCCGAAGTGAAGGGATCTGCAAGGGTAGAACATTTAGGCGGTAGTATAAATCTTCACGAAATGTACCTTCTTGCATCATTTGATATAAGTTTTTGTTGGTAGCTGCAATAATTCGTACATTTATCGGGATGATTTTGTTGCCACCTACACGCATGACTTGGCGTTCTTGAAGAACCCGTAGAAGGGACGCTTGAATACTTAATGAGGCATCCCCGATTTCATCCATAAAAATAGTTCCATTATGGGCTAATTCAAACAAGCCCATTTTCCCTTCTTTTCTTGCACCTGTAAATGCCCCACCTTCATAGCCAAATAATTCACTTTCGATTAACGTCTCGCTTAGTCCTGCAAAGTTAACCGCTACAAAGGGACCGTCTTTTCTTTCTGAGCTAGTATGTATAGCTTGTGCAAAGATTTCCTTTCCCGTACCATTCTCTCCCGTGATTAACACGGTATAATCACTGTTAGCCAATCGAGCCGCTTTCTGTTTTGCAGATACAATCAGAGGGCTATCTCCAATAATATTATCAAAGGTATATTTGGTTGTTAGACCTAACTCTGTACTTTTTCGTCTGATTTCTTGTTCCATTTTTTCAACTCTTGTAACATCTTGAAACGTAATGACAAGACCTACTAATTGGTTGTTAAATGTTAAGGGAACTTTAGAAACTAACAAGGAGCGATTATTTATTTGCAGTAAGGTATCCAGTTGTTCTTGTTGATCAACAAAAGTCTCATGGATCTGGAAATCAGGTAGAACTTCTTTATAGTTCTTTCCGATGAAGGATAGGGGAGGGAGTTGCAAGATTTGATAGGCATCTTCATTGATCAGTGTAATGTTCCCATTTTCATCTAGCCCTATAATGCCTTCATGTACTGCGTTCAAGACAGAATCTAATTTTTGCCGTAGTCGTTTTTCATTTTGGATGGATAATGATAAACTTCTTCCCATTTTCACAAAATCTCTAAAAAACCCTGCCGTATAAAAGTGTGCTTTTTCTAAAGAAAGATTTAAAAGACGGGCAATATCAAGCATAGTCGTTAAATCAATGGGGCGATTTTCTAAATTAATGATTCTTTTGATAGGATTTGGTACAAGTTCAGCTTGTCCAAATGTAATGGCTACGTCTAGGTTCTCTGCCTGTTCGGGATTTGTTACACCTGGAACATAAGGAATTAACGTTAAATGACCAAATCCAAAGGCATACAGAAGATCAAATGAGTCTGTAGCGACTTCTATAGAGTTAGTAACTAATAGGATTCTTGTTTTAGCAGGCAAAACTAAAAGTTGTTCTAACTTTTCAATTTGAATAGACCTTCGTGCAACCATCACAGGTGTGGTTGTATTTAATGCTCTAATCGATTTTTCAAGCGCTGGGCTCGATACTAAAATTAAATCGGCGCTATGGATACCTTCTTCCTGTAATAGAGAGGTTTCGCGACATGTATGAATATCAATTTTTGAACTAAAAAACATTCTAAGATTTTCTTCAAATGTTTTACATACTTTTTCGGTTTTTGTTACGAGAAGTATAGTAGGCTTCTTCATCATCGTCTCCTTATCCACGATTTCATTTGCACTTATTCTATCAAAATTTCACGTCGGGTTTTGCAACTTCCATTTGTAACCTATAAAAACGATTGTAGTTGTTGCAAAGTTCTTTACCCATCATACCTAGTATAAGTTCTTTTTGTTAGATATGTTGAACTTATGATTCTCACCTAATCTCCAGCGAAGGCGCCTTACTGGGGTAGCCGAAGCGATAAGACTGCTAGTGGTTTTCTAGTAGGCTTATCGCGGGAGGCATCCCCAAGCGCCAAGCGTTGTAGATAGGATTCTTTCAATCAACATATATAGATGCACAGAATTAATTGTAGGAGCGACTGTCGGCTATCCATGTTGCGAACATTTTTTGTGTCTGTCACACCTTACACTGCAAGTTGCTGAATTTGTAAGAAGTGCATGTTCATTCAGCCCTATTTTCGTTATAATGACAAGGCATGACTTTTTCGAAGAGATACACAAGCATTGTAGAAATGATCCTTCGATACATGAATTGACTGTTGAAAGGGGAATTATTCCTTGACTATTATAAAAGAAGAAACGTTTGTCGCGGAAATTGACCATTTAGATCGTAAGGGCAATGGACGATCTGCGGTTTGGATTGAGAGTGATAAAGGGTTTAATCCTAGAAAGTTGAAGCTGACGATTCCACAAACACTCCCAGGGGAGTCGGTGCAGGTCGTTGTCGATCGACCCGATAAGCGCACTAGAAAAGTAATGCCGGCAGAGATTTTAGTCGCAAGTCCTGAACGGACGGAAGCACCTTGTCAGCATTTTGAACTTTGCGGAGGTTGTGTATGGCAACACTGGACGTATGATGGCCAATTGAAGCATAAGACGCAGCAAGTGAAGAATGCATTGATAAGTGAAGGATTTGATCCTGAACTGGTACTGGATACAATCGGCATGGACAACCCTTGGCATTACCGAAATAAGATGGAATTCACGTTTTCACCCGAAGGCGACATTGGCATGCATGAACAAGGGAATTTCCGTAAGATCGTCTCACTGGAAACATGTATGATTGCAGGGCGGAATATGGTCGATGGCATGTTGGAAGTCAGTGAATGGGTAAAAGAGTTCGGCCTTAAAGGTTATGACAAAGATGCACATGAAGGACTTCTTCGCCATTTGATGGTGCGGGAATCGTTTGCAACGGGCGAAATGATGTTGGCATTGTTCGCTACGAAAACGCCTGATGGTGAATTGGCGTCTGCCGTTGAAAATCTTGTTGAGCGGATCACGAAGAAGTTCCCGAATGTGAAAAGTCTTCTATGGCTTGTCAACACAGACTGGGCGGATCGCACACAATCGGAGGATACGCATCTGCTAGCGGGGCGTGATTTCATTTATGATGAAATGGCAGGCTATCGCTATCGCCTTTGGTTCGATACATTCTTCCAGACGAACCCTTTACAGGCCAAAAAGCTTGTGGACCTTGCGCTCGAGATGGGGAAACCGAAGGAAGACGAGAAAATGATCGACCTGTTTTGTGGTGTCGGTACGTTCTCATTACCGTTCGCTGCACGCGTGAAGGAATTGGCGGGAATCGAGATTGTCGAGACGTCGATTGAATCCGCAAAACGTAATGCCATCGATAATGATTTGCATAACACGACATTCCTTGCCCGTGATGCACGACATGGGCTAGATGAAATGCATGAGCATTTCGGATTCGCTGATATTCTGTTGGTCGACCCACCACGTTGCGGAGCTGGCGGGAAAGTAATGCGCCGCATTGGACGCTCTCAACCAAAACGGATCGTCTATGTATCATGTAATCCTGACACATTTGCAACGGACATCACTGAATTGCTGCCATTTGGCTACAAGCTTCAGACTGTGCAACCTGTCGACTTGTTCCCACATACTACGCATGTTGAGTTAGTTTCAATGCTAGTTTTAGAAGATTAAGTTTGAGTGACCTTTACAAAGAACGCCCCATTATCCGAAAAGATAATGGGGCGTTTGCTTATGCACTACGTTAAGTGTTGGTGCACAGGCACTCATTCAAGCATGAAAGTTCAAGCAATCATCTTTGTTTGAGTGACTAGCACTAGATCCATAATGGAATTGTTTTTATCTACCGCCAGTACCCAACACATGTGGAGTGTGTTGCTTGGTTGGAGTTAGTATAGTTTTAATCAAAAGCGGATTCCTAAATCGGGATTCGTTATTTGATAGGAATAATTAAATTATGAGTTATTGGTAATTTTTTATATTGGAGGATTATAATCGTCAAGTAAATAATGGGACAGGTTATTTTTTAACTACACTAGACAATATATCCATTTAATAAGTATAAATAGTTGTGGTATAGAGAAATGTCGTAAGCTCCGTAGATTTACTTGCTTGACAGAAGCCTGAATAAGATGTAGGCTGTATTAGCTTTAAAAAATATAAAAACCTATTTTTTACCAAAATAATACTTTAATGTAAAATGTGATTATTATTAAACTAATAGGAAGGTGAAAAAATGGATAGTTTAAATATTAAAAAAGCTGCCTTTTTAAACAAGTTTATTGGTTTTTATTTATTTGCCGTTTTCATGTTATGGATTAAAACGTATATCACACAAGTAACACAATTTAACTTAGGGGTAGAAGGATTCCTTCAACAATTCCTTTTACTTTTAAATCCATTGGGTTCAGCTATGTTGTTTCTCGGACTTTCATTCATTTTCAAAGGACGGGCAAAATATACATTACTTGTTATAATTTACTCTCTTATGTCTATTCTTTTATATGCAAATACAGTTTATTATAGATTTTTTAGTGACTTTATTACATTACCAACGATTACTCAAACGCAAAATTTTGGAGACTTAGGTGGCAGTATTGTCTCTTTATTAAAACCCTACGATATATTGTTCTTTCTTGATGTATTTTTGTTGATTTACCTATGGTTATCTAAAAAAATACAAAAAGATAATAGTAAAATTAGATACAAAAAAGCAATTCCAGTGATTGCTTTTGCAATAGCAATATCTGCATTAAATTTAGGACTAGCTAATGCTGATCGTCCACAGCTATTAACTCGTGGTTTTGATAGAAACTATATTGTTAAGTATTTAGGAATGTATAACTATACGATATACGATGCTACTGAAACTATTAAGGCGTCTTCGAAAAGGGCTTTAGCTGATAGCGATGATATAACAGAAGTTATTAACTTTACAAAATCTAACTATGCGGAACCTAATCAAGAATATTTTGGCGCAGCTAAAGATATGAACGTCATCTATATCCATTTGGAGTCATTCCAAAACTTTTTGATGAACTATAAATTAAACGGTGAAGAAGTAACACCATTCTTAAATTCATTAATTAAAGATCCAAATACACTATACTTTGATAACTTCTTCCACCAGACAGCTCAAGGTAAAACTTCAGATGCTGAATTTATGCTTGAAAACTCTTTATTTGGTTTACCGCAAGGATCTGCGTATATTACAAAAGGTCAGAATACGTATCAAGCAGCTCCTGCAATATTAAAAGAGGATGGTTATACATCTGCTGTATTCCACGGTAATAAAGGAAGTTTCTGGAATCGTAATGAGGTTTATAAATCATTCGGCTATGACCATTTCTTTGATGCTAATTATTATAACACTAGTTCTAAGGAAGATATGGCTGAATATGGTTTATTGGATAAGCCATTCTTTGAACAATCATTAGATCTTATTAAAACGTTACCTCAACCTTTCTATTCGAAATTTATTACGGTTGGGAACCATTTTCCATATAAAATGAATCAAGACTTAACAACAATTGGTAAAGCTGATACGGGTGATGCAAGTGTAGATAATTATTTCCAAACTGCTCGTTATGCGGATGAAGCGATAGAACAGTTTATTGCTGAATTACAAAAGTCAGGTTTATATGATAACAGTATGCTTGTTTTTTATGGTGACCATTACGGTATTTCAGAAAATCATAATAAAGCCATGGAACAAGTCATTGGAAAAGAAATTACACCTTATGAAAGTGCTGATTTGCAACGTGTACCATTAATTATTCACGTTCCAGGAATGCAAGGGGGAGTCAATCATACTTACGGAGGGCAAATTGACCTTCTTCCAACTTTGTTACACTTACTGGGAATTGATACTAAAGAATATGTGCAATTTGGTACCGACATATTATCAAAAGAGCATAATGGTGTAGTAACATTTAGAAATAATGATTATGTCAGTCCTACTATCTATTCAATTGATGGGAAGTTCTATGATGCTACAACTGGTTTACCAATAGATGATAATCAATTAGAAAAAGCGAATGAGTATAAAAAAGAAGTAGAATATAAACTACAATTATCTGATAAAGTTGTGAATGGTGACTTATTGAGGTTCTATACACCGGCAGGTTTTACGAAAGTTGATCCTTCTCAGTACAATTATAATAAGGATATAACAGAGGAAACTGATAACGAAGAAAAATAGATACATTTCGAAGTTGAGTGTATGGCTTTGTTGGAGTTAGAGAATTAAAGATAGAAAATCCCAAGAATCGATGCTTGATTCTTGGGATTTTTGTATATGGAGAGATGAAAATCTAGACAGTCAATTTGAATGTTAGCTTAAAGTCAGGGGGCCAGGTGCTCATTGAATTCAGAATTAATGTAGAACCTGGTACCGGAAATGAAGTCACCGTAGACCACTTAAACTTATTTTGGAAGATTAAGCTGCCACGAGACACCGAACTGATCATTTATCCAACCAAATTTCTTACTAAAACCGTAATCATTTAACGGCATAAGTGCTTGTCCATCCGTAATCAGCTTCTCATAAAGATTATCGATCTCCTTTTCGGAATCACAAGTGAGATAGATGGAAAATGAGGGGGTAAAGGAAAACGCATGCTTTATATTACTGTCAATGCACATAAATTCTTGTCCCTTTAAGGAAAAGGTAGCATGCATAACTGTCCCTTCATCCCCAGATTCATTCGCTCCATAACGAGAGATACTCGTAATTTCTGAATCCTCGATGAGTGATGTGTAATAGTTCATCGCTTCTTCTGCCTTGCCGCCTTGAAACATTAAGAATGGGGTAACCTTTTCCATTAAAATCAATCCTTTTTAATGTTTTGTTCAGTGTTGGAACTAATCCTTAGTAGAGAATCGCGCCATTTAACTGAAGATACTTGGCTCCGTATGATTTACTCATTAGCCACACAAACATTGTATTTGCAACTGAGTAAGCATCCAATCTTATTACTGTGGTTGCTCTCCTGGGACGTTCACTTGGAAAGTAACGCCGAACTTGTCCTTTACTTGCCCATATAAGGGGCTCCAATCCGTCTTTTGAAGGGGCATAATGACTTGTCCACCGTCTTCCAAAGCGGTGAAGATTTCTCTAGCTCTAGCCTCTTCAGTAGGATGGATAGCCATCTGAATCGCATTGCCAGGCTGATATGGCATGCCTTCGTACGTATCGCTGAACATGAGATTTGTCTCTCCGACTTGCAAGTGTGCATGCATAACGCGATTCTTCATGTCATCCGTCAACGGATAATTCGGATCCTCTGGCATATCTCCAAACGTCATGATACCGATCACTTTTGCGCCAAGCGCTTTCTCGTAAAATTGGACCGCTTCTTTCGTGTTACCGTCAAAAATTAAATACGGATTCAAACTAATTGACATCATCAACAGCTCCTTAGTTCTAATTTTTATACATTGCTTAAGTAATTTCCAAGTGGCAGTAACCAACTAATTATTATTGCCATAAACATACTTTACGATATAGAACGTATGTTTGTCAATGGGGACATAGATAAAAGGGGCTAACTTGCTCCGAATTCGTATTCAATAAAATGGAATAGCCTTTCGCTTGGAACGTTTGAATATTGGTTGCAATAAATTCAAAACCCCGATATATCCCTGTTAGCACATGATTACATCTGTAACTGTCTGCTTGTTTCGAGGCTACAGAAGGATCTATTCCAATAGTATGAAAAGGTATCCCCTTGAGTTGATAATAAACATCTTTCCCCAAAATCCCCTTTATCAAATCATCGTTCCCTACGGCATGACTATTCAGTGAGAATCCTTGATAATCGACCCCGTAAAACATCGTATTCAAAGGAGTAATCCGGTTTGTATCACCATCATATTCACATACAGCCCATGAATTTCCGTCCTGAAAGGCACGTGGAAAGTAGCTAAAAGTCTTACTGCCAAAATAGATATCGTTCCCAAGGGCTAAACCAATTCTTGATAAGGGAGCAACGATTCGTAAGTCTGAAGCGCGCGAAACATAAATAGACCATCTATACGCGTAGATACTGAAGTGTTAGGGCCTTAGGATGTGGGTTCGACTGCCGTCATCTCTATATTTAAAACTGTTGTATATACAGTTGTGTCAATGGTTTGACAGCGAAAGGGATATTGAACGGGAGTTGAACTCTTGTTTAATGTCCCTTTTTTATCCATTTGTATTCAGAATTATTTTTAGAACCATTTTTAATCTACAAATACTTATAGTTTACGGTGCCATCTTTGATCCAATTAAAGGTTTCCATATAATTTCTTTGGTGTAATTCGAAACGAACAGTTGGATATTGTTCCTTGAAAGCTTTAATCGAAACAGTGGCGTGGTTAGACTTACATAATATATAAATGTATAAGCTTGAGGATTCAAAGTTGAATTTTCGAGCTTTTTATTATTTCTGTGTTTAATAAGTCGACTTTATGAATAAACAAGAAACTAAATAAACAACTTGAAATAATTGTGGAATAAATGGAAGGTATTGAAGTTTCAATTTCAACTCATCCTAAGTTACCTTGTCAAGGATCAAACCTTAACAAAATTTAACAAAAAACATATTGCTTTTAATGAAATTTACAAAACCTTTACAAAATACCCGTCTGAAATTTACACAAGATAATTATTCTAGTATTAGACAAAATACGACATAGAAAAGTTCTTAACATATTTCTTGGAGGTTACAAATGATCAGTTTAAGAAAAGTGAAAATGGGATTATTAATGCTGTCTCTACTTACTGTACTAGCAGCATGTACAAGTAATGATGATAATAACGAACAAGCGTCAAAAGGTAGTAACGCTACAGTGGCTATTTCAGGATCAACATCTGTAGGGCCGCTTGCTGAAAAATTAGCCCACAAATATTCAGAACAAGATAATACAAATATTGAAATAAACCAAATTGGTTCATCTGCGGGTATTACCAATGCAATTAGTGGTGTGTCTGAAATCGGTATGTCTTCACGTGATTTAAAGGAAGAAGAAATAACAAGTGGATTGAATGAGGTAGTTATTGCTTATGATGGAATTGTAGTAGTGACTCATCCAACTAACAAAATAAAAGATCTTACGATGGAGCAAGTAAAGAAGATTTTTACTGGTGAAGTGACGAACTGGAAAGAACTTGGTGGAGATGATATGGAAATCGTTGTTGTCTCTCGTGAGGATGGTTCAGGTTCACGTGATGCTTTCCAAGAAATTGTAGATTACAGCTCTGGTGAATTAGTAAGAAATGCAATTATCGCAAGTGGTAACGGTAATATTAAAACAACAGTTGCGAACAATAAACATGCAGTGGGCTTTATTTCATTTGAATATATCGATGAATCAATTTCTACAATTGACATTAATGGCGTAGAAGCAAATGCAGAAAATGTACTAAAAGAAGAATACAGTTTGTCTAGACCATTCTTATTTGTATATAAAGAAGGTCAATTAACAGATGCTGGTCAACGATTTATAGATTTTATCTTAAGTGAAGATGGACAACTCATTGCAGCAGAAGCAGGAGCAATTCCTGTGAAATAAAAGATTCTAAAAGGAAGACAAAACATAATTTTGAATGTGATTTTGGAGGAATATAGAGTGTCTATCCCAACAACTAACAAGCAGGTCGTAGAAATTGGTAAAGCAAATAAAAGGAAGTATATGTTGGAGAAGATGTCTTCGAGAATTTTCTTGATTTGTGCACTTCTTTCAGTAATAACTTTATTGTTAATCATTGGATTTGTATTTTATAAAGGAGCTCATCCCTTTGTAGTAGGGGGCTATAGCTTTATAGACTTTATTTTTGGTACTGATTGGGTACCGAGTGAAGATAAATTCGGTATATTCCCAATGATTGTTGCATCCATTTTTGCAACAATTGGAGCCTTAATTATTGGAGTTCCTATTGGCTTATTTACAGCAATTTTTTTAGCGGAAATTGCCTCTAAAAGAGTAGCTAAAATTATTTCACCAGCAATTCAGTTGCTAGCGGGTATACCATCTGTATTATATGGTGTATTTGGACTTGCAATCATTGTTCCGTTTTTACAAGATACTTTTGGTTTAGTGAAAGGACAAAGCTTATTAGCTGTTATTCTTGTGTTAGCAATCATGATGTTACCAACAATTGTGACTGTGGCAGAGACAGCGATTCGTGCTGTCCCTCAAACATATCGTGAAGGATCGTTAGCGCTAGGCGTATCCCATATTGGGACAATTTTTAAAGTCATTGTACCAGCAGCTAAATCAGGAATTATGACGGCAATCGTATTAGGTTTAGGTAGAGCAATTGGAGAAACGATGGCAGTTATCTTAGTAGCTGGTAATAGTTTAATTGTCCCTACGAGCCTAACAGATAGTGTTCGTCCACTGACGACAAATGTTGCTTTAGAAATGGGTTATGCATTCGGCACACATCAAGAAATGTTATTTGCAACGGGAATTGTTTTATTCTCATTTATATTAATTTTGAATTTTGTATTAGCAAAAATAAGTGCGAAGGGGGGCAACTAAGATGAGACAATTTAAAGATAACTTGTTACGTGGATTCCTATGGTTATCAGCTTTCTTATCGGTTGCTCTCCTCGTCATGATTGTTGGATTTATCTTTTATAAAGGATTTCGTTTAATTAGTTTCGATTTCATTTTTGGCGATTATTCTCCAACTGGAGGTGGTGGTATTTGGCCAATGATTGTAACAACTATCTACACAATTGTTATTTCATTAGTCATTGCAACCCCCATTGGGATATTAGCGGCCGTTTACTTGCAAGAATATGCTAAACAAGGGCGATTAGTAAAAATCATACGTTTTGCAACAGAAAGTTTAACAGGAATTCCCTCAATTATTTATGGTCTGTTTGGGGCAGTATTCTTTGTAACAACCTTAAAGTTAGGTATGTCTATTATTGCTGCTTCCTTAACTTTAACGATTATTGTTTTGCCTGTAATCATCCGAACAACAGAAGAATCATTAAAAACAGTACCTGCTTCGTATCGAGAAGGTTCGTTAGCACTTGGAAACACTAAGCTACAAACCTTATATAAGGTGATCTTACCTAATGCTATGCCGGGGATTTTATCGGGTATCATCCTCTCTATTGGACGAATTGTTGGCGAGTCAGCTGCCATCTTCTTAACTGCAGGAACTGTTGCTGCTATGCCAGAGGGTATCTTTTCATCAGCTCGAACGTTAACGGTTCATTCCTATTTAGTTACACAAGAATCTGGAGACATTGAACTTGCTGCAGCTGTTGGTATTGTCCTAATCGTTATTATTTTGGCCATCAACCTTTCAGCAACATATATATCGAAAAAGTTAAACAAAGGAACCAACAAATAAGGAGTAGTTGTCAATGAGTACAGCAGTAATGGAACGTGCTGAACAAACGATCAAACAAAATCAAGTAGGGAAGGTATTTTCGCATATGGAGCAACGTAAAGAAGGTACATCGAAAATTACTGTTAAGGATTTAAATTTATTCTATGGTGAGAAACAAGCGTTGTTCGGAGTCGATCTAGCTATTCAGGAAAAAGGGGTTACTGCTTTAATCGGTCCTTCAGGTTGTGGTAAATCAACTTTTTTACGAACACTAAACCGAATGAATGATTTAATTGATGGCGTGAAAATTACAGGTGAAGTTGTCATTGATCATGAAAGAATTTATAGTTCAACTGATGTAATCAAATTACGAACAAAAGTGGGAATGGTATTTCAAAAACCAAATTTATTCCCAATGAGTATTTATGATAATGTTGCCTACGGTCCAAGAGGGCAAGGTATAAAAAATAAAAAAGATCTAAATAAAATTGTGGAAGAGAGTTTACGCGGGGCAGCGATTTGGGACGAGGTAAAAGACCGTCTTAAAACTTCCGCACTAGGTTTGTCTGGTGGTCAGCAACAACGTGTTTGTATTGCACGTGCAATTGCGATGAAACCAGATGTTATATTAATGGACGAGCCTACTTCTGCACTAGACCCGATTTCTACGTTAAAAGTCGAAGAACTAATCACAAACTTGAAAAAAGAGTATACGATTGTTATTGTTACTCATAACATGCAACAAGCTGCACGAATCTCTGATAAAACAGCATTTTTCTTAAACGGAGAAATCGTTGAATACGATGATACAAATAACATTTTCTCTACACCAAAGGATCAAAGAACAGAAGATTATGTAACAGGTCGATTCGGATAACAGGGGGTAACAAACGGTCATGCGTGAAAACTTTGAGAAAAATTTAGAGGAATTAAAAAGAAAAATTGCCGAAATGGGTGAACTATCAATTATTGCCCTAGAAAGAGCTTTTAAAGCCTTGAAGACACAAGATGTTGAGATTGCTTTAAAAGCCATAGAGGGAGATACAGCAATTGATAATCTTGAAAAGGAAATTAACCAGTTTGCAATCTGGATTATGGCAAAAGAAGCGCCTGTTTCAAGGGATTTACGCGAGATTATTGGTGTACTTAGAATTTCATCTGAAATTGAACGGGTTGCAGATTTCGCCGTAAATATTGCAAAATCAACGATTACGATTGGTAAAACAAATTCCTTACTGGAAATGACACATTTAGAGAAAATGAAAGAAGTATCAATTGAAATGCTCCGAAAAGCACTACAATCTTTTTTAGAGGAAAATATCGCACTTGCTAAAGAAGTTGGCGACTTAGAGGATGAAGTGGATCAATATAGCGGTGAAACCTATAAAAAACTGACTACTTACCTAAGTGAACATCCAGAAGAAACAAATCAGCTTGTTCAATTATTATTTGTAAATCGTTATCTTGAGAGAACAGCAGACCATATAACAAATATCGCTGAAAGTGCAGCATATTTAATTAAAGGTCAAATATATGATTTCAATTCATAAAAATAAACTGATTGTGAACATATAACTTAGGAAGCTAGACACTGCTCTAGGTTGAAAAACTTATACTTTCTTACCTTTTAAAAAATATGAGGTATTTTAAAGTGAATAATACCCATTGAATTCCGAATTAATTTAGAATCAAAAGTTGACCAGTAAAAAGATAAAAGGTGTCACAAAAAGTAACCACTCAGCTTCGTAGTCAGTAGCGGAGAGTGGTTACTTTTTTCTATTAATATCATGCAATCATCACTACAATAGCTGTCACTGTCAATGTGAGGGACCTTCAATAATTTTATTGAATATACATCTATGCTTCGTCAATTTCATGGGATATTAAGTTGTTCACTAACAAAAGTTTCAAAGCCGTAGAATTGGTTTTTGCAATGCCTTCCCCCCATAACAAATCGGCTAACGTCATGGCCAATTCACTACCTCCAAGACATGTCTTTTCGATCATGCGTATCATGTCCTTCAAAATAATTCCGACATTTTGTTTTGTATTAATTCCAAATCATATACTGAGGGTCTGCCTTTGTTTTATTCGCTTCAGAAAATATAAACGTCCACGGCATAGACGTATTACCGGCGATTTCACAAGGTAGGCTAAACGTGGCATTGGCCAGTTGTTCACCTTGTTCATAATAGGAAATGACTGTATTGTGTAAACGGGCATTTACGTCCTCAAAATTGTGAATGAGTACGGTAATCAGCTGCTCACCTTTATGATTGCGAGCACTTATTAAAAATGACAAATGGACGCCGCCTTGTAGCCGTTTTGTTTGTTGGTGGAAATGATTTGTAATTCTTTCGCGATCAGCAGGGGCAATTGTTTTATCCCACGCAGGTTCAAAATAGAGCTTTTGCATCGTCTTAGCACCCTCGTTCAATTCGTTTTTGAGTCTAATCCAGAGCAGGTCAATCGTGACATACTCCTTCTCATTATTTTCAGTCACTCTTCCGATGTATTAATAATAGCATAATTGTTTGGAATCAAATGCCTCATGATATAACAGCTTTGTACATTCTGTATGTTACAAGGCATTGACCCATATTTTAGGTGGAGAGTGGTATACTCGTTGTATGAATTCAACTACTATTCAATCAGGTAGAACTTCCGTAATGTAGACCATTTAATGGAAGGACCAACTTGGACAATGAAAGGAGTTCAACTATGGGATTTGTCATAGCAATTGTGCCTCTGGTAATCGTTGGGGGAATTGTAGTATATGTCATTGAAAGGCTTAAACGTAAAAATAACGAAGGTACCCTAGGGAGGAAAAAGTCAAAAGGTGCTCAAGTTTTATTGGATAGTTTAATACCACTGGGAATGATTTTTGGGTGTGCAATCGGTATTATTTTGAGCATGTTTTTCCCAATATCTCCTCTAACTACGGGTAGTTTAGGAGCTGGAATAGGCTATTTATTTGGTTTTTTTGCTTATGAAATGTATAGCAAGGAAGGAAAAAATTATTCGTAAATAGCTAACTTCCGGAGGTTGGCGCTATTGCTAACAGGCCGGAATAGAAAAGTAATCAATCTAATTCAATAGGTGGTGGTAACTGTGTATGAAGTGAAAGACTCCAGTTTCGTTATTTTTAACACTCCATTTTTAATTGCTATCGGTGTTGTCGTTGGATTGATAGTAGTTGGCATTTTCTTTTTCAGAGCGAGAAAGAGGAATAATCGTTAAGCGTTCCACAATCAGGCGCAATCATTGAATAAGAAACGTCCTTTAGTATCGGAAAGGAGCAGATGAAATGGATGTGTGGTTTATGATTAAAGAGCGTTACATGCTTCTTTCTATTTTTATATTTTTAATATTGGTGAGCTTGTTTTTACTTTTAGCTACTTGGAAAAAGCGTTCTGATATGCCTAAGAGCTTAACCGTAATAATAACTATAATTTGCGCGATCATAATCACTTTATCAATATTTGCATTAGTATTTGCAGTTTCTTTTGGATATAATTCCTGACAAATTCATATTTCGATAATCGGGCGCATTTCCAGCGTATGGATCTGCGCTTATTCAGTAATCGGGCGGGATTGTGAAAGTTTGGGAAGTGGGGTTGTATGATGTTTTTCAAATCGATGAATAAAAAAGAATCACTTAACTGGGAAAAAGGAGCTATTCTTGGATTTTATACTTATATGCTACTATCTGCTATAAATTATTTTTATTATATATCAACGAATAACGGCATTTTTTCTCCGAGTAATATTTTTTGGAGTGGTCTATTAGTTGCTTTTTTGTATGATTTTATTGTGAATCTTAAAGATAAATTTGGTAAAAAAACTAGGTGATTGAATTTAGTTGCCTGCAACAGTGCAAAGGACGAGGCTTATTTTATATATAGCAGAAACTACACCGATTATTTATTCGAATGCTGAATTGCTTTAGAACTTGGCACTTCAAGGGGGGAGCAAATTGGGAAAAAAAAGAACGTTGGGGTTAACTGTACTAATATGCTTATTTTTGATGACGTTGATTTTCCCGTATTCTTTTTTTAGTATGTATAAGCCAATTACCTTTAATAAAGCGGATACTAACTATTTAAAGGACTACCGAAATGAATTGAAAGTGTTAAGGAATGTCAATGACCAAAACGAAAGTTCAGGTCGTGTAGAATACTATACTGATTTTATCCTAAACACCTATGAAATGGATTTGATGACGGCTGACAGCGTTAAAGTAAGTAAAAGCGATTTGAATGGGATGTTGAATAGTATTAGGAGTTTGAGGGATTTACTTTTAATTATGGTTTTCAAAGAAGAACTCTCGTCGGAATCTAAAAAGTATCTTGAACAAAGCTTAGGATGGTGCCTGCGAGTTGAGGAGAATATCGTAAGAATTAAAAGCTTTCCCTATTATACGAGATTCCAATTAGTCACCATCATTGAAAATATTCAAAATGATTTTCAGATGAGTTTCGACATGTATACACATTTCTATGAAGAGTATTATGGATTAAAAAGTGATTGAGAAATTGGTGAAGCTACTATTTTCAAGGGTGAATCTACATTCAGTACAAAGGGTGCGGGAATAACTTAATCGGCATACAAGCCATTTTGGAGAATTAGGATATAAAAAAGGGGGGCATCTATATGGAATTTGAGTCAATTTGGTTAGCTCTAGGGATTGCTGCTGCAGGATATTTTATAGGAAATGGATTAAGAAACTTTAAGAATCCAGATGCTAAGAGTTTTAGTGAGATCTTTAACGAAGATGATGAACACGAACTGATAGCCGAAAGTGATGTACATCACTTTATGGGGATATCAAAAGAAGATGCAAAGTCTTTCAGGTAGGAACACCCAGATGTACCATGTATTATTATTAATAATAAGGTGTACTATCCAAAAGCAAAATTGCGTTGTTGGTTAAAAAACCTAGGACAATAAACAGATGGGTGAAAGAATGAAAAAAACACTTGTGATGATGGTGGTCGTTATTTCGATTTTGTCGGCTTGTCGGTCCTCGCAATTAGGTGTTAGTAAAGTTGAAAATGTTCCTCAAAATGTGCTAGAGCTAATCGATTCTAGTCTACAACTCCAATTAGTTAATGTTGACAAAAAAGGTCCTACATTATTTTTCAGTCATATGGAGACGTTACTGTTGATTTAGAGAAAAATGGTGATACGGCGGTTCTAAAGTTTGATGTGTCTAATTTGCAGATGGATACTAAAAAACAACATGTATATTTTTGAACGACAGATAAAGAGACCGATGGTAATTGAAGTGATGGTTAATGGTGAATCTACACCATTTGATAATGTTACCGGGGTAAGTTAAATGCGATGTTATACTACTTCGCCAACTGGCAAGTGAGTTGAAAAATGAAACAATTACTTAGCTTTTTTCGTATAGCACATAAAATCATTTTCAAACAGGAGGAACTGATAGTGGGGATAAGTCATACGAATCGAAAGAAGTCGGAAGTCATATGGACGGTGTTGGGATTAACTTTTGGGGCGGCACTGGGGGCACTACTAGGAATAATAGCTTACAACCAACAGTGGTTGGGATGAAGGCTGATTTTCCAAACTAGTTTGTATAGGAATGGTTTTCATATAAAAAGAAATAGTGGTGGATGACTGACTTTTTTTTATTGTGAATTTCCACATACGAGCGTAGTTCGTGCGTTTCTTCTTTGGATAGGGCCATATTGTTGGGGAAAAGTTCAAGTGGCAGCATTCCTTTCTTAATTGTAGTAAGAAGTAGATTAGTCAATAAGGTGGCCAAACTATGTATGCAATAATAGCTGTTTTTGATGAAAAGACGGAGCAGATCATAAAAGATATTTGGAAGGAGTTAAAGGACCTTTCTATTTCCTTTTATGCATATGAGGTGGAAAATAGAAAACCACATATTACTCTTGCAAGTTATATGGATATAAACATAGCTGAGTATGTACGACAAATGGAGGTTTTTTATAAAGATCAGGAATCTATTAACGTATCTTTGAATTCAATCGGTTCCTTTATGAATTCGGGGACATTGTTCTTTTCACCTACTGTTACTAAAGACTTGTTTGAACTTCATTCTGATCATCATAAAGAGTTCAAGCAGTTTAATGATGATCCTAGTTCATTGTACTTACCTGATCGCTGGATACCTCATTGCACAATAGCGAATAGGTTATCTCCAGAAAAGTTATCTGAAGCATTTAATTACTGCTCTAAAAGAAATAACACTTTGTTTGCTCAGATAAAAGAAATAGCTTTAATTGATGTATCTGATAAAAGTAAAGCACCAATTATTTTCACAATGGAATTGAAAAAATAAGGTGTACCTTATTGAACAATTGGGTGCAATTGTTAAAGGTCATAAACCTAATGCCTCGTTAATTGCTTTAGACGCTGGTACACGAAATTTATCTCTTTATTTTACGAAATGAGTGGGTAAACAAATGATAACTGACAATCAAGAATTTCATGTGAATGGATTGAGGTACATCATTAAGTCTGCCATCGAAAACGATGCAAAAGATTTGTCCGCGTTAAGGTTACAGATTGATGGGGAAACGGAGAATTTGGACAGAGAAGCAGGGGAAAACTTCATAGACGAGCCTGGATTCGCAAAGATGGTATATACGGATACAGTGAGTCCAAGAAACGTGTTTTTGGTCGCTGTCGTTGAGAATTGTATTGTCGGATTCTCAAGATGTGAGGGGAATTATCTTAAAAGATCCTCTCATAAAGTAGAATTTGGTGTATGCGTACTCAAAGATTTTTGGGGACATCGAATCGGAAAAAATCTTCTGAAGGCATCTATCGCTTGGGCGGACTCTAATTGCATTAAAAAAATTACCCTTAATGTCCTAGAGACAAACGACAAAGCCATTGAATTGTACAAAAAGCTAGGTTTTGAAATCGAAGGCATATTAAAAAATGAAAAAATTTTATCCGACGGTGGATACTATAACACCATTGTTATGGGGAGATTCAATGAATTTATACGGGGGAAAGCAATGAAACCAACATTCCATATTACACATACCAGTACCTTAATAGATGCAACACTGAACATCCGAATCACCAATCTTCCTCGAAACGAGGTGGTGACATTAAAAGCCGAAATGTGCGACAACCTTGGCACAGATTGGGAATCCTTTGCGGAATTTATGTCTGATAGTGAAGGGGAAATTAACTTAGCAACTGCGCAACCTATATCAGGAACTTATATTACTCCTGATGTTACAGGTCTTTTTTGGTCAATGGCTCCTATATCGAATGATAAACCAAAGAGAAGGACCCCATTAAAACCATTGGAAACAAAGCTGATTCTAATAAGGGAGCAGGAAGTCCTGGCAGTCAGTACCATCTTTCGTGAAGTAGTTTCGCCTAAAGTGGATAGATTTCCTGTGCGTGAACAAGGAATGCTTGGAACATTCTTTTGCCATTCCAAGAGCGGGCCGCTGCCTACCGTCATCGTATTGGGTGGATCAGAAGGTGGATTACGAGAAAGTAATGCAGCACTATTGGCTTCACATGGATATAATACGTTTGCTTTGGCGTATTTTGGTATCGAGGATTTACCGAAAGAGTTAGTAAACATCCCCTTGGATTATATCGAAAAAGCAATAGGTTGGCTAAACGATCATCCGAATGTAGACTTTACAAAACTGGGCGTAGTTGGGACTTCTAAAGGCGGTGAACTAGCATTATTGAGCGCGTCATTGTTTCCGGAGATCAAGGCAGTTGTAGGTTATGTACCAAGCGGAGTTGTTTATCCAGGAATCGGTCCATTAGCACAAGGTGTATCTTCATGGCAATATAAAGGTGAATCGCTCCCATTTGCATATGGTGAGGTACCCAAAAAGGTTACTATGGAAATTAATCATGCGAGAGATATAGGAGAACCCATGTCTTGGCGGAAAACCTATCAATACTGGGCAGAAGGTGAGAAACAAGCAGAGATTGCAGTCGAAGATATCCATGGTCCTATTCTTTTGATTTCAGGAGGTGATGACCAGTTATGGCCATCTGATTTGTTGTCTGAAAAAGTGATAAACCGATTGAAAAAACATAACCATCCCTATTACTATGAACATATCAATTTTCCTAGAGCAGGACATTCTTTTGGAGTTCCTGGATTTCCAACCACACAATCTGTCATGTCTCCCTTTGTGAATGGAAAGCTGTTACTTGGAGGAACGCCAAAAGAAAACTCACAGGCTCAATTTGATGCGTGGCAAAGAGTGAAAGATTTCTTTAATAAATACTTAACCATTAGTTCAGATTGATTCGTGTAGGTTCTGTAATCGAGTGCGATTGCTTTAGAAGCGACTGCGTCAATATCGCACAAACGGACTATTTTTAAGATCGTTTAATGAGTAAAAATAAGAAACGGATATTACACACGGTAGCTTCGAGGAAACTCGATAAGTGATAACGCAATGGAAGGATTGTAGTGTAATGAAAAAAATCAGCGTGATTTTAGCGGTCATAGTAATCGTTCTAGGGATTCTAGTAATGTTTCTAGGGATTCATGGTATGATCACTAAAAATTATGCAGCGGTGCCTTATACGCGGCTTTTTACAGGTTTAATGTTTTTATTTTTCGGAGCCTTACTGTTCCGGGAAAATCGAAAGGGGATTGGAGTTGTCCTATTCATTGCCGCGGGATTTTCTCTTTTCGGAAGTATTACAGTGTTTTTGTGAAGCTATCTTGTGCACTAAACGGGCAGTTGTCTTCAATAAAATGCTTTAGCTAATGAGGTGAAAAATGAATAATCGTTGGAACGAAATAATATATAAATGTTGGTCTCCTGTGTACGATAACTTTTTTAATTCAGGGAAATTTCTCGAAGCTCGAAAGAAGATATTTCAAGGGGAAAAGTTTGTTGGAAATCAAAATATACTATTCGTTGGTGTAGGCACAGGTGCAGACTTGGAATTGATCAATCATAAGGAGTTAAATATTACGGCAATAGACTACTCTAACGAGATGCTTGAGAAAGCAAAAGTGAAATTTAAAGATTCTTCAATACAGTTTTTAAAAATGGATGCTCAAGATATGAGTTTTAAAAACAATCAATTTGATGTTGTTGTAGGAAGTCTGGTTTTATCAGTTGTTCCTAACGCAGATAAGTGTATCAAGGAGATGATACGCGTTTTAAAGCCAAATGGCAATATTATCATTTTTGATAAATTTTCACCTAAAGGAAAGAACCTTTCACCTTTGAAAAAAGCGATTAGACCGTTAATAAAGTTATTAGGTACTGATATCGGCGTAAACTTCGAAGCATTGTATGAGAACAACAAAGAGGCTTTATCTGTGAAAAATGATACCCCCATACTGTTTAATGGTGTGTACAGAAAGATAGTCATCACCAAAGTTAATACGTAACGTTATTACTGATGTGCTTTTCATTGTTTTGCATTGTGATATTTCAAGACACAAGTTTATATTTATTACTAAGAAAAGAAGTGATGATTTGGAAATACTTGCATTACAGGATTTAGAAGGTCACGATGTCTTTGAATTTATGAAGGGAGTTTTCGAAGGAAAACATTGGCAGTCCTATTCTATTTATTTTACAGAAGAAAGTTTTCATGGTTTATATCTACATATAGATGAAGTTGTAGAAAATTTTAATTATTTAGGTCCGAATACAGTTACAGTTGAGCAATGGGAGAAAATTAAAAATAGAGTATACTCATCAGGAAATAACGATGAAAAAACGCTGTCTTTTATAGATGCATTTAACAAAGTCGATGAATGGGTACAAGAAAATTTCAAATACCACGCATGTTTTTCTATTTGTGGTCCGTAAGATTACTCGAGTAGTAGGTTACTAAAATAAAAGAATGAAGGAGATTTACAAGGTCTATAAAAAAACTAGCTGTTGGCCTTACTACGGAAGTTGTATTGATACCTGGGAAAATTAAAGTTGTAATGGGGTCTTAAATTGTTCATGGAGTAAGTGAAATATTTTAATTCAGAACTCGGGCCAATACAACTGACATGCTTGTGAAAGAATCGGTGCAGATTAAATAAAAGAAAGACTTTAGATAGGGCAAGTTGAAAAAATTGTTAATCCAGAGATAAGGACGTGGTTACATGAATTGTGTAGGTTGTGATTTAGCTAATAAACATGAACGAGTTCATGTGGTATTTGAAGATGAATATATATGTTGTTTCTTGGACCATGACCCATTTAACGAAGGTCATGTATTAATTTTACCTAAAGAGCATTATTATGACGCTGATGAACTTGACGAAGATACTGCACTTTCAATTATGAAGGCATCTATGCTTATATCAAAAGCGATAAAAAGACTGTTTAGTCCTGATGGTATTACAATTTGTCAAAATGGTGGGATTTTTAATGAATTAACTCATTATCACATGCATGTTGTTCCTAGATATAAAGATCAATCATTCGCTACATTTTATTCAGATGAAAGTGTATGCATAGAAGAGGAAGAAAAGTTACTACATACAAAAAGCCAATTAGTTAAAGCTATTAATAGTCTTTTATAAAGGGATTAGAAGATTTTCTGAAAAACTAAACCTTTCTTCAATAATCGAACGCAATTGTTAAAGTTCAAAAGCCTAATTTCTCGTTCTAGAAACGGAGAAGTTAGGCTTTTTTATCGTGCAAATTCTTAGGCGTTGTAAATATGCACTTTCTTGATGTACAAAAAACAGGCATTCTCCACAACATTGACTGGAAATAACAAAAGCGCCCGGAGCCTAGACGAAGAGAAAGGATGAAGTGAATTTGGTATCTATACAAGAAGTGTTTCAGTTGGCGATTGAAATGGATATGACTTACCTGGCACATCGAATTTTTAAATAGGGCGAATCGGAAGTCCAACTTCAAATTTAGAAAGAACCATTATTCGACTCCATTTATAGCCTGCTGATAAATGAAGAGACCTCGTTTAATTATTATTTTGGATAGTAGGAAAACCCTGGATATGTGACGACAGGCCACTTCACTTTGCGTAGCGCATCCAATAATTCGGGTCCCACATGCAAGTTGTCTCTAACCAGGTCGCGAGGAGTAAGCGCCATCCATTGGTTTAACGACACATCAACAAACCGATCGCTCTTGAACATTTCCAAAAACCATAAAGTTTCAGTACCGGTATTCTGAATATAGTGTCCGGTAGCAAATGGTACATAGCCGACATCACCAGCTCTATAATCAAATGTACGTGCTGTGCCATTTCCGGTAAATACCGTCATACGTCCCTGTCCAGTAAGGTAATACTGCCACTCATCATTATTCGGATGCCAATGTAGTTCTCTCATTGCGCCTGGTTCAACCTCAACAAGTGCCGCTGCGATATTTTTTGATATTGGAAAATTAGAAGAGTCTACGATTCGTACGCTACCACCAGGCGTTTTAATTGGTGTTTGTGCTAGTAGCTGATGCTTGAAGGTTTGAGGAATGGTTCCGTAAGGGGACTGGACCTTCTCACTTTCCAGTGGACCGGGAACCTTGTCTTGATAGATATAGACTTGCTCAGAAGGAATGTGGTCAAAGGCACTAATTGGTACTCCGAAATTGGCAGACAGTACATCTTTTGGAGTGTGTGCAAACCAATCGGAGATGGATAAAGTATTAAGATCAGAAAAGGAACCGTCATCGAAAACGAGTAGGAATTCGCAGTGTTCCAACCCCTGTATGGAATGGGGAAGTCCAGGGGGAAAGTACCAAAGGTCGCCTGGGCCGACGTCGGCAATGAAATTTCGTCCCTCTGCGTCGATAGACGTAATTCGCGCCCGACCTACTATCATATAGGACCATTCAGCTTGTTGATGCCAATGTAATTCCCTAACGCCACCGGGAGTCAAGCTCATATTCACACCTGCCAGCGTGGTTGCAATGGGTAGTTCCCTGACGGTGATTTCCCGGGACCATCCCCCATGATTTAATGTCATAGAAGTGTCTGAGAACGAAAACCTCATGTTAGGTAGCAAGCCGGCATCCGTTTCTGGTGGAACTAACATGTCAGGGTTTTCAAGATCCCGCATAATATCCCGAGGACCGGTATCATATCCCCCGGCACCATCATATCGGATGGGCTGTGGTATATCTTCGTACATACCAGGATTTTGTTCAGGGGTATCCATTTCAGAAGCTCCTCTCGTTGAATGAAATACTTTATCAACTCTTTCATTATGAAAAATAATATAGGAAATATTTTCATGACTGTCGTAAATCAAAAGGGTACCGTTTATTACACATGGTTCTATTAATATGGTCTTTAGCAAAAAATAAGAACCTGCAGTGAACGAAACGGGATTTTATTTTTGAGGAAATTACTTATTCTTGGATCAACTAGATTAGTTGGGGAAAAAAGAATTAAATGCGATTCCGTTAAAAGTGCGACACTCCATAATGAAAGTCATGTTTATCTTCCAATTAAGGGGAGGTTCTTTGATGATCAATTACGGTGAGCGGTACCTTATGGATGGTAGGGGGCGGGGTTAAAACAATTACCTTTCCTACAAAATTGTTATTTTTACATTTTGGAATCAGTACGGTTATTTCAGTATCTCCACCGCTCTCTCTTGCGGTTTTTTTTCGGTGGAATATGTGTATGAACCTCTTAAAACGAGTGGGCATAAATTGATCATATATGTTGATTCGAAAGGATGTCTTGTACATGTTTCCCTATCTCCAAGGAATTCATCAATACCCCTATCCCGATTATTATAGCTTTATGCCTCAGGGGTATTACTACTCCCCCTATTCTGAAGGATGGTGGCTTTGGAACAATCGTGCCATCGAATCGGATGAAAGATATCATTTACCCGCAGATCAACGGCTTACCTTCGTGCTTGTGCATGGTTCTTGGGCTGACGCTCACTTCTGGGACGGTGTAGCGGCGGTGCTCCGCAGTCGAGGGCATACGGTCTATACGCCGGAATACGCGGGTCATGGCAAAGATCCGAACAAAGATGTCACGCATGCGATGATCACGAAGTCTGTCGTTGATTTTATAACAAAACTGAACCTACACAACATTGTACTCGTTGGGCATAGCTTTGGTGGAACTGTCATTCAAAAGGTTGCAGAACAGGTACCGGATCGCATAAAGCGTCTGGTCTTCTGGGACGCGTTCGTACTGAAAGACGGCGAATCGGTTGTCGACGAGTTCCCGCTCCAAATGAGGCAAGGTTTCGAGCAGCTCAGAGCCAGCTCTAAGGACGATACGCTCATGCTTCCATTTCCGCTGTTTCGGGATTCATTTGTCAATACGGCCACATTGGAGGAAGCAGAACAGATGTATGCAAGCATCACTCCAGAACCGGCTAAGCCGCTTTTTGAGAAGCTGGATCTTAAAGCATTCTACGCGCTGCCTACGCCCAAAAGTTATGTCTATTTCTACCAAGACAATGCAGTGCCACAAGGAGAGGGTTTCGGTTGGCATCCGCATATGTCCATGCGACTCGGCCAGTACCGCTTGATCGTCGGCGATGGCGATCACTTTACAACCGCACATACAAGGCCAGCTATGTTGGCGCAGAAGTTATACGAGGCGGGCCGGTACTGACGTTCTGTAAGCGCAGTTTGTTGTGTGGCCGGAGCGAAAAAGAAACAAGAGGTTTTTAAAGTGAATGGTTCTCATTGCATTCCGAATTAATTTAGATCCCAAAATGGACTAGAAAAAAGTAACCACTCTGCTTCTAGGTCGGTAGCGGAGAGTGGTTACTTTTTTCTGTTGTTACAATAGCTATTGTTGTCAATGCGTGGAAGCAAGAAGACATGTTTTTCGCTTTACTATAAAGAAAATGAAACGTTTTGTCATCCGATTCGTATTAGAGATAAAGAGTTTTCTGAAAAGTGTCTTCTAGTATAGGGAGGGATCAAATGAGACAGTTGTATATCAAACAAAAGGTATTTAGTCTGAGTGGCAAGTTTTCGGTGAAAGATGCAGAAGAGCATGAAGTGTATTTCGTAGAAGGAAGCTTCATGCAAATACCGAAGACGTTTTCGATTATGGATGTGGCTAGGCGGGAAGTTGCGATGATAACGAAGAAAACGTTTAGTTTCCTACCGACTTTTTTTGTCGAAGTGCACGGCCAAGAAACCGTCATGATCAAAAAGGAATTTTCCTTTTTTAAAGCACGTTATATAATCGACGCGGCAGGGATAGAAGTGCGGGGACAGTTGTGGGATATGGATTTTGAAGTGCTTCAAAATGGGGAACTGATTGGTGCTGTCAGCAAAAAGTGGTTCACATGGGGCGATAGCTACCAGTTGGACATTCTTGATGATGAGATGGAACCACTTCTCGTGGCGCTCGTTGTGGCCATTGACTATGTAAAAGCATCTCAATCTGCTGCTGCGGCTGGGGGGGCGTAACAGGTTCTTACTGAATTCCGAATTAATTTTAGAACGTGGTACTCGAAATTTAATGCCTTCTGGATATTGAAAGATAAAAACAATATTTTGTAAGTGGTGATGGTATACTTGTTATACAAAATTTACTGATTTTTTTGTGATCAAACCTTTGCAACGGGCCAGTAAATCAAAAATACTCGCTGATAAACTTGGTCATTCAAAGGCTTATTGTAGTATTTGATCTATTAATCCATCATTGACTTTGAGAGGAAGAAATGATTTATATTGCAGAGAAGTTTGGATTGAGTAAACCTGGATCTGAACCTAAACCTTTAAAGAACAGTCTTTTCCAAGGTGATTTTGGATTCACTATAGACCTTTCTGCTCTAATTGCAACGCTTATACTATTTTTGATAGTCACTTTTCTGATTGTTTATGCGATGAAGAAGATTACCTAATTCATCATACTTTAATGAATTGAAGTATAATCTAATAAGAATACGCACTTTCAATGGGAAGTGGTTGCCGACCTAATGTGGTCACACAATGTCGGTAAAGGTCATGCCGTTTTATATCTCTGAAACTGAAGGGATATATCAATGAGTCGAACAAGGAGTGATGACGTGAATATTAGGTTAATCAAGAAAACAGAAATTAATGAATTAGTAAAAATATGGTATGAAGGTTCTTTACTAGCACATGACTTTATTGATAAGGAGTATTGGAAATCGCAGCAAACGGAGATGGAAGAAAAGTATATCCCAATGTCTGAAACCTATGTTGTAAGTCATGAAAATGATGTAGTTGGTTTCGTATCTATGTTAGATAATTACTTGGCTGCATTATTTATTGATGTTAAGCATCAAGGTGAAGGATATGGAAAGAGTTTGTTAGATTTTGTGAAAGGAAAAAGGGAAACGATCCAATTAAAAGTGTACAAGAAAAATAGCAAAGCTGTTGATTTTTATTTGAAAAATGGTTTTGTCATAAAAGAGAAATCAGTAGATGAACAGACTTCCGAGGAAGAATTTTTAATGGAATGGGAAATGGATTAAGTGTTGTTTTAATGAGATTATTACCTGTATCAATCGGCAAACCCCTATTGTAGAAAGGGGATTGGTAAGGGACTAATGACGTTTATATACATAGTGTTCCTATGGGGGATGCCTATTCTGATTACTTGGTGGTCTTTTAGAAAAATGGATGAAGAGAAACGGATAGAAGTCATAAAAGAAATGAAAAGTATGTCTGCTTTAGGCGTTATAGCTTGTGGCATAGGTTTGCCTATATATTTTACAGGTTCTGTTTTTGCATTAGGAATAAGAGGTTTACAGCTCTTGGGAATTGGATTAATATCCTTTGGTTGGTTTTGGACTTGGGGCTTATGCTTGGTAAAAGGCAAGGTAACTGTCTCAAAAAGCATTGCTATGATTGCAGTGGGTATATTATGGATAATTTTTTATAGTTACTGATTTTAAACAATCGAGCGCATTTACAGCGTGAGGATCTGCGCCTATTCAGTGATAAGGCCAGATTGGTGAATAAGAAATTTTTTAGCTGCTGGATTACTAAAAAAGAAAGACGAGGTTCGTATGTGAAGAGTGTTAGCCAAGAAGTCCAAGATTTGTCTATTAAATCCTTGGAGTCAACTTTTAATAAACTTTCAAATGCTTATAAAAGCATGACCGAAAAAGGTTCAAACACTACCCTTGTTAAAAAGAGACGAAACGCCGTGAAAATCGGTTTAGAAAGCCTCAAAGATGCTTGGAATAGGGGAGATTTTTTCTATGACGAAGAAATCATTTTGACTTCTAAAGATATTCTACAAGGTGTCATTCCATCTATCGAAAAACAGATAGTAAAAGCAAAAGAAGGTAGTTCTCAAAAAACATTAAATGAGCGTCGCTTAACTGCGCTTAAACTGGCAATCGAATCCTTGGAGAACCGTCTTGAATAATTCTGTTCCCGCGATTTTTTAGTGTTCCAGGATTGGACGTGACTGTTGAAAGTCATAACCCTTAAGGTAGTAAATTTGCACTTTCTTGCCGTCCCCGTCATTGGTAAACTCAGTGGCAACGAGTGGTACATTTTTATCGACGTAAGCATCGTACGTCTAGGAAAAGACGTCGTACTTTCGCTGCTGGCCCCTTACTAAAGCATGAAAAAATGGCTGGCATGCATCCGGTTTAATACCGTCTACACACCAGCCAATTAGCTGCTCAAAGGGGTTTTGCCTAGTGAATTGTCGTCTAGGCTCCAGCGCTTTTGTTCTTATGATTTTGCAATTTCCATAAAACCTTCACCGAAAACGTCACGCACATCGTGAATGGCAACAAATGCATCCGGATCTGCCACTTTGACGATTTTCTTCAAGCGTATAATTTCGGGGCTGCTAATGACAATGTACAAAATCTCTTTTTTCTCTTTTGAATAATAACCATGACCAGAATAGACCGTTACGCCTCTATCCATAATTTCATTCACTTGCTGCGCAATAGCATCTGGATTTTTGGAAATAATCGTGACAGCTTTCTTGGTGTTGAACCCTTCAATAATGTATTCCATCACTTTCGTACCAATATACAGCATCAAAATCGTCAGCATCAGTTTTTCGGCGCCGATAATGAAATACGAAGAAAAAGCGACAATCAAATCGAAAAATAACAAGCCGTAACTAATGCTCCAGCCAAGATATTTATGTGTCATACTCGCAAGGATAGTAGAACCTGCTGTTGTGCCGCCGACCCGAATGATCAAGCCAATCCCAATTCCCGCAAAGACGCCACCAAAGATTGTATTCACAATGATTTCATCGGATGCAATGCGCCAATCTGACGTTATATGTAAAAACAAAGAATTGAACAGCACAGCGATAATGGTATAGATGGTCGTGTTTTTACTTAAAAAATTATAGCCGACAATTAACAAAAGACTATTGAGAATTAAGTTCACAAGTCCTGGAGACCATTCAAATAAATAATAAGCAATAATGGTTAGACCGGTAACGCCGCCTTCTCCGAGGGCATTCGGAATAACAAAAACGTTTACAGCTAATGCGAAAATAAAAGAACCTGCAATCAGAAATAATAAGTCAACCACTCTTTTTTTCATGAAATCCCACCGATCTATAAGTACACTAAGTTCTGAACGAATTCAGAAGTCGTCATTTATTTTATCATACACTAGTACTTGTCTTAATACTCATCATACTCATACTAATTTGCACAATACGTCGTGAGTATAGTCAGCGATATCGTAAGTTTCCTTAAGATTGTAATTTAGGCCCATTATTTGTTTGAGTGCCTGTCATTTTTAAAATTGGCTCTGTTAAGTGATGTTGTTGATTTACTTGTAGAACTAACTGGGCAGGTTGGTGAAATAAGAGATATAATTAGCATAGCTGTACTCGTAGACAATTGATAAAGGATTATCTCATCTTATGTTTGGTTTCTTAAATAGAGCAAAATTGAAAAAAGACGATTTAAAAGGCATTGCAAAATTAATATATCAGGATGTTTCGGATGATTCCTGGGATATAGAGAACCTTACTAAAAGAAATTTTGACTTCACTATTGAAAGCGTTCGTTATCTGGATATGTATACAAAAAGATTAATGAATACGGAGTTTGGTACTGAATTGTTGAATAAGCATTTTGATAATTTAGTGGGTCGTATAGGTGCGTATATTGGTGAGGTTATCAAAAATAATATCAAGCAAGACTTTTACTGGTATGACTCAGATTCTGTACGCGATTATTCTCCCAATCTTGATGGAGTGTATAGTAATATCGAAACACAGAGTGTTCTTTATTCTAAAAAGAGGGATATAGTTATATTACCTTTGAATGTGGTATCGCAATTTTTAAAAGGGAACTCCCCATACAGTAATTTTCTTACTTACGTAGAAGAAACGATTGAGCAAAATGCTTAATAGTATCGCTACATTTTTTCATTGCAATAATTTAAAACTCAACTCACGAGGTGCTTTAGTGAAAGATCATGTAGCTGCTTAGGCACCTCTTCTTACTTGTTGAACTAACAATGCAGGTTAAGTGAACAATCAGATTCTTTTATAGAGTATCCTTGGTCTTATTGATTAATAAAGTTAACTACTTCCATGAAAAGTAATTTGCTATCTATTTCATCATATGTATGTTATTCTTAAGAAGAATTATTTTTGTTCTATTTCAGATTAAGAATAGATTTTGTTTTTCGTCTAAGGTATTTGAGCAAGGATAGTAACATATTGTGTGGATATCCGCACTAGGAGGCAACAATTATGGAACAAGGTACAGTTAAGTGGTTTAATGCAGAAAAAGGTTTTGGTTTCATCGAGCGTGAAGCAGGAGAGGACGTATTCGTACATTTCTCAGCAATCCAAAGCGATGGTTTCAAATCTTTAGACGAAGGTCAAAGTGTAACGTTTGAAATCGAACAAGGACAACGTGGCCTACAAGCTACAAACGTTCAAAAAGCTTAATAATAGCTTAAAAAAGATCCTACATGTAGGGTCTTTTTTTTTTTTTTTTTTTGTTGTTTAAATTTTGGGGTAACTCCTTCCGTGTACAAGCCCGTTCCTTATTGAATTAAGGTGCTGGTGAGTTCAATAAGAAATCCTTTCTAGCAATATTTTTTATATAAATTTTTCTGGAAAGTAAATAACTTCCTACTTGTCAATTCTATTAAACAACTGATAGAATAAATTAATTTGTGTATTTGGCGATGACTCGCCTGACATCTCAAATTTTAGAGGGGGAGACATTTCGATGGAATTTAAAGGACCTAGCGTTTACGATCAAACGGATTTTTTTAGAAATTACATGACTAGAAGAAACAGAAACGATAGTCCGAATAATGCCATTGAAGGACCAATTATTTATGAGCTAATTGGGAGCTTTCAAGATAGTAGCGTCTTAGATTTAGGGTGTGGTGATGCATCGTTTGGGAAAGAGCTCTTACATTTAGGAGCAAAAAAATACACAGGAGTAGAAGGTTCGGAACAAATGGTGGAAGCGGCACGCTCAAACATACTTGAACAAAATGGGACAATACACTTTGAAACAATGGAATCTTATGATTATCCACAAGAGGCATTTGATCTTGTGACATCTCGATTTGCAATCCATTATGTTTCAGACATTAACCGCCTGTTTCAAGATGTTCATAAAACACTTAAAGAAAACGGGAGATTTGTTTTTAGTATCCAGCATCCACTTACAACTTCCTCTTTTGCTAGTAAGCAATCTGGAGATAAACGCGGTAATTGGATTGTCGATGACTACTTCCATGAGGGCGTAAGAAAAGAGCCTTGGATTGACCAAATAGTGGTTAAGTATCATCGAACAATCGAGAATTATTTTATGGCACTTAAACAAGCTGGCTTTTCAGTTCTAGATTTACTTGAAGGTACACCAAAGCGTGAACATTTTAGTAGTGAAGATGAATTTGTTAGAAGACAACGAATTCCTATTGTACTGGCTTTTTCTTGTGTGAAGTAAAATAAATATCCTACTATTGAATGTTGAACTAACGAGTGCATTACTTGAAAATTGTTGAGCTGATAAAACTGCTCTTTTCTTATTAAACTAAAGGGCAGGTTAGTTCAACAAGGTGGTAGTTTATCATTTAACAATAGAGATAGATGGACGAAGAAATAGAAGTCATACAGTTTACTATTAGTTTCGGAGAACCGTATCATAAGTAAATGCGTTTTTTTGAAAATATGAGTATCGAGTCTATTTATTTTAGACTTGGTACTTTTTTAATCTCGATAATAAATTGTGATTTCAATTACTCTCAAGGATTGTATCTTGTAAAGAAATTATGAGATGAATTGCAGATTGAAATTGAAGTTGAGTCTAAATATGGGAAGGAATTTGTAATTCAATTTCTATTTCCGAAAATTGAGGATCAATAGAAATTTTGAAAAAAGTGAGACGATAACAAACCTATTGAAAGGGGTGAGAGAATAAGCGAAAAAAGAACAAAATCTGGTTCTTTTTTCGCTTATTATAAGGATTCAAATCACCTTTTTGTACATATATAGAAATCCTAAGGATAGGCTGGTAATAGATATGTTAGTTTAATATTGTTACCTTTAATTGTTTTACCCCAAAATTGATTGCATCCTGTTGAGAAGGAATAAAGACATCGATTCTATTCCCTTTAATGGCTCCGCCAGTATCCCCTGCGATCGCTTCACCATAGCCTTCTACATAAACTTTACTGCCAAGTGGGATAACAGTTGGGTCAACTGAGATGACCTTTGCATTTGGGTTTGCTTTCAGGTTTATTCCAGTAGAGGTAATACCGGAACATCCCTCACATGAAGCCGTATAGGCTGAAGCTTCCACTATAATTTCCTTTGAAGCTGTATTACTTGTTGATGGAGCAGTTGCTTCAGGTGTACTATCCATCGAAGCTGTATCACTTGTTGATGGAGTAGTTGCTGAAGTTGTAGTTTCCTTTGATTTATGTGCTGCAGGCATCATTGGTTTTTCAGTTACAACCGTATTACTAGTTTTCAAACCATCCCAGATGAATAGATTTAAACCTGGATGAATGAGATCAGTTTGTAATTGGTTCCATTCTTTAATTTGCGAAACTGTTACTTGATGATCTAGGGCTATGTCCCACAATGTATCACCTTGCTTAACGGTATATTGTTTTTGCTGTGCAATGGTTAGGACATCCCCAGGGTGAATAAGGTCGGTAGTAAGATCATTCAACGTTTGGATATTTTCTACAGATGTATTATTTGCGCGAGATAGATCCCAAAGAGTATCTCCTTTTTGTACGGTAATCGTTGCAGCTTGAACATTAGCACTTAAAGTAACCGAGAGCATTGCAACGGGTACAATTGATATAATTTTTTTTAGCATTCATTTATCCTCCATATTCTTGGTTGCTAATTTAAAATAATCGTAACATAGATTTTTCTGAGAAAAAGAACAAGTAGGTGTTAATTTGTTTACATCCATGGCATTTATATTGCAATAACATTTCTTAATATTACGTGATACTAAGAAGGTATTATTATTTCTAGAGCCGCTTTCAAAGCAAAAAGCAAGTTTATGCCGTTTTAAGCACATCTTCTATTTATTTTAGTAAAATTTTATAATAAGAAGCTGTTGTTTGTAATGGTGGTAAATCGATACCAAAATGCATTTGTCTTAGGTGTGACTAATTCACTTAACTATCCAATCGGGCAAGCGTTTCAGGAGGATTATAACGGTGCCCTTAACGGCGCTAGCTCACAAAAAGGAAAACTAATAAAATGGACCAGAAAAAAGACGACTAAGTTAAAATGAAAATCTTTAGACCAGACTTCAAAATAAAAACCTCATTTAGATCCATCACGGTGAACCGAACCACAAATAAGTGCGGTTATTAATTAAATAAAAAACTAAGGCCGATTTTCTATACTACTAGAAAATCGGCCTTTATAAATCATATAAAGATTTTTTTATGTACTTTTATTCCTGTGCAGTTAATCCGGCATCGATAACGAATTCTGAACCTGTTGAGTAGCTAGCCTCATCAGAAGCCAAGAACAAGATCATATTTGAAACTTCTTCTGGTTGTGCTACGCGTTCAAAGGGAATGTGTTGAGAGAATGCTTCTATAACCGCTTTTGCATCTTCTTGCACAACCATTGGTGTTGCGATAACGCCTGGGTGTACAGAGTTCACGCGAATGCCCATTGGTGCTAGGTTGATCGAAGCCGCTTTTGTCATCCCACGTACTGGGAATTTTGTATCTGTGTAACCTACAACCTACAGCACCAGCAACTAAGCCGTTCATTGAAGAAATATTCACGATTGAACCGCCACCAGCTTTCATACCTAAAAATACAGACACATTGGTTAATGTCTACGATGCGACGATATTACGGTGTTCGATGCAGTGGACAGTCCCTTCTTCAATCCGGCCAAAAGGTGCTCTTTCTTTTTCGATATAAATAGTCATGAATTTGTGAGAAATTGGCACTAGAACAAAAGCGAATACCTAACATTACCAATCCTCATGGACTCGAAAGATGATATTACAAGATGCATTTCCTGAAAGACTCGTAATAGCTAATGTAACTGGATTCGTCCCATTCAAAACGGTATCGACCGGAAAACTTTGCTGCTCTGCATGTTGTCCTCCTTTAGCAAACCCGCTCATAAGTTTAATGCCAGTCGAGGTATTAATTGCAGTGGCAGAAACATCTGATTGACAGCATGTTTCTGATGATGGTGTATCGCTTATATTTCCAAAGGTGGCCCCGGTAAGTGTAGAACCATATCTTAATTGCCATCTTAGATCGGTACTTGAAAGGATATCGAAGCTACTGATTTGTACATTGACCGAGTTATTTCGGTTTGAACCATCAGGAAAAATTGCTTTTCGTCGGAAGCTGATGGTTGGAACAAAGGCACCGGCTCCTACTGTCAGATTTAAACGGCTTTCTGAGGTAATTCTATTTGTTGGTACAGTCGGACCGAGAACAGTATAATATCTTCCCCGAACAATTGCGGAAAATGAACCGCCAGATCCTCCATTTTCGACACGTGCACGAATGACTTGGTTTGGATCAGAAAGTAAAACTGCGTTAGTACCTTGGGTTTGACGATGGCATACGACGATTTGTTGAAAATTTAAAGTGTTCACAAATACAATCCGGAATTCAATGATTCCGTACTCATATCCAAATCGTATTTGAAACATTTTCCCTGCCGCTGTATCAAGCGTAAGTTTACTTGGTCCTGATCCATTAAGTCGATCTTCATTCCATGAAGACTGATAAACCTTGAATATTTCGACGCCATTATTGAGGACCGCGATAAATATACCTGTAGAGTCTTGACCAAAGTAGGCTCCATTACTTCCATCAAAATAACCCCAAGTGGCTTTTTGGGTTCCGGTCGGAGCCACAGGAATACGGATAGAAACACCGGCCTCGAATGAATTTCCTGGAAATAACTTTCCACGTTCAGCCGTATCTAAGATTGCTGAAGCATTTGGAGAAGTGCTAGTTGATAATTGATAGAATCCTAGTGTATTGGTAACTGTTCCACTCCCTACGGTGGAAATGACATCTCTTAATGCCGAAATACCATAGTTGGATGTATAGTTAAAAAGCGGGGTTGCTTCAGCGGTCTGTAAACGATCAAACATGGAATTTAATGTTGGGGAAATGCCCGTAAAATTAATTACGGGCCAAATGAAATCCACAAGTTAGCCCTCCCTAGTAAAAAAACAAGTTTATTAACATGTATATTCCGTTGCTATCTATTAAAGAATCAATGTGTTGCTTGATTAATAAAATGGCAGCAGGTTTAGATGGGTTCTTCTTCTTTTAACGAAATATCAACATGGACGTTTAACAGAGCCTTAAAATTAAAACGGCCCGCCTATGCAAAGATAGAGGGGCCGTTTGGGTTTATTTATTTATCAATAATCGTCAACAATTCTCGGATATCCGTTCGATCTTGAGGTGCTGGAATATGTTTTGGATAACCAATCATTAACGTCGCGACAACTTTTTCACCTGGCGCTACACCGATACCTTCTCTGAAAATCGGGTCGTAAATCCAATCATTCGATCGCCAAATCATACCGATGCCGCGCTCCCATGCAGCAAGCTGGAAGTTTTGAATCATCGTGGAAACCGCGCCGTAATCCTCATCCCATCTTCTTTGACGTGGATCTTCGGGCATAATGACGACTAGATGAAGCGGAATGCCCTTGAAATAATTGGCCTTCCTTTGTACTTTTTCAGAGATTTTCCCATCTACTTTGGGCTGCGAATCCACATAGGATTGGACAAAAGTTTCTTTGCCTTCACCTGCGTATAACTGGAAACGCCAAGGTTCTGTCAATTTATGGTTTGGTGCCCATTTCGCTACATTGAGCAATTCGATAATTTCTTCTACCTCAATCGGATCCGGTTTAAAAGCTTTAACGGTCCGTCGTCCAATAATCGCTTTTTCTACTTCATTTCTGCCTTCATAGTCCATGAAATATCCCCCCGCGGTAAATCTTTTTAAATGAAAACAATTCTCATTCTCATTACTTTTATTATAGCATTGGAAAAATTTTTGGCAAATCGCTAATCAGTTTGGATGGAGTGCCAGATTTGATAGGGGTCTGACATACATATTATGAAATGTTATATAATACAGGTGAAAGAATTTAGGTAAAGAGAAGGGGCGGGGCATATGCTGAAAAAATTTGCTTCAGACGCGCTAGGCTTGTCGGATATCGGTAAAATCATCGGACCAGAAGATTATGATAAAACGGATGCCGATGATTATATTCGACATGAAGATAATGAAAAGATTTATTTTTTGATTAAGACAAAAGCGGATGAATATTGCTTTACGAACATTGCTTTTATTCACGTCGATGGACAGAAAGCTATATCTTCGAAGCGCTTGTTAAAACGCTATCCGTATTCGCAATATCAAATTACCGATGTGTTTTTGGAAACGGCAGGAAAAGTGGATCTTGATGTTGAAATCAAATTCACCTTAGGCAATCAATCTTTCAGCATTGACGTTGATAAAAAGCAACTTGCCCAATTGAATGATCTGTACAAAGCATTAGCGTATATTTCGGAAAAAATCCACGACAACAATATCCTGTTAGAGTTAGCGAATGGAAGTCTTGATAAAGCTGTAACAGTGTTGCATAACACACGTGTGTCTGACGTCCAGCTAGCCGACCAGTATAAGCAATTGACCGAGTTCGGTTTCTCTTGGTTAACGGCTGTCCGTGATCAGTATCAAATCAAAGACTTTGGTGATGTGTTTGAGAAATATATTAACAATTAACTGATAGGTTAACTATTCAAGGTTATATGGATGAAGTTGTGATTAATGAGCTGTATTCTAATTCCTACATACTAGGAAAAACACCGGTTCCATTATTTTACCGTGCAAGATGAACTGCGATTTAACAAGGAGGCTAGGAGGTTTTCTTAACCTCCCTAGCTCTTCTAGAACTAACGGAGAGAAGTAATAATAATGCACTCAGTTTCCTCTCGCGTGATCAAGTGAACGTGGATATGTTAAACAGGGAAGACATTTAGCAACACGATGTCAGTAATGTACACTGCTAATAAAAGAATAACTATTTCAAATTGGAAATAATAATGCGGAAATATACATTGACATCTAACATTTAGACATGATAAGTTTATTGCGTATAAAACGCTTTCATAAAAATGAAACGTTTCATTTTGGGGTGAGAGAATTGGCTGCAACAATAAAAGATATAGTTGCGATGACAGGGTTGTCTTTAGGTACTGTTTCGAAGTATTTGAACGGTTATCCAGTTAAGGAGAAGAATAAGGCTCTTATTGAGGAGACTATTGAAAGATTAGACTTCAATGTAAACTTATTTGCTCGGGGTCTGCGTACGAAAGAATCAAAAAGTATCGGCTTCATCGTACCGTCTTTAGAGTTAACATTCTCGACAAAAATTGTAGCAGTAATTGAAAGGGAATTGGCTGAGCATGGCTATACAGTAATTATCTGTGTTGTAACAGGCGATTCAAAAGCGGATCAAGCAAAACTGCAAAATTTAGCCTATCAAAGGGTCGATGGCTTATTAGTCATTCCTCCTCCGAATAATCTTCTGTTACAGCAATGGCTAGAGAGAATGGTTAAGTCAATTCCTATCATTGTATTGGACCGTTTGTTCAAAAATAGTACGCTGAAGCATTTTGTTTTGGTAGATAATGCGACTGCAGCATTTAAGGCAACCGAATTATTAATAGAAGCAGGTCATCATGATATTGGGATTATTTTAGGCGATACGGGAGGCTTTACGACAGATGAACGACTAAAAGGTTATTTACAAGCATTGAGTCACTATAATATTCCAATAAAAGAGGAATATCAAGTTTACGGAAAATACCGTAAAGCGGAAGGATATAAAGCTTGTGAACAACTGTTATCGTTAACAAATCGACCTACAGCGATTTTTGTCACGAATTACGATATGACTTTAGGTATTTTAGAATGTTTAAATGAACATGATGTAAAAGTATTTGATGATATCTCGTTAATTGGCTTTGATTTAGATGAAATATCTAAAGTCATAAATCCCAACTTAACAATCGTTACACAGCCAGTAAATGAAGTTGGCTATTACACCGCGCAGGCAATATTGAAAAGTTTAAAAGATGATGCAGTCGAGCAAGAAATCAAAGTTTTTGAATGTTCTATTCAAGAAGGAGCATCTATAAAAGAAATATAATCATATTTCTTTTATAGATAAAGTGAAACGTTTCATTTTTGATGGATTGAGTAAGAGGATACATATTTTTTGTTAATAAACGACGCAGTAACTTACTTATAAAACATATGTTTTGAGAGGAGAATAATAGTGAAGCAAGGCATTAAACATGATTTCACGCTATTAGCACTTTTACTTATACCTGTAGGGGTGTCACTTAGCGTGGTAGGTTATCAGTTATCATCCATTCTTAAACTACCCGTATACTTAGATTTAATCGGAACTACGTTAGTAGCTATGATTGCTGGTCCTTGGGTTGGGCTTATTACAGGAGGTCTAGGGAGCTTAGTAAACGGGATGTTAAATCCAACGTCTATTCCATTCGCATTTGTATCGATTTGTGTTGGTTTATCAACAGGTTTTTTCTCTAAATGGAAAATGTACACGAACATAGTAGGTACTATCATTGCAGGTGCATTAGGAGCTGTTATTGCAGCAATGTCTTCTGCAGTCGTAGTTGTTTTAATATTCGGTGGTGTAACAGGATCAGGTATCGATTTTATTACAGCAACATTTTTAGCAACAGGTAAGCAAATTTGGACATCTGTTGTTTCTACTAATATTATTTCTGGAACAATCAATACCATCATTAATGTAGCCGTAGCTTTGTTCCTTATTAAGCGCATTCCACCTAGATTTTTGGTGAAGTTAAACTATGGGTGGAATTATATTCCTAAAAAATTAAGACAGGGGTTTAAGCCAAATGAGTAATGAAGTCCAAAGACTATATCCATCAACGAAAATGAGTATTGTGGTTGCTGTCATATTATTTACGTTAATGATGCCAGGCTACATTTATCAATATAGTGTTTTGCCTATTTTTATCATTTTAGCTTTTGTGTCAGGGGTAGGGACTAAATTTTTATCTGCATTTCTAAAATCAATTTTTGTTATTGTACTGTTTATTTTTATTTTCCAATGTTTTTTAATTCCTGCAGATACTGTTTTATGGTCGAAAGGGATATTAACGCTGTATAAAGAAGGACTAGATGCTAGTTTAGCGATGACCTCGAAAATTATCGCAATTAGCTCAAGCTTAATTTGGTTCTTCTTAATAACTCCAATTAAAGATATTATGTTTGCTTTAGAAAAAGCAGGTTTTTCGAAAAAATTCACATTCGTAATCTATTCTACGATTCAGTTAATCCCTCAAATGAAGGATTTATCGCACACAATTTTAGAGGCTCAAAAGTCTCGTGGTATCGAGACAGAAGGTTCTTTAATCGTAAGACTAAAAGCATTTTTACCGATGTTAGGTCCACTCGTGTTGTCTTCTATTCAACAAACGGAAGAAAAGGTTTTAGCTTTAGAGGCACGTGCATTTTCCGCGACTGTTCGTAAAACGAGTTATTATCAGATGCGTAAAAGGTCAGTCGATTATATGATTAGTATTTTAATGATAATCGCATTAGTGATATTTGTATGGTGGAGGTTTTTTAAATGAGTATTATCACAATGAAGAATGTCTATTACCAATATCCATTAGAAAAAGAACAAGTGCTGAAAAACATTAACTTATCGATTGAAAAAGGAAAAGTGTATGGTCTAGTAGGGCATAATGATGCTGGAAAAACGACACTGTGCAATGTCATTCGTGGATTCATCCCAAACTTTTACCGCGGTAAACTTACAGGTGACATTGAGCTAAATGGCAAATCTATTCAACAATATTCTATGGGTGATTTAGCCACAAAGATTGGTTATTCGTTTCAAAATCCTTTTACACAAATTTCTGGAGTAAAAGAAACTGTATTCGAAGAAATTGCCTACGGATTAGAAAATTTAGGGACTGCACCAGAAGTGATTAGTGAAAAAGTAAGTGAGCTTATTACTTTGTTTAAATTAGAAGCGATTCAAGAAAAAAATCCATTTGAATTATCGGGTGGTCAAAAACAACGTGTAGCTTTAGCGGCAATCATCGCTTTAGATCCTGAAATACTAGTTATTGATGAACCAACTTCTCAGTTAGACCCACAAGGTACAGAAGAAATTTTTGAAATCATTGATTTAATGAAGAAAAAAGGAAAAACGATTATTTTAGTGGAGCATAAAATTGATTTAATTGCTGCTTATGTAGATGAGGTAATTGTTATGAGTCATGGTGAAATTAAAATGGTTGGTAAAACTGCTGAAGTTTTTACAAATGAAGAAGTGATTACGCATGGTGGTCAGTTGCCCCAAGTAGCATTATTAAGCTTAGCGTTGGAGAAAGAAGGAATCACACTGCCAACAATCCCAATTACGCTAGAAGAAGCGAAACATGTAATCGAGAAAATCCTTCCTAAGGGGGTTCAATAATGGCTTTCCTACAGTTAAAAGACGTTAGTTATTCATACCCAAATGGTTTTCAAGCAGTTCAACATATTAATATGGAATTTGAATTAGGGGAATCTGTAGCGATTATTGGACAAAATGGAGCGGGGAAAACGACTACAGTTAAATTAATGAATGCTCTATTAAAGCCTACTTCTGGTGAAGTACTCATTAATGGGGAAAGCACAAGTAAATTTACAACTGCACAAGTTTCCAAAAAAGTCGGTTATGTTTTCCAAAACCCAGATGATCAAATTTTCCATAGTGATATTTATAGTGAAATTGCTTTTGGCCCGAAAAATCAAAAGTTATCTGCGAGTGAAGTGAGAGAACGTTCTCTCAAAGCAGCTGAAATATGTGGTTTAACTAATTGGTTGGAAGAGCATCCTTACAACCTTCCATATGCCATGCGGAAGTTTATTACAATTGCAGCTATAATTGCAATGGATACAGCTATAATTATTTTAGATGAACCTACAGCAGGACAAGATCGACCAGCAACTAAGCGATTAGTAGAAATAATTGATTATCTAACAACCCAAGGGAAAACAGTTATTACGATTACACATGATATGGAGTTTGTAGCAAATAACTTTAATCGAGTAATTGTGATGGCACAAAAGCAAGTACTAAGCGATGCAAATGCGAGGGAAGTATTCTGGGATCATGCATTACTTAGAAAAAGTCATTTAAAACAACCGTATATTAGTCAACTAGCGCATTCATTAAATTTAACAGAGCAAATTATAACGATAGATGAAATGACGTCTGCACTAAAAAGGAGAATACGTTCATGAGAAATATCATAATTGACTGTGATCCAGGCCATGATGATGCGATAGCTTTACTCGTAGCTCTAGCCAATCCGGAAAAATTAAATTTGCTAGCAGTAACGACAATCGGCGGTAATCAAACATTAGAAAAGGTCACTAAAAATGCGAAAAATATATTAGCGTATGTCAATGCAAATGTACCTCTAGCTATGGGACAAGAGGGGCCATTAGTGAAACCTTTACATACTGCTCCAGAGGCACACGGTGATTCGGGCATGGACGGCCCTTATTTTAAAGAAAACGACTATCCAATTGTTAGTGACAATGCAGTTTTTTATATGTATCAAACAATTATGGCACAAGCCGAACGCGTTACGCTAGTAGGGTTAGGACCACTGACGAATATCGCCCTTCTACTAAAAACGTTTCCTGACGTTAAATCTAAGATTGAAATGATTAGCATAATGGGTGGTGGAATACGCCGAGGGAATATGACAGCAGCTGCTGAATTTAATATTTATGTAGATCCAGAAGCGGCGAAAATTGTTTTCACTTCAGGGTTACCGATTGTCATGTCGGGTTTAGACGTAACAGAAAAAGCGTTTGTAACGATCGAAGAGATAAATGCACTTGAAAATGGTAGAGAGGTTCATCAATTAGTATACGAGCTACTTAAATTTTACAACGAATCTGGAAAACAATTTGGTTTTGAACATAGTCCAATCCATGATCTCTGTGCTGTTAGTTATTTAGTAGATCCTACAATGTTTTCAGGGAAACATTACCACGTAGATGTTGTAACAGATGATGGTACTACAAGAGGGATGACATTAGCGGATCGTCGTTTAAAGCCTGCTAAAGAACAAAATGTCTTTGTGCTTGAAGATATAAACCGAGAAGCATATGTACACACCTTATTACAGGCGCTAGCACGATTAGATAAGATGTAACCTTGACACGTTCAAACGCAGAATAAGTTACAGTTCCCAGCGTATTTGTTTATTTGATAAAAATATAGTAAAGAAGGAGGTGGAATGAAAATGGGGAAAATTACAGTAGTAGGAAGCATGTCTACTGACTTTGTTGTCTCCACTTCAAGAAAACCTGAAAAAGGGGAAACAATCATTGGCGAATCTTTTGAAATGACCTTTGGTGGAAAAGGGGCCAATCAAGCTGTTGCAATTTCCAGATTAGGTGGTCATAGTGAGTTAGTTGGACACATTGGAAGTGATATTTTCGGAAAAGGGATTTTGACGAATCTAGAAGATAATGGTGTTGGGGTTTCGGATATAAATATTGCACAAGGTATACCTTCAGGATCGGCACATATTATTCTATCAGAACAAGATAATAGCATCATTGTAGTCGAGGGGGCAAATGCCTGTACCAATAAAGACTGGATCGAAAAAAATGTAGGGAATATTATAGACAGTGAAGCTGTTCTAATTCAGCATGAAATTCCCAAAGAGGCTGTAGAAACACTAATTAATATTTGCTTCGAACATCAAGTGCTTTGTGTACTAAATCCAGCGCCAGCAAGAGAAGTATCACGTAGTGTGTTACGTAAAGTGAAGTATTTAACTCCAAATGAGCATGAAGTAGAAGCATTATTTCCAAATGTATCATTAGAAGAAGCTTTGGAATCCATGCCAAATCAACTTCTCGTTACATTAGGTGAACGAGGCGTTGTATTCCATAACGGGAAACAGGTTGTGCAAGTGAAAGCGTATGAAGCAACGCTAATAGATACTACAGGTGCGGGGGACACGTTTAGCGGGGCGTTTACCCTAGCAATCACGAAGGGAAATTCACTTCTTGATAGTATTAAGATTGGTAACTTATGTGCTGCCTTATCAATACAAAAATTTGGTGCTCAGGGTGGAATACCATTACTTGATAATTTAAAGAAAGACCCACGCTTTGAAGCGCATTGGAAGCTATAAATAACTATTTGATACGAGAGACTACCTTTCTAGGCAGTCTCTTCATTTTGTTGTGATACAAGGGCAAACGTATCAGGAAGAAAAGGAAATGTTTGAGTGCTTGTCACTTTTTTAACTTCTTTCGAAAGGTGTTAAATGTGATTCTGCACAGTTTAAATGCTAAAATGTTAAAGGTAGATTTTCATTATACATAAATAAAGAAGGAAGTAGTGAAACGTATGGCAATCGCATCACATTCAGTAAGCATTCCAACATCTGTAGGAAACGTATGGGAATACGTTAGTAAAATTGAAAACTGGGCAGTAATGGTTCCTGCCTATAAAGAGCATGAACAAATGGATGAACAAAAGTCAGTTTGGACATTCGAAGGGAATTTTAAAGGGTTTAAAAAAACTGTGCAAATGGAGTTAAACATCACAGAATTTCAGGAGCCATCGGTCATTCGCTTCGAGTTAAAAGGCTTAACGGACAATTTTACAGGTAGTGGCCAGTTTACTGCTGAAGAAACGGCAGGGCAAACAACGATGACAGGGACAGTTGAAGTAAATGCAGGCGGCTTAACAGGCGCTGTGTTGACACCTGTTATTAAAATGGTATTGCCGAAAGTGACAACTCGTTTAACAGAGAAAATTGCACGCCAAGTTAAACGGGAAGAAGTGCCGGCTCTGTAAAGAAGGTTTTGGTTATTAGGGTGACAGTGGTTAATCCGCATGAAATAAGTGCTTAAATTGTGCCACTAAGCACTCTTAAAATACGTAGTTAGAAAAGATAATGGTGATAAATGACCAAGTCTTTTCTGGCTACGTTTTTTTTGCGTAAAACACTTAAACAAAGTGGTGTCGCAACAGTTTTCTTTACGCGACATACTCGGAATTTGATGGCAATTTTATTTAGCCATGTATACATGCTTTGGACACTGATTTCGTTTATAGCAGACCAAGCCTTGATGTGAGACTCACCATTCGTCTCCTGTCATCAAAAAACCTTCTAACTATTGATGTAATGAGTTAATCACATTACATCAATAGTTAGAAGGTAGGGGGGTATTTGGCGCTTATGTTATAGATAACTATCGATTAAACCAAATAATTCCTTCGGCCTATCTACTATTTTGTCAGGAGAAATAGTGGAAACAGGTCTATTTTTTTTTCGATGGTTCATCCATATGGCATTCCATCCGACTTTTTTTGCACCAATTATATCATTTTCAAAAGAATCCCCAATATACACTGTTTTATCTTTATTTAACTGAAGCTTTCTTTCGACAATATGAAAAGCAGAGGAGCTTGGTTTAGCACTTCCAATGGCTTCTGAAATAAACATATTTTCAATTGGGATCCACCTTGTTAATCCCAATTGATTGATTTTCGTAAGTTGGTGTTGATGAGGTCCATTTGTTAGTATACCAAGTTGTTTGTTCTTTTGATAAAGTAATTCAATTAGTTTTTCCATCTCAGGAATAAGAGTTATTTTTTTTTGTTCAATTTCGTAAGTATTTTGAAACTCAATTGCCTCATTATAATCGATATCAATATCAAATTCTTTGCATGCAGCTATTATACGATACGTATGTAGCTCTAGTAATGATATTGTGCCCGCTTCACTTTTATTAAATAAAGTATCACTGTACCTTCTGCTGGAAACATAAAGTTTTTCAATTGGTACATTTGAAAGATGTTTAAAATTTAATATAAATGCTCTTTTGAAGGGGTTTAATTGATCATATAGAGTATCATCCACATCAAATATTACAGTGTCCATTTATATTCCCCTCGATTCAATAATAGGCTTTGATGTCATTAAAGATTATCCTAGCATTTCTATTGCACAAATGTAATGCTTAAAATTGCAACAATGATGTTGCAACAATCTGTTATTAACTATTTCGATTATTTTGATAAGATGAGAATCAACAGGATTGAAAGCGCTGACAATCTTGAAATTATTAATTTTTTTTACTATTACTATTTTAAGAAGGAGGGGGGAGTGTGGTTGTAATATCTAAAAGGCAATGCCATCTAATAAAAACGATGCTAAGCAATCAAAGTTATAAGACCGTAAGGAATTATGCTGATCTAATGAATGTTTCTGAAAGAACTATCCATAACGATTTAAAAGAAATCGAAACATTTCTCGGTAATTTTGATTCAAGGTTAGTCAAGAAACCAAGTATTGGTATCAAGATTAGTTGTGAAACACGAAGTAAATTACAGATACTGAAGTATATGACTACCTATATTGAAAATAATGATATGCAAGAGCTATCTCCCATAGATAGACAAATTGAAATTGTAAACATGTTACTCATAGAAGAAGAGGTATTATCCTACCAAGGGTTGTCTGACCTTTTTTTCATTAGTAAATCCTCAATAGCTGCAGACTTTGAGAACATTAATTCATACTTAAACCAATACACCGTTACGATTAAAAGTTCTCAAAAAGGAACGTATATTACGGGAACAGAAACTCAAGTACAGTATTCTTTAAAGTTATTTAATGAAAAGGTTATTAAAAGAAATAGAGTTACAAGTGATCTAGATGAAATTGATATGTTAGGAGATATTTTAAAACAATATTATCCAGGCGAAATTATCAATACATCACTTAGTATAGTTAAAAAAATTGGAGAAAAATCAGCTGAACCTTTTGCTGAGCATTACTTAATAACTTTATTTAATACATTAGTAGTTCTTTGCTATAGGGCCTCAAAGAAAAAGCATCACTCACAAGTGACAAATACCTTTATCTTTGACGAAGTTAATAATCTGAAAACATATTTAGTTGCTAAGGGTATTTTAGATGAAATACATCAGGAATTATCAATTAATTTTACGATAGAAGATATTAACTATTTAAATCAATACTTGCTAGCAATTGGTATTGAATCTAGTCATAATTCAACTTCAATAACTGAAGAATATTTTTCTCTTGTAAAAGTAATCGTTCAAAAAATGAGTAGTGTGCTTAAAGTCGACTTAACAAATGATCAGAAACTATATGAAGGATTAGTTTCACATTTAATTCCAATGATATATAGATTGAAATCAGGTATTACTGTCAAAAATCCTTTACTATCTGAAATAAAAGATCAATATTCAGTAATGTTAGGTGTTAGTTGGTTCGTTACCTCTATTATTGAAGAGAAATTTGATGTGAAATTAACGGAAGATGAAGTTGGCTTTATGATGGTTCATTTTCAAGCTGCATTTGAGAGAAATGTAGAGTATAAAAAGGTTTTAATCGTTTGTCCTAATGGAATAGGAACATCGGAACTAATTGCGAATAAAGTTAAACAGTTTTTACCAGCTTTATGTTTAATTGAAGTCGTTTCAATTGATAATCTATATCTAAGAAATATTGATAATGTTGATTTTATAATATCAGCAATACCATTAAAAATTTCCTTTAAACCTGTAATTTATATATCTCCGCTAGTTTCCAATGCAGACATCAAAAATATTTTGATTTTTTATACGGATTTATTTTTGACAGAAGATAGTAAAAAGGAAATTGACGGTGATTATCCGGAAATTAAACATCTCTCCGAATTTATTAAAGAGGATTCGATTTTCATTAAAAGAAACATGCGTGATAGGGAAGAGGTTCTGAATTTCCTAATCGAGAAACTAAAAAGTAGTAATGATATTATTACTGGATTTGAAGAATCCGTCTATAATCGTGAGAAAATGGGGTCCACAGCATTAGATTCAGGAGTTGCCATTCCTCATGGAACACCTAAATTTGTGGTTAACTCCCAAATATTAATTTTAACTACCGAAGATTTAATAGATTGGGGCGGAGAAAAAGTCGACACTATAATCCTTATTTGCATCTCGCCCAGCGATTTAAAAAAAGTAAAAGATATTTTAAGTGATATTTATAAATTGATAGAGTCTAGGAAAAATGTTAAAAGATTTCTTTCGGATAATACAAGTGAAGGAATTTTAGAGATGACGAAGGGGTGAAATTAATTGTTACAAAGGGAATTAATTTATCTAGATGATGATCTTACAAGTCGTTTTGAAGTCATAAGAAAAATGAGTGAAGATGCCTCGAATTTTGGAATGATAACAGATGTAAATACTTACGTGAAGGCTGTTTTGAAAAGAGAGGAAGAAATTCCAACAACAGTTGGCTTAAACGTAGGTATACCTCATGGTAAATCTGAAGCTGTAAAAGATCCATTCATTACATTTATGAGGACTAAGAATCCTTTTATATGGGACGAGAGAAATATGGAAAAAGTGCAATTAATTTTTATGATTGGTGTTCCAACGGATCAAACAGGAACATTGCATTTAAAAATCCTAGCACAAATTAGTAGGAATTTGATGGACCAAACGTTTAGAAATATGTTGCTTGAAGTAGATTCGATTGATGATGCTTATCGTTTATTAAAATGTATCGAAGAAAATATATATGCTGAAGAAAAGGGGAGATAATAAATGAAAATTGTAGGAGTTACAGCATGTACGACAGGTATTGCACATACTTATATGGCGCAAGAGGCATTAGAAAAAGAATGTAGAAAGAGGGGCTATGAATTCAAAATTGAAACCCAAGGTGGAATGGGAATCGATAATGAGTTAACTGAGGGGGAAATTGCTGATGCTGATGCAGTTATTCTAGCAATCGCAATTGGAATCGAAGGTGAAGAACGATTTGATGAAAAACGAGATCAAGGAAAAGTTTTAACCTTAGATCCTTCAGCTGTTATAAAGAATATAAACGATGTTGTTAATCAGTTGGAAAAGTTATAGGAGGTAGAAAAAATGGCTAATTGGAAAAATGTCGGGGGAGACCTAAAGAGGGCGTTTAGTACAGGTGTGTCTTACATGATGCCTTCTGTTGTTGTTGGTGGGATATTTTTAGCTATTGCATTAGCCTCTGGGACACCGACTGATGAAGGGATGGTTGTCACAAATCCTTTCCTTCAGAACTTAAATACAATTGGGTCTGCCGGTTTTGCAATGATGATTCCAATTTTAGCTGGATATATAGCCTATTCAATTGCAGGTAAACCAGGGTTAATTCCTGGTATGATTGCGGGCTTTATCGCTAATAATCCTGTTGGTGTAGATGGTGTTTCAACCGGTTTCATTGGGGCAATGATTTTAGGGATTGTTGCGGGTTATATTGCTAAATGGGTGAAAACCTGGAAGGTGCCAAATACAATTAAAACGGTAATGCCTATACTAATTATTCCAGTAATAACAACATTCATTGTTTGTATCGGATATATTTATATATTAGCTCAACCTCTCGCTAATATTGTGAGTGTCCTAGTTACTTTCTTATCTTCTTTACAAGGAGGTAATGCTTTAATTTTAGGATTAATACTTGGTGCCTTTACTGCCATTGATATGGGTGGTCCGATTAATAAAACGGTTACTGCTTTTACCTTAGCTTTGATGGCTGAAGGGATTTTTGGTCCAAATGGTGCTCATAGAATTGCGGTTGCGATACCACCACTAGGGCTGGCATTATCAACTTTTATTTCAAGAAGTAAATATACTCAAGACGAACGCAGTTTGGGTGTTAGCGCTGGTTTCATGGGATTAATCGGTATTACCGAAGGAGCTATTCCTTTTGCTGTAAAAGATCTGAAGCGTGTTCTGCCTGCCATTATTATTGGTAGTGCTGTTGGTGGTGGTATTGGAATGATGCAAGGCGTTGAAACTTTTGTTCCTCATGGTGGATTAATTGTTATAGGTGCAGTTGAAGGGAAACTATGGTACTTCCTAGCGATGCTAATAGGTTCGATTGTAACTGCTGCTATTTTACATTTCACAAAACCAAATGTGTTAGAGAATAAGTCTACTGAAAAGAAGGACTTAAATAATACATTAGCTAGTTAAAGAAATTACTAGGAGGGAAAAATTATGGTAAGAGTGCCTATTAAATTAACGATCAAATCCTTATTAGAACTACAGAACGAAGGTAAAGGAGCAACATTACTAGGGATAGGTCCGATGTCATCGAATTTATTGCAAGCAAGTTTTGAGTTAGCTAGAGACTATGATTTCCCTTTAATGTTCATTGCAAGTCGCAATCAAGTCGATATGGACGAGCTAGGCGGTGGTTATGTTAACGGATGGAATCAACATTCATTCGTTAAAGCAATTCGTGACACAGCAGATGAAACCGACTTTAATGGCTTATATTATGTATGTCGTGATCATGGTGGTCCTTGGCAAAGAGATAAAGAAAGAAATGATCACTTACCTGTAGATCAAGCTATGGAACTTGGTAAAAAGTCTTACCTTGCGGATATTGAGGCAGGCTTTGATTTACTTATGATTGATCCTACGAAAGATCCTTTTGAAGTAGGAAAAGTGGTTCCTTTAGATACAGTAATTAGTAGAACTGTAGAACTAATAGAATACTGCGAGAATGAAAGAAGAGTAAGGGATTTGCCGGAAATTGGTTATGAGGTTGGGACAGAAGAAACAAATGGTGGTTTAACTTCCACTGAAACATATGAAACTTTTATTACTAGACTTAAAGTAGAACTTGAAAATAAAGATCTTCCTATGCCGACATTTATTGTAGGTCAAACAGGGACATTGACAAGAAAAACAGAACAAATTGGAACATTTAATTTTAATAATGCATACGAATTGGCAGAAATGGCAAGTGAGTATGGTGTTGGATTAAAAGAACATAATGGTGATTATCTAGATGATGTTACTTTGCTGGAACACATTCCTTCTAGAGTTGTTGCAACGAATGTTGCTCCTCAGTATGGAACTGAAGAAACAAGAGCTTATCTAAAACTAGCGGAAGTAGAGCAAAGGCTAAAAGAAAACGGTGTAATTGAAGAATCATCTAGCGTAAAAGATGTACTATTAACTCATGCAATCAAAAGTGAGCGTTGGAGAAAATGGATGGTAGGCGATCAAACTAAATTAACAATAGATGAAATTATAAAAGACGATGACCTATCAGCCGAAATTTTAGATATTGCTGGTCATTATACATTCAATGATGATAATGTAAAAGTGGAAATTAATAGGTTATATGATAATCTAAATAAAGTTAATATTAATGGACAAAGATTTGTTGTAGACCATATTAAACGTCCAATTCGAGACTATGTTGAATGCTACAACCTAAAAGGATCAACCTCAAGAATCATAGATAAGCTGGAAAGATCTGAATTAGTACCGATGGGTTGAGCCCTTTACAACGGGGGGAATTTAGAAGTAGATTGATCTTTACAGCATAGATGGTTTTCTAAAAATATTGAAGTGGAGTTAGGGACAAGTATTTTATACTTCGTCCCCTAACTCCATTCCATTATTAGGTAACATTCTGATCAAGTAGTTGTTTTTGAAAATTATATTAGAACAAATCCATATTGAACTTATGCTTTTTATGTAATCTGCAACGAAGGCATCCCCAAGCGGCGAGTCTTGTTTCCAAAATTCTTTAATCCAACAGATAATGTACTTAAAATTATCAAAAAGACTTCTATTTACGACGCCTTGCTACATATATTAGCTGACGGAGGTATGCCTATGAAGAAGTCGTTGAAAGTTTGGAGCGCACTGATCTTTGTTCTTTTCATATTTCCCATTATCCTAGAATTCATCCCGAGTGAAACCTCAGGTGAAACAGCAGCTATAGGTCCATTGAATAATCAGCAATTAGTCTATGCGACTAATATCAATGAGCCGGAACCACAACCACAACCACAACCACAAATCCAAACAGCAAAGCGTGCGCTTTTATTTTCTACACATTCCCATGAAGCTTATGAACCCATCACGCAACAACATGATGGAAAAATCGCGGTTTCTCATCCAGAAGCGAATATTATGAGGCTTGATGAAACGATAAAATCCCAGTTGGAGTTCAATGGAATATCAACAGAAATACTTGATGTCGATACTACTTCGGTCATGAAGGAGCAGGGGATTGCTTATCACAAATCGTATGATGTGGTACGGCCGTATGTCCAAAAGTCGCTGCAAAAAGGCAATTATGACATCATCATCGATATTCACCGCGATTCCCTGAAAGCAGATAAAACGACGCTTACGTATGCAGGGGAAAAGTATGCAAAAATCGTTTTTGTGATTGGCGGCGAGCATAATAATTTTAAAGTAAATCAAGAGTTAGCCGAAAGATTGACGACCGAATTAGAACAAATGGTTCCAGGAATAACAAGGCCTCTTGTGTTCAAAGCAGGGCATGGGGTAGACGGCAAGTATAATCAGGATTTAGATCCAAGTCTCATACTCGTCGAAATGGGTGGGATTGGGAATAATGAAGCGGAACTAAATAGAACATCAGCTGTTCTTGCAAAAGCTGTTTCAAATGTCCTTCAGTAAGAAGAGTGTATCTTTGTGACATAATTCTCATGAAACTCTAATCTTCTTCACCTAACTTTTTAATTTGGGGTAGTTATTATAAGAACATAAGCAAAACGGAAACAAGAAATATTAAAACTAACTTATGGAATAGATTAAAAACCAATTATGGAAGGGGATTTTCATTATGCTACAAAATTTCGAGGTAATTACACCATTGTTTGAAGGTCAAGTTAACGAGCGTATTCAATTTAAATTAAACATCGAGGGAAACGACTATCGAGGTATTTTTCATGAACAGGAAGTTCAATGGTTCCAGCCACAACCTCATACTAAAATTGAAAAAAATGAACTTGACGTCGTTGAATCTAGTGTGCGCGATTTGATGACTAACCGTATCGTACACTGAAAAAGTGGCTATCTATTAGCCACTTTTTTTTTATGGAGTTTTTGTTGTTGTGAGCCTATTTTGTGCTTGGCGAAATAAATGTTCGATTTCCCCTGTTCTTGATTCATTAAGAGAAGGAAAATTACATACCCTTGTAAGGTATATATTTTCACTTTTTAATCAGAAGGCGGGGGATAAATGACTACCTATCCATTATTTATATTCGTTTCATTAATCCTATTCACTTTATTAGTCGTTATATTAGCGACAATGTGGAAGACAAAGTTGCGTCCTATGCAAGGAATGATGATTTCCATGTTCTTTGGCATGAATATGGGATTGACTGCTGGTGTACTATTGGGTGTAATTTATCAAGGTAACTTATTTCTGTCAACGATACTTTCGATAACGATTGGCGTGCTTGCGGGCTCACTGTGCGGATTGTGTTTTGGGATTCTCTCTGTATTGGAAGGTTTCATGGCTGGATTAATGGGTGGCATGATGGGGGCAATGCTAGGCGAGATGATTCGTGTAGAGCAGTCGATCCATTTGATACAGCTATTTTTATTTCTATCGCTTTGTACAATTTTCATCATGGTTATTTTAAAAACACCCCGTAATTCGAGGATACATAGTAAAAGGTGGTTAGTAAAACCTATAGTACTGTTTGGTTTTATTGGGGTTTATATAGTAGGGGGTCATTCATTTGTCGAAAAGGTTGGAGATCCAATGGCAATGGGGTCGGCAAAGAAGTCAACTGAAGTTCCCGATAATGAAAGCCAAATCATTGTTCTCGAAACCGCTAATATGAAGTACTCAACCAATAAAATTAGTGTTGAGAAGGGAAGGGCGGTCACGTTAACGCTTAGTAATCTGGATAAGATTGAGCATCACATGGAAATTAAGGCTCCATTCTCGGCAATGGATAATGGGACCCAACATCATCATGGAGCAGAAAGTGATAGGATACATCTCCAAGCATTACCGAAAAGTACGGAGACATTAACGTTTACCCCGACCGAACCGGGCGTCTATGAATTCAATTGTACAGTTCCTGGACATAAGGAATCGGGGATGGTGGGTACGTTTATTGTCAGTTAAATGAAGTAGAAATGGATTCAAGGGCACGAGGTCCTTATTAGGTTCTGCATTTATTTAGAACCTAATAAGAGTCTGGTCCCCTTATGATTTTAATTGTTTGTTCTATGCCTTGCTCCATTCCTCATTTCATGTCTCTTTCCATCCCGATCATCTCTGCGTCTTCCAACCGCTGAATATGGTCCCGTAACGCGATTTTTCGATTAATGGTGAGGTGTACGGTGTTGGGGTTCATGGTAAGCCTGCGAATTTCTTCAAAAGCTTCATTAGAGAAAAGCGCTCGCTGCCAATTATAATAAGCACAGCTGGTTTGCGCCAGCTGTGCTTATTATAATTGGCCTATTAAGAGTGCACCTGAAAATGAAAGGTAAGTAGCTATTTTAAAAACTCCTTCAGGAGGCTATCAGAAAAAGATGTGTTTTGATGAAGGTGAGACAAATGTTTCATTCCATAAGCTCCGTACTGCAAAAATAATCCTTTTTTATTTGCCTCGAAATCCAAAAGTTTATCAGGAAGGGACATTCGTTGCGCCATCGTCGCATGATAAACCCAAGATTTTAAAATGCACTTAGGACGCCAGTTTGTACGAGTCCCCATATAATAATAATATCCAAGTAATAGGCTATCGTCTTCATACCCTTGCTTCCCTTTCAAAAATTGAAGGTCGTATCCACCAATAGTCTTTAAAACCTTGGCTTTATGAATAACTGGGTGGACAAACTTCTCCCTGACCTCATCCCTACTAAAGCCTTCTAATAATGAAATCAAATCCGTCGTATTTTCAGGAAGCGCTATAAATTGATTGAGTGGTGCCAACTCTCCGCTACTTGTTAAAATCCCTGGTGATACCATTGGCTCATCTGTAGTATCTAAAAAATGGAGTAAAGATTCATACCAGTTCCTTGGAAACGCCATATCCAAATGTATTTCTGAAATATACTCCACTTCCTTAAAGTTCTCCCAAATATACTCAAAACATTGCTGCCTTGCTTGTGCAATGCCGATGTTTTCACCAAATCCTAAAACTACGTTTGGAATATTATAATGAGCAAGCATTTTTTCTAAGGTAGCTTGACTAAGATTTCCTTGGTTATAGACGACAACAAATTTCTCGTCTGATTTCCCCATGCTCTCGAAGCATTGTTCAAACAATGGTAAGTCCGAGGGCTTATACAAAAGCGGCATTGTATGAATAACTCTCACTGAAATCACACCTTCCTTCAAAACTGATTGTACTGTGAAAGACTTGATACAATTCAATAACTTAAGTGGAGTATCTGATCAAAATGAACATATACTGCCCCGCTTGGACCTATAATAATTTCTACCCCAATGGCGTTTTCCGTAATTAGCTAAATCAAATTAAAATGTAGACGAGAAGATACGTAAACAATACTCAATTAACTATATGTCCATTGTCGTATGAATGTTCTGCAATACCCCTTCAGTTTTTGCTTTTCCCTAACAATAAATAGTGCATAACAACGTGGTGAAGGACGTCGGGTTCGTTTTGAATTCGAAGTTGTTGGTCAGGGAATCCCTCGATTTTAATCGTATAGTTATAGAGCTTTAAGTTGGAAATGATACCCACACAATAGTATTTGTGGGTATTTGCGTAGTAAGAAATCATTCCCGTTCGAATTTTAATGCCAATTGTTATATGATGAAAGTGATTCTTTAAAAAAGAACGATTTGATTCACAGTGAACGACAGGAGGAAAGAAATGACTTTTATTCGCGGCCGGCTGTTAGGGTATGGAGTGGATGAGGCTTATGTTAATTTGTTGGCCTTTGTCACGTTAATTACCTTCATCATACTCGTTTGTATCATCGCGAACTTTATTACGAAAAAAGTGATTATCCGATTTATAACACATATCATTGGCAAGCATCAAATCAAGTGGGGACATATTTTACTGGAGCGGAAAGTGTTTCGCATTTTGTCTCACTTTGTGCCTGCGATCATTATCTATTTCTTCGCTGAAACTTTCCCGACCTACAAAATAGCAATTCAAACGTTGGCGCTTAGCTACATAATGATTGTGGCATTCAGTGTTATTAACCGCTTATTAAGCGCGTTCAATGACATTTATCAAACGTATGAAGTGTCAAAAACGAAGCCGATTAAAGGCTATATTCAAGTTGCTAAAATTACCATTGTTGTCCTTGGCACCATTTTGGTGATTGCCAATCTAATCGGTAAAAGCCCGCTTATTCTACTTAGTGGGTTTGGTGCTCTTTCAGCGGTGTTCATGTTAGTTTTTAAGGATTCGTTATTAGGGCTTGTGGCGGGGGTCCAGTTATCCGCTACAGATATGGTTCGAGTCGGTGATTGGATTGAAATACCGAAGTATGGTGCAAATGGGGATATTATTGATATTTCCTTGAATACGGTGATGGTGCGGAACTTTGATCGTACAGTGACAATGATTCCAAGTTATGCGCTCATTTCGGATTCATTCATCAACTGGCGCAAGATGCAGGAATCCGGCGGCAGACGCATTAAGCGGGCTTTGTATATTGATACGTCCAGTATTCAGTTTTGCACGGAGGAAATGATTGACCAGTATAAACAGATCCATTTCCTTTCCGATTATATCGTTGAACGTGAACGTGAAATTGCGGAGTACAATCGTGTGAATAAGATTGACCGCAGCAATGTTGTAAACGGAAGGGCGATGACCAATGTAGGGGTATTCCGGGAATACATCCAGCAATACATTCAACAGCACTCTGGTATTCATCAGGAAATGACGTTAATGGTCCGCCAGCTACCTTCGGGTGAGAATGGATTACCGATTGAAATTTATGCTTTTGCGAATAACGTTCAATGGACAATCTATGAAACCATTCAAGCTGATATCTTTGATCATCTTTTTGCCATTGCGGGAGAATTTGGATTGCGTATCTTCCAAAATCCGACCGGCAGCGATTTGCATCGAATGGTTTCAGAACCTGACACCCTTCACTTAGACTAAACGATATTAACTTTTGCTATTTTCATTTGCAAGACCCCTTTCATGAAGAAAGGGGTCTTGTTCGTTCTGCTATATGTTTCTTGAACGAAACACCAACAGCTCGCATGCGTATTAAAAAGGTGTCTAACACATATAGTAAATCAGAGGCTCATGGAATTCCTGATTAGTTTAGAACTTCGTCACTATTTTTTTATTATGGTTCTTTCTCTAATTAATGTTTAACTTATGGATGAATTTCATAAAAAAACCAACTATATTCTGATATGAAAAAATCATTGCGCAATTCTGAAACTGCGTGTTAAAATAAGTTATCAGTCTACTTCGAGGCGAAATAAGTACATATTGCCTCAATGGGGAGAAGTTGCTGTAGGTTATTATCATGTGAGTTTTAAGAAAGAAAAGGGGGGAATATAGTGAAAAATTTATTTGTTAAATGGAACCAAATAAGTCTAGTAAAAAGAATTGTTGTTGGTATTATTGTTGGTATTATCTTAGCGTTAACGGTTCCTACTGCCTTAAGTTGGGTATCTATTTTCGGTTCTTTATTTGTCGGTGCATTAAAGGCAGTTGCACCAGTCTTAGTATTATTCTTAGTGATGCACGCAATTGCCGCGCATAAAAGTGGTAAGAAAACAAATATGAAAACGATTCTTGTTCTATATGGGATAGGTACATTTTTAGCAGGGGCCGTTGCTGTCGCTGTAAGTTTTATATTCCCAGTGACACTGACGTTGACAACAGGGGCAGAAGGGCTTTCTCCTCCAGAAGGTATTGCTGAAGTTCTAGAGGCATTACTCTTTAACGTAGTTGCCAATCCGGTTCATGCATTATTAAATGCTAACTATTTAGGCATTTTAGTCTGGGCAGTCGTTCTTGGGCTTGCTTTAAAGAATGCTAGTCAAAATACGAAAGACGTGATTGGGAGTTTTTCGGATGCCATTACGAAAGTTGTACAATGGGTGATCAATTTAGCACCGATTGGTATTATGGGACTTGTTTTTGATGCGATTGTAACAACTGGACTTTCTGCATTACTTGTTTACGGTAGACTACTATTAGTTTTGGTTGGGTGTATGTTGTTTATCGCACTTGTCGTGAATCCCTTAATCGTGTATGTCTATATTCGCAGAAATCCTTACCCACTTGTTTTCAAGGTTTTAAAAGACAGTGGAATTACAGCATTCTTTACACGTAGTTCAGCTGCAAACATTCCGGTAAATATGAAATTATGTGAAGAGCTTGGCTTAGATGAGGATACGTATGCAGTGTCAATTCCTCTAGGTGCTACGATTAATATGGCCGGTGCAGCCGTTACAATTTCTGTACTAGCGCTTGCAACCGTCCATACGCTTGGGATTGAAGTCGATTTTGTCACTGCACTTCTGCTTTCTGTAGTAGCGGCTATCTCTGCAGCAGGTGCGTCAGGTGTACCGGGCGGATCCCTTTTACTGATTCCGCTCGCATGTAGTCTATTTGGAGTTCCAATTGATATTGCTATGCAAGTTGTTGGTGTAGGCTTTATCATCGGGGTTGTTCAAGATTCTTGTGAAACTGCTTTGAATTCATCTTCTGACGTATTGTTCACAGCTACAGCTGAATATGCTAAAGAACGTAAAGGTATTACTGTGAAATCTTAAAGGTTATGACATAAGAAAAAAGAATTTAATAGCCATGATTATCGGAGATCATTCGATGATTGTGGCTTTTTTTGTTGTGTGAAAATGGGGGGCACCTGCTTACCTGTGATTCTTGAATTTAATTCAGAAGATTGATAATTAAAAATCAATTAGGGGGAAACCCCTATACTTTGTGTGAGTCAAGTCTCCTAAAATATAGATAGCAAGGCACTATCAGCATGTAAAGTAGAGGAGGAAAAACATGAAGACTTCATACAAAGTAGTCATTGTTGGCGGGGGGTCTGCCGGTATAACGGTCGCGGCTAGATTGCTTCGTCAATACCCTTCATTGATGGAGGACGTCGTTATTGTCGATCCTGCAGATAAACATTACTACCAGCCGCTATGGACATTAGTAGGCGGAGGTGCCGCGAAGAAAGAAAGTACGGAAAGAGAAATGGCGAGTGTGATCCCAGTAGGTGCAATTTGGATCCAAGACGCTGTCGAGTCCTTCTCTCCTGAAGATAACCGATTGACAACAGCAAAAGGACAAACGTTAGCGTATGACTATTTAGTCGTTGCAGGCGGCATTGAAATCAATTGGAAAGCCATTAAAGGGTTGGAGGAAGCACTCGGAACGAAAAGTGTGTGCAGTAATTATTCCTACGACCATGTGGATTATACGTGGGAAACAATCCGTTCATTTACAGGAGGGACTGCGCTCTTTACGCACCCCGCTACGCCTGTGAAATGCGGTGGCGCTCCACAAAAAATTATGTATTTAGCGGATGACCATTTTAGTCGATCAGGCGTCCGCAACAAGTCGAACATCATTTTCGGCTCTGCGAATCCAGCTATCTTTGATGTGGCAAAATACCGATTAGCCCTTGAGAAAGTACTGGAGCGCAAGCAAATCGACACCCGCTTCCGCCGAAACTTAACGGAAATAAAAGCGGATGAAAAAATAGCTGTCTTTGAAAATATGGATACACAAAAAATAGAAGAAATCCGCTATGACATGATTCACGCGACTCCGTATATGCAAGCACCAGCCTTCATCCGGAATAGTCCCTTATCGGATGCAACTGGCTGGACGGATGTTCATAAACATACATTGCAGCATATCCGCTTTAAAAATGTCTTCGGGCTTGGGGATAGTTCGAACCTTCCTACATCGAAAACGGGGGCTGCCATCCGGAAACAAGCACCGGTTGTCGTGGACAATATCATCGCACTCATGCGTGAGCAACCCATGAACGGCTCCTATGACGGTTACTCCTCCTGTCCTCTTGTGACAGGCTATAACAAGCTAATCTTAGCGGAATTTAATTACGAAAAAGACCCAACTGAGTCCATGCCGTTTAACCAAGCTGTTGAAAGGGCAAGCATGTATGTCATGAAAAAAGATCTACTGCCGATTATGTATTGGGACGGCATGCTGAAAGGTACGATGTAGCGCGTATGATCAGGAAGGGGGATGACGGATATAGTTACCAAAACAAATTATGAAGGCGGAGACATGCTCCAACTCATAGCTGAATTGGAAAGACCGGAAGTACAAGCGTCACTCACATCTCTGTTAAATAAATTGCCTGAATTTGAAAAAAGCATCCATTCTATTGGCAACGCAGTGCAGTTTGGAAAAGCGGTCGCCACTGATCAATCTGTGATCAATCAATATGATCAATTGCTATCAACCTACAACATCAGCATGGAAACGATTACCTCATTGGTGTTGTTGCTTGAGAAATTGCCGAAGATGTTGGCGATGATTGAGCAACTTGAAAATATCATCGATTTTGCCACAGCCATCGTGAAGGATGATGAGTCAACAGCATACATGCTGACCAACTTAAAGGAGTATGCGGAACCTGTCCTTTCGAAAGGGCAAGAAGGTCTGTCTTTTATACAGGAAGTGAAAGAGCGTGCGCAGTGCAATCCGCAACAAGTAAAATTGTTTTCTTTAGTAAAGTGGCTAAAAGATCCAATGGTTCAAAAGGGATTTTGCTATGTGCAGGCCGCGCTGGAAGTCATGAATGAAAAAACGGAAAAAACTACTTGAAGAATAGGAGTTATCAATCATGCTGTTACGTTATTTTTATGATGAAAAATTAGCGCACGCCTCCTATGTAGTCGGTTGCCAAGCAACGGGCGAGGCGGCCATCGTGGATCCGATGCGCAATATCGCGCCTTATATCGAGCTTGCTAAAAAAGAGAATTTAAAAATTGTCGGCGCTCTTGAAACACATATCCACGCTGACTTCGTATCCGGCTCCCGCGAACTAGCCGATCGTTTCGGAACGAAGTTATATCTATCAGATGAAGGCGATCAAGATTGGAAGTATGAAAATATCGACCATCTTGACCATCAGCTGTTAAAAGATGGCGATGCATTTTCAATCGGTAATATCGTATTCCAAACGATGCATACAGCTGGCCACACACCGGAAAGTATTTCGTTCCTACTCACCGACCGCGGAGGCTCCGCAGATAAACCGATGGGCATCTTTTCTGGTGACTTTGTATTCGTAGGGGATATCGGACGTCCTGACCTGCTCGAAAAGGCGGCAGGCATTCAAGGCACTTCCGAGTCTGGCGCAAAAGCGATGTACCAATCTCTTAAAAGATTCAAAGCGCTGCCCGATTATTTGCAAGTGTGGCCAGCGCATGGTGCGGGTAGTGCATGCGGAAAAGCCCTTGGCGCGATTCCATCCACAACGGTCGGGTATGAAAAACAATTCAACTGGGCGATGCGTTGTGACAATGAAGAGTCGTTCGTACAAACCTTGCTAGATGGGCAACCCGAACCCCCTTCCTACTTCGCTATTATGAAACAGGTCAATAAGGTAGGCATTGAGTTGATTAAAAACCTTGTGGATGTGAACATGCTCACTTCAGTGAAAGAAGTAGAAGATATTATAGCAGCCGGACATCAAGTGATTGATACACGTAAAGTGAGCCAGTTCGCAGCAGGACATATCGAAGGGACGATCAATATACCGTTCAACAACGCTTTTACAAACTGGTCCGGCTGGATAGTGGACTATCAGCGGCCCTTATATGTGCTGGTGACCCCTACAGACCTTGATGAGGTCTTGGTTGCATTGCGTTCCATCGGCATTGACAATGTAGCGGGGTTTGCGGATATCGAAGCGGTATTGAAAGAAGCAACTATGCTGGAATCATATGACAACATAACGCCGTCTGAGGCAAAAGAAATGATCGATTCAAGTGATGTATATGTGTTGGACGTTCGGAATCAAACAGAGTTCGATGCTGGACATATCGATCGCGCCAATCATGTCATGCTAGGCACATTGCGTAATCGATTGGATGAAGTCCAAACGGATAAGAAAATTATCGTTCAATGTCAAGCAGGTGCACGCTCTGCGATTGCCGCAAGTATACTCCAAGCGAACGGGGTGAAAAACGTCGTTAATCTGACAGGCGGCTATTCAAGTTGGCGTAGGGAAATAAAACAAGACTTAAGTATTCGATAATCACACCATCAACCGACCGCCAAGACGCGACTTGGCGGTTTTGTTTAATTATTTTTCCTTCGTGTCTGTCAGATGGTATGATATGAAAAAAATGGGCTTCATTTCACGGGGGAGTGGGCATCATGTTAGGGAAAATGCTTGGCAATGAATATTTATTGCAGGTTTTTAAAAATATTCAAGACGGAATCATCATAATGGATGATTCACGGGAAATTTTGATGATGAATCCTTCAGCAGAGCGATTGACAGGTTGGGAAGTGGCGGGGCGTGTTCCTTTCTGTTCATTTTGTGAGGATCGGAAAAGAAGCGAAGGGGAAAATCGGTGTTATTTAATCGAAAATGAGGAGGTCCCTTATTTCTTATCGAAAATGCCGACCTATCATGGAAAGAAGATCGATGTCGAAATGAGTACAGCTCTGATGTACACGGATCCGCTGAATGATCGGAAAGAGTATTTACTCGTCTTACGGGATCAAACCCTACAATTAAAGGAAAAAGAAGCCCGATTTTCAAAATTGATGATTAAGAATCTGATTGAAGCAAAGGAATCAGAACATAAACGACTGGCGCAAGAGCTACATGATGGTGTCGGACAATCGTTATATTCGATTTCAGTTGCCTTGCAAGCCATTGTGTCCTATGTGAACAATCCCAAATTAAATACGTATATTGAGGAAGTCCGTCTCGAACTGCAAAAAGTGATGAACGATATCAAGTTGTATTCGTATCAATTGCGACCTCACAGCATCGACCAGTTAGGCATTGTTCCAACATTGAATACCCTTATTGATTCTGTGCGAAAAGTGCATCCAGACATCCATATCCACTTTGACACGAAATTTTTGGATCGATGCAGTCCGACTGTTGAAATTAATCTCTACCGGGTTGTTCAGGAGGCGCTACATAATATCACAAAGTATGCGCAAGCAAAACATGTACATATCACATTGAGCAAGCTCGAAGACCGGTTAACTCTACAAGTCATCGATGATGGCATTGGCTTTACGAAAGAGACCATTCAGAATGAGGGATTGGGGCTTAAGCATATGGAGGAGCGTATTGATCAAATAGGCGGAACGTTTGTGATCAATTCAGCCCGGAATGAAGGGACAAGCATCCAAATACAGATTCCAAAATGGAAGGAGGAGTCCATTTGATTAAAGTGCTAATCGTAGATGATCATGTGCTGATTAGGAAAGGGATTGTTCTATTGCTGGAACAGTATAAGGACATCGAAGTGGTCGGTGAAGCGGGAGACGGGGGAGAGGCGGTTCAACTTGTAGCCAAAACCCATCCCGATGTTGTGCTGATGGACATTTCTATTCCGAATGGCTTGGATGGATTGACAGCATCTCGAGAAATTATGAAATTACGGGACGATGTGAAAGTGATTTTGCTGACGATGCATAATGAGATTGGCTATATCCAAAGAGGTATAGAAGTTGGAGCACACGGATACCTCCTAAAGAACAGTCAAGGGGGCGAACTCTATGAGGCGATACGGGCGGTGCATAATGGACAACGCTATTACAAGGTCGGTATTCCGGACAAGCAATTGCAAAAGTTATTTAATCAAAAAGGGAAAGAACAACGTGGACTACTGACGATCCGTGAACAGGAGATTGTGGGATTGAGCATTTTAGGGTTTTCGAATATCGAAATCGGTAAAAAGCTTTATATTAGCAATAAAACCGTGGAAAACCACAAAGCCAATATCATGCAAAAGCTTGAACTGAAAAATCGGTCGGAATTGATTCAATATGGATTAAGAAATAAATACGTGTCCCCCTAAGTCACAAGCCACTTATCCTTTCGCGTCGATCACGAATTCATCGCGGAGTGGATGAGTTTTTTTGTATAAGGATACATAGATGGTGGAAACCCCCTATAGGGATGATTCGATCATCAAACTATAATGAAGGAAGAGGTAGTGGAGGCAAGTATAGAAGGAGTGAAACTAGATGGATGTAACGTTTATTATTGTTGTCTTTTTAATTGGTTTCGTTGGGTCGTTTGTTTCCGGAATGGTCGGTATCGGAGGCTCGATTATTAAATATCCGATGCTGCTGTACATACCGCCTCTTTTTGGTTTGGCAGCATTCACGGCGCATGAAGTGTCGGGCATAAGTGCAGTGCAAGTCTTTTTCGCTTCGCTTGCAGGTGTTTGGGCATACCGGAAAAGCGGTTACTTGAATACATTACTCATTCTCTATATGGGAGGCTCCATTCTAGTAGGTAGTCTCATCGGTAGCTATGGCTCGCAGTCTTTATCCGAAAATGGGGTTAATGTCGTGTATGGCGTTCTCGCGCTCATTGCGGCGATCATGATGTTCGTACCGAAGAAGAAAATCGATGATATGCCAATGAATGAAGTGACCTTTAATAAGTTTGTAGCCGCCATTTTGGCGTTCATCGTCGGTATTGGATCTGGAATTGTTGGTGCGGCGGGTGGTTTCTTACTAGTGCCTATCCTACTCGTTGTATTAAAGATTCCAACACGCATGACGATTGCGACAAGCCTGGCCATCACTTTTATATCCTCAATCGGTTCTACAATCGGGAAGCTGACGACAGGGCAAGTTGATTATTATCCCGCGGCGATTATGATTGTCGCTAGTCTACTAGCTGCTCCATTGGGCGCGAAAATGGGAGGAAACCTAAACACAAAAGTATTGCAGGCGATACTGGCGGTCCTCATTCTAGCAACTGCGATTAAGATTTGGGTGGATCTTTTATAATGGGGAGACGTAGGTGCTATGTTTTCGTTGAATGCAGGAATCGATGGGAACATAGTGTCTTGGTGATTTGATGGGAAAGTACGCTGTACAAGTGTCCGACGAAAAACGCTGAATTTCCAACAAAGAGTGCAAATCCTCCAACCACTCTCTCTAAGAAACAATAAGCTCCCAAAACAATTAGTAGCACCTTACATGCCGAGACTTACCGAAGGAAAGGCCCTTCACTCTGCGTGTCATACTCTTCGTGAGTAGTACCAGAGGTTCTGATTGAACGCTGAATTGTGTTAGAACCTGGTACTTGAAAAAATTCATTGCTAATTTTTGTTGCAATAGCAATCCCCATTATTAATTAATACAACTCTTCAGCGGCCTTCTTCATGAACTGATATGCTTCAGGGTTACGGAAGTCTTCTTTTACTATTCCAAGGCTGTCACTTGCAAAATAAAGATGCTCAAGCCAGTCGTTATCATTGCATTGAATTGCTATTTCACATTCTTTTTCAATATAGGGAACACTGATTTTCTTTCCTAGTAGCCTAAACAGCTCAATAGCCTCTAATGCCCCCGGCCAGTTTCTATCCTGAAGTAAGCCTGCCAATTTAGGTAAAGCCTTTTTATTTCTTGGGTACCCCATTTTTGTTAATATGCCTACTCCATTTTCCCAACAAGATTTTCCGTATTTGGGAATTAACATATCGGCCTTATCTGGTGAAACTCTAGAAAGAATTTCAATAGCTTCATCCTGAGTTTCTTTTGGAAGTTCCCAATTCAAATTGTAAACATAATAAATAATTTCTTCGTCTTCAAGATCTAAATAATCTGTCATACGTACACTCCTCAATTACTAGACGATACTGAAATAGCTTGTACAAGTCTAGTGAATTCTTGTGTCCTCTTATCCTTCATTTTATCCTTTGAAACGGCAGTCTAAGTTCACATTATCACAATACACTGGGCTAATCACCAGTACTTAGATAAAAAGTAATCGTTGGGAATTTGTAGTTGCTCAATGTTTATGAACTAATGATACCCTATAATCTCCAGCGAAGGGGCCTTACTGGGGTAGCCGAAGCAATAAGACAAAGGAGGGATGCAGTTCATTCCCTCCCCTGACAGCGGTCTTCTGTCTGGCTTATTGCGGGAGGCATCCCCAAGCGCCGAGCGTTGTTAGTATGATTCTTTATATCAACATATATATAGACTGAGTAGTTACTGTTTGTGAGATGAAATGTAGATATACCTGTCCTTATTAAACGGGAATTAGGCTCCTGGGCAATGTCCCTTTTTCATTTCCATATACTTTTATCGAATCTACCTGTCAGATTCTCTAATTCAACCGACGAATTAGAGTTATTTTATTTGGATAACATATAAGATACTTTTCATTTCATTCAAGAAAAAATCATAATTACAGCAAGCTTTACAATAAGCAGTTATGATAAGAATAGAAAATCGTTGAATCGCAATTAAGGAGTGTTCTATATATGCAAAGTTTCATTGTCATGCAAGGTCAGACGTATCAAGAAGAAAAAGAGTTAGGAATGATTTGGTCGCGGGAACAAGATAGTGGTGGGAGTTTACCTCATTCATGGCTACGCGTGATGGAAGTAAATGAAGGAGATCGCATATTTCATTATGTGAAAGGAGATATTGTGGCGATTAGTGTGGCTACATCCGATTGTCAGGCAGCGCGGAGACCATCAAGTAAGCCACATGATGCAGAGTGGGAAGGTAACGGCTATTTGGTGGAATTGGACTATCATGAACTTGAAGTACCTGTAAATGTACGTTCAAAATTCGATGTGATTTTACCGCTATTGCCTATCAAATATTCTCCATTTCAAGCCGATGCCAATGGTAATCAAGGCTATTTGTATCCGTGTAACGAGGAATTATCCATCAAATTGTTGGAGCTCATTAGTGATTCGAACATTTACCAAGTAGATGAAGAACAATTGGAATTAGCCATTGGCACGGTTCGTCAAACCGAGCGCAATACGTTCATTCCAATGCTTGCTGAAACAGAAACAGAAGTGAAAACAAAGATTCGTTTAGGCAAACAAAAATTTAGACAAGGTCTACTACCATTATGGGCCCAAAAATGTGCGCTCTGTGATATTGAGTTACCCGAATTACTTCGCGCGAGTTATTCGAAACCTTGGAAAGATAGTACGGATTTTGAACGAGTAGATCCTTCTAACGGTGTTCTGCTATGTTGTAATCATCATGCGCTCTATGAGAATGGATTGATCGCATTTGATGGACAGGGTAGGTTGCATATTTCATCACAAATTCCAGAAGAGGATTATGAGAAATATGGGATACGGCCTAAAATGAAAATCGCTCGAAATGAAAAGAACAAGCCTTTTTATAAGTGGCATAAAAGAAATGTATTTAAAGGATAATTGTGGTAGTATTTTTATTTGTATTGTAAAGTGAATGGTAGGGGATGTTATTCAAACATCTACGGGGGAGGGATCTAATGTTTTGGCCAAAGTTCATCCTATTTGCGGCAATTGTTATTGCCATAAACGCCTCAATCCAGTTGCTGGTTAGAAAGCTACTAAACGTAGAGAAGAAGAAATCATTTCTCCGAACCCATGTAAATCATTTACATAGAGGAATTGATTGGGGGATATGGATCGTCACCGTGATCGGCACAGCGGCGTCTTTTTATCTCATCTTCAGTAAGGATTATTCATTGTACCTATATTTGGTGGTACTTCTTTGTTTCAATATTACTTCAGATATCGTTAGAGCTTTTTTTGAGTGGAAATATTCCGAGACGCCCAAACACTCGATTCTGACAATTAGTGAGATGATTTATATTACGATTGTGGTAGTTGTTATCATTCAATTTGATTTGTTGAGTTCTTGGACTTAACAGTTACGGTGCGATATAAGTTTATCAATTGAATCCAGCGATGTAGCGGGGTTCATTGAAATATTAAATCTAAAGCGATAATTGGGCTCGGCTGCAATTATCGCTTTTTGTGTTCCTATTTTTAATGTTTTCCTATCTAGTATAGCTTACTGAGTCCAGGCATGGAGCTAGCTTTTAAGACTAGTCTGAGTAGCATGATCAATATGGACAAGATTGTCAACCTAACGTGGTTGGTAAAGATAAATCGAATAATAAAATCATTCCATTTTTCATTCTCATTTGCTTTTCCTACAATAATGGAGTGAGTAGAAAACCCCTTGAACTAATCTTATTCTCTTCAGTAAAAAGTACTAATATAGAAAAAATATTGTAAGTAGTTTATACTATTATACGGATAGGTCAATGTGATATTATGATCATACTCCTTTAAATTGAAAAAGGTGAAATTATCGATAGGTAAGGACACAAAGCTACGGGTCTAAAATCCTCTTGGATAATGATAGTCGGGTTGCCAGGATAAGAAGTGGTTATTCGGCTACCCCCCAATTTTTGATTGGGGTAGCTTTTTCATTTAAAAGAAGTACTGTAATGAACGGCAGCTTACATTGTCAGGTCTTGGAGATAGGGACAGTAGCTAAAAAATAGTAATAAAAAAGGAGGTTAAAAGATGTTAGTTGTTGATGTGCCAAAATATAAAATGGCAATTTATGAAGCAAAGAAAGAAGTACACGTTCAGGTAATAGGGTTTATTAAAGCAGAACTTGTAGAGGTATTTTTAAAGGATTTACAAGAAACTATAGCAAAAATACCAAAAAATACGTATACGTTTGTAACTGATGGAACACATCAATCACCCCTTCCTTCAAAAGTTTCAGCAGAGCTAGGGGATACGATCATGTTTTATGTTTCACTTGGCTTTAAACATGTTGTGATAGTAAATCCTAAATCTATAATTGCTAAAGTACAAGTTCGAAATGCGCTCGAGACAATTGATTTCCCAGGAACAGTAGTCGATCATGTTTCTGAAATAAATTTACGCTAGTTTTTAATAAATCGAATCTATTTTGGAGAGGAACATCACAATGCAGACAACTTTGGAGAAGAACATCACGATGCAGACAACAGAAGATTTATATACATACGAAATCCTTACAAAGGCCCAACCAGATTTAATTGAAAAGGCAGCAGCATGTTTAGCAAGCACATTTATTGGAGTAGAAGTTGCTGGCAAATGGGTGCAAGAACCGATAATCGGGTATGCCTTAGAATTACCCTACGAAGACTTCTATCAATTTACGAAGGAATATATCGAGTCAATTGCTCACCAAGGCTACTGTGTTGTTGCGCTAGATAAAGAACAAAATGTTGTAGGAGCACTAGTCGGGGATACAAATGTCCTTGAAGTTATCGAAGGCGATATTTTTAGCGGTACGTTTGCTGATATGAATATAGTAATGCGTGTATTAGAGGATATCGATACTCGATTCCTAGATGATTATAAAAAACGTTATGGAAAAGATGCGGAAGATGGAGAAGTATTACATTTATTTTTATTAGGTGTAATTGCTGAGTATAATCGTCAGGACATTGTACAAAGGTTAGGCGATATAATAATGAAAAAAGCAACAGAAGAAGGCGTTAGACTTGTGTTAGGTGAAGCGACAAATCCGAAGTCAATGCGCTTGATGGAGAAGTTTCATGGTTTGAAAAAATATGTAGACGTAGAAGGAAACTTTATTGTTCATAAATATGAAAGCAACGAGAAGCTAAGCAGTATTCCATCGACTATAGCAGATGGGATCTATATCATTGTAAAAGAATTGTAAAATATCATCGTTAATAAGTTAGTAGAATAGGAGGTTTTTTTCATGGAAGCTATCTTGTTAGGAATGATAGTCGTTTTATTATGTACATCTTTGTATTTTGCTTACCAATATTTTGCGCTTAAACGTCATTCTCATATAAATAATCAGGTTATAAACGAAATGAAGGAACTATCAGCAGGTCAAGAAGAGCCTTTTCAGTTATTTGCAAAAAATGTGTTTGAAAAAGGTGAAATACTTACTGAACATGGGGAATACGCAACTGAGAAGGCTGATACTGTAAGAGCTGCAATAGATGAGGTAGGTAAGGGATTAAAAAAGCAATTAGTAGCTACAGAAGAAAGTGCCGCATCGATGGAAGAAATGACACAGGCTATCGAAGATCTATCCGTGCGATCCAATCAAATTTCAGAGCAATCGAATACGACCTTAGAATTGACGCAAGAAGGAAATGTGAAGCTCAAGAATTCATTGGAAAAAATGGATAATTTTAATCGGACGGTAAATACAACATCCGATGCAATGAATAAACTTGGAGAAAAATCTCGCGAAATCGGCTCGATAGTCAAAGTGATTTCAGGGATTGCAGAACAAATTAATTTATTGTCATTAAATGCGGCAATAGAAGCTGCCCGTGCAGGTGAACATGGTAAAGGATTTGCAGTTGTTGCGGACGAGGTTCGAAAATTGGCCGAGCAATCACGCCTGGCGTCTTCAGAAGTATCCAATATTGTGAAGAATATACAAGAAGAAACTGAAGTAGTGGTCAAGTCCATGCAACAGGGTACAGATGAATTTAAAGATACAAATACGACCATTGTAGAGGTTGGAACCATGTTCGAACAGATTTTAGCTACGACAAAGATCATTGCTGAAAGTAATGAATATTCTTCCGCAAGTACAGAAGAATTATCTGCTACTTCTCAGCAAATCATGGCAACAATTGTTGAGATAGCCTTTATCTCTCGAGAATCAGTTGAAATGTTTGAAGAGCTAGTTGAAATTAGCGATGATGAATTAAATACAATGGAAAATTTAGTTCAAGAAGCAAAAAATCTAGTAGAGCTAAAAAATGATGAAAAACTTTTTTCCTTAGATCAAGGTGCTGAAGCTAAGGTCAGTGTGGCCGAATAAAGAAATATTTAACTCCCGCCATTTCAATATTAGAAAGCAATCCACACAACAAAAAGTGTTGTGGATTGCTTTTTTTTTCATGTAGTTACTGTATGTTGACTACCCTCAACAATAACTAACCGTAGTAAGCATACCACCCACGCCAGGTGCGCCATTGTTTGTGACGTGATGTGGCATGTGACAATGAAAAGGCCAGATACCCGGATTGTTCGCGAGAAAGCTGATATCCCACGTCTCTCCGGAAGCAACGAGTATTGTATTTTTACAGATTTGTGTATGCTCAGCAATAGGGAAACCATCTGCACCTACAACACGAAACTGATGACCATGTAAATGCATGGGGTGGTGATTCATTTGAATGTTGCCAAAACGAACGCGTACAGTATCCCCGTACTCTACAGCTAAAGGTTCCGTATACGGATAGCATTTCCCATTGATCGTAAAGAAATTGAAATCTGGTTACTCAAAAGTTAAGTCATATATGCCTTTTGTAAGGTCGCCACAAGGCAGCTCGCCAATCGCCCATTCTTGAAGTAAACAAAGATAGTCTTTAGATTGTGGGATGTTTTGCAAGTTTGGATCTTCTACAATAAAGCCACCTAACAGCCCTGCATTATCTTGTACGGCAACATTTACATGCGAATGATACATATAGGTTCCAGGTGGATTTTTAATTGAAAAATGATAATCGAAATAATGCCCCGGTTCAATGAATGGGGAAGGTTCGATTGGAGGAACGCCGTCCATGTTATTTGGTACAAGTAAACCATGCCAATGAACGCTCGTTTTTTCAGGTAAGCGGTTGATTACTCGAATACATACATGATCTCCAGGATTGACGCGAATAGTGGGACCCGGTGTAGAACCGTTGTATCCCCATGCTTTAATAAAAATCCCATCTACAAGCTCCCACGTAATTTCTTCTGCAATCAACGTGAAAAACTTTGTCCCATTAGCTTGCGTAATATAGGACAAATCCCCAATGCCCGGGGTTATAACCATATAGGCCCTCCTAAAAGTTATCATTAATAACACATTGATAAACTTATAAAATATATGTGAAGGTCGTATGAATATGAATAATCACGATTTCTTGGTGTTGCGATTACGTTGCGGGACGAAAAATGCCCCTTTTTCTACGGCATTCCCTTCAAATATACCTTCCATTTTAGGTAGATACATAATTATAGAAAAAATAAGTGAGGGTACTAAGTTCTTATCGAACGCTGAATGTAGTGTCAGTGATCTCACCCCTAATGGAATAATTGGATTTATCTGTCATGTGAGTGTAAGATAGTATCCATCTATATTGCGTTTGTATAGTAAGCTGATTAACGGGTATTTGATAGCAAGGGCACTTATTAATAGGGGAGGGATCTGATGATGTGGGGGGAATTTATCCTATACGCGGCACTTTTTATTGTCGTGGGTGCATTGATCCAGTGGCTGTTAAGAAAGCTTCTTAGCATAGAGAAAAAGAAAATATTTTCGTATAACCATGTAAATGATTTACATAAAAGAATTGATTGGACGATAAGAATCGGCACCGTGATTGGCGGAATTATTTCTGTTACTCTTGCAATCAATAATGAATATTCTATATACGTGTATATGGCTGTGCTTCTTGGTTTCGGTATACTCACTGAAGGTGTTAGAGCTTTTTTTGAATGGAAATATTCCGAGACGCCCAAACACTCGATTCTCACAATTGGTGAGATCATTTATATTACGATTGTGATAGTTGCCATCATTCAATTTGATTTATTTAGTTCGTGGACTTAACAGATACGCTGCTATATAACTTGATCAAATGCATCCAGCGAAGGCGCATTCGCTGGATGCATAGAAATAGTAAATTCAGGTACTGAATCTAATCATACTTTCTTCGATCTTTCTCCTCATCAAGATCTCCTTGGCACTATATTCATGGATTTTACATTAAAATGACGAGTAGGATATAATTAAACACTGAATGGAGTTAGAACCTACTACTCGAACTACCAACATGAAGAGATACAGCTTTTATGGAAAATACATTGGAGGTATTCATACATAGTGGTTGAAACAATAGAAGAATTACGGGTTGAACTCAAAAAGAGCGTGGAGTGGGAACAGGATCAAAGTGATTTATGGTTTTGGGAAAAAATTGGCCGACTCCCATTTAAGCTATTAGACAAGATGACGCCCGCTTTTATACAAAATAAGATTGGTACGCTTCTAGATGAACTTGGTCAATATGTTCAAACAGGGGGCAAGTACTTAAGTTCAGTATCCTCACTAAAGTCCTATTATCCAGATAACAATGTCCATACGTTGGCGGATGTGGAATTGGTCCCGATTGTCGAAATGGACGAGGCAGTCAGCAAACTTGCAAAAAATCGAAAACAATTGGCAACGTTACAAGGTGCAGGCACGGGAATCGGGGGGATTTTCACGTTATCAATCGATATCCCACTGCTTCTAGGTATTCAATTAAAGACCCTCCAGGACATCGCGATGTGCTATGGCTATGATCCGAATGATAAAGAGGAAAGAGTGTATATCGTGAAAGTGTTGCAGTTTGTTTCTTCGGATATTGTCGGAAAACAGGCGATATTACAGCAATTATCCCTCATCGATTCTTCTGATGAAGGTGTGAAACGAGAAGTGATTTCAGAACTCCAAGGGTGGAGAGAAGTGGTCATGACTCATCGTGATCAAATCGGTTGGAAAAAGCTTTTTCAAATGATTCCTATCGTTGGACTGCTAGTCGGGGCTTTTATCAATCGTTCTGCAGTTGGCGACCTAGCCGAGGCTGGGATGATGCTGTATCGCAAGAGAAAAATTACTGAACGATTAGCGATGGCATCAGAAGATATAAACAATAAAACTAATCACCATATACCTACGCTAGAGAAGTAATTCCTGCAGTCTATAAACCTAATGCTTGTCAGAATAAAAAAAGGTGCCTGATTCTCACACAATTTAGTGTAGAAGCAGGCACCTTTTATGATAGTAGCGCTAATAAAGAACCTCCAACAGCCCCAGTACCCACAACAATCCAAGGCGGTAACTTCCAGTAAGCCAGCATACTAAACAACACAGCAGCCAAAGCGAAATCGGCAGGTGCCAAGATTGAGCTAGTCCAAATCGGAAAATAAAAGGCAGAAATCAAAATCCCAATCACTGCAGCATTGACACCCATAATGGCACCTTTAATGTTCGGATTGCTGCGCAAGCGATCCCAGAAAGGTAAGGCACCTAGAATTAGCAGGAAAGCAGGCAAGAATACTGCGACTGTTGCGACCAAACCGCCTTGCCAGCCTTTCATGACGGTGCCTAAATAAGCTGCGAATGTAAAGAGGGGGCCGGGAACTGCTTGTGTAGCACCATAACCCGCCAAAAACGCTTCTTCGCTAATCCAGCCAGTTGGCACTAATTCTTGTTCCAATAAAGGCAAAACCACATGCCCCCCACCAAACACTAAGGAACCCGATCGATAAAAACTATCGAACATCGCTACCCAATAAGAACCACTGACTTCTCTTATGATTGGTAATAGAAATAACAAACCGAAAAATAATAACAGGCAAATTGCTGAAATCTTTTTGGAAATCGGAAATGAAGAATTAGCGACTTCCGTGGTGTCGTGTTGTTTAAATAATAAAAAACCAAGGAAAGCAGCAAGTAGAATAACAGCTACTTGGGTAAAGGCAGTTTGCCAGAGCAAGGTCCCAAGTAGGGCACATAAAGCGATGGTTTTACGCTTGGTATCAGGCGTCAAACTTTTAGCCATTCCAACAATCGCATGCGCAACAATCGCCACTGCTACAATTTTTAAGCCGTGCAACCATCCTGCATCTCCGATATCAAATCCCGTAAGCAGTAAGGCAAAAAGAATAAGGGCAATGACGGAAGGAAGTGTAAAGCCGATGAAAGAGACGATACCCCCTAAAACACCAGCGCGCATAACACCAATCCCGATACCTACTTGGCTACTAGCAGGTCCTGGTAAAAATTGCGCCAAAGCAACTAAGTCCGCGTAACTTTTTTCATCCATCCACTTTCTTCTACGTACATACTCTTCATGAAAATACCCCAAGTGGGCGGTTGGTCCACCAAATGAAGTGAGGCCAAGTCGGGTGGAAACGAGAAATAGTTCAATCAGTAATGTAAAGCGGTTTGTGACATTCATGGTGATCTCCTTTATCTTTAATGCTATGTACACGAATATAGCACTGATAATAGTAACCACCAAGGTAAATATAAAAATTTACGTAATCTTAACATTTCACCGAAATGTGCTACTCGGTACTGATGTACTCCAAAATAAAAACAGCAAATACAAAAACCATGAACAGACTCGTCCATGGTTTTGTAGTATCAATAGATTTATTCTCCCGTAACACCGACAGCATCATACGCAGCCATGACAGTTTGCGTTTCTTGCGAAGGTGCACCATTTCTATCTGGGTACAGGTCAGTAGCAGCTTGAATAGCCGCTTGACGCATTTCTGCAAAACCAGAAGAAGGCGTTAAATACAATGTTAAAGCACGGTAGTAGATTTTTTCAGTTTTGGAACGAGTAATCCCTGTTACATTCACTCCGTAATGCTCGCCGCCTTCAGAAATGAGGTAAGCAGCTTTGTTGTTAATGCTACTGTTAATGTGCACGCCACCATTATCCAACTCACCGAGGTAGCGATCTTGATAATTATCTGGGTAGACATTGTCCCTTAATCCATATGCCGGATGAAGCGCTTTAGTTCTTGGATTACTTAGTGAACGAAGACCGCCATCGCCATCGATATATGGCGTGTAGACTGCCTCACCAATTTCCCAATCTGCTGGGCTAGAAAGACCTTTGGAATGCATTTCAGACAGTACACCAAAAATATCAGCTAGTGATTCATTGATGGCACCAGATTCATTTTCGTAAATGAGGTCTGCTGTGTTGGTAATGACACCGTGTGTCATCTCGTGCCCAGCAACGTCCATAGAGCCAGCTAATGAACTAAATTGTACGCCATCACCATCTCCGTAAAGCATTTGTTTTCCATTCCATGCAGCGTTATTCCATTTCGATCCAATGTGAACGGTGCTTACTAATGTCATCCCTTTATCATCTAAGCTATTACGCTTATGGATTTTTTGATAGTAATCATTCACTTTCACCGAGTTTGTATGTGCGGAAACAGCGGCAGGATCTGCAAAGAAATTCGTATTCGTTTCTACTTCAAATCCTGTAAAACCTAGGAGGGCTGATAGGAGAATGAAACCAGTTTCACCCATCCGTCGCGCGTCATACGTGTTAATGCCTACTGTATTAGAGCCGGAAACGATAGTGCCGTGTAAAAGATTTTTTCCAGTTGCAGCATCTTTTGTAGCGCTAAAGGTCTGCATTTTCCCTAATGCATCTAATCCCCGACCTGTAATCGGTGTACTGGCCAATGCATCCGCTTCATGAATCGCATTGAAGCTATTAATCACTTCACCGCTCGTTGCATCGACAAAGTAATGGAAGTATCCGGGTTCTGGTAAAGAAGTAGAGGCTTTCACGAGATACGTTAAGTGATATTGTCCTTCATAAGGATAAATGGTGAGTTCAGCGTCGATGCCGTCATAGTTCTTAACAGCACCGATTTTGGATTCAATACTTTCTTTTGCAGTTGCAAGGGCATCCTCTTGCGAAATAGATGCTTCAGTTGGAATGACAGAAAGGCCTAAAGTTTGTGTGACTTCACCAAAAGATGCATAGACGTTATTGTTCGCATCTAATGCCACAGCTTGTCCAGAGCCGTAAATGGGAATGCCTTTGTATTGCTCAATCGTACGTACATGGTAAGTGCCTGTTGTACGATCCGCTTCCTCACTAATAATTTTGAATTGCTCTCCGCCAGCTGCACGTACTTTTTCAGAAGCTTCTAGTGCTATTTGTGATTGAAGAAAGTTTTTAACAACCTCTTGTTTGCTCAATCCATCAGCTTTATATAATAAAGTTGATTCGCCTGTTGGAGCGGCAAATGTAGTTACATTTGTTGTTCCAAATGCAACTGATAGGGCTAATACAGCAGGAATAATGACTTTTTTACTCATCTTTTTCTGTTTTTTCTTGTTCAATACACTCACCCCTTCTTTAAAATGCGCTAACACAATTACAATTATTAGGAAAACTGGTAGGGAAGTCAATTGATTCCGGTGGTATTCATATTGGGTTAATTTCCAAGCGGTTTTAAGCATTTATCTTCCTTTATAAGAAAATCCGACAAAATTCATCCATGTTTTAAGGTGGAATTAAACCGATTACAATTTCCAATACCATCTGGAATAATGGAGACAAGCTAGTAAAGTGGATTTGCGAAGGAGGTGACAAAGCGTGAAAAAGAAAATATGGAACTTGATGAGCCTTCTGCTAAAAAGCGTTGTCCTAATTGCTGTTGTTTTCCTTGCACTTGTTGTTCTTTCTTCTCGGATTTCAGGAGGGGAACCCACCATCTTAGGCTATCAAATCAAATCGGTATTATCAGGGTCGATGGAGCCAACCTTTCAAACCGGGTCTCTCATCGCAATTGAGCTAGACAACGCCACTTATAAAAAGGGGGATATTATTACTTTTCATATGGATGAAAAGCTAATTACCCATAGAATTACGGATGTCAAACAAGCGAATGGGCAAGTGTCCTATAAAACAAAAGGGGATAATAATGATGGCCCTGATCTATGGACAGTATCGTCGCAAGATGTCGTTGGCAAGTACACCAACGTGACCATCCCATATGTAGGATATGCAATGACTTATGCGAATACGAAAGCAGGGATGGCGCTTTTGTTAATCGTACCTGGTTTATTACTAATCATTTCAGCTTTACGTGTAATAGTGGGGGCAGTCAAAGAAGTTGAAGTGAAAAATGCAGTGTAAGGGTAGTAATATCTCCTATGTACTAAAAAAAGTATATAAGAGTTAAATAAATATAAAAACAATCATACTAAGGGGGATGTAAGAATGAGTTTCGCGAAAAAAGTAAGTAAGGGTGTCATCATGGCTACATTAGGATTATCATTAGTAAGTGGCGGAACATATGCCTACTTTAGTGATTCTGTTGTCACACAGAACACATTTGCATCAGGTACATTAGATTTGGAAGTCAATCCTAATGTGGTTGTCGATATAGAGAATCTTAAACCTGGCGATGAGATATATCGTGAGTTTATTTTAGAAAACAACGGGACGCTGGACATTAACAGAGTATTACTGGATACGAAATTTACGGTTGAAGATTTGAAATCGGATAATACCGATGACTTTGCCAAGCATATTAAAGTGACGATTATGTATAACACGAGCAGCGCAACGACTCCTATTGTTGAGACGACACTATACGACCTACAAACTCAACAGCCAGACTTAACGGCCATTGATGAATTCGTCGGCAATACAACCCGTCCAGATGGGATCCCTGCTGGAGGGAAGGAGAAGGTATTCGTATTATTCGAGTTTGTCGATAATGGCGAAGACCAAAACCAATTCCAAGGCGATAAATTACATGTGGATTGGACATTCAATGCGGAGCAAACAGAGGGTACTTATTACGACGATACGGAATGAAAACAATCGTTAAATGTATCGGAAGTCATACGTGTTGATTCACTAAAATCAACCAATCAATAACTTAATCGTACACCAGGCGAAACGTGTATAGATGCCTTGGGTTGAATGACTTCTATACGATTACCGAGATGTGGTAGGGATGCGGCAGAGTCGCATCCCTACCACACTTTTTTCTATAATCGTATGGTCATTTAATTGTAAAATTTAGTTTAGAAATCACTTGCTTTTCTGGCTCATAATATTCCTTTTCATCTTTTATTTCATCCAATATTACAAAGGTGCTTAAAATGTATTCTCCGCGATCAGCTTTTACAATTTCTTCACTTTCTTGGTTAAATAATTCCTTATTCCAAACAAACTCTTGTTCAATAGTTTCATTTGCACCTAATTCCACGAGAACATAATCATAGAACGAACGCTCTTTTATGTTTGGGATGTCTTGATTATTTTGTGGACTCAACATTTGCCATAGCATCTTGTCTTTTTTTTCAACAATTACAGCAGAGATTCCTTCTTCTGTATCTTTTGGTGTTGGTACAAAGATTTCTCTAGTTGAATCATTATGATTTGTTAAAATTACTTTAGCAATGACTTCATCATTTCGCGATAATTCTTGTTTATCGATAGTTAATTCTAATTCTATTCCATCTACTTCGTTGGATGCTGTGTTCTTTGCTGATGAACAAGCTTATAGGATTAGCAGTAAAGCAAAAATTGATAAAAGGAATTTCTTATTCACCTTCATACTTCTATCCCCCTTTATTTGTGAAGTTTTACTTCACTTGACGCAGTGGAAAGAATACCCCTCCACTAGCCTTTTTTGAACAATAACTGTCTTAATAGGGATACGTTCTAAATGAATGATAAGTTTCACTATGGTTAATCAACAGACGTGGAATTATTTTTTATTAGATAGCGTCCATAAAAATATTAGAAATTTGAACGGCTTTCTCGTACTGCTTTAACTTCACGAAGTGGTGGTATAGTTGCTTGCCGTACCTATTTGTTAACGCCGCATGATTGTTAGACTCGAAGTACGGGAGGGCTTCTTTCTCTATGAAGCTGTAATACTGGTCGAGTTCACCCTCTATCCGATAGATGAGTAGTCTAAATAATATCTTGTATAAACGGTTGTCCAATTCCTTTGCCACGGACATGCCTTCCTTGGCTTTGTTCAACATGGCCGTTTTTCGCAACAGTTTTCCTTCAAAGCAACTTCCTAGATAATTATGAAGACGTTGAAGATAGAGAACAGAAGGCTTATCCGCCATACGAAGTGCTTCTTTATAATACTTCTGAGCACCGGCATAATCTTTTCTTTTAGAATGTTCATAGCCTAGATTGTTCAGCAGCATCTCTTTTTTATCGGGGGCATGTAGGGTTTCAGCGTCATGAATCAGATTCATATAGGTTTCCGTCATCTCTTTGAAATCGACATGGATATCGTCGCCAAGCTGTAGTAGCATCAAGGATTCGGCGTTGATGGACCTTAAGTAGTTATTCGTTTCCTTGAAGTGACGCAGTGCTTTTTCTGCATAGGCGTAGCAATTCACTTTAGAATTAATCCAATAGTAGGCTACCGCCAAGTGGTAATAGTATTCAGGGTTTCGATACTCATCCTTATCGATTTTTTTTAATACCTTAACGGCTTTTTGATGATTTTCGGTGCTTGAATTGTTGTAATTGGATATATAATAGATGCCCCATATGTGTAGGAGTAAGTTTTTTTCGTAAAGAGGAAGATCTGGATCGTCTAGTTGAAATTGTTGGATAATGGCGTATGTCTTTTCCAATTCATCTTGTAAAATGTAATACCTTGCCTGTAGCAATCTGTACAGGCTGTCATAGTTGGAAAAGCCGATGAAAGTGGTTTCTTCCAGCTCTTTTTTCAATTTCTCCACTTCGATCATCTTTTGCATAATGATGGCGTTATGCCAGCGGTGGAGTAGCCTTTTTATGTCCTCAAGACGGCGGACTCCTTGTTCGATATCTATATGAAGGCGTTCTGAAAATAATTGGATGATTTCGGGAGAATAAGAGGTTTCTCCACGCTCGATTTTGCTAACGTGTGTAACGGAACAAATCCCTCTGCCTAATTGTTCTTGCGTAAGACCAGCTTTTTTGCGGTAAAATTTGATGATTTTCCCTTCTAACATATAACCCTCTCCTAACGTACCTTCGTCAAATAAGTGAATTTGTGAGTAAAGTTAGACAATAGGTAGGTATTTTGAAAACATTCCATATATAGTTATTTTTATCCCTTACCTATATCTTCAACCTTAGAGCGGTATTTCCCTTCAATTTTCAATTCTAATGTATGTCTTCCATTAATTATCGAATGAAAAGATAGTGGAATTAGGGGGGGGAATGTCATTTTTTTAATGTTAAAAGCAATGCCGAAGGAAAAGCTTGATGAAGTGTGAAATGGTAAAGTGACGCTTGCACGGCACCTGGAAAAACAGGGTTTAACCATAATTGGATATTTGTGTTAAGGTGGAAAGACTCGCTTAAACTACCTATAAATATGTTGAAGATAGTGGCTTGAAAAAGCGACTTTGCTATAAAGGACGAATATATTTATTTGCCATAGTATTAAATTTACGGAGGTGCTGTGAAATGGACTTGTGGATTGTGATTAAACAACGCTATATATTTATTTCTATTTTTATAGTCATCATGCTTCTAAGCCTATTTTTACTGGTTTGTATTTGGAAAAATCGTTTCAACATCCCTAAAACCTTAACTGTACTAATAATGGTGATTTGTATATTTTTAATAGTCTTATCATTATTGGCATTGATTTTTATAATTTCTTTTGGATACAATTTTTAATCAAGAAAAACTAACGGTTGTTATAGTAAATGATCATGGGTTGCTAAGGCAACTCCTTTTCTTATTTCACTAACGGTGCAGGTTATTGGAATAAGGAAATGTTAAAAAAGGGGTAGAAAGGTGATGAGTTTAAGTGCATGGATATCCAGAAGAAAACGAATTACTTTCGTTGTTTGAATGTGAACCTACATTGTTAGATACCACTTCATTAGATTTTTTTTATAATAGATCAACCTATCGATTTTCTAATGGAGAGGAGGACTTCATTGTTACACTCTCTCCTTCTTACGGTGAAGTGAAAATACAAGTAACCCAACGTGCTTCTAATCAATTGATATCACTTATGGATTTAAAGCGAGTAGATAAATTTGAAATAACAGCAGATAAAAAAGACCTATCAAGTGTACTTTTAATGCTTCTGAATCACGATTTCATCATACAAACAATTGAAATTGATTTTAAGCCGAAGTTTAGAATGATTTTCAGAGAACATTATAAGCCATAAACATTCCGTCTTGTATAACTAACGGCTAGTTTTTGTTGAACAAATTGTAAATTTAACATTTTAAAGTAAGAGCATTTCTTTATAATGAGAAATGCTTTTTATTTTTGTCAAAATTAAAAGGATATAACAAACATATAATAATGAAAACGATACTAATTTATTGCGTAACGATAAATAATGTGTTAAAGTCATTAAATCAGTGAGGTGCTTTAAATGAATGTTAAACAAGGTTCAACCACTTTCTTAAAGATAATTATATTTCTGGCTGGAATTGCAGTGCTTGCTTTGTGTATCTGCTTACCTGGGATAGCCATTAATGATGCAAAGGTACATCCAGATACGGCTTACTTCCTAATCCCCTTTTTAGTATGTGCATATGGATTCTGTATTACGTTTTCTGTTGCGTTGTGTCAAACGTTTAAACTACTAACCTATATCGAAAAAGACAATGCATTCTCTGAATTATCCCTTAAATCTTTGAAAATTATAAAAAAATGTGCTTTTACAGTCATTTTCCTCATTCTGCTAGGAATAGTAAGCTTAATGGTACTTGCTAAAGTCACTGGAGATGATGCAGCAGGTCCTATATCATTAAGTTTAATGGGTATTTTAGTGACAAGTACCGTTGCAACTTTTGTAAGTGTTCTTCAAAAACCAATTAAAAATTTCCAGGAAAAAAATGAAATGAAAATGTGAGGTGTTTATTTTGAGAGAAGTCACAACATTGTTTTTAAAAATAGCTGTTTTTATTATAGGACTACCGGTTCTTGCTTTATGTATATTTTTAGTACCCCATATGGCGAATTTTGCAGCAAATTTGTATCCAAATATTTCCCTAATGAAATATCTCGTTTTCATCGTGATGTATGGAGCGGCTGTGCCTTTTTACTTTGCTCTCTATCAGGCGTTTAATCTTTTGCGGTATATTGACGAGGACGCAGCGTTCTCAGGATTATCTGTAAAGGCGTTAAAGATTATAAAGCGCTGTGCGATTACAATCAGTGTTTTGTATGTATTAGGTATGCCACTCTTTAGTTTTATAGCGAAGGAAGTTGACCCTCCTATTGGATTAATGGGACTCATTATCATTTTTGCTTCGTTGGTTATCGCCGTTTTTGCTGCTATCCTCCAACGGCTTCTACAAGAAGCGATTAACATAAAATCAGAAAATGATTTGACGGTCTGAGGTGAATAACAATGGCGATTATAATCAATATTGATGTGATGTTAGCTAAAAGAAAAATGAGCGTAACAGCACTTTCGGAGAGTGTCGGAATAACAATGGCTAACCTTTCTATATTGAAAAATGGAAAGGCAAAAGCGATTCGATTATCAACTTTAGAGGCGATATGTAAGGCTTTAGAATGTCAACCTGGAGATATTTTGGAGTACAAAAGCGACGAAGATACTCAATAAAATCAACCGCCTTTTCAAAGGGCGGTTTTCTTTTGGGGTAAAAACAAGATTAAGATTTAACGTAGCCAAAAATTAAGTAATATTGATTTCAAATATTTTATTGGTCAGAAGGTTACAGAAGTAAATACAGAAAAGAACTTGTCTTTAGGGATGGCTTTTGAAACTGCTGGTTTTTACGCTTCATGGATGGCTAACGGGGTGCTTTAGTTAAATATTCCATTCACATAATATCAAAACATAAAGACAGATTTTATTCTACTCGTTTTGTAGATAAAATCTGTCTTTATGATTTAACTGAAACAATTTTAAGAAAACAGCCTTAAATAAAAAAGAATCCGTTTTTTTCATTTTTAATAAAGGGCGGTATGCTTCTATGTTTTTGACCATTAAATATACGTTCATTATTAAAATCATATATGCACTGATACCTGTAATTTGTTCTAAGAAAATATGGAACATTACCATATTTATTGAAACAGGCTGTTTTCGTAAGGATTGTTGCTTTTTAAATCATTTGTATAACCGTTTGTTTATTTTGAATTATTCGGTAAAATCACATCAAGGAGGGTGACAGTATGCTAAAAAGAAAAATTTTAACACTGATTTTCGCCTCGTTGTTATCAATCTCACTTATTTCCTCTTGGTTTGCATATGCAGATGGAGAAGAACTGAAAGCTCTTTTTCCAATGGCGTTCTTTATAAGTTGGATTGCAATTCCCGCAATATTACTATATGGACTTCCTGTGTCATTTCTGTCAGAAAAATTAACTGAACAGTTTTCAAATAATCAGCGAATATGTTGGTCTTTCGTTATCCATGTTATCTTTGGTTTTGGATTTGTATTTATCGCAGGACTTTTATTTGAGTCTCAAACGTTATTATGGGATTTCAACCAATTCTGGCGAAGTTATGAAATTATTTTTATTGCATCGATAATAACTTCTGTATGCTTTTGGGTAATAGATGAAAGTTTAAGAACTTGCCCCTTAATAAAAAAGACAAATTGAAATTTACATTGCCATAAATGACCTCATTTTAAAAGTGTGGTCAAGAAAGCAACAATCTATGTGAAAACAGCCTTTAAATAAGAAAAAACATAGAGAAAGATTCAGCCGCCAAAATTGTATCTTTGGCGGCTTTTTTTCAGGTTAGGAGCTTGCAATTCTTTTATCCCGAAAAGCTTCAGCACTTCGTGTACCTATGCTTTTGGAGCGCGACGGATGAAGGCTAAGCATCAAGGTAATCGTATAGAAGTAATTCCCTTTCTAATTGGAATTAAGGACGCTTTGAAGACTTGTCTCCTACTGGGCAATAATGTAACGTGAAGTTAAGTTGTTGCGCAATTTAGATATTTCTGGTAGGAGGTGCCTGTTTTTCAGTGGACTCTGAATTGTGCTAGAACCCGGTACCTTATAAAAATGAAAATGGGGGTGTAAGAATGAACAAGAATTCGTCTCGAAAAGCAGGTTTTTTCTTTCTTTGCATGATTATGATCATCAGCTTACTACCAGCTCTTCCTTCAATGGCTTCTGCCGAAGATACCGGTGTTGTGAATCAAGGATTTGAAATGCCTTTACGTGAAGACGGATCAATTCCTGGGTGGACTCCAGAAAGTGGAGCGCTAGGGATATCGATTAGTTCATCGATTTTTAATAAAGGTAGCCAAAGCTTGCATTTTAAGGACGGCTCAGACAAAACGGGCCTTCGTGTGTTAAGTGATAAGGTTGCGGTTATCCCGGGGAAAGCATACTTAGCAAAAGTAATGACAAATGTCGTCAATCAAACGCATAATATTGTATCTGAAATACGCTATTTTGATAAGAATGATAAACTGATCGGCGATAAAATAAAAATGGAGTTGTTCGGAAATTTACCGAGAAATCAATGGACAGAGTTAAAGGTGTTCACGGACGTTCCGAACAATGCTGCGTATGCAAGACTTGCTTTTTACTCGGGCGGTATTAGTTTAACTGAGGCTTATTTCGATGATGTGACATTCGAGTTAGCTGAGGAAGACAAATTATTAGAACGAGACTATCAAGATGCAACGAATCTTGGAGAAATGGTGCAAGTACAATTGGGACAGGCAGCTGCCATCCAAGAGAACAAAATGGGAGAAAATGAAGTGTATTATCACTCGAATGGTCTTCCAGGGACATTTTCAGTGATCGATGCCGAAACGGGTAAACTAAAATTTTCAGAAGTCATCAAAGGTACAGAAGCTTTATGGGCAATGACGGTCGGACCTGATAAGAATGTATATTTTGCGGGCACTGGCGATGGAAAACTGTATAGGTATGTACCTGAACTGAAAAAGATAGAAGAATTGGGTGTCAATCCATCCGATGACTGGGTGTGGGATTTAGAGGCGACAGCAGATGGAAAGATTTACGGATCGACGTATCCGCATGCAAGTGTCTTTGAGTATGATATTGCAACGGGAAAGTTCAGAAATTACGGGACGGTAAAAGAAGGGCAGCAATACGCTAGGGGAATAGCTGTCACAGATGACCATATCTATGTTGGCATCGGAACGACCAAGCATTTATTTAAAGTGGATAGAGTAACAGGTGAAAAAGAGGAAGTAATCCTGGAAGGACATTCCGGGGAAGACGGCATGATTGAGAACATATTTGTGGTGAATGATAAGCTTTTTGTTTCTGTGGGGACTATCAATATGCTGGTGATTGATCCGGCAACGAACAAGGTGATGCATACATTTCAATATAGCAATATGATTTCTAATCCATCCCCACATAATGCGAATCTCGTCTATTATAAATTTCAAAACCGCCTGTATCAATATGATTTTAGCACCAATCAATCGACAGTCATCGAAGGTATTCCATTGCTCCCAGATACTGTACGTGTGAAAGCTATGGAGTGGATCACATTAACGAGCGGAGAAACCGTTTTGGCTATGGTGACGCAATACGGGGAGTTCATGCTTTACGAGCCGACGACCAATGACATGAAATTTATCGAACTAGATATCTCTTCCCAAGCAGTGGCTATCCAAGCACTTGAAACAGGCCATGATGGGAAGTTATATATGGGCGGTTATCAGCGTGGGATGAGTATTTATAATCCCTTTGCAAAAGAATTGGAAGTGAATATTTCTTCGTTTGCGCAACCAGAAGGCATCGGGTTTTTAAATGGGAAAGTGTATTATGGAACGTATGTCGGTGCCATGATGTATAGCTATGATCCATTCCTAGATGTGGATTTAAATAGCAATCCTAAGTTTGAATACGATATTACAGACCAGCAAGACCGGCCGTTTGCCATTACATCCGGAGACGATAAATTATTCGTTGGAACGGTTCCAGATTACGGTATACTAGGCGGCGTTCTAGCCATCTATGATGAAAAAACAGATAAGTGGTCGCAATATCGAAATATTGTACAAGATCAAAGTATTATTGCGTTGGCTTATCAAGATGGAAAACTGTATGGTGGCACATCTGTATGGGGTGGTTTAGGAGTAGATCCAAAAGCGAAAGAAGCTAAAATATTCGTATGGGATGTAGAGACAGGCAAGAAAATAGAGGAGTTCACGCCAACGATTCCAGGAATCGATGAAACACCAAGAATGATTGGTGGGCTGTCATTTGGTCCTGACGGTAATCTATGGGGGGCTGTGGATGGAACGATTTTCGCAATGAATCCTAAAACGAAAGAAATTGTGAAAAGCAAAGTCATCCGTCCAAGCTTATATAATAGCAGTAAATGGTTTCCATATCGTCTACAGTGGGCTCCTGATGGAATGTTATATACGACATTATCACGGAAGTTGATTGCTATCGATCCAGACACATTAGCCTATCAAGTCCTTGTTGAAGATTTTATGAATAATATGTCACTTGGTGTGGATGGTAGTATTTACTATGCACTTGGCAGTGAATTGTATCAAATTGCTGTTCCGGAAACCGATGCAACGTTAACATCCATTACAGCAGATGGTGAGTTGTTGCCCGGCTTTTCACCTGGAATGACGAACTATACGATCTATTCGACAGAGAAAATGAATATAGAAGCCGAAGTGAATGTACAAGGGGCCCAAGTTGACATTGTTGAGGCTGAAACTAGTACATCCATCAAAGTTACAGCAGCAGATGGGAAGTCTGTGTTGGCGTATACAATCAATTGGGGAACAGAACCTGAGGGGGAGGATTATGTTATTTGTATTTTCCCGTAAAAGTATGGGGTAATAGATTTTACTAATAGAAAACAATGCCTACTTCCAAAACGATATGTTTTAGGAGTAGGCATTTTAATGTCATCAAAGGTAATACAGAGTCTCCAAGTACCCCAGCCACCACCACAATCCAAGGTGGCAGTTTCCAATAAGCCAGCATACTAAACAACACAGCAGCATTGACGCCGATGATGGCGTTGCAAAACAGCGGTTATACAAATGTCGTTACTATTTCAGGTATACTATTCAGCATTGGGAGAATGAAAAAAACAGTTAATTTTTATACGCCTCAAGTCTTAGTTTGAAATATATCCCAGGTCTACTAACAAGAACTCCTTCACATGGTAAAATAAACATGAAAGAGTAGTTAGATAACTAAAAGGGAGAGGAAATTATTATGAAAAGGTTTTTGGTTGGTTTCTTACTTGTTTTTATATTGAGCGCATGTTCGCAGGTAGAAAATGATGAAATTCTTCATACGCAAAACGTAGAGATTCCTAGTACAATTTTCACCTCTGAAAAACAAAATAGTGTAATTGACGAAGAAGAAATAAAATTAAGCATTAAAACATATCTAGATAGCTTTGAGGAATTATCGAATGCTAGTGAACCATTTCAAGAGATGATATATGAAGAACAAGAATTAAATACAGAAGACCTGGATAAGTTTGATAAAATTAACGCACTTACAAAAGAAAATGATGAGAACTTCTCTAACTATATCTTAAATAATACATTGCCTAAAGATTATCGAGAAGAGTCTAAGAGAATTAGCCGGTATATTACAGGTGTAAATGAGTTGCTTTATGAGATAGATGGAATGGTCGATCGTGTAACAGATGACGCAAGTAAAGGAGTTATTCCAAAAGTAAACTTTACATCAATCATTGATAAGTTTGATGGGGTGAATGGAAAAGAACAGAAAAAAATAGAGAAATTCTTGCACAAAAAGAATATTGAGACAAAGGCGTTTGAGCGGTAATATTCAAGAGCAGAAACCATTTTGATCAATCTTTGTTCAAAATGGTTTCTTTTCGTTTGCTATAAAAAATGACTCTTAAGGTTACTTTTAATCAAGTTATTTTATAAAGGAACAATTGACTGCGTCGCTACAATGAGGAAGAAGAGCCCGACTTGGTGCGGAAATCGATTCACACACTTGCACATATAAGCATTTGGTTATATGATAACTAAGAATCGGAGGGAAGCTCTATGGATCAATCGATCACTACTGATATGCAACGAGCATCACGGCTTTTAAAGTTACTTGGAGATCAAACGCGTTTGACAATGATGAAATTGTTGCAGTCACATGATTATTGTGTTTGTGAGTTTACTGCGATGTTTAACATGAGCCAGCCCGCGATTAGTCAGCATTTGCGTAAATTGAGGGATATTGAATTGGTGAAAGAAACGCGGAAAGGGAAATGGATTTTTTATTCGATTAATCGGGAGCATGAAGATTATCTGTTTGTACAAAATGTCCTTACATCGCTTCCAGGACAAGATGCATTAGTGACTACATTAGAAGCGCAAGGATTGCGTATTTGTTGTGAGTAAGGGGAGGAAGTAAGGTGTTTTTAGCGATAATGGCGGTATTGATATTCATTATTACGCTTGTATTTGTTATTTGGCAGCCACGGAATTTATCGATTGGCTGGTCAGCTTGTGGCGGGGCGATTATTGCTTTACTAGTAGGTGTTGTCAATTTTCAAGATGTTATAGATGTCACGGGAATTGTTTGGAATGCGACGCTTGCATTTATCGCCATTATTATTATTTCTTTAATTTTAGATGAGATTGGTTTCTTTGAGTGGTCGGCTTTACATATGGCGCGGTTTGCCAAGGGTAGCGGTGTGCGTATGTTCATTTACGTGAGTGTTTTAGGAGCGGTTGTGGCAGCATTGTTCGCGAACGATGGGGCTGCGTTGATATTGACGCCGATTGTGTTGGCGATGGTGCGCAATTTGAACTTTAGTGAAAAGATGATTTTCCCCTTTATTATGGCGAGTGGATTTATCGCGGATACGACGTCGTTACCGCTTGTGGTGAGTAACTTGGTCAATATTGTATCGGCGGATTTTTTCGGCATTGGCTTTGTTGAATATGCGTCGCGTATGATTGTACCGAACTTATTTGCGTTAGTAGCGAGTATTACCGTTTTGTACTTTTTTTTCCGTAAAAGTATTCCTGGAAAGTTTGATGTGGCAGATGTGAAAAAACCAAAGGAAGCGATAAAAGATCACAGGATGTTTCACTTGTCCTGGCTGGTCTTAACCGTATTACTGATGGGCTATTTTTCTAGTGGATTTACAGGGATTCCTGTGTCGTTTGTAGCTGGTATTGTGGCAATATTTTTCTTAGCAATGGCTCAAAGAAGCCCTGCTGTTCACACGAAACAAGTATTGAAAGGTGCTCCTTGGGCGATTGTGTTCTTTTCGATTGGGATGTATGTGGTTGTCTATGGTTTACGTAATGCGGGTCTGACGAGTGTGCTCTCAGATGTCATTCAACTGGCCGCGGACCAAGGACTCTTTGTCGCAACGATTTCGATGGGCTTTATTGCCGCGTTTTTGTCGTCTATTATGAATAATATGCCGACGGTTATGATTGACGCGTTGGCCATTGCAGAAACAAATACAACGGGGACCATTCGTGAGGCGTTGATTTATGCCAATGTGATTGGCTCGGATTTAGGACCGAAGATTACGCCGATTGGTTCATTGGCTACTTTGCTGTGGCTACATGTTCTGTCGCAAAAAGGTATCAAGATTGCTTGGGGTACTTATTTTAAAATTGGGATATTGTTAACAGTTCCAACGCTTTTCATTACACTGGTAGGGTTGTATGTATGGTTGTTGATACTCTAAATGGGAGGTTTCATTGTGAAGAAAAAGACGTTGTATTTCTTATGTACAGGTAACTCCTGCCGCAGTCAGATGGCGGAAGGCTGGGGGAAAAAGCTACTTAGTGAAGAATGGCAAGTGCTTAGCGCTGGCATTGAAGCACATGGTGTTAACCTTCGTGCGGTGAAGGCGATGAATGAGGTCGGCATTGATATTACGGCCCAAACTTCGGATATAATTGACCCACAAATTTTACACAAGGCTGACTTAGTCGTCACACTTTGTGGGGATGCTGCTGACAAGTGTCCGCTCACACCATCCCTTGTTAAACGTGTGCATTGGGGGTTTGATGACCCAGCAAAAGCAGAGGGAACGGATGAAGAGAAATGGCATTTTTTCCAACGTGTTCGCGATGAAATTGGTGCAAGGATTGGCCGTTTTGCTGAGACGGTGGAATGAAACAATTAGAGTGATCACTGAATTCCAAAATTGAATAGAGGAAAATAGTAAAGAAAGTGCGTATTTTTCTATGCAAGGTATTTGGAGGATTCTTTACTTTAACATAAACAGGTGTCTGCTACTAAAACAATTCAGTTTTGTTTTAGTAGCGGACACCTTATTTTTTTGAAATCAACTAGTACTCACATAAATATCACTTGTGCTAATACCGATATATGTTGACAACATTCAAAAAAGTATCTAAGATAGCAGATGAGATTGATAATCGTTATCAATTAAACACTAGAATAGTATCATAGCGGAATAACGAGATAGAAAGGAAGTCTAGAATGGCAGCTTTTACAGTTGATCAAGTGGCAATTGGTTATTCAAACGCCCTTATCATTGAGGATCTCAGTGTGGAAATTCCTGAGGGGAAAATTACAACGATTATTGGTCCGAACGGCTGTGGGAAATCAACGCTTTTAAAGGCAATATCCCGCATCCTAAAATCGAAAAGTGGCGCTGTCTACCTGGATGGGCAGGCGATTCATCAGCTGGGAACGAAAGAAGTTGCGAAGAAGATGGCGATTTTACCGCAAACAGCGGAGGCGCCAAGCGGATTAACGGTATTTGAACTGGTCTCTTATGGTCGCTTTCCCCATCAAAATGGATTTGGTTCTTTAAAAAAAGAAGATTATGACTATATATACTGGGCAATAGAGGTGACGGGCTTACAGGAGTTTAAGGATCGTCCCATTGAAGCTTTGTCCGGGGGGCAAAGACAACGCGTATGGATTGCGATGGCACTCGCCCAGGATACGAAAATTCTTATACTCGACGAGCCCACTACATATTTAGATTTAGCGCACCAATTAGATATTTTACTTCTGTTACAGCGCTTGAATGAGGAGGAGGGGCGGACCATTGTAATGGTGTTGCATGATTTGAATCATGCATCCCGATTTTCTCATTACATGATTGCGATGAGGAATGGTGCAATAATCACAGAGGGAGCACCAGAAAAAGTGATGACATATCCGAATTTACAATTGGTATTTAATATAGATGCTAGCATAGCGACTTGCCCGTTTAGTGATAATCCAATTTGTTTATCGTATCAATTGTGTCAAAGGGAAAGGTAGTCATTTTTCTGGGGGAAATTAGAGATGGAGGAGGAGAGGAATGGCTACTCCAGTAGAAGTATCTGCCGAAATAGAAGAGTTAACAAATAGTAAAAAACATTCTCGTCCGGTTATAGCTGTCGTTGTGTTATTCGGAGGGATGTTTGCATTACTACTGGTAATTGGCTTGTCCATTTCATTTGGAGCTGCAGATATTCAGTTATCGACCGTTTGGACGGCGGTGTTTCAGTTTAATCCGGAATTAACTCCACATCAAATTATCCGAGAAATACGTATGCCTCGTGTGCTGGGTGCTGCAATGGTCGGTGCATGTTTTGCGGTTGCTGGAGCGTTAATGCAAGGATTGACTCGGAATCCATTAGCTGATTCGGGACTGTTGGGGCTGAATGCAGGGGCTGCATTTATGCTTGCGATTTGCTTTGCTTTTTTGCCTGGCTTGCCTTATATGTACTTAATCATGTATTCGTTTATTGGTGCAGGTCTAGGTGTTGGGGTCGTCTATGGAGTTGGATCGATGTCAAGAGGTGGACTGACACCAATGCGACTTGTACTGGCGGGTGCAGCAGTCAGTGCATTGTTGGGAGCGCTTAGTGAGGGAGTGGCTCTATACTTCCGAATTGGTCAAGATTTAGCCTTTTGGTATGCTGGCGGCGTATCGGGGACGAAGTGGATTCATCTGCAAATTATGTCACCGTGGATTATTGGGGCTATGATCGGGGCAGTCATTCTTTCGCGGTCTATCACACTATTAAGCCTTGGAGAAGAGGTGGCGATTGGGCTTGGTCAACGCACAAAGTCGATTAAATTGATTGGTATGCTTATTGTATTGATTTTAGCTGGCGCAGCAGTTTCGGTTGTAGGCGCAGTCGGTTTTGTTGGTTTAATCGTTCCGCATCTGACGCGTTTTCTAGTGGGTCATGATTATCGGTGGATTATTCCTTGTTCGATTGTGCTAGGGGGACTTTTGGTTGTCTTAGCCGATCTTGCAGCGAGAATGATTAATCCACCGTTTGAAACGCCTATTGGTGCATTGATTGCTTTAATTGGTGTTCCGTTCTTCCTGTATCTTGCACGAAAAGGAGGAAAGGAACTATGAAGGAAAAGCAGATTCTACCAAAGGGGCAGCATCAGGCAAAGTCTAAAAATCTAGTCATTATTGGCATCCTTAGTTTGTTGATCATTTTCGTATTCATCATTAGTATGAATACCGGTTACATTAAATTATCTCCGATGGAAGTCATTCGTACATTGTTTGGATTCGGGACGGACAAGCAACAACTTATTTTATATGAATTTCGCTTGCCTCGTATTATTATTTCTATTCTGGTGGGAATGGGCCTTGCGGTATCTGGCTGTGTGTTGCAAGGAATTTCGCGCAATGCTTTGGCCGATCCCGGCATATTAGGGATTAATGCAGGTGCGGGACTTGCAGTCATGCTCTTCATCTCTTTTTTTCCATCGACTACAGCCGCACCCGTCTTTTTTCTACCTATTTTGGCATTCACGGGTGCAGGGATAACAGCCATCATCATTTACTCGTTAGCTTATAAACGACATGAAGGAATATCACCTATGCGATTGTTGCTGACAGGTGTAGCCGTTGCAGCAGGCATTAGTGCAGCCATGATTGTGTTAACGTTACGGCTCAGTCCAGAAAACTATCAATTTGTTGCGACTTGGCTAGCAGGCAGTATTTGGGGATCGAATTGGAAATTTGTCTTGGCTTTATTGCCATGGATTGTGGTTTTACTGCCGTTTGTTTTTTCAAAAGTGCGTGTCCTAAACGTGTTAAATTTAGGCGATGTAACAGCTACGGGCTTAGGTGCATCGATTGAAAAAGAACGCCGTGTACTGCTTGCGGCAGCTGTGGGACTCGCTGGGGCTAGTGTGTCTGTCAGTGGCGGCATTGGATTTGTCGGACTGATTGGTCCCCACTTGGCACGTCAATTAGTTGGCGCTAGACACCAATTTTTACTACCGGCAGCAGCTTTGACAGGGGGGCTCTTGGTGCTGATTGCGGATACAATCGGTCGCTGGATTTTACAACCATCAGAGATTCCGGCTGGGATTGTTGTTGCAGTGATTGGTGCACCGTACTTCCTCTATTTACTGTCGCGGTTGAAAGACTGATGTAGATGACCTCAAAGGATGTTGTGAAAATTATTATTAGGAGAATGAATCGATGATTACGCATAAACAAAGAAATGTAATGACTACCAGTTTTCTAGCGCTTTCCATACTGTTAGTCGGATGTAGCAATACTGATGGAGGTGCTTCGCAGAGCAATGACGAACCGTCTAAACCTGTAACAGAAGAAGTTTCAATAGAACGAACACTAACGGATGCAATGGGGCATGAAGTGAAGATTCCTGCGAATCCAAAACATATTATTGCTTCTTATTTGGAAGATAATTTAGTGGCGCTTGGCATTACACCTGCAGCGCAATGGTCGGTGAAAGAAGGGGCAGGCGTTCAAAAATATTTGCAAGCGTATTTGAAAGATGTACCAACTATTCCATCAGAACTGCCATTCGAAGTCGTAGCGAGCTTTAGTCCTGACTTAATCATTATGGGCTCTGCACAAGCAGTTGAAGGGGCAAACTACGATCAATATGCCAAAATTGCTCCTACTATTGTGGTAGAAATAGAGAATAATAGCGATTGGCGAAAAAAGTTATTGAGTGTAGGAGAGATTTTTGGAAAAACGGAAGAAGCCAAAAAAGTATTAGAAGAATATGACAAGAAGGCAAAGGAATCGAAGAACATCATACAGGAATCGATTGGTGCTGAATCAGCTGCGGCTATTTGGCTCGTCAATAATAATTTTTATATCGTTAGCGAAAATGTTTCGAGTGGAGCGGTGTTGTACGGCGACCTCAGTCTTTCAACTCCGAGCGTTGTTAAAGAAATTTCAAGCACTGCGACAGGCAATTGGTCTGCGATTTCCTTAGAGAGATTAGCGGAGCTTGATGCGGATCATATTTTCTTAATTAATAGTGATAAAGGGAATGGCGCAGAAATGCTACAGGACCCAGTGTGGAAGAACATACCTGCCGTGAAAAGTGGCCATATTTATGAATATGGGGCAGAAACTAGCTGGTTATATGCAGGAGCGATTGCGAACACGCAAATTATTGATGATGTAGTGGAATCCTTAACCAAATAAAACAAGTTACGGAGGAAGCTATTTTCTCCTCGTTCATGCTTAAAATTGTAGATTTGAATATATTTTTTAATATTTCATTGAGAATGATAATCGTTATTAATAAGGAGGGTATTCATGTTTGAGCAAAAATCAAAACTTATCTTTAGTCTGTTGATTGTGCTAGCTATGTTGCTAGCTGCTTGTAGTAGTACGGGGAGTCAATTGGCGAAAAATAAGGCTAGTAGTGAAGGAGAAAATGAGAAGGCTGAAAGTGAACAACCAGAAACAAGAATCGTTAAAACCATTCATGGTGATATTGAAATACCAGCAAACGCTCAAAGAATTGTTGTAGACGCTTATTTACCTACATTGCTTTTACTAGGAGAAAAACCAGTGGGGGCAACAAAAAGAGATCTTGAAAACGTTCATATTGTTGAGTTAATCGATGAGATTGATAGTACTGGAGAAAACGCTGTCGAGGCAAACATGAGTTTAAATCCAGATTTAATCATTAGTGCAGATGCTGAAAAAAGTACATTTGATAGTTTGTCAATAATTGCTCCGACTGTAATAATTCCTTATGAAACATATCGTGATGTTTACGAGGAAGTAAACGGAATCGGGGAGATGCTAGGCAAGGAGAAAGAAGCAAAAGCCTGGTTGACGACCTTTGATGAGAAGATGCAACAACGAGAGAAAGTCCAAGAAGTAATGACTGAGGGAGAAACTGTTTCGATCTTCGGCGCATTCGGTAAAGATACGTACATCTATGGTGATGGTATTTATCGAGGTGGGCAGGCCATCTACAAACATCTTCAGTTAACTCCACAAGAGAATATTAAAAAGACGTTAATAGATGCGGGAGAAACATACAAACAAATTTCCTTTGAAGTAATGAATGATTATGCCGGAGATTATATCTTTTTTGATGCATCAAATGGTGGCGCGTTAGACAAAGAGGATCCTGTTTGGGCATCGATTGACGCCGTGAAAAATGATCATGTTTTCTACCTTGATGCAAAACGATTTTGGCCATTCGATCCAATCGCTGTGTTAGCGCAAGCTGAAGAAGTCGCCGATATGCTGGTTGCGAAGAAAAATAGTGAAAAATAATAGGAGCGTGGTACATATTGTTAAAACAATTTTTCTCTTATTACAAGCCTTATAAAGGATTATTCATTTTAGATTTTAGTTGTGCGACCATCGCTGCATTATTAGAACTTGCTTTCCCACTAGCTGTGCATCGCGTAGTTGATGACTTGTTGCCAAGCTCGAACTGGAGCTGGATTTTATGGGGATGTATTTCATTGCTAGGGATCTATGTGATCAGTGCTAGTCTCCATTATGTTGTGACTTATTGGGGGCATAAGTTAGGAATTAGCATAGAGACGGATATGCGAAAACAGCTGTTTACGCATGTACAAAAGTTAAGCTTTCGTTTTTTTGATAACAATAAAACAGGCCATTTAGTATCCCGAATGACGAATGATCTAATGGATATTGGCGAGATTGCCCACCATGGCCCTGAAGATGTATTTATCGCACTGATGACGCTGACAGGTGCTTTTGCTTTAATGTATTCGATCAACTGGCAACTGGCTGTTCTTACTTTTATCATTGTGCCACTTATTGTTTATTTGTCTTTGTATTTCGGAAAGAAAATGTCTGCAGCATTCAGTCGCTTTTTTGCCGATATTGCCGATTTTAATGCACGTGTAGAAAATAATGTGAGCGGTATGCGCGTTGTTCAAGCATTTGCTAATGAAGAACACGAAATTGCTCAATTTAATGACAACAATGCTCGTTTTCGTCAGTCAAAATTAGTCGCTTACCGGATCATGGCGTGGAATTCATCCATTAGTTATATTTTGATGAAAATTATCACGTTGTTTGTGTTGGTTTGTGGTACATGGTTTGTGATTCATAAACACATGACGTACGGAGAGTTTATGGCTTTTATTCTATTATCGAATGTATTTTTAGACCCCATTCAGAAAATCAATTCGGTTATTGAAACGTATCCGAAAGGAATTGCTGGGTTCAAGCGTTATTTAGAGTTGCTGGAGACAGCGCCAGATGTAGCAGATGCACCGGACGCAATAGATGTCGGCCATTTGGAAGGAAATATTACGTACCAAGATGTGTCGTTTGGTTATGAAGGGAAAGAGAATGTGCTGGAAAACATCCATTTAACGATTCGTGCAGGCGAAACGGTAGCACTTGTCGGGCCTTCGGGTGCAGGGAAAACGACGATTTGTAGTCTATTGCCTCGTTTTTACGATATTACTTCCGGTTCGTTACGCATTGATGGCATCGAAACTCGCCAGATGACCCTTGCATCACTGCGCTCTCAGATTGGAATTGTTCAACAGGATGTATTCCTTTTTGACGGCACAATTCGAGAGAATATCGCTTATGGCAAACTAGATGCATCTGAAGAAGAGATATGGGACGCTGCGAGAAGGGCACAGCTTGAAGAGGTTATACTTGCTCAACCCGAAGGCTTGCATACATTAATCGGTGAGCGTGGTGTCAAACTGTCAGGTGGCCAAAAACAGCGGTTGTCGATTGCGCGAATGTTTTTGAAAAATCCATCCATCCTCATTTTGGATGAAGCGACATCTGCACTGGATACAGAAACGGAAGTAGCTATTCAACAGGCGTTAACGGAGTTATCGCAAGGACGAACAACACTTGTCATTGCGCATCGATTAGCAACGATAAAAAACGCAGACCGTATTATTGTCGTAACAAAGGATGGCATTGTTGAGCAAGGTAGTCACCAGGAGTTGTTAGCGGAACAAGGATCGTATAGCAGGCTGTATGAAGCGCAATTTAGTGTCTAGACAATCAGAGAATTACTAGGGGGATACACAGATATGCAACAACATTTCAAAACACTTTTAAGGATTACAGTATCACTGTGTTTGATTTTGATACTGGGTGCTTGTTCCAATGGAAGTGACGAACCAGCTAAACCAACAAAGCAGGAAGTAAGTAGTGATACAACCCGGATGATTTCTACAGTAATGGGAGAAGTGGAAGTGCCAGCTCATCCTGAACGTGTTGTCGTCGATTGGCATCTAGGACAAGTAATGGCTTTAGGTCTTATGCCAGTTGGGGCACCATCAACGTTAACGGATTTCGGAGCGTTTTTGAAGCCGCTCGTATCCGATGAAGTTGAAGATATTGGTAAAGAAGGCACGGTTTCATTAGAAAAGGTATTGGAACTCGAACCAGATTTGATTATTACATGGGACCAAGAAGCGGCTGAGAACTATTCTAAAATTGCGCCTACAGTTGTCTATGACACATCGAATTATGAAACCATTCATGAGGAAATCACTGCAATGGGCGATATTTTGAATAGACAAGAGGAAGCGAAGAAATGGTTGGCTGAATTTGATGAGCGGGTAGCGGCTGCCAAAGACAAGATTAAAGGCGTTATTCCAGAAGGTGCAACGGTTACCATTGCCGATTATACGTTTGAGAAAAACGTCATGATCATAGGGGATCAAGGAGAACGCGGCAGTAAAGCTGTTTATAAATTACTAGGGCTCACTCCACCTGCACGCGTTCAGAGCGATATTATTGATAAAAAAGAAGGGCGTCTAGATGTATCTTGGGAAACAGTCGGTGATTATATCGGTGACTATTTGATCGTTATGAAAAATGAAACCAGTGAATCAATGGATTTGCCTACAACGTGGACTTCGTTAGAGACGGTGAAAAATAATCATGTGTACAAGCTAGATATTAAAAAGTATTTCAATTCTGATCCGCTATCTGCGTTATATCAGGCGGAAGAAATTGCGGATGTATTGGTTAATGGGAATAAATAGAACTTATGTTTATTGTGGATAGTTTGCTTGCTACGGAGAAGCAATTGCTTACATTATAAATTAAAGGGGATTTGAATTTGCGTAAACAAAAAAAACATCATAGAGGGCGGAAGTTAAGGCTAGTTGTTCCGTTAGTGTTACTTCTGTTAATAGTTCTTACTGGTTGCGGTGCAACAGGAAAAGTTCAGGATAGTGAGACAGATGAGAAACAGGAAACAGAACAGAATTCAGGCTCCAACACGAACAGTGCTATGAAAAAAATTACTACAGTAAACGGGGAGATTGAAATTCCTGTTACGCCACAGCGTATTGTTGCAGAGGAATACCTTGGCAGTCTGATTGCTCTGGACGTTATTCCCGTAGGAGCTCCAGGACTTACAATTCAAAACTATTATTTCAAAGATGAACTTCTGGGAATTTCTGATACTGGAGTTTACGGAAAACCATCAACTGAAAGTATTCTTGCCCTTAACCCGGATCTTATTATTACAGGAAATGGGGAGAGCTATGAGATGTTAAGTAAAATCGCTCCAACGGTTGTTATACCTTACGGCGATTTGAAGAATGCCCATGAGGAGCTGACCTATTTTGGTCAATTACTCGGTAAAGAAGCGGAAGCAGAAGCTTGGCTAGCTAATTATGAACAACAAATTGCAATTGCAAAAGCTAAGGTCGATTCGGTTATCGCCAAAGATGCAAGTTTTTCTATTATGGAGGATACCGATAAGGCGATTTATGTGTATGGTGACAATTTCGGCCGGGGTGGACAACCCGTTTACCAAGCACTTGAACGTAAACTACCTAATGCTGTTGCGTCTGAAATTATGGAAAAGCAATGGGCCGAACTATCTGAAGAAATGATAGCGAGCTATGCCGGTGATTATATCATCATGACTTCCGATAGCCGAACAGTTGAAGATTTTGAGGCAGATCCTATTTGGGGGAGTCTACCAGCAGTAAAGAATGGTCATCTCTATGTTTGGCCAGAGGAACGCTCATGGTATTATGATCCGATTGCCGTCCTTGCTCAGACAGAAGAGCTTGTCACTTGGCTTACTAGTTTAGAGAAATAGGAGTAGTAACTATATTTGTTGAACTTATGATATCTACATAATCTCCAGCGAAGGCATCTACTGGGATTCTTTAATTCAACATATATAGAGAAGCACGTCTAACATAGTGAGGCACTTCGAGTATACAAAATGTTAATTAATTTCATGTTTAACAGTTCTATTATGAACTTGATTCAAGTTTGGAGGAAATGGATTATGAAAAAAAAACTAATAATCATGATGATGTCGCTGTTCTTGCTTGCTTCAATGCTAATGGCTTGCAATAAGCCATCTTCTACAGAGAAAGAATCGCAAATCATAGAAACACGGGAGTTTGAGACAGGTAAGGGAGTTGTTGAAATCCCTGCAAAGCCGTTGCGAATTGTCACAGACTTTTATGGTGGAGAGTTACTGTCAGTTGGAGCAAATGTCATAGGCGCCGAGCCAACAGCATTTGATAATCCATTTATAAAGGATTTATTGAAAGATGCGGTTGAGATTGGTCAGCCAGTCAATGTTGAAAAAGTGTTGGAGCTCGAACCTGATTTAATCGTTGTTATGTATGATGAAAACTATGAGCAGCTTTCGGAAATTGCACCAACCATCCATATACCCTATGGCACAGCCACAAATATTCAAGAAACGGTTAAATTATTTGAGGATATTACGGGTAATCATGAGGAAGCAGCCAAATTCATCAGCAAATTTGATCAAAAAGCAAAAGAGGGCAGGGAGAAGCTTGCGGGTGTGATTGCTGCCGATGCAACGTTTGGTATTTATGAATTAACGGATAAAGGCGATCTATGGATCTTTGGAGATAATGCTGGTCGTGGCGGACAGGCATTGTATAATGCACTGGAATTGAACATGCCTCATAAAAATAACAGTGCAGAACAAACACTTCAGCTATCTATGGAAGTATTACCAGAGTACGCTGCTGACTATATGTTTTTAACGTCCTATGATCCCGAAAAAAGAGGAGAGGCATTGAACACCTTAAAAGAATCACCAATTTGGCAAGGACTAGAAGCGATGAAAAATAATCAAGTGTTTTACAATGATTTCGACACGTATTACCGATATGACCCGATTGCGATTTATGAGCAGATTGACTTATTTGTAGACATGCTGATTGAAAGAAGCAATGAAAATAAGACAAAGTGAAAAGGGGTTTTATGATGAATGCGGAACAACTATATGATGTGACGATTATTGGTGGTGGCCCTGCTGGATTGTACTCTGCTTTCTATAGTGGACTCAGGGAAATGAAGACTAAAATTATTGAATTTCAACCTTATTTAGGTGGGAAGGTGCATGTGTATCCGGAGAAAATGATTTGGGATGTAGGTGGACTGACGCCTGTTACTGGAGAAAAATTGATCGAACAAATGATTCGCCAAGGACTCACGTTCAAGCCTGAACTTGTATTAGGAGAAAAAGTGACATCGATTCATAAAGATGACAATGGTCACTTTGTGATACAGACTTCTGCGTATCAAAAACATCTATCCAAAACAGTTATTTTAGCTGTAGGCGGAGGAATCTTGAAGCCAACAAAATTGGAGATTGAAGGTGCAGAGCGTTTTGAAGTAGCTAATTTGCATTATACGGTAAAATCACTGGCGCGTTTCAAAGGGAAGACGGTATTGATTTCGGGAGGTGGGAATGCTGCGATTGACTGGGCAAATGAATTAGAGCCGATTGCCAAGAAAGTCTATTTGACGTATCGCAAAGATATGCTGAAAGGTCATGAAGCGGAAGTATCGCGGCTATTCAGTAGTTCAGTGGAGTGCTTATTAAACACTTCTATTGAAAGACTGATTGCAGCAGATAATCATGAAACGATTGATAAAGTGGAATTAGTCAATACGGAGGATGGGCAAAAGATTCAATTGGCTGTGGATGAAGTCATCATCAATCATGGGTACGATCGGGATAAAGAGCTGACAGAAAACAGCGGACTGAATATAGAAATGGTAGATGAATATAGTATTAAAGGTAGTCCAATGAGTGAAACATCAGTCCCTGGGCTCTATGCGGCAGGTGACATTTTGAATCATGAAGGCAAGCTTCATTTAATTGCAGGGGCATTTCAAGATGCGGCGAATGCAGTGAACAAAGCGAAGCAGTATATCACTCCGGAAGCGTATGGACATGGCATGGTGTCCTCGCATAATGACATCTTTAAAGAAAAAAATCGTGAATTAGTGAAGCATTTGTATGCGGTGAAAGGGTAACAATCGTTTCATTAATGTTGAAATAAAGAATTTACTGTTCCTGTTAGTTGAAACAGTTATTCATGGAATTTTTCCTATGAGTAACTGTATTTTTTGTGCCTGCATACCTTTTCCATATTTACTCTCTATACTAGTAAGCAAAAGTTGAAGAAGCACTAGAGGAGAGAGTATGATGATGAAAATTAGTCAATATGCAGGGTTACTTGCAATCGTTGGTTTATTGTCGGCTTGTAATACGGTTGAGGACAATGCCTATTCGTTTGAGGAAGTCGAGACGAATACATTTGAACATTTACATGGTTTGGGGTATATCAATGGTTGGTCTGAAGTCGTCATTTCAACACATGATGGGCTTTATGCATATGGAGAGGATGGATGGAAAGAAGCAACAAGCGAAAAACATGATTATATGGGTTTTCAAGCCATACGTGACGGATTCTTTTCAAGTGGGCATCCAGAACCTGGATCTAGCTATAAAAATCCGCTTGGACTTATTAAGAGTACGGACAAGGGGGCAAGCTTTAAGCAGTTGGCCTTTTACGGAGAAATCGATTTTCATTATATGGCGGTGGGATATGATTCGAATGCCATTTACGTATTCAACGAAATGCCAACGAACGAGATGTCTCAAGGATTTCATTATTCCATAGATGAAGGAACGACTTGGCAGCAGCCGGCTATGAATGGATTCACTGCTGAATCTATCTCTAACTTGGCCGCTCATCCGACACGTCAGGAAGTCATTGCAATCGGCAGTGAAGATGGAGTATTTCTATCAGAAAATTATGGTGAAGATTTTACCTTGGTGCATGACACGGCTATGATTACGTATGTAACATTGACGGAAGCAGGAGGGTTATATGCGAACTTTGCCAATGAAGAAGTGAAAATCACGTCATTTGCAGTAGACGGAAATGAAGAGCGAGACATTCCAGTAACGACGAAACAACCGATTGCTTATATCGCAGTGAATCCGGACAATCAGCAGGAGCTAGTCATCGCAACTTATAATAATGATATTTATCTAACGACAGACGAGGGTTCCACTTGGGAAACGCTCGCTGATAGTGGAGAATTAGCAAATTAGCAAAGGTAGGTGACAAGATGTCGCCAGCAGCAGAGAAAAACAAGAAGGAAAATAAGAGGAAATCACTATTATTGCTACTCCTCTATGTAGCAACCGCTTTATTTACAAGCTGGTTGCTAGTTGTATTGATTTTCACATTCTTTTTTTCGCATGAACAAGTGAAAGAACAGCATTTTGGGGATGAAAAGATTGTTACCACGAGTTCTGATATAGATGAGCCTATACTACCGGTAGAACCATTACACAGAGATGAACTTGTACCGCCTATGAAGGATTTATTGAAAGACATTGAATTTGATCAAGAGCGCTTTGAAGAGCTATTTGAAAATATGAAGTCACTAAGTGACAAGGAAGTAAGTGTATCGCATTCTACTTTTGGACGGAAGGTCATTTATATTTATCATAGTCATAGTCGAGAATCCTTTTTACCGTATTTGAAAGGTACTAATAAGCCAGGCGAGGCTTTTCATTCGAAGGCAAATATTACGGCTGTTGGAGAGCTGCTTGGAAGAGCACTTGAAAAAAGAGGAGTAGGGACGAAAGTAGATTCGACTGATATTGTACAACAATTAGATGTGAGAGGGCTGGACTATGCTAGTTCTTATACTTTATCCGGAGAACAGGTACGGGCTGCACGTGCTGACAACAAGGACTTGGAAATTTTCTTGGACATCCATCGTGATTCGCTGCGGAGGGATTCGACTACCGTAGAGGTAAATGGCAAAGACTATGCACGTCTGTTGTTTGTTGTGGGAACAGGCCATGAAAATTATGAAAGTAATCTGTTGTTTGCGGAAGGCTTAAATGATCTTCTCATGACTAAGTATCCCGAGTTGTCAAAAGGAGTCCTCCAAAAAGATAGTCGTCAAGGGAATGGTGTGTATAACCAAGATATCTCACCAAATGCAGTAATTGTAGAAATTGGCGGCGTCGATAACACACTAGACGAACTCCAGAGGACGACGGAAGCGTTGGCAGATGTACTCAGTGACTATTATTTTCACACTAAGTGATGAAATAACCAACTTAACAGATACCCCATAAGGATAAATGTCAGAAATGAACCGATAGGCACAGCCCGACGATTATGTAGAATAAATTCGGATATACTTGTCGCTGCAATTAAGCTGATCGAAATGCCTAGCAAATTGCCTTGTGCCAGATCAGTTAAATTTACATAATGACCAATCCATATAAACAGACTAAAGCACATCGATAAGCTGATAAAAACAAGCAGTAGGCCCCATAATTTTTTGCCTTGGGATAGCATTGCCGTTGTCAAAGCAAATCCTTCGGGCAGATGATGGAGTATGGTGGAAGTGGTGATGGCGATGCCGAAAGTGGAATCGCCTAGTGCGTTTCCGATGGTCATACTAAGTGGAATCGTGTGAAGTAACAAGGCGATTGTTAGCAAGAAAAGGGATGGTGTTTTAGCAGTTGTTGGATGAGATACATTGCGAAGCACTTGAAATAATAGATACCCCATCAGGGCACCAAGGATGATGCTGAACGTTTGGTACATGTGTATAGCGCTTGGAATGATGTCAAGGGCTAGTAATCCGACCAAGAATCCACCGCATAATAGGGATAGACCTTGTGTAGTTTGTTGGAATAGTTTCGAAACGATCCATGCAAAAACGCCGCCTGCGCTGACGCTCATAAAAAGGAATCCACCCAGTATCATGGCACTCAACTGCTTTTTCCTCCTAGCCCGAAGTCTTTTTAAAATCACTATATGCATCAGGTAGAAGGGGTAGCAAAAAAGATTTCTTATTCACCTCTTGACATACTGTATAGGGGTATAGTAAATTGAAGATGTTGATGGAGCAAGTGGATCGTAAAATTATTTTTTTGAATAAAATATACCCCCTACCTGTATTGGGAGCGTGAAGGCGGTCATACTGATATAACACGAATGGGGTACATGAAGAAAGTAGGATTTGATGTGGAGAAAATGGTTAAAATAGCTGTCAATGGCGGAATCGCATTCGGCTCGAAACTGAATGCGAAGCAATTAGCTGTCATAGCAGCGTATATGAATGAAGGCGATGAGCTGGAGATGACGACGTTCCAGCAGTTATATATCGAGGTAGCAGAAAGTAAAGTAACAGAGATGACCGAGCGATTTGAGGAAGTGGGCTTGGCCTGTTATCCAGTTGGGAACTTTGTGAAAAGCCTACGGACCTGTAATTTCTGTAAAGGTGAGGAACAAGAAGGGATGCCCGTAGCCAAAGAACTCAATAAGCGCATTGCCGGACAACCAGTGCCATTTACTTTACGACCTGCTTATACAGGATGTCCAGTTGGCTGTGGTGAACCATTAGTCAATGACATTGGTGTAATGAAAGGAAGAAACGGGTATGATTTATATGTAGGAGGCAAAGCAAAAGGGCTAGATGCTACAGCGGGGACATTATTGCTCGCACAGCTACAGCCGGATCAATTATATGACGCTGTGGATAAAATCATTTCGCTGTACACGGAACAAGGAAAAAGAAGGGAACCTTTCTTCAAATTCGTCAATCGATTTGGTGTAGAAAATTTGAAGAGTGAACTCGTTGACCCGCTTCAGCTAAAATGCTAGTGTAGGGGTACGGGGTATCTGTACCCGTTTAAGGAGTGATAATGTGGAGGAATCAACAAAACAAACGGTTCAACCAAATAAGCAACAGCTTCTCAATCGCTTAAAGCGTGTGGAAGGACAAGTACGAGGCGTCCATCAAATGGTGGAAAATGATCGGTATTGTGTCGATATTTTACACCAGATAAGCGCTATCCAATCAGCGATGAACAAGGTTTCATTAGCTCTATTAGAAGACCATACGCATCACTGTGTCGTCAACGCCATTAAAGGGCAGGATGGGGAAGCAGCGATTAAAGAATTAATGGACGTTATGAAAACGATGATGAAGTAAAGAACTTTTTCACATTGCTTGACATACCTATAGGGGGTATGTTAAATTGGCGATAATAACTAAATAGGAGGTTTTAATTATGAAAGAAATTTTAAAAGTAGAAGGTATGTCATGTGGGCATTGTGTAAATGCAATCGAAACAAGCGTTGGCGAATTGACGGGTGTTTCAGCAGTTGCAGTGGATCTTGCTAACAAAGAAGTTGCTGTAGAATTTGACGGTGCAGCGACATTAGCACAAGTTAAAGAAACGATTGAAGACCAAGGCTACGACCTTGCTTAACTGAAGTTCCGCTTACACCATGTGGGGGTATAAAGCGGTGGAGGAGATTGTACCTCTTGCTAGGTATAATCCTTCTTTTTGAAAAAAATATACCCCCACCTAGTATCGGAGGAGAAATAACATGGCATCAGCAGAAAAAACATTACAAATTAACGGCATGACGTGTGCAGCCTGTGCGAATCGCATTGAAAAAGGATTGTCCAAAATAGAAGGTGTGGAAAAGGCCAATGTCAACTTTGCTTTGGAACGATCGACCATTGTCTACGACCCAGAAAAAACAAATGTAAATGAGTTTAAAGCTAGGGTAGAGAAGTTAGGGTATAGCGTTGTGCAAGAAAAAGTCGATTTTGATATTTCAGGTATGACGTGTGCGGCTTGTGCGACAAGAATCGAAAAACGTATCAATAAAATGGATGGCGTTACAAATGCGAACGTTAACTTCGCGCTGGAAACCATTGCAGTAGAATTTGACAGTAAACAAATTGCAACGACAGAAATGATGACAGCTGTTAAGAAAATGGGGTATGAACTCATTCCCAAACAAGATAGTAAAGACAAAATGGATCATAAGGAACAAGAAATTAACAAGCAACAAAAAAAGTTCATCTTTTCACTAATCTTGACGATACCTTTGTTATGGACCATGGTGGCACACTTTGAGTTTTTATCCTTCATCTATATGCCTCATATTCTGATGAATCCGTGGGTACAGCTGGCATTTGCAACACCTGTTCAATTCATCATCGGTGGTCAGTTTTATAAAGGGGCTTTTAATTCGCTACGCAATAAAAGTGCCAACATGGACGTTTTAGTAGCACTGGGTACGAGCGCAGCTTATTTCTACAGCCTTTACCTATCGATCGAATGGATGAATACAGGAAAAGTTGGTAGTCCTGAGTTATATTTTGAAGCATCCGCAGTTATTATTACATTGATTGTACTGGGTAAATTATTTGAAGTTCGTGCAAAAGGTAAAACGAGTCAGGCGATTCAAAAGTTGCTCGGCTTACAAGCAAAAACAGCAAGAGTGTTACGTGATGGCGTTGAAATGGAATTGCCAATCGAAGAAGTCATCACAGGCGAAATCATTCTCGTGAAGCCGGGTGAAAAGATTCCGGTGGATGGTGAAATTATTGAAGGGCGTTCTGCTATTGATGAATCGATGATTACGGGTGAAAGTCTTCCGGTCGATAAAGTAGTCGGTGACGTTGTCATTGGGGCAACGATCAATAAGAATGGTTCCTTGCAAATTAAAGCGACAAAGGTTGGGAAAGATACTGCATTAGCGCAAATTGTAAAAGTGGTGGAAGAAGCACAAGGATCGAAAGCAGAAATCCAGCGTTTAGCAGACAGGATTTCGGGTATCTTTGTACCGGTTGTTGTGGTCATTGCGGTTGCAACGTTCTTGATATGGTTCTTTATGGTGACGCCTGGTGATTTCCGTTCGGCATTAATTCCAACGATTTCGATCCTGGTCATTGCTTGTCCGTGTGCACTAGGATTGGCAACGCCGACGTCGATTATGGCAGGTTCAGGTAGAGCGGCTGAAATGGGCTTATTGTTTAAAGGTGGAGAACATCTAGAAAACACACGCTCTATTGATACTGTCGTGTTGGATAAAACAGGAACAGTGACAAAAGGTGAGCCTGCTTTGACAGACATTACAGTCACGAAAGGCTTTACGGAAAAGGAAGTACTGCAATTAGTGGCAACAGCTGAAAATCAATCGGAGCATCCTTTGGCACAAGCGATTGTGAAAGGTGTGAAAGAAAAAGGCTTGTCACTGCTTGATGTGACAGATTTTGAAGCATTACCGGGCTATGGTATTCGAGCGATGGTGAGTGGCAGAGAAGTATTGGTCGGTACTAGAAAATTAATGAATGAGCATAAGATTGCGCTGTTGGATTCGAATGCAGCAATGGAAAAGCTTGAGAGTGAAGGGAAAACAGCGATGTTGATCGCTGTGGACCAACAACTTGCAGGTGTTGTGGCGGTAGCCGATACGGTGAAGGAATCGTCGGAAGAAGCCATTGCCAGAATGCAGGCATTGGGTCTAGAAGTGATTATGCTGACAGGCGATAACCAACGAACGGCAGAGGCAATCGGTCGCCAAGTTGGTCTCGCGCATGTTATTGCGGAAGTATTGCCTGAACAAAAAAGCGATGAAATTAAAAAGTTGCAAGACCAAGGCAAGAAAGTGGCCATGGTCGGCGACGGTATCAATGACGCGCCAGCACTTGCCATGGCGAATATCGGAATGGCTGTTGGAACAGGGACGGATATTGCGATTGAGGCGGCAGATATTACGTTGATGCGCGGCGATTTAAATAGCGTGGCGGATGCGATTATTATGAGTCGTAAAACGATGCGTAATATTAAGCAAAACCTCTTCTTCGCATTTTTCTACAACACAGTCGGAATCCCAATCGCAGCACTCGGTTTGTTAGCCCCGTGGGTTGCCGGTGCAGCAATGGCGTTTAGTTCGGTGTCAGTTGTTTTGAATGCATTGCGTTTGCAAAAGGTTAAATTGTAAAAGGAATGAAGCCATGCGGGAAAGATCCTGCATGGCTTTCAATCTATAGTAGAAGGGGGATATTCTTGTGAAGAAAATGCAATTAGAATTGTACACAAGACCTACGTGTTCGGATTGCCAAGATGCAAAAGCATATCTTGCGGAGAATCAAATTCCGTATATTGACCATGATTTATCGAAAGAACCCGACAAGGAACAAGAGCTTATCAAGTTATCAGGCGCAAGAATGGTGCCGACGTTTGTTTTTAGAAACAAATCACTGCTCGGAATGATGAGTAAACCGAAAGTACTTATTGGCTTTGAGATGAATTATGATGAAGTCGTAGAGATGCTAGGCGACTGAGCTTCGTTGTGAAACCTATCCTGCATAAATTCTCCATATTTTCTTGTTACACTGCAAAGAAGTAAACAAGAAAAGGGGAGAAACAGGCGATGGCACTGAAAATAAAAATGACAGCATTAGCGATAAGCCTATTAGTAATCGGCGGTTGCGGGAATACCAATTCGAAACCTGATGAAGAAATGGACCATTCAAAAATGAGTGACGAAGAAATGGATCATTCAATGATGAGCGGCGATATGATGGAAAATGGACATATGAGCCATGATGATATTGTCAGTTTAAACAACTCAACAGGGGAAAATGAATTAAAGATACCCCCGATGTTGGAAGCCGATAACGAGGATGGCGTGGCATACACAGTTAGAGCTCAACAAGGAACAACTGAAATTTTCAAAGGAACTCAAACCAAGACGTCGGGGTATAACGGTTCGTTTTTGGGCCCTATGCTTCGTTTGGAAAAAGGCGAAACGGCAATAATTAAAACGATCAATGATCTGGAAGAAGAAACGACATTTCATTGGCATGGACTGGAAGTGTCCGGGGGGGGAGATGGGGGACCGCATAGCGTACTTGCACCTGGAGAAGAAAGAATCATTGAATTTGAAGTGACGCAAGAGGCAGCGACGTTATGGTTTCATCCACATGCGGTCGGAAAAACGGCTGAACAAGTATACAACGGATTGGCTGGTTTGATTTATATTGAGGATCGAAATTCGACAAGTCTAGGATTGCCAAGTGATTACGGCAAGAACGATTTTCCTTTGATTGTTCAAGATCGGACTTTTGATGCTGATAAGCAATTGGATTATCATTCCGTTATGAATGAAGATGGAACAGCGGGAGATACGTTACTGATCAATGGTACGGTGAATCCCAAATTAACCGTCCAGAAAGAAAAAGTACGTCTTCGCCTGTTGAATGGATCAAATGCGAGAAACTATACATTTAAATTAAATTCGGGTGATGATTTTGTCCAAATTGCTACAGATGGTGGATTCTTGAATGAACCCGTGACATTGAATGAAGTGACATTGACACCTTCTGAACGTGCGGAAATCATTGTGGATTTTTCACAATTATCGACTACAAAAGATGTAGCACTCATTAATGAAGAAGGGGCTATTCTTTTACCGTTTGAGGTGAAGGACCAACACGTAGTGGTGAAACAGGCTAGTGAAAAAATGAATGATTTTTCAGTGACAGCAGAAGAGAAGGCACTGCCTGTGACAAAGAAGGTCGAGCTATTTGGCATGATGGATCAGGTCACGATCAATGGTAAGAAATTTGACCCGGATCGTATCGATTTCATACAGCAACAAGGTGTAACGGAAGTGTGGGAAATTTACAATAAACCGGATATGATGGGCGGCATGATCCATCCTTTTCACATCCATGGTACACAATTTAAAGTGATCTCAAGAAACGGGGAAGAACCGGCGGAAAATGAGAGAGGTTGGAAAGACAGTATCTCCATAGCGCCAGATGAAAAAGTGAAAATCGCTGTCCAATTTAAACATAAGGGTGTCTATATGTTCCATTGTCATATTCTTGAACATGAAGAAAATGGTATGATGGGGCAGATAAAAGTGGAATAAGAAACAATCTTTTGGCATGAAAGGTGAGACACCAACGAATCACAGGTGCTCACCTTTTTTTCATTGTCAGCTGAAATGAGGCTAGGGGTAGATGAATAGAATCTCGATTAAATTAGCGGCTTACTTTTTCATTGCTGTCCTGATCATGGAAGTATTCCTGATGGTGTATTTGCATCAAAATATACTAGAGGAAAGGACTGACGAGGAATACGCTCGATTAGTGGCCAGTGGTGCAAATCATCGTGATGTATTGGAAGACAATTATTCGAATACTACGATTGAACATATTGCATTGATGGAGTCGGATGGGGATCGAGAAGTTGTTATTATCAATCGCCAAGGTATCATTGCAAGCAGTTCTGATGACCATCTACTCATTGAACAATCACTTAAACATGTGCGTAATCTGGCTGCCAATACGGAAGGAATTGTCATTGCTGATTGGAAATCGTCACCTTATATTGTTAGTGTGCATCCTTATCACATAGCGTCAGGTCCATCGGGATATGTGGTGATGTATCAAAGTACCGAACCGATTAAGCTGTTAGTGAATAAGTTAAACTTGCATTTTGGATTGGCGGGTGTGACGAGCTTTGTGGTGCTATTCATCATCTATGCGATCCTTTCTAAATTGTTAACGCGCCCACTCATTCGAATGAAGGAAGCAACGGAGAAATTGAGCAATGGTGATTTTAATGTCAGCCTGCCTGTTGTAGGGAATGATGAGTTAGGAGAGTTATCGGGCTCTATTCAAAAACTAGCGACGGATTTGGAACGACTAAAAACAGAGCGCAATGAATTTCTCGCATCCATCGCGCATGAATTAAGTACGCCTTTAACGTATTTGATTGGTTATTCAACGATAGCGATGAGACAAGGGTTGAATGAGCAAGAGCGTCAGCACTACTTGTCCATTATTGTGGAAGAATCAAATCGCATGAAGGACCTTGTTAAAAACTTATTGGATTTAGCAAAAATGGATGAAACAACGTTTACAGTGTCAAAAGAGCTTTTTTGGACACGGCCATTTTTTGAAGATATGCAGCGGCTTGTGGAGCCTTCTTTTAACATGAAAAATGTACAGCTTGCCGTACGATGCGACGTAGATTTTCAAATCCTAGCCGATCCATTGCGGTTGGAGCAAATTGTGTTGAATTTATTGGACAATGCTTTGAAATATTCAGCTGAAGAGACCGAAGTCACGCTAGAAGTTTATCAAAAGAAAGAGAAAACAGTCATACGTGTGACGGATGTTGGCATGGGCATCCCATCGGAAGAATTGGCGTTTATCTTTGAAAAGTTGTATCGAGTTGAAAAATCGCGCTCTCGTACGTTTGGAGGAACGGGTATTGGTCTTGCGGTTGTGAAGGAACTGGTTGAAGCGCATGGAGGTAGTATTGAAGTAGAAAGTACCCTGGGAAAGGGGAGCAGGTTTACAGTCACTCTGTAAAAAGGAGGCTTTAGTATGCGGACGATTTTGTTAGTGGATGATGAGCCAAGAATGCTTGATCTGATTGAATTATTTTTGAACCCACAAAGATTTACATGCTTGAAGGAAACAAGTGGGGAGCGGGCCTTAGCACGACTTGAACAGGAAAAGGTTAGCCTCGTGTTACTCGATGTTATGATGCCAGATTTGGATGGCTGGGAAGTGTGTAAAAGAATACGTGAATTTTCCGATGTTCCGGTGATTATGTTGACGGCGAGATCTGACAAGCTCGATGTGGTGAAAGGGCTTGGTGTAGGAGCAGATGACTATATTACCAAACCTTTTGATGAACGCGAGTTAACAGCGAGGGTCCATGCGATTTTACGCCGTTTTCCAGAGGATGAGCTGATTATTTATGGTGATTTCACGTTGGATAAAGACACGTTTTCACTACACTATCATGGTATAGAAGCGCAATTGACGTTAAAAGAGTTTACGATTATTGAGGCGTTGATGTCACGACCGAAAAAAACGTTTACCCGTGAAATGGTATTGCATGCAGCGTGGGAATTTGATACATATACAGATATTCGAACGGTCGATTCGCATATACGAAATTTAAGAGACAAGTTAAAGAAGCTAGGCTTTCCGATGGATGAATTTTTGAAAACGGTGTGGGGAATTGGTTATAAGTGGAGTTAAGCAGAAACGATGATGAACAAACGGGTGGTGCTTGAATGGTGTATGGATGGCTATCAAAGTTGAGTGCAACAATTAGTGAGCCGCTCACGGGTCTTATGCATTCTTTTGCAGATGAACCAATGATTTTTGCGCTTTTGTTAGGGTTAATAGGCGCTGCTGCTCCTTGTCAGTTGACGGGAAATTTGAGTGCAATGACTTTTTACAGCAATCGTGCAGTTCAGATGAAAAATGATTGGATCGAAGTGATCTTTTTTATCGCTGGGAAAGTAGTTATTTTTAGTTCGCTTGGCTTGCTAGTCTGGCTATTTGGTCAATCATTTGAGACGAAAATGACGGAGTATTTCCCCTTGTTACGTAAAGTGATTGGTCCGCTTATTGTGATGACGGGGCTTGTTTTGCTGGGGGTTCTTAAGCTAGGGTTTTTACACAGGTTGACCATGCGTATTCCCATGCGGCTGCGTGAAGGGAAAGTGGGCTCGTTTATGTTGGGTGCTAGTTTCTCTCTGGCCTTTTGTCCAACGATGTTCGTCATTTTCTTTCTGTGGCTGATGCCTGTAGTTGCGACGACTTCTTATGGGTTTATTCTGCCGACGGTGTTTGGTATTGCGACGTCGATTCCGCTTGTTTTACTGTTTTTTTTCATCTGGTTCTTTGATGCAAAGCGTTTGATTATGAGGCGGAGCAGGAAAGTAGGAGCAATGATTCAACGGGTTGCCGGCGTACTTCTTGTGATAATTGGTTTATTTGATACGGTAACTTTTTGGGGTATTTAAATCGTGTTCTCTTCGCTAATTTTTTGCGGAGGGGCACTTTTTTTATTCACATATGGGTGGTGGCGATAAGGCTCTTCAATCGGTTCAAGATGGCAAGAGATGTGACAGAGTTTCAAATCTATTTGAAAAATGAAGATTAAAATGTTGCGTTAGGGAAACTTCTAGCATACAATGACAGTATAATGAGAAATTATTAGATGAAATTTATATAGAAAGGGAGAACCACTATGCTAGAATTTTTTATGGGGCTAGATCCCGTTTATCAAGCCTTGATCGCAACTCTATTCACTTGGGGGATGACCGCGATTGGTGCTGCGTTAGTATTTACGACGAAGACGGTCAATCAAAAATTAATGGACGGGATGCTAGGCTTTGCGGGTGGTGTAATGATTGCAGCGAGTTTTTGGTCACTGCTAGCACCTGCTATTGAAATGGCGGAGAGTGGACCCTTTCCTTCCTGGTTCCCTGCTGCTTCAGGATTTTTACTAGGCGGACTATTCTTATGGGCTGCAGATAAGATCATACCTCACTTGCATCCGACTTCTTCCATGAAGGACGCGGAAGGAATCCACCCAGAAAGAAAGCGCCGTAGTACACTATTGATATTTGCGATTACACTGCATAATATTCCTGAAGGATTAGCAGTTGGTGTCGCTTTTGGCGCGGTGGCTGCCGGCTTCCCATCGGCGTCATTAGCGGCGGCTATTGCTTTAGCTGTCGGGATTGGGATTCAAAACTTACCGGAAGGCACAGCGGTTGCAATGCCTTTGCGGAGAGATGGGATGTCTCGTAAAAAAGCTTTTATGTACGGACAATCTTCGGGAGCAGTCGAGCCGATTGCCGCCGTCATTGGGGTTCTCGCAGTTACATTGATGGCACCGATTTTGCCATTTGCGCTAAGTTTTGCGGCAGGAGCGATGATTTTCGTCGTCGTAGAAGAAGTGATTCCAGGCTCGCAGGAAAATGGCAACAAAGATTTGGCTTCCATGTGCTTAATGATCGGATTTACTGTCATGATGATATTGGACGTGGCATTTGGATAAGGAATAATAAAGTAGGCGACTTCACTTCGGTGAAGTCGTTTTTTTTGTAGGATAAGCATGGATAACTATATATGTTGAACTTATGATTTATAAGTAATATCCAGCGAAGGCGCCTTATTGCGAGAGGCATCCCCAAGCGCCGAGCGTTATTAGCAAGCATTTTTAGTTCAAACTAAATAGCATAATTTTAGCTCCTCACTCCTATACTGTGTAGTAAGGAATTTTACAAGATTACTAGATGCTTCATAAATATGTGAATACATTGAACTAAGATGTCTTCGAATGAGTAGCGTTAGCCCAGCCTTAATTGGAAACAGACTACGATCAATATGTAGTAGAAGTAGCAATCTCTAAATAACTAGTCAGCGTGTTTGTCTGAAAGATCATGAAGACAAGGGGGATTTTAGCATGAATATACTAGTAACGGGTGGGGCTGGATTTATCGGATCGAATTTTATCCAACATATGCTTTCCTCATACGACTATACCGTTATCAATTTGGATGCATTAACGTATGCAGGAAATCTGTCTAATCTTGAAGAGGTTGCATGGAGGTCAAACTATCATTTTGTCAGAGGGGAAATAGGTGACGCCCAACTGGTACAAGAACTTTTTGAGCGCTACGACATTGATGTAGTCATTAACTTTGCAGCTGAAACGCATGCGGATCAAAGCATGACAAATCCCGCTCGTTTTTTGACAACGAATGTGACGGGCACGCAGATCCTTCTTGAGGCGGCAAAGTGTTATTGGCAAGCGAATCCCGAGGATGCAGCTTGTAGAAGGTTTATTCAAATCTCGACGGATGAAGTATATGGGACTGTCGATGAAGTAGGCCTGATTTCAGAAGAAACAAGTCTATCCCCGAATAGCCCATATACTGCTTCAAAGGCATCTGCGGATTTAATGGTGAGGGCATATTACGAAACGTATGGGCTGCCCATCCTGATTACAAGATGTTCAACGAATTATGGTCCTTATCAATTCCCTGAAAAATTCATTCCCTTAATGATTGAAAACGCATTACAAGATAAACCACTCCCTCTTTATGGGGATGGCAAACAACGAAGGAATTGGCTTCATGTACACGATCATTGTTTGGCAATCGATGCCGTTCTCCATAAAGGAGAAATTGGTGAAGTGTACAATATTGGTGGCAGTCATGAAAAAGAAAACCTTGAAGTCGTTAAATTAATACTGAAAGCATTAAGGAAAAGCGACTGTCTGATTGAATTTGTAGAGAATCGTTTAGGGCAGGATAAAAGGTGCGCTATCGATTATTCAAAAATAGAAAAAGAACTTGGTTGGGTACCTCGCTATACCTTTGAGCAAGGTCTCAAATTAACCATTGATTGGTATTTGGAGCATGCAGACTGGACAGGTTTTAGGGAAAAAAGGGGAGACTATGGGGCCTATACGCATTGATTGTACGATTGAAAAGCTCTTTTTGGAATACAAAAATTCAATAGGGGTCTAATGTGCAAACAAGAAATGATGATTGTTTCGAGTATGTTGGAATCGGCTAACGTACGTGTAATGCGTGTAAAGTAACGAAAAATCTTCACCCAACTTTTCATGTTGGGTGAAGATTTTACTTAGATGAGTCGCCATTATTTTTCTTCTTCTTCGGATAGGGCCTTATCATTAATCCCATCTCTTTGCGTTCCTTATTGAGTTCCTTATATAGCGAAACCATCATACCGATGATGACGAAGGAGAAGGGTAACGCTGCGATAATCAAGGCATTTTGCAGTGCAGTCAATCCGTTGGCAGATAGTAGGATGATAGCAATTGCTGCTTGAGCAATTCCCCATGTTAATTTGACGACGTTAGGTGGGTGAAGTGATCCATATGTCGTCTGCATACCAAGGACAAATGTTGCTGAGTCTGCTGATGTGATGAAAAAGATAGCGATCAGAAGAATAGCGACAATCGATAGTATCATGGACATCGGTAATTCATGGAAAACAGCAAAAAGGGTTTCTTCGGTTAAAAGATTGGTCAGATCTACGCCTTTTATTTGTACATCCATTGCAGTGGAACCAAAAACAGAGAACCAGAAAAAACTGAGTAATGTTGGTAAAAGCAGGACGCCTACGAGGAATTCGCGTATGGTTCGTCCACGTGATACACGGGCGATAAATATACCGACAAACGGTGACCATGAGATCCACCAAGCCCAGTAGAAAATCGTCCATTTATTAATCCATGCTCGATTATTATCATCGAGTGGTGCAGCACTGAAACTCATACGGGGCAAGTTTTGAAAGTATGAGCCGATTGTGTCGGTAAATGTATCGAAAATCAACATAGTAGGACCGAGAATCACAACAAGAATAAGAAGCAGGGCCGCAAGCACCATATTTGCATTGGACAAATATTTAATCCCTTTACTAATGCCAGACCAAGCAGAAGCCACAAAGAGAATGGTGACAACGATGATAATAACGACTTGAACGGGAAAACTAATCGGTAAATCAAACAAGTAAGAGAGTCCGCCATTGATTTGAATGGCGCCGAAACCGAGTGTTGTCGCAACACCTATAACAGTCGCGAAAACAGCAAGTACGTTAACGATTGTGCCGGCCGCACCATTCATTCGATTGCCAAATATCGGTCTTAATGTTGCAGATATTAGCCCAGGTTCTCCTTTTCGGAATTGAAAATAGGCAAGTGACATGGCGACGATTGCGTAAATTGCCCATGCATGAATGCCCCAATGGAAAAACGTATAACGCATCGATTCTTTAAATGCAGCGTCCGTTCCAGGTTGTTCTGTGGCAGGATCTATCGCGAAGTGGGAAAGCGGTTCCGCCGCGCCCCAGAAGACGAGTCCAATCCCCATCCCAGTTGAAAATAGCATCGCAAACCAACTGATTCGAGAGTATTCAGGTTTTTCATCGGGCTTGCCAAGTGTAATTTGTCCCATGGGGCTGACGATAAAGAATAGACAGAACAGTACAATGGCTGTGACGAACAGTAAATAATACCAACCAAACGCCGATGTGATAAAGTTCTTCATATTATCGGTCACAGTTTCGAAACTCTCGGGTGCTAGTGCGCCATACAACACTGCTATGCATACAAGTCCAAGAGTAATCCAGAATACATTTGAGGTATTTTTCATCTAATCACCTGTATTTTCTTTGTGATAATGATACACGTTGTACAGAGTAATCTTGTCCATTTTTCGTTATGGGTATGCACTTGGATTTTTTTTCCATTTGTTAGTTCTACATAAAAAACAGCAATTCCGCATAATGGAATTGCTGTTTTCAATGGTCTTTACTTAGAAACAGGTAAACCGATCGATTTGATTCAAGCTGATTCCCGTATACTCCCATCTTCTGCGTCTCTGACGCCATCTGTAGCCTGCAACTGAAGTTGGGCCGACAAAGACGGGAAAGAACCAAAAGCCCTGTCTTCTTGAAAGCCAAACGTATGTCATCCTATAGAGGCAACCACGAATGGCGCCGGGGTCTACTGCAAATGCTTGGTGCGTTGGATAAGCAGGAACGGTGTTCGGTGGTGGTGACGTTGGGCCTTGGTGGCCTGGCGATTGACCAGGATTCCCGTTGGTAGGTGGTCGTCCCGGAGGTCCGAATCCTGGAGGCCCGAATCCTGGAGGTCCGAATCCCGGAGGTCCAAAGCTTGGTGTACTAGGTACTGGCGGTCTAAAGCTCGGTGTGCTAGGCACTGGCATTCCGAAGCTCGGCGTGCTAGGTCTTGGTGGTCCAAAGCCTGGCATCCCAGGTCCAGGAGCGAATGCCTGCATGTCGTTTCCAACCATACGTTGTTCTGGCATAAAGCCTTGCATATCATAGCTCATCATACCTTGTTGTGATGAAGAATCTTGCATGTCATAGCCCATCATATTTTGCTGAGGTGAGAATGCTTGCATGTCATAGTCCATCATACCTTGCTGAGGTGAGATTGCTTGCGTGTCATAGCCCATCATATCTTGCTGAGGTGAGAATGCTTGAGTGTCATAGCCCATCATTTCTTGCTGAGATGAGAATGCCTGCATGTCATAGCCCATCATATCTTGCTGAGGTGAGAATGCTTGCGTGTCATAGTCCATCATTCCTTGTTGGGGTAAGGATGCTTGCGCGTCATAGCCCATCATACCCTGCCCAGGGGAGAATCCCTGTGAGCCATAGCCCATCATCTGGCCGCCAGCTCCGTATCCTGGCATACTTTGAGTATTGTTTCCCTCATATCCCTCGGGTAATCTTGGGGACCATTGCTGTCCGCCTTGACCATCCGGTTGCATGTTGACCATTCGTCCACTCCTTCCAAGTGATTCCATCTAGTCTATGCAACCATTGTGAAAAAGGAATGGACTATAATAGGTAGGATTATCTCAAAACTCCTCTGCGTTAATCATACTAGTAGCAATTTCTAATGCTTTTTTGGTATGCCCATTTTTAGTGTAATAATTAAAGAGATCACGTTTATAACTTTGTGCAATCATCGTGTAGCCATTTCCATTGAAATACGGTAAGACTTTAGTAGCTAAGTAGGAATAATAATGTTCTTCTTGTTGAAGAATAGAAAACTGATGTAAGGTGAAAATAGATTCATACATTGTATCTGCACTGTCAGTTGCGATTGTGAGGCCCTCATTGACGAGCATCTGTAATTCCTCTTGGGGTAAAAACTTACCTTTTAAAGCGCTACGAATATAACCATCTAATGACAATAAATAAAGCGTGGATGTACGATCTTTCAATTCCATTGATTCTTTGTATAGCTGACCCGCCCTCTGATATTTCTCTCTTCTTAAGTGCTCATATGCAAAGTTATGAAGGACTTTTGCCTTTTTATCGGGGGCATTACAGAGCTCGCACAGGTTAATCAGATTTTCATATTGTTCAACTGTATTTTTAAAATCACGGTGCTGATCGGATTCGACTTGAATAAGCATCAGGTTTTCCGTATCGATAATACGTAAGAATTGATTTGTTTTCCTAAAGAAATTTAGTGCTTTCTCTGCGTAATAATAGGCAAGTACTGGTGAATGAACACTATGGTAAGCCGCTCCCAGATCGTAGTAAATGGAAGGGTCGGAGTAGTTTTTAAAATCAATACTGTTTAATGTGTCAACTGATTTTATATGTTCATCAATAGACATATAGTAAAGCCCGAGTATATGTTTGAATAAGTTGGTTTCGTAAATAGATAAATGATTATGGCTTACTTGAATTTGTTCAATTAGCTTTTTTGCTTTTTTAAGATTACCTTTTATGACATTAAATTTTGCCTGGAGTAATTTGTAATACGTTACGTGTTCTGATATCTCGAACAATTGATTATTTGCCAGCTCGTTATTAATGCGCAATGCCTCCTGCATGTTCCGGGAGATGATGACCTCGTGCCAATAATCGAGTTTTATTTTCAAGTTTTTTAAATTTGCGAGCTCTTCTTCTATATTTATGTTCAGTCGTTTCGACAACAATACGGTTATTTCGGGGGAATACTCGGTTAAGCCCCTTTCAATTTTGCTTATATGCGTGACTGAACAAACGCCTTCTCCTAGTTGTTCTTGGGTTAACTTTTCCTTCTTACGATAAAACTTGATTATTTTCCCTTCATACATAGATAAGCCCCCCTTTGGTATATGTTCATTCACATGATTACTTTTATAGATAAATTGAATTTGTTGGTGATTCCGATTTGCTATACAATGCCCTGAGCACCAGGCAAGTCGGAAAAGATTGAGAGGGGAAAGGAATATTTTTGATAGACGATTGCTAAGTAATACAAATAAATACCTATCAGTCTTGTTCACGTTGACTCAACAATAAATACTTACTTCTTTAGGACTTAGTCTCCTATTATTGATATACATATTATTATTTTTCATTAATTGGGGTAATTTGAAAAATATTTCTTTCTTACATCATCAAACATTAATTCTTTATTACAACTCGCAAGTATTGAAGCGTGAGTAAATCTTCCATTGTCGTCTATTGCAGTATAAGTAGTATAATGCAATCATTTATAATTGCCAAATTATTTCGAGTAAATGTAATGCTAGGAATAAGTTTACTAGATACTTAGAACCTTCTTGTCACCTAAATTAGAGTCCTATTGTAACGTGGTGGATGTAAAAAAATGAGTCTTTTTATGCAGGTCAGGAGTCCGGGTAATCATAATTACCCCAATATATAGTTAGATAAAATGGTTTAAATTTTATATTGAGGGATGTATTGGTAGTTATCTATTGTTTAATCCTTTGGACGAGTGCTAGAGGCTCTACAAATCTTTTTTGAAAGTTATTCAATCAATAGGGAGTGGATAAAGTGAGTAAAGAAAAAAAGATGAAGAAAATGCCCACACGATTCGCGAAAGCTATGATGACAGCCTTATTATTGCCAGCGACAATGTTTCCTGCTATGCCATCAGTTGAGGCTACAAATGGAACAATAGACGTCAAAGAAATTTTAAATAATCTTACTGATGATCAAAGAAGATCACTCAACGAATTAAGGGCGCTAGCTGGGTTTACAATCGATCCAGCCATCAATCTTGTAAGTGAAGAGCCTGTAAACGTTATTGTTCAATTTAAGCAAGATCCTGCAAAGATTGAAATGGCTAAACAGAAAAATAAACCTAGTCAAGCTTCACTTTCAGCAATGGAAAAGAAAGTAGATACTTCGCATAAGCAATTTAAAGATGCAATTCGGGGCTTATCCAACGGTAAAAGGTCCGTTGACATCACGATTACACACGAGTATCGTGATGCGTTTAACGGCGCAGCCATCACAGTAGCAGGCAATATAATTGAAGAAATGGTGAAAACTGGCGTCGTCGAGCGAGTGTGGAAGGACGAGGAAGTAAAGTTAGATTTGCCAGAAATAAAGGAACGAGCCATCAAGCCTAAAATGATTGACAGTATTCCGCAAATTGGAGTAGACAAGCTTCATGATGAGGATATAAAAGGACAGGGGATTAAAGTCGGAGTCCTTGATACAGGCATTGACTATAATCATCCAGACTTACAAGGGGCGTACGCTGGATACAAAGCAGTTGAAGGACAAGACCCAAGTAAAGTGGATCCTAATAGCGTAAAAGGATGGGACTTTATCGATAATGACGCTGACCCTATGGAAAGAACTTATGACGAGTGGAAGGCGTCAGGTCAGCCGGAGTACGATATGAATGGTAATGCCTATTATACATCACACGGGACGCATGTTTCGGGAACAGTTGCTGGACAAAAAGATAATAACGTAGACTATGCTGTAAAAGGTGTAGCACCAGATGTCGATTTGTATTCCTACCGCGTACTTGGATCATATGGCAGCGGGTCAATAGCGGGAATTCTTGCAGGTATTGATAAAGCCGTGAAAGACGAAATGGATGTTATCAACCTATCTCTTGGTGCAAATGTAAACGATCCACTATCACCACTGTCAGTGGCTGTCAACAATGCCATGCTAGCTGATGTAGTAACGGTTGTAGCAGCTGGAAATGCTGGACCGGGAGCTATGACGGTAGGAACTCCTGGAACTGGTGCCCTTGCCATTACTGTTGGGGCTAGCGATGTGTCTCAGTCCATTCCAACATTTACGGGAAAAGCAAATGAAGAAACGTTTGTAGATGTTCAACTGCTAGCGAAAAATTTTGCAGATAAGATGGAAGGTTTCCAAAATAAATCGTATGCCATTGTTGATATAGGGTACGGGAAAAAGAGTGATTATAAAGGAATAGATGTAACAGGAAAAATCGCGCTCATTGAACGTGGTGAGCTTTCATTTGATGAAAAAATTAGTAATGCTAAAGAAGCGGGAGCGGCTACTACGATTGTTTACAATAATGAAGCCGGTCAAATTCCGTATTATCTTGGCGAAGGCACAGGATATATTGCATCATTCCGCTTATCAAAAGAGGATGGAAACAAGCTAAAGGAAGCGCTTACAACGGAATCTCGTGAAGCAATAGATTCAACGGAGTTACCTGAATCAGTGGAATTACCAGAGTTAACAGAGGCAACTGAAGTAGCAGAATCAATAGAGTCAATAAAATTAACAGAAGCAACTGTGGTAGCAGAGCCAACAGTATCACCGAAATCATCAGAATCGGTCTTTACATTTGGAGAATTGGGACATACAAAATCGCAAGGCGATTATTTAGCTGATTTTAGTTCAAGAGGGCCTGTCGCGCAAAACTATGACATTAAACCAGATGTTGTCGCCCCTGGCGTTGCTATATACTCAACAGCTCCATCATTTATCAATGATCCAGATGGACATACGTATGATACGGCCTATGTAAGAATGCAAGGGACATCCATGGCATCTCCGCATGTAGCGGCTACAGCGGCGCTCATTTTACAGGAGAATCCTGACTATACACCGTTTGATGTGAAAGCAGCCTTAATGAATACGTCCGTTGATTTACAAGAGGATTATTCGGTTTATGAAGTAGGAGCTGGACGAATTAATGCATATGATGCGGTGCATGCAGGTACATCCATTAAAGTACTCGATCAAACTGAAATGGTAGAGGGCGACGAAATTGTTGAAATTGATGAAGAAACAGCGTCATTTTCGTTTGGATCTCATTACCAATCAGAAGATGGGAATGCAATTGAAGCTGGAAAGACAATGACTATTGAAAACCGTCAAACAGTAGAGAAGAAGTTTGCGTTCGACGTTGAATTTTTACAGGCAAAAGGTGGTAGACAACATGCCACGGAGAATGGTGTTCAATTTGATATGCCAAATTCTATAACAGTTACAGCTGGGGAAACTACGGAATTGGAACCTACGATTCATATTCCCAAAAATGCTGCAGAAGGAACTTATGAAGGCTATATCCATATTGTGAATGAAAGTAATCCGGATGAACGTTATCAAGTGCCATTTGCAATCCGTGTGACAGGTAAAGGAATTGATTACGTAGAGCTAGAAAGACCGGCAATCACGAATGAATGGGATCAGTTCCATGCGTATCTACTGCCCTTTACACCCGTTAATTTCAAATTTAAAAGTCCGATGAAAACTGTTGATATCATCGTAAAAGATAGCAAAACGGGGGAACCGATTGGATATGTTGGATCATTACTTGATGCATCTGATATTATGCCAGGTACTGCAATGTCTATCATGCAAGGGTTTTCGGGAATTGTAAATCCATTGACCAATGATCCGTTATATCCAATTTCAAATGAGATAATCAAATTACCAGAAGGTGGCTACACATTTGCCATGATTGCAACCGATTTACAAGGAAACACTTATACAACAGAAAACGTTGCAGTCGTTGATAATACAAAGCCGGAAATGACCTTTAAGGATTTAAAACCAGGAATCTATGAAGTAGATGAGTCGATGTACACAGATGAAGATGGACATCGTGCGGTATGGGTTCATACAAATATTCAAGATTCGTCGATCGATTACCTAAGGTCTAAGGGACTCGATTTTGACCAATCAGCAAACAGTACAGTTTACTATGAAGGCTCGCCATTTCCGACTGGCTATGTGCCCGTAAAAGAAAATGGTGACATGAAGTTTGGTGTTGCTGCTGAAGAGTTTGAAAATAAGCCATACGTTCTTGGTTTACAAACATTTGATATGAGTACAACTGTGCGGTATGACCATTATGTCTTCATGAAAGAGGGGACATTATATGCCACTCCTTCGTATGATAAATCCAAGGTACAAAGTAAAGAGGAAATCACGGCCACATTGACTTTAAATAATGTGAAGGAACTAGTGGCTGGACAATTCGATGTAGGATTTGCAAACAAACATTTCAAGTTCAAGGGTGTAAAAGTAAATGCAGTATTTAAAAAGTATGCGGAAGACAATAATCTAGGGATTAACATAAAAGAACCAACATTTAAAGATAATTACGATGAAACAATTGTAACTGTTGGGGCTTCACTTGAAGGTTCTACTTTTGAAGGCATTAATGGGGATCAGGCTTTTTTAGATATTACCTTTGAAGTGATTAATGATGAGTATTATTGGGGTTCTTACGGCTTTAAATATACAAACGTGACTTATACCGGAGTGAATAAGGTAGAGCCTGTAAAAATTCCGGTTTTCGGGCAAAACGAATTTGATTTTAATCCGAAAACCGCTAATGTGGAAGGCCATATCATACCGGAGTCTCTTATGAACGAATACGGAGAAGTTGATTATGACGTGGACTTAAGTAAAATAGGCGCCAAAGTCTATGTGAAATCTCCAAATGGTAAAAAATATGGAAGTGACGTCCAAAAAGATGGCACATTCTCTATTGAAGGAATTCTGGCACAAGAAGGCGAATTCAAGCTAATTGTAGAAGTACCAGGACACTTAGATAGTGTAAGTAGGGTAAAGGTCGCTCAAAAGGTTGATGGGGATTGGAGAGGTAGATCGACTAATGCTTATCCACCATTTAATTATGCAGGCGATGTCAATCAGGATGGCGTGATTGATATTATGGATGTCATGCGTGTTGTTGCGCAATATGGCAAGAACGATAAAGCAACTGACATCAATCAAGATGGCATTGTCGATGAACAAGACATTCGATTTATCGAACAAAACTTCTTGAGGGTAGGACAAGGCGTTGATAAAAAACCAGCCGAGAAGTTAGGTAAAAAAGGATTGAATGATTTCTTACAATCAATAGGCCTTAAACCGAAGAAGTCATGACAATCGATATGAAGTGATTCAATGGGATACTTGCACACAGTTTAGTTGTGTGCAAGTACCTGTTTACTAGACTAAACATGCTATTTCTAGTAGCAGATAGCATGTCCTTGAAAAGATTGGAATATCAGGACTTAAGCTCCTATTCTAGTAAGCCATCCCGATATTCCAAATCATGTATCAAATTTATTGGGGTAATTCACATAAGACTCTATTTCACTTCGTTGAAACCTAACCTTATCTTCTTTTGGAGCCACGACTTGCAATCTAAGTAGTATAGGATATTCTTTGAATTTGTTTAACTAGTCGAAGTACCCGGAAACTAGAAACTAGCTATTTCCTCCTGCTTTTTCGTCTGTAGATAAGTGCTTATGTAATGTGGGGAAATGAAAAAAGTAGTCCATAATGCACGATTATAATAGACTGATAAATCGCAATTACCCCAATACATAGCCGCTTGAATTGGTGTAACTTTTATAGCTAGAGGGCGTGACGTTCCTATACATCTCTTTATAAAGTCTTATAAGGATTAACAGGGAGATGGAAATTGGTAATTAATCTAGAAATACATACAAACAATTAGGGAGTGAAGAACGTGAGCAAAGAGAAAAAGACCAAAAAAATGCCAACAACATTCGCCAAAGCGATGATGACGGCACTATTACTACCAGCAACAATGTTTCCCGCTATGCCATCAGTTGGGGCTGCAAATGGAACAGTGGACGTCAAAGAAATTTTAAATAATCTTACGGACGAACAAAGAAAATCGCTTAACGAATTAAGGGCGGAAAAAGGGTTTAAAATCGATCCAGCCATCAACCTTGCAAGTGAAAATCCTGTCAACGTGATTGTTCAATTTAAGCAAGATCCTGCGAAGGTTGTACTAGCTAAACAGAAAAATAAACCTAGTCAAGCTTCCCTTTCAACAGTAGAAAAGAAAGTAGATGCATCGCATAAGCAATTTAAAGAGGCAATTCAAGGCTTATCCAAGGGCAAAAGGTCCGCTGACATTACGATTACGCAAGAGTATCGAGATGCTTTTAACGGTGTGGCGATCACAGTAGCAGGAAATGTGATTGAAGAACTAGTGAGAACGGGCATTGTCGAGCGCGTGTGGATGGATGGAGAAATCAAGCTTGATTTGCCGGCAGTGAAGGAACGAGCTATTCAGCCTAAAATGATTGATAGCATTCCACAAATTGGCGTGGACAAGCTCCATGATGAAGATATTAAAGGGCAGGGCATTAAAGTTGGAGTCATCGATACAGGCATCGACTATAATCACCCAGATTTACAAGGAGCATATGCTGGATACAAACCAGTTGAAGGGCAAGACCCAAGTAAAGTGGATCCAGACAGCGTAAAAGGATGGGACTTTGTCGATAATGATGCAGATCCTATGGAAGAGACGTATGACGAATGGAAAGCGTCAGGTAAGCCTGAGTATAACGAACTTGGCAATAGTTACTATACGTCACACGGTACACATGTTTCAGGAACAGTTGCTGGACAACAAGATAATAACGTCGACTATGCTGTAAAAGGTGTAGCACCAGAAGTTGATTTGTATAACTACCGCGTACTAGGGCCTTACGGCAGTGGGCAGATCAGTTGGATACTCGCGGGTGTCGATAAAGCGGTAAAAGACGGAATGGATGTTATTAATCTATCCCTTGGTTCAGATGTAAATGATCCACTATCCCCGATGTCGATAGCTGTTAACAATGCCATGCTTGCTGATGTCGTAACGGTTGTCGCAGCTGGAAATGCTGGACCGAGAGCCATGACGGTTGGAACACCTGGAACTGGGGCGCTTGCCATTACAGTTGGGGCGAGTGATGTGGCACAGAACACGCCAACATTTACGGCAACTGCAAATGAAGAGACGTTTGTAGATGTCCAATTACTAGCGAAAAATTTCAGTGATAATATCGAAGGTTTCCAAAATCAATCGTATGCAATGGTAGATGTAGGATTAGGTGCAGAAAGCGATTATGAAGGAAAAGATGTAACAGGGAAAATTGTACTCATTGAACGCGGTGAGTTGTCATTTGATGAAAAAGTGAACAATGCCAAAGTAGCGGGGGCAGCAGCTGCAATTGTTTACAATAATGAAGCTGGACAAATCCCGTATTATCTTGGTGAAAACACAAAATATCTTCCGGCATTCCGTGTATCAAAAGAAGATGGCGTGAAATTAAAACAAACGTTAGCAACAAAATCAGTGGAGTTACAAGAATCACCTGAGCCTGCGGAAGTCATCGAGGCAGTTGAATCAACAGAAGCAACCGAGTCAACAGAGGTAGTTGAATCAACAGAAGCAACCGAGTCAACAGAGGCAGTTGAAACAACGGCGTCAACTCCATTAACAGAAACAGTCTTTACGTTTGGAGAAGTAGGAAATACAAAATCAGAAGGCGATTATTTAGCTGATTTCAGTTCAAGAGGGCCTGTCGCGCTGACTTATGATATTAAACCTGATGTTGTGGCTCCAGGTGTAGCGATTTACTCTACGTATCCATCATTTATCAACGATCCAGAAGGAAATGATTATGCGACTGCCTATGCCAGAATTCAAGGGACATCCATGGCATCTCCGCATGTAGCAGGAACAGCAGCGCTCATTTTACAAGAAAACCCTGACTATACGGCATTCGATGTGAAAGCGGCACTCATGAATACATCGGTTGATTTACGAGAGGATTATTCGGTTTATGAAGTAGGAGCTGGACGTATTCATGCATATGATGCAGTTCATGCAGATACATCTATTAAAGTACTAGATCAAACTGAAATGGTAGAGGGCAATGAAGTGGTTGAGATTGATCATGAAACAGCATCATTTTCGTTCGGGACTCATTACCTATCAGAAGATGCGATTGAGGATGGAAAAACGATGATTATTACAAACAGTCAAACAGAAAATAAGACATTCACGTTTGATGTTGAATTTTTAGAAGCAAAAGATACTAGGCAGGATGCTGCAAAGAATGGTGTTACATTTGAGGTTCCAAATACTGTAACGGTTTTAGCGGGCGAAACGGCAGAACTGAAGCCGACGATTCACGCTCCAAACGATGCTGCAGAAGGAACATATGAAGGCTATATTCATATTGTGAATGAAAGTAATCCGGATGAAAACTATCAAGTTCCATTTGCCATTCGTGTAACAGGTAAAGGAATTGATTTTGTACGGTTGGAAAGACCAGCAATCACAAATACGTGGGAAAATTTCCACGCGTTTCTTATTCCGTTTACACCTGTAAGCTTCCAGTTTAAAAGTCAGATGGAAACAGTTGATATCATCATAAACGATGAAAAAACTGGGGAACCAATTGGATATGTTGGATCATTATATGGAGCATCCAATATTATGCCGGGTGCTGAAATGTCTATCATGCAAGGATTTAGTGGAAGTATCTATCCGTTTACAAACGATCCGTTGTACCCGATTTCAAATGAGGTTGTCAAATTACCTGAAGGCGCGTACACATTCACGATGATTGCATCCGATGCAGATGGAAATACGTATGTGAATGACAACATTGCAATCGTTGACAATACAAAACCTGAAATGACCTTTAAGGATTTAAAGCCAGGCATCTATGAAGTGGATGAGTCTATGTATACAGTCGAAGATGGCCAAAGTGCGGTATGGGTCCACACGAATATTCAAGATTCGTCAATCGATTACCTAAAATCTAAGGGACTAGATTATGACCAATCAACAAACAGTACAATTTACTATGAAGACTCATCCTATCCGAGCGGCTATTTGAAAGTGAAAGAAAATGGTGACATGAGGTTTGGTGTTGCTGCTGAAGAATTTGAGAAAAAGCCATACCAACTCGGTTTGCAAACATTTGACATGAGTACAACTGCAAGGTATGACACTTATATCTTTGCGAAAGAGGGGACATTATATGCCACTCCTTCGTATGATAAATCCAAAGTACGTCTGAACGAAGAGATTACGACTACATTGACCTTGAATAATGTGAAGGATTTAGTAGCTGGGCAAGTTGATGTAGGATTCACAACTAAAAACTTTAAGTTCAAAGGTGTTAAAGCAAATAAAGCATTTAAACAGTATGCAGAAGCCAATAATCTTGACATTACATTGGACGAGCCAGTATTGAAAGATAATTACAGTGAGACGATTGTTACACTTGGGGCTTCACTTGATGGCACTTCTGTAGAAGGTATGAGTGGTGATCAGGCATTTTTGGATGTGACCTTCGAAGTGATTAATGATGAGCATTATGCGGGCGCTTATGGCTTTAATTATAAGAATTTAAGCTATACCGATGTGAATAATCTAAAGTCGGAAAAAATCTCGATTTTAGGGAACAAGCAGTTCAATCTGATTGCGCAAACCTCTAAGGTAGAAGGCGTTATCTTACCGGAAATGATTCTGAACGAATACGGAGAACCTAATTACGGCATTGACTTAAGTAAAATTGGTGCCAAGGTCCATGTGAAGGCTCCAAATGGTAAAACATACGGCAGCGCTGTTAAAAAAGATGGATCATTCTTTATCGAAGGAATTCCTGTACAAGAAGGCGACTTTAAGCTAGTTGTTGAAGTACCAGGGCACCTGAACAGTGTCAGTGATGTGGATATCACCAATAAGATTGATGGGGATTGGAGTGGTAAATGGCTTCGCGTTTACCCACCATTCAATTACGCGGGAGATGTCACGAAGGATGGCGTAATTGATATTATGGACGTTATGCGTGTCGTTGCGCAATATGGCAAGAAAGATAAAGCAGCAGACATCAATCAAGATGGCGTTGTGGACGAGCTTGACATTCGTTTAATCGAACAAAACTTCTTAAGAGTAGGACATGGCGTTAATAAAAAACCAGTCGACAAATTAGGTAAAAAAGGATTGAATGACTTCTTACAATCTTTAGGGCTTGAATCGAATAATGAATAACGATTGAAATGATTCAATGAGGATACTTGCACACAGTTAGACTGTGTGCAAGTGCCTTTTTGATAGTCTACACATTCTAGTAATAAAAACATGGGGGAATGAAGAGATGAATAAAGCAAAGAAAATGTTATTGGGTACGGCACTTGCGGGGACATTGGTTGTATCGGCTGGATTCGGGACTTATTCATGGTTTACTTCAGAAACAAATGCACAGGGGTCTATGACAAACGGTGTGTTGGCCATTAATGACGGAGCGGATATCGATACGCCAATGTTTGAAGGGACTAAATTCGCCCCTTCACAACTACAATACGGGGAATGGTTGTCACTTGAAAATACGGGCGATCTAGATACACATATTAAAGCGACGTACAAACACGCTGTCGATAAGGCGTCATTAGAAGGCTATGAAGTCGGCTATATGGCTATGAAATATACAGTAACACCTGATAAAGATGTCTATGAAGATTCTAAAATAAAGCTTGAAAACCTATTCAAAGGAACGACAAATGAACGTTCTATCGCTACTGCTAGCAATATAGAAGGAGTAGAAATCCTTGGAAATGTGTTGTCTCAGGCAGAAGTGAAGTCAGGTGAAATCGTATTCGGAGAAGGTAGCGAAGATGATTTTTGGCAGTTGGATGAAGGGCAATATATCGACATCATGGTCGGTATTAAGTTGGATGAAAATGCCGGCAATGAATACCAAGGGGCAATTTACGATGCGACATTTAACGTAATGGCTAAACAAACAGATGAGGGTGCGAAATACGAAAACGAATAAAAAAGACTAGTTAGATCGATTGACTAAGCAAACTGAATGGATAAGCAAAGAAGAGGCTGTCTCTAAAAAATCAAGATTTTTTAGAGACAGTCTTTATTGTTTTCATCATTTAAGTTTGTGAACGATTGACATAGATAGATGTAAAAAGATTGGTGAATCCATTTTATAATCCAAAAAAATATACTTTTAAGAGTCTAAAGGTCCTATTATAACTAGCTGTCACATTAATTTAATTCGTATATCGAATTTTTTGGGGTAATTTGCATTAGACTCTATCTCACTAGGTTAAACCTTACTACAATCGCCTTTTGTAAGCATTTGAAATAGGGGTAGTCTAGAAGTCTTTGTTTGAAATTATCTAACTACCGCATATAGTTTGATTATATTTGAACTGAAAACTGAATATATAATCCTTCTTTTTTGCGTCAGACAAGTTCTTTTGTAATGTGTTGGAACAGAAAAAGTGGTTCGTAATACACTTGTTATGTAGTCTGATAATTGGAATTACCCCAAAGCGGAATTGTTTGAATTGGTGTAAATTTTATAACTAGGGACGTGACGTTTCAACAAATTTCGTCAATTTACCAAGGAATATACAAAGAATCGGGGAGTGAATAACGTGAGTAAAGAAAAAAAGAACAAAAAAATGCCGACAAAATTCGCAAAAGCTATGATGACTGCACTATTATTGCCGGCTACTATGTTTCCTGCAATGCCATCCGTTGATGCTGCTAATGGAACGATAGATGTCAAAGAAATTTTAAATAATCTTACGGATGCACAAAGAAAATCGCTGAACAAATTAAAGGTGGAAAATGGGTTTAAAATTGATCCAGCTATCAATCTGATGAGTGAGAAACCTATCAATGTAATTGTGCAATTTAAGCAGGAGCCGGCAAAGGTTGAACTAGCGAAACAAAAAAATAAACCTAGTCGTAGTTCTGTTGCTCAAGTAGAAGCAAAGGTCGAGCAATCTCACAAACAATTTAAAGAAGTCATTCAGAACGTAAACAAAAGTAAAAAATCTGCTACCATCACCATTACACATGAATATCGCGATGCGTTTAATGGTGTTGCCATCACGGCAGCAGGTAATGTAGTGGAAGAACTAGTACAAACTGGCGCTGTTGAGCGTGTTTGGAAAGACGAAGAAATAAAGATTGATTTACCAGCAGTAAAAGAACGAGCGATCCAGCCTAAAATGATTGATAGTATTCCACAAATTGGCGTGGACAAACTTCATAATGAGGATATTAAAGGACAGGGGATTAAAGTCGGGGTCCTTGATACAGGAATTGACTATAATCATCCAGACTTACAAGGTGCCTATGGTGGATACAAAGCAGTTGAAGGACAAGATTCAAGTAAAGTGGATCCTGACAGCGTAAAAGGCTGGGACTATATCGATAATGATGCTGATCCTATGGAAACGACGTACGACGAATGGAAAGCGTCAGGTAAGCCAGAGTTTGATTCACAAGGCAATGCCTATTATACATCACACGGTACACACGTTTCGGGGACAGTTGCTGGTCAACAAGATAATAACGTGGACTATGCTGTAAAAGGTGTAGCACCAGAAGTGGATTTATATAACTATCGCGTACTAGGGCCGTATGGAAGTGGTCCGACAAGCGGAATTCTTGCAGGTATTGATAAAGCTGTGAAGGATGAAATGGATGTTATCAACCTATCTCTTGGGTCGAATGTAAACCAAGCACTAAATCCATTGTCAATAGCTGTTAACAATGCGATGCTTGCTGATGTCGTAACGGTTGTAGCAGCTGGGAATGCTGGACCGGGAGCCGGAACAGTGGGAACACCTGGAGCTGGTGCACTTGCCATTACAGTTGGGGCGAGTGACGTGTCACAGGTCACGCCAACATTTAAAGCGACAGCAAATGAAGAAACGTTTGCAGATGTACAACTGCTAGCGAAAAATTTCACAGATAATATTGAAGGCCTCCAAAACCAATCGTACGCAATCGTTGATGTAGGATTAGGTGCAAAAAGTGATTTTGCAGGAAAAGATCTAACTGGAAAAATTGCGCTTATTGAACGCGGCGAGCTTGCATTTGATGAGAAAGTTCGTAATGCCAAAGAAGCAGGTGCAGTGGCAGCGATTGTATTCAATAATGCACCGGGGCAAATTCCAGTTTATATGGGTGAAAGCACAGGCTATGTAACATCATTCCGTATTTCCCAAGAGGATGGCAAGAAGTTAAAAGAAGCGCTTGCAGCAAATGTAAGTGAAGAAACAGAGGCAGTAGAGTTACAAGAAATAGTTGAGTCTGTGGAAGTGACTGAAGCAATTGAGGTAACAGAAGCAACAGATGCTACGGAACTAGTGAAACTAACTGAAGCGGATGAAGTGAAAGAGCTAACGGAGCCATCTACGACATCAGAAGTGGTCTTTACATTTGGTGAAGTAGGAAATACAAAATCAGAAGGCGATTATTTAGCCGATTTTAGTTCAAGAGGACCTGTTGCAGGAACCCTTGACATTAAACCAGATGTTGTCGCACCAGGTGTAGCAATTTACTCAACGTATCCATCATTTATCAATGATCCAGAAGGAAATGATTACGCAACAGCTTATGCAAGAATTCAAGGAACATCCATGGCATCTCCGCATGTAGCTGGAGCAGCAGCGCTCATTTTGCAGGAGAACCCTGACTATACGGCGTTTGACGTGAAAGCAGCATTGATGAATACGTCCGTTGATTTACGTGAAGATTATTCGGTTTATGAAGTTGGGGCTGGCCGTATTAACGCTTATGACGCGGTTCATACAGATACGTCCATTAAAGTACTTGACCAAACTGAGATGGTAGAAGGTGGCGAAGTTGTTGAGATAAATCAAGAAACAGCGTCATTTTCATTCGGAGCGCATGCTCCATCAGAGGATGCGATTGAAGAAGGAAAAACAATGGTTATTAAAAATAGTCAAACCGAAGATAAAAAGTTCGCATTTGATGTCGAATTTTTACAGGCTAAAGGGGACCGACAAGATGCGGCGAAAAATGGCGTTCGATTTGATGTTCCAAATACTGTAACGGTTCCAGCTGGGAAGACGACAGAATTGGAACCAACCATTCATGTACCAAAGGATGCTGCTGAAGGAACCTATGAAGGCTATATTCATATCGTGAATGAAAGCAATCCGGATGAGCGCTACCAAGTCCCATTTGCGATTCGGATAACAGGGAACGGAATTGATTTTGTACAGCTGGAAAGACCAGTTATCACAAATAGCTGGGACTTCCCTCATGAATACCTAATACCATTTACACCCGTCATTTTCAAATTTAAAAGTACGATGGAAACAATTAATATCATCATAAATGATGCTGAAACTGGAGAACCAATTGGACTTGGTGGGTTCATATCCGATGCATCCTATATCCCAGCAGGTACTGAAATGTATATCACACAAGGATTTACAGGGCATGTAAATTTGTTTACGGGCGATCCATTGTACCCGATTTCAGATGAATTATTCGAATTACCTGAAGGGAACTATACATTTACATTGATTGCAACTGATTCAAAAGGAAATACCTATGTAAATGAAAACGTTGCAGTCGTTGATAATACAGGACCTGAAATGACCTTTAAGGATTATAAGCCAGGGATTCACGAAGTAGATGAGTCTATGTACACGGATGAAGATGGACATCACGCGGTATGGGTCCATACAAATGTTCACGATGCATCGATTGACTACCTGAAATCAAAGGGACTGAATTATGACCAATCATCAAATCTAACTGTTTACTATGAAGATTCACCATTCGCTGCGGGACTTTTACCGGTAAAAGAAAATGGGGATATGAAGTTTGGTGTTCTGGCAGAAGAGATTGCAAATAAACCATACAAGCTTTCTTTATCGACTATTGAGTTGGGGACAACAGAAAGGTTTGACAGATATACCTTTGTGAAAGAGGGGACATTGTATGCCGCTCCTTCATATGACAAAACGAAAGTACAACTCAATGATGAGGTTACTGCTACATTGACGTTAAACAATGTGAAGGACCTAGCAGCTGGCCAATTTGATGTAGCATTTGCAAATAAACACTTTAAGTTCAAGGGTGTACAAGCAAGTGATGCATTGAAAAAGTATGCAGCTGATAATAATCTTGAGATTGCATTAAATGAACCGACATTTAAAAATCAAGATACCGATACAATTGTAACGCTCGGAGCTACCCTTGAAGGGGCTTCTTTAGAAGGGATAAGTGGTGATCAAGCCTTTTTAGATGTTACTTTTGAAGTGATTAACGACGAGATTTATGACGGTACTTATAGCTTTGACTTCCGGAACATAGCGTATACTTCGGTTAAAGAGGACAAGCCGGTAACGGTTCCTCAGATCAAACATGACCTGATCACGATTCTTCCGCAAACGGCTAAAGTACAAGGTTATATCTCACCGGAAGCACTTCTTGAAGAAGATGGAGAAGTTGTTTATGGTGTGGACTTAAGCAAAATAGGTGCTAAAGTCTATGTACAGGCGCCGAATGGCAAAAAATTTGCAGGAGATCTCGATGAAAATGGTGTATTCTTCATCGAAGGGATTGAGGTGCAAAAAGGCGATTATAAGATAATCGTTGACGTACCTGGCCATTTAACAAGATCAAGTATTGTAAAAGTCGTCAACGAGATTGATGGAGATTTGACGGGTCGTTGGCTTCGTACTTTCCCACCAATTAATTACGCAGGTGATGTAAATAAAGATGGCATGATCGACATTATGGACGTTATGCGTGTTGTTGCGCAATATGGTACGAAAGATAAAGCTGCAGACATCAATATCGATGGCATTGTGGACGAGCTTGACATTCGTCTAATCGAACAGAATTTCTTGAGAACTGGACATGACGCTGGGAAAAATAAAAAACCAGTTGAAAAGTTAGGGAAAAAAGGATTGAATGATTTCTTACAATCACTTGGTCTTACACCGAATAAGTAATGAGTAGATAGTAAGGATTTCAACGGGGATATTTGCACATAGCCAAGCTGTGTGCAAGTACCTATTCAAAAAACAGAAGATTTAACTTATACTACTATTAAGAATATAGGGGGAATTGAGATATGAACAGAGCGAAGAAAATGTTATTGGGTACGGCACTTGCGGGGACATTGGTTGTATCGGCTGGATTCGGGACTTATTCATGGTTTACTTCAGAAACAAATGCACAGGGGTCTATGACAAATGGTGTGTTAGCCATTAATGATGGAGCGGATATTGATACGCCAATGTTTGAAGGGACTAAATTCGCCCCTTCACAGCTACAATATGGGGAATGGTTGTCACTTGAAAATACGGGCGATCTAGATACACATATTAAAGCGACTTATAAACATGCTGTCGATAAGGCGTCATTAGAAGGCTATGAAGTCGGCTATATGGCTATGAAATATACAATCACACCTAGCAAAGACGTCTATGAAGATTCTAAAATAAAGCTAGATAACCTATTCAATGGAACGACAAATGAACGTTCTATCGCTACTGCTAGCAATGTATATGGGGTAGAAATCCTTGGTAATGTGTTATCTCAGGCAGAAGTAAAGTCAGGTGAAATCGTATTCGGAGAAGGTAGCCAAGATGATTTTTGGCAATTGGAAGAAGGGCAATATATCGACATTATGGTCGCTATTAAGCTGGATGAAAATGCCGGCAATGAATACCAAGGGGCAATTTACGATGCGACATTTAACGTAATGGCTAAACAAACAGATGAGGGTGCGAAATACGAAAACGAATAACCTTTTTTGGGACAAAGACTCATAAAGCCGATGGAGCGAGGGAGATGAATTTATGGCAAAGAGAAAACAAGGCCTTCTGCTAATTAGTAGTTCAATTACCGTTTACCTTCTTGTCTTTGCCATGGGGAAATACGACACTTCAGCGTGGTTTGTGAGTGAAACAAATGCAAGTGGTTCACTAGAAAATGCGACAACAGAAGATTTACTGGTCAAAACAGCTGAAGTTATCTCCTATGAGACAGGCGGAGTTGTCTCGGTTAATGTGGAGGTCACAAATATATTCGACGTAGACATTCCGATCCAACTGGAAGAATACGACGTTAATTTAGCCCCAGGTGATACCTTTTCTGAAGTAATTCAACAACAAGTTCCACTGGATGCAACAGAAATTAATTTGCAATTGACGGGGTTTCGAAACTATATTAATGAGTCCTTAACGATTCCGGTAGATCCAGCATTATTGCTGGAAACCATCCCTGTGGAGCCAGAAGAGGAACCCGAGATAGATGACGCGCAGCCGGATAAGCCAGAATCAGAAGTACCCGACGAAAAAGATAAGGGTACAGTGCCTGAAGAACTTGAAAAGCCTACGGGATCTGAAAACATCGACAAGATAACAAAGCCAGGTGATATCGATAAGATAACACCACCCGACAAACAAGTTGAAGTGGACAGCCATTCATAAATGAAAAGACTATCCCTAAAAATCATGGATTTTTAGGGATAGTTTTCATTGCTTAGGGGAGTTTTGGTCCCCACTGAAGCAACTTACATACATAAAAAATGTAACCAATTAGAAAAGAGTGAATAAGTGATGGGTATTGTAAGAAAGGGTTTATCCGTAGTTTTTCGTTTGATAATAGCGATTATGATTATGTTAATTGTAATGTTTGTTTACCAATCTTTCAAAAAAACAAATGAGCCAACATCTTTCTTCGGCTATCAACCGCTCACTGTGTTATCAAATAGTATGAATCCTAGCTTTGAGACGGGTGATATGTTTTTTGCAAAAAAAGTAGACCCAGGTGAAGTGAAGGTGGACGATGTGATCACTTTCAAAGAAACGGGCGGTAAGTTAATTACGCATAGGGTTATTGAAGTGGTCAATAACAGTGGTGAGGTCGGTTTTGTAACGAAAGGTGACAATAATAACGTCAAAGATGAAGAAGTGGTAAAAGGTGAAAATCTAATTGGTAAACAGGCGTTCATTATCCCGAATGCCGGGTTTATTGCAAAGTTTTTGAGAAGCCCGATTGGATTGATCGTACTTATACTTCTTCCTTTAGCTATTTATATTGGTTTAGAAGTTTATGATCGTAAAAAGTCTGTTGGAAAAACCCGTAACATTGTGGGTGACTGACGGTCATCAACTATAAGAACATAAAACGACTGGTACTCAAGACACAGTTGAGTACCGGGCGTTTTATGATTATGAAGACCAATCTGCTTGGTAAAAAAGAACCAAACTATGTGTGAGTCATATTGACTAAAATGGATTTTTATTTGTTAGCTCTTATTGTAAAAGTTTATGATTTTCGCCATTATTTTAAGTGTTTATGAGTTGGTTTTTGGTAAATATTTCATTATTATGATTGTGATAGCCTATATGTAACATGATCTAAATGATTCATAGGTAAATATAGGGTATTATGTTATATTGGAAAAACAAATAAAACTAAATAGGCAAACCTATGGAAATGTAGGGACGCAAAACTACAGGGACTAACGTTAATAACCATGTCAGCCAGTTGCCAAAGAGTACTTGATACTTTTTGTTTATGTGAGGTTTATTTAATGCTACCTCACATAAATCAAATCTACTCTTAGGAGTAGTTTTTTTGTGCATTTTTATGGAAAATAATTCATTAGGAGGAAAAATGATGTCGAAATTGATGGCGATTGTCCTATCCGCCGCTCTGTTTTTCAACATGTTGAGTGGCCCAGTTACTGTTTTAGCGCATGAATTCCAAAGTGAGATTGAAGTGGAAAACGGTGTGGAAAGTGAGGGGGCCGAATCTAATAAGGCGACGGTTAGTAAATTTGATTTATATAAAGATGAGGCCATAAATGCTTATAATCAGGTATTTAAAATGGATGAATCCTCGATAAAGTCTATCTCAACGAACGGCGGAAGATATGCAAGTTCTTTTCTTGAGTATGCAATAGACGGAAATCTTGCGACCCATTGGGAAACTGGTAAACCGAATAAAGCTGAATTTAAAAATGAGATTGTCGTTCATTTCAATGAAACGACGCAATTAAATCGAATCGTCTATGCTGCTAGACAATCAAGTGCAAAAGGTAAAGGCTTTGCACAAGAGTTTGATATATATGGTTCAACTACTGAGGAAGGTGATTTTGGTTTAGTTTCCTCTGGAGAATATAAAGGATCCACTGGAGATCTTGTTGAAATCCAATTTGCACCAACAGAATTTAAGAGAATTAAATTTGTTTTCACAAAAGCAAATCAGGATTGGGCAAGTGCAGCAGAGTTAATGTTTTATAAAGAAGATGCTGTCTCTTCTAAAGTAGAAGGCTTATTTACAGACGGTACAATGAGTAAAGTGGTTGATGCGTATAACAGCATAGAAAAGATCAATGCTTTAGAAAATGAAGCAAAAACGCATCCCTTGTATAAATCTAATCTCAAAGATCTATTAGATTTAGCAAAAGCAAACGTAAATGGGGAAGTAATGGTTGAGGGAACGCTTGTTGAAGCAGAACAGCACGGGGATATGGTGCAACATGTGAAGCAAAATTTGAAATTTGGTTTTGGTAATAACCTTCAACCAACCGGATTTGCTGCCCAGCCAGGTGATAAGGTAACTGTCTATGTGGATGCAGAAAGCAAAAGCCCATTACCTAAGTTATCATTTGCACAACAAGAAGGTGCTTGGTCCAGCTGGAGAAAAGATGTCAACCTAGTAGCAGGTAAAAATGAGATAACTGTACCGGCAATACCGAAAGATGGCTGGTATAACAAAGCAGTGACACCTGGGGGAAGTATTTACATTATTAACCCTTATACAGAAGAACAACAAGGAAAAGCCCCGGTATTACGATTTGAAGGTGTCGAGAAAATCCCATTTGCCACTGAAAATACAGACGTTGACGCGTTTAAATCATTCTTAATCGATTACAAGAAAAAATTAGATGATGACAAGGAAAGGCACCCAAATGTTGTAGAAAGAGAAGTCCTGGATATTTTTGAGTTCGTGAGTGATCATATTTTCTGGACAGGAACAGCAACAGGCGCTTACAAAACATATATAGAAGATGGTTATAGTCCGCTCGAAACGATCGAGTCTTACAACATTCATATGAATGAACTGTTTAAGTTTTATGGTTTAGATGCAAGTAGCGAAAGTCATGACCCTAAATATATGAGGGATAATGTAAGACTTGCTCAACCTTTTTCCTATATGTATGCTTGGAACGATCATATTGGAACATTGGACGATGTAATGGCCAACCACTTAATCCCATTCGAAGTGAGAGGTCCTTCATGGGGCTTAACGCATGAAATTGGCCATCGAATGGATGTAAATGCTCGGTTATATGGTGAAACTACGAATAACATGTTACCGCAATATATGTCTGCTTTTTATAATAAAACAGATAACAGAATACCCTATGAAGCAAACCTCTATAAAAATGTGTTAAAAGAAAACTTGAAAGATTATAACGCACAAGGCGTTTTCGAGAAGTTAGGTGTATTTTGGCAAATCGAATTGTATAGCCCAGGATACTGGGGGAAATTAAATAGAGTATATAGAGAAAGAGATGTGCAGCTTACAAACGGTGACAGCTCTAAACAACAATATTTAGTTGAATTCTCCTCCGAAGTATTGGAATTGGATTTAAGTGAACATTTTGCTAGACACGGTTTTGTGGTTAATGAAGAAACAAGAGAAAAAACTAGCAAGTATCCGAAGCCCGATAAATTATGGTATTTAAATGACTCTGTCGTGGGGTATGAAGGAAAAGGAATCGAAGATAAAAAGGCTTCGGTTCGAATTGACATCATTCCGAATACAGGGGATAAAACCAATACGTTAACTTTCACATTTGATAAGTGTTATCAAGAAGACTTTTTAGGGTATGAAATCATAAGAGACGGTGAGATTGTAGGATTTACTTCTTCTACTAGTTTTATTGATAAAGGGATAGATACAAGTAAAAACTACACCTATCAAGTTGTTGTCTATGATAAAAAATTAAACACACTAGCACCAGAAGAATATAAATCATTCAAACCAATGTTATCTGTTGAAGAACATGTAACGCTAAAATTACATCAAGCGTTTGATCCGATGGACTATGTAACAGCTATTTCCTATCAAGGTCATGATATTACGCAAGATGTAGTTGTGAAATCATCTAACGTAGATGTTACGAAAAAAGGTAACTATGAAGTTATATATGAAGTAATAAATGAAGATGCAAAAGAAATAAAAACAGCAGAAGTTACTGTAGTAAGTGATTATGCATACATCTCAGATCAAAATGCTAAAGCTGTAAGCGTAGGCTGGAGTACTTTAAAGAAAGACGCAGCACCAGCTGGTGGAGCCATTACGCTTCTTAGACAAGGAGTAGCAGCAACTTATGCGAAAGGCATTGGTGTACATGCCAATTCGGAAGTTGTGTATGATATCGAAGGAAAAGGCTATGATTTCTTTGAAAGCTATATTGGAATTGACCAGGCAATGAAAGGAAGACCTTCATCCGCAACATTTGAAGTGTGGGTAGATGGTGAAAAACAATTCGATAGTGCTGTATTCAAAGAGAACACGGAACATGAATTTGTGAAAGTTGCTATAACAGGTGCCAAAGAAATTAAACTTGTGACGACGGACGCAAAAAATAATGGAAACACAGCAGATCATACAGTGTGGGCAGATGCTAAGTTTGTAAAGAACTCTAGTAATCCTTCCTTAACAATACCGAAATCTGTCTCGACTAAAGTAGGACAAACCATTACTTTACAACAAGAGTATTCAGCAATGGATCCAGAAGATGGAGACTTAACTGCTAAAGTCGTAGTAACTGGAGAAGATCAGGTAAACTTCAATCGAGCTGGTAAATACGACATCATCTATAAGGTAGTAGATAGTGATGGCAATGAAACCGTTCAGACTCGAACAGTTGCGGTCGTTAATATGGAAGATTACAACTATGTATCTGACTTTGACTGGCAGTCTACACAAAACAGCTATACTGCTCCTAAGAAAGATATCTCTATAAGTGGGAAAACACTACGATTAACGGACGACAATGGGCATGAAGTCGCTTATGAAAAAGGGATCGGAGCACATTCCAACTCCACGATTGTCTATGATTTGACCGATAAAAATGCGGATTACTTTACATCATTCATCGGTGTAGATAGACAAATGTATGGTTCTGTTGGTTCCGTAACTTTCGAAGTGTATGTGGATGGCGAAAAGAAATTTGATAGTGGCTTAATGAATTCTACAGATGTGCAAAAATTTATTGAAATTGATACGAATGGCGCGAAAGAACTGAAGTTAGTCGTCACGGATGGTAAAAATGGCAATGGCTCAGACCATGCAACATGGGGCGATGCTAAATTCCATTACGCAAATTCGGAAAGAGTGTACACATATGATTTAGAAAAGGCTATTGAAGATGCAAAAGTGCTGGACGTAGAGGGCTACACAGAAGAAAGTGTCAATGCGTTCGTATCTAGTCTTATCAAAGCAGAAGAACTTTTGGCTAACAAACATGCTACGCAAACAGAAATAGATCAGGCAATAGCAGCAATACAACAAGCGACAGAAGGTCTACTTGAAATGGAAGTAAATCCAGTTATCACAATAAAAGATAGATTCTTAGAGCAGTCTATAAAAGCAACATTGGGTCTAACTGAAAGCATAACGTTAAGTGATATGCACAACCTGACAAGTTTATCGAATCGTACGGGGAACGTTACAACGCTTGAAGGGCTAGAGCATGCGGAAAACTTAGTGACATTAGATATCGTCGGGAATAAAGTGACTGACTTTTCTCCGCTGAAAGGATTAAAGCAATTAGTAAACGTAGTCGCTAATCCTCAAATAATGGTAGTGGGGGAAGTAAGTGGACCGGTAGTTGAACTAGAGAATATCGTAAAAGATTTGACTGGAAGTAAGGTACTTCCTAAAGAAGCCCGAATGAAACAAGCGAATACGGGTAAAGTGGTCGTTATCGATGTGAATGAATTCTCGCAAAATCTTGATACGTTCACAATTGATCTTTCCGATGAAAGCAAAGGTGTCTACGTGTTGACAATGAAATTTGATGTAAATGGTAACGAAATCCAATTAGGGTATTTGGTTGTCAACAAGTAATAGGTATGCCAAGAAGCCCGAGGTAGTGATGCATTCACTTCCTCGGGCTTTGCCGATGAACGATTGTAATGTGATATCTTTTACGCTTATTCAGGTTAAATCAGCAATAGTTGCCAACGTTTTTTACGTATTGTGCTTTTATTATGCTATACATGGAAGAATTTCAATTTAATTGGGGTAATTTGAAGGGGTTCTTTTTTACTCTTTTTGAATTTTGATATCTTTGTTACAATAAATTGCTTTTGAACCGTACTGTAATCTACTATTGCTGCCTATTGTGATAGTTGGAATATAGGAAAATGATGTGTAATCATCTAATTATTATGTTAATTTAGATAATAACGAAACTGCATCTAGATATTTGAGCCTTCCTTGTTGTTTTAGGGAGGTTCTTTTGTCATGTAATAAAAATAAAAAAGTAGGTCCCAATGCATAAAAGTAAAACCTTGATAATCCGAATTACCCCAATAACATGTTATTGGAATTGGTGTAACTTTTATTATGATGGATGTGAAATGACTATACATTCAGATGATTCTAAGAAAGAAGGAAAGGGGAAAGAAAGGTCTATTTATCGATGAGAAAGTTATACAACTAATTTGGGGGTTGGAAAGTGAGAAATGAAAAAACAGCTAAAAAGATGCCGATGAAAATCATATCAACTATGGCGCTAGCGCTATTATTACCGGCTACTATTTTTCCGGTGGGACCATCAGTCGGAGCAGCAAGTGGGTCAAATGATGTCAAAGAAATGTTAAACAATCTTACGGATGAACAAAGGAGATCTCTTAACGAATTAAATGTGGACAAAGGATTTACCATTCATCCAGACATCAATCTAAGGAGTACATTACCTGAACGGGTGATTGTTGAATTTAAGCAGGAACCGGCAAAAGTAGAAATGGCAAAAAATGCAGGACAATTAGTAAAGAAAGTTTCGCAAGCCGATTTGAACAAAAAAGTAGAAGAATCCCATAAAAGGTTTAAAGCAGAGCTAAACAGCCTAACCAAGTCCGAGCGTTCGACGATGAGTGCAGAGGATTATGAGATTACAAGGGAATACCGAAATGCCTTGAATGGTGTCGCCATGACATTGCCTGGGAATGAAGTGGAAGGATTATTTCGGACAGGCGTTGTCAAACGTATTTGGAAAGACAAAGAGATACAGCTGACGCTTCCGGAAGATGTACAAGTTGAACCCAAAATGATGGATAGCATCCCACAGATTGGGGTCGATCAACTGCACGCTGAGAATATTACAGGACAAGGCATTACGGTTGGCGTTATCGATTCGGGAATTGATTACAATCATCCTGATTTGGCCAGTGCTTATGCTGGTTATCGCGCAAAAGAGGGCGAAGATGCAGGGAAGATTGATCCGGCTAGTGTCAAAGGGTGGGATTTTGTTAACAATGACGCTGACCCAATGGAAACAACGTATCAAGAATGGAAAGCGTCAAATAGTGTAGAGTTTCATCCTGCGACTGGCTCAAGTTATTATACCAGCCACGGAACGCATGTATCGGGGACAGTAGCCGCAAATCCGGATTCAAATGTTGCCGGTGCTGTAAAAGGGGTAGCGCCCGATGTAGATTTGTATGTTTACAGGGTATTGGGCCCGTATGGTATGGGTTCAGATAGTAATGTGATTGCCGGAATTGATAAAGCAGTAAAAGATGAAATGGATGTTATTAATCTATCGTTAGGAACGGACGTGAATGATCCGTTAGATGCGGGGGCTATTGCTGTAAATAATGCCATGCTTTCAGGGGTTGTGACGGTAGTGGCTGCAGGTAATTCAGGTCCAACAGCGGGAACGATTGGATCACCTGGGGCGGCAGCACTTCCAATCACAGTGGGAGCAAGTAATGCATCACTAGCCATCCCAACATTTAGTGCAAACTACGAAAACGAAGCATTTACAGATATCCAATTGTTAGGAAAGAATTTCACAGATAATCTAGCCGAATTAGAAAACCAATCCTATCCAATCGTTGATGTAGGAATGGGAAGTAAATCTGATTATGTTGGCAGAGATATGAAGGGGAAAATCGCCTTCATACAACGAAACGGTCAGAGTTTTCCTTCGCAAATTTTAACCGCAATTGAAGCGGGAGCAATGGCTGTTATGATGTATAACGATTTAGAAGGTCAAATTCCGTATTATGTAGGCGAGGATGTAGTGCTTGTTCCCTCATTCCGCATGTCAAAAGAGGATGGGCTTCGACTAAAATCAATTTTGACGGATGAAACACAGTTTACTTTTGGCACATTAACAAACACGCATACTAAAGGCGACTTATTAGCATCGTTTAGTTCAAGAGGACCTGTTGTTTCGAATTATGATATTAAGCCAGACTTAGTAGCACCGGGCGTAATGGTATATTCCACTTTTCCAGGTTTTATGAATGATCCGGAAGAAGGAAAGAACTATGATATAGCGTATGCTCGTAATTCTGGAACTTCAATGGCTGCTCCACACGTAGCAGGAACTGCGGCATTAATCTTACAACAGAATCCTGCGTTTTCAACTTTTGATGTGAAAACAGCATTGATGAATACAGCCGTTGATTTACAGGAAGAGTATAACGTCTATGAAGTTGGGGCTGGACGTATGGATGCATACGAAGCGGTTCATACAGATGTAGCCGTTCAAGTGCATGATAAGACGCAGCATGTAGAAAATGGAGAAGTCGTTGAAATTGATGACATAACGGGTTCGATTGCATATGGCTATCATTTTCCAAAGGGCGAGGAAGCCATTATAGATAGTCGAAAAGTAGTTATCGAAAATAAGGGATCTGGGGATAAAGAGTTTACCATTGAAGTAGACTTTTCAACAGCAAAAGGAGACATTCAAAACGCTGAAGCCAATGGTGTTCTAGTAACATCTTTGGATACGATTAAAGTTGAAGCAGGTAAGAGGGAAGAAATACAACCAACAATTGAAGTCCCGTGGGGTGCAGATACTGGGAGGTATGAAGGTTACATTCGGATGACGAATACACAAGACGAAAATGACAGCTATAAGATTCCATTTTCGATTCGTGTAGCTGATGAAGGACTCGAATATGCCCGAGTAAGTAGGCCGATGATGACAAATGAAACGTATTTCCATCCCTATTTAACACCGTATGTAAATTTATACTTCCAATTATCAAGTCCATTAACAACCATTGATCTACTTGTGAAAGATCAGGAAACAGGTAAAGCAGTTGGGTATATGGGAACGCTCAATGCTAGTGAGCTTATGCCAGGTATGGGCTATACCATGCGTGGTGGATTTAATGGCGAGGTATTTCCATTTACCGATGATCCCGCGAATCCGATTGCCGATAAGAAAATAGCGTTAACAGAGGGTGTGTATACACTTGAATTTATTGGACGTGAAGCAGAAGGAAAAACATTTACAAAAAGTTCGATTGTGATGATAGACAATACCCCTCCAGAATTTGAATTGTCTATGGAGCCTGGGATTTACGAGGTAGACGAGTCTATGTATTCAATTGAAGAAGGTTATAATGGGCCAGCAATTTGGGTACATGGAAAAGTGTATGATTCAGCTGTAGATGTACTCAAGTCAAAAGGTATTGCCATCGACCAATCTACAAATGGCGTCATGTGGTGGGAAGATTCGATGTACGTACATGATTTGCTTAGTCTAAGTGCGGAAGGGAACTTTAGAATCCCTGCTGCGAAAAGTAAGATTGAAGGTTATGACGCGAATAATCCATTGACTTCCAATCTATTCGTGTTTGATAATGCAACAGCGGCTACAAATTTCCTTGAGACAACCAATAAATATACGTGGTTGAAAAAAGGAACAGAGTATATGAAGTTAACTTACGATAAAAAGAAGGTTCACCTAAATGAATCCATTACAGTGACGATGAATATGAATAATGTGAAAGAATTTTCTGCAGGAGAATTTAGATTACCATTTAATACGAGTCTATTTAAATTCGAATCAGCAAAAGTAAATGACGAATTTAAGAGGTATGCTGAAGAAAAAGGCGCAACGGTTAAACTAGATCAGCCTAAGGTAAGCTCTGGAACAGTCAGTATAGCCGCGTCGGTTGACCAAAAAGACTTTAGCCTTGATGAGGATTTACCGTTTGTTGATGTTACATTTACATTGACCAATGATAAATTCTACGAGAACTCTGCACAGTTTGAATTAAGTATGTTTATCTTAAAGAATTCAGTGGAGTCTGATCGTAAGCCAATTCGAGTCTATCATGAGGAGAATTTTTCAATTATCTCAAAGTCCTCAATGGTAGATGGTAGTATTAAACCTGAAGCTTTTTTGGGTGAAAATGGAACACCAGATTATAATGCGCATAACTTTATAAAAATTGGTGCTAAAGTATACGCAAAAACAGCGGACGGGAAAAAGTATAACGGTGAGATTGATAAGTATGGTTTCTTTGTGATTAATGGCGTACCTGTTTCAAAAGACGACGTTGAAATTTATGTGGAAGCACCTGGACATCTAACGAGTAAATTGGCAACACAGATTGGTCGTACGATTGATGGGGAACTTTCAGGAGAGTTTTATAGAGCGAGTATTGGGAAAAGTTATGCAGGAGACATTAATGGCGATGGCATGATTGATATGAATGATGTAATGCGAGTCGTGGCTCATTATGGCAAGTCAAATGCGCAAGCAGATATTAATCAGGATGGCGTTGTAGATGAAAAAGACGTTCGTTTCATCGAAGCCAACTTCTTAAAGATCGGGCCTACTGCAAGTAAAAATGCGAAGCCGGTTGAGAAGAATGGGAAAAAAGGATTGCAGGAATTATTGCTTTCGATTGGTTTGGAAGCGAAGGAATAAATGTTAGATGTTCCTTTAAAGGGGCGTTTCAGGAGGGGATGAATTCCCCTCTTACATATAGAATCCTCTTAACACCGCTCGGCGCTTGGGGATGCCTCCCGCGATAAGCCTAATAGAAAACCGCTATTAGTCTTATCGCTTCGGCTACCCCAGTAGGCGCCTTTGCTGGAGATTATAGAAAATCACTTTTTCAACATACATATATATCTTTAATATAAAAGAAGAAAAAACCATAGAGAAAGTTTCAGCCGCCAAAATTGCATCTTTGGCGGCTTATCTCTAGGTGGAAGCCATGCTATTCTTTCGTCCCAAAAAGCTTCAGCACTTCGAGTATCTTCGCTTCTGGAGAGCGAAGGATGAAGGGCTACCATATGATTATCGAAAAAAGAGTGTAGGGATGCGACAAAGTCGCATCCCTACACATCCAGACATCTCGGTAATGGTATAGAAGTAATTCAATCCAAAGCAACAATTCACGTATCGCCCAGTGTGTGATTTTAATGTATGTTAAGGGGGCTGCCTGACATGGTAGTCCTTTTTTTATTTTATGCAAACTTTTTCTAGTTTCGGCGGTCTAATGTATAAGTGGGAATGGAGGTGGGGTTTTGGATGACAAGAAATTGGCGGTGCAGGCTATCGCGGGAGATGATGATGCATTTCTTGCGCTTATGCTGACACATAAAGAAGCGCTTTATCGAACTGCGCTTGCTTATTTGAAAAATAAAGAAGATGCACTGGAAGCAGTTCAAGAAGTGACATTTCGTGCTTATGAAAAAATCCATTCATTGAAAAAGCCTGAGTATGCAAAGACGTGGCTTATCCGAATTATGATGAATTATTGTCGCGATGTCCTACATAAACAAAAGCGTCTGTTGTTGAATGAAGAACTTGTCATGCAGCAGGGCGTTAGTGAGGATTATACCTATCTTGAAGTCGAAGAGGCGATGCAGCAACTAACCGACGAACAACGCGAACTCATTCATTTGAAATATATACAGGACACCAAAATTAAAGAAATTGCTGAATTGACTGCGACTCCAGAAGGTACGGTTAAAACGAGATTGTATAAGGCACTCAAGTCACTTCGTTCGTTCATTGAGGAGAAGGGGGAGATCCGCCGTGTTTAATGAAGAAGATAAGTTGGCGAAATGGAAAGAGGAAATTGAAAAAGCTGATATGCCGCAAGATGAGCTTGAAGGTGCGATTCGGCAAGGATTTCAGCGGGCTCAACATGCGAAACAAGTAAAAAAACGTCCTTTTGTTAAACGCGGTTTGTGGACTGCGATGGTTGCAGCAGTACTGCTAATCACATTTATTACCTCAATCCGTGTGTCTCCTGCTTTCGCGAATGCAGTTTCTTCGATACCTGGGATGGAGAAGATTGTTGAACTTGTTCGGGATGATAAAGGGCTACAATCGGCAATTGATAATGATCATTATCAGGAAATCGGCGTGTCGGGTGAATCATCGGGCGTTAAAGTGACAGTCGATGGCATCATCGCAGACGAAATGAACCTTGTGTTATTCTATACGATTGAATTCAGGGAAAACCATAAAAGTGATGTCGTTAATCACGTTGGAATTAAGGGGGCAAATGGAGAAGATTTGAAATGGGGAGGGATTTCCCAGAACTACACCTCGGATTACCATGATAGTATGATTTCTACTAATTCAATCGAAATCGATTTTCAAGAACCGCTATCAACGAAAAACGTAGTATTGGAATTTGAAATCATCGGTGGTAATGGGGAAACTGAAGTGATTAAACTGCCATTTACGATAGACATGAATGATGTGGCAAGTAAGAGGTATACGCTGAATGAAGAAGTCATTGTGAACGGGCAATCGATGACAATCGAGGATGTAACAATTAGTCCAGTTAGAACAGCTATTCAGGTGAAATTTGATCCTAAAAATACGATGAAGATTTTCGGATTTGAGGATCTTCAAATTGTAGACGAGAAAGGGAAAGTATGGAGTTCAATTGCAAATGGTATGACGGCAAGTTCCGATGGGGAAAAACCGAATGTCGTGACTTACTATTTACAAAGCAATTACTTCGAAAAACCAAAACATCTTTACTTGGAATTCGGGAAATTGATGGCGATGGAAAAGGAGGAGGCCTATCTGTTAATTGACACGGATAAAAGGGAAATACTGAAGCAGCCAAAGGACGCTAGATTCAGCAATTTGACTACGTTAGACAATCACATCAGTATGGATTTCCGTGGTGAGAAAAACTTCACCCATCATCCATTCAGCTTTGACTTTTTTGATGCAAATAATGATTCATACTCTATTTCATGGAGTGGAATGCCAAGTGGAGAAATGGAATCGACACTAGTGATGGAAATGCCTGAGGAGCGATATAAAAATCCAGTAAGACTCGCAATATATGGCTATCCTTCTTATATCGAAAAAGATGTGAAGATCAAAATTAAATAACGAAAAGTTCCATGGTAGCGTAGCCTACTGTGGAACTTTTTTGCATTGGTAGCCGAAGCGATAAGATAAAGGAGGGATGCAGTTCAATCCTTCCCTAAGCGCCAAGCGTTGTTCAATGTGATTCTTTATTTCAATTCATATACAAACTTCATCCCTTTATCCCACTACAACAGCATCACATTACCAGAGACTAAACTTTCTGAAAATCGGACAATAAAGCGCTTACATCGTGTACGATAGTAGTAGATTAGTCAGGAGGGGTTCCGAATGGGAGAAGCAGCTGAACGAGTAATCCGTTACCGGGGGACGGAGCTGAATACGAAGGGGTGGCAGCAAGAAGCGGCACTTCGTATGCTGATGAATAACTTGGATGCAGAAGTGGCGGAGCATCCAGATGAGTTAGTTGTGTATGGGGGAATTGGTAAGGCGGCGCGCAATTGGGAGTCTTTTGACGCGATTGTTCGCTCGTTGAAAGAACTTGAAAATGATGAAACATTACTTGTGCAATCGGGGAAACCGGTTGCGATATTCAAGTCACATACAGATGCACCGAAAGTATTGATTGCGAATTCGAATCTTGTTCCGGCATATGCCAATTGGGAGCATTTCCACGAGCTCGATAAAAAAGGATTAATGATGTACGGGCAAATGACAGCGGGCAGTTGGATTTACATCGGTTCGCAAGGCATTGTGCAAGGGACGTACGAAACGTTTGCCGAACTGGCGAAGCAGCATTTTGGGGAGTCATTGAAAGGGACCATTACATTGACGGCTGGACTTGGGGGAATGGGCGGTGCTCAACCACTTGCCGTTACGATGGCGGGCGGTGTTTGTATAGGCATCGAAGTCGATGAAACGCGTATTGATCGTCGCATTGAAACCCGCTATACCGATGTGAAAACAGCTTCTTTAGATGAAGCAATTCGTTTAGCAGAAGAAGCAAAATCCAAAGGTGAAGCGTTGTCTATTGGGCTTCTTGGCAATGCAGCTGAAGTATTACCAGCGATGATTGCCCGCGGGTTTATTCCAGATGTTTTAACAGACCAGACATCGGCACACGATCCGCTGAATGGCTATATTCCAGTAGGTATGTCGCTTGAGGAAGCGGCGGTACTACGATCATCAAGTCCCGAAGACTATGTAAAACGGTCAAAAGCGTCGATGGCTACACACGTCGAAGCGATGATTGACATGATGGATAAGGGCGCGATAACGTTTGATTACGGTAACAATATCCGACAAGTGGCGAAAGACGAAGGTGTCTCACGTGCATTCGATTTCCCTGGATTTGTACCGGCGTATATTCGTCCGCAATTTTGTGAAGGAAAAGGTCCGTTTCGCTGGGTCGCACTTTCAGGGGATCCGGAAGATATTTATAAAACAGATGAAGTGATTTTACGAGAGTTTAGTGACAATACGCATTTATGCAATTGGATTCGGATGGCGCAAGATAAAATCCAATTCCAAGGACTGCCGTCACGTATTTGCTGGCTTGGGTACGGGGAACGTGCACGATTCGGAAAAATCATTAATGATATGGTCGCTTCGGGCGAGCTGAAAGCGCCAATCGTGATTGGGCGAGATCACCTCGATTCTGGATCGGTAGCATCCCCAAACCGAGAAACAGAAGCGATGAAAGATGGTTCGGATGCCGTAGCGGATTGGCCGATTTTGAATGCGATGATCAATGCAGTCGGCGGTGCGACGTGGGTTTCGGTGCATCATGGCGGCGGCGTTGGCATGGGCTACTCGATTCACGCGGGGATGGTGATCGTTGCGGATGGCACGAAAGAAGCGGAAGCACGAATCGAACGTGTATTGACGACGGATCCTGGAATGGGCATCGTTCGACATGTCGATGCAGGCTATGAACTAGCAGAGAAAACAGCTCGGGAAAAGGGAGTCAATATCCCGATGATGGCAAAAGAGGTGAGTCCACAATGACCCATATCGTTTGGATTAAACATGCATCTCAACTTGCAACGTTGGCGCAGGTCGGCAAGGGGCCACGCATAAAAGATGCCATGAACAATATTTCAATTATCAGAGATGGTAGTGTCTGGATTGAGGATGGCGTCATCCAAGCAGTAGGCACGACACGGCAACTTGAAGAACAGTTCAAAGAACGTGCGCATGAAGCTGACATTATGGATGCGACAGGCCATCTTGTTACGCCGGGACTTGTTGATCCGCATACGCATGTTGCTTACGGCGGCAGTCGCGAACGCGAATTTGAAAAGCGGCTACAGGGTGCAACGTATATGGAAATCATGAATGCAGGTGGAGGCATTCATGCAACGACAACGATGACACGAGAGGCAAAGGAAGACGAGTTGGTGGAGCAAGCGAAACGCCGACTGGATTCCTTTTTACAACATGGTGTGACGACGATTGAAGGGAAAAGTGGCTACGGGCTTAATCTCGAAACGGAATTGAAGCAGCTCCGTGTCATGAAGCGATTGCAGGAAGAACATCCGATTGACCTAGTTCCCACATTTATGGGTGCACACGCTGTCCCAACTGAATATAAAGGGCAAGAGGATGCCTATATCGATCTCGTTGTGAATGAAATGCTACCAGCCGTTGCCAATGAGAAACTTGCGGTCTTCAATGATGTGTTCTGCGAAGTGGGTGTGTTTACACCCGAGCAGTCGGAACATATCTTGGAAGCGGGGAAAAAGTATGGACTGATTCCTAAAATCCATGCAGATGAAATCGAACCGTACGGCGGGGCGGAACTGGCGGCCAAAGTTGGGGCCATTTCGGCAGAGCATTTATTAAAGGCCTCTGAAGAAGGCATTGCGGCGATGGCTAGTGCGGGGACGATTGCTTGTTTATTGCCAGCGACTGCACTTTTCCTCAGAGAGCAGGCTGCGGAAGGTCGGAAAATGATTGATGCGGGCGTACCAGTTGCGATTTCAACGGATTGTAATCCTGGGTCATCCCCTACAACATCGATGCCATTGGTTATGAATCTTGCCTGTATTTCGATGCGCCTAACACCATCTGAAGCATTGACTGCCGCGACGTATAATGCGGCATGTGCCATTCAGATGGAAGACAAAGTGGGATCGATTGAGCCGGGGAAACAAGGGGATATCGTGTTGTGGGATGTTGCGAATTACCAGGAGCTTCAATATCTATTTGGTGTCAATCATGTCAAAACAGTGTGGAAAAAAGGTGTAAAAGTTGTTGGGTGATTAAGGGGTAAAGGATGGTTGTCATGATTACATTAACGGGTTCATCTCTTCGGCTTGATGAGATGAAAGCTATTTTATATAGAGGGTCCGGGGTTTCATTGGACGAAGAAGCGTTGGTGCGCGTGCGTAAAAGTCGTGCGGCGGTGGAGAAGATTGTCCGGGAAGAGCGGACCGTGTACGGGATAAATACGGGGTTTGGTAAGTTTAGTGATGTGAAAATTGATGAGAAGGATACGAAGGCTTTGCAATTGCACTTGATACGCTCGCATGCTTGTGGTGTTGGGGAGCCGTTTCCAGAAATGGTTTCACGGGCAATGGTTGTGCTTCGTTTGAATGCGCTACTGAAGGGGTTCTCGGGTATTCGGGTAGAAGTGTTAGAACGGTTTGCTTATATGGTAAACAATCGTATTCATCCGGTCATCCCACAACAAGGGTCACTTGGTGCATCGGGCGATCTTGCGCCATTGTCGCATCTAGCGCTCGTTTTGCTTGGAGAAGGGTTCGTCTGGAAAGAAGGAAAACAAGTTCCGGCGGAGGTTATTTGGAAAGAACATGGCCTAACTCCGATTGTGTTGGAAGCGAAAGAAGGTCTAGCGCTTATTAATGGAACGCAGGCGATGACGGCACAAGGCGTTGTCAATTATTTGGAGGCGGAGTCACTAGCTTTTAATAGTGAGTGGATCGCGGCGATGACAATGGAGGCATTACACGGTATTACCGATGCTTTCCATCCGGCAATCCATGAAGCGCGTGGTTATCCGGAACAAGTGGACGTGGCGGCACGGATACTTAAGTGGTTGGAAGGTAGTTCGCTGACGACTATTCAAGGAGAAAAACGTGTGCAAGATGCGTATTCCATTCGTTGTATTCCACAAGTGCATGGTGCCAGCTGGCAAGTGCTTGGGTATGTGAAAGAGAAATTGGAGATCGAACTGAATGCCGCAACCGACAATCCCCTTATATTTGATGATGGCGACACGGTTGTATCGGGTGGGAATTTCCATGGGCAACCCATTGCCTTCGCTATGGATTTCTTGAAGTTGGGTGTTGCGGAGTTGGCAAATATCTCAGAACGGCGCATCGAGCGATTGGTGAATCCACAGTTAAATGAAGGATTGCCGCCGTTCCTGAGCCCAGAACCTGGCTTGCAATCGGGTGCAATGATTTTGCAATATTCGGCAGCGAGCCTCGTGTCGGAAAATAAAACCCTGGCACACCCGGCATCTGTTGACTCGATTCCGTCATCTGGTAATCAAGAAGACCATGTCTCAATGGGGACGATTGGGGCAAGGCACGCCCATGCGATTATCAAAAATGCTCGACATGTCCTGGCGATTGAAGCATTATGTGCGCTGACAGGCTGTCACATTCGTGGAGTCGATCAAATGGCGCCGAAAACCAAGGTGAAATTTGAAGAGTTAAGGGAAATTGTGCAGCCGATAGATGAAGATCGTATTTTTACACCGGATATTGAGAGGATTGCCCAGTTTTTGGTGGGGTGAGAGTGGGAGAGCTGAAGCTGGAGTTATATGCTTCGGCTTTTTTATGTGAAAGTGAATAAGTGTCCAACCATTTCCCGAAAACGTCCAACAACGCAAGAAGTCCCCCATTTCCTATCACTTTCCACGTGATTAATCTTCCATTTTTCATTCCAAATATGATTCGAACCTATATGTTATGATAGGGGGAGAAATGATTTGAAAGGAAGTATTCAATGGATCATCAAGAAAAACCACATATTTTATTAATCGACGGGATGGCCCTGTTATTCCGTTCCTTTTTTGCAACGTCTGCAATGGGGCATTATTTCCCAAACGCAGAAGGTACGCCGACTAATGGAGTGCAAGGGTTTGTGCGTCATACGATGACAGCGACTTCGCTATTCAAGCCTTCACATATGGCGGTTTGTTGGGATATGAGTTCGCACACATTTCGCAATGAGTTATTCGACGGATATAAAGCGAATCGTCCTGAACCTGCACCGGAGCTGGTTCCGCAGTTTGATATGACACGAAGTGTTTCTGAACTGATTGGTTGGAAAAACTATGGTATTCAAGGTATGGAAGCGGATGATTTGATCGGATCGATGGTCGCGACATGGGATGGCAAAGCGGATATTACCATCGTTACGGGGGATAAAGACCTGCTGCAACTGCTTAGACCTGGTGTCCGCATTGCATTTATGAAAAAAGGATACAACGTGTATGATATCTATACATATGAACGCTTTGTAGAAGAATACGACATATCACCAAAACAGTTTATCGATGTAAAAGCCTTTACAGGCGATACAAGTGATGGTTATCCAGGTGTAAAAGGAATTGGACCAAAAACAGCATTGAAATTAATAAAGGAATATGGCTCGGTGGAAGGTGTTATTGAGTCCCTACATGAATTAACTCCTGCGATGCGTAAGAAAATTGAGGAAGATATGGAAATGCTTCTTCTATCGAGAAAGCTAGCGGAAATCCATTGTGAGTTGGAGATGGATGATTCGGTAGAAGAGTTTACAATTCCGATGTTCGATGAGGATGTACGGAAATCGATGGAGCAAAAAGGATACTCGATGATTGTAAGACATGCAGATTCGCTTTTGAATAAATAATAAAAACTCTCTTTACGGAATATATTCGTAAAGAGAGTTTTTGCATTTAACTTTTCGGTTCAATCTTCACAAACGATAACACAGGTTTATTGCGCTTATATGACACATGCCGCACTTGGCTCGGTCGGTTTCTTGTTCCATTATCATGAATGATAAGCTCAATATCATCTTCTTTTTCTTCATAGCCAATCACAGGCACCCAGTGGTAATCAAATTCATAAGTACCACGCCAACGGAAATTAAACCATTTATCAAACTTTGCAGCAACGATTCGGCCGTTATCAATTTGCCGCATTAGCTCTTCACTATCACATTCGCCAACGGTCCATTGGGCTCCTAGTAGTTTCCGCATATTGTATATGAATTGGCCTTTGGCAAGTCCAATTTTTGTGCTACCCAGTCGTGTATATAATTCGTTGGCATCGAAGGGGCATGCCGCCGGGGGGAATTGTTCCATCATGATACTGGCAGTGACGGGGCCACATGCGGAAGGACGGAAAGATGCCTTGATATCTTCAGCGTATTGTGACTTTCCGGTTACATTCAATACTTTTTTCACATTGTTCACCGTCGTTTTCGTTAGAGTTCACAAGAAGGGGCAGTGCTGTTTTTAAGTTACTATAGGTTTCAATTTCAACATGGATGTTTGCTTGTACGATTTGCCGAGCGAGCTGTGGATGAAAACCAACGAAGATAGGGCGGATACCCATCCATTTCAAGGTGGCGTTCAGTTGACCGATTTCAGACGCAAAGACGTTACAGCTAAGTTGGGAAAGGTCATTTGTTTCTACGCCTGTAAAATCAACAACAGCACAATTCATATCCTGATGCTCTGCGAAATAGTCGAGAACCCGAGTGCGAATCGATTCAAGGCGACTGGGACTTATGGTGCCGGTAATCGGCACAAGGATTGCATCTTCGATGAGGGAAGTAATAATTGGGGCGGATAGTTCGTGAATGATAAGTTCATAGTGCGCAATTTTGGATTTTAATTGTTGAATTTCTTTTTCGAGGACCATGCTTACACCTCACCACTATTTTTCTCAAGTATATAATAATTTGGAAAAAAGAACCATAAATAAAAACGAATAGACCGAAGTCTATCCGTTAAGGAGTTGAACTTATTTCTCTACACTCTCAAGAAAGTCAGTGACTTGCTCAGGTGATTTTGCATTTGCGCTGTGCAAATGAGCTTGCTTTTGTCCGTCTTGGAAAATCAGTAAGCTTGGAATCCCCATAACATCATACTTTTCAGCGATTTCTGGTAGCACGTCACGGTCAATGTCATACCATGTGTACATATCGTATTTTTCGATGATAGGATCGATGAACATATCCATTCGTGTGCAGTCAGGGCACCATCCTGCCTGGAATTTGATAAGTGCTTTGGAATCGCTAGCAATAATTTGGTTGAATTGTTCAGTTGTTGTAATTGGTTTCATCTTAATATTCCCTCCTTCATATAATAAGTGTACAATGATTGCCGTTATGTCGGTAGTGAAATGCTCTGGACTCTATTAGTAGGATTATTCGCAATTTAAATATTGCGAAAACTAGATTTATGTTCTACACTGAGAGATATAGAATTGCTTTCTATTTTTTTTTTGCCTACAAAATGAATGGCTATTCATTCAAATGGATAGAAGGAGGATACTTACGTGACTTATCAAATTAAAAAAGCAGCCGTTTTAGGTTCGGGCGTCATGGGATCGGGTATTGCAGCCCATCTTGCAAATATCGGCATTCCGGTTCTGCTATTGGATATTATTCCCAGCACGTTAACGGAACAAGAAAAAGCGCAAGGACTTTCACTGGAACATCCTCAAGTACGCAATAAGATTTCGGCAGGCGCTGTACAAAAACTCCTCAAACAAAAGCCGGCACCACTTACAACAAAGAGCAACCTGGCTCTTATTGAAACAGGGAATTTGGAAGATGACTTAGAAAAGTTGAAGGACGTTGATTGGATTATCGAAGTCATCGTCGAACGACTTGACATAAAAAAAGCATTATATGAAAAAGTTGACGGTGTTCGTAAGCCCGGTACGATTATTAGTTCGAACACTTCAGGGATTAGCATTGAAGCAATGGCTGAAGGGCGTTCGGAAGATTTTCGAAAACACTTCCTGGGCACGCACTTTTTTAACCCACCGCGCTATTTGAAACTATTGGAAGTGATTCCAGCAAGCACGACGGCTCCTGAGGTAGTCGAATTCATGACGAGATTCGGCGAAGATCGTTTAGGGAAAGGCGTTGTCATTGCAAAAGATACCCCGAACTTCATTGCGAATCGGATTGGTACATATGGACTGCTGATCACGCTACGTGAAATGGAGAAACGTGGGTATTCCATCGGGGAAGTTGACTCCGTGACAGGCACACTGATTGGCCGTCCGAAATCAGCCACGTTTCGTACGTTAGATGTCGTCGGACTAGACACATTCATGCATGTAACGAAAAATATGTACGACAAAACGGAAGGCGAAGAACAGAAAGTATTCGAGCTACCGTCGTTTATGACGAAGATGATCGACAATGGCTGGATTGGTGCAAAGGCAAAGCAAGGATTTTATTTGAAACAAGGGAAAGACATTCTAGAACTAGATACAGAGACGTTTGAATACGGACCAGCGAAAAAATTGAAGACGCCTTCCATTGAACTTGCTAAGCAACAGAAAGGCCTTGCCAATAAAGTGAAAACACTCGTATACGCAAATGATCGAACCGGAGAAATTCTATGGCATATTCTAGCGCCGACATTATTGTACGCGGCAGAGCTAAATGGTGAAATCGCGGATGACATCGTTGCGATCGATAATGCTATGAAATGGGGCTTCGGTTGGCAGCAAGGACCGTTTGAAATTTGGGATGCCATCGGCGTTGCAAAGTCGATTGAAAAGATGAAAGAACAAGGGGCAGCAGTGCCTGCATTTGTTCAACGTTTGTTCGATAAAGGCTATGAAACTTTCTATAAAGAGCTAGATGGAGATCTTTATTTCTTTGATGGCGAAGATTACAAACTTGTACTGGTGAACGAAAAAGCCATTGATTTGAAACGATATAAGAAAAAATACGGTGTCATCAAAAAGAATGCTGGCGCCAGCTTGATTGACCTTGGAGATGGCATCGCACTCCTAGAGTTTCATTCACAATCGAATGCCATTGGACTCGATATCATGCAGATGATTACCTTCGCGGTGGATGAAGTGGAGAAGAATTACAAAGGGCTTGTCATTAGCAACCAAGGGAAAAACTTCTGTGTGGGTGCGAACCTTGGGATGATTCTAATGGAAGCGCAAGATGATAATATCTATGAACTCGAATTTGTCATCCGGACGTTCCAAAACGCTTTGATGAAAATCAAGTATTCTACGAAACCAGTAGTAGTAGCACCGTTTGGTATGGCGCTCGGCGGTGGGGCGGAAGTATGTCTGCCGGCAGCACATATTCAAGCATCGATGGAAACGTATATCGGATTGGTAGAAGTGGGGGTTGGTTTGATTCCTGGTGGTGGTGGGAACGTCAATCTGTATGCCAAACATCTAAAAGGATTGCCAAAGGGTGTTCATGTCGATTATCAATTTGTGGCGAATAAAGTCTTCGAAACCATTGCGATGGCGAAGGTGTCCACTTCTGGTGAAGAAGCACGTGAAAATAACTTTCTCGATTTTGCAGATGGTGTCAGTGTGAATGCTGATCACTTGATTTACGATGCGAAACAAGTGGCACTAGGATTATATGAAAACGGCTATATAGCGCCGAAACGCGAAAAAATCCCCGTAACAGGCGACTCTGGTTATGCGACAATGCTGCTTGGGGCGGAGGGCATGTTCTTGTCAGGCTTTATTAGCGAACATGATTTGAAAATCGCGAAGAAGTTGGCATTTGTGTTGGCTGGCGGAAAAGTACCATACGGAACACTTGTGGAGGAGCAGTATATGTTGGACCTTGAACGTGAAGCATTCCTAAGCCTGGTAGCAGAACCAAAATCACAGCAACGTATGCAACATATGCTCGTAAAAGGGAAACCATTGCGCAACTGATTTGTATAGATAAGCGTTCAAAAAGGAACTTTTCACCGGACTTTTTGAACTTCCGATAAAGAGGAGGAATTTCAATGCGTGAAGCAGTACTAGTAGCCGGTGCACGGACTCCGGTTGGCAAAGCCGGCAGGGGGTCACTTGTGTCAGTGCGTCCAGATGACTTAGGGGCGCTTGCCATTCAAGAAACATTGAAACGTGCGGGAGGCTATGATGGGCCAATCGACGATTTAATTATAGGTTGCGCGATGCCAGAAGCAGAACAGGGGATGAACGTAGCGCGTAATATTGGCGCGCTAGCAGGTCTACCCGATACGACGCCTGCGATTACGGTCAATCGGTTTTGTTCGTCGGGCCTGCAATCCATTGCCTATGCAGCGGAGCGTATTATGCTCGGATCTTCGCAAGCAATACTTGCAGGCGGCGTCGAGTCCATGAGTATGGTGCCAATGATGGGCAATACCATTCGACCGAATGCTCATTTGGCAGAGATAGCTCCACAGTATTACATGGGAATGGGTCACACGGCTGAACAAGTTGCCGTCAAATACGGCATTACTCGCCAGGAACAGGATGAATTTGCTGTTCTGTCCCATAAAAAAGCAGGTGCTGCGATTGCGGCTGGAAGATTTGACGATGAAATCGTACCTGTTGAAGTTGTGAAGCGTACTGTCGATGATAACGGTAAATATAGCGAGAAGACATTTACGTTTGGAATGGACGAAGGCGTTCGTCATGGCACAAGCATGGAAGGGTTAGCGAAACTACGACCGGCATTTTCAGTGACGGGTTCTGTTACGGCGGGGAACGCGTCACAAACCTCTGATGGTGCGGGAGCTGTTTTAGTCATGGATCGTGAAGTGGCAGAGGCGCAAGGTTTGAAGCCAATCGCAAAATTCCTGTCATTCGCAGTGGGCGGCGTGCCACCTGAAGTGATGGGCATTGGACCCATTGTAGCGATTCCAAAAGCACTTAAACTTGCAGGCCTTTCTATAGAAGATATCGATGTATGGGAATTAAATGAAGCATTTGCTTCACAAACCCTCCAGGTGATCCGTCATTTAGGTCTTGATATAGACAAAGTAAACTTCAACGGTGGCGCCATCGCGCTTGGGCATCCACTTGGGGCTACTGGAACGATTTTAACCATTCGCATGATGAGTGAATTAAAACGTCAAGGCAAGCAATTTGGCGTTGTGACCATGTGTATTGGCGGGGGAATGGGCGCAGCGGGTGTCTTTGAACTTTTATAAGTGGAAGGCAGTCTAACACCGCGACGTCCTGTCGCAACGACTGCATGACCCACTTCGTGTGGGCCTAAAGCGGAAGCGGCCTGCCCAGAAACGATTTATGACCCTAGCATCTGGCCGCTGGAGTCTGGACAATCAAAAGGAGGAAACGATCATGACTGAATTAAAAACCAATGAACTAATCAAAGGTGGAGCTTTCCTAACAGAGGATATTGACGCGAATCGTATATTTACACCGGAAGATTTTTCAGACGAGCAGAAAATGATTGCCAAAACAACAGAAGACTACGTGAAAAACGAAGTGCTGCCTGTCGTAGGAAATCTTGAAAATCATGAGTTTGAGCATTCTGTTAGACTCCTTAAATCTGCTGGAGATCTGGGTCTATTAGGTGCGGATGTGCCAGAAGAATACGATGGTCTAGGCTTAGACAAAATTTCATCTGCTTTGATTGCTGAAAAAATGTCTATCGCAGGGGGATTTTCTATTACGCACGGCGCACATGTTGGTATTGGGACACTGCCAATCGTTCTATTTGGTAATGAAGATCAAAAGAAAAAGTACTTGCCAAACTCTGTCACAGCCGACAAGATTTTTGCATACGCATTGACAGAGCCAGGTTCAGGTTCGGATGCACTAGGTGCGAAAACAACGGCAAAGCTTAACGCAGAAGGAACACATTATGTCTTGAATGGTGAAAAACAATGGATTACTAATGCTGGATTTGCAGATGTATTTGTTGTCTATGCAAAAATTGATGGCGATAAATTTACGGCATTTATCGTTGAAAAAGAATTTCCTGGCGTTTCTGTTGGAGCGGAAGAGAAAAAGATGGGGATTAAATCATCTTCAACTCGTACGCTTATTTTACAAGATGCACAAGTACCCGTTGAAAACCTATTAGGTGAAATCGGCCGCGGTCATGTCATTGCTTTTAATATCTTAAACATTGGCCGCTACAAGTTGGGAGTAGGAGCAGTTGGTGCTTCGAAGCGTACACTTGAACTAGCGATTACGTATACCAATCAACGTCAACAGTTTAAAACACCAATTTCGTCATTCAACTTAACGAAACAAAAGTTAGCGACAATGGCATCTAAATTATACGCAACAGAAAGTTTGATTTACCGTACGGTTGGTTATTTTGAAGAACGTCAAAGCCAGTTGAGCCTTGATGAGCAAAAAGATGGTAAAGCGATTGCAGCGGCAATTGCGGAATATGCAATCGAATGTTCCATCAATAAAGTGGTTGGCTCAGAAGTACTGGATTATATCGTAGATGAAGCCGTTCAGCTTCACGGCGGTTATGGCTTCATGCAGGAATATGAAGTTGAGCGCATATACCGCGATTCTCGTATCAACCGTATTTTTGAAGGAACAAATGAAATCAACCGTCTCATCGTACCGGGCACATTCTTGAAAAAAGCGATGAAAGGCGAATTGCCTTTGCTCCAGCAAGCGCAAGCATTGCAAGAAGAACTACTGATGATGATGCCTGAAGAAATTAGCGATGAGGCATTGGCACAAGAGAAAGTACTTGTGAAAAATGCGAAGAAAATTGGTCTTCTTGTAGCGGGCCTAGCCGCACAACGATTCGGTACGAAACTAGAAGCGGAGCAAGAAGTACTTGTGAACATTGCAGACATCGCTAATAACATCTTCGCCATGGAATCAGCGCTTCTACGCACGGAAAAAGCGATTGCCCGTAACGGCGAGGAAAAAGAGCAACAGAAGATCCTTTATACACAAATCTTCTGTCAGGAAGCATTTGAAGAGATTGAAAGAGATGCTAAAGAAACTCTTTTCGCGGCTGTCGACGGCGACAATCAGCGTATGATGATTTCCGCGCTACGCAAATTGACGCGCTCTACCCCTTATAATATCATCGTGAAAAAACGGGAAGCTTCCGTGAAATTAATAGAAGCCGAAAAGTATATCGTCTAACCAAACGGATGATACGGCGCCAGTTACTACCTCAATTTGTCCACTTCAAATTGGGGTAGCAGCTGGCGCCGTTTCGAGTTTTTTCTGGTATAATGACAAAAACGGAGGTGGTGTCGACATGGGACTTACATATTACGGATATCCGAAATGTGGAACGTGCAGAAAAGCAAAGGCATGGCTTGAAACGAAAGGCTTGAATTTTCAAGAGGTAAACATTGCGGAAGCTCCTCCAACAGCCGAGGAACTTCGTAACATCATTGCGGTATCTGGCTTGGAATTGAAGAAGTTTTTCAACGTCAGTGGTACGAAGTATAGGGAACTAAATTTGAAAGACAAATTGCCTACTATGACGGATGAAGAGAAGATTAGCTTGCTATCATCTGACGGCATGTTAATAAAAAGGCCGCTAGTTTTCGGTGAAGGTAAAGTGACTGTTGGCTTCAAGGAAGAAGAATTCGACAACATATGGACAAACTGATGACAGACCTTGTCATTAGTCTTGAAATATGCCAAAATTGAATTGAATGAAATACTATTTTTGGAGGGGTACGGAATGAGCACACCAAAAGATCTGCGTTATTCTGAAGAACATGAATGGGTACAAGAAGTAGGCGGTAACTTCCGCATCGGAATTACACATTTCGCACAATCTGAACTTGGCGATATCGTTTTCGTTGAACTTCCATCTGTTGGTGACGAAATCAAAGCGGACGAGCCTTTCGGAAGCGTTGAATCAGTTAAGACAGTATCAGAACTTTACGCACCAATTAGCGGTAAAGTTGTTGAAGTGAACGAAGGACTTGAAGATAGCCCTGAGTTCGTTAACGAATCTCCATACGAAAATGCATGGATGATCGTTGTTGAACCATCTGATGCATCTGAAGTAGATGCATTGATGTCCGCTGAAGCATATGAAAAAATGACAGTCGGAGAATAATTTTCCCAAAAAAACGCTGGTATCGCTCCGGCGTTTTTTTGAACCATAAAATGGAGCGGGAGGAATCCTTGTGGCATATGACAAAGTGATTATTGTTGAAGGGGGCCAGGATCGTAAGCGTCTTGCACGAATCCTTGCCGAGCCTGTTGATATTATTTGTACGAATGGAACAGTCAGCCCTTATCGACTCGAAGAATTGCTTGCGCCCTATGAACAACATGAGTTATATGTCTTTGTCGATGCAGATGAATCGGGTGATAAGATTCGAACGTTATTCAAAAGGGAGTTTCCTGCCGCCATTCATTTATATACGGAAAAGGTTTACAGGGAAGTTGAAACAACCCCCTACAAAGTGCTTGCTACGATATTACTTGAGGCGAACTTTAATGTGCAGCCAAATTTTTTACTTTAAAGGACGGTCTATAAACAATGGAGATATGGTCACGTGAACAATGGGAACAAGTTGTGCAAGAGTCACCCTCTGCAGCATATTATTTATATACACCGATGTGCGGAACGTGTGCTGTTGCTTCTAAAATGATGGAAGTCATTTCGGTAATGAAGCCGGATATGCCGATTGGCAAGGCAGATTTGAATTATGTACAAGACTTGGCAATGGATTACGAAATCGAAAGTGTCCCTTGTCTGCTTATCCAGAAGGATGGGGTTGTGCAACATAAAATCTATGCGTTCCAGTCAGTTCCATACCTTCTTGAGAAAATCGATTGACAACTCGTGCAGTCTTATGATAGCATTTGAACTAGTATTTAATTGAATAGGTCGCTCTTATTAAGAGAGGTGGAGGGATAGTGCCCTATGAAGCCCGGCAACCGTCACGAAAGTGAAATGGTGCCAAATCACACAAAGCAATTGCTTTGACAGATGAGAGATTGGACGAACGTTTATTTATTGATAACGTCAAGCCTTTCTGCCAGTCTGCAGGAAGGCTTTTTATATTGAAAAAATAATGTATAAACAACTTAGTGAGGTGAAGAAGATGATTCGTTTAACGGATGTTCATAAACGGTTTGGTGCAGGACCAGTTAGTATATCTGCAGTCGAGAATGTTTCACTGGATATAGCCGAGGGTGAAATATTTGGAATCATCGGTTATAGTGGAGCGGGAAAAAGTACGTTGATTCGCCTGCTGAACGGGTTAGAAACGCCTACATCAGGGAATGTGACAATAGGTGGCCGAGAAATTTCTTCTATTAAAGGGAAGGAGTTGCGGGCCGCGCGACAAAAAGTAAGTATGATTTTTCAACATTTCAACCTCCTTTGGTCACGGACTGTGAGGGACAATATTGCCTTCCCACTCGAAATTGCGGGCGTGCGCAAGGCGGAACGTGAGCGGAAAGTCAATGAACTAATTGACTTAGTCGGTTTGTCGGGTCGGGAAAATGCCTATCCTTCAGAGTTATCAGGTGGGCAGAAGCAACGCGTCGGGATTGCCCGGGCACTTGCGAATGACCCTGAAGTGTTACTTTGTGACGAAGCGACATCTGCCCTTGATCCTGAAACAACAGATGCGATACTTGAACTTCTCACGGGTATCAATGAAAGGCTTGGCTTAACGATTGTCCTGATTACACATGAAATGCATGTCATTCGGAAGATTTGTCATCGCGTGGCGGTCATGGAGGCGGGGAAAGTCGTCGAAATCGGCAATGTCCTTGATGTCTTCCAATCGCCACAAGAACCGATTACCAAACGATTTGTATCGCAAGTAACTGAATCTACAGAAGTCAAACAGGCGGTCGCACATATTAAGCAAGAACTGTCTTCCGGTACGCTAATCAAACTTGTCTTTGTTGGCGAGCGGACGGAGCAACCAGTATTGGCCAGTCTGATTCGGAAATTTGATGTCGATGTGAATATTGTGCAAGGGAATATTTCACATACTCGTGGAGGCGCCTACGGTACGCTCATTCTCCAACTTGTCGGGGATGAACGTGAAATCGAAGAAGCGATTCAATACTTACATGCGCAAGATGTTCAGACGGAGGTGCTTGGAAATGATTGAGAACCTTTTTCCGAATGTTGATTGGGAAGTGATGTGGGAAGCAACCTTAGAAACACTTTATATGACGGCGCTTTCGACCATTTTCACATTTGTGATTGGGCTTGCTCTAGGTATAGTATTGTTTCTTTCAAGCCCGCGTCAATTATGGGCAAACAAGCTAACGTATACCCTTACAGGAGCTTTTGTTAATATATTCAGGTCCATCCCTTTCATTATATTAATTATTTTGTTAATCCCGGTTACCAAACTCTTGATTGGAACCATTCGTGGACCGGAAGCAGCATTGCCGGCACTTATTATCGGGGCGGCTCCATTTTACGCAAGAATGGTATTAATAGCATTCCAAGAAATTGATAAAGGTGTTATTGAGGCGGCAAAATCGATGGGGGCAAAAACGAAGACGATTATTTTCAAAGTTCTTCTTCCTGAGTCAAAGCCAGCCCTTCTTTCTGGAATAACAGTGACGGCTATTGCGCTTGTTGGGTACACAGCAATGGCAGGTTTTATTGGTGCGGGTGGTCTTGGAACGCTTGCTTATATGGAAGGGTTCCAACGAAGTCGGGGGGATGTCACGTTCGTCTCGACGATTATTATTTTAATAATTGTGTTCGTTCTCCAGATCATTGGAGATTTCGCAGTGAAGAAATCAGATAAGCGCTAAACATACGAAGTCGCAATTATAAACAACATAGAAAAGGGGAGATAGTAAAATGAAAAAACTATTAACAGGGATTTTATTGGCAGTACTTGTGCTTGCACTTGCTGCGTGTGGTACAAAAGACGACGGCGGGAAAAGTAACCAAAGTGGCAATGGAGAAAAAGAGGAATTAACGGAACTTAAGATTGGCGCTTCTAATACGCCGCATGCCATCATTCTTGAAGAGGCGAAGCCTTTGTTGAAAGAAAAAGGCGTGGATCTAGTTATCGAAAAATACCAAGACTATATTTTCCCGAACCAGGATCTTGAATCAGGTGAAATTGACGCAAACTATTTCCAACACATTCCTTATCTAGAAGGGCAAATGGCAGATCACGGCTATAAATTTGTCAATGCAGCTGGCATCCATATTGAGCCAATTGGTATCTACTCAAAAGAATATGCATCTCTTGAGGAACTACCAGAAGGAGCAACCATTCTAATGAGTAACTCTGTTGCTGATCACGGGCGCGCGTTATCATTGCTTGAAGCAAAAGGACTTATTAAACTAGCCGATGGCATCGACAAAGCCAAAGCTGAAGTAAAAGATATCGCTGAAAATCCAAAAAAACTCAAATTTGATGCGAAAAACGATCCAGCTATTTTGCCACAGTTTTTCAATCAAGGTGAGGGCGATGCGGTTCTTATTAACACGAACTTCGCAATAGATGCAGGTTTAAATCCACTTAAAGATTCAATCGCGATGGAGGATTCGGAATCACCGTATGTAAATATTATCGCTGTACGAGAAGGCGATGAAAACAACCCTGAAATTAAAGCATTGGTTGAAGTATTGAAATCACAAGAGATTCAAGACTTCATCTTAGAAACGTGGAACGGCGAAATTGTTCCCGTAAAATAATAAATTTGGCAACACCGCTGATTTGTAAAAACAAATCGGCGGTGTTTTTTTTGTGGAAATAAAGTGAGCGAAAAAGCTTGGGACTAGATTAGTAATCTCTTTTGGTGTTTGCTTATATAACTTTCGCAAGGGGTGCATAAATTTGTTCAATTCGTCTCATCGCGGTTTAATTGTAAGCGTTCCCTTTTTGTGGAGGGGATTTGAAGCGGGTCTTTATTTCAAATTATATAGATGAAAGGAGTGGCAAAATAAATGGAAATAATTAATTAAAAAAAGAGGTTACAATAGTGAAAAGATTATGGTATTGTTAATAAATAAATACAAACGTTTATTTGAGGAGGACACGGGGATGAAGTTCAAACTTGGTCTTATATGGCGTATCATCATTGCCATTGCACTTGCAGTCGCACTTGGATTACTTGTTCCAAAATTCGGGGAAGGCTTTGCAGAGGGGTTTGTTAGTCTAGCAGCTACATTTAATATGCTTTTTGGTGGATTTCTTAATTTTATCGTACCATTGATCATTATTGCATTTATCGCACCTGGGATTGCTGAACTTGGAAAAGGGTCTGGTAGACTCCTTGGGCTAGCAACGGCATTTGCTTATATTTCAACAATCGTAGCGGGTATTATTGCTTTCTTTGCGGCAACAACTCTATTGCCTGGTTTGATTGACAAGGTTGGTAGTGGGGGTATTGGAGAAGCAACTAGAGAAGCAGCTACTTCATTTTTTGAGCTTGAAATGACACCGGTTATGGGCGTGATGTCTGCGCTGCTTATCGCATTCGTACTTGGAATTGGGATGGCATCTATCGGTAGTAAATCAATGCTTGCTGTATTCAACGAATTTCATGTGTTAATTGAAAAAGTAATTTCATATGTTATTATTCCGTTATTGCCATTTCATATTTTTGGTATATTTTTGAACATGACTTATACGGGTCAAGTATCAAAAGTCCTTTCCGTATTTGCGGTGGTGTTCGTGATGATTATTGCCCTACATCTAATTATGCTAACGCTTCAATATACGGTTGCGGGCTCGTTGTCAAAACGCAATCCGTTCGGTCTTATGAAAACAATGGCGCCGGCTTATTTCACGGCAGTTGGTACGCAGTCTTCTGCGGCAACGATTCCGGTGACATTAAGACAGGCACGTCAGGCAGGTGCATCAGAGAAAGTGGCCAATTTCACGGTTCCACTTTTCGCAACGATTCACTTGTCGGGAAGTACCATTACACTTGTATCGTGTTCAATCGGTGTAATGTTAATGAATGGGATGCCGATTTCATTTGGCGCTTACTTGCCATTTATCTTTATGCTTGGTGTAACGATGATTGCAGCACCAGGCGTTCCAGGTGGCGCGGTTATGGCTGCGGTTGGTCTCCTGGGTACAATGCTTGGTTTTGATGAATCCATGGTCGCTCTGATGATTGCCCTATACATGGCGCAAGATAGTTTCGGAACTGCAACGAATGTTACGGGTGACGGCGCGCTTGCTATCATTGTGGATAAGTTTACGAAAAAAGAAGATAAAGTTCCTTCAAAGAACTAATTTTATATTGAAAGATTCGAAAGTCGATACATTGTGTATCGGCTTTTTAATTGATTAGTATTCTCAATAAGGCAGGGATAAATGAAAACGAAGATAGATAGGCTGATTGTTTGCTTGCAAGTCTTGAATTCATGGCATTTAGGTCTGAAGCCCGTCGTTCTCAATGATTTGCAAGGCATTGCTTTATGGGGTAAGATTAGAATGATACTAAATAGAGAATGGTTTTCCGTTCATCTTTAATATATTGGAGGTATTGGAATGGCTACTTTGGAAATTAAAGGCCTTCACGTTGAGATTGAAGGTAAGGAAATATTGAAAGGCGTCGATTTGACGATCAATACAAACGAGATCCACGCAGTTATGGGTCCAAACGGTACAGGAAAATCAACTCTCGCATCAGCGATTATGGGACATCCCAAATATGAGGTAACAGCAGGTACGGTAACACTTGATGGTGAAGACGTGCTAGAAATGGAAGTGGACGAGCGTGCTCGTGCTGGAATCTTCCTAGGTATGCAATATCCAAGTGAAATTACAGGCGTAACAAATGCTGACTTCCTTCGTTCTGGCATTAATGCAAAACGTGAAGAAGGCGACGAAATTTCGTTGATGAAATTTATCCGTGAATTGGATAGCAAAATGGACTTCCTTGAAATGAACGAAGATATGGCAACACGCTACCTGAACGAAGGATTCTCGGGTGGAGAGAAAAAACGTAATGAAATCCTTCAGTTGTTGATGTTGAAACCAACATTTGCCATCCTTGATGAAATTGACTCAGGTCTTGACATCGATGCATTGAAAGTTGTTTCAAAAGGCATCAACGAAATGCGCGGCGAAGAATTCGGTTGCCTTATTATCACACACTACCAACGTCTCCTTGACTATATTACGCCAGACCATGTTCACGTGATGATGCAAGGTAAAGTTGTTAAATCCGGTGGTGCTGAACTAGCACATAAACTTGAAGAACAAGGTTATGACTGGATAAAAGAAGAACTTGGTATCGAAGACGAGACAGTCGGGCAGGAAGTTTAAGAAAGGGGGACGATTCAAAATGACGGTTGAAACTAAAGTGGCATTGACCGAACAGGACGTCCGCTCCTATTCAGCTCAGATGAATGAAGCCGATTGGATGGCGGATTTCCGTGCAGATGCATTAGCGAAAGTGGAACAGCTTGCAATGCCAAAACCAGATAAAACGAAAATCGATAAGTGGAATTTCACGGAATTCCCAGTCCATACGGTAGAGTCTGCTGTTTATGCTTCATTGGACGAGCTTCCTGAAGAAGCACTTGCTTTAATAGATAAAGAGCAACAAAAAAACATATATGTGCAGCATAATAACACGCCTGCGTATCTTTCATTATCAAGCGAATTGAAAGAACAAGGCGTTATTATGACGGATATTTTCACAGCATCACGTGAACATAGCGAGCTTGTGAAGAAATATTTCATGACAGATGGCGTTAAAGTCGACGAGCATAAGCTGACTGCACTTCATGCAGCACTAATGAATGGCGGCGTGTTCGTTTATGTTCCGAAAAATGTTGTCGTAGCAGAACCACTTCAAGTGTTGTTCTTGCATGATGATGCACAAGCTTCTCTCTTCAACCACGTTCTTGTGGTAGCAGAGGCAAATAGTTCGGTGACGTATGTCGAAAACTATTTGTCGACTGTAGAAGAGGCAAAAGGTTTGGCGAATATCGTTTCTGAAGTATTCACAGGCGACAATGCAAAAATCACTTATGGTGCTGTTGATGTATTGGCAGCAGGATTCACGACATATGTGAACCGTCGTGGAGTTACTGGACGCGATAGCCGCATTGAATGGGCACTCGGTCTAATGAATGACAGTGATACAATTTCTGAAAACATTACGCATCTTGTAGGGAACGGTTCTTCTTGTGATTTGAAGACAGTTGTTGTTGGACGTGGTAATCAACGTCAGAACTTCACGTCTGAAATCGTTCACTTTGGACTTGATACAGATGGTTTCATCCTTAAGCATGGCGTTATGAAAGAGGCGGCATCGTCGATTTTTAACGGAATCGGAAGAATTGCTAAAGGTGCAACACGTTCGAATGCTGTTCAAGAATCACGTGTTCTTATGCTAAGTGAGAAGGCACGCGGAGATGCGAATCCGATTCTTCTTATTGATGAGGACGATGTAACAGCAGGACACGCTGCATCTGTCGGTCGTGTAGATCCATTGCAATTGTATTACCTAATGAGTCGGGGAATTTCAAAACAAGAAGCAGAACGTCTTGTCATTCATGGTTTCCTTGCGCCAGTTGTCAGCAAATTGCCGATTGAAGGCGTGAAGAAACAATTGACGGAGGTTATCGAAAGGAAAGTGCGCTAATGCTCAGTAAAGAGATCCGCAATCATTTTCCGATACTGGACCAGGAGATAAACGGGCATCCGCTCGTTTATCTAGATAGTGCTGCGACTTCCCAGAAGCCGCGGCAAGTAATAGAAGCGCTAAGCAACTATTATGGTCTTGATAACTCGAATGTCCACCGTGGTGTGCATACACTCGGTAACCGGGCGACAGAAGGCTATGAAGGCGCACGCGAAAAGGTGCGCAAGTTCATTAACGCGAAATCGACGGAAGAAGTTATTTTCATGCGTGGGACGACAACTGCACTAAACACAGTTGCACAAAGTTACGGACGGGCGAATGTCGGTGAAGGTGATGAAATCGTCATTACTTACATGGAGCATCATTCGAATATCATTCCGTGGCAGCAGCTTGCGAAAGAAAAAGGGGCAGTGTTGAAATACGTCGACCTCGAGGAAGATGGCACACTATCACTCGATAAAGTTCGCGAAGTCATCACGGACCGGACAAAAATCGTTTCCATTATGTATGTTTCCAACGTACTCGGTACGATGAATCCGATTAAAGAAATTACTGAAATTGCGCATGCGCATGGTGCTGTCATGGTCGTTGACGGCGCGCAAGCTGCACCGCATTTAAAAATAGACGTTCAACAGCTTGACTGTGACTTCTTTGCTTTCTCAGGACATAAGATGTGCGGGCCTACGGGTATCGGCGTCTTGTACGGGAAAAAGGCGTTACTGAACAATATGGAGCCTGTTGAGTTTGGTGGCGAAATGATCGACTTTGTCGGTCTTTATGAATCTACATGGAAAGAGCTCCCTTGGAAGTTTGAAGGAGGTACACCAATCATTGCAGGAGCAATTGGCTTGGGTGCTGCCATCGATTTCTTAGAGGAAATTGGACTGGATCAGATTGAACGTCATGAACATGAACTAGCTGGCTACGCTATGGAGCGCATGTCGGAAATCGACGGGCTAACGATTTATGGTCCGCTTGATCCGAAAAAACGTGCGGGGTTGGTGACATTTAATTTGAATGACGTTCACCCGCATGATGTTGCAACGGTACTCGATATGAACGGCATTGCTGTTCGAGCGGGACACCATTGCGCACAGCCGCTTATGAAGTGGTTGGATGTATCCGCTACGGCACGCGCTAGCTTCTATATTTATAATACGGAAGCTGACGTGGATCGCCTCGTGGAAGGACTTCGTATCGCAAAGGAGTATTTCAACGATGTCTACTAATAATCTAGACCAGCTATACCGCTCGGTCATTATGGATCATTACAAAAATCCAAGGAACAAAGGCGTTCTTGAGGATAATAATATTACGATTGATATGAATAACCCAACATGCGGCGACGTCATTCATCTTACACTTCAAGTGGAAGATGGCATCGTCCAAAATGCGAAATTCGAAGGCGAAGGCTGCTCGATTTCCATGGCATCTGCTTCCATGATGACGCAGATTGTGAAAGGGAAGAAAGCGGACGAAGCTGTGAATTTGGCACATGTTTTCTCTGACATGATGTTGGGGAAAGATATCGATGATTCCATCGACTTGGGGGATATCGAGGCACTTGCGGGTGTGGCGAAATTCCCTGCACGCATCAAGTGTGCGACACTTGCGTGGAAAGCGATGGAAAAGGGAGTCGGAAATGATACCGATTCAACAGATTAAAGGAACGGAGGAATTATAATGGCTAAAAAGATGCCGGATATCGGCGATTACAAATATGGTTTTGCGGATAAAGACGTATCAGTTTTCCGTTCGGAACGTGGTTTGACACGTGAAATCGTGGAACAAATTTCAAGCATGAAGAACGAGCCGCAGTGGATGTTGGATTACCGCCTAAAGTCATTGGAATTGTTCTACAAAATGCCAATGCCTCAATGGGGTGGAGATCTTAACTCACTTAAATTTGATGAGATTACTTACTATGTTAAACCATCTGAAGGAACTGAACGTTCATGGGATGAAGTACCGGAAGAGATCAAGCGTACGTTTGATAAACTGGGAATTCCTGAAGCGGAACAGAAATACCTTGCAGGTGTTTCAGCACAATACGAATCAGAAGTTGTTTACCACAACATGAAGCAAGACCTTGAAGATCTAGGTATTGTCTTCAAAGATACAGATTCAGCGCTTAGAGAAAACGAAGAATTGTTCAAGAAACATTGGGGAACAATCATTCCGAACTCTGATAATAAGTTTGCTGCTTTGAACTCAGCTGTTTGGTCGGGTGGATCATTCATCTACGTACCACCAGGTATTAAAGTAGATACGCCACTTCAAGCATATTTCCGGATTAATTCGGAAAACATGGGGCAGTTCGAGCGTACACTTATCATTGTTGATGAAGGCGCAAGCGTGCACTACGTCGAAGGATGTACAGCACCTGTTTACACAACAAACTCACTTCATAGTGCGGTTGTTGAAATCATCATCAAAAAGGATGCGTATTGCCGTTATACGACAATCCAAAACTGGGCAAACAACGTTTACAACCTTGTAACGAAACGTGCAGTTTGTGATGCAAACGCAACAATGGAATGGATTGATGGAAACATCGGTTCGAAATTGACGATGAAATACCCAGCAGTCATCCTTAAAGGTGAAGGTGCACGTGGTATGACATTATCGATTGCACTTGCTGGTAAAGGGCAACACCAAGATGCAGGCGCGAAAATGCATCACCTTGCACCAAACACTTCTTCAACAATCGTTTCTAAATCGATTTCACAACACGGCGGGAAAGTAACATATCGCGGTATCGTTCACTTTGGTCGTAAAGCGGACGGTGCACGTGCGAATATCGAGTGTGATACGTTAATTATGGATGATAAATCAACATCAGATACGATTCCATATAACGAAATCCTCAATGATAATGTGTCACTTGAGCACGAAGCGAAAGTATCGAAAGTTTCGGAGGAGCAGCTCTTCTACTTGATGAGCCGCGGAATTCCTGAGCTAGAAGCAACTGAAATGATCGTTATGGGCTTCATCGAACCATTTACAAAAGAATTGCCAATGGAATATGCTGTAGAAATGAACCGTCTCATCAAGTTTGAGATGGAAGGTTCTATCGGATAATCTATTACATGGAAAACCGGTCCTAGTGACCGGTTTTTTGTCGTTCAGTGAAAGTTGGGTAGTGAAGATTATGAAAAGGTAGCCTAGTTTCCAAGAGCGTCCGAGTTCACTACATTCACAGCATTCAGTCGGCATTAACGTAAAAATGTCATCGGCATATGTTAAAATACTAATAACGAAGCATTTGAAAGGGGGTGAGCGGGATGATTCAGATTGGATTGACAGGCTGGGGGGACCATCCGGCTGTTTACGATCCGTCTTCAACAGCAAAGGAAAAGTTACTCGACTACAGTGCTCACTTTCCAATTGTCGAACTAGATGCTACCTTCTATGCAATCCAACCGGAACGCAATATTAGGAAATGGATGGCCGAAACACCGGATAATTTCCGTTTTGTTGTCAAAGCTTATCAAGGGATGACTGGGCATAATCGCGAACCACTGCCATATGAATCGGTCGATGAGATGTACAACTTATTTCGATTGTCGGTTACACCGTTACAAGAGGCGGGGAAGCTAGCGATGATCCTTGTTCAATTTCCGCCTTGGTTTGATTGTACGAAGGACAATGTCGATGAAATTCGGTTCATTTGCGATAAATTGGGTGGCTTCGATATCGCCATAGAATTTAGACATCAGTCATGGTATTCACTTGAATTTAAGAAAAAGACACTACTGTTTTTGCGCAGTTTGAATGCTATCCATTCCGTTTGTGATGAACCGCAGGCTGGTGAAGGGAGTATACCGCTTGTAGCGGACGCGACTCGGCCAGATAAAGTGCTCGTTCGCCTACACGGTCGTAATACCCAAGGATGGCGCAATACAACCGGCGATGATCAGGCGTGGCGGAAGGTGAGGTACTTATATCATTACAATGAGGCTGAATTGAAAGAAATACAGCTAGCTGTAGAAAAATTACAAGCTGAAACAAAGGAAGTATTCGTTATTTTTAATAATAACTCCGGCGGACATGCAGCACAAAATGCGCAGCAATTTCAAAAAATGCTTAACATCAACTACGAAAGTCTGACGCCGAAACAGCTCAACTTTTTTGAGGGAGAATTTTAATGGAATATCTTATTTTGGCCATTATTGGTCTTGCATCAGGAATTATAGGGGCGCTTGTTGGCCTAGGTGGTGGCGTGATTCTCGTGCCAGTCACCCTTTTTATTGGTATCACTTTAGGGCTGATTGATGGGATTACCCCGCAAACAGTCGTTGGTCTTTCCGTGATTATGATGATTGCAATAGGACTTGCTTCTACGCTTTCCTATATGAAAGCAAAAACCATCGATTACAGAAGTGGTTTGATCTTTTTTGCAGGCAGTATTCCAGGGACGCTCCTTGGAGCATTTGTGAATAAAGGGCTCGATTTACCGTCATTTAATTTGTACTTCGGAATACTACTGATTATTTTATCGACATTGTTATTAGTCCGAAAATATTTAAAACCGGTTAGATGGTTTGTCGATCATGGTAAAAAAAGAACATTCACGGACCGTTCTGGAGAGACGTTTGTGTTTGGCTATCCCGTGTGGTTTGCTTTACTTCTCACATTCGGTGTTGGTTTTGCATCAGGATTATTCGGCATTGGGGGAGGCTCCATTATGGTGCCGGCAATGATTCTGCTATTCTTATTCCCTCCACACGTTGCCGTAGGGACATCGATGTTCATGGTATTCTTGTCGGCGATTGTGAACTCGGTCACTCATATATCGCTGGGGAACGTGCCATGGCTGTACGTCATTCCGGTCGTTCCAGCAGCTTATATCGGAGCAAAAATTGGAGCCATGTTAAATCAAAAAATGAAGTCAGAAACACTCGTATTGGCTTTGCGAATCATTTTGTTAATCTTAGGGATCCGTTCGATTATCGACGGAATTTGGGGGTGAGTTACGATAAGTAAAATGGAAACGATTCACTTTTATCATACAAATGATGTACATAGTCACTTTGAAAACTGGCCGCAAATGAGCCGCTTTTTATGCGATAAAAAGCGGGAGCATTTGACCAATGGAGAGGCTTGTTATGTAGTCGATATCGGGGATTACGTCGATCGCTCACACCCTTTTACGGAAGGGACAAATGGGCAAGGGAATATCCGTTTATTGAACGAGGCGGGTTTTGATGCGGTCACGATTGGCAACAACGAAGGAATTACCATGTCGCAAGAAGCACTTTCTTCCTTATATAAAGATGCCAAATTTAAGGTGATTGTTGGTAATTTATTTGAACAAGATGGAGAGCGTCCGTCATGGGCGTTGCCTTACACAATCTACGTCACAGGACAGGGGACAAGGATAGGCGTCATCGGCGCGACAGCGCAGTACACGACGTTCTATTCGAAGCTAGGTTGGGAAGTGACGTCGCCACGGCAGGAATTGAAACGGATTGCTAAGTCCATTGTAGGGGAAACGGATCTAGTCGTTTGTCTGTCGCATATGGGGATTACAGAAGATGAAAAACTCGCGATGGAATGCCCTGAAATCGATGTGCTTTTTGGGGCGCACACACACCACCTGTTTCACGAAGGCAAGTTGGTAGGCGATACGTTGCTAGCGGCTACGGGGAAATACGGGGAATATGTTGGGCATGTGACGGTGCATGTGGACGTCCAAGCGAAAAAAGTGATGGATATGACTGCGGAGCTTTACAGGTCGGATCAACTTACGCGGACTGAAGAAGATATTCAGCAAGTGAATGCACTTATTGAATCGGGAAAGCAGGCAATGGCGGAAAAAGTATTCTATAATTCCGAGCCGTTGCCACAAAACTTATTTGGTCCGAGCCCGTTAGCTTCCTTTTTTGGTCGGGCACTAATTGCGTATACACAAGCGGATTGTGCGTTGTTTAACGCTGGTATTTTCCTTGGAGGCCTAGAAAAAGGTTGGGTCACGAGGGAAAGTTTACATACCCTACTTCCACACCCTATAAACCCTTGTATCATCACATTAGATGGTACAGAGTTATTAGAGATTTATGAGTTGTCTTTGAATGAAGAATGGCCGCGAATTGAAATAAAGGGACTGGGTTTCCGTGGTACGCTCATGGGGGCAATGATGCATGAGCGACTGTATAAAAATCGACATGGCAAACTGTACGCAGGAAACCGTGAAGTTGTCTCAGGACAGGCGTATACAGTAGCTACACTGGATATGTTTACATTTGGCTTTTTCTTCCCTTCTTTTCAACAGGCAAAGAAAGACTACTGCATGCCTGAATTGATCAGAGATGTGTTAGGTTGGTATGGTATGGAACTGAATAAATGAATATACGGCTCCTTTTCTGCATAACGTAACAGCAGGAGGAGTCGTTTTGAAATTTAACTCGCAAGTTACTCGAAAATCGAGGAAAAAGAAACGAAAGTTTTTACCGCTCCTTATCCCAACTACTTTAGTCGCAATTGCCTTGTTCTTATACATAGTAAATATGAGACTCACCCCAATTTATAGTGATTATGCGGAAGTGCAAACAACGAATATCGCTGCTCATGTCATAAATCAAGCACTCAAATCAAAGGAGTTAAAATTGCCAAGTAACGATGAGATTTTTGCACCAATCCCCAATGATACTTCTGGAGCTATCTCTATTAATAGTGATGCAACCAACCGAGTGATGGGGGATATACATGCATTAGTCGCCAATTATTTGAAGCAGGCTGAAACAGGGAATCTTGACATGTTGCCGATGCAAGACAATCTTGAATATGACCCTGAAGCCATGGAAGGTCAAGGAGCAGTGGTCTTTTTTGTACCACTGGCGCAGGCACTGAAAATTCCGCTGCTTGGTAACCTAGGGCCGAAAATCCCAATCCGCTTTCATATCATTGGTGACGTGCATACTGATATTGAATCAACCATTACTGAATTTGGGATTAACAGTGCAGTTGTCGAAGTGAATGTGGTCGTGACGGTAAATGTTCAAATTATCGTGCCGCTTGCCTCGCGGAAAAGTGAAGTGGTACAGAAAATTCCAGTTGCAATGACGATTATCAAGGGAACTGTTCCACCGGTATTCAGTAATGGAGGAAATGCCGCGCCTAATATAGAGATTCCGGTCAAACTGCCGGATCAGAAGTGATAAGACTTGAAAGTGTTCGAGATTATTGATAGGCTAGTATAGTAATTAAAATACCGATTGGGTAGAGGCTGCATTGCTTATCAGTCACACACGCGAGATTGACATCTATGACCGTATGTAAAAGGAAGCTTTGCCGAAGTTTGATGGGATTGTCGAGTCCATCAGGCTGGGGTTATTCCGAATAGGAATAGCACTGTCATACGTCTTTTTGATGTATGATGAGCTACAAGTCGTACGTTAGATAAGCAAGTATATTTATCCAACAAACGAAACGTAGATAAGGCCGGCTTCCTGATACACTTACCCAAGTGTCGATAGGAGCCGGTTTTTTTATTCTCTGATGAAGGGCCTCAACCCAACAATATGGAGGATTATAGGATGATAGGAACTTGGGTTTCAATTTTACCGCCACTCATTGCCATTGGCATGGTATTGGCGACGAAACGAGTATTGTTATCACTTGGGTCGGGAATTGTCGCTGCGGCTGTACTAGCAGCATCATTTTCGCCAGGTGAATCTGTAAAGAATTTATGGAACGGCATGATCGTCTCTTTCTGGGATGGAGGAGAATTAAATACGTATAATATTTATATCATGTTATTTATTCTTTTACTCGGTGTCATAACGGCATTTGTTAGTCTATCCGGCGGTAGTAGAGCATTTGCGGAATGGGCTGTAAGTCGTATTAAAACAAAGCGTGGAGCAAAATTATTAACAGTAGTTTTGGGGATTGCTATCTTCGTGGATGATTATTTCAATGCATTAGCGGTTGGGCAGATAGCTCGTCCGATAACGGATCAGCATAAGATTTCCCGTGCGAAATTGGCTTATTTTATTGATTCAACGTCAGCACCGATTTGTTCGATTTCTCCCATTTCTAGCTGGGGAGCTTTTTTAATCGGACAAATGGCACTTATTTTTGGAGGGGCTGCGGCAATCAGTTATTCTCCATTATCCGCCTTTATCATGATGGCACCTATGAATTTTTACGTTGTGGCAACACTTGCAATGGTCTTCTTCTTTGCATGGACGGATGTCGATCTGTTTGAAATGAAGAAGCATGAGCGACTTGCGACAGACAAGGGACAGTTATTTGATCCTGATAAGGAAATTCCAGGTCAATTGAAGGAGGATTTTCCTGTGCATGGACATGGGCGTGTACGTGATCTTGTGGCGCCAATTGTAACACTTGTGGTTGTGACATTTTCGATGATGTTCTGGACCGGCTATAAGGCTGGTGGATCGATGAGCATTTGGACGATTTTTGAAAATACGGACGTACCGTTGTCGTTGCTTACAGGCGGAGTGGCTGGAACTGTGGTTGCTGCACTTCTCTATAGTATGCAGATGAAACAGAATGAGACGGCTAGTGTACAGCTGATGATTCGTGCATTCGTGAGTGGTGTGAATGCGATGATGCCGGCTATTCTAATACTCGTTTTTGCATGGGCATTGACGGATTTAATCGCAGTACTAGATACAGGGGCTTACTTGTCTGAAGTTGTAATGAATGCAGACCTACCAGTCGCGTTTTTACCAGTGATCATTTTCGTTCTTGCCGGGCTGATGGCATTTGCCACAGGGACATCATGGGGGTCTTTCGGGATTCTATTACCGATTGCTGGGACCATTATGATTGATGCTGCACCGGAAATGTTATTACCAGCATTAGCAGCAGTTCTGGCTGGGGCAGTTTTCGGCGATCATTGTTCACCGATATCGGATACAACTATCCTGTCATCCACGGGTGCGGGTAGTAACCTAATGGCTCACGTGACAACTCAGTTACCTTATGCGATCATTAGTGCGCTAATAGCTGCTACTGGTTATATCATTTTGGGCATTACAGGTTCCGTGTGGCTTGGCCTTGTTGCTGTAATTATTATTCTTATCGTTCTGTTTTCTGTTTGGACGATAAATGCGAAAAAAACAGCAGCTCAGCTATCAGTATAATGATAAACAATGAGAAACGATGAAATTTCATCGTTTCTTTTTTTGTGGAAATGCGATTTTTTGGATAAAAAGATGTTTTGACAATAGTCAGTCATTTATATATACTAGCAATAAGATTTAAAACAATATGAAAGTAGTAAACAATCGATTCTTGCTTTTGAAAATGAACATATGGGGGGAAGACTGAGGATTCAAAGCACTACGCTTAGAGTTATCGGAATTTTTAAACAAAGGGGGATTTTAAATGAAATTTAAAAAATTCGCAAGCGTATTTGCTACAGCTACCCTTGCAGTTGGCCTATTGGCAGGATGTGGTACAGGTGAAGATGCGGACGGTGGCAGTTCAGGCAGTGGGGGTGGCGACACGATTAAGATCGGGGTCAACCTAGAGTTAACAGGCGGTGTTGCTTCTTATGGAACATCGGAAGTGTCCGGGATTGATCTTGCAGTTGATGAAATTAACGACGCTGGTGGAATTGACGGTAAGGAAATTGAAATCGTCAAAGTCGATAATAAGTCAGACCCTGCTGAAGCGACAAGTGCAGCACTTAAATTGATCACTAAAGACAAAGTTGTAGCAATTATCGGAGCAGCAACAAGTGGTGCAACAGTTGCACAGGCTGAAATTGCCAATGGCAATAAAGTGCCTCTTATCAGTCCATCTGGAACAAGCCCAACGGTAACAGTTAAAGAGGATGGCAGCGTCAATGAATTTGTGTTCCGTACATCATTCATCGATCCATTCCAAGGGACAGTTGCAGCGAATTTTGCAGCGAAAGAATTAAAGGTGAAAAACGCTGTGATCTACTCGGATAACTCAAGTGACTATTCAAAAGGTCTTGCAGCTGCATTCAAAAAAGATTTTGAAGCGGCAGGAGGCAAAGTAATCCTTGAAGAATCTTATCTAGGAAAAGACACAGATTTCCGTTCTACCCTAACGCGTATTAAATCAGCAAATCCAGAATTTATTCTTATCCCCGGCTATTATGAAGAAGTGGGGTTGATTGTTAAACAAGCTCGTGAAATGGGCATCGATGTTCCACTTATGGGCGCTGATGGTTGGGATTCTCCAACTCTATTGAAATTGGCTGGTGCGGATGCATTGAACAATACATTCACAACAAATCATTACTCTTCTGAAGATCCGGATGGAATCATCCAAGATTTCAATAAAAAATTCGAAGAGAAGTATGGAAAATCACCAGATGCATTTAACGCACTTGGTTATGACACTGTTTACCTCCTTGCAGATGCTATCAAGCGTGCAGGTGGACCAGACTCCGTGAAGATTAAAGATGCTTTAGCAGAAACAAAAGACCTTGAACTGGTCACTGGGTTATATTCAGTAGATGAAAATCACCACCCAGTCAAAGCGGCTACAATTCTTGAATACAAAGACGGCGAACAAGTGTTTAGAGCAAAAGTAAATCCTTAATTCAAGTGCTAGGAATGGGGGGAGGCTATCCTCTCATTCCTTTTTTATTGCCTACTTTATAAAGTTGAAATATTGAATGCATGTATACATTGAGCGAAGGCGCCTTAACAGGGGTAGCCGAAGCCATAAGACTGGCCGGCGAAGCTGCTTGGCTAATGGTGGGAGGCATTCCCGAGGAAGGATGTAGTTCAATCCTTCCCTAGCGCCACAGCGAGTTCAACGGAATTCTTTATTTCATCCTATCAAGAACAACTAAAGGAGTGAAAAGTGCATGGAATGGTTACAGCAACTGATAAACGGTATTTCACTCGGAAGTATATATGCGTTAATAGCATTGGGCTATACAATGGTTTATGGAATCATAAAACTTATTAACTTTGCACACGGAGAAGTATTCATGATTGGAGCATTCATTGGGTATTTTTCGATTGCTGGGTGGGGGCTTGGACTCTTTCCTGCATTGTTAGTATCGATGACAAGCTGTGCCATCATTGGTGTTATCATTGAGCGAATTGCTTATAAAAGATTACGCAATGCAACGAGAATTGCTGTACTGATCACGGCAATCGGGGTATCTCTTCTGATTCAAAATGGTGTTATTTATATGCGTGGGGCACAACCAGAAGTGTATCCAACGGTATTAGCCAATAAATCATTTTCTATTTTAGGTGTTCAAATTAGTAGTCAATCCATCTTAATTCTTTCTGTTTCGATCGGCCTAATGATCATTCTTCAATTCATTGTACATAAAACGAAGATTGGAAAAGCGATGCGTGCTGTTTCCTATGATAGTGAAGCTGCTAAATTGATGGGCATCAATGTAGATAACACAATCTCAGCGACGTTTGCGATTGGATCAGCACTAGCTGGAGCAGCAGGCGTTATTTTCGGTATTTATTATACAAAGATTGACCCTTTGATGGGGGTTATTCCTGGTTTGAAAGCATTCGTCGCGGCTGTTCTTGGTGGAATTGGAATTATCCCAGGAGCGATGGTCGGAGGTCTTGTGCTGGGAGTGGTAGAAACGTTTGTCAGTGCACTTGGTTTCTCTTTATGGAGAGATGCTGCGGCATTCGTCATTTTAATCCTAATTCTCATTTTCAAACCGTCAGGCATCTTTGGTAAAAATACACGTGAGAAAGTGTAGGTGAAATAACATCATGAAAAAATCAAAACAATTTTGGTTATTTATCGGAACATCCATCGTTTCTTATGCCATTGTTCAACTCCTCATCAGCGTGGGGATATTGGATGACTTCTATATCAATACGATTGTCTTCATGTCCATCAATATTATGTTGGCGGTCAGCTTGCATTTAGTGATTGGGATTACGGGACAGTTTTCATTGGGTCATGCTGGGTTTTTAGCAGTCGGTGCCTATGTATCGGCGATTGTCACGATGAAATTACATCTGCCATTTCCAATTGCTATTTTGGCGGCAGGAGTCATGGCTACCATTGCAGGATTAATTATCGGGATTCCAAGTTTACGGTTAAGAGGAGATTATCTAGCGATTGCCACGCTTGGATTCGCGGAAATCATTCGAATTGTCTTTTTGAATACTGATTATGTAGGTGGGGCGGCAGGTATGCAAGTCGCTCATTTAACAAATTGGACCTACACATTTATTTGCCTTTTTGCCACGATTGTTGTGATTGTTAACTTTACCAATTCGCGGCATGGTCGAGCGTGTATATCGATTCGGGAGAATGAGATAGCAGCGGATGCAATGGGTATTAATACAACATATTATAAGGTTCTAGCGTTTGCTATTGGTGCTTTCTTTGCAGGGATTGCAGGTGCCTTGTATGCACATAATTTTTATATTATTCAACCTGTAAACTTCGGATTCTTAAAATCAATTGATATTTTAATTTATGTCGTGTTAGGTGGGCTTGGAAGTCTGTCAGGTGCAGTTTTGGCGACGATTCTGTTGACGCTTGTCTCTACATTCTTACAAGGATATCCCGAAACACGCATGATTATTTATAGTCTTGTACTGATTATTGTGATGCTCTATCGCCCTAAAGGTTTAATGGGTACGATGGAAATTACCGATTATTTCAAGCTATGGAGAGGTTCGAAAGGAGGCAGCAAACATGGCCAGTGAACCGTTACTTAAAGTCACAGATGTTGGTATACAGTTCGGTGGGCTAAAAGCCGTTTCGAATTTTAATATGGAAATTAAGCAAGGTGAGCTTGTTGGTCTGATTGGACCTAATGGTGCAGGCAAGACAACTAGCTTTAACTTGTTAACGGGTGTTTATACACCAACGGAAGGCGACATTCTACTGAACGGGCAACGCATTAATGGCATGGCGCCTTATCAGGTTACGCGCAAAGGGATTAGCCGGACGTTTCAAAATATCCGTTTGTTCAATGAATTATCAGTGCTAGATAATGTGAAAGTGGCTTACCATTCATTGGCTAAGCATTCGGTTTTGAGTTCGATGTTACGCCTTCCTGCTCACTTTTCTGGTGAAAAAGAAATGGAAGAGAAGGCAATGGAGTTCTTAAAAATCTTTCAATTGGATAAATACAAAGATGAAGATGCGAAAAACTTAGCTTACGGGAAACAGCGTAGATTAGAAATTGCTAGGGCATTAGCGGCAGGACCTCAGTTATTATTACTTGATGAACCTGCCGCTGGGATGAACCCGCAGGAAACGAAAGAATTGATGGAGTTAATCGCTTTTGTTCGTGAGAAATTCAATTTAACGATTTTATTAATTGAACATGATATGAACTTAGTCATGGGGATTTGCGAGCGTATTTACGTATTGGACCATGGTGTACTTCTTGCCGAAGGATCTCCTGAGGAAATCCGTAATAATCCAAAAGTAATCGAGGCTTATTTGGGGGAGGAAGTGCATGATGAGCATGCTTAAAATCGAAAATATAAATGTCTATTATGGAAGTATCCATGCCCTGAAAGGTGTTTCGTTAGAAATAAATGAAGGTGAAATTGTCACATTGATTGGTGCAAATGGAGCCGGGAAAAGCACATTGTTGAAAACGTTGTCGGGTTTATTGAAACCGAAAGAGGGTTCCATCAGCTATTTGAATTCATCAATAGCGGGTAAGCCAGCCCAAGCCATTGTAAAAGCAGGCATCTCACATGTGCCAGAAGGGCGGCGCGTGTTTGCGGATATGAGTGTGGAAGAGAATATTGAATTAGGTGCTTTTTTAAGAAAAGATAAGGCGGGTATTAAAAAAGATTTTCAAAAGGTCTATGAGATTTTCCCGCGTTTGCATGAGCGACGCAAGCAGTCTGCGGGGACATTATCTGGCGGAGAACAACAGATGTTAGCGATGGGAAGAGCAATTATGGCAAAGCCAAAGCTATTATTATTGGATGAACCATCCATGGGCTTGGCTCCATTAATGGTGAAAACGATTTTTGAAGTCGTGAAGGATATTAATAAAGAAGGAACAACCATTTTACTTGTTGAACAAAATGCCAATATGGCTTTATCAATCGCGGATCGAGCGTATGTCATCGAAACAGGCAGGGTTATTCTGTCAGGGACTGCTGAAGAGTTACAGGCTAGTGAAGAAATTAAAAATGCCTATCTTGGCGGACATTAGGATCGAAAACGCTTGGTGTCAGGATTCAGGCGTGAATAGAGAAGTTATAAATTTTTCTCGGTACGAGACTATTATAGTTTCCAACCAATAAAAACAGAGCGGCTAACCCCAAAGATAGAGGAGTTAGCCGCTCTTTCTGCTGTCCAGCTCCGGGCGCCTCGATCTTGTTGGTAAAGGCAAAAAGCGCCTTTATCCTCAAGCTCTCTGACGTACAGGAAGTACTAGTGCAGGACGTGGCGGGTTTAGTCGGCCAGCGCCTGTCGCGGGCCTACAGGAAGTAGGTCACGGAGTCGTTGCCGCAGGACGCGGCGCGGCAGGACGCGGCGCCCTTAGACTGCGTTCCTCATTTCGGGCGCCCTCCGCTTTTCCGCCAGTTGTTTGAAGTCTGAATATATGATACATTGACAGTAGTGTTGGAAACTATCCAACCTATTGTAAACGTATATGAATGAAATAAGTTGAATTGTTGAATACGTATATAAACTGAGCATTGGCGTCAAGCGGTTTTTATCTATACTTATAATAGACTGTAGGAATGGAGTAGATTGTCGTGTCGTGCAGACCAGAGCAGGGAACTAGAGCTGAACATGTTAAAAAACCAGATTGGTTAAAAATCAAGCTGAATACGAATGATAATTATGTAGAACTCAAGAAATTGATGCGAGAAAATAATTTACATACCGTATGTGAAGAAGCTCGCTGCCCGAACATCCATGAGTGCTGGGGAGAGCGTCGTACAGCAACGTTCATGATACTTGGTGCGGTATGTACGCGCGCCTGTCGTTTTTGCGCGGTCAAAACAGGACTACCGACTGAACTTGATTTAGCGGAACCAGAACGCGTTGCGGATTCTGTCGCGCTTATGAATCTAAAACATACCGTGGTAACGGCTGTTGCACGTGATGATCAAAAAGACGGCGGTTCTGCAATTTTTGCTGAAACGATTCGTGCCATTCGCCGGAAAAATCCATTTACGACTGTGGAAGTACTACCATCAGATATGGGTGGCGATTATGATAATCTAAAACGACTTATGGATGCAAAGCCCGATATCCTCAATCACAATATAGAAACTGTTAGACGTCTAACGCCAAGGGTCCGTGCGCGGGCAAAGTATGATCGTTCACTCGAACTTCTACTACGTGCAAAAGAAATGCAACCTACAATCCCGACAAAATCTTCTTTGATGCTTGGACTTGGTGAAACGCATGAAGAAATTTTAGAAACGATGGATGATTTGCGTGCGCACAAAGTGGATATTATGACAATTGGCCAGTATTTACAGCCAACGAAAAAACATTTAAAAGTACAGAAATACTACTCGCCGCAAGAATTCGGCGAACTTAGAAAAATCGCAATGTCCAAAGGGTTCTCTCACTGTGAGGCAGGTCCGTTAGTTCGCTCGAGTTACCATGCCGATGAGCAGGTAAATGCGGCCGCTAAGGAAAGGCAACGTCTAGGTGATGGGGAACTTGAGGTAACACTGCAAAGCTAATAAAGGTAGTTTAAAAAGTCCGGTGAAAATATCTCGAGGAGGCCCGCATAATGCGGGTCACGCGGCTATTGCCACAGGACGTGGCGTTTGTTGGCCGCGATCTGTCAGCTTGCTCCTCGGCTATTTTCATCCTCCTTTTTGAACGCTTATTTAAAGTGGCGGTGAAAAAATGATAAAATTAGATGATTGGCATTTTGAACTGGTGACGAATTATCGTGACGGTTTTAATGAGGAGGCACTACTTGCACGTTATGGTGATGTCCTTCTTAAATATGATTATATACTAGGTGACTGGGGATACGGACAACTTCGTTTAAAAGGTTTCTTCGATGATACGAACCAGAAGGCAACGTATGAAACAAAGATCAGTACCTTAGAGGATTATCTGTATGAATACTGCAATTTTGGCTGTGCTTATTTCGTGTTGAAAAAAGTGGAACGGGTCAAAAAAGACGCATCCTTATCAGAAGGAACTAACTAAAAGACTCGCAAATGGATGTGATACTGTCCATTTGCGAGTCTTTTCTATGCGCCATGATAGATATGGTATTATAGAAAAGGATATATAAAGATAACAAACGGGAGGGACAGGCTATGTATTTTGTTGACAGAAATCAAATTAATAAAGCGCTTGGTCATATGGAGAACTTGCTTGGGATCTATGAAAAAGAAAGCGGTTGGGCAGATGATGAAATTCGTACACTTGCACTAGAACGAATTGCACAAGTCGTCATCGAATCGATTATTGACGTTGGTAACTCGATGATTGATGGTTTCATCATGCGTGATCCGGGAAGTTATGAGGACATTATCGATATTATGGAAGATGAACGGGTAGTGACGCCGGAAATGGCTGCTCCGTTAAAACGTGTGATTGACCTGAGAAAAATGATTGTTCGCGAATTCACCGAAGTGGATGCTGAGGAGATTAATACTGTCCTGCATGATACGCTGGCAGAACTTCGAGAATTTCCAAATAAAGTCCGTTACTATCTTGAAAATGAGTTGGGACCGGTATCAGCGTTCTTACCGGAGGATCAGTGAGTTATGCAACACTATAAAGCAATCTGCCTTGATTTGGATGGGACTGTTTACCGAGGAACTGAACCGATTCCGGAGGCAGTCTCTTTCATTGCGAGTGCGCAACAGCGTGGTATAAATCCTTTTTTTATAACCAATAATTCTTCAATGACTCGTTCGCAGCTGCAAGAAAAATTGGCTGCATTCGGCATTAAGACAGAAGGTAACCGCATTATGACATCTGCGATTGCGGTGGCGAAATATTGTAAAGAAAATTATAGTGGTGCATCTGTTTTGATGGTTGGTGAAAAAGGGTTGGAAGATGCGCTGGTATCAGAAGGCATTGAGTTAGTGGTGGATAATCCAGATGTGGTCATTATGGGAATTGACCGGGATATTACCTATGCGAAATTGTCAGCCGCTTGCCTTGCGATACGAGCAGGTGCTCATTTCATTGCAACGAATGCTGACAAGGCATTTCCAAATGAGAAAGGCCTGGTTCCGGGGAATGGCTCCTTCGTAAAATTGGTGGAAGCTGCGACGGGAAAGACGGCTATATTTGTTGGTAAACCAGAATCGCATATGTTAGGTTTCATTCAGCAAGAAAACGGTTATTGTAAAGAAGAGATGATTATGGTTGGCGATAACTATGATACGGATATCCAAGCTGGCATCCGCTTTGGCATCGATACGCTACATGTGGCAGGTGGCGTTACATCTAAAGAAGAAGTATTGTTAAAAGAACAGCAACCAACGTATCACTTTCAAACATTAGCGGAATGGAATTAATCAATCACGCCTGAGCGTGATTGCGTCCGGATTTTGAATCGGGCTTGAGGTCTACACGACGCGGCGAACTTAGGTTGCCTTCTTTAACTCCTTTCGAAATCCGTGACATCCGCCGGAGGCATTATCTAAATTCAGCTGAATTTAGATAGTAAAAAGCTAACCGCCTTAAATGGCGGTTAGCTATAATGCTCAAAAGAGCGGATTGTCTTCTATGAATTGATAGATCCGTTCAGTCAGTTCCTTGGGCGTGTCGCCTTGGACAACTTCACCGTTGACAACTGCGTAAAAAGTATCCATACATTTTGTACAATAGCTTAGACAACCATATTCAAGAATGTCTAGATTAGGATCTTTTTCCAACGTTTCAAAAGTTTCTTGTGAACCGTTGGCTAGATTACTTATGCAAAACTCGACAATCGGATTCATGACGATCACCTCACTCATTGGAATCCTACTCTTTTTTTCCCCATACGTCAATTCCTCTGCACTACCATAGCTATCTGTTAAAACGACTTATAGGTTGAATTTTTACTGTGGAATGTATCATTGTGAAGTTTGTCACAAACTGATATAATCAGAATGAGAAAATAACGAATTAACGGATTATGAAGGAGAAGAACTATGAGAAAACTTGTACTACTTGGTGCTGGATATGGAAATATGCGTATTATGCTGCGCTTATTGACGAAAGATCTTCCAGATGACATTGAAATCACACTCGTCGATCGGACCCCTTTTCACAGTTTGAAAACGGAGTTTTACGGACTCGCGGCTGGTACAGTGTCAGATTCAGATGTACGTGTGCCGCTTCCAATCCACGATAGATTGAAAGTGGTCGGCGGAGAAATTATTGAAATTAGACCGGATGAAAAATGTGTCTATCTCGATGATGGGGTACAGATTAAGTATGATGAACTTGTGATTGGTCTAGGTTGTGAAGATAATTATCACGACGTACCGGGAGCGGCTGAATATACGTATAGTATCCAAACAATCGGCAAGTCAAGAATTGCGCATGAGAAAATTCTTGGTTTTGGAGCAGGTGCTACAATCGGAATCGTTGGAGCTGGTTTAAGTGGTATTGAGCTGGCAAGTGAATTGCGGGAAAGTAGACCTGATTTAAACATTAAATTATTCGATCGAAGCCCACGCATTTTGCGCGATTTCCCTGAAAGGCTCAGCAATTATGTAAAACGCTGGTTTGACGAACATAATGTCGATGTTGTATCGAACTCCAATATTACCAAAGTTGAACCAAACGCTTTGTATAATCATGAAGAAACGATCCCTGTCGATGCGGTTGTGTGGACAGCCGGTATTCGTCCCGTTGCACCTGTTAAAAATATCGACACAGAAAAAGACAAATCGGGTCGTGTTATTTTGAATATGTATCATCAGTTACCTGCATTTAACGATGTCTATATCGTAGGGGACTGTGCGTCGTTGCCTTACGCGCCAAGCGCCCAGGTTGCTGAAGAACAAGCTGAACAGATTGTGAAGATATTGCGTTTAGTGTGGGCTGGAGAAGCATTGCCAGACAAGTTGCCAGAGATTAAGCTAAAAGGCTTCCTTGGCTCCTTAGGGAAGAAGCAAGGATTCGCCTATCTTGCAGACCGCACGGTAACAGGGCGCATTGCAAGGTTATTAAAGTCCGGTGTGCTGTGGATGTATAAGTGGCACAATGGCTAACAAGAAAAAATCCTTTATTCACAAGTCAATTGTGAATAAAGGATTTTTGTCGTTTAGGCTCCAACGCCTAGCCCCTCGAGTCGCTTCAGTCTTGCTGATAAAGGCAAAGAGCGCCTTTATCTTCAAGCCTTCCAGCGCTTGTCGGGGCTAAACAGGCGCTTGCGCTTTTGTTCTTTTAAGCTTCTGCTGTATAGCCGTGCTTTTCAAGTGCTGCGAAAACCGGTTTTAATTGAATATAGCCTTCGCCAATCATTTCGTCTTCAATCATCACAAGTGGATAGAAATACTCATCATTGCGTACTTGTTCTGCAATCCCATTTTGACGCTCATCAGTAATATTCTCTGCATCGATATCAATATAATGGATATCATAAGGCTGATTCGGATACTTTCTATCAATAGCAGCCTGTAACCATTCGTAAGTATCTTTGGATGAAGGTGCGTTTACACAGCTTGCACAGATAACCTCTGCTCCATAAATTTCAATGCTAACTTTGTCTGTTTTCAATTTAACTATCTCCTTCCGGCGCAATATTGGATTTTTTCTTTCGTGCAGTTTATAATAAGTATAATGAAAGGGGAGTTTAAAAACAATGACAGAAACAACGATGACTGAATCAGTTCAAGAAGTATTAGATAAATTACGCCCATTCCTATTGCGTGATGGAGGAGACTGTGAGTTAGTTGATATTGAGGACGGCATCGTGAAACTTCGCCTACTCGGTGCATGCGGAACATGCCCAAGCTCAACAATCACATTAAAAGCAGGGATTGAACGTGCTCTTCTAGAAGAAGTTCCAGGTGTTGTAGAAGTGGAACAGGTATTCTGATTTAGCACTTTAAAGTAAGTGGGAGCGGGCCGAGTGTGGGTCCGCTTTTTTTTGTTGCTTAGGAAATTTTAAAATCTCGAACTGTGGATAAGTTGCGACGTATAGATTTTGCGTCTAGGCTCCAGCGCCTAGGGGCTCGGGTCGTTTCGGTCTTGCTAGTAAAGGCAAAGTACGCCTTTACTTTCAAGCCCTCCAACGCCTGTCGCCCCTGAACAGGCGCTTGCGCTTTTGTTCTTTAACTTCTGGGTAAAGTAAGCGTTTATGATTGCGTTATGGTTAAATTCCTTGCTATGATGAGAGAAGAAAACAAAGGGAAGGTGAACGCAAATGGCACAAGTTGTTGAGGTAACTGAGGCAGCGGTGTTTCATGTAAAAGAAATGATGCGCCATAATGGGGAAGAAGGTTCATTCTTACGTGTGTCCGTCAATGGCGGCGGCTGCAGTGGCTTGACGTATGGAATGGGTTTCGAGACCGATAAGTCAGAGGATGATCAGTTATTAGTCCAACATGATTTACAGATCCTAGTTTCGAGTGAAGATGCCGGGATCCTTGCCGGAACACAAATTGATTATAAAGAGTCCCTTATGGGGGGCGGATTTACCATAAATAATCCTAATGCGATTGCTTCGTGTGGGTGCGGTACTTCATTTAGAACGGCGAAGAAAGCTGGAACTCCAGCTGACTGCTGATTTATTTTAAGTCCCTTACAATCTAGTGTAGGGGCTTTTTTTGTGCGCTGATTATAATTCTATGTTTTCAAAAATTTTCTATTTCAATTATAGTATTGAAATGCCATATCAAAAGGGCTACTATAAGAGATAGAAGTTTGTCGAAAAAATGACAAAGGCCGGGACTGTGTAAATCGTCGGTGTACTTGATTTCACGAGGGCCGGGCACATAATAATTTAAAGGTGGTTTCGATCTTCGTGAAAAGACCGACAATTTTAGTGTTAGGTGCAGGATACGGCGGTTTAGCGACAGTCGTAAATTTACAAAAATCACTAGGGACTGACGAAGCGGATGTCGTCCTTATTAACAAAAATGATTATCACTATGAATCCACATGGCTTCATGAGGCGGCTGCAGGAACGTTGTCTCCTGAACAAGTTCGTTATGATATCAAATCAGTTATCAATAGCCAAAAAGTAGAATTCATCAAGGCAGAAGTACAAGGAATCGACGTTGCTAGCAAAGTTGTAACGTCAAGTGTGGGTTCACATTCATACGATTATCTTGTGATCTCTCTTGGTTTCGAAGGTGAAACTTTCGGTATTCCAGGGCTTGATAAGTATGCATTGTCTATGGCAAACGTGAAAGCGGCTCGCCAAATTCGTGAACATATCGAATACCAATTTGCTACATGGTCTCTTGAAGAAGAGAAAGATGATAGCCGTCTAACAATTGTTGTTGGGGGAGCAGGATTCTCAGGAATCGAGCTACTTGGTGAACTTGGTAATCGTGTGCCTGAGCTTTGTAAAGAGTTCGACGTTCCAGCTGACAAAGTACGTGTACTTTGTGTGGAAGCGGCTCCTATGGTTCTTCCAGGATTCGATCCGGAGCTTGTGCAATATGCAGTTGCTAAATTAGAAGCTAAAGGCATCGAATTCTCAATCGGTACACCGGTTGTTGAAGCGACTGCTGAAGGTGTTAATATTAAAAAAGGCGAAGATGAATTTGAATTCATCAAAGCTGGTACTGTCATTTGGGCAGCAGGCGTTCGCGGTAACCGTTTGATCGAATCATCTGGTATCGAAAACATGCGTGCTCGTGTTAAAGTTGACAAAGATCTTCGTGCACCAGGTCATTCTGATGTATTCATCGTTGGAGACTGTGCATTGATGATTAACGAAGAAATCAACCGCCCATACCCACCAACAGCGCAAATCGCTATGCAACAAGGTGAGAAGTGTGCGCACAATATCGTGGCACTATTGAAAAACCAAGCGACTTCAGAATTCGTACCTGACTTAAAAGGTAGCGTTTGTTCACTTGGTCACGACGATGCAATCGGTCTTGTATTTGGTAAAAAATTAACGGGATCGAAAGCTTCATTCATGAAAAAAGTGGTTGATAACCGTTCACTATTCATGATTGGTGGAGTAGGTCTTACAATTAAAAAAGGGAAATTCAATTTCCTATAAATCGACTCAAAACTCTTTAAGCATCTGCCTGTCTACTGACGGCAGGTGCTTTTTTTGGAAAGATAACTTTGTTATCTTTGGTCGGTGTTTAGGCTCCGGGCGCCAGACGCCCTGCGCTTTTCGCAGAAGGGACGGGGGATAATGTCGCGAAGTAATCGTGGGAATGTATGGCTTGGGGCAGCTGGTCTTGTTGTCAATAATGAAGGGCAGTGGCTTGTTGTGCGAAAAACTTATGGTGGACTTAAGGGGAAGTGGTCGATCCCTGCTGGTTTTGTCGATGGCAAAGAAACGGCAGATCACGCTGCCATTCGTGAAGTGAAAGAGGAAACAGGCATTGACTGTAAGTTAGAAAGCATGATTGGCTTTCGCACAGGTGTATTGAACGGGGAGATAAGTGATAATATGGCGATATTTTTTCTTAGCCCTACAACAGAGAGTCAATTTTTAGTTCCGCAACTAAAAGAAGTTTCTGAAGTAGCATGGAAAAGTCCGCTAGAATTAAAAGAAGACCCAGATTCTTCTTTACTGATTTTGGAGATGGCTGAAAATGTGATTGAGGCTGGGTTAGATGAAATCAACGATATCAACCCCGGTGAAATTTTTGGCTATACGTCCTATAAACTATTTTTCAAAAAGTAGTTATCTGCAACAATCATATAAGTTGGATAGACGAATGTTCTTGTAACTATCTATATAAGTTGTACTTATGATTTCCACACAATCTCCAGCGGAGGCATCCCCAAGCGTCGAGCGTTGTTAGTAAGAATCTTTAATTCAACTCATATAGTTAAATTGCGACAAATTAGCAAACAGGTTGTGATTTGTTGAAAGCTTTCTCTTATTCATGTAAAATAATGAAAGGAAAACGGAGGTTATTACTTTGGGAACCATTTCATTGACGCACGTCGTCTTATCCGTACTAATTTTCATAGTCATGTTTTTTGGTATCGGATTCCTATTAAATATGCTTCTTCGAATGACATGGTTGATGGCTATCATTTATCCAATCGTCGTCGTGCTTATTATTGATGAAGTGAAAGTATATGAATACTTCACAAAGCCGAAATACGCATTCCAACTTCTTGGAGAAAAATTGACGGCACTTCATACAGCGGATATCATTATTTTAGCAAGTGGTCTTGTAGGCGCAATCATTTCAGGATTCGTTATGAAGATTTTGAGAAAACAAGGTTATCAGATGTTCTAACTTAAATCTAACAAAAACGGTGTATTCAAGCGGAAATGCTTGGATACACCGTTTTTTTTACACGATAAAATTATAGATGATTACGGAAATTAGGATACCGGTAACGGCACCTGCAAATACTTCGCTCGGTTTGTGGCCAAGCAATGTTTTTAGCTCCTGTATTTTTTGTTGACCATCTTTTTGCTGCCAGCCTTTAGCTTCTTGGACGAACGTTTGAAAATCCAATCGCATTTGGTTAATGATAAGAGCTTGTTGTCCCGCTTGGTAGCGGATTCCCGTTGCATCGAACATGACGATAACAGCAAAAATGGCAGAAACGGCGAAAAGTGGTGAACCGAGTCCAGCTTCATAAGCGATGGCGGTAGTCAAAGCCGTAACTGCCGCCGAATGAGAGCTCGGCATCCCGCCTGTTGATGTCATGAGCTTCCAATCGAGTTTGCCACTTAGAAGAAAATAGATGGGGATCTTCACAAATTGTGCAAAGACAATACCGAATAATGCCGCGAGGAGCGGAATGTTTTGGAATATAGCCATCGTTGTCCACTCCTTTGAAAATTGAACTTGTTAGATAATACAGTTAGTATACCACAAAGCTTTGTTGCGAAAACAAAATGGTTCGGATTCTGAATGAATTCATACAAACGGCTGAAAATTTGGTATATAATAGAGGCTGTATGAAAAAATTGGAGGCCAGTTAAATGAAAACAATCATTGTAGAACCAGACTTTAATAAAGTAGAAGCAGATGTCCTTGTCATTGGTGTCCCGGAACATGCGGAAAATATTGAAGGCTGGGCTGGATTTGTCAGTTCTTTTAGTCCACGTCTACCAGAATGGCTTAAATTGGGAGATATTAAAACGGCTTTGTATAAAATCGTTACAATGCCAGCTATAGAAGAGCGTGGCTATAAGCGTGTATTCTTTGTCGGTCTCGGTTCACAGAAGGCGTTGACAGGAGATTCCTTACGCCAAGCATTCGCGGCAATCGGTAAAGAACTTGCCAGTGCGAAAGCGGCATCTGTTGCGATTTGGACGGCTCCTTTTACAAATGATGACCTAACTTGTGAAGATGTTGTGTTTGCAGCATCGGAAGGTATCGGGCTTGGCATGTATAAGTTTGCGGGATATCGCACCGATTCAAATGAGCGTGATGTTTCTTTGGAAGCACTAACTTTCTTATCTGCATCAGATGCGGATGAATTGAAAGCGGCATGTGAAGTCGGGAAAGTATATGCCTATGCGGTCAATGAAGCGCGTAATTTAGTCAATATGCCACCCAATCTATTAACGGCAACTAAAATGGCTGAGTATGCGCGTGAACTTGCGGAGAAATATGATTTTGACATTGAAGTACTCGGTAAAAAAGAAATGGAAGAGCTCGGCATGGGTGCCATCCTTGCGGTCAATCAAGGATCTGTTGAAGAGCCGAAACTCATTGTTTTAAAATATGCTGCGACAGAACAATGGGAAGATGTTATCGGCCTAGTCGGAAAAGGCGTCACGTATGATACAGGCGGCTATTCATTGAAACCTCGTGAAGGTATGGTGGGGATGAAAGGTGATATGGGTGGTGCGGCTGCGGTTCTTGGTGCCATGACCATCATTGGTGAGTTACGTCCACAGAAAAATGTCATCGCGGTGATTGGTTCTACGGATAATATGGTTTCAGGGGATGCCTTTAAGCCAGATGATGTCATTACATCATTAAGTGGCAAGACAATCGAAGTGCTTAACACTGACGCGGAGGGACGTCTTGTATTGGCGGATGCCGTGACGTATGCGAAGCAATCCGGAGCAGATTACCTGATCGACGTAGCAACGCTAACAGGTGGTGTTATTGTTGCACTTGGCAATGATAAGACGGGTGCTTTGACGAATGATGAAGGGTTCTTCGAAGAATTCATGGAAGCATCTATGGAGACAGGTGAATTCGTATGGAGATTGCCATTAACGGAAAACGATAAGAAAAGAATTCGTAAAAGTGATGTAGCTGACCTGAATAATTCACCTGGCCGCGATGGACACATGATCTTCGGTGGAGGCTTTGTAGGGGAATTTGCGGGCGATACACCATGGATCCATCTAGACATCGCAGGGACGTCAGACGCGGCTGCTGCGCATGATCTAGGACCAAAAGGGGCGACGGGCGTAATGGTACGAACATTGGCGACGTTTGTTGAACGGCTGGCAGATTCTGAACTAGAGGGCTGATAGGCAATTGTCTCCTGACTTATCCTTTTGTATGAATAGGATAAGTGGAAAGGGGGGATGATTATGCCTAGAGGTTTTGATGGTGGTCGAGGTGGATTTGGCCGCGGATTCGATGGTGGTCGTGGATTTGGCCGCGGATTTGATGGTGGCCGCGGATTTTTTGGTGGGTTTGATGGCTTCGGCGCGCCGTTTCTTGGTGGCCTTGCTGGTGGTCTTTTAGGATCGGCACTGTTCCCAGGTGGTGGTTATGGTGGTGGTTTTGGTGGAGGATATGGTGGCTATCCTCCGTATCCGCCGTATCCTCCGTATGGCTATCCGCCATGTTGGAATTGCGGACCGTTTTATTAACTTGCATCAGCAGAAGTCCCTCACTTCTATAGGTGGCGGGATGAATCCAAGTCTGCAATTTAATACAGAGGGTTTTCAAATTCCCTGCTGAGTCAAGTTAATGCCTCCGGCGGATGTCACAAATTTTGAAGGGAGTTAAGGAAGGCAGTCTAAGATTGCGACGTCCTGTCGCAACAAGGAAGGATGCAGTTCAAACCTTCCCCACTGCATGACCTACAAAGAAGGATACAAATCAATTCTCCTCCCTGTAGGCCTTAAGCGCAATTCAAAATTTGGATGTAATTACGCCGAGGCGTAATAGATTACTTTGATCCATAAAAATACGCATGACAGTCGGATATCCGGCTGCCATGCGTGTTTTTTAATGTTCTTTTTGATTGTTCTTTGCTTTTTTTACAACTTCTGCGAGATCATCCCCAACAGTGAGTTTGGTAGGTTTGACACCGGATAGATAGGCTGCCCGCCCCATGAGATGTCCACCAATTGGAGAAGTGATGAACAGGAAGGCGATGGCTAAAATGAGCTGGATGCTAAAGTTGCCTTCCTTCAACCAAAAGTGAAAAAATACACCTAACAAAATACTGAGTACACCTAACGTCGCACTTTTGGAAGCCGCATGTGCCCGCGTATAAACGTCGGGTAAACGCAAGATGCCGATGACTGTTACGATGGTGAAAATGATACCGACAACAATCGTTGAAATGATGAGTATATTAGCGATTACGGTCACGTTCGATGATCTCTCCTTTCTCAATGAATTTGGAGAACGATACAGTCCCGATGAATGACATGATCGCAATTAGCAAGATGACTTCGAAGAAAAATCCAGTATCGAATAAAATCGACAACAAGGCAATAGCTGAAATAAGCATGACACCAATCGCATCAAGTGCAATCAGGCGATCTGGTGTAGAAGGACCGCAGAAGACACGGTATAGTAAGCCGCCCATCGATAGGATGACTAGAATGAGACAGATCCATATGAACGTTGTCATGGACGACTCACCTCCTTAATCGCTTTTTCGAATGTATTTTTAATGGAATCAATTGCTTCGTCTACGTCGTCAACATCAATTGCATGAATGTAGAGTGTGCGTTGATCATCAGAGACGTTTAACACGATTGTTCCGGGTGTCAATGTAATGAGACTTGATAATAATGTAATCTCCCAGTCGTGCTCAAGATCGGTCGGTAGCGCAAAAATCATAGGTTGAATATCCATCTTCGGTCGTAACACAACGCGTAGCACGGAAATATTCGATAATGTCAGCTCTTTGAAGAACAGTAGTGTTAATTTAACCGTGGCCCATAGTCGCCAAATGTATAGTCTTTCTTTGAAAAATCGTCTCATCATAAAGATTAAAAGAAGACCAATCAAGTAGCCAATGATGAATGTCGAGGCTGTCATGGAAGTACTCATGAACATCCAGACAAAGGCGATGAAAACGTTCAATAATAGTTGGAAAGCCATCGCAATCTACTCCTTTAACACCGCATCAATATAGATGGACGGTTGTAGTAATACGTTCGCGGCATCCGTCATATATGGCATGAGCCATTCAGTACCCACACCGTAAAATACCGATAGGACGACCAACACGACGGCTGGAATCATCATGCGTCGGTATGGACGACGTTCCGTTTTGGGTAGTGCAACGGGTTCTCCCCAAAATGCATAGATGAAAATTCGAATGACAGATAACAAGACAATCAGGCTCGATAGGAGAAGGATGATACTCCCCCAGACATGGTCCGCCTCGAACGCCCCTTTTACAATCAGCAGCTTTCCAATGAAACCACTTAACGGCGGAATACCCGCTAGTCCAAACGCAGCGATTAAATAAATCCATCCAAGTGGGGCGTGTGTTTTCATAAGCCCACCCATTTTACGTAAGTTGGATGTACCCGTGACGTAAATGATTATCCCGATAAGTAGGAACAGAGCTCCCTTGATTAACATGTCATGAATGAGATAGAAAACCGCACCTGATAAGCCAGATTCGTTCATCTGTGCTGCGCCAAATAGAATGACGCCAACAGCGATGACGATGTTGTAGATAATAATTTGTTTTAGATCGAAATAGGCAAGTGCCCCAATACAACCCGCTATAATCGTCAAGATGGATAATACATACAAGATTTCATGTGTAAATCCGATATCATGGACGAAAAACAACGTGTACGTTCTCATGATGGCATAGACGCCAACTTTTGTTAGCAACGCTCCGAATAAGGCAAGCACCGGTATCGGAGGGGCTGCGTACGATCCTGGCAACCAGAAATACAGTGGAAAGATAGACCCTTTTACTCCAAATACGATGAGCATGAGAATGGCAATCACTGTAATGATACCGGGTTGTCCAATTTGTGCAATCTTCACTGAAATATCGGCCATGTTTAATGTCCCGATAACGGAGTAAAGGAACGCGACTGTAATGACAAACAGTGCCGATGAAATGACATTCACAAGTATATATTTCATTGATTCGCGAAGCTGTCTTTTCTCCCCGCCAAGGACGATTAACACGTACGAGGCGATGAGTAACACTTCGAAGAAGACGAACATATTGAAAATATCGCCTGTCGTAAAGGCACCATTGACGCCAGTTACCATGAACAAAATAGCTGGATAGTAAAAGAAACGTTCTCGCTCTTTCCCAATAGCTGTAAAGCTGTAGATGACCACGCAAAGTGTCAGTAAAAGCGTTGTCGTCACCAGCAACGCTGAAAACATATCAGAAACCATGGAAATGCCGAATGGCGCTGGCCAACTGCCGAGCGTCAGGGCTTGAATCCCATCCGCTTTCACCTTCGCCACAAGGAACAATGCGGCAACTAAGCTGATCACAAGACCAATGCATGTCAATGAACGTTGCACGCGAATATTGTCCTTGAAGAACAGAAGAAGTATCGCGAATAGGAATGGTAAAATGATGGGAAATAAAGGTAGATTAATCATGTTCGTCATTTCCTCTCATCAGATTCATATTGTCTGTTTGATGTTCAGCATACGTCCGATAAGCTAACACAAGGATGAAAGCTGTTACACCGAAGCTGATGACAATGGCCGTCAAAATAAGGGCTTGCGGCAATGGGTCTGCAAAATCGGTTACACCATCTGTAAGTACCGGTGGAGCAAGACCGCCAAGACCACCCATCGTCAGGATTAACAAATGGGCACCATGACTAAGTAAACCAGTCCCCAAAATGATTTTCAGAATACTCCTGGATAGTATTAAATAAGTAGCCGCCATGAACAAAATGCCGATGACCACAATCATAATCAGTTCCATTCGTCATCTCCTCCAATCGACTGAATCATCGTAATCGCCGCGCCTACAACGACAAGGTAGACACCTGCATCGAAAATCATAGCCGTATGCAAGGAAGTTTTTCCGAATAAAGGCAACGTGAAGTAATCGAAAGCATGTGTAAAGAACGGTACATTGAACAGAATCGAACCAGCAGCTGTTCCAAGAGCGAGTAACAACCCGATGCCAGTTACAATCGTAAAGTTGAACGGCAATGCTTTTTGTACCGTTTTCAAATCAAAAGCAAGCAACAGCAGGACAATCGCGCCGGTTGTTAGCAAGCCTCCGACGAAGCCGCCACCAGGTGTATAGTGTCCAGCAAAGAAAATATGGATGGAAAAAAGGAAGATGATGAAAAATACGAGTTTGGTTGTCGTCTGTAAAATGACATCATTTGTTTTCATCCTTATCCTCCTTTCTTGATAGGCGCAGTCGAATCATCGCGAGTACACCGAACCCTGCGACTGCTAGTACAGCAATTTCAAACAATGTATCAAAGCCACGATAATCCACAAGAATCACGTTGACGATATTACCGCCACCCGCTTCAGTCGCAACCGTATCTTTGTAATATTGTGAGATGGATGGAATCAGTTTTTGTGAGTGTGCCGACAACGCGACAAGCATGACAGTTATACCGACACCAGCCGAAATGAGTAGATTCATCAATTTGTTAGGTTTGGTTTCGCCATGGCTTTTCAAAGCAGGCAAATGCTTAAACGCCAACAGGAACAAAGCGACAGATATTGTCTCGATAACAAGTTGAGTAAGTGCTAAGTCGGGTGCTTTGAAAATGACAAAGAACAAGGCGACCGAATAACCAACTGCACCGAGTGCGATAATAGCTGCCAAACGAGTCTTCGCTAGCAGAATCATGACCGTAGCAATGACAAGAATAATCGCTACCAAAATACCATAAACACTTACAGGTGAAAAACTATCCATATCGACAACGAAGGCATCTTTGATGAATAGTGCTGCCGTCGTGATCGCAATGATAAAGGCGAACATATACAGCAAATAGGTCCGGATTAGCCCCGTCATATAGAAACGTGATAGACGGTTCATCCCACCTTCACCGAACAGCATGGCTGAATCATACAAAGCATTCAACGATACATACTGTGGCTGAATGTCGTACAGTTTCTGCCACTTCGACATCGTTACATACAGGATGGCGCCGACGCCGACAATGGCAATCGTCATCCATAATGCTGGCGAATCAAAGCCGTGCCATGCGGCAACATGAACATCTACTTCAGATGGGTGATTGTACAGACCGGGTTGAACCGCAATAACGGCCGGCTTGACTAACCATTTCCCAATGAGGTTGGGGATGAAGAAAATCCCGACAACGAGTGTAGCCAAAATAACTGGGGATATGAGCATCCCGATTGGTGCTTCATGCGGCGTTTTCGGAAGCGATTGACTTTTCCGTTGTCCTGCAAACGTTTTGAATACAAAGTAAAAGCTATAAACGAATGTGAAGACACTCGCGATCCAAGCAACAACTGGGAAGATGATTCCCCATGTATCAAAGTTAAATAACTCAAAATGACGAAGGGCCAGCATGGATTCTAGGAACATTTCCTTACTCAGGAAGCCGTTGAAGGGCGGCAATCCTGCCATCGACATTGAGCCGATGAACGCCACGGTAAAGCTGATAGGCATAATGCTCATCAAGCCGCCGAGTTTACGGATATCCCTCGTACCCGTTTCATGATCGACAATTCCAGCAATCATGAACAAACTACCTTTAAAGGTCGCATGGTTAATGAGATGGAAAATCGCTGCGAATGCTGCAAATTTAAAAATCGCGTCATCCGTATGATAGGCGACTGCACCTGCGCCGAGTAGCGACATAATCAGCCCAAGTTGACTGACGGTTGAGAAGGCTAGAATCGCTTTCAAATCAGTTTGTTTGACAGCGAAGAACGATCCCCAGAACAGGGTCAGTAATCCGATGCCTGTAACGAGCCAGATCCATACTTCAGAAACGGCGAAAATAGGTGTGAAACGTGCAACAAGATACAGTCCAGCTTTCACCATTGTGGCAGAGTGGAGATAGGCACTGACAGGTGTAGGCGCTTCCATTGCATCTGGCAACCAAATGTAGAATGGGAACTGCGCAGACTTTGTAAATGCACCAAGCAACACAAGAACGAGTGCAAGGGTAAAGAATTCATGTCCTACAAAAGTTGAAGCATTGGCGATGAGTTCGCGGATGGAAAACGTTTCGCCCATGATGCCGAGCAGTACGAATCCTCCAAGCATCATTAAACCACCAAACACTGTAATCATCATTGACTTCAAGGCACCAAAGCGCGAACGATCACGCGTATTCCAATAGCCAATCAGTAGGAATGAGGAGATAGATGTTAATTCCCAAAATAAATAGAGGGTAATCACATTATCCGACTGAACAACGCCTAACATGGCGCTCATGAATAACAGTAGATAGACATAGAAGTTGCCAAGCTTCTCCCGATCTTTATCGAGATAAAAGATGGAGTATAGAACAACTAGTGCACCAATGCCTGTGATTAGTAATGTAAACAACAGGCTCAGTCCGTCAATATAGGAAACGAACAAAATATCAAGGGATGGAATCCATTGAAGTTCCGATACGGCGTGTCCGCCATCCATTGTCGTTGTCAGGAATCCTATATAGAAAATGAATAGCGACAGTGGGACCAACAATACGAACCATCCGGTATGTATGCCTTTTAAACGTTTAAAAAGAAGTGGAACGAAAAGGGCAGCTACAATCGGTAGAAAAATTAATAGTACAAATTCCAAGAAAATCCTCCTTTTTTTGAGGTGCTAAGTACCCCTTCCTAGTGTGAGTACCTGGACCCTAATGTTAAACACACAAAAAAAGTCTAACACAAAAGGGCATAGATACCCCTTGGTGACAGACTCCTCCAAGTACGTTCAATTATTTAACTGAAGTCACTATAACATAGCTCAAGAGAATTGTAAAATTGAAAAAAGTGGGATACACCGCGACTTTGTTGCTAGTATTGGTGTGTTTCCTATAGTATAGGAGTTATGAAATTATCACGTTTGTTGATTACCCAAAATCAACCAAACATATTATACATCAAGCGCTACGTGTATAATATGTTCGGATTGCTTTGGTTTGAATGACTTCTATACGATAACCGGGATGTCTGAATGTGTAGGGATGCGACTTTGTCGCATCCCTACACATTCTTTTCGGTAATCGTATGGTGGTCTTTCATCCGTCGCACTCCAAAAGCGCAGATACACGAAGTGAAGAAGCTTTTTGTGACGAAAGAATTACATGCTTCTTAGCTGGAGAGGAGCCGCCAAAGATGAAATTTTGTCGGCCGATGCTTTCTCTATGGTTTTTTTCTTCTTTTATTTTAAGGAAGCGCTACTTTCTATAAGGCATCACAGGTGGAGGAATTGTAGTGCATTCCTCCTTTGATGAGATGCATAATCTTTGCTAAAAGTAAGCAAGAAACGCATTGTACAAAGTGCTCGAGTGCCCGGAATTGCATTTTCGGGCACTTACAATCTCTTTAGAAGGTCATCTATTCTTTTCTTTCAAAGCAGATGCATTTTTCATTTGAATATTGAAGGGACGCGACAGGAAATTAATCACAACAGGATAACCGAAAAAAGTGTGGCTAGAAATGACGAAGTCATTTCTAGCCACACCCCGCCCCTCAGTAAATTTGTCGTGATTAATTCGCCGAAAGCGGACCGGAAATGGTCCAGTGAAAATGAAGGTTTTCAAGCTTATCTTACTAGTATTCTATTCAAGAAAATGCTTAATCAACAGACGTGTGAAATTATATTATTTTTGAGGTGTCCGATGAAGAATCCATACATATTTGGTTATTTGCCATTTGTTACAATTGTGCTATTCAGTTTGACGTTTGGTGTTTATTCGGTAGGTGTCTCGGTAGATCTATTTAAAGAAGTTGGTTTGTATGCGGGGATGCGGGAATTTTTAACAGACATGCAGCTCCGGCTATTCTTGCTAGTGATCTTTACGCTACTGTTCTTTATGGTTTTTTCGGCGTTGAAATTAATTGCCGGGACCATTCATGAAACGGCTATGTTGTTCTTTTCAAAAGATGTAGAGGGAGAATCGTATAGCGAGGCAAAAGGCGGCAATGTGATTTATTTTTTCGGTTCGCTTATATCGGTTGGCGGCATCCATTCGGTTTACATATTGGCCGCTATTTTCTTACTGACCACCTTCGTTTATTTCGTGTATGTCGTGTATAAGTTAAGTAATTACATGACGATTGGCAGGACAGTGGGATTGATTGTTTTTGAAATGACTATTTGGAGTGTACTTATCTCCACGATTCTCTACATTTTGCTTAAGCTTTATAATGGTGTGCTAGCGAGTTTACCTTTTTTGAATTAAAAAAGACTAACCTTCCATTAGAAGGCTAGTCCTGGAGCAATGCGGAAAAAAGTTGTAGATGGATTTTTTGTTCACTCAAACGTTGCATAGACTGCGGCTTATCGTAGCCAACCCAGACGGCTGTCGTGTAGGTGTCATTCAATCCACCTACCCATAAATCTTTATAGTTATCCGTTGTGCCCGTTTTGGCGCCTGTATAGGCAGTCGTATACGGGATGCCGCGTCCCGTACCATTTCTAACGACATCTGCTAGTAAGTCACGCATTGTGTTCACCGTGGCGGGCGACCAGATGTCGATTTTTTTATCATCCCATTTATATAGAAGATTTCCTTCTTTATCCTTCACAGTACGGATTGCATGAACGGGGCTATAGCGACCGTCGATGAAGCTAGAATAGGCCCCCGCGAGTTCAAGTGGCGTCATCCCTTTAGCGAATCCTCCGAGTGCAGCCGTATAGTTTCGATCCTGCTGCGTAACGGATTTGAACTGGAACGGTTCAATAAATTCGAACGCCTTGTCAATTCCAACGGATTGAAGTAAACGGACAGCAGCAGTATTATGGCTGTGCCGAAATGCTTCTTTCACTGTAGTTGTCCCGTACACGGAGCCCCCGACATTTGTAGGGCAGTATGTACCGATACAAATATTGCGGCTATTGATGGGGGAATTATCCGTATATGACCCGCTTTCAAAGAAGGGGGCATAGACCAAGATCGGTTTAATGGCAGAACCTGGTTGACGAACCGCTTGAAATGCGCGGTGGAAATCGGCTTTTTTATAGTTTTTCCCGGCAAATAAGCTGATGATTTCCCGTGTATCATTGTCGATGACAGCTGCCCCTGCTTGTAGTTCCTTGGGTTGTAACAAGGTGGAAAGGGCACGCTCGTCCTGCCGTTGTTTGTGTGGATCAAGCGCTGTTTCAATGATGGGGCCTGTTGCCAACACTTCGGCTGTCCGTAGCTGGATTTGCGTTTTATCTGTTAGACCCTCCGATTCGGCAATCAGCTCCGACAGTTCAGAAAGGACATATGTACTGTAAGCTGGAAAATTATTTTCTTTCTTTTTCAGCTGTAATGTAATAGGTATATTGCTATAGGTTTCGGCTTCTATTGTGGTGATCACGCTATTCCTTGCAAGGATGGCTAGTAGACGCTCTTGTCTCTTTTTCGTTTGATTGAAACGCACTAATGGATCATATAACGAAGGATTGTTTGGAATGGCTGCGAGAAATGCCAGTTGCGCTTCATTCAACTCCTGAAGGGGTTTGCTGAAGTAATAGGTCGCAGCTGCGCCGATTCCGTAGACTTGATGACCGAAATACATTTCATTCAAGTACATTTCTAAAATTTCGTCCTTCGTCGATTGCTTCTCGAGCTCCGCCGCATAAAAAAGTTCCGTTACCTTACGCTCATACGTCTTTTCGGTCGATAACAACCGCATGCGCACGACTTGTTGGGTAATGGTTGATGCACCTTGTTGCAGATCATCTGTTGCGCTATTGACAGCGAATGCTCGAACGATTGCTGCGATATCATAACCACGGTGCTCAAAAAATCCCGTATCTTCACTTTCAAGAAAGAGTTGACGTGCGAATAGCGGGATGGAGGCAAGTCGAAGGGGTTCTCGCCACTCTACATACTCCTCTGCAAAAATGACTCCGTTATGATCAGTCATCACTACGGTGAAGTTGATGGGTGGAGCCGATAGTTCAATAGAATTGCTCATTTGCTCGTTTAACGAATCAGCCGTAGTTAACTCGGCGGCAATCGCCTTTTGGATGATCATTAGGATAGGGATGAATAAAAGAATGATAACTATACCAATAGCTTGTTTCAAAACTCCGGAGCCTCCATTTAAAAGTCTTGTATTAACAAAAATATAGCACACCCCAGTTAAGGAAGTGTGCCATTTTTTCACGTATGCGTTTTTTGTTCTTGCATCGCTAGAAAATCTTCGAAGTCTTGAACAGGTTTTCTTTTCGCATAGTACAAGAATGCAAAACCCACCAAAAACAATGCCCCTGTCACGATGAAGACTGCCGAGATACCGAGGAATCCACTAAGGATCCCCCCAAACATAGGACCGATGATATTCCCAAGAAAGCGGAAGCTTGTGTTGTAGCCCATCACTTCTCCTTGGATATCAATCGGTGCTTCTCGTCGGACAAGTGCAGTTGTGATTGGAATCATTCCACCGATTGCAATCCCAAATAGTAGTCGACAAATGATCAGTTGCCATAACTCCGTAACAAACGCTTGTGGGATGATGAATACAAAGGATAACAGCAGTAGAATCGATAACACCTTTTCGTAGCCGATATCATCCCCGAGTTTCCCCCAGTGGCGAGCGAACAACAGATTACCTAGCCCAGCCGCACTAAAGGTGATGCCTGCTAGAAGTGCCACGTCTTTGGCGTCTGATAGTTCTGCCACGTAGAGTGACAACAGTGGCTGGATGCTAAAGTTCCCAATCTGAATGAGGGCGGTGACCACCATAACATTCAACATCAGACGGTGGTGGAGGAGCCCGCTCAATATCGCTTTTCGTGAATAACGGTTAGCTCGCGCATTTTTTGCGCGTTTCTGCTCTTGGAGGCCGAATAGGACGATAATGGCAGCAACTATAATGGAGATTGAGGTAATCACAAAGGTATATTGAAATCCGAAAGTATCCGCAAGTAATCCGCCTAAAACCGGACCGAATAATGTACCTGTTACGCTCCCCATCTGTAAAGTACCTAGCATTTTACCCGCATCTTCTTTCGCCGTCTGAGAGGAGATAAAAGCAAGTGAGGTCGGGATGAACCCTGTGACGACCCCATTGAGAAGTCGCAATAGGAAAAATGCTTCAACCGAATCGACAAAGCCCATCAGAAAGACAGAAGTAGCAATCCCGAAGCCATTAATGAGTAAGATGGGTTTAAAGCCATATTTGTCAGCGACCCGTCCCCAAATAGGCGACATAATGAAAGCCGTCACAAATGACGCACCAAAAATAAGGCCAGACCATTTTTGAACGTAGGCATCGGAATGGTCACCGAAGGTTTCAATATAAAGAGAGAGGAAAGGCATAATCATTGTCATGGTGCCGGCGACAAGGAAGTTGGAAATCAAAATGATGATGAAATTTCGTTTTTGCACGTCCATGTGAAAACCCGCTTTCTGTATCGTGCTCTACTTGTAGTATAAAACAGTTCGAGTGACGAAGGAAGTTTCGTGCTTAATCGTCGAAATAGTTGTTTAGATATGGTAAAATGATTCGGGGTGAATGTGAAATGAAAAAGTATTTTTTCTCTCTACTAACAATCTTTGCTTTGATCCTGCTAACCGCCTGCGGTACGGACACGGACAAAGTTCAAGAGAAGGAAGAACCAGTTGACAAAGCTGGGCAAGCACCGACCGAAGAAAAAAGTGAGAAAGAACAAGAGGAGGAAACAACTATGTATCCACAATTATCAAAAGAAGTAGCAGCAAACGAGGCGCTCGTTGTCATGAACACGACACTTGGACCAATTAAAATCAAGCTTTTCCCTGAACAAGCTCCAAAAACAGTCGAAAACTTTTTGACGCACGCTGAAAATGGCTATTACGATGGCATCATTTTCCACCGCGTTATTAAAGATTTCATGATTCAAGGTGGAGACCCAACTGGTACAGGAATGGGTGGAGAAAGCATTTACGGTAAAACATTTGAAGATGAGTTCACAATGGACCTATTCAATCTAAATGGTGCACTTTCTATGGCAAACGCTGGTCCTGGAACGAATGGTAGCCAGTTCTTCATCGTTCAAGCATCACAAGCACCTGGAACTGCTAAGCAAATGGAAGATGGTGGATGGCCGGCGGAAATCGCTAAAGCTTACGAAGAAATGGGCGGCACACCACATCTTGACCAAAAGCATACAGTATTTGGACAAGTGATTGAAGGCATGGACGTAGTTAACAAAATTGCTGCAGTGAAAAAAGGACCTCAAGATAAGCCTGTTGAAGACGTTTCTATCGAATCGATTGAAATTCTTCAAAAATAATTCTCGTCATGTGAAATTACAACAGTAAGGAAGTGTAACAAGTGGACGTCCTATTAATGCCGTTCCTTTACTTTCCGGAAGATAAATCAGAATACGTCTCAGCGGCCTTTTCGTTTTTGTTTTTTGGAATTCTTATGGTACTGACCTTCAGGTGGATCAAACGTCATTCGAAGAAACAGGAACTAGAAACGAAAGAACTCGAAGAACGTATTTTGCGCGAGCGCCGCGAGGCACAAAAAAAACAGCATCCTCAAAATTGAGGTGCTGAGATTATAGTGAAAAAAGAGTTTGAGATGGCAACACCTCGAACTCTTTTTTTTTTTTGAGTTAAATCATTAGAAATACCAAGTTATCCATTATTACTATTTATCAGGATAATATAAATGGCTTGTAGGGAATCTGTATAGCTACTTTTCTGATAAATCTTGAGCAATTAATTCACCTATTATATACCCATAAGTTATGTGTCCCACCATCCAATATGATAAGGAAGGGAGACTCGAAAAGCTGGGGGTCCTATCAGAAAATGTAGTGGTAGGGAATAATGCTACTCCAATGAAGAAACAAAAAAACGTACATAAAGCAATAATTTTCTTTCGAGATAAAATCTGCTTATAAATGACCAGCGAATATAAACCGAAAGCTAATACAATTGAAACTAAAAGATGAAAACTCACTTCAACAAGTTCTGGAAAAACGAACTGATTGATGTAAGGGATATAATCGACGTTTAATAATAGCGTGTAAACTTTTAAATGCGTATTTTGCTCAACAATTTTCAACAATGCAGCTAAGAATAAACCTGAAATCATACCAGATAAAATAGCATTACGAAATCCTTGTTTTGTTACGAGCATAATTCCACTCCTCATTAAGTTATTGCCATTGATGTGAAGAATGTATAACTCCTTGCTGAGAGAGGTAAACTACAACAAGTCTAAAAAAGGAGTAGATCCTGATGGATTCGAAAAAAGAAGCGCTGAAAATCTTAAAAGAAAGCCCTGTCGGAACGATGGCAACCGTTCAACAGAACAAGCCCCATACACGGTACATGACGTTTTTTAATGATGAATTTACGCTGTACACCGCAACATCAAAACAAACTCAAAAGGTGGATGAACTTGAGTCGAATCCGTATACACATATCCTAATTGGATATGAAGGAAAAGGGATGGGTGACGAATATCTTGAAATAGAAGGTATAGTCACCATTTCTGACGATGATAGCATCAAAGAAAAGGTGTGGAATAAGCATATGAAATCGTGGTTTAGCGGTCCTGAGGATCCAGACCTTGTCATTTTGAAAATTTCACCCGATGCAATTCGTGTGATGAATAAAAAAGGTGAGGAACCAAAAGAAGTTACACTCTGACCAAAAAGTACCAGCGCTAGATGCTGGTACTTTTTTGATGTGATTAGCGTAAGGTTTCTTCAATTGAGTTTGTAACGTGTATTGCTCGAAGTTTTTTGTTCGTTGTGTAGGCAAGTGCACCTGTACCGCCTAAGTAAAAATCAATGTGTTTGTTGTCTACAGCGAACTGATCTAACCTCTTTAGTAAGTCTGGATCATTTTCAAATGGAGCCGTTGTTGTTGCTGATAGTAGTACTTTAGCTGGCTTCAATTTTTCTACAAGCAATTCAATAGAGCCAGGAGCAGGGGAAGCACCAACAAGCATTGTTCTCCAGCCTTTCTGCATAAATTGCAATAGAAGTATGTGTAAAGGGATTTCGTGCAGTTCATAAGGAAGGCAAGCTCCGACGATTAAAGACGCATTTTCACGGCATTGATAGTTACGACGAATTTGCACTAAAAAGTCACGTGTGACAAGACTAGAGACAGCCTCTTGGTATTCATTCCATTCCTTACGATGCCATCTGTCTCCCACCTCTTTTAAAAAAGGGACGATGACGGATGTCAAAAAAACATCTAATCCGTAAGAATGGTAAGCTTTTTGTAATACTAAATGTAATTCTAATTCATCGCAATGTGCTCCTTTTTCTAGAAGTTGAAAGACATAATCATTAAGGATTGCTGGATGTTGAAGGGATTGGGGAGGTTCTGGCACAGCATCTACTACAATCTTTCTTGCTTTTGTCATCTCGACAGCACGCTTAACGGTATGTCCTTGTTCAGAGAGAGTTTTGACGCTTAGCAGAAAATTTATATCTACTTCACTATATATACGATAGCCGTTTTCCAGTCTTTTTGGTTGTACTAGATGATAACGTTCTTCCCATTTGCGGATCACTTGTTTTGATAATCCAGTCATATCTGAAACTTGTTGAATAAGATACATTCCATCTAAATCTGTTGAAGACATGTTGTTTATGACATCCTTTCGGCAAACTATAAGTCCATGTGTAAGTATAAGGATTTTGGGTGCTTTGTACAATGTTGTAGTTCGAAGGTTGTACAAAAAGTGTGTGACCAAACCTGTATCGACTTCAAAGAAACTTCCTCGTGTATAGGTTCAAGCTTTCCAAACAAGCAGCATTGGAATAATTCGTATCCAACCACTTTCAGCCATTCAAAGTTTTCTCTTTGTTCAATACCTCCAGCGAGAGGAACAGCACCAATTTGTTTAATTGGATTTACAGAACCCCCTGTACAAATTTCATTTTTAACTTCATAAAATTAGGCATTAATTGTTCAAACACTTCTATTGTATTAAAGCCTTCTCCTACAACATCCACATTTTCTATCTGGACTACAATAGGCCTTCATTTACTGCCATGCAATTTGAAATAGACGGACTCAAATTCCATTATATCTGTGAAATATCTTCCTAATCTACATATTGAATTATGTAAAACTAGTATATAACAAAAGGTGTTTGTGTATAACGTTTTGTTGTAAACTATATACAATGGTTTGACAACAGATTATTACTCTGTTAATAATGGAATTAGAAAATAGGTATAATTGAACTGTAATGAATGGCGGAACATTTTTTGGTAGACTCATAAAACGGATAAGGAATAATGTGGAAGAATCAGAGCCATCCAACATGCTAGCGCAATCATTGCCCATAACGAAAATCGATTTGCATACATATCCAGAAAAAAACAGATGGAGCTGATAGGATTTACAGCCTTAGACATGAGGTCTGTAATTTATGAATAGGTATTAGAGGTTACTTCTCTTGGACTAATAATTAACGGACGAATGTAGAACGATTGAAGAGATTATTAAGTAGTTACATCATCGGTATGTTCGATGGGCACATTTTAGCAAATACAAGAAGTGATGGTGCGCATGATTGTAGAAGAAATAAAATCTACAGAAAAAAGGGAAAGCTAGATGTTGATTTTTGTGAAGTTTATTGACTTGAAATGCTACGAAAAAGGTAGCACGACAGCGGGCAGCCTTCATCAAACAGCTTTACAATTATAAAAAGGAAGTGAAAATATGTTTTTAGCCTTGAATGAAATCAAGAAAAATAAATTACGCTTTACATTGATCATTGGTGTATTAATGCTGGTATCTTATTTAGTATTCTTTCTATCCGGACTTGCGACAGGCTTGGAAAATTTGAATCGCGAATCGGTCGATAAATGGGAAGCCACTGCAATCATATTGACAGAGGAATCGGATAAGAGTATGTACCAATCGTCACTAACAATTGGAGATGCAAACGATATCGGTGCTAAAGAAATGGCTGTCATTGGCCAATTAAATGCTGTTGCCGGTAATGGTGATCAAAAGACAAATGTGTCGATTTTCGGGATAAACAAAGATGAATTCATTATGCCGGAAGTGACGGAAGGCGATGTGTTTGCTAAAGACAATGAAGTAATCGCAAGTGATGCATTAAAAGAAGAAGGATTTAAAGTAGGCGATACATTGCACTTATCTTCGTCTGAAGAAGTCCTAACGATAGTAGGTTTCACAGACAAAGCCAGATTTAATGCAGCTCCAGTTCTGTATGGTGATTTGTCTACTTTTCATCGTGTGAAATACGGTGAAGCGGCTGATGCAAATAAAGAAAGTATAAATGGAATCGTCGTTCGTGGTGATAGTACAGCAGCAATTACTCAAAATGAATCACTGGAATTAATTGAAATTGAAACGTTTATACGCAGTTTACCGGGCTACACGGAACAGAGTTTGACACTGAACTTTATGATCTATTTCTTGTTCGCTATTTCAGCGGTTATTGTAGCCATCTTCCTTTACGTTTTGACTGTCCAAAAAATCAGCATGTTCGGTGTGATGAAAGCACAAGGCATCTCGAATGGCTATCTGTCTCGTTCAGTCATTGCACAGACATTCCTATTAGCTGCAGTAGGTGTAGCTGTCGGTTTTGTGTTGACTTTAATTACGGGTGCATTTTTACCTAGTGCAGTACCTGTAGCTTTCGATCTTATAACGATGCTCGTCTACGGAATTGTTCTGATAGTCGTCGCTATAATGGGAGCGGTGTTCTCCGTTCTTACAATTGTTCGAATCGATCCATTGAAAGCGATAGGGGGATAAAAGATGTCAGTATTAGAATTAATACAAGTGAAAAAAACATTTGGCACGGGTCATAAACAAGTAGAAGCCCTGAAGGAAACAAACTTCACTGCGTACAAGGGTGAGCTAATTGCAATTATAGGTCCATCTGGATCGGGTAAAAGTACATTCCTTACGATTGTTGGTGGGCTTCTGACACCAACTTCAGGTGCTGTCATCATTAATAGTAAGAATCTAGCGGATTTAAACGAGAAAGAGCGTTCGAGAATCCGGTTAAAGGAAATTGGGTTCATTTTACAGGCTTCAAACCTTATCCCATTTCTGACGGTGGCCAATCAGTTGAAACTATTGGATCAAGTAAAAAAAGGGAATATGACAAAATCCCAACTTGAAGAGCTATATGAAGATTTGGGGATTGGTGATTTACGAACTAAATATCCAGCAGATTTGTCCGGAGGGGAACGGCAACGCGTGGCAATTGCCAAAGCATTGTACAGTAATCCTTCTATTATTTTGGCAGATGAACCAACAGCGTCGCTAGACTCAGATCGGGCTTATGAGGTAATGGAGCTATTGAAAAATGAAACGAAGAACAAAAACACCACTACTATTGTCGTGACACATGATATTAGACTGATAGGTTACTTTGACAAGGTATACAAAATGACGGATGGTGTACTTATTCAAGAAACATAAAATGAATCATACGCATAGAGATGACTGACTCGAAAAGAAATTTAAGAATCATCTAAAATCCACTGAACAGTCAAATCGAATGTGTACGTTTTTACCTATGCGACCATAGAATATTGACTTAATGGGACATACTACTCTTAACTGATGCGAAGGATGAGATGTAGTTGAAAAAAATAATCGTTTGGTTTAGAAAAGATTTACGCTTGCATGATAACGCAGCGTTATGGGAAGCGGCTCAACAAGGGATTATCATTCCTGTTTTCATCTGGTCAGAGGAAGAGGAACGAGAATACGCAAGAAGCGAAGCGGCTCGATGGTGGCTTCATCATTCTTTGAAAGCGTTGGAAGAAAAGCTGAAATCGCATGGTTTAACCCTCATTTTAAGAAGAGGCAGTAGTTTTGAACAACTCACCTTAATATGTAACCAAGCGGAAGCGGATGCTGTCTTTTTTGGCGAGCGATATGAGCCTTCCATAAGTAGGAGAGATGGTGTGATTACTAAAAACCTGCTTTTGTACGTAAGTGAAGTTCGTTCATTTTCGTCAAGCTTGTTGTTCCCGCCTGGTGATTTATTGAACCAAAAAAATGACCCATATAAGGTATTTACGTCTTTTTGGAAAAGAACGATGCGTGAATCTGTCAATCGTCCACTTCCGATACCGGAAAATATGGTTCCATACGATGAGGCAATTCCATCTTTACAAGTGGAAGGGCTTGGTTTGTTATCAGAAAACACCTGGTATGAAAAATTTCATACATACTGGGAGCCGGGTGAAGAGGGTGCTATTACGAGGTGGCAACAATTTGTGGATGAAGGGCTTAGCCGTTACGTTGTGGACCGTGATATCCCCTCCGCCCATTCGGTTTCATTGTTATCGCCTCATTTAGCATGGGGAGATATTAGTGTTAGGTCGGTTTGGCATTCAGCTAAAAGACTTCACAATGAGGAAACGGAAGAATTTAACGGAACATCCATCGAAGCGTTTCTGAGGCAACTCATATGGCGTGAATTCGCTTATCACCAGCTCATTCATTTTCCAAAAATGCTCCATGAACCTTTACGTGAAAAATTTAAAGGATTTCCATGGCTAGCGGCTCATGAAGAGTTGGCAAAATGGCAAAAAGGCTTAACGGGTTATCCGCTTGTCGATGCAGGTATGCGGGAACTATGGGAGACGGGTGCAATTCATAATCGGGTTCGTATGGTTGTTGCTTCTTTCTTAGTCAAACATCTACTTGTTTCCTGGGTTGAAGGATCGGAGTGGTTTCAAGAAACCCTCGCTGATTTTGATGCGGCAAGTAATGCAATGGGCTGGCAGTGGGTGGCTGGCTCAGGAATCGACGCGGCACCGTATTTCCGGATATTCAACCCAATCATACAAAGTCAAAAGTTTGATGCAGAAGGCCTTTACATTCGCAAGTGGATTCCCGAGCTTACAGAAATCCCTTCAAAGTATATCCATGAACCGTGGAAAGCACCCGTAGATGTACTGTTAGAAGCCGGGGTCGTACTTGGGGAGACGTATCCACTCCCTATCATAGATCATTCACTTGCCAGGGGGCGTGCGTTAGAAGCGTATGCACAAGTAAAAAACAACGTATGAAGTTTATCCGCCTTCCTTGAAAAAGGGAGGCGGATTTTTTTGTCTACTGGAACAATTACAATTGTTAAAAATCAAATACACCTCATCATAGTGCGTGAAGTCAATTTTCTAACGAAGGATATATTTTCTCGGATTCAAAATAAATTTTAGGGCAGAGTACTGAGTGAACCAAAAAAGGAGTGATTTTAGTGGATATGAAGGATAAAGTGCAAAATGAATTAGCTAAGATTAGCGATGAAACAAAAGGTGAGATTTTAGAAAACTTCAATCAATTCAAGCAGTATCTCGCTGAAAAAGTCGAGTTGGGGGAAAACATGGGATTGAGTGAAGAGAAGCTTGCTAAAACTACAGAGTTAGTTGCAAATTATCTCGCCAAGCATGAAGAACCACGGAATAGGGAAGAGCATGTGTTACTGGAACTTTGGAAATCTGGATCTAAAGAAGAACAACATTCATTGGCGCATATGCTCCTTAAAATGGTGCGGGGAGCTTAATAAGATGTGAATGTCTACTAGTGAATACAAGTTAAAAACAATTTCATCCACAGATGAACTACACCCCAATTGTTAGTGATATCCTGACAATTGGGGTGTAGTTTCATTAGTGGTTATCGAATTTCTTGTTAGTCATTCATCGCAGTGATAAAGCGTTGAACGCCCTCTTCTACGAGTGAACGTGGTGTGGCTACATTCATACGCAGGAAGCCTCGTCCTGCTTCGCCGTATTTTGACCCCGGATCAAGAGCAAGTTTACCCTTATGCAACAGCTTGTCCATGATGACTTCTTCAGTAAGACCCGTCTCGCGGTAATCAATCCAAAGAAGGTATGTACCATGTGGTTTCGCAATTTTTAAGCCAGGGATCGCTGACGTCAGCTCATGAATAGCATAGTTCATGTTAGCGGAAACAGTTTCAAGTAATTCTGCAAGCCATGGGCCACCCTCTTGGTAGGCGGCGGTAAACGCTGCTGCTGCAAATGGACTTAGATCCATCTGTCCATGCATCATCGCATTTAACGTCAGTTTCTCCCGCACACTTTCATCTGTTGCAATCATCACGGCAGCCTGGACACCTGCAAGATTAAACGTTTTTGTTGGTGCTACGCATGTGATAATACGTCCTGCTTCGTCTCCAGCAAGTGTAGCAAGCGGAATATGCGTATTGCCTGGGAACACAAGATCAGCATGGATTTCATCGGATAAAATAAGAACATCATATTTCGAACAAAGTCTGATGATTTCTAGTAGCTCGTCTTCTTTCCAGACGATGCCGCCAGGATTATGAGGATTACATAAGATAAAGAGTTTAACGTTTTGCTGCAAGCATTTTTCAAATTCCTCGAAATTAATCGAATAAGTTCCGTTGTCTTCTTGCATTGCGCAGTCAACGATCGTACGCTGTTGACGTTCTGGAACTTGGAAAAACGGTGGGTAAACCGGTGAAGTGACAAGGATACCGTCTCCTGCTGTAGTAAAGGTTTCAACGACCGATGCAATGGCTGGAACAACCCCATGATGAAATAGCATCCAGTCGTTATTCGTTTCCCAGCCGTGGCGTTCGGCTAACCAAATGCGGAGAGAGTCTTTACAGCCTTCACACATATAGGAGTAGCCGAAAACAGGATGGTCAATGCGGTCTTTCAAAGCTTGGGTCACTGCTTCAGGTGCAGCAAAATCCATATCGGCAATCCACATAGGTAGAATATCTGAAGTGTCTTCAATGCCATAAATCTTATCCATCATGTCCCATTTGACAGAGCGGGTTTTCCGACGTTCAACGACCTGTTCAAAAATATTCACAAGTATCCCTACTTTCCTTTTTTCTCTACTATGCTATCATAAATGAGACTAAAGAAGAATAAGGTGGCTTATCGTGGAAACAATCGAAATGAATAAAAAGGCAATTTACCTTCTAGAACAATGGGATCCATTTGAAGCGGGACCGAAAGCCTATGAACTCGAAATTGTTGATGTTGTTTCGGAACTGCATCGTCTCGATCATCCGACAGACCTTGCTAAACGCATACGTGAGATCTATGAACATACGTATCAGTTGTGGATTCCCATTGAAAAATGCATGAAAATTTCATATAAGTTGTTAGCCATTAAATATGAGGCGAAGTGTATCGTCTGATAAGTTGAGCCATACCTAAGAACGTGTAGGTATGGCTTTTTATCACACTTTTTGATTAACTAAAATTAACCAAGTAAAAATTAATTAAATACTAGGTACTCCGTCTAAAATTGCTTTTTTGATTGCTTTGGATTGAACAACTTCTATACCATTACCGTGCTATTTTTTATGTATAGGGATGCGACTTCGTCGCATCCCTATACATGTTTCCGGTAATCGTATGGTGGTTGTTCACCCTTCGCTCTCCAAAAGCGTAGATACACGAAGTGCCAATGCTTTTTTGGAACCGGGGAATAGAGGGCTTCTTACTAGGAGAGAAGCGGCCAAAGATACAATTTTGGCCGCTGATGCCTTCGCCATGGGCCTTTCCTTTTTCATTTTAGGAAGTGTTCCTTTCAATAGGACTTCACAGGACGAATTGTAGTGTATTTCTCCTATGATAAGATGCATAAACCTTGCTAAAGTAAGGAAGAAACACACTCCTCCTCGGTAATGATGTCGTAAATATTTCGGCGAAAGCGAACCGGAAATAGTCCAGTGAAAATGGTGGTTTCAAGCCTTTGCTTACCTACAATTTATGCAAGTAAATGGTTAATCAACAGACGTAGCTTTTTATATTAAAGTGGGTGAGTTGGAATAGAAAACTTTTTTTGCATCCGCCTTTGCTTGATTTATACAGTGGTATAATGTGGGTGATATATAATAAGCATAAATGTAAAGGAGGGTTGATTTTTATGCGAAGAGACGTAATTCACGTTGCATAGCAAAGGCTATTGCACAATAAAATAATGGCTTTTGCTATTCCTAAAAGAAAAATAACGATTTTAGGAGTGCAACAATGAGCTATCAAAAAGCAAATCATCTTCTGCCAGCAGAGTTGGTAGAGTTAATACAACAATATGTTGATGGGGAATCTATTTATATACCTAAAAAAGAAGAAAACAAAAAGCCTTGGGGATCAGGAACGACTACGAGGCGGGAGTTAGATATCAGGAATGCTACAATCTATGCAGATTACTTAAAGGGAATCCATACCTCGACTTTGGCTGAAAAATACTATTTGTCGTTAAAAAGTATTCAAAGAATCATACTCAAAGAGAAAAGTAGGCCAATGCGATGATAAACCGCATTGGCTTATTTTCTTTTATCAAATTAGTATGAGGTTTTTTCGAGTTATGTAAATGGGCTATACTCTCTTTAGTTGATTAACATGGAGGGGCTACTATGGAGAACATAATCATTAACGGTAAAAACTATATATTGATTTCCAACTACAAGCATGACGACAAGTTGCGGAAAAGTTTTAATGCGTTGACTCAGCAAGTGTACAACTTTGATTTTGAAAAATGGTATAACAGTGGTTATTGGGGAGAGAATTGTCTGTTGTATTCGCTGTTGGATGACGATAAAATTGTTTCTCATATTACCGTCAGTGTCATTGATTTTATGGTCCTGGGGGAAAAGAAACGATTTGTTCAGCTGGGTACAGTCATGACAGATGAACAGTATCGCAACCAAGGGCTGAGTCGCGTGCTGTTGGAGAAGGTTTTGGTGGAATGGAAAGATCACGGCGATATGATTTATCTTTATGCCAATGATAGTGTACTGGATTTTTATCCGAAGTTCGGATTTGTTCCTGTGGATGAATATCAGGCTTCCACAACAGTCACACCTATCCAAAGCCCTTATGCTGTCCGGAAAATGGATATGGCTAGCGACAGTGACCGTGATTTGCTGTATGAAACGGCAAAACATTCAGTTGCCTTATTTGACATCACCATGCAGAATAATGCAGGATTAGTGATGTTTTATAGTCATTGCTTTGATTTGTTCAGCGTGAAAGAAAATCTTTTCTATATAGAAGAACTAAACGCAATAGCTGTTGCAGAATATGAAGAGAATAAGCTAATCTTGTTTGATATTTTGGCAACGGAGACTTTCGCAATCGACGATGTGATACGTGCATTGGCGTTAGAGGATACTGTAGAGGCTATTCTACGATTTATGCCCATTAATAGTGAAAAGTATGAGGTTAGTCTTTTTAAAGAAGAAGATTCTACGCTTATGGTAATGGCTGATAACAGTGAGCTGTTTCAACAGAACAAGCTGATTTTTCCTATGTTATCTCATACCTAGTTTATAAAAGCCCCATGGATTAAATTCCATGGGGCTTTCGCGATATTAAGATTGAATCTCGACAATCCAAGTAATGAAAATAATCACGATTGCGGCAGGTGCTGCGTATCGGACAAGGAATTTCCAAAGCGTGTTCATGACAGGGTGCATGCGTAGCTCTTCGTCTGTTTGCGCTTTCGTTAAGACGAAACCTGCAAACAAGGACACACAAAGTGCACCGAGTGGCATCCCGATTTTACTCGTCAATGTATCAGCGAAATCGAAAATGGAACTGCCAAAAATTTGTACATCGGACAAAACACCAAATGATAACGCGCTCGGAATTCCGACGATGAAGATTAGAATCCCGAATAGCCAAGCAGCTTTTCTTCTATGTTCATGCTTCTGGCGAATACCAGTAGATACAACAATTTCTAGCATCGCTATGGATGACGTCAGTGTGGCAAACAGCATTAGAATGAAAAACAGGATCATGAACGCATTGCCAAATGGAATTTGGCTGGAAATCGCTGGCAGGATGACAAAAATAAGTCCAGGTCCTTCAGCGGGCGATTGCCCAAGGGCGAATACTGCCGGGAAAATGACGAGCCCCGCTAATAGTGAAATAGCGATATTCAAGATTGAAACGTTCACAGCGGATTGTCCCAACCGTTCTTCTTTCGGTAAGTAAGACGCATACGTCATCATGGCGGTTACTCCGACACTTAATGAGAAAAACGCTTGTCCAAGTGCCACTAAGATAGTCGTCCCTGTAAGATAAGACCAATCCGGCACAAATAAGAAACGAACACCTTCCATAGCCCCGTCTAATGTTAATGAACGAATTGCTAGGACGATGAAGAATATGAACAGCAGCGGCATCATCCATCTGCTTGCTCGTTCAATACCACCACGAATCCCACTTTGTACAATCCAAATGGTCAACCCCATAAATAGAGCTTGAGCCAGTAACACTTCGAGTGGATTGGCAATGATAGAATTGAAGTATTCACTATGATCTGCTACATCTAATCGGAAGGTAAACGCGCGTGCTAAGTACGACAGAATCCATCCACCCACGACACTATAAAATGACAGTAGGATAAAGGATACAGCCAATCCCATCCAGCCGAACAAATACCACTTTCGTCCAGGGGCTAGTTTTTTGAGAGACGTGACCACATCGGCCTGTCCTCTCCGTCCAATGACGAATTCTGCAAGTAAGATTGGAAGTCCAATCGCAATTGTACAAATAATGAAGAGAAGGACAAAGACGCTACCACCATTTGTCCCCGCCATATAAGGGAACTTCCAAATGGCACCGAGTCCAATCGCACTACCAGCGGCAGCGAGAACGAATCCGATTTTGGACGTCCATTGATCTCGTTGTTTCATAAAATGACCACTCTTTCTTTTTAATCCATTACACCGAGGCCTAATTGGAGACATCTTCTGAAGTAAGTCAAAGATTCATTCATTGTACACGAATTAACTTGAATGCTAAAGGGGTATTCCACAAGCCTTCGAGTCCAGAATCTTTTAATTTATTTGTGAAACAAATTACGACAAAGTTTCGTATCATCTACAGAAGCAAGAAGGCGGGGGGAAACATGAACGAAATCGACTTAATTGAAAAAGCGCAGCAAGGGGATCGGGTCGCTTATGGGGAGCTGATGAAGTTACATTATCGTACGGTTGAGAAATTTGCCTATCAATGTGGCGTGCAACTTGACGACGTACCGGATGTGACGCAGGAAGTATTCATCAAATTACACAGGTTTTTGCATCAATTCAATCAAGACCGCTTCACGACATGGCTGTATAAAATCACGTTGAACACGGCGCGCGATTATTACCGGAAAGAAAATCGTGAACGGGATAAACAACAGAAGGCCGTCGACCATACACACGTCACCGCACAAGATTCGGCGGAGATTCAAGTTCTATTATTTGAAGAGGATCGCGAATTGCACGAAGCGATTATCCAGCTAGATGAGAAATATAGATTACCACTGATTTTGTACTATTTTCAAGATTTATCCTATCAACAAATTGCGGATGTCTTGAACATTACATTATCCGCTGTGAAAACACGTTTACATCGAGCGAAAGACGGATTGAAAAAAGCGATAGACAACCAGGGAGGCGTGAGTCATGGGGAATGATAACTTCGACAAACGGATGGAATTTTTAAAAACGTCCTATGATCGGATACCCTCTTCATTTGATCCTGATGAAGTACTCCAGAAAATTGAAGAGGAGACGAATAAGTCGGGGAAGAAGGAACCTTCTAGTAAGAAAAAAGGATCGCTCAGACGTACGATAACTGCTTGGGGTGTCGGCGTTGCCAGTGTATTGTTGTTCGGTATAATTACGGCTTTGTTTGTCGCTGATCATAACGAAAAACTAGCTGGAGCTGAATATGTCGAAAAACTCCAAAAGGGCTATGCCGTAGAGCGTGAAAAGAAACGGGATGTTTTGAAGTTAGAAGAGGACAAATTTGGCAAGTTGGCGTTCGTGGAGGACGCAGATACGATTATTGAAAAAATTGCCGACGACAAAGAACAAGCAAAAGCGGACTATGAGCGTGCACGATCGACTTTGGCATTACCATCCGACATGATGAAGAATATCGCTGATCAGTCTTTAGTGGAGGATGAACAAGCGAGTTTAGCTTATCTCGATTCGTTTTTCGGAAAAGTAAGTAGTCTCATCGGTGTCTATGATGAAATTTTGGTGGAAAATAAACAGGCGATTGAAGACTATGAAATGGATCCTACTGCCGATAAAGCGAAAGTGATGATGCTAAGTCCCGATACATTTCCGAAGGAACTTCAAAATATCATTGATACGATGGAGGAGCAATATATCGAACTGACGATGGATTGGAACACTGGGAAGATTTCGCCACATTTTTATGCGCCAAGGCTGGCTGACAAGGTAAAGTCTAATTTTCATCCTGATACGCGCGCTTATGTCACGTTGGCACTTGCGAGAACCGGGCAGCCTGGAGGTATCGACCATGATGGATTGGCAGAAATAGCTAGCCAGACAATTACATTGCCAAATCGTGATTTTGAACAACAAGTAAAATCGCTGTATGAGCAATTTAAGACCTCTCATGATAAGACTGTTTTTAAAGGGTACTCACTCATTTATTTTGCAGGCGTATTTAATTATGCCAATGATATGGATGATCCTGAAACAATGTATTATTTAACGCAGAGTGATGAGATCGTCGTTGGCTTAAACGACTATACGTTGGAGGGGTACGTTGCGAATTGGCGCAAAGGTAGGTCGCTTTTTAAGGATACGGAGCAAATCGTATTTTCCGCAGAATCCGTGACACAAAGTGGTACTTCGCTTAGCGCTTCTGTTCAAATGATTCGTAACGATGGGACATCCGAGGATTTTATTTTTTTATGGGGGTACAAACAGAATTGGGAATTATTTATGGGGTGGTTAAAACCGTTACCATCCACAGATCGTACGCCGGAAACACCGATTGATGAGGAGTTTATGGCAAGTGTCCTTCTAGAGTATGAACTATATACAAAAGCTAATTATCAATATGATTTATATGAAGTAGACGCAACGGTGATTGTCGGGCTCTATTTTTACGCAGGAGAGATTGGTGATTATGAAACACAGTATTCGTTGTATGTCCAAGGAGAGTTTGGACCACCCGTCGACAAGGAAACGTTCATCAAAGAGGCGGCTTTAAGTCCAAGCATCAAATTCGATGAAATGTATACGTCGATTTCATTCAAAGCAAATGAGCAGCAAGGGGAAGATGGCAATTGGAGTGGGCTTGCTACACTGACGCTACATCCTGAACACGATCCTAATAACAGCAAAACACAGTATTTTTCTATGACGCAGACGGGGAGTAGCTGGCGCGTTAATTATCTACCTATGCAATGAGTCGAGTAAAGAAAGGTTATCCCGCATGTTGGGGTAACCTTTTTGTCTGTAAACGAATACCCATACAAACCGAACTCTTTGCTGTTCGGTTTGGTATAGTGGGAATAGATAGTTTGTTGTTGGGGAGGGGGAAATAGTATGAAAGATGAGATTGCTGGATTTGAAGAGTGGATGGATCGCAATTCACGTGCTATCGAACGATTTGCATTTCAGTATGGCTGTTCGCCCGAGCAAGCCGCACAAATGGCGGAGGAAACGTTTCGTGACTTGTATCAAGATGTGGAGAAAAGGGAAGAAGGCAAGCTAGCTGTTTATAAAGTAGCTTTGGAAAAGCTGAGACATATTGAACAGCTGAATCCAATGCTTGTCAGTCCCTTTACATTCGAGGAAGACGCCGATTTTCATTCAAAAATCATAATGCTAGCTGAAAACGCTCGTGTCCCACTTACTCTGCATGTGTTCCACGGATGTAGCATCGAAGAGATTGCTGAGATGATGACTCTTCCGGTGGGGGAAGTAGAGTCAACGATTCAAGCCGCGAAAGAGTTACTAAGAGGAGCAATTGGAAATCCGTCAGTGGACATTGTTGAAAAACGTTTTGAGTTTCTAGGTAAATCGTACGATCGCCTCCCGATACTCTTTCATGCGGACAATGTACATAGGCAGGAATATGCGCCAATCGTAAAAGAGCGGAAGAAGTTCGGGCGAAGAGGATGGGTAACGGCCATTATCCTTGGAGTACTACTAGTGGGTCTAGTGGGGAGTACATATTTTACCAGTGAAGATTGGGAACTTCGGTCGGATCGTAAGTATATCGAAGGACTGGAGAAAGAATTTGCCGAGAGCGTTTCCGTCAAGCAAGAGATTTTGGGTGTAAGTGATGATGTATTTGGACGAATTCATTTTATCCAGATCGCTCAAGAACGATTTAAAGACATACTAATAGAGCTAGAAGATAAAAATCAAGAAGGTAAAAAAATCGATCGTCAGCTAGCGGAGGCTTGGATGCTCGAGCTGACTGAAGCGATGAAGTTACCGTCTGAGCTGGCGGACGAATTATTTGCAGCGCCACTTGTCGATGATGCTGCACAAAGTATGATGTTTGCCGAAGTGTATCTAATGAAAGTAGATGGGGTTAGATATTCACTTTACGAATTATATGCTAATGACTACGACAAGCTTCGTGAAGCGCTTAGAACGGGAACGTTTGATGCAGAAGCTATTGCGTCACAACAAGATGTATATTCCGAAGAGACGATCGAGGCGATTCAGGCACTGTCTAGTCAGAATATTGATCGCTATTTGGAGGATGTAGTTGTGATGCGCAATGAAGATAGTGAATTCATCGCGAAGCTTCGTGCTGCGCTACATGAATCGGCGGGTAGCTCCCTTACAGAATACGAGAAAGCACCGTTTCTATTGGGTGACCAACTTTTCTATTCACTTGATGAAACCATTGAATTAATCGAAGAAATGGAACGAACGGTTGTGGCGGCGAGGCGGAACGGATGGATGGGTCATTCGATGGAAAGGACTATGTTGAGTCTCCTTGATGCGATGCTGCAAGGAAGAACTATTGAGGAATTCAAAAGTAGTGATGGTTCAATTACTGACGTGCATCGCAGCGCTTGGAAGCAGCTAGCATCACTCGGTCCAGATTCTGGAGTGGGCGTCATCATGACGAGGATTGTGGAAGAGATGGAAGTTTCGGGTTGGAAACACTCTGAATTTCGGGATTCAATGGGTAACTGGCAAATTAATGAAGCTTATTCCTTTGCGGTAAACGGAGATTTGGAGAGATATGAAGAGCAACCATTTGCGGGAATGTATGATCAGATGACTTATTCACTTCCAAACAGTCAATTAGATAGTGAGGTTGCCGATTTATACGACGAATTTTCGATTGCCTATGATAGAAACCTTTTGAAAAATGTTAACCCATTAGTGATCATTGGTTTATTTTACTATGCAAATGATAAGGAAAACCCAGCTGTGATGTGGCATTTAACGGATCCAGCATCGCGCGTTTCAAGTTTACAAGATTTTAAGTCGAAAGAGATTGCTCTATTGGATATCACAGACGCCATCTCGTATGATTCATCAATGTTGATGGATGATGGAAGCACACGAACAGTACCCATTGAATTCGAGCGCAATGGCAAAATGTATTACAATGTCTGGATGACCTATGCGGAAGATAACGTCTGGCAACTAGAATCCATTGTTATCGAAGAAGGTAGTCTTTAAAACTGATATGGGAGAAGTGAATGCATCTGCTGTAGGCTTGTTTTAAAATCAGTTGAACTATTCAGCCAACTTTTTGCCCAGCATCCCTAATCATGGTATAATTTTGGTGGCCTTATCGGCGGCAGATAAGATATCGAAAATAGAGTGGGAGCTGTTTCAAATGGCAAGAAAATATGAGGCTGGAGAAGAGCTTTCCGGCAAAGTAACAGGGATTCAACCGTATGGTGCATTCGTTGCACTTGATGAAGAGACACAAGGGCTGGTCCACATTTCTGAAATAACCTACGGATTCGTGAAAGATATTCATGAGTTTCTTACTGTGGGGCAGGAAGTAAACGTGAAGGTGCTAGAAGTTGACGAATCAGCAGGGAAAATTAGCCTGTCTATTCGTGCGTTACTAGAAGCACCACAATCCATACGTAAAGATGATAATCCACGCAAAACACTGCAAGCACGTGTCAATGAACGTGATGCAGATGGATTTAATTCATTGAAAGACAAACTTCAAGACTGGATTGAAAAATCGGGGCAATAAGAGGAACGTAGCCTAAGAGCGCGACGTCCTGTCGTAACAAAGAGGGATGTAGTTCAATCCCTCTCGGCTACATGACCCACATCGTGTGGGCCCAAGCGGAAGCGCCTAGGCGGTAGAGGCTAGACAATAAGTGGAACTGACACATTTTATGTGTGCTAGAACAAAAAATGAGGAACTTAGGCATCGCAGCCAAGTTCCTCATTTTTTTATTTTCCTCAATCGATACTGTAGATTTTGTCTGCTCATTCCCAATGCGTTCGCGGTCTTTGTGACATTTTCATCATTCAGTTTCATGGCTTTTTGCAAGTAATATACTTCTGCCTCGCGTAAAAATTGGTCAAGAGGTAGTAATTCTTTATTCGGTTGGACGATAAAGTCCGCCGCTTGCATAGGGTCATCGGACATCTCATTACTTTTCATCCGAAAATGAAGAGGGAGCATGTCATATGTGATGACGGTCTCCTGTGTAACGAGTGAAGAAATTTCATCTAGTAGAAATTCGAGTTCCCGCATATTCCCTGGCCAATTGTAGCTGAGAAACAGATTTTCTACCTCCGATGAAATTCCTTGCAGTAATGAACCATACCGCTCACTGCGCCGCATTAAATAGGCAGTAAGGAACGGCAGTATATCTTCTTTGCGTTTTCGCAGAGGGGGGATTCGAATCGTGAATGATGAAAAGAAATAATACAAGTCCTTCAACAAAGCCCCCGAGGCGATTAGCTCCACGGGATCATCTCCGATACTCGCGATGAATTGGCGGTTACTTGAAGACGTTTTTCTGAGTATGGCAAGTAATTTTTGCTGCAATGGAATCGACAATAAATCAATTCTTTCACAAAACAATGTAAATGGCCCCGGATCATTTAAGTCTTCGCTTAAGCGCTCGATAAGAATAGGGTCTGAACTATGACAAAATAGGGTATAGAATAGTCCGTTGGAAGGCGACAATTCATTGTGTATGCTTTCCGCAATAAGATCCTTACCCGTACCAGATTCACCAATCAGCAAAACGGGCAATTTTGCACGCGTTGCTTTTTTGGCAGTTGAAATGACTGCTTTCATAGGAGGGGAGACCGCAATGATCTGACCAAATGTAACGGGATCACTATTTTTCCGATAAGGCTGAAGTACGAACTTTTCGAGAGCAGTCACATCAAGGGCAAGTTCAATAGCACCAATAAGATTAGTCTCATTGTAAATGGGGTATGTATCATTGATGGTTGTAATCTCGGTACCGTTTCTATTCCAATATGTCTGCTTTACATTCAATTGTTCTTTGCCGCTTTGCAATACCTGTAACAGTGTACTTTCTTGCTGTTCAAAATTGAACAGCTCCAAAATCGAACGGTCACCTACGTCTTCGAGTGCGAGGCCTTCGATTTCTTTCATCTTGTCATTATAGATAACAGTCCGACCATTATTGTCGATGGCATGGATGCCAACCGCGGCGTGGTCGACTGCAAACATGTAAAATGGGAGGAGTGATTCATCGATTTTTTTCAAAATAACCACCGTCCAATAAATTTTTTGTGTACAAATAATGAATAACACTTGAAATCTGCAACAATCTTTTGCATTATTATATATGTAATCAATTACTAAGTGCAAATAATCTTTGCGTTCTACTACAAAAGGAGGAACAACATGATTCCATATAAACACGAACCATTCACAGACTTTACCGTAGAAGAGAACAAACAAGCTTTCCTTGAGGCTATGAAAACAGTCGAAGGTTACCTTGGTCAAGACTACCCACTTATTATCGGTGGAGAGCGCATCATGACAGAAGACAAATTAGTATCTACTAACCCTGCAAACAAAGCAGAAGTTATTGGTGCTGTTTCTAAAGCGAGCAGAGACCTTGCTGAAAAAGCAATGACAGTTGCGGATGAAACATTCAACACATGGAAAAAAGTAAAACCTGAATTCCGCGCGGATGTATTATTCAAAGCAGCTGCAATCATTCGTCGTCGTAAACACGAATTCTCAGCACTTTTGACAAAAGAAGCAGGAAAGCCTTGGAACGAAGCGGATGCAGATACAGCTGAAGCAATCGACTTCCTAGAATTCTATGCGCGTCAAATGCTTAAATTAAAAGATGGTATTCCAGTTGAAAGCCGTCCAGGCGAGTACAACCGTTTTGACTACATTCCACTTGGTGTGGGCGTTGTCATCTCTCCATGGAACTTTGCATTTGCAATCATGGCTGGAACAGCAGTGGCAGCACTTGTAACTGGTAATACAGTTCTATTGAAGCCAGCATCGACAACTCCTGTTGTTGCTTACAAATTCATCGAAGTGCTTGAAGAAGCAGGTATGCCTGCTGGTGTCGTTAACTACATTCCTGGATCAGGCGCTGAAGTTGGGGACTACCTAGTTGATCACCCAAGAACGCGTTTCATCTCCTTCACGGGTTCACGTGAAATTGGAACACGCATCTATGAGCGTGCTGCAGTTGTCAACGAAGGCCAAATTTGGTTGAAACGTGTGATTGCTGAAATGGGCGGTAAAGATACAATCGTTGTCGACAACGATGCAGATCTTGAGCTTGCAGCACAATCTATCGTTAAATCTGCATTTGGTTTCAGCGGTCAGAAATGTTCAGCTTGTTCACGTGCAGTAATTCACGAAGATGTCTACGACCAAGTTGTGGCACGCGTTGAAGTATTGACGAAAGAATTGACATACGGAGATCCTGCTGAACAATCTAACTTCACAGGTCCTGTTATCGACCAAGCATCATTCGATAAAGTAATGAGCTACATTGAAATTGGTAAAGAAGAAGGCCGTATTATTGCGGGCGGAACTGGCGACAGTTCAAAAGGATTCTTCGTTGCACCAACAGTTATTGCGGATCTTGATCCAAAAGCGCGTGTGATGCAAGAAGAAATCTTTGGCCCAGTTGTCGGTATCACTAAAGCGAAAAGCTTCACGGAAGCAATTGAAATTGCTAACAACACAGACTACGGTCTAACTGGTGCGGTCATTACAAATAACCGTTTCCACATCGAACAAGCACGTGAAGATTTCCACGTAGGTAACCTGTACTTCAACCGTAATTGCACAGGTGCAATCGTTGGTTACCAACCATTTGGTGGTTTCAACATGTCAGGTACGGACTCAAAAGCAGGCGGACCAGACTACTTGCAACTTCATATGCAAGGTAAAACAACTTCAGAGACGTTTTAAGAAAAGCGTAGGGCGTCTGCCTAGATGTTCCAGGAATGAGAGGAAGCCAGGCCTATCCTTGTGATAGGTCTGGCTATTACATAACCAAACAAGGGGAGGAATACGCATGACAGTATCAGAGACAGTGATTGTACAGACAGAGAAATTTGGTGCTAATAACTACCATCCACTACCAATCGTAATTTCAGAAGCACAAGGTGTGTGGGTGAAAGATCCAGAAGGTAATAAGTATATGGATATGCTATCTGCTTATTCCGCTGTTAACCAAGGGCATCGTCATCCGAAAATTATCCAAGCGCTAAAAGACCAAGCCGATAAAGTGACACTTACTTCACGTGCTTTCCACAACGACCAACTGGGTCCGTGGTACGAGAAGATTTGTGAACTGTCTGGCAAAGAAATGGCATTACCGATGAACACGGGCGCAGAAGCTGTCGAAACAGCTGTCAAAGCGGCGCGTCGTTGGGCTTATGATGTCAAAGGGATTGCTGAAGATCAAGCGGGAATTGTGGCTTGTATCGGTAACTTCCATGGTCGTACGATGACGGCTGTTTCATTATCATCTGAGGCTGAATACAAGCGTGGCTTCGGTCCAATGCTTCCAGGTATTGACCTCATTCCGTACGGTGACATTGCAGCACTTGAAGCTGCTATTACTCCGAATACGGCAGCATTCCTTATTGAACCGATTCAAGGTGAAGCGGGTATCGTTATTCCACCAGCAGGTTTCATGAAAGCTGCACATGACCTTTGTAAGAAACATAATGTTCTATTCATTGCCGACGAAATCCAAGCAGGTCTATGCCGTACTGGAAAAATGTTTGCTTGTGAATGGGAAGATATCGAACCGGATATGTATATTCTTGGTAAAGCTCTAGGCGGCGGCGTATTCCCGATTTCTTGCGTAGTAGCTGATAAAGAAATTCTTAGCGTCTTTAATCCAGGCTCGCACGGGTCGACATTTGGCGGTAACCCGATGGCATGTGCAGTATCTATTGCATCCCTAGAAGTGCTTGAAGAAGAGGAATTAGCGCGGAAATCACTTGAACTAGGAAACTATTTCATGGAAGAGTTAAAGAAAATTGATAATCCGTCGATTAAAGAAGTAAGAGGACGTGGACTGTTTATCGGTGTAGAATTGTCAGAAGCGGCGCGCCCATATTGTGAGGCGTTTAAAGAACTAGGCCTGCTTTGTAAAGAGACACACGACACAGTTATTCGTTTTGCGCCACCACTCATCATTACAAAAGAAGAGTTGGATTGGGCACTTGAAAGAATTAAAAAAGTTTTTGCGAATTGAATAATATCTGCAAAAATCTTGTCTAATATGTTACAATGTATATAAAGAAAACATTATGAATCAAAGAGGCGAACCATTAAAATGACTGAAAACCTGAATCTGTTTACGTCTACACAAGATGTCATTAAAGATGCACTTGAGAAATTAGGCTATGATGAAGGAATGTACGAACTTTTAAAAGAACCACTACGTATGGTCGAAGTCCGTATTCCAATCCGCATGGATGATGGCAAGGTAAAAGTATTCAAAGGCTACCGTGGTCAGCACAATGATGCTGTTGGACCAACAAAAGGTGGCGTTCGATTCCACCCGGAAGTTACGGCTGAAGAAGTTAAAGCACTTTCAATGTGGATGACATTGAAAGCTGGTATTGTTGATCTGCCATATGGCGGAGGTAAAGGTGCAATCATCTGTGATCCACGTGAAATGTCAATGGGAGAACTTGAGCGTTTAAGCCGCGGATATGTCCGTGCACTAAGCCAAGTAATGGGACCAGCTAAAGATATCCCTGCTCCAGACGTCTTCACAAATGCGCAAATCATGGCATGGATGATGGATGAATATAGCCGAATCGACGAATTCAACTCACCGGGCTTCATAACGGGTAAACCGATTGTACTTGGTGGATCTCAAGGACGCGACCGTGCAACTGCAGAAGGTGTAACAATCATCATCGAAGAAGCGGCTAAACGTCGTGGAATTGATATGAAAGGTGCGCGTATCGTTATTCAAGGATTCGGAAACGCAGGAAGCTTCCTATCCAAATTCCTTCATGACGCAGGGGCGAAAGTAATTGGTATTTCCGATGCTTACGGTGCTCTTCATGATCCTGAAGGTCTTGATATCGACTACTTGCTAGATCGTCGTGATAGTTTTGGAACTGTTACAACGCTTTTCGATAATACGATTACAAACCAAGAATTGCTTGAACTCGATTGTGATATTCTTGTGCCAGCAGCAATTGCAAACCAAATTACTGAGAAAAATGCACATAATGTCAAAGCTAAAATCGTTGTTGAAGCAGCAAATGGTCCAACAACTGCAGAAGGGACAAAAATCCTTTCAGAGCGTGGAATCCTCCTCGTTCCGGACGTCCTTGCAAGTGCTGGTGGTGTAACGGTTTCTTACTTCGAGTGGGTTCAAAATAACATGGGTTATTACTGGACTGAAGAAGAAGTTCGTGAAAAAATGACGAAAAAAATGGTTGATGCATTTGAAAATGTATATACAGTAGCTACGACACGCAACATCGACATGCGCCTTGCAGCGTACATGATTGGTGTGCGTAAAACAGCGGAAGCATCTCGTTTCCGTGGTTGGGCATAATCTGAACAAATAAAAGGCATCTCCCGTTTATAGCGGGAGATGCCTTTTACACTTCTTTAGGCGAGTGCACCTGGATATCATGTCGATTTCGTTGATAATCAAATAGTATCCCAAGATTGATAAGTCCAGAAATACCAATGAGTAGGTAAACAAAGCGTGCAAGTGGTTCGGCGGTGCCGCCAGCCATTTGTGCAACGACATCAAATCGGAATATACCTGCGACGCCCCAGTTAAGCGCGCCGATAATGGTGATTGCTAATGCTATTTTCTGCACAGTTCCCATCTATTTACACCTCCTAAATTTACTATTCCCAGTAGCTTTTTTTTCATACGTGGTTCGTTAATTTTGCAAAACAGTCGTAGGTTTTAGATAATGAAGTGAAGAGAAGGGAGCTCATTTAGATGAATGAATTTGTATTTCACAATCCGGTAAAGCTTATTTTTGGAAAAGGTCAGGTACATAGGTTATCGGACGAGCTAGCAAGCTACGGAAAAAAGGTGCTCGTCGTTTATGGTGGCGGTAGTATTAAACGTAATGGTTTGTATGATGAAGTGATGACGATTCTAAATGATCAAGGTATGGAAGTACATGAGTTGTCGGGTGTGGAGCCAAATCCGCGTTTGTCAACTGCTCGCAAAGGTGCGGCTATTTGTAAGGAGCACGGGATTGATGTGATTTTAGCAGTTGGTGGCGGATCTGTTATTGATTGTACGAAGTTAATTGCGGTAGCGGCGAAATACGAGGGAGATGCATGGGACTTTGTCGTGGGGAAAGCTTCTCCGAAAGAAGCACTACCATTTGGAACGATTTTGACGATTGCAGCAACAGGTTCTGAAATGAATCGAGGATCGGTCATTACAAATGAAGAAACGCAAGAGAAGTATGGTTGGGGAAGTTCATTCAGTTACCCGCAATTTTCTATTCTAGATCCGACCTATACGTTATCAGTCCCGAAAGATCAAACTGTCTATGGCATTGTAGATATGATGTCTCATGTTTTTGAACAATATTTCAATAACGCGAAAAACACACCTGTACAGGATGAGTTATGTGAAGGTGTTTTACGTGCGATCGTTGAAGCGGGACCAAAACTCGTTGAAAACTTAGATGACTATGGCTTGCGAGAAACGATTTTATTTGCAGGGACATGGGGATTGAACGGTTTTCTTCAAATGGGTTATAACGGTGACTGGGCGTCTCATGATATTGAACATGCAATATCAGCAGTCTATGATATCCCGCATGCGGGAGGACTTGCGATACTGTTCCCTCATTGGATGCGCCATAATGTGAAAGTCAATCCAGCGCGATTTGCTAAACTGGGAGTCAATGTGTTCGGGGTTCATCCGGATGGGAAGAGCGACGAAGAGATGGCATTTGAAGGAATTGATAATCTTAGAACGTTCTGGACATCTATCGGGGCACCGAAGACACTTGCCGATTACAACATCGATGATTCTAAGCTTGAGTTAATGGCTGAAAAAGCTACCATCAATGGCCCACTTGGTAATTTTGTTAGTTTGGATAAAAATGATGTGCTGGCAATTTTGAAAGCTTCATTATAAGAAATAAGAAAACGTCGCTTCTGGAGTGTTAACCAGTGCGACGTTTTTTATCATTTAGGTAGTTTAGGGCTGGATGGCTTTCCGGTATCAGGGGAAAGGTCCTTCTTCCAAGTGGATGAAATGCCATCGTCTTCATCGAATGAAATGAGGACATCTCGCACTCCTTTTTGTTTAAGGATTAGCTCTTTCAGTCGATCACTTACATCATCAACATAAGCAACTGTGTGAGATGGATCGACTTCTGCAATCACTTCGACATGAAGAAATTCGCCTTCCTTGATAACTTCAACGCGTTGAATATCTATCACATCGGGGTCATCTGCGACGAGGTGGGCGATATGATTGAGCATCTCTTCATCTGTTTCCCCAATTGCACCTCGAGCATTTTCGAGAAATATTTTACCAACCACGTAAAACATCATGAGCCCAATAAGGATGGAGGCAATCCCTTCTGCAACGAGTAATTCGAAGAAGTGGGCAAGTAGGACGGCGATAAACGCAAGAATGCCGCCTAGGGTTGCGACCAAATCCTCCATGAATACAAGTTTTGTCGCGGGTTTTGCCTTATTGAGATTCTTGAAACTTGTGGTAAGCGGTGCAAGGCCACCTTGTTGAATGCCAGCTTCATGCAGAATTTCTTTCCCGGCTTTAAATAAAACAGTAAATTCCAGGATGATTGCTATGCCAAGAACGGATAGATTAAGGATCAATCCGCTCGATTCAACGGGGTTTAGGATATGATGCCATCCACCGATAATTGCCTCGTAGGACATAATCGCTACAATGATGACGGCACCTAAGCAAACTAAGTTAACGATACGGCCAAATCCATTTGGAAATCTAGGCGTTGGAGCTTTTTTGGACAAAGCGGACCCGATATAAACAAAAAATTGATTGGCAGCATCACCGAGAGAATGTAGCATTTCTGCAAACATAGCTACATTCCCCGTTAGGAAGAATGCGATGGCTTTTAAAATGGCGATAACGGTATTGACGATTGCTGCGAGTAAGGAGGGTTTATTCCCTTCTTTTAAGAGTGTTAATATTTCTTTCATTGTTTTCCTCCGTTATGGAAAGATCTCTATTTCGACAGATTCGATATAGGAAAGTGTAGTTAATTCGATGTACAATTTTGTTGTGGGTTTTTTCGGTAGCGCAGACAATCGAAAATCAAGTTCATGATGCAACTGATTACTATTGCAAGTGATTTGCCGGATCCGCAAATTTTCGATTTTCATCCCTTCTGTTTTTAAATAGGCAATGAGGTCTTCAATTTTTGCTTTATCCGATAAAACAACAATAAAGGCAGCCTCCTTTGTGCGAAGGCGCTTTGGTCCAAATTTGCCGAGCGCGGGTGCAACGACTTCAATGATGAACATGACACTAAGCACTGTGAATGCAGCTTCAATATAAAAACCTGCTCCCACCGCGATTCCGATGCTTGCTGCCCCCCAGATCATCGCTGCCGTTGTTAGGCCAGTAATATTATCATTATCCCTGCGTAAAATAGCGCCAGCTCCGAGGAATCCAATTCCACTCACGATTTGTGCAGCGAGGCGAAGAGGATCCATCGTTACGTTAATATCAGTGCGTGAGGGGACAAGATAAGCAGCTTCGATGGAAATAATGGTTAGCAGGCAACTGAAAGTCGAGATGACTGCGCTTGTCTTCAATCCAATAGGTTTCTTCTTTATTTCCCTTTCTACGCCAATTACTAAACTCAATGCAAGCGCAAGAAGAATTTTTATCAATACTTCGGGATACATCGCCTCATTCGCAATCCAATTCATTCGTCTTCCCCCTTGAACATCTTGATGTCCTTTCTTTTTAATCGTGATATACTTACTACTATTCTTATTGCCATAAACGGTAAGAATATAACCTGATTTTTAATTGAAAGTAGTGTGATCGAAATGGAAAGACCTGCAATTCATCCTTATATCCCGATTATTATTGGGGTAATATCCGTAGCCCTTTCGGCAATCTTTGTTAAGCTTGCCACGGCGGACGCAGGTGTGATTGCATTTTATCGGATGTTCTTCTCTGTTCTTCTGATGTTGCCGATCTTCCTCGTTAAGTATAGGAAAGAACTTTGGACCCTTGGAAAAAGGGATTGGATTTTCTCTGCTATCGCTGGCGTATTTTTAGCATTCCATTTCATTCTGTGGTTTGAATCGCTAAATTACACCTCGGTTGCCAGTTCAACTGTACTTGTCACCTTGCAACCCATCTTCGCTTTTGTAGGGACATACTTCTTCTTTAAAGAGAAACTGTCATTCAAAACGATACTATCCGCAGTTATCGCGATTACAGGGAGCGTAATTATTAGCTGGGGAGACTTTAAATTGAGTGGCACTGCTTTTTATGGGGATATGCTAGCGCTTGCGGGATGTGCACTCATCACGGCTTACCTTCTTTTTGGACAAGATGTGCGGAAACGTTTGTCTCTTATAACATATACGTTTGTCGTTTATTCAATAAGCACAATCACGCTATTTTTTTATGTCCTCATTAAAGGGGAGTCGTTCGGGCCGTATCCCGGATCTGATTGGTTCTGGTTCTTCATGCTGGCACTGATTCCGAATTTGCTTGGTCATACATTATTCAATTGGGCCATCAAATGGGTAAGTACAAATGTTGTATCTATCGCAATCCTATTCGAACCTGTTGGAGCGGCGATCTTGGCGTTCTATGTCTTTAATGAAACCTTAGTCACTTCCCAAATTATCGGCGGGTTGGTTGTGATAGCGGGAATATTACTGTTCGTAATTGACGGTCAAAAATTGAGAGAAAAACTTTTTACGAAAAAGACTTGATTTTTTATATCGTCGTGTAGTATATTAATACATGTCCTCTGGGAGCGAGAAACAACAAAATGAGATTTCGAAAAGAAGTTTTAAAAAAAGTGTTGACTCGTTCTAGAAGAGATGTTATACTAATAAACGTCGCTTCTCGAAGTGGTGAAAACAACTAAAAAGAAATTTAAAAAGTTGTTGACATGAAAAACAAGAAATGATATGATATAAGAGTTGTCACTGAAGCAACGACAACAAACAATATCAACATGAACCTTGAAAACTGAACAGCAAAACGTCAACGAAATATAGCGAGAGTGCCAAGTGCATTTAAGCAAAAACGTTTCTAAGTAAAACGATTTCCGTCGGGTGAACAGAAACACACATGACATTATTAATTTAATGCCAGCAAGAAATGAGCTATTCATTTTCTTCTATTATGGAGAGTTTGATCCTGGCTCAGGA
>NZ_JBIWFE010000006.1:0-228116 GCF_044762865.1 Sporosarcina sp. NPDC096371
GCACCCACGACCTGTTCTTCACCTCTACTATATAAAAAAAGTAGTACAAACCAATGCCTTGGCCTGTACTACTAATCTTAGTATGTTTAGTTTAATAAGGATTACTGAAGTCAACATACTATTTGTTGGCTTTTTAAATTCGCAGTAGGACCATTAAGCGTCGTGCCAACGATTAAACGCAGCATAAGCTAGCGTAATTTTTTACGTCATAAAATTTAATACGGCAGGATAACTGAAGAGGAATATTGAATGTGTAATAAAAGGGGGGATCTTCAAATGCGTTACATTTATATGTTGCAAGATTTAGTGAGTATCGAGTCACTTGGAATTTTACTTGAACTCTTATTGGTTACTATTTGTATTTCGACGATAATATTTATATTATCAAAAAATCAATATGTTTCGTATCTAGCTTCAGTTCCGGTTATGTACTTTATTTCGTGGTTACAATACGGTTCATCCCATTTGTTTCTTCTTATTGTTGCGATGACGGTTCAAGCAATGATCATAATCATAATCCAACATCACACAAAAAAGAAAACAGTGGTTGCCAAACAGGGTGAAGTAATTTAACCAATAATTTGCTTGTTTTTCTTTCGTCTTAGGACCATTATGTGTAGCACCAAGCACCTTTATGAGGTGTTTTTTTAATGCCTCCTAAGTGGGTAATTATGGTACTATTATAATAAATGGTTCTTCCACTAACGAGGCAGCATTCCTGTTTGAAGGATGTTCGGGGTCTTGAAAGAAAAAGAGCCCTCTTGTATGATGCATGAGTGTCATCGACCATTGACCCATCATCAAACAAGAAGGACTTCTCTATGCAGTTTAAATGGAATGAAAAAATTAATCAAGTTACTGAAAATACACTCGTTGTTGGTATGGACATTGCCAAGCGCGTTCATTACGCGTGCTTTGTTGATGAACGTGGGCGCGTGATTGAAAAAGCTTTTGCGGTACATCAATCAAAAGTAGGCTTTGAAGGTTTGTATGAAAAGATTCGTCAAACAATGAAGGAAGCTAAGAAAACAGACGTTATCATCGGAATTGAGCCAACAGGCCACTACTGGATGAACTTGGCTTACTTCTTAGATCACTACGGGATTCCACTCGTGATGGTCAATCCAATACACGTCAAACGTTCAAAGGAACTGGACGATAATTTACCAACTAAACACGATAAGAAAGATGCACTTGTAATAGCTCGTTTAGTGAAGGATGGACGTTTTAGCTATCCTCGTCTATTAAAAGACTTAGAGGCTGAACTCCGTATCGGATCTACTCTCCGTTCAAAGTTAACGGAAGATTTAGCGAGTATTAAAAATCGAATAATCCGTTGGCTTGATCGCTATTTCCCAGAGTTTACTCAAGTCTTTCCGGCTTTTGGAAAGATGGCGCTTGCGGCATTGGAAATGACGCCATTGCCACAGGATATTGAAGGGAAAACAGCTGAGGAGTTGGTCTTTCTCTACCGTAAGGTAGAGGGGATGAGGACGCCACAGTTACCGAAAGCAAAGCTTCTCATTGAAGCATCGACTAACTCGATTGGACTAACAGAAGGGACGCAGGTGGCCCGACATGAAATCACCACGCTCCTACGTCAGTATCGCTTATTAGAAAACGAAATTGCATCTGTGAACAGCCAATTAGCTGAAATGGCACAAACAACAATGGAATACGAGCTACTATCTTCCGTGCCTGGTTTAGGAGATGCGACGATTGGTGATTTACTTTCAGAAGTAGGGAGCTTTTCACTTTATGAAAATCCACGCCAACTTATCAAACTAGCGGGATTAACATTACGTGAAAACTCGTCTGGTCAACATAAGGGACACAAACATATCTCGAAACGAGGACGGAAGAAACTCAGATATATTCTTTTCAAAGTAATGGTACCACTCATTCGTCATAGCGAGACCTATAACCAGAAGGATGACACGGAGAAGCCAGCAAAATAACTAAACTAAGACTATGAGTCCCTGGGGCATCTTAGCAGGCCTCTGCCTTATGAATAGACCGAACGAAGGAATGTTAGCGCATTGACGCTAAGAGACATGGGAGGGTACGTCGTCATAAGTATCGCAGAGATCCATTGTGCATCACATAGTGGATAAATAAGCTAATGATTTCCATTAGTTTTAGCGAAGCGCGCGCTCTATTTGGTAATAAGAATAAGAAATTCAAGACTCTGTTTATGAAATGCGTGAAAAAATATTTACTCTACATCTTGAAGTGGTGCAAAACGTTGATACATCAATGTTTATAGAGGGAGGTTAGTTTAAGTAGTTATTGTTGTATTTTCGTTTAGATTAAGGCATAATACAAATTAGAACGTACGTTTCGAATGGAGAGGAAATGAAAAATATGAATTTTAGCGAAGCCGTTAAACGTTCTATACAATTAAGAAAAGTCTACCATCGTTTGGAACGACAGTATCATGAAACAGAATGGACAGTAGAAGAAGATGCGTTAGCTTTCCTGACAGATGCTGGTTTGGTCGGTCGTCTAACAATGTCTCAACAGGGTCGTTGGCCAACCAATGGGGAAACTGAATCTGAACTTGAACATAAGATTGGAGAATGCATATGGTGGCTGATTAATTTGGCTGAACGCACGAATATTGATAGCGGTGAAGCATTGGAAAAATTCTTATCCAAAACAGAAAGAAAACTAGGGGATTGAACTAGGCACTGACCTAACAAAATGAGACAAATAAAAACACCTTTCGTTGAAAAATGGGTATTACTATCCTAACTAGACAACGTGGAGGTGTTTTTTGCTTTGGGAACAAGAGTAAGTTATCCGGTAGAAGTGAAAATGAAGGCAATTGAAATGCGGTTAGCTGGGGTGCCAGTAAAAGAGGTAATGGAAGAATTGAACATCCGAAACTATACGCAACTCGAAAAATGGATGATTTGGTATCGAAATGGCAAGCTGCACCGACTTAAACAACCTGTTGGAAAACAATATACCTTCGGTAAAGGGCCTGAATATGAAAATGAAACTGCTAAATTACAAGTGGAGAATCGTTACCTAAAGCAACAGATTGAGGTCTTAAAAAAGTACGTAGAGTTGGAGAGGAAGTGGTGCCAAAAGTAGTGATCCAATTGGTGGAAGATTTAAAAGGAACCATTCCCGTAGGTGTGATCTGTCGCCATTTGGGTGTAGGTCGCTCATCGTATTATCGATGGAAGATGAATGCGGACAACCAGACGGAGAAGGAGATTCGGAATCGTCAGATTGGCGACTTGTGTAAACAGCATAAGTTCCGATATGGTTATCGAAAGATTACCGCGCTGTATCCGGGAGTTTGTGAGAAGACTGTACAGCGTGTCATGCAAAAGTATGGCTGGCAATGTCGAGTAAAGGTGAAGAAACGGAAGCGCACTGGGCAGCCGACATATGTCGCACAGAATTTATTGGCACGTGATTTTACAGCATCTAAGCCCTTCGAGAAGCTAGTTACGGATATTACCTACTCCCTTTTGGCCAAACGATGATGTATCTTTCAAGTATTCTTGATGTCTATAATGGAGAGATTGTGGCACAAACTATTGGTTTTACACAAGATACCGTTTTTGTGTTGGATACGCTACACCAATTGCCAGAGCTACCAGAAGGCTGTATTCTGCATAGTGACCAAGGTTCTGTTTACACATCCTACGCTTACCAGAAAGCAATCAAAGAAAAAGGAATTACCATGAGCATGTCCCGCAAAGGCACGCCAGCTGATAATTCCCCTATCGAAACGTTTCATTCCACGCTAAAGTCTGAAACGTTCTATCTCGACAATATCTACCGTACAACGAATGCATGTGTGATACAAATCGTCGAAAAATTTATTAATTACTATAATAATATCCGAATTCAAACGAAACTAAACAGCCAATCGCCGGTTAAATACCGTCAATTGGCTGTATGATAAGGTGTTTTATCCTTGTCTCAAAAAGAGTAGTCAGTGCCCAATCAATTTTGCGGTATTGGGGTGTTTTTTACGGAATTAAATTCATTTTTACGATTGGTTACCAACAGTTGATATAGAAGAAGGGGGGAAAGCGTCAACCCCAAATTAGAAGAAATTTAAAGAGAGTTGTCCAAGAGTATCCAGATTTTAAATGAATAAGGTCTTTTGCAAAGGTATTTAACATAGAACTGGACTCACAGGAAATAATATCCGTTATTCAGAGTCTAACAGGCGGTATGATAGTTTGCGAAGGGAGGAGTAATGAGATGAAAAAAACTATTGCAGTACTCATGCTCGGTTCGGCGCTCTTACTTCCGAACAACACAAGTGTAGAAGCTTCATATTCAGACAATGAGGTGCAGGTGCCAAGTGCACAGCACGAACAGTGCAACGTAAATGACTATAAATACAGCTCGAATGAAGTTGCACCAGAGAAACCAGGCGAAGTTAAACCAGAACAACCAGGTGAAGTTGCAGAAGAACAACCAAGTGAATTTGCACCAGAAGTATCAGGCGAAACACCGGGAGAAGCGTCTATTTCCGAGATTGAAAAAGCCGTTCTCGACTTAACAAATGCAGAAAGACAAAAAGCAGGTCTTAAACCACTGCAATCAGATAAAAACTTAATGACATCTGCACGTCAAAAATCAACAGACATGGCTACAAATAATTACTTTTCACATACAAGCCCAACATACGGTTCTCCATTTGATCAAATGAAGGCAAATGGTATCACATATAAAGCAGCAGCGGAAAATATTGCGATGGGCCAGCGTACAGCTGAAGAAGTCGTAAAAGGTTGGATGGAGTCACCAGGGCATAGGGAAAATATTTTAACGCCCGGTTACACGCATATCGGTATCGGCTTTGACAAGGACGGTAACTACTGGACACAGCAGTTTATTCAAAAATAAAATAGTGTAGAGCCATCCCTTGCACCGGAAATCATCGGGTGTAAGGGATGGCTCTTTTTTAATAGAACATTCCTGATTTTTATCATCCACTGCAATCAATTATGTTAGAAAACGTTTTTGCGCAGTTCAGGTACTCAGTGGCCACTGAAGAAAAAATAACATTGACAGAAGATGTTACCCATTGGTGAAACAGATGAATAAAGATAGTTCTGGGTATTCTTCAACGTAATCAATTCCAAGAGTCTAGTATCCTCATTCTTGGTTGAAGGTGAAGTAATACGATCAATTGGAGAGTGGCAACTGATTAGCGGGTACAGACGCATCACGTTTGACCTTCCGAGTCCATCTTTATCGAAGAAGAAGTCACAGATTAAACCACAGTAACCTCTTCCCTAAACAAAGGTGAAGGAATGGAAAAGATTGAATCTACTGTTGTTCCAGCAGAGTATTCAACTTGGACGGGCATCGATGGATATAAAAGAAACCTAAATTTGATATACAATGAACATAACACAATATAATTATTTAGCTAACGGGTGCAGGTTAATTCAAGAAGGATAAATTTTTTTCTGAATTAATTTGAGTTCAAAAAAGCGCATCCATTTCTAGATAGTACTTCAAAAGAAACCAAAATTGACAATAAAAAAAGAGCGACTCAACTTAATAATTTTTTGAGTCACTCTTCTTTTAGCGAATTACCACAGTCACCATTAACATAAAGTATAAACTGCTTACAAATAAGCAACTACATAGAAAAGATACAATGATCGATGTTTTTTTGAGAAAAGATAATACAATTAATCCTATAAATAAAAGAGATAGGAAAAAGAAAAGTACTGTGTTTAAGTTCACAACAAAGCCAATTGTATTACTAGAATTGATGAAGTTAGTGTGAAATAGACGGAATAAAGGTGACACCGCATCATTCGTTAAATAATTGCCATGAGGTGGTGATTGTTGTGAAAAAGCGGCTGTAATCGTAAAAATTGTCAATAAAATAAAGCTTTCACCACGAAGCCAAGGAATTGTATTGAATGAAGCATCTTTAGATAGTTTATATTTAACAATTGAACTATTCGCCAAAGCATAAAAAATAAGGGGCAGTAGGAATAAATGTTTTAATAATAAACCTTGTCCATACGAAACTATCCACGAATCGATATATCCATCAACCATTACCTCCATCAGAAACAGTCCACTAAGAGCCGTAGCAGTTAAACAGCCAACAGCGACCATCGAAAACCAGCTTAAAAATTCGAGCCAATTATTTTGATTAATCGAAAACCAAGCAATTATAAGTAGAATTCCAACCCAAATGCTGACAGCTGTTAAATGAAGAAAGTCGCTTATAATTCCTATAGTTGGATCAATAGCTCCCGCATGGCTTGACCAAGCAACTGTTAAAATCAGCAAAAATGTAACAAATACCCCTAATAAAGGGGATTTATCCTTTTCTGGAAACCTCGTCAAAGAAATTAATATAACTAACACAACCGAGCCAAGTAGGGTAAAGGCCCATGCATTCCCGATTGTGTAAGTTGTAAGAACGATTTTAAACGATTCAAGTAAACCTAAGCGTAAAGAAATATATAATATACTCTCTAGTACTGGTAAAAAGGATAAAACTGGTATAGTTATCGCGCTAATAAGTAAAAAGCGTTTTGGAATTTTTATATCAGGACGATATTTATTTGGGACAAGTAGAAGAATAAAACTTCCAACTAAGACAGAGAAAAATAAATATAAAAGCGCCTGACTAATAATTACTAATATACCCATAAGTTATTTCTTTCTTCTAGTAAGGAAGAAGAAACCACCTGCAACAAGGATAACTAATAGTAAAATTAGAATAACTGTCGTAGAAGGTGATTCTTTTCCCTCTTCATCTGTTGAAGGTGATTCTTGAATTTCTGTAGATTGCTCAGCTGATGCTGTTGGTTCTTCAACAGCATTCGTTGTTCCTGACGGTTCCTCTGTTACTTTTTCTAGAGATTCAGGAATTGGCGCATTTACTGTAAATGAAAAATTACCTTCTAATGGGTGACCATCTGTACTAATAATACTCCAATTAACTTGATATTCGTCATTTGGAAGTGGCTCAGCAACAGTTCCTGTTAATGTACCTTCACCAATAATAATTTCTTGTAGTTCAATACCTTGACCTGAGGTCGTTGTTACATCAATAAAGCTACCTTGTTCAATTTTACCGTCAAAATCAAGAACAATTTCATTTAACGGTTCCGTTATAACGGAACCATCTGTTGGATTCGATCCTCCAAAATGCGAGTGAGCAAATGCACTATTTGAAAGAGACATTACTAGTAAGACTATTACTGCTGCAGCAAAAATATGTTTCAAAATAAATCCTCCTTAACTTTTTACTAAATGGACAATAAATATTACTATTTTATTATCACCAATTATTTTATCAATAAAACATGAAGTTTATATGAAATTATCTTTGTAAAAAAAGAAAATTAATAATCAAGTACCTACTGTATCAAAGTAGTCTTTTTTTAGTCTACTATATCCCAAAGAAAAAATGAGCTAAGGAAAATAACTGAACAAATTTGGGTAAAAAAAGGGAAATGAGCCTTATTCAACTTAGTTGAATAAGGCTCATTTAATTAATCAAACAGTTTTATAAGAATCTCATACATAGTTAGAAAGATTACCTCCATATTGAACAACCTTTTTTTAAGATGGAGATATTGCATTTGCTGACTACTTCATACATACTTCTTCAACTAACGAGTGCTTTAGTTTAATAAGAATAGGACTTGTGTTTATGATTGAAATTCATGTAAGCAAGTCCTTTTGTGATGATTCCTAAATCATCACAAAGCCGCCCTACATGCCTCACATGACAACACATTGAAGCAGTCAATAAATTGTCATGAACCCTCTCAATATAAAAACGACCAATAGAGTACTAAATTAAGTAACTGAAAAACGGTTCCCCACGTTGTCTTCATTCGTATTGTTTGATTAGTTCCAGTTACTTGCTTTTTATTTGTTCCCGTACTACCTTGGGGTGTTTTACGTTGGCCTCCATGCCTAAGCCCAGGAAAAATGGACGATCCATGGTGTAAACGAAGTGTTCATTTTTGTACGAATCGTACCAAATCCATCCTCTCGCAGTTTAAGCCACTGGGATAACCATACTTCTGATTGAAATCGCCTTACTCCCTCTGGTGTTAAATCTATCTCAAGGTCTAACATATTATCCTCATTTGTTGGCATGATCCACGACTTTATGTGCTCATTCGTCATGTTCAATTTCAAACTTTGGTCTGCGTCTAAAGAAAAATCCTTCACTCTATCTACACGAAACACTCGATAATCCTCTGCTAAGAAGCAATAGGCCTGGCAGTACCATAACCCTTTCATCGTATAAATCCCGGGAGGTTGAATTACTCTACTTTTGCTAGAAGAAGCTTCATACAGGATAGTGACGACATGTTGCTCCAGTGCAGCTTCAAGTAGTTCCTTTAAGAACGGAACATTTAACTCATGTGGAGGCACCCAAAATATAAGCCGTTGTTGCATACTTTCAATCTTTTTCTTTAGTTCACTCGACAAATAGTGGGGAAATTTATCTAATGCTATATTCACTTCGTTTTTGAAGGGGGGTGATTTGGACTTTATCGCAATTCACTTCAAGCAGAATAACCGCTACCATGTAGCACGACTTAGAGAGAAGTTGCTTGATAGAACAACAATTGAATTTGCGCCATCGAGTCCGAATCATGCAGACCCAAACAATACTTCCATCTAAAATCGCTCAGAAATTACTACAACGGGATGTTCGCTTTCATGATGTTTCCATATAAAATGGTATGAAATCTCCGTTATCTGAATAATCCATTGTGGCAATTATTTTGAAATGTTCTATGTCTGGCTGATAAGAATAGGCATTGAAATCAGTAGCATTATCCACCCATTGTTCATAAATTGTTTAGGAGGTGTATATGAACTATTGGTGGATTCACCTATTACCCAGTTGTTTTAGCTCATTTTTATTTTGTTTCCACTTTCATAAACATAGCACATCTTGTTAATTTAATTTCAGGAGGTGGCAAGAATGAATGAATTCCAAAACGAACTCCAGATGTTGGATGTTGGCGATTTCAATATGAGTGAGGCAGTTGCTTTGGACCCAAACGGATCCTTTTCAACTCCAGTTGCGCAGATCGGTAATATCGGTGGCTGTGGCGGTTGTTTTAGCTGCTTTAGTTGCTTTAGCTGCTTTAATTGCTTTAATTGTTTCCGTTGCTCTAATTGTTTTCGTTGCGGTGGTTGCGGTGGTCGTTGTGGTGGCGGTGGTCGCTGCGGCGGTCGTTGTGGTGGCCGTTGACACGCTTAATATATCTAGATTTCTAAAAAAAACCGTGATTGCCAAGGTCCCTGCAGTTGTTGCAGGGACTTTTCTCTATAAGGTTAAACATATGAAACAAGCTACAGTACATAGGATGTAACGTTAGTCATAATATCGATTTAGGAATAACTGTGGTTAAGGAGGAGCGGAATGCCAAATTTGACCCCTATGATGCGTCTGAAAGTGAAAAGGGACACATTTTTTCTCCCCGATTCAAATAACGGTGTTTATTTTCGGAATAATAAAAGTTCTTTTCGTGTGGAAGGAAATGAAATCATTCAATGGATTGAAAAACTGATACCGATGTTCAACGGGAAGTATACGTTAGGGGATTTGACAGATGGATTGCCTGGTCCATATCGAGATCGTGTCTATGAGATAGCGGAAGTGCTGTACCGAAATGAGTATGTTCGGGATGTGAGCCAAGATCTTCCTCATCAATTGGAGGGTGGGGTTCTTAATAAGTATGCCTCTCAAATTGAGTTTTTGGACAGTTTCGGTAATTCGAGTGCTTACCGATTTCAAACCTATCGTCAGGCAAAAGTGTTGGCCGTTGGCGCGGGTCCTTTTTTTGTTTCGTTGGTTTCTTCATTACTTGAATCCGGATTGCCCAAGTTCCATATGCTAATCACGGACTCGGGGTCGACCAATAGACGGCGGTTGATGGAACTTGTGGCACATGCCCGTAAAACAGACACCGAGGTAGCGGTAGAAGAGGTTAGCCTGCAGAAGGAGGGGGAATGTTTTTGGCAGGAGATTGTTCAACCGTTTGATTCGATATTGTATGTGTCTCAGGAGGGCGATATTGAGGAACTCCAAGTTCTTCATAAGGTTTGTAGGGAAGAAAAGAAGGTGTTTCTCCCGGCTATATGCCAACAGGGGGTGGGCATTGCGGGTCCACTAGTGCATCCAGATTCTAATAGTTGTTGGGAGTCTGCGTGGAGGCGCATGCACCGAGATGTACTTTCCAAAGAGCAACAGTTCACCGCTTTCTCTGCAACTGCAGGGGCAATGTTAGCAAATGTAATCACATTTGAATTGTTTAAAGAGATTACAGGAGTGACCGAATCTGAGCAGAGGAACCTATTCTATCTGCTTGATCTAGATACATTGGAAGGAAACTGGAATTCGTTTTTGCCTCATCCGTTGGTGGATGGACACGTGTCTAGCGAATGGGTAACAGATTTGGATGTGCGTCTTGAACGAAGCTTAAGTAAAGATGAAACGAATGGATTATTACTTTACTTCAGCCAGTTGACATCGGAAGTATCAGGGGTTTTTCATATTTGGGAGGAAGGAGATCTAAAGCAGCTGCCTTTAGCTCAGTGCCGCGTTCAGGCAGTTGATATGTTGTCGAAGGGACCCGCTGAGCTTTTACCAGACATTATTTGTACGGGTCTGACGCATGAGGAAGCACGGAGGATAGCGGGACTGGCTGGAATAGAATCGTATGTGTCACGAGCGGTTGAACTACTCGTTGCGACCCTACCTTCATATCAGGAAAAAGGGGAGAAGGTGGTAGAAATAAAGGAATTCATCGGAGTTGGAGCGGGGGAAACGGTTGCGGAAGGTATTTGCCGGGGATTGCAAAGGTGTTTGGACAAAGAGCTAAGCATGCAGCTGATAAATAAAAAAAATCATGTTGCTCGGTTGCAATTGAATAAAGTAGAGGATGAACGCTGCCGGTTTTATTTGGAGGCACTGACCACAATGCAGGGCTCACTGACGATCGGTTTAGGAGAGGAAGTGAACGGTTTCCCTGTCATTTGGGTCGGAACGAATGACGGCTGGTATGGTGGTGTAGATTTGACTATTACATTGGCGTTGCGAAAAGCGTTACAACAGGCGCTTATGAAGGTACAATGCCCTACGGCTTCCCACCCGGTGCAAGCGCAGGAAGTTTCGTCCGTTCTACTAGAAGAAAAGGGACCACTCAGCCTTGTTATCTCCGCTTGTGATGAGAAGAGCCAGTCCGATATTTTGCATTCAGCTATACAAATCCTAGAACGGAATCACAAACGGCTATTCGTATTTGATCTAGCAATTGAACCATTTTTGAAAGAGGGACTCGCAGGGGTGTTTGGCGTGTTGTTACGAGAGGAGGAAGAATCCCGGTGAGTGCTGTCGTGATGGTTGTTGGAGAAGGATTATTGGCTGACCGTGTGTGCGGGGATCTATCCACTCAATACGAAGTAGTACGCCGCCCCGATTTCGAGGCGGGAGTACCAGAAACGACTGATCTGGTTCTGGTATTGCACGATACCTTGAATCCTTCCATTCATAAAAAGACGGAAGAGGTCTTACGGCCAACCTGCATACCTTGGCTGCGAGGCTTTGTTTCATATGGAGAAGGAGTGATTGGGCCACTAGTACGCCCGAAAATACCAGGCTGCTCCCAGTGTGCAGACAAGCGACGTCTCATAGCCGGACGAGACCGTAAAGAGATGTGGGAGTTAGAACAGAGATTTGAGGCTCACGTGGGAATTTCGTGTGATGCTTGGGTATCGCGTACGGGACTATTGCAAATGGCGCACCTTCTCGAGTCGGAGGTACGAAGCGTACTAGATGGAGATCATGCTCATTCTGAAGGTCGTTTATGTTTGATCAATCTGAAATCGCTAAAGAGTTCATGGCATTCGTTTCTTCCTGACCCATTGTGTCCGGTCTGTAGTCGATTACCCGATGATTCACCAGCTACGGCCCGAATTACTCTGCAATCTAGTCCGAAGATCAGTACTGACAGTTACCGCTGTCGTTCCATGGAAGACCTGCAAAATATACTAAGCAAGGATTATCTAGATGAGCGGACTGGTTTAGTAAATGGAAAAATGCATGACCTCGTCCTACCATTTGCCGATGTAAGTGTTAATCTGCCGATGTTTACGGGAGACGAGGGGGTGGCAGGCCGAACTCTTTCATACAAGGTTAGTGAGTCTACGGCTATTTTGGAGGGGTTGGAGCGGTACTGTGGGCTGTCTCCAAGTGGAAAACGAACAGTGGTTCATGACAGCTTCCGCAATCTGGAAGATCGAGCGCTTAATCCTCTTAAGGTAGGAGTGCATTCAAAGGAACAGTATGCGCTGCCTAATTTTCCGTTCAAACCGTTCCATCCTGATCGCTCCATCGATTGGGTTTGGGGTTATTCGTTTTTGAAAGAGCGTTCGATTCTGATTCCAGAGTTGCTTGCTTATTACAGCTTGGGCTGCGGAGAGGGATTTGTCTATGAAACTTCCAACGGATGTGCGTTAGGCGGTAGTATAGAGGAGGCCATTTTCTACGGTATTATGGAAGTTGTAGAGCGTGATTCGTTCCTGATGACTTGGTACGCAGAGCTAGCACTACCGCGTCTTGACCCTTATTCTACGAATGATCAAGAATTAAAGTTGATGATTGACCGTGTGCGGGCGGTAGGTGGTTATGATCTCCATTTTTATAACTCGACGATGGAGAACGGAATTCCAAGTGTTATGGTACTGGCGAAAAATAGGGAAAAAATAGGGTTGAATATCATCAGTGCGGCCGGCGCTCATCTGGATCCAATACGAGCGGCGAAAAGCGCGATTCAAGAGTTGGCAGGCATGATGCGAATACTTGACGAGAATTTAGAAGCAAACCGGGAGAAGTATGTGCGAATGTTGAAAGACTCTTCCTTGGTACTGAAGATGGATGATCATGGGATGTTGTATGGGCTGCCGGAAGCGCAAGAACGCCTACAGTTTTTGTTAGATGATAATCGCCCATTGCGAACGTTTGACGAGGAATTCAAATGGGAGGCTGTGCATGCAGACCTCACGGATGATCTGCGGGAAATTCTCCAGGTGTTTAGGGGATTGAACCTCGATGTAATCGTAGTGGACCAAACGACACCGGAAATCAAACAAAACGGACTGTTTTGCGTTAAAGTACTGATTCCGGGGATGCTGTCGATGACATTCGGTCAACATCTTACCCGAATAACAGGGCTTGAGAGGGTTCTCCGGGTGCCAATGGAACTCGGATATAAGGAACAACCGCTAACACTTGGACAGCTCAATCCATATCCGCATCCGTTCCCATAACCAGTCGTTAGGAGGTAGGAGGATGAATCTTGAGGCATTTCTGTACAATCTCCATTTTGATATTGACAAGGCAAGCCCGCCAAACTGGGAAGTGGATTGGGATGATGCACCGCTTACGTATAAGCTCTACCGTGGCTTACCTGTGATTCCGCTTTCTTTAGAAGTACCGTTGACGCTTAAGAGGATGGAAGTAACTGAAAAGCTTGACCTAAGCAAAATCGGTCATTTTCTCTGGTATGTCTTTGGTCTAACTCAATTTAGCGAGTCTATGATGAACATAAATTTCAGCGATCAAGACATGGACCTAATACAGTCGAAACGGCGGTTTGTTCCTTCCGGTGGGGCGCTGTATCCAAACGAATTGTACGTTTATTTGAAGATAGAGAATTTGCCTGCCGGTGTTTACCATTATGATGTAGCACATCATCGCTTAGTGTTGCTGCGAGAAGGAAATTTCGATTCATATCTATCCCGGGCACTTGGTAACCGCTGTGACATATCCGATTGTTTTGGTACTGTTTTTGTAACAACAATGTTTTGGAAAAATTTTTTTAAATACAATAACTTTGCCTACCGTCTTCAAGGGTTGGATGCTGGTGTGCTGATTGGACAATTACTGGAAGTAGCAAAATCTTTTGGCTTGGCAACTGGAGTATACTTCCAATTCCTTGATCGGGCCATCAACCACCTGCTTGGGCTTTCAGAACAAGAGGAGAGTGTGTATGCGGTGGTTCCCCTATCGGCGGAATCAACAAGCTGCTTCAACAGAATTAACATAGATGGGGATGACTCTGCCACTGAATTATGCCAAGAGTTGACAGCAATTCAGTCTACTCATTACGTCCAATCACGAAGGGTTAGAGAGTTTCCGATGTTAACTAAGATGAATGAAGCGTCTATGTTGGAATCAACGAGATCGTTTCGGCAGATCAAGGAGGAGCAAATAAATTGTGAGGGTCAAACGGTGACTCTGCCTTATGTGAAGCAATTGTCGTATGATTTGGCGTCGGTCTGCCGAAAGCGATTTTCACCGGACATAGATTTCGTTTTGGGAAAGGTAAGTCAACTGCAGCTTGCCACACTGCTTAAGAGCGCGATGGATTCCTTCTCGTATATAAATGATTTGGATGGAGTTCAAAAGAAACAGAAGTCCCGTGTCTCACTTTACGGATGTTTGTATAATGTCGAGGGCATTCCGAATGGTGCCTATCACTATGACAGCTCTGCCCATGCGTTACGTCGAGTACAACTCGGAGATCAGCGATTACGGTTACAGCACGGAATGTCTGGAGGTAATGTAAATATGTTCCAAGTGCCACTTTGTCTACATGTGGCAGGAGACAAAAATTATTTCAAAACGGAAATGGGATACAGAGGATATCGCATCCAACAAATAGAAGTTGGTATGCTGGTGCAAAGATTCCTGCTAGTCGCGTCAGCCCTCGGATTCGGAGGGCACCCACTCCTCGGGTTTGATGCGAACATATGTGATGAGATATACAAGCTGAGTCCACAAGGGAAAACCAGCCTTATCCAAATCCCGACAGGTCCGTATCGACGCCGTCCTTGGTTAAGTGGAAGTCTGCATAGTTAAGTAAGTGGTAATACCTCAATTTCCTTTTAGGAGTTGAGGTTATTTTTTGTTCAGATAATTCAAATTCCACTTCCGGTTGATCATGTAAGCAGGGAAGTACATTATTTTAGGAAACGTTAAATTGAATTAAATGAAGGGAAGTAAAAAGCCCTCGTTGAAGCAATCATCAAGGAGAATGTATTCTTTTTAAGAATCATGGCTGACCATGTTTTCCGAGAAGCGAAACATTTTCTTGAAATAATTGACTTATTTGAGGAACACTTTATAGAAAAAAACACAACCACGATAATATATATTGGGCTTCATTCTACATACGGTTTTCTACTTTGTGAAGAGTGCACTTTTTTTGTGCGGAGGTTACCAAAAGGTTATTTATATGAAAGGGAGTTAGCTGCGTGTCGGATAAATTATGGGAATAGGTAATAAAGAGAATATTAAATCATGTTTATCATTGTGAAAAAGAACTTATCTTATCAAATATTAGTGAGAAATGGAAAGTTGTTATTTTGTGGCGTTTAGGGGTAGAAGGACCCCGTCGATTCAGCGAACTCCAAAGATTTTTTTCGAAAATATCTCACAAAATATTAACAAAACAATGACGTGAACTGATCGAAGAGGGAATTGTTCATAGAGAAGTCTGTCTAGAAGTTCCTCCGAAAGTTGAATACTCAATGACTGAACTGGGATGACGTTATTACCAATTGTTGAGAAGAGGTATGAATGGGGAAATCGAGAATGGAGCAAATTAATCGAGAACATAATAATTTTGAAGAAAGAAAATAATAAAGTCTTTTCATCCTACGGGAGCTTTGCCATTCACCAGCCAATATTTCAAACAAATACTTTTTGAAAGAGATTGAACTGGTTAAGTCGAATTTGCAAAAGTTAAACCTCCTATTACTAAATATAGGAGGTTTTTGTACGCTTGACAGCGCTCTTCTCTAACAGGTGAATATCCCTAACATGCAATAGTTGCGGAAATGTATATATGTGTGTAGTGCAGGTATCTTGAGGTTCTATGTGGGGGGCCGGAAGGCAAAACTCGGAACAGATAGCATATACTCTGTTGGCTAGCAGGATAGGATAACCTTGCAACAGCTGTGAATGTCCAAAAACGGTGCCTGTATTTCACACATGCAGAAGGCGACTAACGGGCAGGTTAATTGAACTAGGATTTGAATAGAAGAACAAAATTAAATAACATTTAACCTTGAGTGAAAGGGAAGTTTTTTATTACAGAGAAATTCACAAGTATTATTAGGGTTTTATGAAAAATTAGGTCTTATACTTAATAAAAGATAATAAAGCAGTTTTATTGAATTAAAGAAGAAGAGAGTTGGATTGGTTTATAGGATTTAAAGAAAGCAAAAATATTGGTAAAAGAGCATAGAATCATTGCAAATATAATAGAACGCTCAATGTATAAAAAGATTGAGCGTAGTATTTTGATCCTAAAAAGGAATTATTTAACCTGTATTCATTTAAGACAATAATTGAACTTCTATTACTCCTCTTTTTTTAGATTTAAGAAATTACTAATTACCTTTACATATTCATTTTTTGGATATTTCTTATATAAATCGCTTGATAATCGAATCGGGTCGCCAAAAAAGTATCGCTCATATTGGGTTTGTCTTGTTCCAAATGAACTCATTGTTAGATCCCAAGCTAAACGAAATATTTTTACTCGTTCCTCTGCGGTTTTAGTTGCTCCTTGAAGATATAAATCTAAGTCATTTCTAACGATAGAATGAAATGCTTTTTCGGTTGGCAACGTAATCATTCCACTAGCTCCGATTAGCTGGATAATTTCAGTGAAACGAGGATAGATTTTAGGAAAGATGTTACCAGCAACTTGAAGCGGGAAAATTTCTGGCCGCATATATCCCCATTCATCTAATTCTGCATTATTTTCCGATTTTTCTAACAGGGATTTCATCGTTTCTAGCCCAATGATGATTTCTGACATCTTTTCTTGGATATGTTGATACTCGCTTATTTTAATCGTTTCGATAAGAAGCTCAGCAATACCTAAGATGAACTCTGTTTTTACAATTTGTCTAGTCAATACTTGGTGCTTAGTAAAGGGATGGAATGAGCTTTGAATTGGGAAATCTTCGGCTACTTCCGCATTGTTGTAATAAAATACCCTATTCCAAGGTACTAATACATTGTCAAAGACAACGATAGAATCCATTTCTTCGAACCTCGAGCTTAATGGATGATTAAAAGAAGATTGACCTCCGATGAATGTATCCCTACATATAAACTTTATTCCTTTCGTGTTAGAAGGGATAGAAAAAGCAAAAGCTTCATCTTCATTAAATAGAAATTTACCAACACTAAATACTAATACTTCATCTGTTAAACCACCCTGCGTAGCAAGAAGACGGGCACCTTTAATGATAATGCCTTCTTCATTTTTATCAATAACTTTTGCAGCGATTGGCTCATCGGTATTTTCAATGTAGATATGAGAACGATTCACTTGAGGAGAAATAAAGGTATGCGTAAACGATAGGTCATTTTCCCTAGAAAATTTATAAAATGCTTGTAGATTATTTGGAAAACAATTGTCCTTATTTTTTAAGAAGGATACCGATGAAGCAAAGCTCATTAAAACTGTGTTCAAATAATCTGGGCTTCTGCCCATGATACCCCCTGAATACCTAGCCCAATGTTCAGTCATCTTTCTTCTTCTTATCAAGTCCTCTTTCGTTTTTGGTTGCAAATAGGAAAGACCAATAGGTTCTCCTGATACCGGGGAAATAAAAGTCATCTCATCTTTTATTTTTGGGTCATGTTGCATATCATAAAGAGCCGCTTTTGACTGAATCAGTCCCTTAAAGGCAGGTTGTTCAGAGAGCAACCCCTCAATTTTTTCACCGTCGTACCAAATTTCATTATTTAGCTGATTTAATCGGTTAATAAAATCTTTTCCATTAATAGTCCCCATGTTTCACTCCCCAATTTAAATAGATATTTATTAAAAATATTTGATTATAGCTGATTTAACAAATTAAGTCATTCAATATTTTATTACTATTACTAAAATTAATCTATGTAAATAGAGCATGCTAATATTCCTTTTTCAACTTACGTGGCAGCATTCCTGTTTGAAGGATGTTCGGGGTCTTGAAAGAAAAAGAGCCCTCTGGTCTTTCGAGGAAACTCATCGTTTTCTGAGTGCTAGTAAGGATGAACATCATTATTTGACATTCCTATTGGCAATTTATACAGGGATGAGAAGGGGGGAGGTACTGGGATTAAAGTGTAATGATACTGATTAGAAAAACGAGCATGAAGTAAATCTTTAAATGAATTTCCTTAAATAAGTAGTTTAGTGTAAACTGAATTTATAGAATTAATCAAAGTGATATATGGAAGTTTGCGGAAAAATGTACTTCAACTAACGGGGTTAGTTGAAGAGAGTTGGCTAACTTGTGTTCAACAATCGGGCCATTATCTGGAATATAAAAGGGAACCTATTATAGTTAACGAATAATACTTTATAGGCGATATTAAAATGCAATTTCTTAATTATGCTAATGAGGGGGTGGTGAAGTTGCAACAAGCAAAGCGTCTAGCTGATGAATTTTTAACTGATAGGGGTATTACATTAGGTGATAAAGGGTTTCAATCAGATTAGCGATTAATAGAAACTGTGCCTAATGGCAACATTGTTTTTTACCACTTTACCCATGAAGATAGGTTGGAATACATTTTTAGTAATGAAAATGGGCTGTGTTCTTATCGAGGGGTTGCTTGTCCTAAACCACCAATAGAATTCAAAGGATGTCATCTTATAGAAGGATTTCTTCAACCACTTCCACAATGGCTAACTGAGAACTTTTACTTCGGTGATCTTGGTATTAAATTAGTTCAGAACTATATCGGTAATGTACTTTTACGGGTTGAAATCCCCTTAGATTTTCCGGGAATTTATATAGTAGATTACGCACATATATTAGAATGGTTGTACTTTGATGAGAATGGAAATTCTTCACTAGGGTTGGGTTATCAATGTCAAACAGGGTACGAAGTTACACAATCCTACGTAAATTCCTACATTTCAATTAAAGATTACACAGGGGGGCATATCGCTCCAGTTGTTCAAGTACTAAGAGAAGATAAGGGATTAACCATTCCTAATAGGTATATTTCAATATCTAATGTTCAACCGTTATCGGGCGTGATTGTTTAATAAGCGTCTCTGTCCTTATTAAACTAACGCAGCAGTTTAGTTGAACAAGGAAATATATTAACAAAGTCAAATTTCAGTAAGGGGAACTTTAATATGGAATCTTTGGTTAAGTCTCAATTAAACGATTTAGATGAAATAGTGAATATCGATAGAGAAGTAATAGGTAGTGATAGCAGACGAAAATACATAAAAAAAGCTATTGAGGAAGAAAGATGTATAGCTATTAAAAACGAGTTCTCATTTATAGGATTTTTAATTTTTGATATTCATTTTTTTGATTGTAGCTTTATATCACTGATAATAGTTAAACCGACTGAAAGACGAAAAGGATATGCAACATCCCTTATGGAATATTTTGTGAGCATATCGCCTACTAAGAAAATATTCTCTTCAACCAATCAATCGAATAAAAGAATGCAGGAAGTATTTGAAGAAAATGGATTTATACAAAGTGGATTTGTTGAAAATTTAGACGAAGGAGATCCAGAGATAATTTACTTTAAATCAACATAAGTAATTTTAAGTTGCTCAACTAACTAGGTGCTTTACTTAAAGATCATTGAGCTTCTAAGACGGCTCTTTTTTCTTATTGAACTAACGGGGGGAGGTTAGTTCAAGAGTGTTGTTTAACTGCATTGCGATTTCAGATTAAAGTTCTTGATGGATGGGCTGTGTTAGCATAGAGCAGTTAGTCCAATATGGAAAAGTAGAAGTGAACAATTGACCAGTAAGATATTAAGATCACTTGTTTATGCCTAACACTTAACCAGTTTGACTAACTTCATTTTAAAACTATATTCCTACTATCAAAAGTAGCCTTATTGTTAAAGCTTTTTTATGGCTTAAATAGGCTTTGGCAGCAGGATAGTCAAAGTGTTAGTTGAAAGATCTAAACAAAGCTTTAAATCTGAATAAATTTGTAAGTTAGACAGATTATCAAGGAAAATATTTATCATAAGATGTTTCTTATTTCATTAAAAAAGTGAGGGTAAGCCATGAACATTTCGTATAAATTGATGTCTTCATTAAGCTTTGAAGAAGCGCATGTCCTTTTTAATCGTGGTTTTGAAGGCTATTTAGTGCCAATGAATTTACCTTTTGATACATTTGTAAGTCGTTTTGGCAATGAGGGGTTATCTCCAGCATTATCCATCGTTGCATATGATGGAACAGATCCAATCGGCTTTGTGCTCCAAGGAATTAGAGAAGTAGATGGTCAAAAGATTTCTTGGAATGGTGGAACAGGTATTATTCGAGAATACAGGGGGAGGAAATTAGGTTCTTCCTTGATGGAGGAAGCGGAAAAACTCATAAAGGAACATAATGTTTCTGTAGCAACTTTAGAGGCACTTTCTGAAAATAAGGCAGCTATATCTTTATATGAAAAGTGTGGTTACAAAGTAGAGGACGATTTACTCTTTTTACGTGCAAATGAAATTTTAGATAGTAATTTACCGGATCTTGACGGTTTTGAAATTATAAGAATTCCCGCTACCCAATCTATTGGATCAGATTTATTTCCAACTATCGTCCCTTGGCAAACGGCTGCTAGTAACACGCCAAAATTAGGTGGAGAAGCTGTGAGGATTTCAACGAATGGAGAGGTGCAGGCAGCTTGTCTTATTCGAAAAAAATGTGTGTTTGGCAATAAGACGGAAAGCATTACTTTATTTCAGGTGAAGGAAAACGGGAATGAAGATGCTCTAAACAAACTCCTTGCTTACGCATTAGAATATGACCAATCTATCGATCGTACAACTTATAACTTCTTAAAAGGAAATGGTCGTGTAGTTTCATCTTTACTGGCAAGCGGTTTTGAAAATACTCCAATATCACAAGTATTTATGACGAAAATTATCTGAAGTATCCGGTCGATCATCCGAAAGAGTGAATGGACTGGTTGCTTTTTAGTTTTGCGGTCACCTATACAAAACACGTAATTTGATTGTAGCAACGATTAGATAACCCATTTAAATGATTCTTTTACTTCATACTCAAATACTTACAGGCTCATTAAATAAATCTAGGAGCTTGTTGGGGTTGTCCTTGTACGCAAACTTAAAGTTGTAGCAAAGAGCTTTATCATATTACCTACCGTAAGGGGCACTCACTTTTGCTACACATACACAACGCTCCTACCGAAATTTGTAAATGCGTCACGCCATACCAAACGACTGATTATTCAATCGTTCCATTAACAGGCAGGTTTTAAAAAAGATTAACTGTTTATAAAAAAGTTGCACCGTTTTCACCCTTTGGTTGGTATAATTTTCATGTATTTTATTTAGAAGGAAGTGAATTCATGAGTGATTTAGAAAAAATCAAACTCGTGAAGCCACCATTTCCCAAGCTACGATGTTTTTCTTTCAAACCTATAATTATCTAGGAGAGGATTATTTTGAAGAAAAACATCGGAAACAATACACCTAGCTTATTATTACTGATTATATTAGTAGGCTTCCCACAAATTAGTGAAACGATTTTTAGTCCATCATTACCTTCAATCGCAGAAGCGTTTGAAACGTCTATGAGTGATGCACAGCTTACTATGAGTGTGTACTTTATCGCTTTTGCCTTCGGAGTATTTTTCTTTGGGCGTTTATCCGATAAAATCGGTCGTCGCAAGGCAATGCTTTATGGGCTGTTTTTATATTTTGTTGGTAACGTACTTTGTTTAGTAGCAAATGAAATGGCGGTTTTATTAGTCGCGCGCTTTATTCAAGCGTTTGGCGCAAGTGTTGGCTCTGTCGTGACACAAACGATTTTACGCGAAAGATTTTCTGGTGTTGAACTTCATAAATTGTTTGCTCAAATTTCAGCGGCACTTGCCTTCACACCTGCCATTGGCCCGTTAATCGGTGGCTTTACCGATTATTATTTCGGCTTTAAAGTCGTATTTTTGGTGCTAATTGCTATGAGCGTTATTGTATTTTGCTATGCGTTTTTACGCTTACCTGAAACAGCGCTTACTACAATCGAAATGAAGCCTATACTACCAATAGTGAAGCGCATGATTACAAATACACGTCTATGGCGCTACGGCATCTTAATTGGCGGTATTAACGGTGTATTATTTAGCTATTATACCGAAGCCCCATTTATTTTCACTCAATACTTTACACTAACAAGTGCGATGTATGGTTTTTTAGGCATTATCGTTGCGCTCGCTTCTATCGCGGGTGCGATGCTATCTAAACGACTCGTTAGCCACACAAAACCTGAGAAGATTATCGTACGCGGGTTAGCCATTTTCCTCATAGGAACATCGCTCGCTACATCGGTACATTTTTTACCGATTTCATTGCAAATGCCAACTATGATTGTTAGTGTGTTCATTATTTTATTTGGTACAGGTACCGCTTTACCAAACTGTTTAAGCTTAGCACTCTCTGACTTTCAAGACGTCATTGGTTCTGCGGGTGCGATATTTAGCTTAGTTTATTATTTACTCGTCAGCGCTACAATCTATGTTATGAGCATTTTCCATAACGGAACAGTCCTTGCGATGCCACTCTATTTTTTAGCATTAGGGATTGTTATGCTTTTAATCAGCTTACCGTTACTTTATAAAAAAAATGCGATGTATTGAATAATGTCGCGATTTTTTATAAAGTTGCAACGTTTTAAAAAAATAATTGCTTGACCCTCATGCTACGTAATAGGAGTCACTATATTTTAAATGATGGTGTTGAATTGGGTTTTAACACCATCTTTTTTGTTTCTCTGTAATGAAGTTTGATAAAAGGTGTTTATAAATTTAATTAGTGTGTTAATCCAATGATAGGATTAATGCACTTTTTTGTTGAATTACAGTTTAAATTTCTATATTGGATCAAACTACTACTATGCGACTTTAACTTGTTAAGTTTACATGATAAGGTTTCTTTTTCGCGCAACCGTACAGTTGCTTATGCTTGACGAGCAACCGAATAGTTGCTTATACTTGATATATGAATACGGACAAAGACGCTATATTCAAAGCACTCAGCGATTCTACTCGGCGGCTTATATTAGACGAACTATCCGAACGCAACGAGCTGACGTTGTATGAACTTACGGTACGTCTCATTATGAAGCACGATCTATCCATTTCGCGACAGGCGATAGCCAAACATCTTTCTGCATTGGAAAATGCGGGGCTTGTAAAATCAGAACGAAAGGGGAAATATCGGGTACTTATATTCGATAACGAACCACTTGAAAATTTGTTGAAAGGATGGATAGATTAATTTTATTGAAAAAATATCAGCCGAACGTAAGGATTTTTCTGCTTGTTGTCAGATTGTAAGCAGAGTAGCATACGTTGTAAATATCAAAGGAGACGAAGAAATTATGAAAATCATTGTAACGAGTCTATTCGTTCAAGATCAAGACAAAGCACTGGAATTTTATACGGAAAAGCTGGGATTTGTAAAAAAACATGACGTTCCCATGGGGAAATTCAGGTGGATTACACTTGTTTCACCTGATGATCATGGTGGAACCGAGCTTTTACTTGAACCCAATGACCATCCTGCTGCTAAAGAGTATCAAGAGAAGATATTTGCCGAAGGCATCCCAGCAACAATGTTTGGCGTTGCAGATATTCATAAAGAGTACGAGCGATTATTGGAAAACGGCGTGAAGTTTACAATGGAGCCGACAAAAATGGGCGAAGTCACAATAGCTGTACTCGATGATACAAGCGGCAACCTAATTCAAATCATACAGCAGTAAATTTATGTCGACTTCGTTGTTCTGAGATGAGTTATGAACCACTTGAAAAATGTCGTACCGTTGTACCCCCTTTGGTTATGAGTTTCCAAGGGGGGTGTTTTTTGTCGAAAAGAAATATTGCTATAAGAACGGCTATATGGGAAGTTTAAGATAAAACGGAAGTACTGGTACCGTTTAACATAGGATAGGGGCATAGTAGGAAAGGCTGGGATTCGGAAGGCAATGGTTCGAAATTGCAGTCGCATTTATCCTTATCATGTATTCGGGGGTATGAGTGCTGGCTCATCTGGAGGTTTCTTGAAATTCAATCTTTACTACTTTTTCAGTTTCAGTCGTATACTCAATTCTTATAAAGACCCCGAATTCGTGATTATCATCTTTTAGCCAAAGCTTAAACTTTTCAATTGTTGAATCCTCATTAGATTCGCTGCCTTCATGCAGGTAGTCAATGATATGCGCGTTCGGATATTTTGCTTGTGTTTCTTTCATAGCGAGCTTCCCCCATTTAGCATAGGTTGGAACTTCTTGTGGAGTTTGTGCAATAGCCGGGATAGATGCCGGTACTGAATGAGCTGTAATTATGACACCAAGTGCAATAACTGTTTTTTTCATAATGAATGTCATCTCCTTTTCTATAGGATGGGGCATTTGCTTAAAATTATTCTATAATAAATCGAGTTATAGGATTGGTGAAAATCAGGAGAGTTTAACTTAGGACAACTGGCTTGTTTGATAAGGAACATTAAATAAAGATTGATAATAAATAACCTCTTCGAGTATTATATTCGATAGAGGTTATTTTTTTACTTTTTAGATATTTGGAAAGGATTAAAATCTATGAAACTACATTTTTATCAACCAGAGTTTGATAAGCATATCGAAGAATACATATTAACGGATGAACAATTACAATTTACGGGCATACCAAAAGAAGCTATTGAATTTTCAAAAGCGGAAGCTAATCATTATCCGATTTTAGCAATAGAAAACGAACAATTGGTCACTTTTTTTGCCTTACATTCATGTGAGGGAGTTAAACCCTATTCGGCCAATGATAACGCCATACTGATCCGAACTTTTTCAACTGATTTTCATCATCAACGTAAAGGCTATGCTCATCAGGTATTGATGCTTATACCTGAATTTGTCAATACCCATTTCGCGAGCATTAATGAGATGGTTCTTGCTGTAAATGTGAAAAACGAAGCAGCACAAGCATTATATAAAAAATGCGGTTTTATAGATGAAGGCGTGCGAGCGATGGGTAGAAGAGGAGAATTGATTGTTTTAAGTTATCGTTTGTAGGAAATCCCTACCTATAATGAATTGGAGGAAACCAATGAACTATTCAATACTTGTTGAAGAATATCGTGGGGACTTTTTAGAAAATGTTCATATGGGCGTTATTTGTGGCATCAATGAGGAAAGCGAGGTCATCTATTCGGTTGGTGATGAAAATCAGATGACTTTTTTACGCTCAGCGGCAAAACCATTCCAAGCCATCCCAGTCATTCAATATGGAGTAGATGACAAGTTTGGATTGACATCGAAAGAAGCTTCGTTGTTTACCGCATCGCAACGTGGGGAAAGCTATCATATCGAGGCGCTCGAGGAGATTTTACGAAAAACAGGGATTGGGGAAGACCAACTTTATTGCTGCCCTACTTATCCATTGAATGAAGATCCGAAGGCGGCGTATCATCGGCAGCATGGGAAGAAGCGCAGACTCTATCATAATTGCTCAGGGAAGCATAGTGGGTTCATGGCTTTGGCAAAAGTGCTAGGTGAAGAAGCAGACGGTTACTGGAAGTTGGACCATCCAGTTCAACAGCTGAGCCTAACGGCAATGGCTGACATGGCAAGTTATTCGAAGGACGATATTGGGATTGCGATTGATGGCTGTGGGTTTCCAGTTTTCGCGTTGCCCCTGAAGCATATTGCACAGGCCTACTTGAAACTAGCTTGTCCAGATTTGATTGAGCAACCGGAAATGAGACAGGCAGTCGTTACGATGACGGGTTATATGAATGCACATCCAGAGATGATTGCTAGTCATGATTTCATCTGTACTGTATTGTTGGCGGATTCCAATATTGTGGCTAAAGGTGGAGCGAAGGGCGTATATGGCTTTGCTTTGAAGAAGGAGCGGCTGAGTTTCGCGTTAAAAGTAATGGATGGGTCTGAACTTATTTGGCCGAATATTGTCGCTTCTATTTTAGAACAAATTGGCTATGATAATCGTGAAACAATTGAGCGTTTGTATGCACTGTCGCCCAAAGAGATTATGAATGATAATTTGATGGTTGTTGGGGAAAGAAAAAGTATGTTTGATTTACGGAAATAAACTGTATTTACAGAAGGAGTGTTCACAATGATGTTAGAAATAATAGCGACAAGTTTAGAGGATGCTATCGCAGCTGAGCGAGCAGGTGCCGATCGATTAGAGCTTTGCGCAGCCTTGACAGAAGGCGGGCTAACGCCAAGTCTAGGATTGGTGGAAGCGGTGGTACAAGGAGTCGATATTCCGGTTCATGTCATCGTGCGGCCACATAGTCGCACGTTTCAATATGATGAGAAGGATCTAGCTGTCATGCTGTCTGATATTCGTTATATCAAGCAGGCTGGAGCTGCGGGCATCGTTATTGGAGTACTAGATGAAGAGAACAAAGTGAATACCGAAGTACTGTCACGTTTGTTGTTGGAAGCTGGGGAGATGAATATCACTTTCCACCGTGCCTTTGATGAAATCGAAGATCAGTTGAAGGCGCTAGAAGTCATTGCTACGTTCCCGCAGATTCAACGAATTTTAACTTCAGGTGGACAAGCACCTGCTCCAGAAGCGGCCGAACAGCTCAAAAAGTTGGTGGACAAGTCTAAAAATACATCTGTTCGAATTTTAGCGGGGAATGGCATGAGCCCAGAAACATTAGTACCATTAGTGACAGCAACGGGATTGGAAGAAGTTCACTTTGGGTCGGCAGTCCGCGTCAATCGAAGCTTCATGCATCCAGTTGACGAGGCTGTTATTGCTGATGTAAAAAGTAATCTTCAGCGATTGGGTGAATAGCTCGTGTATTTATTTTCAGTAGTACTCTTCGAACTACCCTTGATCCATTGAATACGATTTTCAGATTCTTTAGAGGTGCTTTATGAATAATATTAACGCCGGTTTTGTGGCGAAATTAATAAAAGATCAATTTCCAAAGTGGTCAGATTTAAAGATTGAACCCGTGAAATTTAGCGAAAATGACAATCGGACTTATCATTTGGGTGAGCATATGAGTGTAAGATTACCAAGTGCAGCGTCTTTTGTTCCTCAAGTGGAGAAAGAGCAACACTGGCTGCCGATACTCAGCAAAGATCTATCTTTACCCATTTCGACACCTATAGAAATGGGCAAGCCTAGTGAAGAATATCCTTGGCCCTGGTCAGTCAACAAGTGGCTAAAGGGAGAGACCGTATCTGAAAAAAACATTCATGACCTAGATCATTTCGCCAAAGATTTAGGGGTATTTTTGAATGAATTACAATTAATTGATGCCAGCGGGGGCCCTGTAGCTGGGGCACATAACTTTTATCGTGGTGGACCACTAGCTGGATACGATGTAGAGGCTAGAGATGCCATCGAGAACAACAGTGATACTATTAATAGGAGTCTATTAATAGAAATTTAGGGACAAGCACTAGATTCAACATGGAAATCAACCCCTGTTTGGGTTCATGGTGACATTGCGCCAGGAAACTTACTTGTGAAAGATGGGAGACTTTGTACAGTTATTGACTTCGGCATTTTAGGTGTTGGAGATCCGGCTTGTGATGCTGCAATGGCTTGGACATTTTTTGATGAACGTAGTAGAAAGGTTTTTAAGCATACATTAAAAATGGACGAAGAAACATGGTATCGGGCAAGAGGATGGGCTTTATGGAAGTCACTGATCACTTATAATGCTAATAAGAACACTAACAAAGAAATCACGGAAGAATCATATCGTATTATTGAAACAATAATAGATGATTATAAACTGAAGGGAATATAAGGATTATTCTCTAAAGAAAACCTGTTGTATGGAAACATGATTAAAAGGCTGTGTCCAGCATAAGAGTTACTTTAATTCTTGGTATGGATTGTAGTAGAGTAATTGGCAAAACAATTTTTATGGTTTCGAAAGAATAATAGTAAAGGTGCCAGCATCTCAGTCAAAACTGAATCAATGAAGATGCCGGTACCTTTTATTGATTGGCGCAGGTTTTTACATACTGAATTCCTTTTTTCGATTACTATTCAGTTCTGAATCTTTTTGCAGAACGGGCACGAGCTCGTTCTGCTTCAACTTCACGATTACGAGGCTCCGCATTTGTGACAAGGCTGTTTAATAGATTTTGTGTGGCAATTGCCACTTCCGCAACGGCACGGTTAAAGGCATCCTCGTTTACTTTCGATATTTTGTTGAAGCCGGAAACCTTTCTCACATATTGAAGTGAAGCCACATAAATTTCATCATCAGTTGCTGGAGGGGAAAAGTTATATAAAGTTTTAATATTGCGGCACATACCGTACACCTCTTCTTTTTTATTTTCTTGATTGTATCATACACTTTTGAGTAACTTAAACACGCGCTTTATGCTAAAATATTTCAATAGTATTGGGAAGAATGGGAAAATTGGAGGGGGATATTATATTTACTTTTGCTACATTGAGTGCGTTCATAGTGATTGTACTTGGGCTATTTTTAATACCGGGTCCGGCCGTTTTGTTGATTGCAACGCGTACAGCTCAGAGTGGGCGTAAAGTGGGCGTCATGACTGGTCTGGGTATCGCGACGGGCGATTTGATTCATACGTTATGTGCAGCGGCGGGGCTTTCTGCTATTTTGATGACGTCTGCGCTTGCTTTTAATGTCGTTAAGTATGCAGGAGTGGCCTATTTGGTGTATTTGGGTATTCGTGCGATTTTAGAAAAGCCTTCTGATCCTCAAATGCCAAAGGTTTCTACTGTGACAAATGGCGGCGCGTACCGTCAGGCAATTGTAGTGGAAGTGTTAAATCCGAAAACAGCTCTTTTCTTTCTGGCATTTTTACCACAGTTCGTCCAGCCGGCGCAAGGCTCAACGATTGTTCAATTTTTAATCCTCGGCTTAATCTTTGTGCTGATGAGTGTGATCTACACGACGTTATTCGCCATGAGTATCGGCGTGCTTGGAAAGTTTGTTAAGCGGGTGTCTTGGATGAATCGTTGGAGTGGTAAGATTGTAGGAGCGGTTTATATTGGAATCGGATTAAAGGTGGCGATGCAGAGTCGATGATTGGCGGGCAGCAGGCGGGTGCTTGTACTCATTTTGAATGGGGTGAATACATATTGAATATTATTGCGATGCATATTTCCAACATACTCAGCCTGTAAAGTCTTATGTTTTCTTTGGGGGACTTATACTGGCTGAGCCTTATCCCAAGGAGTGTGTTGGAAGTGAAGTTACATACGAAAAACAGAAGCCGGTCTTATTATCGTCACCATCGGAACAGAGTCATTCAGCGTAAATTGAAGATTGCACGACGATTAGGCTGGCATGTACAGGACATTGGGCGTTTTGCCAAAGGAAAGGTGCATTGTTCTTGTTGGATGTGTTCTCAGAAAACGAAAAGAGATGGCTATCCACACTCGCAAGTTATTCAGTTGGAGCGCTTGCGCAGTCAGCTAGCTGATTATTTTATTGTAGATATCGAGACTCCTACTGTTTCTCAGGCTATGCAGATCGGTGTTCGAGGGGAGTAAGTCCATGGAAAAAGAGTTTCCTATAATTGAAACCAAAAGATTAATTTTAAGGCAAGTCACATTAGATGATGCCGCTGATATGTTTCACTATCTATCGGATCAAGATGTTGTGAAACCTATGGGGCTAGATCCCTTTCAAACAGTAAAAGACGTATGGGATGAAATTAAGTGGTATACAGCCATCTACGAAGAAGGCACTGGGATCAGATGGGGAATCACTCTGAAAGATTCTGGTAAGGTGATTGGAAGTTGTGGCTTTTTGAATAGGATTCCTAAACACTATCGAGCAGAAGTTGGCTATGAAGTCAGCAAAGATTATTGGGGACAAGGGATTGCAAGTGAAGCATTGGAAGCTGTTGTGCAGTATGGCTATTATCACTTACAGTTAGAAAGAATAGAGGCTTTAATTGAACCGGCTAATGTACCATCGCAAAAATTGGTAGAGAAGCAAGGCTTTAAAAAAGAAGGTTTGTTGAGACATTATGAGTTTACGCGTGGTAAATTCGATAATTTATATATGTACTCCATAATAAAGAGAGATTTCAATTCAAACTAATGCCGCTATTGTTATAAAGTACATACTTCCCTGTAATTTTTCCGTGTATTGCGAAAGGTACTAGGTTCTAGAATAATATGTAATTCAATGGGAGTCCGGTACCTCCCGCAATACAGTTCCTTTGATTTTAACTTGATGGTTCCGCCGCGTTCTCTGCCTGATCAGAAGCACTTAAGAATATAACGCCTCCGATGATTAACACTAAGCCAACTAAAGTAATCACACCAAACGGGTCTTGCCATAGCAGAACTCCAATGAGAGCTGTTGCCGCTGTGCCGATTCCTGACCAAATTGCGTAAGCTAAACTTAATGGGATGGTTTTTAGACATAATGATAAGCAGTAAAAGGCTATAACAAATCCGAAAATGACTCCGATGGAAGGGAATAGATTTGTAAATCCATCTGACAATTTCAGCATGGTTGTCCCAAATATTTCGCTGATAATAGATATCCCCAAAGCAATATAACCTTTCATACAATACCCTCCGATTTTCTATTTGTTAATTACCACTGGATAGTTTCAACACAATCACTCCACCAATGATCAAGACTAAACCTACAAACTTTTTCAGATTAAAACGTTCTTTATAAACCAATACACCGACTATTGCGGTTAAAGCTGTCCCAACACCTGACCATATGGCATAAGCTGTGCCGAGTGGTATGGTTTTAAGTGCTAAAGATAGGCAGTAAAAGGCTATGCCCATTCCAATTACTACGCCGATAGTAGGGAACAGTTTTTTGAATCCGTTGGACACCTTTAACATGGAACTGCCAAATACTTCACTTACGATGGCGACTGCCAAAATTACATATGGATTCAATTTGAATGCCTCCTATTTGGTCATTGTTTTCAATTGCTCGATGACTTGTTCACGTAGTTTTTCAGCTAGTGGCGCTAAATGAAAAAGCTCAGAGTAATATAGGCCATCTATTGCTAAGCGAATAATTGTGGCGGTTACAGGATCTATATGATCTTGCTCTACTTTGGTCTGCATATACTGATAGCTTTCGGATATATCTTCTGCTATGTCTGGATTTAACATAGAAGCAGCCAGTATGCCTACATTCAACTCGGCATTATGCTCTAAATCCCATTTTGATGCTTCAATTAGCGCACGGCACCATTTCCCTTTTTCGATGGGGTCTTTCTTAGCTTGCTCCTCGAAAGTCAATGTGAATTGTTCAAATATATGGTGTGCGACTCCTTTTAAAAGAGCTTCTTTATTGGAGAAATGATATAATAATCCGCCTTTACTAATGCCTGCTTGTTTGGCGACAGCATCCAAAGTTAAAGCATGATAATCATTTTCAAGAATGAATTCAGTGGCAGATCGTAAGATATGTTGCCGCTTTTTTTCCGCTTTTGATTCCACAAAGCTCACTCCTCATTTAAAACCGTCCAGTCGGTCTTTTTATTAGTATATAGATTAAAAGATTTTTTTGTCAATAGATTAATTGAGGAACTGATTCTTCAAACTGATAAAAAAGGTTATTTGTTAAATGGCGTTACTATTTTGATTCCAGCATCACTTCATTATCCTTTAATAAGAATAAGTGATGGGGTATTTGACATAACAAGGGAACCTGGATAATATGATAGTAGAATGAAAAGGAGCGATAGACATGGCATTTTTACAACTATACTGATCCATACGCATATATGTTGAGTAAACCACTCTTTAGAGAGGTTATTTGCTATGCGTACTAGGTTGGGATCTGTTGTAGAAGTTTTGTCGTTCTACGGGATATCTATGCCGATTTTTGAGTACGCAGAGCAATCTGCGTACTTTTTTAATTGGAGGGATCTTACATGGGGATGTTATTGTTCTATTGATACGAGCTTGAAGTAGAAGCTCGTATCGATCCTAGCTATCGATACGAAATTACAAATTTCGGAGGTAGCGAATATGGAACAAACCTGTTTTGAATTAGAAGATGTTGAAATGACTTATTTAGATAAAGTGATCCTAAAGATAGAACGATTAGCTGTCCATCAATTTGACCGTATTGGCATTGTTGGAAAAAATGGTGCGGGGAAGAGTACATTATTGAAATTGCTAGCTGGCAGTCTTCAATCAACAAGCGGAAAAGTGAAGCGTCATGTGGAGAGTGGTTATTTTGAGCAACTGGAACCACCAACTGTCGCTAAGGCAGACGGAGCATTACTTGGGAGATTAGCTGTTCCCCAAGAGTCGGGGCAGTTAAGTGGTGGCGAGCAAACAAGGCTTAAGCTTGCGCAATTGTTTACGCATTATTACGAAGCGTTATTAATTGATGAGCCTACTACTCATTTGGATCAAGAGGGGATTTCGTTTTTACTTGATGAACTGCGCTATTACTACGGTGCGCTTGTGTTAATTAGCCATGATCGGACTGTTCTAGATGCACTTGTTACTACCATTTGGGAAGTAAGTGACGGTGAAGTGTACGTTTACACAGGAAATTACAGTGAATACCTGGAGCAGAAGCAGGTAGAGCGTCAACAACAGCGGCAAGCTCATGAACAATTCATGAGGGAAAAGAGTCGTCTTGAACAAGCGGCACAAGAAAAAATGAAAAAGGCTGAAAAAATTGCTCAAGCAGGAAATATGTCAAAAAAAGAATCGAAGGCAATGGCCAATCGTATGATTGAAACAAAATCGAAAGGTACGAGCCAAAAAGCAGTGCATCGTGCAGCCAAGGCGATTGAACAGCGAATAGTAAAACTGCAGGAAGTCGGAGCTGTACAAGAAGAACGGCCCATCGTCTTCCGACAATCTGAAGCATTGGAATTGCACAACAAGTCTCCCATCATGGCAGACCAACTAACGCTTGAAATTGAAGGTAATGTACTAGTAGAAAAAGTGAGTTTCCAACTGCCACTCGACAAAAAAATCGCGATTACGGGGGCAAATGGGGTCGGTAAAAGTACATTGCTTCAACATATTGCAAATGGTGGTGCAGGTTTAACCATCTCACCAAAAGCAAAAATCGGGTATTTCCATCAAATGAGCTATCAATTTACAACGGATGAAACAGTGTTGGAATTCGTGAAAAACCGTTCAGACTATGATGAAGGATTATTACGTAGTGTGTTACATGCCATGCAATTTGCCGGTACAGATATCCAAAAGCGTGTGAAGTTACTAAGTGGCGGGGAAGCAATCCGCCTACAGTTATGTCAGCTATTCTTGGGGAATTATAACATTTTATTGTTGGATGAGCCGACCAATTTTTTAGATATCCAGGCGCTTGCAACATTAGAGAGATTTATGGTTGCATATAAAGGGACTATCGTATTTGTTTCACATGATCAAACATTTATCAATCATGTGGCAGACCTGCAGTATCATATTCATGCAGGGATATTAATTCAAGTATGATAGCAAGCCGTCGAGACAACCTCGACGGCTTATTTATTTGATGCCCCTTTTACTATTTGTACCTTCATTGATTTTGTTGTGATTGGGCTTTCCACGCTTGTCTGGTACTATGAAACAAGTAACTCAGTAATGCTAGAGTCTCAAGGAGTGTGAAAAAGTATGAAGCAACAAAATAACACAAAAGTAGAGCACTATCTCCATTCAACAGAAGCCCAACAAAAGTTGTATAAGCGTTCACTCATTGTGGTAATCATGTCGCAAATTTTCGGTGGTGCGGGGCTTGCCGCTGGGATTACAGTCGGCGCGCTCCTTGCGAAGGACATGTTAGGGAGTGCAAGCTATGCTGGACTGCCGACTGCGTTATTTACACTAGGTTCAGCGTTAGCCGCATTTTTAGTCGGACGTATTTCACAGCAATACGGTCGTCGATATGGACTTTCTTTTGGGTTTATCGCTGGAGGACTAGGGGCCATTGCGGTTGTGCTTGCTGCGACAATTAATAATGTCTTGTTATTATTTTTAGCGTTATTTGTGTATGGAGCTGGTACTTCCACAAATTTACAAGCGCGGTATGCTGGAACTGATTTAGCAAGCGAGAAACAACGGGCAACAGCCATTAGTATTGCGATGGTATCCACGACATTAGGGGCAGTGGGGGGACCGAATTTAGTCACACCGCTAGGGAAATTTGCATTGGCACTTGGCATACCAGCTTTAGCAGGTCCATTTCTCTTAGCAGCCGTAGCTTATCTCATCGCAGGTCTCATTTTTTTCATCTACTTACGTCCTGATCCGTTTTTAGTAGCAAGAGCTATCGCTGTAGAGAAGGATAAACAACGGTATGGTAGAGAGAACGATGGACTGCAGGTGCTACAAAGCAAGGTGAATCGTGTCGGTGTTGTCGTTGGGGCACTTGTACTTATTCTCTCACATGCTGTTATGGTGGGGATTATGACGATGACACCGGTTCAAATGCAAAACCACGGTGCGGGATTGAGCGCAGTTGGTCTTGTTATTGGTTTCCATGTTGCCGCCATGTATTTGCCGTCGCTGGTGACAGGTATATTGGTTGATAAAGTTGGTCGTACGTTTATGGTGATTGCTTCTGGTGTAATATTAGCGTCTGCAGGAATCATAGCGGCCTTTGCACCTGGTGACTCATTATTTTGGCTGGCATTTGCGCTCATATTGCTGGGTCTTGGGTGGAACTTTGGCTTAATTAGCGGGACGGCTATTATTATTGATTCGACGGATATGAAAACACGTGCGAAAGTACAAGGGACTGTTGATGTATGGGTTGCATTAGCTGGGACGGCGGGTGGCTTATTATCAGGGCTCATCGTTGCATATTCAAGCTATGCGATTTTAGGCTTTGTCGGTACGTATTTAGCCTTATTGTTAATACCTCTCATGATATGGGTCCGTGTGAAGGAGAATCGTAGCTAGGCTATTGTGTTTCAAGAAATGGTACGTCTTTTATGTTATAATGTACACGAATGAATGGAGGAATTGAAATTATGTCAAATTTACCAAATTGTCCAAAGTGTAATTCAGAATATACATACGAGGATGGCAACCTTTTTGTGTGCCCGGAATGTGCGCATGAGTGGACGTTAGAATCAGCAACAGAAGAAGTAGAAGAGAAAAAGGTTTACAAAGACGCCAATGGCAATATTTTAAACGATGGTGATTCTGTAACAGTCATCAAGGACTTGAAAGTAAAAGGCAGTTCAAATGTCGTTAAAGCAGGTACAAAAGTGAAAAGCATTCGTTTGGTAGATGGAGATCACGACATTGATTGTAAAATCGATGGCTTTGGTGCTATGCAATTAAAGACGGAGTTTGTTAAGAAGCTATAAATGTAAAAGATAATAGTCTGCGACAAAGTTGTATGAATCAACTTTGTCGCAGACTTATTTTTTTGTGCTGTTACGAGCTTCCCGGTAACGCTTATCGAGTTAAAGGGCAAGCTGTTTTATAGAGAATAGTGTTAATAGATCACTTAGTCACTTGTAAAGAGTATCTTTTATTTTTCAAAAGCGAAGTATAGATTGCCGATAAATTTATCTAAAGCAATAAGGACTATCCCATAAGTCGATGAAATTCCGACCTATGGGACAGTCCTATTTTGTATGTTTGATGATAAAAGTGAAAAGGCCTACATAGACTGTAGGGTGAGCTTTAGATAGGAGAAAATAGACTTTGTGAATAAAGAAATACCGAAGGAAAGGGGTCTGTATGATTGATTGAAAAAGCACTTTTGACGATAATTATATTAAGAATCTTTTCGGGAAGTGTAGATATCACGGCTGCGATGCTGATGTATAAATTTAATGATTTAGAAAAAGCCTTTTATATTAACACGCTGCTTGCTCTAGTTGGTCCTGTTGTTCTAATCATTACGACAGGGGTCGCATTATTTGGTCTGGCTGAAAAGATCTCACTCACTCGAATGATTTGTCTTTTTGCTGGAATTATACTTATTCTTTTTAGTCTTAAAGCAAAATAAGGACTAGCAGGAGATTAGAAAAAAATAGGGAAGTACTAGTATAGTAATAGACTTATATCCTTGCCTCGGTACCTTGGTGTATTGACCGTGCATTGTTTACCGTTAATATGTATAAATTAAGTAAATCATTGTATGATTGTGTGTATTGTGTAAAATGAGCGGTTTGATAAGAAGAAAACAACTAAGTTGATGCGAAAGTAAGATTCAAGGCCGCTCTTTCTATCACAGTTTTGATACATACACAATGGAAGAGGGAATGATGCATGACCAGGAATATATTTGAAGAAAACATGGAGAAATATGCCGATCCTGAAATGTATGATCATCTATATGAAGGATATCAGAAGGATTTAGCCATGATTGTTGAATGGGCTAAGTCCAGTCAAACGATAATTGAATTGGCGTGCGGGACAGGCAGGCTCACAATACCGTTGGCCAAACGTGGATTTCAAATGATTGGCGTTGACCTCCATAAGGGTATGTTGGAGCGAGCAAAACAAAAGGCGAGTGAGCACAAGGTGTCGATTGAGTTTTTACTACAGGATTGTACGAAGTTGACTTTGCCGGTGAAAAGTTCGCTTATATTTATGACTGGGAATTCCTTTCAACATTTTTTGACGAATGAGGTACAAGATGCATTGTTGCAATCTGTCCGACAGCATTTAGTAGAGGATGGAATTTTTATTTTTGACACTAGAAATCCTTTATTACATGAGTTGGCAGCTGTCGATGAGTATGAGCAAACGTATAGTGATAAAAATGGAGATCAAATCATGGAGTATCATCGTGATGAATACGAAGCGATGACGCAAATCTTACATTGTCATACGGATCGATATATTTATCAAAGTGAAGCTTTAATAGCAAAAGAGCAAGATGGTATTTCTCTCCGCAATTCATATCCACTGGAAATGGAAAGAATGCTTACAGGGAATGGGTTTGAGATTGTACAAGTATACGGTGATTGGGATAAAAACGAGCTGAATGAGAAAAGTGGATCTTTGGTATATGTATGTAGAGTTAGCAAGTGAAAAGGTCCGAGTTCTGGGGTTACTCAGGGCTTGGCCCTTTTTTATCAATGAATATCAATTCGAACCTTCCGTTTTGTGAATCGTCCTTTTAATGGGAGATGTGATTAGACCATGAAAAATAGTAAGTTCACTGTGATTTCAATCTTGTTACTAGTTTGTGTACTTTTACTAGCAATCAATCTATTTAAGAAAGATTTATGGGACACCAATTTAGAGCTGCTTAAAGGTAAAGTTTTAGCAGAAAAAGTAGTTGATGGCGAAGTAGATTTGACAACATTCACACAATTTGAATGGGATGAGGTGTATTCGTTTACGCCATTTGTTTCAAAGGAAGTCATTTATGAAACCATAGGGTATCAATGGGATGATATAAGTGAAACAGTTAGCGAGGGCATGAATCAGATTGTTTTTGTGAAGGATGGAAAAGTGGTTTGTTATATATATGGTTATCCGGATAATAATCAGTTTGGGCTATACTTTGAAGGAGCGAATCATAACAATGTTGCAACCATTTTGTATGCGGCAGATCACCCAATTTTTGATGTAACCAAAAGTGGAGAAGTTGTTTACTTGAGACATATGAAGTAAGGGAGAGAGCTTAATGGGTAAACTACCAGTTGATGTGGAAAAAGTTCTAGATAAATATATTTCTATGCTCCATGAACGTTTACCAAATAGCCTTGAAGGCTTTTATCTTCAAGGCTCTATTGCATTGGATGCTTATGTGGATGGTTCAAGTGATATTGATTTTATAGCGATAATCAATCGTCGTCTGTCGGAGCGAGAGATGCGGGTTCTATCGGAAATCCATAGAACAATAGCGAACACATACCCAAAGCCAGAGATGGATGGTGTCTATTTGATGTGGGCGGATATTGGTAAATTGGAAGCCGTGGAAACTAATTACCCTTTTTATAATGGCGGGAAGTTGGGGTATGGCGTTCATTATAACGCCATCTCTTGGTGGATTTTGAAAACGAATGGCATCAACATTCTAGGGCCTGAACCAACCTCACTTAATTTTAAAATAAATACACAACATCTAATTTCGTATGTAGTCGAAAATATGAATTCGTACTGGACAGGGCGAATTCAAAAAATAGAACTTGCGATGGAGGACATGCCTCAACTACTGGCCAAAGAAATTGATGATGAAATCGAATGGTCCGTCCTCGGACTGTTGCGTCAATATTATACCTTGAAGGAACACGGCATCATTTCAAAGCTGGATGCTGGTGAATACGCATTACTTCATCTGCCGGAGGAGTGGCATCCAATTATTCAGGAAGCCATAGACATTCGGAATGGTGCAAAGCGGGAAAGCTCTTCCTCTGATAGGGAGCGAATGGAAGCGGTTTTGAGATTTTCGAAGTACATCATTGATAATTGCAATAGTAGCTTAATCCCAAAAACTAAAATTAGTTAGCAGTGAGTATGACTATGGATTATTTGAAATGGATTAGAAGTAAGGTTGGACGACATAAAATATTTTTGAATTTTGCAGGGGGATGCATAACAAATCACCAGGGCGAGATTTTATTGCAAAGAAGAAGTGACCGAAATGCGTTAGGATTTCCTGGTGGAGCTATGGAATTAGGTGAGTCTGCTAAGGAAACTGCTATTAGAGAGGTCAAAGAAGAGATTGGCTTAGATGTTAAGATTAAGGATTTAGTAGGCATATATACCAAGTACCATGATCAATATCCTTCCGGTGACAAAGCTCAAAGTATCCTAATATTTTTTGATTTTGAGTAGGTAGGAGGACATTTATCGGTGGAAAGCAGTGAGACACTTGAGTTACGTTTTTTATTCCTAAAAAATTTCCTAAGCTTGTAAATCAGCAACATGAAGATGCATTTAACGACGTTAAGTTGGGCCTAAAGGAAGTATATAGGTGATTAACGAAAAATAATTACAATTTACTTGCAAGTTTCCAATAGAAGGTAAGGGTAGGTTAATTGCCGCAGTGTTGCCATAGGATCCTCCTACAAGTCGATAATCACCGGCTTATAGGAAGGTCTTTTTCTAGTTAGGGTAATACAAAACCATGCTTAAACGCGTCACTATTTTCCCTGGATTTTGATAGCTATGATACCTGTCAGCCTTGAAGCGGATGGAATCACCACTTCCTACGTTGTATTCTTCATTATTGACGCGAATCGATAACTCTCCGTCAAAAACCGTTAACAACTCCTCGGTTGCGTCCATATGTGCATCCGCACTTAGAAATCCACCTGGATCGATTTCCACAGTATAGATCTCAAAGCGTTTGTCATCTTCAAATGGAAAATGGGGATAGACTCGATATTTTCCATCGTCTTCAGATAAGACTTGAATATCATTTTTAGACACTACAATTGTATCCGGCTGTGGGTTATTGATGAGTGATGTGAAAGAAATCTTTAAGCCATTGGCTATTTTCCAGATGGTTGTAATGGTTGGGGCTGACTCTCCACGTTCAATTTGACCAATCATCGTTTTGCTGACTCCAGTTAGTTCAGCTACCTTTTCAAGACTTAACTTTTTACTTTCTCTTAACGATTTTAAATTCTTTGCAATGACAAGATGGATTTCTTGCATACAGACACCCCAATTTCTTCTGTACAATATAACGTCTGAATTGTACAATAAAACAAAACGTTATACCGTCTATTTTAGACAGTATAACATATCAGTCAGGGGGATGGCCTTTTTGCCAGTTATCACATTCTTGTTATATGTGTTTGTTATGAGTTTTACACCAGGTCCAAATAATATTATGGCGATGTTATTTGCGAATCAATATGGATTTAAGAAGACACTTCGCTTCTGTTTAGGTGTAGGGGCGGGTTTCTTTGTCATCATGATCTTGTCGAGCTATTTTAATCTTATGCTCCATAATATTATCCCGAAAATTGAATTGCCGATGATGATTCTCGGTGCAGGTTATATGCTATATTTGGCATTTAAAATTATTAGGAGTACCACTAATGGTAATGGGGATGATGGAGGCAAATATAATAGCTTTTTGGCTGGGATGCTACTGCAATTTGTTAATCCGAAGGGTATTTTATATGGCATTACGGTCGTTGCGACGTTCATCCTTCCGTACCATACTTCACATAGTAGCTTGTGGCTGCTTTCCTTATTTTTAGGTTTCGTCGGTATGTTGAGTACGGGTAGCTGGAGTCTCTTTGGCTCTGTCTTTCAAAAGTTTTTATCGACATATAGAAAGCAATTTAATATTGTGATGGCGTTGTTATTGGTATATAGTGCTGTGTCGATTTTTATGTGAACAAGCTAATCCAGCTTCTTTCTTTCTCAATAAATCTTATCCAATGTCAGCCGCTTATAAAACAGTAAGGATGCCGCTAAATGTTAGTATCGAGCGCCCTTCAAAAGGGAATGATTTCTAAAAGATACAGTTTAAAAAGCACGGAAGTCGAATTGCTAGATTTCAAGCTAATGTGTATGCTAGAATAACTTTTAGTGAGCCAAGGTAAGCAGATGGACACAGAAAAGAAAACCATTTGGAGGAATAATAAGAATGAATATTTTAGTAGTCAAAGCAAATAACCGCCCAGCTTCAGAAGCAATCTCAAGCAAAATGTATGAAACATTTATGGAAAACGTACAGGATGCAAAAAAACTTAACATCACAACGTTTGACGTGTTCGCAGAAGATATGCCTTACTTCGGTCAAGACTTGTTCAACGCATTTGGAAAAATGCAAAACGGTGAAGAACTATCTGACATTGAGCAACGTCTTGTTGCGGCTAAACAAAAAGCAATGGACGCTTTAACAGCAGCTGATGTAGTTGTTTTCGCATTCCCATTGTGGAACCTAACAATTCCAGCACCATTACAAACATTTGTTGACTATGTATATCAAGCAGGATATGCATTTAAATATAGCGCAGAAGGTCAAATGATCAGCTTAATGCCAGAGAAAAAAGCAATCCTTCTTAATGCACGTGGTGGTGTGTACTCAACACCTGAAACTGCACCGATGGAAATGTCAGCTACTTATATGCGTAATGTATTTGGTGGCGTATTCGGTATGTCCGTTGAAGAAGTTATCATTGAAGGACATAATGCTATGCCAGATCAAGCAGAACAAATCGTTGCACAAGGCCTTGAAAAAGTAGCTGAAGTTGCAAAAGCATTGGCTGCTCAACCGGCAACTGTATAAGGAAGACTATAAGTAAATAACTGCAGTAAATCCCCTCGTGAAAGTTTAGCGAGGGGATTTTTTGTATGTGCATATAGAAATTAAAGAATCTAATATAGGTGATTACCTGGCTGCTAACAAATAAGACTAAAGATTTTACTTTCAGGTTTTGATAAGTTAAACTAACGTGGATAATGAATATCCGTATTGATTTAGAAGTACTAACAATATCTTTTAAAAAGGTGGTGGGCATCATGCAGATGAAAACGGGTGTTGAACAATCTGTCTACGCCATTCTAATCCTGAATATGTTGCCGGATAGGGCGGTATTACCAGGAGAGGCCATTAGTCAGCAGTTGGGGACCTCACCGACTTATTTTCAAAAATTATTGAGAAAGTTAGTGAGTGCAGACCTGATAACCTCTGTCGCGGGTGTAAAAGGTGGCTTTAAATTAAAGAAAAAACCTGAAGAGATTCGAGTGTACGATGTATATCTTGCAATAGAAGGTCAACAATCTTTGTATTCTCCTAGTGGTATTCTCGATGACATGCTTGAACTAGAAAAAGAAGAAGAATGCTGTTTGTTGACGGATTTAATGGATGAAGCTGAATCGACTTGGAAAACTGTTTTGAAGCGTGAGACCATTGCATCTTTATACGAAGAAACAACTAATCGTTTTCCTGAAAAAGTAGAAGGCTTAAAGGAATGGATAAAAGAAAGAATGGTTTTATAAGAATATAGGAGAGTAACTACATGGATAATTTCCAATTACATCATGGTTTTGCACGAACATTTAAAGACAATACTTTAACGCTTGGGCTAGCATTTCCTTTGGAGTCTTATGAAGGAAGTTTCCCGGTGATGGATGTACCTGAGCAAATGAAACTTGCGAAAAAGGCGGAAACTCTAGGGTTCGCTTCTTTGTTTGTCAGAGATTCTCCACTTTATGATTCGAATTTCGGTGATGTTGGAGCCCTATATGACCCATGGGTGTTTCTTTCCTACGTAGCAGCGCATACGGAGCAGATTGCACTTGGTACTTCGAGTATTGTGACGACATTACGTCACCCGCTTCACGTAGCAAAGTCAGCTGCCTCGCTGGATAAAATATCTAATCAGCGATTGTTATTGGGTGTTGCGACTGGTGACAGGCCCATTGAATTCCCAGTATTTAAAGTGGATGTTAACGAAAAAGCAGCGCTATTTAGAGAGTCTATAGTAGTAATGAAAAAAGTCTGGAAAGAATCATTTCCACAAATTCAAACAGAGAGAGTAGAAATGCTACAAGGGGATATAGTTCCAAAACCATTCTTATCTGATATTCCGATTTTTGGAACGGGTTATTCTGGCCAAACAATTGAGTGGCTAGCCAAGAATACCGACGGTTGGCTATTTTATTCTCAAGGGGTCAATGAGCAGCGCAAACTTGTGGAGAGATGGCGAGAAGCAGCGGGCGGTTTTAAGCCATTTGCTCAAGCTTTGGCGATTGATTTATCAGTGAATCCAAATGAGGCACCCAAACCGATAAAAGGTGGGTTTAGATCGGGGTATAAGTTTTTAATTGATTATTTACATGCCTATGAGGATGCTGGAGTCAATCATGTCATGTTAGGTTTGAAAAATGGTACACGCCCGGCGGCAGAAGTAATTCAAGAATTAGGCGAATATGTGGTTCCTCATTTTCCTACAAATACACGATGAAAGAAGTGGCATATAGATGATTAAAGGTCTAGACCGTATTAATGAATTAGCAAAAAAGCAAAGGGAAGAGGGGTTGACTAATGCTGAAATGGTTGAACAAACCGTCTTACAGCAAGATTATTTACGTGAAATTCGAGGGCAGGTTCTCAATACAGTATCGGGTATAACTGTATTGGATCCACTGGGCAATGATGTGACACCTGAGAAAGTACAGCAGGAGAGGAAGTTAACGACATGAGGTTAAGTGTTCTAGATCAGGCACCCGTAACAAAGGGAAATAATGCAGTGGATGCTTTGAGAAAAGCAGAAGATCTTGCTATCTTAGCAGATGAATTAGGGTACCGTCGAATGTGGATGGCGGAGCATCATGGAACAAATACTTTTGCAAGTTCAGCTCCCGAAGTGACTGCGGCCCATTTAGCAGCCAAAACGCAACAAATTCGGATCGGTACTGGTGGCACAATGATGATGCATTATTCTCCGCTAAAACTCGCTGAAGTGTTTAAAACCCTGAGCGCATTCTCACCAGGTCGGATTGACTTTGGTGTAGGGCGAGCACCAGGAGGGGATAATGATTCCATCTATGCTTTATCCGAAGGGCGTCCTCCAATGGTGAACAATATGTATGAAAAATTCGATATAGCTTTGCAATTGATCAACGATGAAGTACCAGGCGATAGCCTATACAACAAAACGATTGCGACGCCATCGCAAGTTGTTTTGCCTGAAGCTTGGCTATTGGGGTCAAGTGGAAATAGTGCCATTCAAGCAGGGCGTATGGGCGTTGGATATTCGTTTGCACAGTTTTTTAATGGTCAGATGTCCGAATCAATTTTGGAGGCTTATAAGAAGAACTTTCAACCTTCAGCATTTATGGAGAAACCAGAAATCAATGTTTCCTATATGGTGACAACAGCTGAAACAGCAGAAGAAGCTGAGTTTGAGGCAATGCCCCAAGATATTTGGAGGTTACTGTTTATGAAAGGCAAAGTCGGGCAAGTTTTGACGCCTGAAGAAGCCCGTGATTATCCGATTACGGAAATGGATCGTATGATGATTAAAGAAAGTCGTAAAATCCACTTAGTGGGATCTTCGAAGGAAATTGCAGCGCGATTACAAGAAGAACAAGCACGTTATGGATTTGATGAAGCAATGATTTGTAGTATTCCTCATTCGCAAGAGAAACGTTTGAATGTCTATCGCTTACTAGCGCAGGAGCTACTGTAGGAAGGAAAGGAAGTACTGGAATGAAGGATTATTTAGTAAAAGCCATTGCCTATAATGATCAGGTACGTGCTTATGCAGCAATCACAACAGAAACTGTCGGAGAAGCTGAACGCCGCCACCATACTTTGCCAACTGCATCTGTAGCACTTGGGCGTTCCATGACAGCCGGAGTGATACTAGGTGCTATGCTGAAGGGCGAAGAGAAAATATCGATTAAAATTGACGGTGGCGGTCCAATTGGAACGATTTTGGTTGACGCAAACACAAAAGGAGAAGTTAGAGGGTATGTTACAAATCCTCAAACTCATTTTGATGTAAATGATCAAGGTAAACTAGATGTGAAAAGAGCCGTAGGTACAAATGGACTACTTACCATTTCAAAGGATATCGGCTTGCAACAGCCCTTTGTTGGTTATATTCCCCTTGTATCAGGTGAGATAGCTGATGATTTCACATCCTATATTGTGAACTCAGAGCAAGTACCATCTTCCGTTGGAGTAGGTGTTTTAGTAAATCCGGATCAGACGATTCAGGCAGCAGGAGGTTTCATCATTCAACTGATGCCTGGAACAGATGATGAGACCATCCATATGATTGAAGAACGTTTGAAAGACATCATGCCTATCTCATCAATGGTGGAGCAAGGAATGACACCAGAGCAAATACTCGAACAAGTATTAGGTGCTGGAAATGTGAAGTTTCTTGAGGAAATTCCAGTTCAATTCCAATGTCAATGCTCAGAAGAGAGAATTTCGAACGCCATTATCAGTTTAGGTAGTGCCGAAATTCAAGATATGATTCAAACTGACGGGCAAGCTGACGCACAATGTCATTTTTGTAATGAAAACTATCATTTCTCTAAAGAAGATTTAGAATTATTACTGGAAGCGGCAGTTTCATAAAGTTTTATGTTATTCATACCATTAAAAAGCCATCTTTTCGCTTATTGAAAAGATGGCTTTTGCTTATCCTTTTATTGTGAAGGGAAAAAGTCATACATCCCTAGCCAGATATCATGGACCCATACTCTTGCATGGTCACCATTTGGATCAGCAACCCATAAATCACCTTTTGAAGATACTAAATCACTTTTTCTTGTCCAAGTGATTTTATTTATGGAAGGTAAAAAAATGGGGGTAAAATCCCCTTGGCCTTTTGGAGGTCTTGTTATTTGTATTTGTTTTGAATCGGTTAATGACAACAGATACAAAACCGGTTTCGGACGCTTGTTAGCATCATCGGACCATTCGGTTTCCGGTACTCTGGAGACGATTAATGAAGTATTATCTACCCATGTAAAACCCATTTCAGCATAGTTTTTTGGTGTAAGGATTACTGTTTGATTTGCAGGGATTCCGGTAACTTTTAGATCCTTATTTTTAAATCCAAAGACAATCCTTCCGCCACCGGCAATATAACCGAGTAAGTTTTCGGTGAAAGACCATTTTAGGATGGCCTCCTGATTGAGCTCGTCAATCACTTCAAAGTTTTTGCCGTCTACAGAAATCACACAAAGCATATCACTGTCCATCGACCATGAAGCGGTAGGGAATACGACAAAAGCTATCCACTGTTTGTTTGGTGAATACGTAAACGAACCCACATCGATCGAGATGATTTTTACGTCATCTTTTCCTATCTCTTTTGGTATTACAAATAATTTTTTTGCATTATTTGTTGAGAAATTTCTGTTTTGATAACCCTCAATAGAAATGGTGTAAAGAATTGGATGGGTCCAGCCGTCTGGGCGGATAGAAGCACTTGATGACTCGATAAAACCTTTCCCATCTGGCTGCCATGCATAATCGCTTACACCTAAAGCAATATTATAGAAGTGTTTCAAATTAGATATATTCAATATACCTCCAGCACTAAAGGCAACAATGTTCTCTGTTGGAGACCATTTCGGATTAGAGCCGTCATAAAAAATTTTACGATGCTTTTTTGTTGCGACATCATAAATCCATAATTCATTTGAAGTTCCTTTCGGATCGATTATATTGCCAGCGACTTCTTTTTGATAAAGAAGCATTTTTCCGTCGAACGACCATTGAGGAGGATAATTATAAGTCCCTTTCTCTTTAGTTATTTTCACCTCCTTGTCATCCATCTTTACCCACAAATATCCATCCCGAATAAAAGCTATTTTTACACTAGATGTATTCGTTTTCGCATGGATAATTGGCGGGAAAATAAGACAGAAGACGATAAGGATCCGAATTAATTTTGTCATGACATCACATCACCTCTTATCTTGTATATTGTCCAGCAAACCTAAACTGAATCATGTCTAATTTTTACTGTTATAAAAGGGCAATTTAAGTAGATATCTCGTGCGAATTAATTGACTGTTACAATTAATTTGCGGAAATCAAATAATCAACTTCGCAGCTTTCTCGAGCCTAAATTTTATTATAGAGCATGGTCAACTTTAAAAATTGAAACTAATCAAGTCGTCAATCAAAGATAGTTTGGTAGTCGCAAAGCTAAACGGTTCAACTAAACTAGAGTAAAACGATGCATCTATTGATTATCTTGAAACGATTGCACAATCCACTTTATTAAAATCTTTTGTGGGTACTTTCAATCAATTAAATATCTTGAAAAATACTATAATCAAAAAGTGGATTTTTCTCTAAATACCGATGAGGAAGAGTGAGGTGGCACGATAATTTCAATGTAAAGTTTCATCTTGTATAACGTGAACAAAGAAGGGGAAATGAATATGGTCGTGCTGTCACAACGTATTGAAGGCATAAATCGTGCAAGGTCTCTCGCGATGATTGACATGCTGATGGTGAACTATACGATAATCACAGAAGCAGGAGGAATGGACTTGATTGGCTGATATAGTTTTCTGGATTGTTCGAAAGGAAAGCTTCTGCTCTTTTTGTTGTAATAGCCGGCGTAGGGATTTCTTTAATGACGAAAAGTGCACGAAGTCAGGTTTCTCCGTCATCTGACAATGAAAGTAGACAAGTGATCTGGAAACGGCCGATTTTCTTATTTGCAGTGGGAATGCTGTTTTATGCAGTTGGTTGGACAGGGGACATCTTGCATTATAACGGTGTCTATATATTCGTCGATTCATTTTTTTACGTGTGGTCATGGAAAACGCTATTCATCCCAGTGCTCGTTATACTGGATACAACACAAAATTTGCAACTAAAAGATGGATTTTTTTAAAGCGGGAGTATCCGCTTTTTTGCATTCAATAGAGATCACTTCAAATAGCAAACCCAATCTAGAAAAATAATTTCTTGATTGGGTTTGCTGTTGGCTATAAATTTTTCAGTACACTTTATCTCCATTAAAAATGGAGTTCTTCACAATGACATAATCCACTGTACGGATGGCGTCTAGCTTGTTACCGCCAGCATAGGAGATAGAGGATTGTAGATCCTGCTGCATTTCGTCTAAAGTGTCCATTAATGGACCTTTATATTCGACATACATTTTTTTACCTTCAACGTTTTTCTTTTCGCCTTTTTGGAATTCTGAGGCTGAGCCAAAGTATTCTTTGAAACGTTTGCCGTCTCTTTCGATGGTTTGACCTGGAGATTCTTCGTGTCCAGCAAAAAGAGAACCAATCATGACCATTGAGGCACCGAAACGTACCGATTTGGCGATATCACCGTGTGTACGTATGCCGCCATCTGCGATAATTGGTTTAGTAGCAGCTTTTGCACACCAACGAAGTGCAGCTAATTGCCAACCGCCAGTACCGAAGCCGGTTTTTATTTTTGTAATACATACTTTACCTGGTCCAATACCAACCTTAGTAGCGTCTGCACCGGCATTTTCAAGTTCGCGTACGGCTTCTGGTGTGCCGACGTTGCCTGCAATGACAAAGCTTTCAGGCAGGTGTTTTTTAATATGTTGAATCATATTTATGACTGCATTGGAATGACCATGTGCAATATCAATAGTAATGAATTCAGGTGTAAGCTTGTCAGCAGCTAGTTGTACAATGAAGGTATAGTCCTCATCTTTCACACCCACGCTAATAGAAGCGATTAAACTGCGTGACTGCATGTCTTTAATAAAGTCAGCTCGTTTTTCTGGATTAAAACGATGCATAATATAGAAGTAACCATTTTCAGCTAATTTGATAGCGACACTTTCATCAATAATTGTTTGCATATTTGCTGGAACAACTGGGATTTTAAATGTATGCCTGCCAAGTATTACAGATGTGTCACACTCAGAACGGCTATTTACCACACATTTTGCAGGAATCAATTGAATATCTTCGTAATCAAATACATTTTCCATAAATAACACCTCAAAATCCGAATATTGTTGTATTTTTAACGCTAAACGTTCGCACTTGAATAATTTACATTACTTTAGAGAGTTTGTCAAAAAGTTTTAATGAAATTTTTAAAATGTAAGTAATCAGATTTCATCACTTCACAATTTAAATGACTTTGATCAGTACCAATTACTTCTGGTACTACTACACCGTGGAGGAAATCACTATCTAAAGTTAATAGTGGAAAAATACTAAATTGATATAATGATTGAAAAGTCCACCTAATTTGACTAAACTGTCAAATTTTGATAATATGAAAGCGCATACATTACTTTACTAGAAACTGGGGGAGTAGTTTAAATGGCAAAAACTATGTACAAACTAGACTTAAGTAAATCAATGGAAGAACAGGCGCATCCGGGACACAATCGTTGGCATCCTGATATACCTGCAGCATTTGCAGTAGATCCCGGAACATCTTTTAGGATGGAATGTAAGGATTGGACAGATGGACAGATAAAAAATGATGATAGTCCTAATGATATCCGAGATGTGAATCTAGCACGCGTTCATGTTTTAAGCGGACCGGTATATGTGAATGGCGTTGAGCCGGGGGACTTATTAGTTGTTGATATCTTGGATATTGGTACTTTTCAAGATTCAGAATGGGGTTTTAATGGAATATTTGCTAGAGAAAATGGAGGAAGTTTCTTAACAGATGAATTCCCAGAGGCAACCAAATCTATCTGGGATTTTGAGGGTATTTATACGACTTCCAGACATATACCTGGCGTGAAGTTTGCAGGAATTATTCATCCCGGTTTAATAGGGGTTGCTCCATCTATGGAGCTATTACAAAAATGGAATGAAAGAGAACAAGAGTTAATCATGACTAATCCAGATCGTGTTCCTACACTTGCTAATGCACCTAATCCGAAAAGCGCAGTTCTTGGAACATTGAAAGGTGCAGAGTTTGATAGAGTGGCTAATGAAGGGGCTAGGACAGTACCACCAAGGGAAAACGGAGGTAACTGTGATATAAAAAATTTATCTAAAGGATCGAAAATTTACTTCCCGGTGTTTGTCAAGGGTGCCAAGTTATCTGTAGGAGATCTTCATTTTTCACAAGGTGATGGGGAAATTACATTCTGTGGCGGTATTGAGATGGCAGGGTGGATTGACCTAAAAGTAGAGGTGATCAAAGGAGGTATGGAAACATATAAAATTACAGAAAATCCTGTGTTCCAACCGGGCCCCGTAGATCCAAATTATAATGATTTTCTCGTTTTTCAAGGGATTTCAGTAGACGATAGAAATGGAAAACAACATTATCTAGATGCTAATCTTGCTTTTCGTAGAGCATGCTTGAATGCAATTGAGTATTTAAAAACGCTTGGTTATACAGGAGAACAGGCATATATGCTACTTAGTACAGCTCCAGTTGAAAGTCGAATTAATGGCATAGTAGACGTTCCAAATGCTTGTTGTACAATTGCAATCCCTACTAAAATATTCGATAAAAATATTATGCCAAAATGACAGGTTAAGGAGGTGTAATATTGCCTAGTTATACATTTCATTGCACTGACTGTGGGCAATTCACCGTGTTTTTTAAATCAATGGCAGGCAATAAAGAACACACCGCGTGTCCAAATTGTAAACTAGAGTCTAAACGCGTTTATTGCGCACCGAATGTTTATTCGCTTTCGAGAGAGCTTAGTTCGCGAATAGAAAAAGGAATGGAACCGCAAATCATGACCAGAGAACAATTAGGGACAAGTAAGAAAGGAAAGAAAGCTAGCGCTAATCGGCCATGGCAAGTTGGATAGTCAACTTTATATTTTGCAGAATAAATGGAGATAAATTGATTTACGGATTACTAAAAAAAATGAAACAAGCAAAAAAGAGCATTGATCTGCTCTTTTTTGCTTGTTTTTATATGCAGATTACATTTATTGGTCAAGCGGGCAACATTGAGGGCATTTTTGAAAATCAAAATCGTACGGTTTGGGTGACTATGAAAAGGCTAGGTTCTGAGTTATCTCAGAGCCTGGCTTCTATTTACAGATAACAAAGTATAAGTTCTCCAACTTTGCCCAGTGACTAGACTCCGGGTAGCCTGCGCTTTTCTTATTTATCAGTACATCTTCATATAATGTTCAATTTCCCAAGGATGTACAGTAATTCGATAATTATCCCATTCCACTTGCTTTTCTGCCATGAAGTTTTCGAAGATGTGATTGCCAAGTGCCTCCTGAATGACGTCATCTTTGCTAAGCGCGATGAGTGCATGGTCAAGATCTGTTGGTAATGTTCCGATGCCGAGCTCCTTCAGCTCGGAAGGTTTCATCTCATAAATATTACGATCAACGGGTTTGGGTGGTGTTAGTTCCCGCTTAATGCCGTCTAGTCCTGCTTTTAGAATTGCAGCCATTGCAAGATAAGGATTTGCTACGGAGTCAACAGAGCGCACTTCAATGCGCGTGCTGATACCCCGGGAAGCTGGAATACGAATGAGTGGGCTACGATTTTGAGCAGACCAAGCGATGTAGCAGGGCGCTTCGTAGCCAGGAACGAGCCGTTTGTATGAGTTTACGGTCGGATTTGTCACCGCAGTAAAACCAGGAACATGTTCGAGGATACCAGCCATGAATTGGTAAGCTGTTTCACTCAACATCAGTTCACCTGTTTCGTCAACAAAAGCATTCTCACCATCTTTGAAGAGGGAAACGTTGCAATGCATGCCTGAGCCACTGACACCATAAATCGGTTTAGGCATGAATGTTGCGTGCAAGCCGTGTTTACGTGCAATGGTCTTGACGACAAGCTTGAACGTTTGGATATTGTCACAGGCAGTGAGTACATCCGCATATTTAAAGTCGATTTCGTGCTGACCTGGCGCACACTCATGGTGAGATGCTTCAACCTCAAAGCCCATCTCCTCAAGCTCCAGGACGATATCACGTCGACAGTTTTCACCAAGATCCATTGGTGAAAGGTCGAAATAACCACCGTCGTCATTCAATTCCATTGTTGGTTGCTTATTCTCGTCGAGCTTGAATAGAAAGAATTCTGGTTCTGGTCCAAGATTAAAGTCTGTGAATCCAAGCTCTTTCATTTCCTTCAATACTCGTTTCAAATTACCGCGGGGATCACCCGCAAATGGTGAGCCATCGGCCAGAGATACGTCACAGATGAGCCGTGCAACTCTGCCTTTTCCTGAGGGCCAAGGAAATACCATCCAAGTGTTAAGGTCCGGTATAAGGTACATATCCGATTCCTCAATTCGAACAAACCCTTCGATTGAAGATCCATCAAACATCATCTTATTATCCAGTGCTTTTTCGAGCTGGCTGATGGGAATCTCTACGTTTTTAATCATTCCTAAAATATCCGTAAATTGCAGTCGAACAAAATTTACGTTGTCGTCCTCTACAAATTTTCGAATGTCTTCTTTGGTGTAATTCCTCATCATGCCACTCTCCTTACTATCCATTTAGTATGAAAGCTTCCATACTATTTTCTTATAATAAAACAAAAGAGGTTCCATTAACAAGAATTTTTTAGCATTTTATTGAAATTATTTTTAAGTAGACAGTAGAAATGATTATGCGTAGGATGACAAAATCTTGAAAGTTAGATACCTTCTGATGAGTTGAATAGAAAAAAACGAAGTCCATGCAAAATCCATTACAATCGCCAATCGAGATGAACTAAAGGGGATAATTAATGGAAGATATTAATTGTCGAGGATGATCTAGATATTCAAAAGTTAATAACTACCTTGCGGAAATTAACGGGAAAATAGGTGTCGTTAATTTCAGAGGAACGAAGAAAATTGTTGGTATGAATCCTGATCATAAAATCGTGATTAAACACTTAAAAGAACAGGACAATACAATTGTACTAACGAGCCATAATCATCAAGGTATCGAGCAGTTAGGCGAAGTTGTCTATATTATCGATGGGGGCAAGTTGTAACGCCTTAAAGACGAGTTAAAAGAACAATATTTCAGCAGGTAAGCAACTGATATAGATGTTCATAGATGGTACGCAAAATGACAGAGTCTTACCATCTCAAAGATAGCCCATTCCAAAACAAATTTTCATTGTTTTGGAATGGGCTATCTTTTTATTTAATTCGAATGTTTGTTTTTCAGAGTTTCGGGGCAATACTTGTTGCAAGCAATTATCGATGGCAGATTAGAAGCGATCGAAAGAACTAAAAAAGGAGAGATTACATGTTAAAATTAAAGATTTTCTTGTTAGCAATACTTTTTGTCGGATCAACTTATTTAGGAGTGCAGGGATCCGTTCTTGCAAATACGGTTGTGCAGGATGAAGAATTTACGATTTTAGACTACCTGTCGGATATCATAAGTTCAAAAGAAAGTGATGAACTCGTAGAGGTTCCTCAATCTTCTAAGGAATTAGAACCAGAACCAATAGTGTATAAAGTTACTGAGGGGGATAATTTATATCGGATTGCACGTAATCATGATATATCATTAGATTCCCTTTTAGCTTGGAATGGCTTGACAGGGGAATTAATACACCCAGGTGATGAATTAATTGTAAGTGGGGATGGAGAGTTGGTTGAAACCGCCGCTCCTGCTAAAGAGAAGATAGCAGTTAGCCCATCACCTCCTCCAACTGTAAGTAATGAGAAAGAGTTACTCGTGACGGCAACAGCGTATACAGCTTATTGTGAAGGTTGTTCGGGAACAACGGCTTACGGTATTGATTTACGTGCAAATCCTAATCACAAGGTAATTGCAGTTGATCCAAATTTGATTCCGCTTGGGACAAAAGTATGGGTGGAAGGCTATGGTGAAGCAATTGCTGCCGATACAGGCGGGGCAATTAAAGGACATAAAATCGATGTATTCATTCCATCTTATGATGGTGCGATGGAGTGGGGCGTTAGGAAAGTGAAAATGAAAGTCCTTAATTAAAAAAAGAACCTGCACAACAATTTAAATAGTTGTTGTGCAGGCTTTTACGATTAAGATAATCGGTTTCTGAAATCCTCATAACCGAATTGTTTAATAACTTTCACGCCATCATTTACAGTATTCAATACAATAGCAGGTAAGTTAACGCCGTTAAATGTATTGTTTTTAACCATTGAATAGTGGGCCATGTCGCAAAATACAAGCTTGTCACCAGGCTGTAAGGGCTGATCGAAAGAATAATCACCAATTACGTCCCCGGCTAGGCAAGTAGCCCCTCCAAATCGATAGGTGTGGGCCTTTTCATTCGGCATTCCCGCCCCAATGATTTCCGGACGGTAGGGCATTTCCAATACGTCGGGCATATGGCAAGCTGCCGAAGCATCAAGAATGGCAATTGGCATACCGTTTTGAAGCGTGTCCAAGACAGTTGCTACTAGATAGCCTGTATTAAGGGCAACGGCCTCACCAGGCTCTATATACACATCAATTCCGTATTTATCCTTCATGTACAGGATTGAACGAATGAGTGTTTCAATATCATAATCTGGTCTAGTGATATGATGCCCACCACCAAAGTTAATCCACTTCATCTTTTTAATATATTCCCCAAATTCTTCGTCGACAATCTGAATGGTACGCCATAGTGTATCGGAATTTTGCTCGCACATTGTATGGAAATGCAATCCGTCAATGCCTTCAAGCTGTTCTGGTTCAAAATTCTCCAATGTGACACCAAATCGAGAGTGTGCAAAACAAGGGTTATACATATCGACTTCAATTTCAGAGTACTCAGGATTAATACGAAGCCCGACACTAATTTGTTTTGAATGGTTCGTAACTTTGTCTTTGAATTGATTCCATTGTTGAAACGAATTGAAGACAATATGATCCGAATACGTCAGGATTTCATCAAACTCTGCTTCCGAAAAAGCTGGGGCGTAAGTATGAACTTCTTTGCCCATTTCTTCATAACCGAGTCTGGCTTCGTTTACAGAACTAGATGTTACACCACTCAAGTATTTTCCCATTAAGGGATAAACCGAGAACATCGAAAATCCTTTTTGTGCAAGTAGAATTTTGCAACCTGTCCGATCTATAACAGATTGAAGTTTCTCCAGGTTTTTAATTAGTAACGCTTCGTCCACTACATAACAAGGGGAGGGGAGTGCGTTCAAATCGATATTCAATAGCTAGCCCTCCTCAGTCGATCAATTCAGGATTGAAACTCTCCTGCCATGGTAGTCCATATTGGTTGAGTGCATCCATAAATGGATCTGGATCGAATTCTTCAATGTTGTGCACGCCAGGCTTTTTCCATTTACCTGTTAGAATCATCATGGCGCCAATCATAGCTGGAACGCCTGTTGTATAGGAAATGGCTTGTGAGCCGACTTCTGCATAACATTCTTGATGGTCACAAATATTATAGATATAGTATGTTTTCTCTTCGCCATCTTTGATACCTTGGAAGATACAGCCAATATTGGTTTTCCCTTTTGTACGTGGTCCAAGGGAAGCTGGATCAGGTAGAACCGCTTTTAAGAATTGAAGGGGAGCAATTTCTTTCCCTTCAAACATGATTGGTTCGATAGATGTCATGCCAACGTTTTCAAGTACTTTTAAGTGGTTCAGATAGTTTTCCGAGAATGTCATCCAGAAACGAATTTTTTTAATGCCCGTCATATTGAGCGCCAATGATTCTAATTCTTCATGATAAAGCAAGTAGACATCCTTGGGACCGATTTCTGGTAGGTTGTAGACACGTTTGACAGATAGCGGTTCTGTTTCGATAAACTCACCGTTTTCCCAGTAACGACCGTTCGCTGTGATTTCACGAATATTGATTTCAGGGTTGAAGTTAGTTGCAAACGGATAGCCGTGATCGCCAGCGTTGGCATCTACGATATCGATTGTATGAATTTCATCGAAATGGTGTTTAAGCGCATGAGCAGAGAACACGCCTGTAACACCTGGGTCGAAGCCACTGCCAAGTAGAGCAGTAATACCAGCTTGTTCAAATTTTTCACGGTACGCCCATTGCCAGCTATATTCAAATTTAGCTGTTTCCAGTGGTTCATAATTTGCTGTGTCCATGTAGTCAACACCTGTTGCCAAACACGCGTCCATGATTGTTAAGTCTTGGTACGGTAATGCAACGTTAATGACGATATCCGGTTGGAAACGGTTGATGAGTTCAACGAGTTCTTCTACGTTGTCAGCATCGACTTGAGCAGTTTGAATTTTAGTACGACCGCCATCTAGTTTTTCTTTCAATGCATCACATTTAGATACTGTACGACTTGCGATACAAATTTCTTCGAATACGTCAGGAACCTGACAGCATTTATGCACAACTACGCCAGCTACTCCGCCAGCACCAATAATTAAAGCTTTACCCATAGGTAAACACCACCATTTTCATAATTTTTGTTATAGATATGTCGACATAAAGAATCCTATCAACAATGCGCAGCGCTTATAAAGGATTGAACTACATCTTTCCTAAGCGCCTTCGCTGGAGATTAGTTAGAACTATTTGTTCAACAATATTTATAGTTAGATATAGAGAATTCCTTTGAACCCGCTATGGCGTCTTAATTAACCGCTAACAACAATTCACGTAACACTTTACATGCGACAGCTGTCGACACACCGCTTTGATCATAGATAGGGGACAGCTCGTTGATGTCGCAGCCGACGATGTTCAACTCAGTTACTTGTAGTATCGCTTGTAACAGCTCCATAAAGCTGACACCACCAGCTTCAGGCGTACCTGTTCCAGGGAAGACAGAAGGGTCAAGCACGTCTAGATCAATCGTTAAATAAACCGGTTTGCCTTGTAGTTGTTCAATCACTTGCTCTAGCCCATTGAAGTTAAACTTGTTCGTATAGACGTGATCTTGTCCCCATTGGAATTCACTGCGATCTCCGGAGCGAATGCCAAATTGGAAGATTTTATCGTCGCCTAGCAAATCCCACACTCTATGAATGACAGTGGCGTGGGACAATGATTCTCCAAGATAGTCTTCACGTAAGTCCGCATGCGCATCGAACTGGATCACATGCAAATCGGGATGTTTTTCAGCAACAGCACGAACCGCGCCTAAAGTGACGAGATGTTCGCCACCAATCATACAAGGGATCTTGTTGTCATCTAGTACTCTCTTTGTAAAGCCTTCAATTTGTTGTAAGGCTTTTTCTGTATTTCCAAAACTAAGTTCTAAATCCCCGCCGTCAAATACAGCGATATCTTCTAGATCTTTATCTTGATAAGGACTATACGTCTCAATCCCGAATGATTCACTACGCATGGTTTTACTGGCAAAGCGTGTCCCAGGTCTAAAAGAGGTCGTCGAGTCGAAAGGTGCCCCGAAAATGACAAGGCTGGATTCGTCGTAGTCATTGTCACAACCAATAAAGGTCTCTACATTTTTATTCAACATCTTTTAATTGCTCCTTTACGTAGTTGGGAAGGGCAAACGAGCCCACATGGATCTCCGTATTGTAATACTTTGTGTGCAAATCAAGTTTGTTCCAAGCTGCTGCATCTAGATCCTTAACCGGATCGAATTTCTTAGACGCAAATCCAAACAGCCAGTGTCCGGAAGGGTATGTTGGAATATGTGCTTGGTAGACATCGCAAATCGGGAAAAAGCCTATGATCCGCTGATGTGCTCTTTGCATACCAAGTGCATCTTCGCTGTAAAACGGGCTTTCATGCTGATTGACTAGAATGCCATCTTCACGTAGTGCTTTGTAGCAGTTGCCGTAAAATTCTTTAGTGAATAACCCCTCGCCAGGTCCAAATGGATCCGTTGAGTCAACGATGATTAGGTCATAGTCATTTTCTTTGTTGCGAACAAATTTAAGTCCGTCTTCAAAATACAAATTGACCCGTGGATCATTCAATTTTGAAGCTGTCTGTGGGATATACTCCACGCAGACATCGACGACCATTTCATCGATTTCGACCATATCGATGTGCTCGATTGTGTCGTATTTGGTTAGTTCACGAACCGTACCTCCGTCACCCGCACCGATGACTAACACTTTTTTAATCTTTGGATTGGTAGCCATGGGTACGTGTACAATCATGTCATGATAGATGAATTCATCTTTTTCAGTGATCATGACCAAACCATCTAGGGTGAGTACCTTGCCGAATTCTGTCGTTTGCAGAATATCAATTTTTTGAAACTCGCTTTTCCCGGAATAAAGATGCTGTTCGACTTTCATTGAAAATCGAACGCCAGGCGAATGATCTTCCGTATACCATACATTCATTGTTAGTACTCCTTTACGACATTAATATAGTCAATTTTGCTATCCTCAGTCCCTGTTAAGAAACATCCTTTTTCTTTGGAATAGCGAATGTAATCGAGTATTTCGTCTGTTATCCGTTCACCAGGTGCGAGAATAGGAATACCTGGGGGGTAACACATGACGAATTCACTTGAAATCTGTCCCGAACTATCCTCAATAGGAAGCTTTCTTTTAGGCGCATAAAATGCGCGTTGAGGCGTTAAAATGACTTGTGGAGTAATGTATTCATGATCAAATAACCCGCTTTTATCTTTGGCATATCTTCTTTTAATTTCGGCAAGTGCTGCTACTAAACGTTCGATGTCCAATTGTCGATCACCGACAGAGATATAGGCCAATAAATTCCCAATATCCCCAAATTCAATTTGGATATCATATTCATCTCGAAGAATATCGTATACTTCTATGCCGGCCAAACCAATATCGAGTGTGTGCACGGACAATTTAGTAACATCAAAGTCAAAGACTGTATCACCGTTCAGCAGTTCTTTCGAAAAAGCATAATAACCATCGATTTTATTGATTTCATCTCTAGTGTATTGCGCCATTTGGGTCACTCTTCTGAATATTTCCGTGCCGTTAAGTGCTAAATTTCTACGTGAAATATCTAAAGATGAGAGCAATAAGTAAGAACCACTAGTCGTTTGTGTCAAATTGATAATTTGCCGTGTATAACCTTCACTGACTCCATTATTAATTAAAAGAAATGAGCTTTGCGTCAGCGAACCGCCGGATTTGTGCATACTAACAGAAGCCATATCAGCGCCGACTGACATAGCAGAAGCGGGTAAATCATCACCGAAGTAGAAATGAGTCCCATGTGCTTCATCGACAAGTACAAGCATATTATGTTGATGGGCAAGGTCCGTTATTGCTTTCATATTCGAACAAATTCCATAATAAGTCGGATTGTTGATGAGAATTGCTTTCGCATCCGGGTTCTCCAAAATGGCCTTCTTCACATCTTCCACTGACATTCCCAAGGGAATTCCTAATTCACTATTTACTCCCGGATTTACATAGACCGGAACCGCACCGCTGAGAATGAGTGCATTAATAGCACTACGATGCACGTTGCGCGGCATGATGATTTTGTCTCCCGCTTTACATGCGGTCATCACCATTGCTTGGACAGCTGATGTAGTGCCATTCACCATGAAAAAGACATGTTTTGCACCAAAGGCCTGCGCGGCCAATTCTTCAGCTTCACGAATGACAGAAACAGGATGGCAAAGGTTATCCAATGGTTGCATGGAGTTTACATCCATACTTAGACACTGCTCACCTAAAAATGCAGCTAGGGCATCGTTTCCACGTCCTCGCTTATGGCCTGGAACATCGAAAGGGACGACCCTCATTGATTTGTACCGATTCAAGGCTTCCATGATCGGGGCTTTTTCTTGTGAATATCCCGTCATTTCGACAACTCTGACTCATCATATATATTGGTGCCACTGAAGATTTCAATCATTTCTTTGCGCAGGTTGTTAGTAATTTGAAGCCTTTCTTTGGGCGGTATTTCATAGACATCAGTGTTGAATAAATAGTTTTGTAAATCAATATCTTTAATAAGTAGCTTTGTATGGAAAATGTTTGATTGATAAACATTAACATCAATCGCATCGTATTTAAGCATCGTGTTCTCATCAATATAATCTTGAATGGATGTCATTTTATGATCGATAAACAGTTTTTTTCCACGTTCATCGCGTGTAAATCCGCGTATGCGGTAATCAGTTGTAATGATGTCGGAGTCGAAACTCCCGATTAAATAATCTAAGGCGTTTAATGGTGAAATTTCACCGCATGTCGAAACTTCTATATCAACACGGAAAGTGGCAATCGAGTTATCCGGATGATACTCCGGATACGTATGCACCGTGACATGACTCTTATCCAGATGACCGACAACCGAATCACGAGTCTTCAAAATATCGACTTCGCCACGATTGCAAGACGGATCAATCAGGCCGACGGGGATAGCCTCCTCCGATATAAGTATGGTTACACTGGCACCTTGGGGGTCGTAATCTTGTTTACTCACATTTAATACATGCGCCCCAATTATTTCTGTTACGTTATACAGAATATTTGTTAGCCGCTCAGAATTATATTGCTCATCAATATAAGCAATATAGTCTTTTTGCTCTCGCTCACTTTTTGCATAGCTCACATCATAGATGTTGAAGCTAAGTGTTTTGGTGAGGTTGTTAAAGCCATACAATTTCAGCTTATTTTCCAACCCAATCATCACGCCTCTCGTTTGAGTTACTACTTGTTGACTCAATCCTATAACCTAACTTAATCAAGAGCAAAGCGATTATAAGATTGACTCAATTATAAATATAAAGTATATGTTTCTCCTGTCAATATTATTTTAAAAAATTAATTAGGGGTCGGAACGGGGACGTTAATTTTTTAATATATATTAATTAATATATATTTATTATGCGTATTTATAATGACAAACCCGCTTTAATAACGTTTACATACGGATGTATTTATATACGACTACTCGTTTAATAATGTAAAAGTATATTTTTCCAACGTTTTTTATTTGGAATATGGAATTGTAGGAGGGATAAGTATTGGAATTGACTGATATTTATTACTCTCTTTTTGCTATGTAAGTTAAAGATGTTAAGAGAGAAAAAAGAAAAGATTATTTAAAATAATTAGCTGATTTATGTACCCCTAATATATGAAAGGCAGTTTAATTTTTTGTTAGCTTAGTTATAAGAAATTCTTTGCTTCAATTTATATAGAAAAATGGGGTTTTAAAAAGATGCGTTTACCTTTGCATCCGGCGTCTTGAATGAACCAAGTATATCGGAACATTATGCCTATTGTACATAAGGAATTAGATTATTTGAAAAAATAATCTAAAAATATGCCTAATGATGAACTAAGTGAGCAAGCGATAGCGAGTATAGAAAACAAAAAAATGTTTCACTATGAAGGTAAATCTATTCTGACATTGATTGTACTGGGGCGCTAAGACGCCTCCATCAAGTTCATCGTCCATTACTAGACTATCAGTGATTACTTGAACAATTTAGGTGTTAGGAGTGCGTCACTGAATCCACAAGAGTTCGCTGCTTTACATGAATCGATGGAGGATGCGTTAACAGTAGAAGCGGAGCAAAAGCTCTATTACAGCTATCGTGAAGATCAGGATGATGGGGGATATTCACATGAACTGATGCAAACTTGTCTTGTCAGTCTTTGTTACGTGATGTGACCAGCTATGAAATGGTTTAGCCATATTTCCTGAGCTATACCAGTACTATAGTGATTTACAAATCCATAAACATGTCTGTATAGCGGAGCGCGAAGTAAGATTGAAAGCTTGATATGAAAACAGTAAGCAGTCATTGCCTGAAATGAGCTGCTATGAATTTTTGGCTTTTTTCTATTGCGCTACCCAGTAATTTTGAAGCACGAAATCTTCTACCTCTTCGAAAGTTTCACCATTTAATTAATTGAGGATTATTAGGTGTTTATTTTTCAAATCAAAAAATGAATGAGCAGTGAGCAACCATGGCGCTTGCTAAAAAATGAAACAGGGTGGAATGGTGAGTTACTTCTTTTATTGGGATCGGCGAGCGTACAGATGGTTACAATAGCGTTAGAGTCGATCTAAGAAGGAACTAGAGTCTTCTAATCGTTAAAAATAACTCAGGAGGTAAAATTATCACGCTTGCGATGTAATAATAATTTATTTCTTGAAATTGATGGGGGTGAATGTTGAATATTTATCAAGCACTTTCAAAAACAGTCGTTATTAACAAGGGCAATCGTCTAATTAGCTATGATGATTCTTTAGAGCTTGTTGGGACAGGTAGAAGTGCATTTGTTTTTAGAGTAAAATCAACCAATCATGCGATGAAGTTATTTTTTCCCGTCTTTTCGTATCTTGCAAAAGAAGAAGCTAGCATATATGAAGTACTTAAAGGGATTGTCTATTTTCCATCTATTTATGAAGTGGGAGCGAATTATATTGTAATGGATTATGTTGAAGGACTAACACTTTTTGAGTGTATGTCGCATGGAAAGATCATCACATCTACGCATCTAAAAGAAATCGATTATGCCCTATCCTTAGCGGCAAATCGAGGATTAAACCCTTCTGATATTCACTTGCGTAACATTTTTATCATGTCAACAGGATCCATAAAAATTATTGATGTCACACGTTTTAGGCAAAAGAAAGAGTGTAGTCAATGGCCCAATCTAAAAAAAGCCTATAAACAGTTTTATTGTAGGCGCTGGTTCCCCAAAAAAATACCGGCTTTCTTACTAAATATCATTGCATTTTTTTACAAAAAAGATCTAATACCTTATTACAGAACCTGAAAAGAGCCTCCTGATATTGTATCAGAAGGCTCAGATTGTCGACAAAAATAGCCATAGCTCATTCTTTAAGTAGTAGCCACTCTCAGGGTCTGTTGTTGACTCCTTAATCCCTTTGTACTCTTCTCGGTCAATGTCGAGTTCCTCCTGGTACTGATGTTCATATGCCCAACTCTCTTTTTGGAACTTCCGCTAGCTTTTCCGTGGGTGGAATTGATGAACAGGTGATTCAAGCTAAGGAGCCCGCGATCTGCGACTACTTTCAACACTTCATAGAATATCTGCTCGTACAAATTTGTGTCCGCTAAACGACGGACATAGTTTTTTCCGAACGTAAAGAAATGAGGAACGAGGGTGTGGAAGCCGAATCCAAGAAATCAGCGGTATGCCATGTCCGTTTCAATCTTTTTGATGGTCTGGCGCATAGTACGTATGCCGAAGGTACGTCATTTTGATTAATACGACCGGATCGATGCGGAGTCTTGTCTTCAACCAATGGATAGATGAAAGTAAAATCAATTGCTGCATCTAATTTACGGGCGAGATGATCTTGTGAGACCAACTGTTCAATGGACAGTCTTACCATCTGTTCACGTTCGTTGATTTGATTCTTCGTCATCATATCGATTACCTTATTCATTATTCAGGAGACACCGTTGATTGAAACGGAGGGCGGCAACTCCTGCGGGAACAGCGCAATCTGAAGACCCTGGACTGAGCGCAGTGAGGGAAGCGGCTGAAGTCGTGTCCGTGGAAGCGTCCGGCCGCATCGGAAATCAACTTTTCTAATAGAACTACTATTGTAAAAGAAAAAAGACTGTAGGCAATCCCCATAATTTCTGGAGATTGTCTACAGTCTGAAGCTTTCTTGAAAAATGCTAGAAAACCATCATTTAGTATTCAGCTACTTATTTCCACAAACCAGCTTTCACCATTTTCTCTTTGTTCGTGAAGGCAACGAATACACCTACAATATTAATGATTAGCATCGCGATCAGTGTATAAAATACGAGTGTATAGCTTCCCGTGAAGTCGAAAATATAGCCGTATAAAGGTAATGCAATAATACCTGCAACTGCTAAACCGAGAGATACCGTTGAGTAAATTTGACTGTAATCACGGTTACCAAATAACGCAGAAGTGATTGCAGGGGCAATTGTTCCGATTGAAGCTGAAACAAAACCGAATAGTCCTACAGCTACGACAATAGCAACTGTACTTTGAACGAAGAATAACAATAACAATATAGAAACTAAACCTATACTCATCGCAATGACAGCCGTATTTTTAGCACCAATTTTATCGATTAAATAACCAAATAGGATAGATCCAATGAGTACCCCAACCATCAATGCAGCCATTACATTCCCAGTGAACTCAATGCTGAATCCTTCGTTCATAAGATAAGTTGGAATGTGAATAGAGAAACTTGCGATAGACGTAATGAAGAAGAAGAACAGTGTTAATAACACAAATGACAATGATTTTTTTGCATCAGCAAATGAAATTCCGCTGTTGCTAGTATCTTTTTTCTTGTCCTTGTCGCTCGCTTCATTGTCTTCGGCACCATAAGGTAGTAAACCTTTCTCACTTGGAGATTTTCTTAATAGCAATACAATAGTAGGTACAATAATGACAATAGCTGCAACACCTACGATTATATAAGCACTTCTCCAACCTTGACTACCGATAAGTTGTCCGATTAGTGGTGTTGTGAACGCTCCAATTAATCCGCCAGCAGCTGTAATAATTCCTAATGCCATACCACTACGCTTTTTAAACCACTGATTGATAAGTACGGGTCCGGCTAATACCGTAATAAGTACTCCACCTACAGCTAGAGGAATTGATAGTAAATACCATCCCCATACTGAATTCATTAAACCGAATAATGCAAAAGCACCGGCTTGTAAAATAATCGCGATACTTAGTAAGACACGTGTATCGTACTTAGCCATAAGCTTTCCACCGATTGGTAAAAATACCATTGTAACAATAGATGCAATACTTAAATACAAAGTTAAATTTCCTAAACCTACGCCAAGGTCTTTTGATACCGGTGATAAAAATAATCCTGCTGAACTATTTAAACCAGATTTCCCTAGACCTACTGTAATACAAAGGCCTAATAAAACTAGCCATGCAAAATGGAACTTGTTCTGTTTCGTACTCATAAAATTTCCTCCTTTTTCCTATTAAATGCCTTTAAATAAGGCATTTGGCTGTATTACTTAGATGTCTAATTAGTTGAGCCTTATTCATTTAACATCAAAATAGTTTTTGTGTCAATCATGTGAACCAAAAACCTAAGAATAGATTGTGAAATATTGCACCTAGTTGATGAAAAAGTTGTCTATTATATATGAAGGAACTTGACGGCGAGTTAGATTTTTCCACTTTGGAAATATGGTGAAGTCGATAAAATAAATTTTAAAGATCGCGTAAAGGTGAAACTTTTTCTAGGCAACTACGTATATATAGGTGCTTGTACCGTTAAGTATGGAATTTGCCCAATGAATGATTGCTTGGTATGATAAATTCATAGGAATAAGTTCAAGTTAGAGTGAAATTGAGGAGATGAATAAACAAATGGCGATTAGCTTACAAAAAGGTCAAAAGATTGATTTGACAAAAGGGAATTCAAGTTTAAATCGTATTCAGGTAGGCTTAGGATGGGATCCAGTTCAATCTAAAGGCGGCGGGCTCTTCGGGGCTTTTAAATCAGCGCCAAATATTGATTGTGACGCTTCTGTATTTATGTTAACAGACGATAAATTCGTCGATAAAAATGATCTTGTCTATTTCGGGAATTTGAAAAGTTCATGTTTGTCTGTTGTCCACTCAGGAGATAATACAACGGGTGACGGCGCTGGCGACGATGAAGTAATCATGGTGGAATTAAAATCAGTGCCTGATCGCATTAATAAACTAGTTTTCGTTGTTAATATTTATGATTGTGCAAAACGAAAACAAGATTTCGGTATGATACAAAATGCTTATATCCGTGTAGTAGATCCAACATCAGGTAATGAGTTGTTGCGCTACAATTTATCTGATAACTACGGCGGTCTAACAACACTCGTAACAGGTGAGATTTATCGTCATAATGGCGAATGGAAATTTGGAGCTGTTGGAGATGGTACAACAGATCAAAACCTCACAGGAATCAGCAAAAGATTTCAGTGATAAAAAAATGGAACATGTGTAAGACAACAATATTATTAATCGGAGGTTTTTCTAATGGGTGTAATTTCTCTTGCAAAAGGTCAAAAGGTTGATTTAACGAAAACAAATCCAGGTCTATCTAAAGTGGTTGTTGGTCTTGGATGGGATGTTAACAAGTATGATGGTTCTCAAGATTTTGACCTTGATGCGTCTATATTCTTATTGGATGCTAACGGTAAAGTATCAGGTGGACAAGACTTCGTATTTTATAACAACACAACAGGTGCTAACGGCGCGGTCATTCACTCAGGAGACAACCTAACTGGTGACGGCGATGGTGACGACGAGCAAGTAAAAATTGCTATCAAAGATATTCCTGCAAACATTGAAAAAGTTTCTTTTGCAGTTACCATTCATGATGCTGAAGCAAGAAACCAAAACTTTGGTATGGTATCTAATGCATTTATCCGTATTGTTAACGAAGATTCGAACTCAGAACTAATCCGTTATGATTTAGGCGAAGACTTCAGTATCGAAACAGCTGTTGTTGTTGGTGAATTATACCGTCACAATGGTGAATGGAAGTTTAGCGCGGTAGGTTCGGGTTACCAAGGCGGATTAGCTGCTCTATGTAATGATTTCGGTCTGCAAGTAGGCTAATACCGTACAGTGACGTCAAAAAAGCGTTTGCATAATGGAAGGGAAGATATCATATATGGCAATTCAACTAAGTAAAGGTCAACGCATAGATTTAACAAAAAACGATCCTACTTTACAAAAAATTGGTATCGGCTTAGGCTGGGATGTAAAACAATTTGATGGCGGACAGGACTATGACCTTGATGCATCAGCATTTTTGTTAAATGCAAGCGGTAAATGCCGCAGTGAGCTTGACTTTATTTTCTATAATAACCTGAAAAGTGTGGATGGCTCGGTTATTCATGCAGGAGATAATCGAACAGGCGAAGGTGATGGAGACGACGAGTATGTGACCATCAATCTGTCAAAAGTACCGCAGGATGTAGATAAGGTAGCAATTACTGTGACGATTCATGATGCAGAACTACGTCGCCAGAATTTTGGCCAAATTTCAAATGCCTACGTTCGATTGCTCAATGAAGATACAGGCGCAGAAGTCCTTCGCTATGATCTTGGTGAGGATTTCAGCGTCGAAACGGCAGTTGTATTCTGTGAGGTTTACAGACACGGAAATGATTGGAAGTTTAATGCGGTGGGGTCAGGCTATCAGGGTGGACTACAATCGTTAGTTCATGCTTATGGACTAGATGCATAAATGTGGTCATTCAGCATAGAGAAGGGAACCCCTCTCTATGCTGAATTTGGCAGTACCCCAAAGTGGAAATTAACAAAAAATAATCTTTTTTTGACTGGCTACTGTATAAGCAGTAGCCTTTCTTTTTTAGTTTAAATTACTTAAACGAAGGCATCCCCTTGGCGTCGAAATATTTTAAGGAGTTCTTAATTAGAACCTACTTTATTATAGACTTTTCCTTCGCGATGCCTTTTTTCAGTTTAACATGATAGCGGTCAATATGGAGAGGGGATAAATATGAAACACTTCGATTATGAAACACCTGAAAGAAAACGTGAGATTTTCTTTAAAGAGCCAGAGCGATTTACGAAATACGTGGATAAGGAAACACTTTCTTATGCACTAGGTGCAACTTTATATATGCCTGCAACAAAGCAGAGCATCGCTCGAGATTTGATTGATAAAAAGTTCGCGGAACTGACATCGATGGTGATAGATTTGGAAGATGCGGTGGGGGACAATCAATTACAAGATGCTGAGGATCAGTTGTATGAACATATGGAGATGCTTTATGCTGCACTAGAAAACCAACTGATTACGATAGACGATTTACCACTCGTTTTTGTGCGCGTAAGAAACCCACAACAGATGAAGCGGATAACGGCTCGGCTTGGAAATTATCAGCGTGTTCTAACAGGTTATGTTTTTCCGAAGTTTTCATATGAAACAGGAAAAGAATACCTCTCTATTCTCGAAGAAAATAATCATGATGATATTTTGCTGTATGGCATGCCGATTTTAGAGTCCTCTGATATTATCTATAAAGAAACGAGAATTGAAACCTTATTGAAAATCAAAGAGCTAGTAGACTCCTACCGAAAGTATATTCTAAATATTCGCATTGGCGCTACAGATTTTTGTGGTTTATTTGGCATTCGTAGAAATGTGGATACGACGATCTATGATGTGGCCCTTATAAGGGATTGTTTAACAGATATTCTTAATATATTTAACAGACAAGACAACGGTTATATCATTTCAGGACCGGTATGGGAATACTTCTCGAAGGATCAACGTATTTTAAAATCTAAATTACGCATGACGCCGTTCCAAGATCGTTATGGCAGAACGGGTATGCAGAAACGAACAGAAATGATTGATCACTATATTGATGGGCTAATTAATGAAGTTCTTTTAGATAAGCTTAATGGAATTGTAGGGAAAACAGTTATTCATCCAACGCATATTAAAACGGTTCATTCACTTTACACGATCAGCCATGAAGAGTATTTAGATGCCTTAAGTATTATTGCGAATAGCCAAGGTCAGGTAGGCGTTTTGAAGAGCCAGTATAACAATAAAATGAATGAAATGAAGCCGCATTTGTATTGGGCTAAACGAATTCTGCTACAAGCTAGAATTTTTGGTGTTTATAATGAAGACCAAGATTTCACAAGTTTAATCATGGATACGCAATTAGAAGAAGAACTTTACGAGGTGAATGTATGACATCCGGTGCTCTTTCGACCAGAGAAAGCTACAGCTTATTAGATGATTTAACTGTTGATGTAGAGGTTTTAGACAACCCTTATAATTTCCAATTAGATGAGTTATTTCAAATGGCGACACGAATTAATAAAAAAAGAAGTTTCCTTTTTGTCAGCAAGGTGCTGGGTAAGCATCTTGCGGTAAATCCACATATTCCATTACTTGTAGGCAACCTATTAGCGATGCGGTATATGGAAGTTGTTCACGGTTTGAAAGATACGCGCGCTACGGCTGTAGCACAAGCGATTCAAACCAATCAACAAACGGAGCAGTTGTTGGACTCTATTCAAAGCAAACCTATTAGACTTCCGAGACCCACTACCTTTATAGGCTTTGCGGAGACTGCAACAGCCTTAGGTCAAGCTGTCTTTAGTTCGTTTGAAAATAACGCAAAATACATCCATACAACAAGAGAACAAATCAATGAGCGTACATCCATCATCAATTTTGAGGAAGAGCATTCACACGCCACTAGCCACCGAGTTTATGCACTTGATCAGCAGTTCTTCGAGGATGATAGCGAAGTAGTTCTTGTAGATGATGAAATGACGACTGGAAAGACTGCTGTCAATATAATTCAGACGATCACAGCCGCTTATCCTATGAAAAAGGTATTCACAGTTGTGTCGATTTTGGACTGGCGTTCGGAAGAATACAGGGAAAAATTTCGCCGATTGGAACAAGAACTATCCATCACTATTCACGTTGTCACTATATTGGATGGCGCAATTACAGTTACGGGTCAGCCCGTTTTAGAAGAAGAATCCGTTGGAATGATTCCAGATTGTACGCAAGAACTGGCTTATCTCTCTCTGAAAGAATTTATGGGTCCAGACTCTATTGAATATGTTACGTCTATCAATGCTAACGGTAGCACTAATCATTCCCCTTATGTAACAGCTACAGGACGATTTGGACATTCAATTGATAAGGAGAAAGCATTTTCTCGAAAGCTTGCAACCGCAGCCAGCCATATAAAAGGGCAGCGAAGGGGAGATAAGACGTTGGTCATTGGAACTGGAGAGTTCATGTATATTCCAATGCAAATAGCCTCTAAAATGGGACCGTCTGTTTATTTTCAAGCAACTACTCGAAGTCCTATCCATCAAACTGACAGGGAATCTTATTCCATCCACAGTAAATTTGTTTTCGATAGTCCTGAAAATTCCGGTTTGATCAATCATCTATACAATATTAAAGAACATCAATATGATGAGATCTTTATTTTTATAGAAAGAATGTCATCTATCACTGGGGCCGATACATTAATAAAAGAGTTACGAAAAACGCAAATCCCAAATATTACGATTGTCATCATGACGGAGCCGTTGGAATAGAGAGGGGATAAAGAGCATGCTTACATCAATCACGAAACCAGATAAGATGGGGAGTTACGCGGAAGATGATGTTACTTTCCTTTTACGCGATATTGGTCATTATGTTATCGAAACAAAAACCGAGGAAAGGGAAGGCCTGATTCAATCAGGTACTCATTATTCTGAAATGCTTCCCGTAGAATATCAACCAACAGAAGATTATGTTTCCTTATTTCACCGTTCATTAGATATGTTCGCTACACGTATCGGGGTTGCAGTCGGTGTCGTAGCAGAACAAATCAAACAACAAAACGGCCTCGACAAGCTAGTCCTTGTCAGCCTAGCTAGGGCAGGTACCCCGATTGGCGTCTTAATAAAAAGATACTTCTCCTTTAAGTATCAGGTCAATATCCCGCACTACTCGATATCCATTATTAGAGGACGTGGTATTGATGACGTGGCCATTGATTATATTTTTGAGCACCATCCGGGTGCAAAAATTCAATTTGTCGATGGATGGACGGGTAAGGGCGCAATTACTAAGGAATTAGAGAAGTCTTGTTTGAACTATAATGCCGCCAACATCAACAAAATCAATGCTAGTTTAGCGGTCCTTGCTGATCCAGGTCATTGTGTGCGTATTTATGGAACACGGGATGATTTTTTAATACCTTCTGCTTGCTTAAACTCCACGGTTTCGGGGCTGGTCAGCCGAACAGTATTAAATTATGATTTTATGGACAAAGATGATTTCCACGGGGCCAAATTTTATGAAGAATTAGCGACAGTAGATGTTTCTAACCTTTATGTAGATACGATTGAGCATACGTTTAATGGTGTGCAACGTGAAGTGCATGAATCGTTGGAGAAAATAGGGGAAGCAGATTTGACACCGTCATGGAAAGGATTGCAATCTGTTGAATTGATCCAACAGTCATTTGGCATTGATAATCAGAACTTTATTAAGCCTGGAGTTGGAGAAACGACACGCGTATTACTTCGGAGGCTGCCGTGGAAAATTCTTATCAATCCTAATTTCTCGAATGACTTAACTCATATTCTAATGCTTGCAGAAGAACTCAACGTACCAGTCGAAGAATTTACGGAAATGTCGTATTCCTGTTGCGGCATTATCAAAGAATTGTAAAGGTAGTGTCATCCATGATCTTATTTACATCTGATTTAGATCGCACCTTAATTTATTCGAACAATATGATGAAAAAATATCCTATTCTAGGTGATGTGGCGGGAATAGAATATAAAGATGATGAAATCATTAGCTTCATGTCGAATCAATCAGTGGAACTGCTGAAGCAGTTCCATGAAAAGCATCTGTTTGTACCCGTTACGACTAGAACGATTGATCAATATGAACGAATCGTGGCTTTTCAGCAATGGATTCGACCGAAATACGCCATTACGAATAATGGTGGCACCATTTTAGTAGATGGAAAACGGGATGTGGAATGGGATCAGATGATTCGTCAGGAAATCGCTGCTACATCACTCCCAAAAGAAGATTTATTGAAATTGTTTGCCAATATTAGCAACAAAGACTGGGTCGAAAAAGTGCATAATAGCGACGATTTATTTTATATCATCTATATCAATCGTCAACATTTTCCGTATCAAGAGCATACGAATTTTGAAAAAGAATTCAATAAAATAGGGTGGAAAATCTATCTTCAAGGAAGAAAACTTTATATCCTTCCTGCCCAATTAGATAAAGCTATCGCGGTTGCTCATCTGCAAAAACATGTCGATTATGACCTGCATATTGCTGCAGGAGATTCGCTTATGGACTACGAAATGCTTGTGCAGGCTGATATCAGCTATAGCCCTACACACGGCGAAATATTTGAAAAGAAATGTGATGATCCAAAAGTGATCTGGTTAAAAGAACTAGGTGCTACGTCAACTGAAGAATTACTGGGCCATCTGTTGGATATGCCAGTAAAACATTAATAGCTCTTGGTTGTTTAGAGGCTATACAGACAGTCTATGCTGTTTGGCAGGGGCTTGAAATCATTTTACATATCTCCATGTTGGAGAATATAGGGAGTAAGGCGAACATTCGAAATTGAACATACTGAAGAATAATTGACGATTGACCTTCAAATGGACGAATGCTAGTAAAAACCGAACTATAAGCCGTGAATAATTCAGCTAGAACGGCTATACTTAAACTAACTTATCATTTCTATTTCTTATCGTCTATTGAACTCCGTCATAGTGGAGCCCCTCGGTATCGTCATCTATGACACTACAAAGGGGTACTATATTCTTTAATCTACTGGAAGGGAGAGCGTTAGGTGAGCATTCAACAAATAGAACCTATTTTATATACCCCAACAACGGATTGGTTGGCATTGTTTCTTGCTACTACTCGAGATCGGCCGTCCTTTTTCATCGATGATTCGACTTTTCGTTTTAACAGAATCGGCCTTCGGGTCTTGGGAATTCCTTTAGTTGAGGATGAGTATTACAATTCACTATTCGATATGCATGACAAGTCATTCATTCACGTACTGAGTGAAGAATTAGATAAGACGATTGATACTCAGGACTTCCAAGCGATACAGGAAATTCTAATGCTTCATCAAAAAGAGCCAAAGGGATTGTCCATCAACCGGCTGATTGCGTTTATGTATGGAAAAAATCTGATTCCCAAACATAAAGATCCTGCAATCAACCGACATGTGCAAATATCTACTATAAAAATTGTTAATCATTTTCAACAACAACAAAATAGTGGCCTGCAGTCGCCTGAATTCCGCAGATTTTTGATTGATATCGTCAAGTGGTTAAAAAATCATTGGGAAAAGTGGTCGGAACCGCTATCAATCGGTGAAGATTTCCCGAAAGTGGTTTGGTATGGTGAATTAACCAGTAGTCAACAATACTTTTTACTGTTGCTGATGGAATTTGGCTGTGATGTTCTTATTTTTCACCCAGGGGCTGAGGATGTATTTGTAGATGTGGATCCAGATAACGAATTTTCTGATGTATACAGGTATCCCGACAAAGGAGAATTGCACCCTTTTCCAACGCAGATTAGAAATCGAGAAACGACTGTGGCATACCGTGCTAATAAGCAGCTGGAAAAGATGATGAATGATCATCAATCCGGCGTTTATAAGCCGTGGCAATTTAGGGAGTACATTCCCACAGCACTTACGTTACGTATGACCTATGATGATGTTTTCATCTATTCGAAAGAGAAGGCAATGATTCGTCCTGATTTTAAAATCGAAGAAGATCGTGTCACCATACCCGTTGTTTTTGCGAAGATACAGGGGGTGTCGAGTGACCGAGCAGACTATTGGGAACGTATGCATCAGTTAACAGCCGATGCGCATTCGTTATCTATTCTCCAGTTCCCTTATGCTAAAACAACGAAAGCGAATTATCATTTCCATTATCAGCAATCGTTAGATCGAGACGGTTCTTTATCGCTCGACAAGATGGTGAAAAGTAATTGGTGGAGATATGGACACTTGTATGCAGGATTGCAAAATGCCATTGCCAGTACTATAAAAGAATGCTGTGAACAGCCAAAACTGATGAAGTTAGATCATGAATCATTGTATGACCTGCAATTATTTATTTTTAAACAAGCGAGTATGCTTCCGGAAGAAATTTTACAATTACTGCAAGGGTTTGATTATTCTCAAGAAGTGCCCCGACTCGTGTTATATAATATGGAGACAAATGGTGCGCCGTCCCGTGAAGATGCCGCCTTACTTCTTTTTCTGAATCAGTTTGGGGTGGATATTATCCTTTACAATCCAGCCGGTCATACGGATATTGAAGAATATATAGATCCTGCCAACTATGATGTGCATTGGTTAGAGGATATGGTGTTTGGGCAAGAATATCAGCAACAACAAATAAAAGAACAATCGATTTTCAAAAAAATTATCAAGAGCATTTTTTGATTATGAATAGATAGGGGATTTTACGATGACAATGACTGTTGCACTTCAAAAAGAAGGGTTAACTGAACAATCTGCGGATCAATTAAGACTGCAATTGCGCCAAGAACCTCAAGTATTACAGATTGTTAGTAGGATGGATATTAGAGATCAAACTGAATTATTGTCACTAGGTAGAGAGCCAGCAGATCGATTGTCCAAGTTCTCCGATCGCATCTTAAACACGATGACAATGTCAAAATTGGATGACTCTGGAGAATTACTTAATCAGTTGGAAAAGCTGATGAAAAGATTTGATCGAAACGAAATTACTAAGGATCCAAGTTTTCTCGATAAAATCTTTAAACGAGCAAAACAACAGGCTGAAGCGATGTTTAAAAAGTATCAAACCTTGGGCGGCGAGATTGAAAAGATTCATGGCCAATTTGCTATCATCGAGGAAGAATTAAAACAATCCAATCGCGAGTTAGAAGGACTTTATGCGGAAGATGTTGAATACTATTTCGAACTAGAGAAATATGTAGTGGCCGCGGAAATCAAGTTAGAAGAGGTTACGACTTCACTCATTCCACAATGTCAGCAGAAAGTTGAAAGCGGGGACCAGATGGCCCGTATGGAACTTGAAAATTTGGTGGCAGTCAAAGAATTATTGGAACGAAAAATTGATGACCTAGAAAAAGCGCGTATGGTAGCCGTCATCGCCGCTCCGCAAATTAAGACAATGCAAAGAGGGAACAATGATTTAGTCGCCAAAATCAATAGTGCCTTTGTCACGACCATCCCTATTTTCAAAATGGGAATTATTAATACCGTGAGTGCCAAACGTCAAAAAGTACATTCAGATTCCTTAAATGCCTTCGAAGATCGTGCGAATCAGATGCTGCAAGATGTGACGAGTGATATTATGAAACAAAGTATTGAAATCGCCCAGCGTTCAGGTAGCTCTAGCATTAAAATGGAAACTATTGAAAATATGTGGGATACCATTGTGTCTGGCATTGACGAATATAAAAAAGTAAAAGAAGAACAATCGATGCAACGTATTGAAGATCGCAAGCGTTTGGAAACCCTTCGAGAAGATGCGAAAAAAGTATTATCTATGAATTGATTGAAATTCGGGTATAATAAAGGAAACCATAGGGGGATATAAGATGACTGAACAGAAAAAAATGAGTTTAAAAGAAGCAATTCAAAAACAGTTGGAAGCTAAGAAAAACAATACGGCTACTAACAACGCTAAAGGAAATGCAGGATCATCTGCAAAAAAAATGCAAAGTCAACAAGCGAAAAAAGTGAGCAGTGCACGTAGAAAAATGGGTTCATAATAGAACAGCGCAAACCAATTCAATATTCGGTTTGCGCTGTTTATTTGACTTGCATAATGGATTAGTGTGGTACAATACAGATTCAAGCATTTTGTAAGCAAACTATGTAAGATGAGCAGATGATATAATAAAGTAAGTGCCACGTCGGGCTCAATCTATCTAGTATTGCGAATTAGAAGGAGAATGAAACAATTGTCAATCAAAAATGAATTACCCCCAAATTATGAGGAATTAAAAAAAGCAATCAACCGAACATCCAATTGGAGAGAGCGTATGGATGCAGTTGAAGAATTAGGACAATGGAAACATAAGCGAGTAATCGATGTGCTCATTTTTAGAATGAATAACGACGCTGTTTACAAAATACAAGAAGCAGCTTATCGCCAACTAAAAAAGTTTGGTGAAGACGTTCAATTACCAGCAAGAAAAGAAAATGAATTGATTAAAGATGCGAATAAAGTATGGTCTAGAATTAAGAAAAGCTTACCAGCGGATCATACGTATGAAGAATTCAAAGAAAAGCTTAAAAAGATGAGACTAGATTTATATGACACGTACGAAGGCGATAAGGGTGCCGAATTTGATCAGTGGCTCGAAAGTACGTGGGCTAAAGCGGCAACAAGAAGATAATAAAAATGCCAGTGTCTCATAGAGATGCTGGCATTTTTATCTACAAAATATGAGTATCGATTTTCAAAATGAGTTCGGCAATTTCGGGTTTGCTAATCTGCTCGACTGCACCGACCTGATCGCCCTTATGACGTAAATCATCAGTGATTAAGCTTGAGAAAATAACAACAGGTAATTTGGATAACACTGGATGTGTTTTGATCTTCTTCGTCAAGTGATGGCCATCCATTTGCGGCATTTCTATATCAGTGATAATAAACTGTACGTGTTCGCTGATTTCTCCGCCTTTAGCGACGAGATTTTCTAAATGCTTGAAGGCTTCTTTGCCATTTTCAAAAAAGTCAAGATGAACATAGCCAGCTTCTGCCAGTGTGTCAGCCAGTAGCTTCCGAAGGAGCGGGGAGTCCTCTGCGATGACAATTTTCTTGTCGGAACGTTCACGTTTGCCAAGCTTCTTCACAGCATCAATACTAATTCCTGTGTCTGGGTTAATGTCTAAAACAATTTTTTCAAAATCAAGCAATAAAATCATTTCATCTCGATGCTTAATGACCCCAATAATTTGTGAGTGACCTCCTTGATACATATCAGAAGGTTTTTCAATTTGTTCCCAAGAAATTCGGTGAATTTGTGATACGTTATCCACATGAAATACAACCGTTTGTTTGTTGAATTCAGCAACAATAAATTTTTCTTGAGAATTACGCTTATCTGTAGAAAGGCCCAAGACTTTTACCATATCGACAACTGGTAAAACTTCGCCTCGTAACTGAATAATACCTTCGACATGCGGGTGGGCATGTGGGATAAACGTAATTGGAATCGGTTGAATTATTTCTTTCACTTTAATGACATTAATCCCAAATGTACTGCTACCCACTTCAAATTCAACAATTTCAAGTTCATTTGTGCCACTCTCTAATAAAATTCCTTGATTTCCTGGCATGAAATCCTCTCCTTTATCTATCCCAGTCGTTCAATTGTATCATGTTATGGGTATTTTACCTATATATTAATGAGGGACTTTTGTATGGTGTTATTGTGTTCTCTTCATGTCTTCTATTTGGCTAGGAGTTATCATCAAAAAATCAAGTGTCGAATTTTAAACTTTTACCTTGTAGTCTGTCCGGTTTATTGGCTCTTTAGGACACTTTTCTTTGTCTTACAAGAAGAGTAATAGTAAAATGTAGTATAGTATGTCAGTGTTCCAAGAAACAAAGCTTGAATTGCATTGGAAAGTATCTGGCTTTTTTGAGGAGAGAAGAATAAATGACTAAGGTTATGTTGCCTTCCCAACAGAAGGTAGAAAAAGTAGGATTGTCGAGTGAACGAACAATAGGCAGTTGGATTGCTGATCTAAAATCACTATTTAAAGGGATAGTATTAATCGCGAATGTGTTACCTGTCCTTACGGGATTCTGGTTAGCCCTTTATTTTTCAAATACCACTCTCGGGGTTAACTTGGGTGTCTTTATACTAACCATGGCTGGGAGCACGCTTGTAATGGCTGGTGCATTAATCCTAAACAATTGGTATGACGTTGATATTGATACAGTTATGGAACGAACAAAAAAACGTCCGACAGTTACCGGGAATATTTCTTTAAGAACAGTTTTGATATTGGGAATTTCTTTATCAATTCTAGGTTTTATCGTATTGTTTTTTACAACAATTGAAGCGGTTATATATGCGTTTATTGGGTGGTTTGTCTATGTCATTTTGTATACGATGTGGTCAAAACGCAGATATACATTGAATACAGTAATTGGAAGTGTCTCAGGTGCAGTAACTCCTTTAATCGGATGGACAGCCATTGCACCAGGTTATCATATCGTTCCTATTGTTCTGGCACTTATTTTGTTTGTTTGGCAAATGCCACATACTTTTGTGATTGCCATGAAGAAATACGATGAGTATAAAGCCGCAAATGTGGCTATGCTACCTGTCGTTCATGGATTTGCGTTTACCAAACGACAAATTGTCGTTTATATTGCTTGTCTACTTCCTTTACCGTTCCTTTTAGGGTCGCTAGGAACTGTATTTATCGTCATTGCTACTGTATTAAATGTTGGATGGTTGCTTGCGAGTTTTACGGGTTTTTCCACAAAAGACGATTTAAAATGGGCACATATGATGTTCCTTTTTTCAGTGAATTATGTGGCGATATTATTCCTATCGATGATTATTGTTACATTACCAATTTTTAATTGAATAGGTTTTATAGAAGTATAGATGACGAGCCGGACAAATTGTGCTATAAATTTGTTCGGTTTTTTGTTCTAATCCATACGAAATAGATCTGAATATAAAATAGTCAGAAAAATTGTTGACATTTGCCATCTTTCTCCTTACTCTTAAATCATGCTAATTAGTCAACTAAAGGCATCTTTTTATTCGATGATAGATATCGACTGAAAGATGTCTTTTTGTCTAAAAAAAGGGGGAGAAAGCAATGGTGAAACCGACAAATATTGTGTGGCATGACTCTGAGGTCACAAAGGAACATCGCAGGCTGCAAAAAGGACATAAAAGTGCCATTATTTGGTTTACTGGGCTGTCTGGATCCGGAAAGTCAACGATTTCGGTCGCGTTGGAAAAGGCATTGTACACAAAAGGGTTTCATACGTACCGATTAGACGGCGATAATGTTCGCCATGGCTTGAACAACAATTTAGGATTTAGTCCAGATGATCGGTCCGAAAATATCCGTAGAATTGGCGAAGTGGCAAAATTAATGGTAGATGCTGGTTTGTTTACGTTGACGGCATTCATTTCACCTTATCTGGAAGATCGCAACCAAGTGCGTAATCTTGTTGAACAGGATGAATTTATCGAAATATATGTGAAGGCTAGCTTAGATACGTGTGAACAGCGTGATCCAAAGGGACTTTATAAGAAAGCCAGATTGGGTGAAATTAAGAGCTTTACAGGAATCGACGCGCCTTATGAAGAACCGGATAGGGCGGAGATTGTGATTGACACCAATCAATTAGGCATCGACGAATCTGTTGAGGTGATTATGGCTTATTTACGGGAAAACCGGTATATAAGTTGAATGATAGGGTTCTGTTGAATCCGCTTCAGCTACCCTTTGTGCGGTGCCTTCTCTCGGGCTATTTTTTTCAAAAAGGTCGATTTTGCCGCAACTTTATGAAATACTTGGAATAGAATACCTTAATACCTACTTGACACATAGGAATTATAAGGATATTATAATCAATAATCATTGCTGACTGGACATCCAGAAGCAATTCAGTAATGTCCCTCGAAGAATTAAAAATTGGGCTGACTACACAAAGTAGAGGCGATTTTAATCGATAATGGATTAAAGTCGCCTTTTTCAAAGGACGAAAGGGGGATGGCTTATGACGAAGTTGACGTATGCGGAGTGGACAGAGCTCAATACTCATTTTTTGATGGATGACGGGGCGAAAGGTGCGCTAAACGTATTGCGTTGGGCATATGCTGAATATAGCGAGGAGCTTGTCTATGCTTGTAGTTTCGGTGTGGAAGGCATTGTGATGATTGATTTAATCGCACAAATTGAACCTACTGCCAAAGTTGTTTTTTTAGATACTGGACTACATTTCTCAGAAACGTATGCCCTTATTGAAGTGGTAAGGCAACGCTATCCGCAGTTGGCAATTGAATTGAAAAAGCCGGCATCGACAGTAGAACAACAAGCCGAATTGCTTGGTGATAAACTATGGGAAAGGCAGCCAGATCGTTGTTGTTATCTACGAAAAGTGCTTCCACTTCAGGAAACATTAAACAGTGCAACCGCTTGGCTCTCTGGACTTAGAAGGGAACAATCAACGTCAAGAAGTCAGACGAATTTCACCAATAAAGACGAAACATTCAAATCAGTTAAAATTTGCCCACTTATTCATTGGACTTGGAAGGATATATGGGCATATGTGGACCAACATCAATTGCCTTATAATCCTCTACATGATCAGGGCTATCCAAGTATTGGCTGTGCACCTTGTACGTTACCAGGAGATACTGCGACAGGTTCGAGGTCAGGACGCTGGTCAGATCAAACGAAGACCGAATGTGGCTTGCATAAAAATAACTAATCTAATGGGGGAATCGCAATGGCTTTGAGTCAACCGCATGGTGGAATATTAATGAATCGCTGGAATCCTAATTTTAAAATTAATGAGCTTACTGAAATCGTTGAACTAGATGAAATCTCGAGTAGCGATTTAGATTTAATTGGTACGGGTGCTTATAGTCCATTAAATGGTTTTTTGTCTGAAGCAGACTATCATTCTGTTGTCACAACAATGAGATTGTCGACAGGTGAGCCGTGGACGATTCCGATTACATTGCCAACGACGGAGGAAAATGCAAAGAACATTAAGCTAGGAAGTATCGTGAAATTAGTAAGAGATGGGGTTGTCTATGGTGTACTGGACGTATCGGATATATTCACGCCAGATAAAGAGCAAGAGGCGGCTTTGGTGTATCAAACGACAGATCGTCAGCATCCTGGAGTCAAGAAGTTATTTGAACGATCAAATGTCTACTTAGGTGGCAAGATTACGCTCATTAAGCGGCGTCCGTTGAACGAGTTTTCTGATTATCTATATGACCCTGCTGAAACGCGTGAAAAGTTTCAGGCACTTGGCTGGAAAACAGTTGTTGGTTTTCAAACGAGAAACCCTGTGCACCGTGCACATGAATATATTCAAAAGACAGCATTAGAAATTGTCGATGGCTTGTTTTTAAATCCATTAGTTGGGGAAACGAAATCGGATGATATTTCGGCGGATGTGCGATTGAAAAGCTATAAAGTATTACTAGAAAACTATTATGCTAAAGACCATGTTTTCTTAGGTGTATTTACAGCAGCGATGCGTTATGCGGGGCCAAGGGAAGCCGTTTTCCATGCGATGGTGAGAAAGAACTTTGGTTGTACGCACTTTATTGTCGGGCGAGATCATGCAGGGGTTGGAGATTACTATGGTACCTACGATGCACAGAAGATATTTAGTAATTTCACACCTGAAGAACTTGGGATTACACTATTATTCTTCGAACATAGTTTTTACTGCAACAAATGTGCAAGTATGGCGACGCCGAAAACGTGTCCGCACGATGCAAGTGAGCATGTAATCTTGTCAGGTACAAAGGTACGAGAGATGCTACGGAATGGCGAGCAACCACCAGCGACATTTAGTCGTCCGGAAGTGATTGACGTATTAATTGCGGGGTTAAGACAACAGGCAATTCATTGATAACTGTGCAACTTAACGGTGAGAGGAGAGAAGAAGATGGGAAAAGTCTATTTAGTAGGAGCTGGACCTGGCGATGTTGATTTGATCACCGTTAAAGGGTTGAAATGTATTCAAGAGGCGGATGTTATCTTATATGATCGCTTGATTAACAAAGAGCTGCTAAGCTATGCAAAACCTGGAGCCGATTTGATTTATTGCGGAAAACTACCGAACTATCATGCCATGATACAGGAAACTATCAATCATTTTTTAGTGAAGTATGCAAAGCAAGGTAAGATGGTGACGCGGTTAAAAGGTGGCGATCCGTTTATTTTTGGGAGAGGTGCGGAAGAGGCTGAAGCCCTTGTAGATCACGGGATTCCGTTTGAAGTGATTCCTGGGATTACGGCGGGAATTGCAGCACCTGCCTATGCGGGTATTCCCGTGACGCATCGTGAGTTAAGTTCTAGCTTTGCGATTGTAACAGGGCATATGCGTGCAGGGAAAAGTGATTCCATCCACTGGGAAAGTCTTGCAAAAGGAATTGATACACTAGCGATTTATATGGGAGTAGGGAACCTACCTTATATTTGTGAGCAATTAATGCAGTACGGTAAACCGCTTAGCACGCCAGTCGCCCTTATCCACTGGGGAACGACCGTAGAGCAGCAAACAGTGACGGGTACACTTGCAACAATTGTTGACGTTGCGGAAAAATCCTGTATTAAAAATCCGAGCATGATTGTCGTTGGAGAAGTGGTCAGTTTGCGTGACAAGCTTCAGTGGTTTGAACAAAGTGATTTGAACACAGTCATGATGAAGGAAATTTCAATTTAAGAAGGAGGGAGCCACATGCAGGCCGTTTTATATGTTGGGCATGGGAGTCGGATTCAAGCTGGTGTTGAAGAAGCTATTCAATTTATCGAAGATTGTCAGGTGCTGATTGACGTTCCGATTCAAGAGATTTGCTTTTTGGAATTGGCTTCACCAAGTGTGGATGAAGGAATTACCAAGTGTGTAGATCGAGGCGCAACTAAAATCGCTATTGTTCCTATACTCCTACTAACAGCGCATCATGCTAATGAAGATATCCCTCTGGAAATTGAAGCCGGGCAGATCATGTATCCAGATGTTGAATTTACATACGGCAAAGCATTTGGTGTTCACCCCAAAATCGTGGCTAGCTTATATGATCGAGTGATTGAACAACAAATGCCGATTGAAGAGGGAGCACAAGTGTTGCTTATAGGGCGGGGAAGCAGTGATCAAGCCGTGAAACGTGATTTAACGCAGGTTGCTCAGCTACTCGCTAACAAGTACCCCTTTAAAAAAGTGGATGTTTGTTTTCTATACGGCACAGCCCCTTCGTTTGATGAAGCTCTGAAGCAATTGCGACAAACAACACATCGACAGGTTTTTGTCATTCCTTATCTCTTATTCTCGGGCATCTTAATGAACGGTATAGTGAAAAAAATTGCCCTGTATGCTGCAAATGATCAACCTATCATTCTTTGTGAAAACTTAGGCTACCATAAATACGTGCAAGACGTACTTGTTGAACGGGTCCACGATTTGCTGGCAACTCCGACGATTGTGCGGGCAATTTAGTATGTGTGGAAAGGGTGAAGCTGACAATGGGGAATCGAAAAGACAATGTGGAGCAAGCGCTTGATACGCTAAAAGCAATGTTGACTACGATGAATTACGGTTCGATCACATTGATTGTCCAAGATAATGTTGTTGTCCAAATAGAAAAAAATGAAAAAATTAGACTTAAATGATGATTATACATGACATTATTAAATTGTGAGGTGGATACAATGACTCTTGAGGTGATCAACAGTCCGTTTAATGAACAACAGGTAGAACTTCTCAACCAGCTGTTACCAGCATTAACGGAGACGCAACAAATTTGGTTGGGTGGTTATTTAAGTGCTCGGCAAATTGGTCAACAGATAACTGAGTCTAGTAGTACTGCTGTTTTAGAGGCTCAGGAAATTGTTAAAAAGGTTAGTACAAAAGAGGTCACGATTCTTTTTGGCTCACAAACAGGTAATTCACAAGCGTTGGCGGGAAAGCTGGCAAAGAACCTAAAAGCGGAAAATTTTAATGTTACACTGGCCTCGATGGGCGACTTTAAGACGAACACGTTAAAAAAAATTGACAAACTCCTAATAGTTGTCAGTACGCAAGGAGAAGGCGATCCACCAGACACTGCGCTACCTTTTTATGAGTTTCTTCTCGGTAAAAGGGCGCCGAAATTAGAAAATCTTCAGTATTCCGTCCTCGCTTTGGGCGATAGTTCATATGATTATTTCTGTCATACAGGAAAAGAGTTTGATGAGCGGTTACTTGAATTAGGTGCGCAACGACTTAGCCCTCGTGTAGATTGTGATTTAGATTTCGATGAACAGGCTGAGGAATGGTTTGCGACAGTTTTATTGGAGTTAAATGAGATACAAGGCAGCAAATCTGCAGCTAGTCAACAAGGAATAACTAGTTCTGAGACTGAGGAGGCGGAGTATTCCCGAACAAATCCTTTCCAAGCGGAAATTTTGGAAAACTTGAATTTGAATGGACGTGGCTCGAACAAAGAAACACGTCATATAGAATTATCACTCGAAGGGTCTAATTTGCAATTTGAACCAGGTGATAGCTTAGGGATATATCCTCAAAATGATCCAAAGCTAGTAGATGCATTGATCGCGGAGCTGGGCTGGAATGGTGAAGATCCTGTTGTGGTTAATAAAATAGGGACGTTTCGTCCGTTGCGTGAGGCATTGCTAGCCAATTTTGATATAACCGTGCTGACGAAGCCGTTGTTACAAAAAATTGCGACGCTGTCGACGAATATTGCTTTGAAAGAATTAGTAGCGACTGGGCAAGAGCAGAACCTAAAGGACTATATGTATGGTCGCGACTTGTTAGATGTTGTGCGTGACTTTGCTCCTTGGGAAGTGCCTATGCATGAATTTATCGCAATATTACGTAAGATCCCCGCGCGTCTTTATTCGATTGCTAGTAGTTTAAAAGCCAACCCTGATGAAGTCCATTTAACCATTGGAACAGTTCGCTATGAAGCGCACGGCCGGCAACGACTAGGTGTTAGCTCAGGGGAATTAGCGTTACGTGCACAACCGGGAGACCATTTGTCTGTTTACGTGCAGAGTAATCAGAACTTCAGATTACCAGCGAATCCTGATACGCCAATGATCATGATTGGGCCAGGAACTGGTATTGCACCGTTTCGAGCATTCCTGGAAGAACGCGAGGAGATTGGAGCGAAAGGGAAGACGTGGTTATTTTTTGGCGATCAACATTATGTGACAGACTTCCTATATCAGACGGAATGGCAACGTTGGGCAAAAGAAGGCGTCTTGACGCAAATAGACATTGCATTTTCACGCGATACAGATGACAAGGTGTACGTGCAGCACCGCATGCTAGAGAAAAGTCAGGAACTGTTCGAGTGGCTAGAAGAGGGAGCCGTCATTTACGTTTGTGGGGATGAAAAACATATGGCCGCTGATGTCCACGATACGTTAGAAACCATTCTGCAAGATGAAGGCGGCTTGAATGCAAAAGAAGCAGCTGACTATTTGACAGAGATGCAACAGCAGAAACGCTATCAGCGAGATGTCTATTGAGTGTAGTTTGAAGGGGGCCAGCTAAATGACGAAAAAAATTGTACTACCGCCACAATCGGGCAAGCCGAGTGATGTCGAGCGCATTAAGCTAGAAAGTAACTATTTGAGGGGATCGCTCGCACAATCACTTACAGAACAAATCAGCTCTGGGATTAATGATGATGATAATCGGCTGATGAAATTCCACGGTAGTTACTTACAAGATGACCGGGATTTACGTAATGAACGCCAGCGCCAAAAGTTAGAACCTGCCTATCAATTTATGGTGCGGGTGCGTGCACCAGGTGGTATTGCCACACCTGCTCAATGGTTGGTGATGGATGACGTCGCCAATAAGTATGGCAATGGGACATTGAAATTAACGACGCGCCAATCATTTCAGATGCACGGCATTTTAAAATGGAATATGAAGAAAAATGTGCAAGAAATTAATGCAGCATTGATGGATACATTGGCAGCCTGTGGGGATGTCAACCGAAATGTCATGTGTAATCCGAATCCTTACCAATCAGACATTCACGCGGAAGTGTACGAATTGGCCCGGGAATTGAGTGAATACTTATCTCCGCGAACGCAAGCCTACCATGAAATTTGGTTAGACGGCGAAAAAGTGGTAAATAGCCCCGAGGTCGAAGTTGAACCGATGTATGGTGAGCTATATTTACCACGCAAATTTAAAATTGGGTTGGCGGTTCCGCCTTGTAATGATATTGATGTCTTTTCGCAAGATCTGGGTCTAATCGCCATTTTAGAAGACGATCAATTAGTTGGCTTTAATATTGCAGTCGGTGGCGGTATGGGGATGACGCACGGAGATACCGCGACTTATCCGCAGTTAGCGCGAGTTATCGGCTTCTGTACACCCGATAAAATTATTGAAGTGGCCGAAAAAGTGATTACGATACAACGTGATTATGGTAATCGTTCTGTCCGAAAAAATGCTCGTTTTAAGTATACAGTCGATGCAAAAGGGCTGGAATGGATTTCAAATGAGCTCAATAACCGTTTAGGCTGGGATCTTGAAGCTGCTCACGCTTATCATTTTGAGCATAATGGCGATCGCTACGGTTGGATTAAAGGCAATGATGGAAAATGGCATTATACGCTGTTTATCGAAAATGGGAGGGTTCGGGATGTGGAAGGCTATCCATTGATGACTGGTCTACGCGAAATTGCCAAGATTCATACGGGAGATTTTCGACTGAGTCCAAACCAAAACTTGGTTATTAGTAATATTACAAGCCAGAAAAAGAAAGAGATTGCGGACTTACTGGACCAGCATAATATGACGGATGGCGCGCATCATTCCGCTTTGCGCCGTAGTTCTATGTCTTGCGTCGCGTTTCCAACATGTGGGCTTGCTATGGCAGAAGCAGAGCGCTATTTACCTGTACTGCTGGATAAAATTGATGTCATTATAGATGAATCTGGTTTACGTGACAAAGAGATTGTTATTCGGATGTCGGGTTGTCCAAATGGTTGTTCACGTCCAGGGTTAGGGGAAATTGCTTTTATAGGGAAAGCGCCTGGCAAATACAATATGTATTTAGGTGCAGGTTTTGCGGGAGATCGCTTGAACAAAATCTATCGTGAAAATATAGGAGAAGAAGAGATTTTGGCAGTCCTTCAAGTATTGCTTGCCCAATATGCAAAAGAAAGGCTAGAAGGTGAGCATTTTGGAGACTTTGTCATCCGGGCAGGTCATGTTAAAGCCGTTCAAAATGGACTAGATTTTCATGATGAGGTAGTTCGTACAAATGCATAGTCCGTTATTATAACTCTGTATCGATAGGTGGCTGTTGAAATGGGAGCATATCCAATCATGTTGAATATGAAAAACAAAGCAGCTGTCGTTGTAGGGGGCGGCACCATTGCTTATCGAAAGGCGCTCGGCTTATTACAGGCAGGCGCTGCAGTAACGGTTATTAGCCCTGTCATTCATTCTAAAATGGAAGTTCTGTTTAAGAACGATCAAATTACATGGAAGAATAAAGTGTTTGAACCGCAGGATCTTAAGTTAGCCTTACTCGTCATTGCCGCGACGAATCAGTCCCATGTTAATGAGTTGGTTGCCTCATCAGCTGGGGATCACCAGCTCGTTAATGTCGTTGATAATCAGGGATTAAGTGACTTTCAAGTTCCTGCCAAGCTGGAGCAAGGTCGTTTAACCATTGCTGTCGCAACGAACGGGGCTAGTCCTACATTGGCAACGGTTATTCGCGATGAGCTGGCAGAGAAGTATGATGACTCGTATAAGGCTTATTTAAGTTTTCTTGCACTAGCCCGTGATCAAGTAAAAAATGTTGCAGCTGACGAACATATGAAGCTATGTCTATTGAAAGTCATTACAGGTGAATCATATCGACAATCGCATAAAATGCAGCAAGCTTTTCTTGAGATGATCGGGGACTTTGAAAAAAAGAGTCAACATCAGCTTATTTAAATATGACTTCCTTCTATAATATATAGCTGGTTTATTAGGCGAAATTCGAAGCCAAGTAAACCGGCTATTTAATTTGAATCAGCAGGGAGTTTAGACTCCCTGCTGATTCAAATTAAGCCTCCGGCGGATGTCACAAAGTTTGAAAGGAGTGAATTGCGAAAGCGCAATTCAAAATTGGGACGCAATTACGCCAAGGCGTAATTGATTTATATTGACCTAAAAAGGTAGGAATTATATATATTGATTTGTTATAATAAAAAGATAATGAGGGATTTGAAAGGATGATGGCAGTGAGAGTTGTCAATAATATAGCTGAATTGATTGGTCATACACCATTAGTCAGGCTGAACAGAGTAGCAGATCCAAATGGGGCAGCAGTCTATGTGAAGTTGGAATATTTTAATCCGAGTAAAAGTGTGAAGGATCGGGCAGCTTTCAATATGATTGTTGAAGCAGAGAAAAGCGGGCAATTGACGGCTGGGGCAACAATCATTGAACCTACGTCAGGAAATACGGGGATTGGTCTCGCGATGAATGCGGCGGCGAGAGGTTACCAATCGATTTTTGTTATGCCGGATAATGCAACAATCGAACGTATTAATTTGATGAAGGCCTATGGTGCGGAGGTCGTTCTGACACCAAGTGAGGAAAGAATGCCAGGGGCGATTGCCAAGGCAAACGAAATAGCTTCACAAATTGACAATAGTTTTATCCCGATGCAATTTGAAAATACCGCCAATCCAGACGCACACCGGACAACAACAGCTGTGGAGATCATTGAGGCGCTTTCATCTATCAATCGAACACTCACTGCCTTTGTCTGTACGTCAGGCACAGGAGGCACGGTGACGGGAACTGGTGAAGCGCTGAAAGAGCACGATGCGAGCATTACTGTTCATGTTGTAGAGCCGGCTGGATCACCGGTGCTGTCAGGTGGAATGCCAGGGAAACATAAGTTAGTTGGGACGAGTCCTGGCTTCATCCCTTCGGTGCTGAACACGTCAATCTATGATGAGATACTCCAAATTAAAGACGAAGAAGCGTATGCTACTGTGCGTAACGCTGCAGCGCAGGAAGGCATTCTTGTCGGTCCTTCAGGGGGAGCGTCTATTTATGCAGCTTTAGCCGTTGCCAAACGGTTGACGCCGAGTGATACAGTCGTCTGCATTGCACCTGATTCTGGTGAACGTTATTTATCGAGTGACTTATTTGCACTATAATTGCTATGTTATAACTGCCGCAACTCATTGAGTTGTGGTTTTTTCATGTTTACACACAATTTCCTCAAGTTTCATTGTCGTGTTTCTAAAAAATAGAAAATTTCAAGAATAAAGGTTGACAAACGGTATAGAGATGAGTAATTATATATTAAGGATATAAAACATATCAACTTAGTTGGTATTATAAAGGGAAGGAGAATTCCTATGTACTTAACGATTGATGGCATTGAAAAAAACTTTGCTCATGAAGAAAAAGGGCAAGTAAAGGTGCTAGATAATATTCAATTAGAAGTCGAAAAAGGACAGTTCGTTTCGATTGTAGGTCCATCTGGCTGTGGAAAGTCAACATTGCTCTATCTTATTGCGGGACTTGAAAAGGCGGACAAAGGAGAAATCTGCATTGAAGGTGAAAAAGTGACGGACGCAGGACCTGATCGCGTCGTTGTCTTCCAAGAGGCTGGGCTATTCCCGTGGCTCACGGTTCTTGATAATGTTACGTATGGTTTATTGTTGAAGGGTATGACTAAAACCGAAGCACAAGATAAAGCGAAAGACATGTTGAAAATGGTGCATTTGAGCAATTATATTAACGCTTATCCCCATCAGCTTTCAGGAGGCATGAAACAGCGTGTGTCTATTGCGCGTGCGCTTGTCATGGAACCAGCAGTTTTGTTAATGGATGAACCGTTTGCGGCGCTCGATGAACAAACGAGAATGGTTTTGCACCATGAGTTGCTGGAAATATGGCGAAAAACGAAGGTGACGATTTTCTTTATCACGCATAATATACGCGAAGCAGTTTTATTATCCGAGAAAGTGATTGTGTTTGAAACACGACCTGGAAAAATTAAATCGACCCATACGATAAAAACGTCAACAGATGGCATCACGCCGAATGATGTGACCTTCCATTTGGAAAAACTCATCTTGGCTGAGCTGCAAGGTGAAATAGAGAAAGTTTTAAAGGAGGAAATGGGGGATGACTACATTTTTGAGACGGACCCTCTTCATCGGATTACTAGCGGTGATATGGGAAGTAACATCTAGATTATCTAGCTTGCCAGATTTCATGTTTCCTAGACTCAGTCAAGTACTTCAAACGCTTTTCACAGGAATTGTAAATGGGCAAATCACGGTGGCAATTCTAACGAGTATGATCAGATTGTTAATTGGTTTTTCAGTTGCAACAATACTTGGTGTCTTTTTAGGCTACCTAATCTGGCGCTCAAAGCTAGTGGAGGATACACTTGGATTTCTTATAACGGCTTTACAGTCTATCCCAAGTATTGTCTGGTTTCCGTTGGCTATTATATGGTTTGGTTTGAATGACTTTTCCATTTTGTTTATCGTTACAATTGGGGCCACATGGACAATGACGATTAATGCGACAAGCGGCTTCAAAAATGTTCCAACACTTTATCAGCGGGTTGCTAAAACATTAGGGTCCAGTGGCTTCCACTTTTTACGCACCGTAATTATTCCTGCATCCGTTCCGCAAATTATATCCGGCTTGCGTATCGCTTGGGCATTTTCATGGCGTGCGTTAATGGCTGGCGAACTGCTTGGTGGTGGAGGCGGACTTGGGCATCTATTGGAAACCGGCAGAGCACTTGGTCAGATGGATTTGGTTATTTCTGTCATGATCATTATTGGTGTCATCGGTACGATTATGGATAATCTGGTATTTTTACGATTAGAACGTAGTGTTCAGAAGAAGTGGGGCATTCGTTAAATGACATCACTCGGGGGAGAGAAAAAAATGAAACGTAAATTATTGGTGCTTAGCTTTATTTCTTTATTGGTATTGGCCATCGGAACGGCTTGTGGAAAAAGTGATCAAGGTGCGGCAGGAAGTAAAGAAGTGAACATCGGTTATTTTCCAAACTTAACACATATTGCAACAATAGTTGCCTTAGAAAAAGGTTATTTTGCTGAAGAGTTTGGGGAGAATATTAAAATTAACACGAAAACAGTTAGTAACGGTGGATTGTTTATGGAGGCAATGGCGACTAAATCAATTGATGTCGGTACAGTTGGACCTGGTCCGCTATTAAACATCTTTGTGAAGGATCCTAGTTATCACATTATTTCAGGTGCGGTAAATGGGGGAGCCGTACTTGTTGCAAGCGAACATAGTGATATCTCGGAACTTGCGGACTTAGACGGTAAAAAAGTTGCCATTCCTGTCATTGGAAGCACACAAGATATCATGTTAAGAAAAGCGCTCAATGATGTCGGACTAAAGCCAAAATCGAATGGCGGAACAGTTGAATTATTCGCGGCAGCGCCTGCTGATACGACAACCTTATTCATTCAAAAATCAGTGGACGCCGCTGCGACACAAGAGCCCTGGGGTTATATTTTAGAAACACAAGCGAATGGCAAACCGCTATTGGATTGGGAGTCATTTGCTTGGGGTAAAGAATCTACAAATACAGTTGTTGCAGCCACTAAAAATTTCTTGGGCAATAAACAATTTGTAACAGCTTATTTAACAGCGCATTCAAAAGCGGTAGATTTTATTCAACAGAATCCAGAAGCCAGCCAGGAGCTTGTTATCAAGCATATTAAAGGCTTAACGGGCAAGGAAATTAATAAAGATGAGTTGCAGGCCGCATTTGCTCACCTAGAAGTGACAACATCCGTTAATGAACAAGTCATTCAGGAGATGGCAGACATAAGTAAGGAGGCGGGCTATATTAAAAGTAGTGATATTGATGGCTTGGTGCAACTGGATGAATTGAATGCCCTTGATGCTAAATAATGAAAAACCTCTTCAGCCAATCATGGGCTTGAAGAGGTTTTTTTCAATATCTTTTCGGACGAAAAAAGTTGGGGGGTCCACCTACTAAATCGATTTTAACATTCATAGTATGAAGGAGGTATGAAGTTTTTTTATGGATAGTCAAGACGAATAACTATAGATGCCTGAAATTTATCGGTTACGTAATCTTCAATTTAAATAATAAACACATACTATTATGAAAGGAGGAACCGGTACGACTGAACAAGAAAAAAAGGGACTACCAGATGAACTGGCATCCAATACAAGCCCGGAGCCTGAAGAAACGAGTAAGAAAAGTACTATTGGGTTGGATGAAAATATTGGTGGTATGCTGTGTTATATTTTCATCGTCTGTCTCGTCTTTATGTTCATGGAAAAAGAAAACCGTTTTATTCGTTTTCATGCATTGCAGGCTGTGTTTTTAGGAGTTTTTCTTATTGTTTTTGGTCTTGTATTAGGTGTCATTCCGATTATAGGATGGATTTTAAGTCTATTTATGGGGCCATTGGTGTTGGTAATGGTTGTGTTTATGATGTATCAAGCCTATCAAGGGAAGTACTACAAACTCCCTGTTATCGGAGATATGGCTGAAAAGCAATTGGAGTGATTTGAATCTAGTAAATGCGTGAAGATACTATCCCCAATTGGAAAGTTGATTGGGGGATTTTTTGACTTATGGCGAATCAAGTTAAATAAATTATTTCACAATACCTGCTTCGATGTTATTAAAGTAGGGCTCTGTTATTGGGGCAATAGACTTCTACATCATTTTGAATTTTGATGCAACTTCTTAACCTATTATACGTAGAATAGGTAGTGAAAGAGGGGTGTTCATATATGAATGAGGGAAATGATGTGTTAGCTAAGAAAGAGGAACTGAATCTATGGACGTCTATTTGGACGAAACCAAGAGAAACGGTACGATACGCTATCGATCATAAGTCAATGAAATTTGCTATCATTTTAGTCGTAATTGCTGGGGTATTCGATATGCTAAATGCGGCATCACAAAATAACATGGGCAATTCTATGTCTGTATCAAAGATTTTACTTTTTTCAGTTGTGTTAGGTCCTTTATTAGGGTTGATAGGTTGGTGGATTGCTGCTGGAATTGCAACGTTTGTCGGCACTTGGTTCGGCGGTGAGGGAAGATTTGCAGAGTTGAAAATGGCTTTTGCAATTGCATATATACCTGTCATACTGGGTGGACTTTTTTGGATTCCTGATCTCCTTATCCTAGGGGAACATTTATTCAATGATGAAATTAGTATTTCAGGTTTAACATTAATTTGGCAACTACTTAGTGGGTTGATTGGTATTGTAATAGGGGTATGGGGTTTTATCATTACAGTATTGGCGGTTGCGGAAGCCCACAAATTCTCTGGATGGCGAGGCTTTTGGACGGTTGTGATTCCATCTGTCTTGATAGTGATCATATTATCTATATTCTTTCTACCGTTTTTACTTTTACTATTTGTTTGAAATAAAATCGCAGATGGACAACAGAGAAATCCGTTGTCCATCTGCGATTTTTTTATTTAGCAAAATAGGCGGCAACTGCTTGCGTTGTTTGTTCCGGAACTTTTAAGCACAGGGGTTCACTATGCAGGAAGTTAAAGACATTCATATCGCTTGTTTGAAGTCCACCGATGGTTAGACGGGGGACAAGCCGGACATGAACCCGCTCAGTACCATTTGGTGAAATAGGGATAAAGAGCCCAAGGTTAAAGCTAGCGATACCGATATTTTCAAAGTAACGGAAGAAGCGCATCATACTGTCAGCAAGATCCTGCCAGTTGTTCACATTCAACTCCTCCAGAGATGGGGCATCAAATACGCCAATAAAATCGGTGTGACTTTTTGGTGCGAAAGCATGTAACCAGTCAATAGCTCCTACTGTACCAATAAAACGTTCATCAAGCTCTTGTTCACGTTCAACTAATGCATCATAGTAGTTTTGATAGTGCACATTGTTAAACTGTTGAGCAGCCTGGGCTGTTGTCGCCTGATAGTTTGTAGGATGTTCTGACGCCAGTACGTGAATATGTGGGTGCAAAATACTACCTCCCGAAGGTGGTAAGTAGTTCCAGTTGATGGATGCAAATTTTGTATTTGGATCTTGTGTGGAGACCTTTTTCAAATAGTCATGCGCCGCTGAAAATGAATCCACAATCATAGTTGCTGTAAATTCATCGAGCTTTACGTAATGCTGATCGGACATGCGGACAACGGCATTGTGTTTGCTGTATGGGAACAGGTTAGGAAAGACGACTACTTCGCCTTGCGTAAGTCGCCCCCCCGTTACTAATGTTTCAGGGAACGTAGGCGTAAATGATTGCACGTTCTCAGGACAGAACGGACAATTGCTACCTGCTGTTTCTTTGGCGAGTTCCTCATAATCTGTAGGGATGAACGGGGCACCGGGGTCGTAAATAATGCGCGACGTTTCACCTGTTAGTGGATCTTTGCGGATTTCTGTTTTTCTGTCAATGAGCTTACGGTCCTGCATAGGGTCATGGAATGTGAAAAATTCCTGGCTTGCTGTGAATTGTATTGTCATCAATTATTTCCCCCTAAAAGTAATCAATTGTGTACATCTATTCTATCGTCAGCTAACGGAAAAGTCAGTATAATTGTCGGAATTTTTATTAAAAACGTGGACTACGCGCTCGATTTTTACATAATTGCAACTTTCACGGCGAATCTTCTGTTTTCACGCGATTTCCCCGGGAATACTCGTGATTTCCCGGAAATGAAAAGGGGTGTGCACCTGAAATTTAGATAATATAAATGAAATGCGAAGGGGGCACTGAACTAGACAAAAAAGGAGCAACCCTATTCGGTTGCTCCTTTCGCACAATACAATACTTATTTTGCTTCGAAAGTTGCTGCTGCTTCCACTTCGCTCCAAGCAATACCAAGTGCGTCTGCTACGCCTTGTCCGTAAGCTGGATCTGCCTTGTAGCAGTGGGTGATATGGCGAAGTTGGATATGTCTTTCAACGCCTGCCATATTACGTCCAGTATTTTCGAACAATACTTGTTGTTGTTCTTTGCTCATTAAATTGAACAGTTTTCCTGGTTGTTCGAAGTAATTGTCGTCGTCTTCTCTGAAATTCCATTGATCTGCTGCACCAAAGAGATCGAGAGCTGGTTCTTTATATTTTGGTTGTTCTTCCCACTCACCATGGCTGTTTGGCTCATAGTGAATTTTGCTGCCATGATTGCCATCGACACGCATAGCCCCATCGCGGTGGTAGCTGTTGTGGAATGGACATTTTGGCTGGTTCACCGGAATTTGGTGGTGGTTTACGCCTAAACGGTAACGTTGTGCATCGCCATATGAGAAGAGGCGTCCTTGCAACATTTTATCTGGTGAGAAGCCGATACCTGGTACTACGTTTGCAGGTGTGAAAGCGGCTTGCTCTACTTCAGCAAAGTAGTTGTCAGGATTACGGTTTAACTCCCATTCGCCTACTTCAATAAGAGGGAAGTCTTTTTTGTACCATACTTTCGTCAAGTCAAAAGGATTGTAAGGCATGTTTGCTGCTTGTTCCTCAGTCATGACTTGGATGAACATTTTCCATTTAGGGAAGTTGCCATTTTCGATATTGTCATATAGGTCACGTTGATGACTTTCACGATCTTTCCCGACAACCGTTTCAGCTTCTTGATCTGTTAGGTTTTCAATCCCTTGTTGTGAATGCATGTGGAATTTCACCCAAACGCGTTCGTTTTGAGCATTGATCATGCTGAAAGTATGGCTTCCAAAACCGTGCATTGTACGATATGAACTTGGAAGTCCACGATCACTCATTACAATTGTCACTTGGTGCAATGCTTCAGGCAGTGATGTCCAGAAGTCCCAATTGTTATTGGCACTACGCATATTCGTACGTGGGTCACGTTTAACAGCATGGTTCAAGTCTGGGAATTGCATAGGGTCTCTGAAAAAGAAGACTGGTGTGTTATTGCCGACGAGATCCCAATTTCCTTCTTCGGTATAAAAGCGCATGGAGAATCCACGAATGTCGCGTTCAGCGTCAGCGCCACCGCGTTCACCAGCTACAGTTGAAAAACGAACGAACATATCCGTTTTCTTACCCACTTCAGAGAAGATTTTTGCTTTGGAGTATTGTGAAATATCGTGTGTTAGGGTAAATGTCCCGTATGCACCTGAACCTTTGGCGTGCATACGACGTTCAGGAATCACTTCGCGATCGAAGTGTGCAAGTTTCTCCAATAGCCAAACGTCTTGTAGTAGGATAGGACCTCTTGGACCTGCAGTCATTGAGTTTTGGTTATCTACGACAGGTGCACCAGCAGCAGTTGTTAATTTTTTCGGATTTTTATTTTCAGTCATTGAACGTCACTCCTTAGATTGTTTTAAATCTTACATGATAATAATAACAAATAAGCTTTTGTTATACCAGTAAAATAGACTAGGAAATAAATTAATAACTTTTCAATTGAGAATATACTCTAATAGTTGAGAGTATATTCATAGCAATTGGAAATCCTTTAAAATAACTAACGTCGACAAACGATGTATATGCAATAAGGGTAACATAGTTGCTATTAACTTCGCAAAATTCTGAAACAAATGGTAGATTGATTGATTTTTTTAAATCGGCTTTGAGGATACAAAAGAAGATAAATAGATAGAATTTGTCATCCTAATTTATTGACACAAATGAAAGTAATCATAAAATAACCCTGATAATCAAACTACATCGTTTGATTATCAGGGTTATTTAGATGAGCAATTCAAATAATGTACTATCTTTGTTCACTTCTTTAAATGAAAAACCACATTCGGTCATGCGCTGAATAAGACCCTCATAATCTTCTTTTCTCTTTAATTCTACGCCGACAAGACCTGGACCACTTTCTTTGTTGTTTTTCTTCGTATATTCAAAAGTAGTAATATCGTCTTCAGGTCCTAGAACTTCATCTAAAAACTGGCGTAACGCACCGGCTCGTTGTGGGAATTTGACAATGAAATAATAGAGAAGTCCTTCGTAAAGTAATGATTTCTCTTTAATCTCTTGCATTCTACCGATGTCATTATTGCCGCCGCTAATCACGCAGACGACGGATTTACCTTTGATTTCATCCTTATAAAAATCTAGCGCAGCGATTGATAAAGCACCTGCTGGTTCTGCGATTATCGCATGTTCATTGTATAGATCTAAGATGGCCGTGCATACTTTACCTTCTGGCACAAGGACGATATCATCCAGATATTTACGGCAAATATCATACGTCAATCGCCCGGCACATTGGACCGCTGCGCCGTCTACAAACTTATCAATGGTTTCTAATACGGTTATATCATCATTTGAAAAGGCAGCTTTCATGCTACCTGCACCTTCCGGCTCAACACCAATCATATGCGTTTGCGGGGAGACATTCTTTATGTAGGTACTGAGACCGGCCATAAGTCCACCACCACCTATAGCGCCGAATACGAAGTCGAGAGGCTCTTCGATATCATTCATCATTTCTACTGCTACCGTTCCTTGCCCCGCGATGACATCATAATCATCAAAAGGGTGTATGAAAATACGATCATTAGCTGTTGCATACTCAATTGCTTTGGCTGAAGTGTCATCGAATGTATCACCAACTAAAATGATTTCAACAACATTTCGGCCAAACATTCTTACCTGATTGATTTTTTGTTTAGGTGTTGTTTGGGGCATAAATATTTTTGCGTTGATACCTAAGTGTGCACAAGCATAGGCAACACCTTGGGCATGGTTTCCCGCGCTAGCACAGACGACTCCTTTGTCACGCGCATCCGTTTCAATGGTTTTAATTTTATAATAGGCCCCGCGTAGTTTGAAGGAACGTACATGTTGTAAGTCTTCTCTTTTTACATACACATGGCAATCATACTTTTCAGATAATCGCTCGTTTTTTTGTAATGGTGTATGTGCAACAACATCCTTTAATAGCTGGTTGGCAATAAGGATTTCTTCCACATGAAAGGTTTTTGGTTTCGTGTTTGTTAGATTCATAATTCTGTCAACAACCTCCGTTATCATTTGAACATTTTGTAATCATAACACAACATTCTCACAATTAATACCGGAGTGTTCAAAATTATCGGTAAATAATTAAAATATTAAGTAGTAACAACTAACTTCAATGCCCGTTCATGAATGGCGATGCGGAGTGGGGTAGATGTGACGACTTCTCCGTCGACAATGACAGAAACAGCTCTATCTGTTTGGACAACCAGTTCTTTTCCTTCTATGTAACTTACACCTTTTCGAAGAATAGGTTGCCCGCGAAGCAACTCGGGAAAAAGCCGAAATAAGATTTTCATTCGTCCAACATCATGAAGCATTGTTAAATTGAAAACACCGTCGGTTGGTAGGGCTTGCGGGCATACGACTAATCCACCTCCGTAAGAAGATGTATTGCCACATGCAATTAGCCAAGCGATTCCCAACTTATAATTGGCGCCGTCAATGGTCACGCTGCCCGAAAAGGGACGAAAGAATAGTAATGTTAAAACAGCTGCGATAGGATAAGCGAACGAGCCAATACCAACCTTATTCAAAAATGGTTTATACCAAGATTGATTGACGCGTTGCCCAATCATGGCGTCTATGCCAATCCCCACTACAGAAATACCAAATCGGTCATTGACGTGGAGCAAATCAATTGTTGTTATTTGGTGTGCTACTAATTGGTCGATGAAGCGGCTTGGTTGTCTAGTTAGTCGAAACATACGTGCAGTATCATTGCCTGAACCAGCTGGCAGGATTGCCAAAGCGGTAGTCGTTTTGGCGATAGATTGAATAACAGAGCCTGTCGTTCCATCCCCGCCAATCACAGCGATGGTTTTAATTGTATACGATTGTAGAATTTCTAACATAAAGTTTTGTGCGTCCGATTCTGAACTACTAATCAGTACGCGGTAGTCAATATTCCGTTGTTGTAGGATTTTCTCCGTTTCATCCCATAGTAATGAGGCTTGACCTTTCCCTGCCAACGGATTGACAATAAATACATACATCTTACGACCCCATTTCCTTTACTTTCAGTTTATCATATCGATTATTTGTAAAGCCTTTATGCATATCTATTTCATCCTATATGTTTTAATGTTAAAATAGATGAGTAAATAATATTTCAACATGAAAGAGGGTGTACAGATGGGCAGGGTGCAAGGGAAAGTAGCCTTAGTAACAGGTGGAGCCTCTGGAATTGGCTTATCTGCAGCTACATTGCTAGCAAAAGAGGGCGCCAAAGTCGTTATTGCTGATTTTAACGTGGAAGGTGCAAAACAAGCTGCCGAAGAGATTAACAAGCAAGGCGGCGAGGCTGTCGGTATCTTTTTGAATGCGGGTGAAGAGCAGTCGATTAAAGATGCGGTTGATTTCACAGTTGAACAATTCGGTACAATTACAGTCCTTTATAATAATGTTGGTCTAACGAATCTCCAAAAAGATTTAGACGTTGTAAACATCGATTTGGACGAATGGGATCGCTTGATGGATGTTAACGCGAAGAGTGTTTTAATTGGTAGCCGTTATGCTATTCCACATATGCAAAAAGCAGGTGGCGGTTCAATTATTAATACGGCTTCTATGGCAGGATTTGCTAGTGACGCTGTTCGTTCTGCTTATGGTGCATCCAAAGCAGCTGTTGTCAATTTGACAATGTACATTGCGACACAGTACGGGAAAGATAAAATTCGTTGTAATGCAGTTGCACCGGGGTTAATCTTGACGCCTGCTGCAAAACGCAATATGCCAGAAGAAGTGCTTGATATTTTCGGTAAGTACAATGCACTTCCATATCATGGTGAAGCTGACGACATCGGTCATACAGTTGTATTTTTAGCTTCGGATGAATCTAAATTCATCACAGGGCAAACGATTCAAGTTGAAGGCGGTCACTATATTGGAAATCCAAGTATCGCTGATTTCCAAGCTTATATGGCGCAAGTACAATCAAAGTAAACGACAGTATTCATAAAAAAGGAGACGATTTATTATGAAATTACAAGATAAAGTAGCAATTATTACTGGTGGAGCTGGCGGTATCGGTATGGGTATGGCAACAGCGATGGTTAAAGAAGGCGCCAAAGTTGTTATCGTCGATTTGAATCAAGAGGTAGGCGAGCAAACGATTAAACAATTACAGGAGTATCAGCCTGAGTCAATGTTCATTCAAGCCGATCTAACTGAACACGATAAGCTTGGTGATATCGTTAAACAAGTAGCTGATAAATACGGTAAACTTGATATCTTAGTAAACAATGCGCATGCTTCGAAAATGGCGTCAATTGAAGAAACAACGCAAGCAGAGCTTGATTTCTCGTTTAATACTGGTTTTTACCCAACATTTTTCCTTATGCAAGCGGCTCTTCCTTACCTAAAAGAATCACAAGGGAAAATTATTAACTTTTCATCTGGTGCCGGTCTTAACGGCGATGTAAACCAAGCTTCTTATGCGGCTGCAAAAGAAGCTATTCGTGCGGTTACGCGTGTAGCAGCAAATGAATTTGGACCTTTCGGCATCAATGTTAACTTAATTTCTCCGATTGCTAAATCCCCTGGTATGGTGCAATGGGCAGAAGATAATCCAGAATATTATCAAGGGATGCTAGCTAAAATCCCGATGAGAAGACTTGGAGAAGTAGAAAGTGATATTGGCCGTGTAGCAGTATTCCTAGCGAGCGAGGATTCCGATTATATCACTGGACAAACAATCATGGTAGATGGTGGATCAATTAAATTACGTTAATGTTAGGTAGCTAAGTATTCATGTGGTTATCCAGAAAGTCAGTTTTCACTGAATTTCTGGATAACCTTTTTGGATTCTAAGTAACAAGATACAAAAACAGGTGGAGAAAAACGAATCGTTTTTCTCCACCTGTTTTATTTTAGGGACGTATTAGACAGCGCCTTTTTTCTATCATAAATAATGCCTTGGCATAATTACGCCCCGGTTGATTCATTTTACTATTGTAAGGATTGATCAAGTTTTTGATAAATGGTTAGTAGTGTTTCTTGCTCTTCCTCGGAAAGATGTGAAAATAACTCTCCACGTGTTGCATTACCATCTTTTTGTGCTTGTTCGAGTAAGGCGATACCTTTTTCAGTGATAGACCAATAGGTGGTACGACGATCAAGGTCGTCTTGCCTACGATGTATCAATTCTTGGGCAGCCAATTTGCTAGATAGATGTGTCAGCGATGCTGGGGTGAAGCCTAAGCGTTTCGCCAAATCGGAAGGTCTGGATTCACCATCTTGGCGTAACTCGTGCAAGACGATAATATGCGAGATTCCAAGATTATGAGCAGATCTACTTTTCCAGCGAACGATCATTTTATGGTTCACTTGTTCGAAAGCATGAATAAGTTCAAAAATCGTTTTTTCATTCATTGATAAAAACCTCCAAAAATAGGTGTTAATTATTCATTTCTATTGTACCATTATTGAGAATAAATGTTTGATTTTAAAAAATTTAATGTCAAAATATTCATTTCGAGATAAAATCGTTAGCTAAGGATGTGTGCAGTGACGATGAAAAAGCAAGAAAACAAACGCTATGAAGTTGATTTATATCAACCCGTTAAAAATCATTTTATCAAAGAAGGGTACGATGTGTATGGGGAAGTAAATCATTGTGACGTAGCTGCCGTAAAAGAAAGTGAGTTAGTGATAGTAGAGTTGAAACTGTCACTGACGATTGATCTTCTCATTCAAGCGACTAAAAGACAGCGCATGACGGATCAAGTCTATGTCGCCATCCCCAAACCCAAATATAGTCTCCGTTCGAAAAAGTGGAGAGATAGTTGTCATTTAATAAGAAGGCTAGAGTTAGGTCTGATAACGGTAGAATTCCAGGAGGATGACGTACTTCTAACCGTTATTTACGAACCAGCTCCTTTTAATAGAGTGAAAAGTATGCAACAAAGTAAGAAGAAAAGAAATAAAGTTTTGTCCGAAATTGCAGGGAGATCAGGCGATTACAATACGGGCGGAAGTAGTCAGACGAAAATACTATCCGCCTATAAAGAAAATTGTATTCATATAGCCTGTTGTCTCCTACACAACGGACCGCTCTCGCCAAAATCATTAAGACAAATGGGGACAGGGGAGAAGACCTTATCCATTCTGACTAAAAATTACGATGGGTGGTTTGAAAGGATTCAAAGGGGAGTTTATTCAATAAGCGAGAAGGGTATAAGCGAATTAAGAGCATTTCCCGATCTTATGGAGCACTATCGTGAATAGTCCTTTGTTTCTATTACAATATATAGTATTATAGGATATTAGTGCAGGTAATATGTACCTAGTTACTAGTATGGTAGGGGGAAAAGTGATGAAGAATACATTGACCGTTCAGCTTGGGGCAATTATTATCGGTATTATGATTGCAATGCTGGCAATTACATCCATTGCAACATATAAAACAGCATATGATAAATTATACGATGCTGCGGGTATTGAAGCTTACGGCTGTGCGAATATTACTACTGGGTTAATTCGCGCTGAAGATGTGAAGAAAATGTTAGATGGCGATCAAGAGGTGATGGATACGGTCGGTAAAAGTTTGAATTGGACGATTGAACATAAAGATATCTTTGAAACGCAATACATACTAGATTTGACTGGGAAAATCCTGGCACTTGACGACTACTCGCGTGAAAAAGGATTAAAACCGGGAGATTCGGTTCCGATGGATGAAAAAGCGGTAGCTATGATGCTAGATATGAAGCACTCAACTTACTCTGAACTATATGAATTCAAAGGGATGAAACGCTTATCTGGCTATGCGCCCATTTTTGAAAACCATGATCCAACTGGCAAAATCATTGCGATTAGTGTGATTGATTTTGATGGATCAATTGTTGGTGAGCGGACATGGGATGTTGTTAGAAATGGTATGTTGATAAGTCTTATTCCAATGATCATCGCGTCCATTATTACGCTTTTCTTAATTAGACGCAGGACAAAACCGATATCAGAACTAATTGCACATGCAAAAGAAATAGCCGATGGTAATCTTGCGATTGAAGACACAACAGTCAAAGGAAACGATGAAATAGGTGATCTTGGACGCACGTTGAATATCATGACAGCTAATTTACGAAGTATGATTGGTACTGTGCAAACCACAGCGACTCAATTGACAAAAAACTCGCTTGAAACAGCCGCATCATTAAACGAGATGCAAGAGGCTGCCCAACATGTTGCACAAAATATGGAGGAAACAGCCGCATCAATCTCTGATGGGACAACGAATGCTGAGCATGCCTCATCCATCTTGTCGACTCTCGCCGATGCTATTCAAGATTCAAAAGTAAAAGCGGAACAAAGTGTACTAAACTCCCAACGGACGATGCAGATAGCCGGGGAAGGTCAGCAACGCGCCAATGATATTCGTAGTGATATCGAAGAAATCCGAACTTCCTCCATAGGGGTAGGCGGAACAATCCAGAATCTCATTGAATCTACAACGAAAATCCAAGATATTACAGGTTCAATTGCGGGTATTGCAGCCCAGACAAACTTACTAGCTTTAAATGCATCGATTGAAGCTGCACGTGCCGGCGACCATGGTAAAGGATTTGCCGTCGTTGCAGAAGAAGTCCGGAAACTTGCAGAACAGTCAAATAAAGAAGTATTAGAAGTGGAAAAACTTGTGCGTGATATTACAGAAAGTATCGGACAAGTTGTCATCTCAACATCAGAAAGTACAACACTCATTGAATCTGGGACGGAAACGGTTCGTATGACAGCGCAATCCTTAAGTGATATCACAACTGCCGTATCAGAGACTGTTGAAGAAATCAGGATGATTTCAGATTTGACAACATCCCAGGCGGAGAATTCAGAACGCGTTGTAGCACTCATTAATCAATTGACGGAATCGATTCATGTCATTGACGGTTCGACAAATAATATTTCGGCAGCTGCCGAGGAAACGACTGCATCGATTGAAGAAGTTGCTGTACGGTCCGTTGAAACGAGCCAAATGGCAAGTGAGCTTGAAAAGGTCGTTGGACAATTTAAATTATGAATAAGAAACACCCCCGTAGTAGTGATGTATCACTACTACGGGGGTGTTTCAATTTGCGTTAAAGTCTTTGCACAATCTTTTTGCGAATCAACAAGAACAACCAGGTACTAATAATGAATGGTGATGTTAGCGCAGGAAGCCCAAGGGGATAAATAAGTAACTCTATCCCGGCTGAAATTGGCACGGTTGTTGCCGCGGCAAATATACCAACAAGCGGGAAATTACGCTTGTCATCGAATAATAGTCCAACGGCAATTATTGTTAGTACTGCATTATAATTGTAAAGACCCATATTAAGTAGTTCCGAATTAACCCCAAGTGAGATGGCTGTTAACCATGAAATGAAGGTTCCGGCTATAGCATAGACACCATACCTCCACCCAGCTACAAATAGGGAAATTAATATGAGCGATCCCGCCCACAATGAGTCAATGATAAAGACCTCTCCAACTCCTTTAATTAAAGCTAGAAAGAAATGAGGTGTTCCCTCGATTGGTAGATTCCAATTTGCTGGAGACGTTGCAACAAACTCAGGATTGATTTTTAAGCCCTTTACCTGATAGGCAGCTAGCAGACCAATCCATGTTACAACAACGAATGGAAAGGTGAGAATGGGAATTTTCCATTTAGCCGTGTATTTTGATAGATAAAACATCAGTACGGCGGCCATAATTGCAGCGACTGGTGTAATCAGCCAACGCCAATCATTTTGTAGAAATAACATAATGGCAATTCCGCATAGCAGGGAATTAAAACCATAAATACCTTGGCTGACTGCAAGTTTATCTGCATGTAAATAGTGGGCTGTTATTGTCCCCACTATAGACGAGATGAGTGCCATTAAACCAAGAAGTGGTGAGTGGATTGTAATGCCTAGTAATATTAGAGCTCCAGACAGAGCATTTTCGATTAACATAACTTGAGAGAATCCCTTGAGTGAAATAGGAATAAGTTTTTTTACTTTGTTCAATTCAATGGATTTCCTCATCCGGGTAAACTCCTTTCTCCAGTAAGTACTGAGACCAATATACCACAAATTATTAACGATGAAATCTTTTTAAATGCATGCTCAATTCGCAACAATTCGGATATTCCATTGAAGGGGAAAAGGGTTACATCTTCTGTCGGAATACATTATAATTTTCAGTGGACAAGTATTTGTGTCCTACTAATGATCAAAGGAGAGTTCATATGACAAAAGTACATCATCTTCGTCACATCACCCTGTCTTTATGTATATTTTTAGCGATGTTTGTTCTGGCTGCTTGCGGATCAAGTGCTAGTAACGGTGCGGAAAAAGACAAAGCGGCACCTTCCGTTTGGGATCGTATCACAGAAAAGGGAGAAATTGTCGTCGCAACATCTGGCACACTTTATCCGGCATCTTATCATGATGGCAAGAATAACGAATTAACAGGTTATGAAGTTGAAATTATGAAAGAAATTGGCAAACGCCTAGAATTGAATGTTTCATTTAAAGAGATGGGGCTAGATGGCATGCTCACTTCTTTAAATAGTGAACAAGTGGATCTTGCGGTAAATGATATTGAAATTACGGAAGAACGCCAAGAAAAATTTTCGTTTTCTAAGCCTTACAAGTATTCATACGGCACGGCAATCGTCCGTAAATCGGATCATTCAGGCATTGAGACCTTGGAAGACTTAAAAGGAAAAAAAGCCGCTGGGGCTGCGACGTCCGTCTATATGCAAGTTGGACGTGACTACGGTGCGGAAGAAGTCATTTATGACAATGTGACTAATGATGTCTACTTGCGTGATGTTGATTTGGGACGCACGGATGTTATTTTAAATGATTATTATTTACAAAAATTAGCACTAGCTGCATTTCCCGAATTCGAAATTATGATTCATCCGGATATTAAATATCATCCGAATGTGCAAGCAATTATTATGAAAAAAGATAATGAGGAACTATTAACACAAGTGAACAAAATTTTGGATGATTTACACGCCGATGGAACTATCTCAGAATTGTCGAAGAAATATTTTGGCGGTGAAGATGTATCAGTTGAACAAGACTTTGATATTGATTAACTGTAAAGGCGGTTTGTAAAGTGGTGGCCATCGACTGGGGCAACATCTTCGACTTGCAACTGGCTATTGAATCGCTACCTTATATTTTACAGGGAATCGGCTATACTATTCTAATCTCATTCGCCGGCATGGCAATTGGCCTTTTCATCGGATTCATCCTTGCACTTGGACGAAATTCGAACTGGCGAATCATTAGGTGGCCTGCACGACTATTCATTTCCTATATGCGCGGCACACCCATGTTAGTGTTTTTATTCCTGCTCTACTTCGGCTTGCCGAACATTGGTATTCAGTTTTCGGCGATCACAGCGGCGATAATAGGCTTTAGTCTCCATTCATCTGCTTATATGGCCGAAATTATTCGCTCCTCGCTAAATTCGGTCGATAAAGGCCAATGGGAAGCGGCAACGGCACTCGGGATGACTGCTAAGCAAACGATGTTGTCTGTAATTTTGCCCCAAGCGACTCGGATTGCGATCCCCCCTTTGTCAAACGTACTACTTGATCTTATTAAAGCCTCTTCGTTAGCGGCGATGATTACTGTACCAGAATTATTTCAGCGGGCAAAAATTGTCGGAGGTAGGGAATTTGACTATTTGACCGTTTATATTCTTGTCGGCTTCATATATTGGGGCATCAGTGTTCTCGTTGAAGTGTGGCAAAGTCGACTCGAAAAGCGTTTCAGCAATAGTCGAAAATAAGTGAAAAAAGTAGTTAAAATGCAGCGAAATGTAGTGAATTTTGTTGTAAAAGTCCGGGCAGAGTATGGTATAATTAAAAAATAAAATAGTAATGAGGAGTTAATGACATGCTAAAAGATATCTTTATGGGTTTATCTCAAAATCAACTTTTGAATAGTGCAGCTAAAAAGTACGGCCTAAAATTAGGGGCACAAAACGTTGTAGCGGGAACAAATGTAGAAGAAACAATTCAAAGTATTAAAGAACTGAACGCACACGGAATTTCTTGTACGGTTGATAATCTCGGCGAATTTGTATTTGAAAAATCCGAAGCAACTGCTGCAAAAGAACAAATCCTTTCGGTTATTGAGGCAATTCGTGAACACGGAGTTGACGCTCATATTTCGTTAAAACCATCACAACTTGGTTTGGATATCGACTATAATTTCTGTTTAGAAAACTTAAGAGAAATTGTTAGCAAAGCGCATAGCTATGATATTTTCGTCAATTTTGACATGGAGGATCACGCACGCCTTCAGCCTTCTTTCGATATTTTGGAAGAACTATCGAAGGACTACAATAATGTTGGTACGGTTATTCAAGCTTATTTCTTCCAAGCAGAAGAAGATCTTCATAAATATAAAGATTTCCGTCTACGCATTGTAAAAGGCGCTTATAAGGAAGCAGCAAATGTTGCTTATCAAGAGAAGCAACAGATTGACGAAAATTATATCAAACTGATCGAATGGCATTTATTGAATGGTAAATTCACATCGATTGCAACACATGATCACAATGTCATCAATCATATTAAATTATTCGTTAAACAAAACAACATTCCGAATGACAAGTTTGAATTCCAAATGTTATACGGCTTTAGAAAAGACATGCAACTTCAATTAGCTAAAGAAGGCTATAACTTCTGTACTTATGTTCCTTTTGGACAAGACTGGTATGGCTATTTTATGCGTCGTCTTGCAGAAAGACCACAAAACTTAAATCTTGTGGTTAAACAAGTATTCAACAAGAAAACGAACACAATGATTGGACTAGCTGCAGGGGCGTTTGCTGTAGGTAGATTGACAAAGAAAAAATAAGGTGTAAATGAAAAGTGTGGAAAATGGGATAATCTCCATTTTCCACACTTTTTTGTTATACATAAAGAGTGAATACATTTTGTAATACGTATACTTTGTCTTCTGCTGAAAGCTCAGATGCTGCGTGAACGCCGTTTTCCGTTACGGTCAAGGTTTTGGTCGACTAATGTGATTCGCCCCGTCTTCGTTGCGCAAGAGACGATATCGTGGTGCGTAAAAGAGGATTCTTTGGCGACTTGATTGAATACGCACCCTTCATGAAAGTCGACAAGGTTTTTCTTGGCTGTATGGAACCGATATAACGTTCTACTACCTAATTCGTTTTCCTGAATCAAATCAAATGTCCGTTCAGTAGCCTGTGTCACCTGATGAGTACCATTGGTGTCAGTTCGTTTATTACCATCCAACGGAAGAGCAGTACGGTGTGTAGCGGCTCCAAAGCCCACATCGATAAGATAGGGCTCGTCGAGCTGCTCAAGATGGGTAGCATTCGTGCCTGCTATAGCCCATTGTCCATTCGGTCTTAATACTATCCCCGGGGTTTAACATGTACAATCTTGTTGAATATACTTTGTGCATTCAGATAGATGGGCACTTTTCAAATGGAGTATATTGCAAGTGTCAAGACTGTAGCTCTATCAAGTAGGAGAGGGTAGCCTTCTCCGATGATGGTGCATTGAATCTCGCTAAATATTGCGGTATGTCCAAAATCAAATCACCTCATAGTGAAAAATGTCATTAAATTAGCTGACAGCAACAATCACGATGAAATAGGCCACCATTGCGATCAAGCCAATCGGAACAGCGAAGCGTGCCCATTCAATACTTTTAATATTGAGCTTACCGGCAGCAATAATATTCGGGATATTCCCAGGGATTAACATACCCCCACTAATAAGAAGTCCGAGTAAAATGGCTCTAATGGTCGAATCAGTCATCGTAGGGCTGACCTCTGCCGCGGTTAATGTAGCATTATCGAGCACTGCCGAAATCATATTTATCCAATAAAGCACTAGCGGACTCAGATCGAGCAAATACTTTTCAATGAATGGCTCGAAGCCTGCACCGAGAAATGTTAGGGCCATGACGAATAAATAGACCTTAAAACCGCGAATAAAGATGTCGAGATAGGATTCCGTCCCTTGATTAGCTGCCGATCGGTCGAGCTTCGCTTTCGGTTTTATCAAAAGTGCGGCAAGTATACCAAAAACAACAACACCCACAATAATATCAGCGCCAAGTAATCTAAATAGGTAGAAGAAGTCCTGGTTAAGTTTGCTTGTCGCAATGGTCGACAAAGGCTCGCCAATCGGTGTCAGAACCGCGCCAAGACCAATTGAATAGCATGTCAATATTACAAGGCGTATCTCTGACTTGCGATCAAGCCGTAGTACGCTGACAACTGCCACGAGAACAATAGCTGCAATGATGGCTGTAATCACACTTGAGATGAGACCAAGAATAATGACGACCAGTGCCAAAAACAAGCGTAGGGGCATTGCTTTACTCATGCCGAGTATACCCGTTTCAATGGGCTTTTGGAACCAACGGAATAGTATACCAGCAATAATAACTGCTAGCGTAATATGTAAAGGATCCTCCAGCGCTTTCATAATAAGTTCCTTATCAAGCACTTTACTCACAACAACAGCTGCAATCCCCATAATAAATAGAAAGACTTCAAGATTGCGTTCAGCGATTTTAACTGTGAAGGGCATAAACAAGACAAGTACTAAAATAATCGTTAAACCAAGTATCAAAATCTCACTCCTCATTTTATTTAAGATAATGGTTAAGAATACTATTATCTTAACATTGAAATGGCGCAAGAAAAACCATTATCAGAAAAAATAGTCTAGTTTAAAAGATTAGTTTTCGGTAACTTTCCGATAATATCAAATATTTACTATAAAAGTAATAAAATCAACAAAAATAAAACAAGCAATTCCACTATAATTAGGGAATTGCTTGTTTCGAGTGCTTCAATTAGCGTACGCCTTTCATATAGCGTTGAATGATTGGTGACAACGCAAACACGATAATACTTAGCAAAATGGCACTTCCACCGATAATTCCGAAATACATCATTTCGGTTTCAGTTGAATAAAACTTAACGAGTTGCGCATTAAGTCCTTGTGCAGCCGCGTTCGACAGGAACCAGAGGCTCATTGTCTGTGCAGAGAACGCTGCGGGTGCCAGCTTCGTCGTTGCGGACAGTCCGACAGGTGATAGGCACAATTCACCTAAGACTACCATGAAGATGCTTAAAATCAGCCACATTGGGTTGACAAGTGCATCTGTACCACCAAAGTAAGAAGGTAACAAGATGACGATGAACGATAAACCAGCAAATAGTAAGCCTAGTGAGAATTTCTGTGGAATTGACGGCTGGCGATCGCCAAGCTTCATCCACAACCAAGCGAAAACTGGTGCTAGCGTGATAATGAATAACGGGTTAAACGACTGGAAAAAGGCTGGTGAAATTTCATAGCCAAAAATATTTAGGTTTGTCCGTGTATCCGCATACAAGGCTAGAATTGTTGAACCTTGCTCTTGGATTGCCCAAAACATGACGGATGCCAAGAAGAGCGGGATAAATGCGAGAATACGTGACTGTTCCACTTCAGTTGTTTTTGGGCTTCGGTACATCACAACAAAATAGATTGTTGGAATAAGGAATCCAAGTACCCCTACAATGGCGATAAACGAGTCGAATGTCAGCCAACCGTTCGGGATGGCAATCGCAATTAGTATTGCAAGTATCACTGTTGAAATGGCAGCAATGGAAATTACTTTTTTCTTCTCCTTAGGGGCCAATGGGTTGGAAACTTGTGTACCCGCAAGTCCAAGGCTGTTCTTCTTAGTTATGACAAAAACGACTAATCCAATAAACATCCCGACAGCAGCAACACCGAATCCAAGGTGGAAACTCTTGTCCATTAAACCACCTACGATTAGTGGAGAGATGAAAGCACCTAAGTTAATGCCCATGTAGAAAATACTGAATCCTGAGTCGCGACGATTATCTGTTTCCGGATAAATATCGCCCACCATACTAGAGACGTTTGGTTTTAATAAACCTGTCCCGATTACAATCAGTACCATTGAAACGAAAAACAATGTAATATTGCCGGGAATCGCTAACGCAATATGACCGAGCATGATAAAAATACCACCAAAGAAGACGGCTTTCGATGTACCGAATATCCGGTCGGCTAACCAGCCTCCAATAATTCCCGACATATAGACCAGGGAACCGTAGATAGACATAATGGACAATGCGACTGTTTTATCTAGTCCAAGTCCACCGTTGGATACTTCGTAGTACATATAGTAGACGAGGATAGCCCTCATTCCGTAGTACGAGAAGCGTTCCCAGAATTCTGTGAAGAATAGTGTGAACAAACCTTTCGGGTGCCCGAAGAATCCTTTTTGCGGGACACTATCAACGATTTGTTTCTTTGTTAGTTGTGACATCATGATGCCTCCTTCATATTTCACTATAATACAATTAAACGTTTTCAATTGTCAAAAATAATTTATGAAATCGTTTACTTCCGGAATAGTATAGTTATTACAACGTTTCTTCATAATAGTAATCTTTAGAATATACTAATTGTTATTAATCAAATAGTATATTCATTATAGCAAATAAGTTTAGTAGAGTCTTGCACATGTATTCATATATTATTTCATAGAGTGAGAGAGGGGGAATTACGACATACCGATAGAAATCACTAGCTCTATTACTGAAATTCTGATATCTATGTATGTCATTACACAGCAAGGGCTAGTTGTCAGTGCACTCCATTATCACTAGCTCTATTTGAACTCGACCATTATGTACATTCAAATCCAATCTGTAAAGCCACCGCTAAAATTTCAAGGAGAAATTTGCCTGTTCCTTCAGCTTATTAAGCAGCTAGCCTGTTGCAGATGAATGAAGATAGGAGGAGAATGGTTGGAAATCTATGACGTTGTCTTAATCCCACTTATTATCGGCATGGTAGAATTGTTGAAGATGTATGGGATGAAGAAACGGCTATTACCACCAATGGCATTGGTTTTCGGGATTGTTGGGGGCATCTTCTATGTCTACCCAGAAGATCTGAAAGCTGGAATACTCGTTGGATTAATGATGGGCTTATCTGCGAGTGGTCTGTATTCCGGAGGAAAAGCCGTGGTTGAAAAGAATGGCAGCTAGAACAGGCAATATCCCCTTAGGTAACGCATTCTAGGGGGGATTTTTTTCGTTTCATACTGATTGTTGGAATTATTTCCGTATACTTAGGGTAGTTCAAGGGGGGCATGTCTGTTGAAAATAGTACTAGCACCTGATTCGTTTAAAGGAAGTTTGACGGCTATACAAGCAGCACAGGCAATGGCGGAGGGTATAAGTGATGTTGATCCAACAATTAAGACGCTGATACTTCCAGTAGCTGACGGTGGAGAAGGGACGATGACAAGTTTAGTCTACGCTACCGAGGGGACAATTGTTTCTGTGGTAGTACAGGATCCGCTCGGCCGTAAAGTGATGGCAAGTTATGGTGTGCTTGGCGATGGAGAAACATGCGTGATTGAAATTGCCGAAGCGTCCGGTTTGATGCTGTTAACCGAAGAAGAAAAGGATCCGTTTGTCACGACAACATTCGGCACTGGTGAACTACTGGTTCATGCGCTTGATGCTGGTCTTCGTAAATTTATTATTGGGCTTGGCGGCAGTGCGACAAACGATGGTGGTGGCGGTCTGTTGCAAGCATTAGGCATGAAGTTGCTGGATGTGAATGGTGTAGAATTGCCGCGAGGTGGTGGATCTCTTAATGAACTTCATGCGATTGATCAATCACATTTTGATGAACGCATTTCCAGGAGTCACTTTCTTATCGCTTGCGATGTAGAAAATCCATTGGTGGGACCTACAGGAGCTTCGGTTGTTTTTGGTCCACAAAAAGGGGCATCACCTGAAATGGTAGAAGTACTAGATTACAATTTGAAGAAATTTGCAGCCGTAGTAGAAGAGTGTTCTGGAGTTGCACTTCTTGGTAGAAAAGGTGCCGGCGCGGCTGGAGGAGCAGGAGGAGCTTTTCAAGCTTTCTTCCCAGGGGAAATAAAACAGGGTATCAGCGTTGTATTAGATGCGATTTCGTTTGCGGAACAAGTTACGGATGCAGATTTGATTCTAACAGGTGAAGGCAGGACAGATAGTCAGACGTTGTCAGGCAAAACACCATTTGGTATTGCTAAAGTGGCAGAGGGGGAAAGGAAACCTGTTATTCTCATTTCAGGTGTGGTAGATGTAGAGAGTAGGGAGTTGTTGACTCCTTTCTTTACTGAACTACATGCGATTGCAGATGGAACAGTATCGCCAAAAGAATCGATAGAAAAAGCTAGTTATTATTTACGTGTAAAGACGAAAAGCGTAATAAAGAATTATGTAAATCTCCATAAATCAAGACACTGACAGATGTTTTCATTTCAAAAAGCCGTACATTATTTCCTAACAAGGCACATAAGATTGCAAGGGAGAGCTGTCGTAATAGGGATATAGTACAAATCGAAAGGGGAATGAATTATGGAAAAAATGAACGAGAATGAATCGGTATACAAATCACCAATTAAAAGTATTTTCGAGAAGTTTTCTCGCCATAAGGATGTTTCACTTGTATACGGCGAACCAATCGGACTTAAAAACCTACGGGTGCTACCTGTAGCGCAAGTGAGTTATGCGGTTGGTGGAGGGGGCGGATATTCTGGAAAGAGTGAAAACTCTCCAGAGGGCCAAGGCGAAGGCGGGGGCGGACATTTTGTCATTAAACCTGTAGGTGTCTATGAAATCACACCTGAAAGAGTGAGATTCAAACCCGTTATTGAATTTCGATTTGTTGTTCTTTTATTATCTGTATGTACTATGGGACTTATTTGTTTGTTACGAAAGCAAGGAAATCACCGCTAAATAATAGGCTTAATCGTTTTTTGTAGTGACTGATTATTCTAACTGTTATATAATAGGAGCAAAATGACGAGGTGATCAATATGAACGTACCATTGATATTACCACAATTCCTTGATCGTGCAGTAGCTTTGTATAGCGATAAAGTGGCGGTGCATTGCGAAGGACGAGTCGTTACCTATCAACAATTGAATGATAGAGTCAACCAGCTATCTTGCGGGTTGCGAAATTTGGGGATTAAAAAAGGGGATCATGTCGCCTATTTAGCTGGGAATTCGCTTGAAATGTTGGAAGGATTTTATGGTGTCTTTCAACTCGGCGCTGTCATAGTGCCGCTCAATATCCGTTTGAAGCCGGAAGATTATGTATTTATCTTGAATCACAGTGAATCAAAAGTGCTTTTTGTTGATCAAGATTTATATGACTTAATCAGACCCGTAAAAGATCAGCTAGAAACGGTTAAGCACCTGATTGTCCATTATAAAGATTCGGAAACGAATGAGACAGGTTATGACGAGTGGCTGGCAAATTTTTCATCAGAACCCTTCAATCGTGAAGAGTTAGATGAAAATGATGTGTGTAGCTTGCTGTACACGAGTGGTACGACGGGTAATCCAAAAGGGGTTATGTTGACGCATCGCAATAATTATTTGCATGCGCTCAGTACCATGCATCATTTACGAGTATCCGATTCGGATGTCTATTTACACGTATTACCAATGTTCCATGTCAACGGCTGGGGTTCTCCTTTTTATTACACAGCAAATGGAGCGACTCATATTTGTTCAAGGAAATCAACGCCTGCATCCATTTTCAAAGCGATTCAAGAGCATAATGTGTCCATTTTACATATGGCTCCGACGGTATTAAATGCCTTGTTACAGCACTTTGATGAACATCATCCGCATATCGAGCAAGCTATCCGTGTTATCATTGCAGGTTCTGCGCCACCGCCTGCTTTTATTAAGCGGGTTGAGGAAGAGCTAGGTTGGGAGTTCATCCAAGTATATGGCATGACAGAAAGTACACCACTTAGCCTAATTTCAACCATTCGCTCAAATGTGACGGGTTTAACAAAAGAGCAACAGACTGAATTGAAGGCCAAGGCGGGTTATCCGATGATTGGCAACGATGTTCGTTTGCTCAATGAGTATGGAGAAGAAGTTGCGCATGATGGCAAAGAAGTAGGGCAAGTGGCCGTACGCAGTCACGGTGTCATGAAAGGCTACTGGAAAAATGAGGAGGCGACGAAGGAAGCAATTCGAGATGGTCGGCTTCTCACTGGTGATATGGGGACTATTGATGAGAAAGGTTACATTAATATTGTTGACCGCAAGAAAGATGTCATTATTAGTGGGGGAGAAAACATTTCCTCAATCGAAGTGGAAGGCGTTCTCTACGACCATCCTGCAGTGTTAGAAGCTGCCGTTATCGCTGTTCCCCATGAGAAATGGGGAGAAACGCCCTATGCTTATATCGTTTTGTGCGACAATATGACGGCTACTGAACAGGAAATTATCGCATTTTCCAGAGAGAAATTAGCTCATTTCAAAGCGGTTTCCGGTATCACTTTTGTTGAAGAATTACCAAAAACAGCATCAGGGAAAATTCAAAAAGTCCAGATTCGTGATGCCTATTGGGAAGCACAAGGCAAGGAAGGGCGTTTAGTGAATTAATTTAGAGAATAAAAGCCTGCTCATGCTATGTGGAAATCATAGCAAGGGCAGGCTTTTTTCTTTATTTTTTCTTTCTCTTCATGACAAACAATGACAGTGTAAAAAACAGTAGTGTCGTAGCGAAAAGATAGAAAACACTGAATAATCCCGACGCCTTTTCACCATTAATCTCATAAAATATGCCCATTTCAAATAGGAATTCTTCTTTCATTTCCACCGGAGCGTTTGCAAAAGAATCGATTAGCGAAGTTTCCATTAGAATTTGACGGAACAATGCTGCTGAATGAGAAACAGGGAATAATTTGACGATAGTTTGTAGGTAGTCTGGTAAGCTACCGATTGGAATATAGATCCCAGCTAGAAAACCAAGAAGTGTTCCAATGACTGTACTTGCGGCGGCAAAGGCGTTGGATGTTTTGAAAAAAGAAACTAACAATAGAATCATCGATGCGCTCGCTAACACGGCTAGGACAATCACACCGCTTGTGGCTATCATTTTACCAAGTGGCAGCATTGCTTCTCCAGATACAACAAGAAAGAGATTGGAGACTATTAGTGTGCCTAGACACATGGTGAAGCCGACGATCAATGCGCTTATAATGTATCCCCCAACTAATTTAGTCCGCGAAATAGGTGACGAATAAAAATCCATATAGGTATTATTCGCGCGATCATCTACTAGAATGCCGAACGAGGCAAGCGTTGTCGTCATAGAGGTAACAGCGAGCATTCCAGCGATGAACCATGCCATTAGCAATGCTTTTTTCGCCGGAAAGTCGGGTAGTTGTTTCGCAGTCATGTCTCCTAAAAACAGTACATATAAAGCCACAAGAATAATGACTGCCAGCAGTGAGAAGAAAACACTCGTTTTATCCCGGAAGTATAATAAAATATTGCGTTTAGCGAAGGCTAGCATCATGATTCGCATCCTTTCCATTAATAGCGATGAAAACATCATCTAAACTGGATTTTTTTACTTCAAAAGAAGAAATGAAAGGAGAGAATTTCGCTAAAATTGGTATTGCATCTGTCGTCTGGATAAGTGGGAGATGAAAAAGTGACTTATCCTCTCTGAAATCCAAGCCATCTAGTGTTAGCGAACTACGCAGCCCATCCGCCTGATTGGTAGATATCGTAAGCAGATGTGTCGAATAGTTATTTTTCAATTGCTCTGGCGTTCCTTTCGCCGCAATTCCCCCTTCTTTCATGACAACAACATAATCCGAGTTTGCTGCTTCTTCAATGTAATGTGTTGTTAAAAAAACGGTCATGCCAGTTTCTTTTTGCAATTGTTGTATAGTAGCCCATATATTTTTTCTGCTTTCTGGATCGAGCCCTGTTGTTGGTTCGTCCAGTATTAAAATGGTTGGTTTGTGAATAAGGGCACGGGCAATATCGACACGCCGCTTTTGTCCCCCCGATAATTTTCCATAAGGACGGTTGAGCAATGTAGTTACCTCTACAACTTCAGCTACACGGTGAATTGCTGCGTGACGTTCTTGCTTCGGCATCCCATAAAAAGATGCGCGAATCGTTAAATTCTCTTTGACGGTCAATAACGGATCGAGCAAACTCTCTTGAAACACGACGCCGATTTCCCGGCGAATGGCTTGGTCATGTTTGCCGACAGTATAATTGTTTACAATGACTTGACCTCTATCTTGCTGAAGGAGTGTTAATAGAATGGCAATGGTTGTCGATTTACCAGCGCCATTTGTTCCTAAAAAAGAAAAGAGGGCACCTTCTTCTACGTAAAAACTGATGTCGCTGACAGCTTTTATTTTTCCAAATGACTTTGATAATCCATTAACTTCAATAATTTTAGTCAATAGAAGATCCCCCTTTTTTACGCGCAATGACAGCATTAATTTCTGTAGCGCTCTTTAGATTCCCCATAAATATAACTGTGATGACGACAATATAGGTTAATATACCTGTAGCAATGACGGCTAGTGTGGTATCCCAAGTGAATGGAAACACTCTAAAAACTGCACCCGCAACAAGAAGAACAATCATGACATCTAGTAATTCAATTAATCGTAAAATAAGTGAATTTTGAATGGGGAGCTGATGGGTAGTAAAGATCAAACAGATGATGCTAATTGAAATAAATAGCATATGAACAATCAGTGCTTCATTCATTGGAGGAAAGATGTGTAACAGACTAAAAATAAGATAAAATAGACTGCTGAATGTGAATGAAATACAGCATGTAGAAATGTAATGTTTTAATAAGTCCATATGGTTACCCTCCTCATGATAGAAATTTTGCTTTGAAAGCTTTGACGTAATGTCTATTGACGATTACTTTTTCACCATTTGTCAGGACCGCTTCAAACTTGCCGTTGAATAATGCCCGGACACTTTCAATATGTGCTGTATTAACAATCAAGTTCTTACTAATACGAATAAAATGTGTCTTACTGAGTTTTTGCTCGATTTCATACAGCTTTAAATCGCATTGATAAACTTCTTTTTCTGTGTAACTAAATGTTTGGTTATCGATTGTTTCGATATAATACACGTCCTCTACAAGAAGCGAATACGTCCGTCCCTCTCTTATGCCCGGTAATGCAATGCTGATTTGGTTAATCTGCTTAATTAATCGTTCAAGCTGCTTGTCAATATGCGAACAATTGATAATGATTTCAACCTCTTCATACTTCTTGGATTCATTAACCGTCAAACGAATGATTATCACATCCTCTTAAAGAAATCTTCTTGCGAGAATCGTAACATTTAGTGGAATTGCGAACAATAATTTCCGGGTAACCTGCATTTTTCATACCGTAAGTTGCAAGGATTAGGCAATACCCTTTCAAAAAACCATCCAAATCGGCTATGATAGAACAAGGTAGTTTTTAGAAATGGATGTGTTGTCATGAGTCAATTGATTATCGAAAACCTCACGAAGACGGTTGGGGAGAAAACATTATTTAAAGATATAGCGTTTACGGTCGTGAGCGGAGAAAAAGTAGGTTTGCTAGGTATCAATGGAACAGGTAAGTCGACGTTACTGTCAATTATTGCAGGAGTCGAGGATGCTGATTCGATTTCGTCGGATCATCCGAATAGGTACAGAATTGTTTACTTGCCACAAGAGCCTGAATTTGATCCGGAACTTACCGTAATGGAAACGGTGTTCATGAGTGATGCGCCTATTATCAAGGTCAACTTGGAGTATGAGCACGCGTTGCAGGCACTTTCGACAGATCCCGAATCTACATATAACCAGGAGCAATACTCGAAATTCCAAAACCTAATGGACGATCTATCCGGATGGGATATCAATTCTAAAGCGCGGACGATTTTATCGAAATTGGGTATAGAAACGTTCGATAATAAGATAGGTGAGCTGTCAGGCGGGCAGAAGAAACGAGTAGCACTGTCAAAAGTACTGATTGAGCCAGCTGATCTGTTACTACTCGATGAACCGACTAACCATCTAGATGTCGATTCGATCATGTGGCTGTCCGATTACTTGAAAAATGAACAAGGCGCTGTCATATTTGTCACGCATGACCGCTACTTTTTGGATGAGTTATCTACCAACATCTATGAGTTAGCAGATAAAACGTTATATGCTCACACGGGTAACTATGGGAATTATCTTGAAGCGAAAGCCATGCGCGCGGAGATGGCTGCAGCAACGGACGATAAGCTGAGAAATCAGTATCGTTCCGAATTAAAATGGATTCGACGAGGTGCAAAAGCTAGATCGACCAAACAAAAAGCACGGATTGGCCGCTTCGATGAATTAGCGGAGAAAGTCAAAAAAGAAGAAAGCGCTGGAGAAATGGATGTAGCGCTTAAATCGACACGACTAGGTAAGAAAGTAATTGAAGCAATTGGCATTTCAAAGTCTTTCGATGGTAGAACAATCATCGATAATTTTTCAAGTATCCTACAATCTGGAGATCGTATTGCAGTTGTCGGACCAAATGGGGCAGGGAAAACGACATTATTGGATATGCTTTCCGGGAAAAGCGAACCTGATAGCGGCGTCATTGATGTTGGAACAACTGTTAAAATCGCTCATTTCCAACAACACACACCACTAATGGATGAGAAAAAACGAATCATTGAATATATAACAGATACATCCAATGATATTGAAGATGCGGATGGTGTACGTATTTCAGCGTCACAAATGCTAGAACGGTTCTTATTCCCATCTAGAGCGCACGGTACACCAATCGGTAAACTTTCGGGTGGCGAACGCAAACGCCTTTATCTCTTAAAATTGTTAATGGAACAACCGAACGTCATGATACTAGATGAACCGACCAATGACCTCGACCTTGAAACGCTTTCTGTTTTGGAATCGTTCATCGATACATTCCCAGGTGTTGTCATTACCATTTCGCATGATCGGTTTTTCCTAGACCGAACGTCCACTAAGTTATGGGTATTGGATGGTTCAGGCAACGTTGATACTTGGTTCGGCATCTATACGGATTTCCTGGAAACATACGTAGCTCCAGAAGTAGTAAAGCCTAAGCCGGTAGAAGAAGTGGCACCAACAATACCGGAGCAACAGCAACCGAAAAAGAAAATGACCTACTCCGAGAAAAAAGAATGGGAAACAATTGAGGCGGACATTGAGAAAATAGAGACGGACATTGAAGCAACTGAGGTGCAAATGGCCGCTGTTGGCTCCGATTACGATAAACTGAGCGTATTAACTGCAACACTAGATGAATTAAATGCAACATACGAAACACTAGTTGAGCGTTGGACTTATTTACAAGAAATAGCCGAATCATAAGCAGAGGGGGCAACACAAATGAACATTGTAACAATCGAACCGACACCAAGTCCGAACTCCATGAAAATTGTGCTCGATACGGAATTACCAAAAGGCACAGGTCATAACTATAAGAAAAACGATGCAGAGACAGCTCCACATCCAGTTTCGGCATTGTTGAACATTACCGGTATTAAAGGCATTTATCATGTCATGAATTTTATGGCCGTCGAACGGGTTGGCAATGTAGCATGGGAATCCATTCTTGCGGATGTCCAAGCTGTTTTCAATGAAGAGCAAAGCGAAGAAACAGTGACACCTGAAGAAGTTGACGATAGCTTCGGGGAAGTCTATGTCCATGTTCAAACTTATAAAGACGTTCCACTTCAAGTAAAAGTGTTTGATAGTGCTTCGGAAGAACGCTTTGGTTTAAGTGAACGTTTTGTCAAAGCAATGGGAGCTGTACACAGTACTGAAGTTGAAAACTATATTTTACTACGCAAATGGGCCGATTACGGTATTCGTTACGGGGAAAAAGCTGAAATCGGTGAAACGGTTATCCAGGAAATCGAGGCTGCGTATCCAGAAGTACGTTTACAGGAAATTATTCAACAAGCGAATGAAGACCAAGCGGAATCAAGCCTACGAGGAAGAAAAGTTTCTCTTGAAGAATTTTCAGTAGACGAATGGGAGACAAGGTTCCAGCTACTCGACCAAATGCCAGATCCGGATATGTCGGATCTGCCTTTACTCGACCGTGCGCTTGAGGATGAAAAGATGTCAATCAGACGTCTCGCAACTGTTTATCTTGGCATGATTGAAGACGAAGCGGTCATTCCATATGTAGAAAAAGCACTTAAAGACAAAAGTTGGGCAGTGCGTCGTACGGCGGGTGACTGTATGAGTGATCTTGGTTTTGAAGGATTTGAAAATGCGGCAATCGACGTATTGAACGATAAGAATAAATTAGTCCGCTGGCGTGCGGCGATGTTCCTATATGAAACTGGAACTGAAAAAGCGCTTCCTGCTTTGAGAGCCTCAGAAAATGATCCTGAATTTGAGGTGAAACTCCAAATCCGCATGGCGATTGCGCGCATTTCGGAAGGGGAAGACGCGAAAGGTTCCGTTTGGAAACAGATGACCGAGGCAAGAATGGCGTCAACAAAAGAATAAAGATTGTAAGAAAGAATAGCTTTCGGAGCAGCCTAATTGGGTAGACCCGAAAGCTTTTTTTAAAAATAAAAGTTAAGAAAAGAGGGTCCATCTTGCAACTAACAATTAGAGCTACGGGTGACAACGTGGAAGTCATTTCCTATTTGCTTGCTAAAAACCCCAATTCAATCTACGAAAGAACGCATAAAGGGCATTCTATACGAATGTTTTACAGCCTATTTACTGATACAGCACTTGAGATGACGGTTTTTGTAGCACCGGACCCTCTTGCACTAATGGATCAATCATCGAACGCATACGATATTACCCATTATATTAACGACCGGGAATTTGCGGTGAGTAGTATTTTCATCACCCTAATTCGTTCAGCGTTAGGAACAGCATTGAATGGGCAACCGAAAGATGAGTATGGCAAATGGGTCAATCACCCATTCCGGTTCGAATTTGGCTTTGGTCCTGTCGTTTCAGAACTGTCTGACGAACAAATCCGAGGACTTTTCGAGCCCTTAGGGTATGAGGTAAGTATCGAGTATGGTGAAGCAGACTATGCTTTTCAGATGAAAACAAAAAGTACAGCACGTTACCTTACACTTACGGGCAATGTAACGCTGCAGAAAGGTCTACAACAACTGTTTGTACTTATTCCAGTTTTGGATAACTATAAGCACTATTTCATCGATGAAAGTGAAATCGAAAAGATTAAGAGATATGGAAAAGGTTGGCTTGATGACCATCCAGAAAGAGAATTTATTGTCCGGAAAGCACTACGCTTCAAGGAAGTTTATAGCCTAATGGAAGAGCCTATTGAAAATAGTCAATTAGAAGAAGTCTCTACAAGTAAAGTACCTTTAAGTGAGTTGCGGTACAAAAAAATCGTCGACGTTGTTAGTGACCTCCCAATGAAAAAATCAATTATCGATTTTGGTTCTGGCGAGGGAAAATTAGCTGCCAAATTAGGATTTATCAAAGGAGTTCAGGAAATCCTTGCGGTGGAGCCATCGGAAAAAGAATCGTTGAAAGCGATAAACCGTTTTGAAAAAGTGCAAGATAAAGATGGGTTTGTTGAGCCAACGCCGATGTGGGGATCATTGTTTTATTATGACGAACGCTTAGTAGACAAGGACGTACTCATTTTATGTGAGGTAATCGAGCATATCGATGAGGAACGGCTTCCTAAAGTAATGAAACTCTTACTTGATGACTATAAGCCACGTGTACTCATTATCACGACGCCAAACAGGGAATATAATGCTGTTTACGATATGCCGGATGCAAAGCGACATAGTGATCATCGATTCGAATGGACGAGAAGCGAATTCGAGCACTGGTGTGGAGAGCGGAATCAGTCCGGTAACTACGAGCTGACTTTTGAAGGCATTGGAGAATTCGATGAATCTTATGGTTTTCCGACACAAATGTGTCTATTCGTCAGGAAGGGGGCGTTGGAATGAAAATCATAATTCCATATTCCGGACTTGTATTACTCGTCGGTGTGTCGAACAGTGGGAAAACGACATTATTAAATAAATGGGTGGAACAACAGAAGATTTTACCGTCAGAAGTGATTAGTTCCGATAGGTATCGAGCGATTGTCGGTGATAAGGAATTTATTGGTTGGACAGAACGGCCGAAGGATGAAGCGGACAGCCTAATGGATGAATACCAGGCAATTTCTGCTGAAGCATTCAATATGATCGATCGTGTTGTGGCGGCGAGATGTAGACTGAATAAAGTAACATTCATCGATGCTACGCACCTTAATCCTGATGACCGTAAAAAATATATCGCTCTTGCAAGGAAACAGAATGTTCCCGCCGTTGCAATTATCATGGATGTACCGCTAGAAACGCTACTCGAACGCGATGAGCAGAGGGACAATCCACGTGGGAAACGACGGGTTAAACAACAATTCCAGACTTTGAAGCGAGAAATGCGTTTTATTAAAAAAGATGGTTTTACATCGGTTTATTTCACAGATAGTCTAGAAGAAATTGAGCTTGTGAGACGGAACAATCCATTAATGATTGACGTTGGACACGGTATTGACATCATAGGAGATATTCACGGTTGCTATGATGAGATGATTACATTACTTGCAAAGCTAGGCTACGAAAGAAACGATGAGGGCTTGTTCGTTCATCCACTAGGACGGGTTTTCTTGTCGCTTGGTGATGTCATGAGCAGAGGGCCGAAATCGTTGCAGACAATGCTATTTTTCCAGCAACATGTCGAAAAAGGATTAGCCTATATGATTGACAGCAATCACGGCTGGAAAATTGCTCGATGGCTCGATGGACGTAATGTGACACTTCATCATGGCGATGAAAAGGTAGAAGCCGACTTTGCAGAATATGAAATGAAGTATGGAGCGGAGCAGGCGGCGGACACAAAACAATTATTGAAAGAATTTCTTCTGCAAGCTCCTTCTCATTATGTAATAGTGAAAAATGGCGTGCAGACAGCTGTTTGTACACATGCTGGAATACGGGATGAACTCATCGGGAAGCAATCTCCTGAAGTTGAAGACTTTTGCCGCTATGGAGATACAGATGGCTTTACCGAACAAGGCAAGCCGTTACGTAAAGATTGGACAATCCATCACAAAGGGAGCACGCTCATCATTTGGGGGCATGATCCAAAACCGCAGCCACTCGTCATCAATCATACGATTAATATCGATCAAGGTGTTGTGTTCGGAGGTAAACTGACTGCTTATCGTTATCCAGAAAAAGAATTTGTCTCCGTGACAGCGATGCATGATTATTCAGGAGTTGATGATAATCCTTTGAAAGAGTGGGAAGAGAAAAGGTTAGACCCACCAAATATCGGGAAATTCATTAACGGTTATGCTGTCCGAACGGAACAACTTGGTGCAGTGAAGATTCATCAGGATATTGTGAAACCTGCAATTGATACGATTTCACACTACACAGTGCCAATTGAGCAATTGCTATATATTCCACCTACGATGAGCCCGACTCCCGTCACCTCATCAGAACCTGATTATTTGGAGCATCCGAAAGAAGCAATCGATTATTATAGAAGTCATGGTATTCATACAATGATTGCTGAGAAAAAGCATATGGGAAGCCGGGCCGTTTTATTGTTATTTAAGGATGTAGAATCGGCGAAAAAGGCTGTCGGTTCGGAAACATTAGGGATCATTTATACAAGAACGGGCAGACGATTTTTCGATAAACAAACGGAAGTTGAAATCGTTTTAAAGTTAAATGAAGAACTGATGAATAAGGGCTATTTCGAAAAGTATCAGACGGATTTTGTACTACTCGATGCGGAGATCATGCCATGGAATTTAAAAGCAAAAGAATTAATTAGTGGTCAATATGCTCACGTCGCAGAGAATGCCATTATCGATCGAGCGAAACTGAAAGAAAAATTGGAAATTGTCACAGGTGCCGATAAGGACCTGAACAGATGGCTGGAAGAAGTTAAAAGAAAGTTCGAAAATGCGAAGACGTTCAAAGAAGTTTTTCAACAGTATTGTTGGGATACCGAGGGCACAAAGACTATTCAAATCGCTCCATTTCACGTATTAGCCCATAGCAATGAAACCTTTTTCAATAAAATGCATACATGGCATATGGCAATGAACAAGGAATTTGCAGCGGATTCTTCAATTTTTGTTTCTACAGAATTCAGGGTTATTTCCGATGAAGAAAGTGAACAGGAGACAATTGCTTGGTGGGAAGGGATGACGGCGGAAGGACATGAAGGTATCGTCATTAAGCCGGAAACCTTTATTGCATTCAATAAAGGAAAGCTACTGCAGGCTGCCATTAAAGTGAGAGGTCGAAGATACTTAAATATTATTTACGGGATGGATTATTTAGCGCCAGATAATCTTGAACGGCTAAAAAAACGAAACACAGGCAAAAAACAAAAACTTGCGTTAAAGGAATTTGCATTAGGTGTCGAGGGCATCCAGCGATTTGTCAATGGTGAATCTATCGAACGGGTGCATGAATGCGTACTTGCTACGCTTGCATTAGAATCAGATCCAGTCGACCCAAGATTATAAGTAGTCTGGAATATTGTTATGAGTAGTATGATCTCGGGTAGTGGTAGTTAAATATGACAATGAAATACCCTGGAAGACTGATTCACAACACGTATGATGTTGTGAATCAGTCTTCTTTCATATTTAGCGTATTGGTGGTAGAGTAAAGGACTTATGCACCAAAATTGTAGTCACTTCACGAATTTATTTACTAGTAGTAGAAAGGTTGTTTTAATCATGAAACCAGTAACAGGAACAAAAAGATTTCGTTTTGCGGTACTCCTTGGGACACTGGCTGCGATGGGGCCTTTGTCGATCGATATGTACTTGCCTTCATTCCCTACGATTGTAGGCGCGTTTGATACAACAGCATCCTTCGTACAAGTTAGCTTAACCGCTTGTCTATTAGGAATTGGCTTAGGCCAACTCGTACTGGGACCCATGAGTGATGTTCATGGGCGGAAGAAGCCATTACTGATAGGACTGGCTGTCTATTTCGTTGCTTCCTTTTTATGTGTTATTGCACCAACTATCGAATTTTTTATTGCTGCACGTTTTATGCAAGGTTTCGCGGCGTCTGCAGGCATAGTCATTTCTAGGGCGGTTGTTCGGGATGTCTATAGCGGGCGTGAACTTACAAAATTCTTCGCTTTGCTGATGCTTATTAATAACTTAGCACCCATTCTCGCCCCCATTTTTGGAGGAACAATTCTTGCTTTTACGGACTGGACAGGTGTATTTGCAGTATTAAGCGCAATCGGCTTTTTACTATTTGTCGTTGTATTGTGGAGGATGGACGAAACCCTACCCGATCAAATGCGTGTACCAAGTAGCATATCCAATACATTGAAAAATTTTCTGTCTTTACTTAAAAATCGACAATTCATGGGCTTTGCACTTGCCCAAGGTTTCATAATGGCTGGTATCTTCGCTTACGTTGCAGGTACACCTTTTGTCTATCAAAATATTTACGGGGTTTCGCCGCAAGCGTTTAGTTTACTTTTTGGTATGAATGGACTCGGACTTATATTAGGAACTCAAACAGTAGGGCGCCTAACAGGTATTTTATCAGAAAAACAATTTTTGGAAATCGGTTTATTCATGTCCATTACTTCTGGCACTTTGTTGCTCATTGCGGTCTTGTTAGACGGACCGCTCCTTACGATTGTGGTGCCGATTTTCTTTTTCGTTGCCTCAATCGGCGTCATTTCAACATCATCCTTCTCATTGGCGATGGAATCACAAGGACATATCGCAGGTAGTGCTTCTGCATTGCTTGGATTACTGCCCTTTATACTAGGGTCAATAACAGCACCACTTGTAGGAATAGCAGGTGAAGAGACAGCGATTCCTATGGGGGTTATCATCTTCACCGCTAGCCTAATCGCAGTTCTTGCGTATGTTGGATTGGCTAGGGAAACCCTGAAAGAAAACTAAACAAGTTGAATACACGTAGATCTATATGAACTGAGCGTAGGGCTATCCAAAGCGGTTTTAATAGAATTTCTTCATAGGCAGTCGCTTACTCAATGGAGTAGGCGACTATTTTTTATCTTTTGCAGATCATGTGAATAGAATAGATAAAACGCAAAGGATGTGAAAATCATTGAGAGAAGTCATCATAGCATTGCTTAGCTCTACAATCACCATCGTTATCACCAGTTTTTTTAACTATCATTATCAATTAAGGCAAGCGATTCGCAATGAATCAGTTAAATATACAACTGAAATTTTGAAAATGATTTATACACCCATTTATAAAATACTGATTGCAGCTATCGTTCCTGGAGATGATTATGTTGGTATTACGAAGGAAATGCTCTTTGAAATTGAAGACATCACGAACAAAAACTATGAATTGGTGGATCCTCATTTAAACACGATTATTTGGTCGTTGAAAAAAGAGGTAAGACGGGAGCATTACGAGGAAAGCTTAAAGTTATTTGATAAAAACATGCAATTATTGACCCATGTTGAACATAATTTCAATTTTTATAGGAAAAGAATAGGGTTACCTTTTGATAAAACAAAGGTTAAAAAATCTTATTGGATAGCTTGAAGCTTTATGCAGATAGTGTCCTTTAAATTAGGGGAAAGTTATACAAGTGCCGCTGTTCAACAATGCCGCCGGAATATAATATAGAGAAAAAGTATTTGTATCAATGCTTTTTTACTTGTTTCGGCAGAAGTCCCCCTAATCCATATATGGGTGATGAAAGGTAGATAGCTCTATAGTTCATAAGGGCTTCAAACCCCGCTGAATCAAGTTAAGCCTCGGGCGAATGCTACCAGTATTAAAATGAGTGGATAGTACAAGCGCAATTCCACCTTGGCTGAATTGATTCCTAGATAGAGAGGGGGTATCGAATATGGTTAAAATCGTAATAGATGCAGGGCATGGATTTAATACACCTGGCAAGCGTTCTCCAGACGATGAGCGAGAATGGTCGTTTAACAATAAAGTAGCTCAATTTGCGATTGCAAAACTACAGTTATACGAAGACGTGGAAATCCTTCGGGTCGATGATCCAATAGGTAGGACAGACGTTCCTTTGACAACCCGGACGAATCTTGCGAACGAATGGAAGGCCGATGTTTACGCCTCTATTCATCATAATTCCTTAAATGGACAGTGGGGCAAACATAGCGGTTTGGAAACTTATACGATGGACAACCCAACTGCGAATCCAAAGTCAGTTGAAATTGCAGGTGCCATACATCCAAGGGTCGTCATGGCCATGGGCATCAGCAATCGAGGCATGAAGCGGGCGAACTTCCACGTACTTCGGGAATCCGCAATGCCCGCTTTTTTAACAGAAGGGGGCTTCATGGATTCAACAATTGACATCGTAAAATTACGAGATGACAGCTATTTGAAGGCGCAGGGCGAGGCTATCGCAGAGGGATTGGCTGTGTACTTTAAACTGCGGTTGAAACCTATTTCAGTGGATAGTCCGGCAATTACACAAAGGGTAGATAGTGATCACTTGTATCAACCATCTATGCAGGCCATTATTAAATCAACGATAGACGTGTTAATAAGACTTGAGAATAAGCAAGAAGGAGCGTTATCTTCAGTATGGCGTGAAAAGTTGATGCAAGGGACATTGACAGAATCTGACGCAATCGGGATTTTGTTTATGGCACTTGATCGTGGATTATTGGGAGAAGTAAAATAAGCTTCCATCTGAAACAGCTATCTGCTCAAATGGAAAGCTAGCTGTTTCATGTTTTGTCATCAAATCGGCGGTGGCAGAGACCCTATTACTATTTAGTTTATCTAGTTGCAGCGGGAACAAGTGCTCAAAATTCAGTACACGGATAAATAGAAAAGAGACCACTGATAACAATAATCAGCAGTCTCTTTCCAGTCAAATAGGGTATATTGTCAGCAGCAACCGTCTCCGTGTCCACCAGTGTTTAAGAAACTCGCCCCAATAATAATCAAAAGAATAAACAGAACTATGATTAAAGCGAACCCTGACCCAAATCCTGTATCTGTTCCACATCCACAACCTGCATTACCCATAATGTACCCCTCCTAAAACGAATTAGTTCATTCTATGTTGAAAATTTTTATTGGTCTGATTCATTTGTTTATTTTTCGAAAAAATATTTAATCACTACTTCAGAGTTATTGAACTTTCCTTAGTGATATAGATAAATATTAATAGTGAAGACAGACTTTATTAGTTTGTCTTTTTCAAATTACTTTAAAAGGTACCAGAATAGCCTTATTTAACGCTCCAGCACTTGTTGGTATCAAAAGTACTTAAAAGGAATAAAAGCGTTCTTAACAAGGTTTAAAGAGGCACAACGTGTATCGTGTATCCTTTTGTTAGCCGGAGGGGGGTTACACAAGTTTGTAACCATCCTAAAAGTTCTTGAGCAAGGATGTATTCACCGACACATCTGATACCTTCCATCTGTTTAATCGAGATCAGGCTTATGTTATAATTAGGAGCTTAGGATAATTACGACTTTTACTGCTAATTGAACGGAAGCTAAAAAAAGCCTCCGCCTACCGATAAAATGGGGAGGTGTAAGAGAATGAGTAAACGATGGACGATTGATAAAATTAAAGAATTTGTAGAGAAAAATTCGGAAAGTAAATTGCTAACGACGGAATATCATGGTTTTTCTCAAAAGTTGCTATTTAAATGTGCATGTGGGAGCAACTTTGAAAAAACATTCACGAAATTTAATAATAATAACCAACGTAAATGTGACGTGTGCCAACCACCAAAAGCGGCACGCTAGTGAATAACGAATAAACAACATGCCAATTTCTTAAAAAGAGAAGTTGGCATGTTGTTTATTTTATTGTGGATATATAAGAGGCTCACTAGGTAAATTAATTTTAGAATAGGTGCTTTTAAGAAGCTAAAAAGATTAGCTAATCTTATTGGATGTTGGAAGAAATGAGTGATCATAAATGGAACTATAGGATTTTGTACTACAAAATTAGATTTTTTCTTTTAAGGGTACGTTTTCCTAAAATATCTCAATGTTTCAAGTATACTTATTTAGTGAAACACAACTTCCAATAATTTATATTATGACCGGGGCGTTGTATGAAGTAGAACAATAAGTGCCACCTATTACTCTACCCTGAATCTATAGCAATTGTTCTTAACACTTTGTATATCAATAAACCCTACACTATATTCAATCACATCATTGATAAATAGGTTGTGGGTTTTAGCAAATAATCTTGTGCTTTCTAGTAACTCTTTGTCATATGTCGTTTTATACTGAATGCGATCCTTAGGCCTGGACTCTTTATTAAATGAAATAACGTCTTGTATCAGAACTGTTTGTAATCCACTTTCAATTAAATAATTGACATGCGTATTATGCTCTAAAGCCATTAATTTTAATGATTCAAGGGTCGATTCACTAATATTTGTTCTAAATTTAATTCTTGAAACATCCGTCGTATGAATCAAATTTCCATCTACTAATTTCCACACTGTTAAAACACTCCTAGCTATCCCATATTATTAATCGTCTATCCGTTGTGACATTCGGTGTCTTTTATAAACAATAAAATTATCAGTTGCTGCATCATTATATATAATTTTCGCAAGTTTAGGAAGTTCATATTTACCTTTTACCCAAACTCGGTAAATATGGTTTCCAGCTGAACTCACTGTTGTAGTAATTTCTGTACGCAATTGCCATGATTGAAATATTGACAACAGACCTTCTGCAAACCGCTGACTACCCGAAGTGACATTCATAACATAACCCGTCTTCTGTACCCAGCCATCACCATCAATAACACCTCTTATAAACGACGCTAAAAACTCTTCTGGCACACTGGGAAATGGGACTGTTAATGATTTATTTGCACTTATCCCCAATATCTCAAGATCTTTTTTAATCTCCTTAGAATTAACCATTAACAGTGGTATCGTTCTTGTCGGACCAGTAGGCGCCAGCACATAGTCTGCCTCCATATACTTTGCAATCAAATTAAGGATGCGTTCATCTTTTTGAGAAAAGCTAATGCTGTGGTACTTTTTGTTAACATGTCCATCTGTCACGAATAACCCGAGTACCCATGCCATTTCATGTGTCCAGATTTTAAAAAAGTCTTCGTTGACTTTATTTTTTCGAGGTTGTCCTGAATATTGTGCTCTGTTCATCGGTATCTCTTGTTTATAAAGTACATTGCGAATTGCACGACTAGACAGGCCGATGATCGGTTCCATTTCTTTAATCGACATACCACTTTTATACATGCGAATGATCGCTTCATCCGTCATACCTGGATTTCTCGGCATAGCTCTCACTTCCCTCCTATGATTATGTGAGTTTTATAGAATCAAAATACTCAACTACAGTCGTATGAACGATTGGTCTAACTCTTAATACATTTACCCGAATTACAATTTGATAAACAAAAAGTCTATAGAGTCCCTTATGATGCAATAAAAATGCTCAAATACGGCACACGGAACATTTGTTCTTCTTGCCGTATTTGAGCATTTATTTTCGATTTATCGAGAAAACAGCCTATATTTCTACTCCAAAAAGATTAAATATAGGTTTCCACTTCATAATTTCAATACCACAGATGCGAACAAGTGTTCAAGCTTCGCGAAAACGGCATTTTATCTGTGCAAATCAGGAGAATCCGCTAAAAAAGTCACGAATTCCGTAGGTTTATTCAAGAAAACAGTAGAGCAAACCCAAATCGGGTCTGCCCTACTGTTTATTTAGCAGGTGCTAACTCCTTATAAGCTAGCACCTTCAAAGCTAACATTTCCTCATCTGTTAACTTGTTTTCAATGTCATTGAGCAGCTGCTGCTTTTCCACGGCAGATAAACCACTCTGTGCTTTTGATTGAAGCTCCTGCAACTCACCTACACTAAACTTTTTAACCAAAGCCCTTACAGCCTGTTCTTTCGTTTGGAACGGTAATGTACTGCTGTCTACATTTTTACCTTCCTCAATAAATGTCTGTAGTTGCGGATCATTCTTAATTTCTTGCTTAATACTTTCAAGTTGACCGCTATCATTTAGCTCCGCCGCCACCTGGTCCATAACTTGATCAGCAATCATTTTAGTACCGAAATAGTAAATCGCAAATCCTACTACTCCGATAATAATGACGGTAGCAAAAAGCACCTTTAAGAATTTCAAAAAAGCACAACCTTTCTTCACGAAATTTCTTATAGAGAAGTGTCGACTCCCTCATATACTACGCTAAAATTTATCTTGAAAATCTTTTCGTTTGTATGAGTGTGTAAGACCACACAAGAATTCCAGCAATAAGCCCCATACCCATCATCACTAAAGAAATAAATCCATACGCCATCCCTGACCAACCACCAATTATGAAAATACTTGTCACCAAGAGAGAAATACCAAGTTGGAACAGAATGTACGGGATGAAATATTTCTTATTTGTACCATAGAAAAATTTAAAAAAGCCCCAGCCAATAATTAATAAAACCGGACTTCCAATCCATAGTACATACTCTAACCCCATCGTCTCTCCCCCTCTTAGAGAATATACCTGATTTCAAAAGAGTTACTATGCCACCAGCTGGATTTGTTTGTACTGAAAATTAGTCAGCTTTAATCGGCGTTAATCGAATGAGAGCCGTATGCTGCCCTATTTTCATTTCCTCTCCTTCTATAACGTGATCTTCTATAGATAAGTTCCGCATTAATACATTTTCTTGTAATAAAAATTCGAAACTTTCAATAACACCTCGTAGTTTTTCTTCTGTATATACCGAGATATCAACACGCATGTTGATCGGTAAAAGTAATTTCTTTCTATACTCCTGTATTGCTCGGATCAATTCACGGGCCATGCCTTCTTGTAGTAGATCCTCTGTTAAAGCGACATCTAACGTCACAGTATATTCGCCATTAGTTGCTGAAGAGTATCCTTCTTTCGCCTGCTGCTCGATAAGAACATCTTCAAGTGTTACTTTTACTAATTCACCCGAGTCAATACTCATTTCCCCATGGCCAACCTTTGTAAACGCCATAGATTCTTCACTCGATAATTGCTGTAGCCATGTATGGACGATATTTGATTGTTTACCGAAATTGGCACCCGCTTTTTTAAAGTCCAATTTTAGTTTGATGGTCGCAAACTGACTTTCATCATTGGCTTCATGAAATTGTTTCACGTTTAATTCATCCATGATGATGTCCTGGTACGCCGCCCAGTCAATAGTTGTCGTAGCACTTAGGACAGAAATGCTCGCTAACGGTTGCTTTACTTTTAAAGAAGTCGTATTACGAATGCTTCTGCCTAATTCGACTACTTGAAGCACTGCATCCATTTCTCTCTCTAACTGCTCGTTTATCCTCTTTGGATCATAAGTTGGATAATCAGACAGGTGTACACTGTTCCCTGTTAAGTTGAAATAGATATCGTCAGCGATGAATGGCGTTAAGGGTGCTATCAATTGACTGGTACTTGTCAGGACTTCGTGTAACGTCTGATAAGCCGCCGCCTTGTCCGGACTCATGTCACTCGCCCAAAAACGCTCCCTGGATCGTCTGACATACCAGTTACTAACCTCTTCGACTAATTGTGCGATTTCCCTCGCCGCATTTGTAAAATGATACTCTTCCAAGTTGACACGGGCTGTCTTAATCGTGCTGTGCAAGCGAGAGAGGATCCAATCATCTAATTTATTGTTCTGAACAACGTAGTCTTTCCCGGACTCATAGCCATCTAAATTAGCATAAAGGGCGTAAAAACTATGCACATTGTCCAACGTATCGACTAATTTCGATTTTGCTTCTTGTACGATACGTTCTGAAAAACGTTTTGAGTTCCAAGGCGCGCTATCCACAACTAATGCCCATCGCAATGCATCTGCCCCGTATTTTTCAATCAAATCGACTGGGTCCAGTGCGTTCCCTTTGCTTTTAGACATCTTTTGCCCATTTTCATCCAATATATGCCCAAGGGATAATACACGTTTGTACGGGGATTTCCCGGTAAATAACGTAGATACCGCTTGTAGGCTATAAAACCAGCCCCGTGTTTGATCAATGCCTTCAATGACTACATCAGCTGGAAATTGCTTGTTAAATAAGCCTTCATTTTTAAATGGATAATGATATTGTGCGAATGGCATTGAGCCACTATCGAACCACACATCAATAACTTCAGGCGTTCTGGACATTTCTCCATCACAAGCTGGACAACGAAGCTGGATCTGATCCACTGTTGGTTTATGCAAATCGAGCTCTGCTGCAAGAGGATGGATGGAAAGTTTCCTTAATACTTCTATGCTCTTGGGTGCGTGTTCGTGATGACAATCATTACATTGCCATACATTTAACGGCGTTCCCCAATAGCGTTTTCGACTAATATTCCAATCCACCATTTGCTCCAAGAAATTTCCGAATCGACCTTGCTTGATATGCTCGGGATGCCAGGTGACGCCCGCGTTATTGTCGATAAATTGCTGCTGTAATGCCGTTGTTTTGATAAACCAGTTATCGTTAGCGTAATACAACAGCGGTGAATCACAGCGCCAACAATGCGGATAATTATGCTCAAATTTTTCTTTACTGTATAACAAACCTTTCTCTGCAAGGTAACGAATAATATCGACATCGCAGTCTTTGACAAAGCGACCTTGAAAAGCTAGAACTTCAGCCGTATACCGCCCTTTTTCATCGACTACATTAACAAAGGAAAAACCATTGTCTTGTATGACTCGATAATCATCTTCTCCGTATGCCGGTGCAATGTGCACAATTCCTGTGCCACTGTCCTCTGTGACATAATCGGCTTCCACTACTTGATGCCCGGTAGCTACTTCTACAAAATCGAATGGAGCACTATACGACAGTCCCTTTAACTCCGCCCCAAGATGAACAGAAAGAATGTCGTAATCCTTTGTTAGTACCTTTTCAGCTAGTGATTCCGCCACGATGAAGATATCATTGCCTTGCTGTGCACGGACGTACTTGATTGTCGGATGCACAGCTAATGCCACATTTGCTGGCAATGTCCAAGGCGTTGTCGTCCAACCAAGAAAATATTCGTTGGCACGATCCCGAATCTTGAACTTCACGGTGGCACTTAAATCCTTCACCATTTTGTATTCCTGTGCGACTTCATGTGAACTCAGTGATGTTTGACAGCTCGGGCAGTAGGGCGACACACGATGTCCCTTATGCAATAAGCCTTTGTCATGAATCGTCCCTAAGATATTCCACACACTTTCAATATAGGAGTTGTTTAAAGTAACGTAGGGATCCTCCATGTCGACCCAATAGCCAAGTTGCTCCGTAAACGCACGCCATTGCTGTTCATAGACAAAAACGCTTTCCCTACATTTTTCAATAAAGGCCTCAACGCCATACTTTTCAATGTCGCTCTTGCCTGATATTCCTAATTGCTTTTCGACACCTAATTCAACAGGTAATCCATGCGTATCCCAACCCGCTTTGCGAAGGACCTGATGGCCTGTCATTGTTTTGTATCTGGCCACAACGTCTTTAATCGTACGTCCTAAGGCATGCCCGACATGCGGTAAGCCATTTGCAGTTGGTGGCCCTTCGTAAAACACAAACGATGGATTGCCTTGTCTCGTTTCGATGGACTGCTCAAACGTACGCTGCTGTCCCCATTGTTGTTGAATGCGTTGCTCGCGTTGTTGAACTGTTTCTTTTTTCATCTGATATCGCTCCATTCTCCACTTATTAGTTAAAAAAGCATACAAAAAACCCGTCCCTATGGAAAGGGACGGGTTTAACCGCGATACCACCCTAATTCTATTGAAAACAATCGTTTCTCAATAGCACTTAGCCACGTACAATCATACGCGTTCCTTTTATCGGTAGACACCCGTTCAAGCTTACTTGGTTTCAGCCTGATTTCTCAGAGAGGATTTTCGTGCATGAACTGAACACCGGCTTTCAGCATTTACCGGCTCTCTGGGGAACAGTGTCAAACAGTACTTGTTCTCGTCAACGAAAATGTATGTTTTTGTTATCGATGATATTACCTTATGCTGTGCAGGCTTGTCAAATGAATACTTTTTTTACGGTTTCGGATTAATCGACCATGCCAAGCCAAACATCAAGAAGGTAAATAGAAAAATGAAGCAGCATAAACCAATTCCCCAAAGTGCCGAGGCTCTGGATTTCCTAGTAAATAACCCAAGCACACCGAGTGCCAATCCAGTGGCAGGTAACGTTACGAGAAAAAAGTAGGGAAACTCATCTGACTTTAATAAGAGAGAGGCATTCAAACCAGCTAGGGCGACTAAAGAGACAATAAAAGACAGTGAGCCCAATATTGCCGGTACATGTAAAGTGACTTTGTTGTTCTTCAGTTCCATAGCTTAACCTCCCCCACTTTAATGGCTCGCACTTTACGGTTCTCTTGCATTTCCCTTAAATCGGCAGTAGATCCTGTCACGACAGCGGCATAAAGACGGATTCCATTTTCATCAATAAACGAAATTCTTTCTGGTAGAGCTAATGATTTAGCCCGCGCTATTTTCTCGGCGACAGGTTCATTTTTTTCGAGCAAGCGCAACATATCCATAAACACTTGTTCATTTGTCTGTTCCTGTCCATTAAATGGGGACCACGTTGTATAATCTGTTTGAGCAGGATAGCCTAGTGCGGTAATCGGCACACCTTCAGCGTCTACCTGTCTGCCTTCCATTCCGGTATCAACAGCCACCCAGCGAACTTCAATATTTGGTCCGAATAGCTCCTCTACCTCTTTCTGTGTCATCGTTTCCGTCAAAGATACATAGACCTCTGCTACTGTACCATCTGGAAGACCGTCTAATATCGCCCACTGTGAATGAAGTGCTGACGGAATAGGTGCTATTGGGTGAAGAAGCGTTTCCGTTTCTTTTGATGGAATGTCAGGTAGAGGTCTGTCTACTTCTACATTCCGCTTTGGAAATGCTGGTTTATCGAAAGCAAAGTCTATGTCGTATTGTCCTACTTTGTAATTTTCTCTGCCGATTTTCTTAAAGACGTCAAACATGAGGTTTATTGAGAAAAAGCCGATATCTTCTTCTATCCTCATTGGTTCTAAGTTCATATTCGGTTCTGTTACGTATAGTGTGCTTGTTGTCACTTCAATTAAATGATTGGCCTTCCCTCCAATTGCATAATACAAAAAGCTGCCAAGCGTCATAACAGGGACGATTAACAGGAGAATAGCAAGACTAGCCATGATGTTTTTCTTGGTAGCACTATTTCTACCTTTTCTAACAATATGCTGTTGCTTGTCATCGGGAAGTGTATGTGAGTCGTTAAAGTCTTGCACGGCTTGCTGTAAAAACTCTGTATACTGTTTGTTGTCATCTTTCATTCTCATTCCTCCTCGCTTCTATTCTCTTCACGACCTTTTTTCTGCCTCTCAATAAGTTGCTTTTGAAAGTGTTTAGGTTAATCTCAAGAATCGTTGCAGCTTCCTGGTACGAAAATTGGTGTAAATCGCACAGTACCAATGCATGCCTTTCTTGTTCTTTTAGCGAATGAATGTCTTGTAGTAACTGTTCAAATGCTTCTTTCTCTATCAACTCTTCTTCTGGCGTCTCCAGTGTAAACGGAACGCTCTCATGCACATTCTCGCTGATGATGATTCGTTTATGTTTACGATAATGATCAATAAAGGCGTGGTACGCTACTTTGAAGAGCCACGTTTTGATATTTTTGATGTCATAATCGGCAACTTGCACATAGGCACGGTAAAAAGCTTCCTGTACCAAATCTTCAGCTAAGTGATGATCTTTTGAAAGAGAGAACAAATAGCGATATAAATCATTTGTATATTGCCGAAAAGCCTCATCAAGATCCACAATTGCTCCCCCTTTCAATAGAACCACGGTTAACGGCGCTCAAAAGTTGCAAGTTTTGAAAAATAAGGTGAATCGAGAAAAAGCAGCATTACCTTTTTTCGGCAACACCGCTTCGTGATCCAGATAACTATCATTCTTAGTATCTACCTATCATTTTATTCTTTTATGAGTTGAATGGCTTCATCAATATCACGAACTCCTATTAATTCAATGGGAAGATGCAGCATTTTTTTCATCTCGTTGGCTTCAGCAAGATTGGCGAGTGGAATCATCATATGTGAGAAACTGTCTTCATTTGCAATCTGTATTTTTTCCTTGATGAAACCAACTTTCTCGACTTTCCCCGTTTTACTGAATGCTCCTGTCACTGCGATAGACACATCATTTTGAAGTTTTCCTTGTGCGACAAGGCTAGAGAGTACTAGGGCTAAACCAGCACTGTCACCATTCGAACTATCTCGTGCTAAAAATTCATCAATGGCGGAACTATTGGTCTTTAAATAGGCTGTCACATTCGCAGACATCTGCTCAAATTCCTCTTTATAGAAGCCCATTGACTTAAAGATTGCAGTATTTTTACTGCTATAGCGAATGCGATTCGTAATGGGCGTCATGTCGTAAAACTTTATGTGACTATCAATATAGCCATCTTGTAGAACTTGTTCGTTCTTAACTCCACCTACCGTATCAACTTTTACCGATAAAATAAATATTCCAGAGCCTTTCACTAATTCCTCTGGTGCGCTATATCTGGTAACAGAGTATTGATATTTTTCAAGAGATATAAGCGGCATTTCGTATAGTATTAAGAGTAATGATAAGATTACTGAAAATACAAAAGCACGTTTCGGTAATGCCGTTCTCATAATCACTAATAAGAATATTAGGCATAGAATACTCGTTAACAACAAGATGTTTAAAAAGTAAAAAGCCGATATGAGATCAATTAGATATAAATAAAGCTCGGTTAAATAAACAAGGGTTATCGCTAAAAACGGAAAAATTTGATGCGTTCTTTTGGATTCAATCTTCATTCATCCAGCTCCTTTACACATTTGTAACGGCTCTACTTATAAATACCACAGTCATTTATTCATACTTCACTATAGTAAAAACAACAAATAAAGTATCAAATTTACATTTTTTAAAGGATAAAAAAATACGGAGTGCTGCTTTTACTAGCAACATCCGTATTTTTTGTAATCCATCAGTTCCGAATCCTCCGCATCTTATAAATCCCTATAAGTAAAATAAACCAAACAGGCGTTACGAACAATGCGATGCGTGTATCTTCCGCAAGTGCAAGCACGACTAGTACAAATGCAAGGAAGATCAAAATCAAATAGTTAGACAGCGGATAAAACGGCATTTTAAATTTGCTTCTTCTCGCTAAATCAGGTCTTTTTTTACGGTATTTCAGATGGCTGATGACCGTAATGCCCCAGATGAAGATGAAACAGACGGTTGAAATGCTGGTGATAAGCGTAAATACGCCTTCTGGTATGATATAGTTCAGTACGACCGCAATCAGAATGACAATCGTTGAAAAGAACAATGCGTTAGAAGGTACTTTATTGCCTGTTAGTTTGGTAAAAGGTACAGGTGCATTGCCGTCTTTGGCTAATGAATAAACCATTCGGCTCGTACTGAAAACGGCGCTGTTACATGCCGACGCAGCGGATGTCAGGACGACAAAGTTGACGATACCAGCTGCCGCCGTGATTCCAACCGCCATGAAGACCCGCACAAATGGGCTTTCCGCCGGATTAATAGCGTCCCACGGGTAAATGCTCATAATGACTGTCAATGCACCGATATAGAAAATTAATATTCGAATCGGAATATTATTGATAGCTTTTGGAATTACCTTTTCTGGGTTTGCTGTTTCCCCAGCTGTTAATCCGACAAGTTCAATGCCCGCAAAAGCAAACACAACCATCTGGAATGAAAGGATAAAGCCTGTTATGCCATTCGGGAACAAGCCGCCGTGACTCCATAGATTGGAGAGACTGGCAGTACCAGCGTCAGTAGTAAATCCTTTAAAAATCATATAACCACCAATGACAATGAGTGCTAAAATGGCAATGACTTTAACCAAAGCGAACCAAAATTCCATTTCACCAAAAAGTTTGACCGTCGCAAGGTTCATAAGAAGCAACACAACAAGCGCGATTAGCCCCGGCATCCACTGTGGCACGTCTGGAAACCAAAATTGGGTATAGAGACCAACCGCGGTTAAGTCAGCCATTGCAATAGAAATCCAGCAGAACCAGTACGTCCAGCCTGTTATAAATGCCGCCATATTGCCCATGTAGTCTTGTACAAAGTCAACAAATGAATTGTATTTCAAATTCGATAACAATAGTTCTCCAAGTGCCCGCATTATTAAAAAACAAACAATCCCTGTAATTAAATAAGCAAATAAAATCGATGGTCCTGTTAAATGAATCGATTTTCCTGCTCCGAGAAATAATCCCGTTCCAATCGCTCCGCCAATCGCAATCAGTTGTACGTGGCGATTTTTCAAACCTCTTGCCAACTCTTGCTTCTGCATACGATTCCTACTTTCCACTCACATTTTTAAATATTATCCCCTTAGAATCTTACCATACCAACAATGAAAAAACGCTTACAATTTCGAGAAAATTGCTATTTACGTAAAAAAGAGCAGTTATAAAAACTACTCAATTTTACCTATAAACTTAGTAATGCAATTTCTTTGGCAATAGCAATGCTAAAATGATGTAGACTGTAAGGGATCCAGGTATAAAAATAAATAGAACTCTCACAAGAAATGGTGAAACATTAAAAAATTCTGCTACTCCTCCACAGACACCAGAAAATACCTTATCTGTCGATGATTTTGTTATTTTTTCCACCGAAATTCCCCTTCACTTTTATTTGTCCAATGAGATATCAATACCTTTATTATAAAATAAAGTAAATGAGTAGCCCTCGATTTCCAGCGTAGTGGGGATATAATCACCTTGTTGGTCATCCCGATATAGTTCCACATGGTGTTCAGTCGGGTAAAGTCTTGGCTGTTCTAGTTCATGTAAACGATAAAAACTATCCTTTACCTTATAGCGTTCACCGTTTTTATCGATATAGTATCCATCAACACTACTACTCGATGATCCACGGTTGTCATTATCATATATACGATAATGCAGTGTTTCATAGACCCGATCTTTTGATAATTCCTCTTTCATCTTCAACGTTGTCCGTTCGCCAATTTTAATTTGCTCAATTGAGATTGTATTACCAAGATAATTGAATATCTGAGGCAGTTTTTCTGAAGCATCGATTGCAAATTGTGCAGGCTCTTCCACCGTAAATCCTGCATTTCCGATATGAATTCGAATTTCCGTTGGGTTGTCAAAGTAGAGCGATTCAAATGCTACTTCCGATGAATTCCAACCATTAGCACTTCCCCCTCCACTTCCTATGCCAAGTAACTCTGGATAGACATGCTTACCCTTACTTTCGAGACTCGCAATCGTCAGGTAATCCATCCTTTTATCTGGATTGTCATTGCGATAGCGATAAGACAATACCGTGCGCGTTGGTGCAATTGTTACTTGATCAAATATAACGGGATTGCCATCAATTTCAGTCTCTACTTGAAGATCATAGACAATGGCGGGATGCTTCTGAACAGGAATGTCAAAACGCCAGTCGCCCTCCATAAATGTAGACGGTGGGGTTTCTACGCCTGTAACTGGGTTATCCATCACCTGCGCTATTTTACTGAGCTCCAATTGAATGGTTCCCTCGCTAGCAGAAATAGGTACTGTAGCGAGCCTGCCTTTATAGACGTGTTCGCTTTCCGAATAAATCATTAAATGACTCTTAACAGGCGAATCAGTATCGATATCGTTCCAAAGCTCGGCTCGATTCACAATTTGCAAGCCATCCGTGAAGTCAATCTTATACTTAGTGTCCTGCTGCAAATCCTCCACTTCATAATAAATAAGTGTTTGTACCTCATCAGCAACGACACTCGTAATCGTCACTTTCACGCCATTGCTTTCGGCTATCAAGTTCAAATTTTCCGCTAAACCTTGCTGAACAAAATCCTGCATTTGCTCATCTTGCCTGTTGCTGAAATCCTTCAACCACTCCATAAAGTCCGCAAAGCTGTTTGTCGCAACAGCTGTCCCCACAAATAAGGTTAAGAACAACGCGGCTACCAATCCAAATGTCGTGCGGTGTTTATAGTGCCTCGGCTTACTCGTTTGCGTTTGAGTAACGGCCAACCGAACAATGTCCATAAAATTGTCAGGTACTTGAATGGCATCATTCTCAGCCGCTAGGTCAGCTATGATCTGTTCAAAATTCGCCAGTTCTTGCGTACAACTTTCACAGGTAATGATATGTTGTTCAATGTCTTGCCTTGCCGCTTCATCCACTGTTCTATCTACATACTCTACCAGGCGTTCTTGACATTCTTTACAATCCATCGGCTCCACCACCTTCGATTAGTTGTCTAAGCATTGTAAGGCCCCTATATAACCGGGATTTTACGGTTCCCACTGGCAAGTCGAGTATGCCTGCAATTTCTTTTTGGGAAAATCCTTGCAGGTATTTTAAAATAATTACTTCCTTATGTATTTCCTCAAGCAGATCCAGGTCTTCCAGTACTTCTAATTTATTGTCAAGGTGACTCAATTCGGGCTGGTTAGCCGCCACTTGTTTTTCTCTTTTTCGATAAACCGCCCGACATTCATTGATAAATATCGACGTTACCCACGTTTCAAAATACTTATCCTCTTTCAATTGACCAATGTTGTCATGCACCTTTAGGATCGTGTTATGAAAAATATCCTCCACGTCATGATGATTTTTCAAATAAGCCCAACCGATTTTATAAAACTTCGATTGTCTTGCATCAAACCAATCCAACACGGCATTCATATCTTGCTTTTTAATCTTCTTCAATATAATCGATGTCATCACAAACGCCAGTCTCCCCTTTCTATCTATCTCTTTTGCAATTAGAGTATTGAGGTGGCTTAAAAGTTCCATGGAAACCAAATTCTTTTTTTTAATAAAGAAAACCATTCAATGGGTTAATATTGAATGGCCCCAAAACATGATTATTTCAGTTCTACAACAAATGTATACGAGACTTCACCATTGGCCCATTCTGCGACTACTTCATAGATATAGCGGCCACTCGTGGATGGTAATGAAATAAGCCCCTCTTCTGCAGCGACAGCCTCTCGCTCAGTATCCCATGCATAAACGCTTAAGGTAGGGTTTTGCTCAATCACGATTTTGGCTTTGCTATTCGCTTCTACAACAACGGCTTCAAAGTTTTCTGCAATTTGTGTTGGACCGGCGGCATCTGTCATAGCTGTTTGGTTTCCCTTTGTCCATCTAAATCCACCCGCTGCCAAATCATAGCGTGAGCCATCAATGTCAACAAATCCAGCTAGATTAGGCGGAAACGCATGATTGCTAAAGTCGAATTTCTGCAACGAAAGACCCACAGACCCCAGAATTTCAATATTGAGCGCTGTAGCTTGAGCAGGCGATGATTCTTCAATGCCGCCATCTATCAAAACGACAACCTCTTGGCCAGTTTCATATGTTTTGATGTCCTCGTGATCAGGCAAGTTCAACCAAATGAGACCCTTATCTGGATCATCCACCAACAGACGGTTTTCGGACATATCGATTTCTATAATAAGGCCATTTATATCAAACTGTCCTTTATCTGTATTATCTTTTGCGTTACAACCGACCAAAGTTAAGCAGACAATTAAAAGCAAGTTTAGATATCCCTTCATAAGTTGGCATTCCCCCTTTAGCAGATTCGACGCTTCCTTCTGATAAAGGTTACAGAATACTTGCTACTGAAATATCTAACACTCTCAATTAGTCCATACACGTTCAACATGCATCATAATTTCCGTGACATACTCATCGTTGCTACTTACTGATATTTCATCCAGCACATATTCCTCATACGTGTAGTCGGTAAGCGTTAAATTCTGATTGCTGATAAAGTCCAACATTTTCTCGAATGTTTGATCAATATGGTCTTCGCTTCCTTTATGATAAGCCACAACGTACAGACCTTTTGGCTTTACATAACAATCCATCTGCTGGGCCTTATCCTCCATCTTCGTAAAGAGATAAGAATAGTTTTCATAGTCCCTCTGCTCAACTTGTTCTTTACTAACCATCGCTCCAATGGGGTAACCTAAATCCAATTGATTGTCATGTACAGATTCAATAAATGTAGAAACTGACTTTAGAAACCCCTTATCTGAACAATCCAAAATGGAGCTGCTAAGAAACAGCCGTTCCTCCTCATGTTCCTGTAGCGTAATTTGAGAATGGTCGATTGTTAAAGCACGTTCTGTTCCATCAATCTTCGTATTGATGATTTTTTGTATTCTGTTCAAGTTATTAATTTTCATTTCGATTTCATTCGATTTGTTCTTCAAAAGCTCAATTAATTCTACCGGGGTTTTATTATTCAGAAATAGTTTAATGTCTTGCAATGGCATATTGACTTCTTTTAATAGTTGGATAACGGAAAAAACATCAAATTGATGGTAAGAGTAGTACCGATAGCCTTTGTCATTTTTAATTTCGGGAGAGAGAAGACCGATATCATCATAGTGGAATAACGTTTGTTTTTTTACGTTACATAATTTAGCGAATTCACCTGTCGTAAAATACTTATGCAATTTATGACTCATTTGAGTGTACCTCCTTGACTGTATGGTAACCGTATACTTTAGGATGTAATTATACCATTACCGAAATCAATTGGTACAGAATAGAAAGGATTTGATAGTCATGAGTATATCCATTCATGACGTTACACAAGACAATGAAGAAGAGATTTTAGGGCTAAGTGTTTCCGCCTCCCAAACCAACTTTATAGAAACAACAGGGCAATGTTTAGATGAGGCTAAGGAGTACACGCAGTATAAACCTGTTGGCCTTTATTCGAACAAGGAGTTAGTAGGTTTCGCGATGTACGGGTATTTTATCGATGAAACCGGGAGTGGACGAGCTTGGTTAGATCGCTTTCTCATTGACGCGAATTATCAAGGTGTTGGATATGGAAAAATCATGTTACAAGCATTAATTGAAAAGTTAGTGCAGGATTATTCATGTCAACAGATTTATTTAAGTGTATTTGAGGACAATCAAGCTGCTGTCTCCTTATATAAAAAATTCGACTTTCATTTTAATGGCGAATTAGATATAAATAATGAAAAAGTCATGGTGAAACACATATATTGAACGACCGCTTTTGATAGATATTCATTTAAATCATGTACAAAAAGTGCTCAACCTATTATTGGTTTGAGCACTTTTTGTAATTTCACCCTACAATCTAAACAGGAGAACGAATATTCCGAGGTCCCCCTACATAAAGCGAATTGCTATAATATCACCGATTAAAGTACTGAAAAGTTAGAATACTTTTCACTGTACAAACAATATCAAATTCTATAAACTAGATATATAAGGAAATTCAGGAGGGATAATATGCAGCAGTCTACCAATAGTCAGGAAAATAGATCATTTTTTCAATGGGTTAATTTCGTTATCCCCTATCTATATACTGCAGGTATTATTCTAGTTTTAACTTGGATGATTGTTGCTTCTTTACTAATTGGGATTGAAACGTTTAAAGAAAATCCCAAAGCTTTCATTTTACAGTCGGACGAGATGGTGACCCCCGTAGATAAACAGGAAACTGCTTTCGCTATTATCGTTAAGCCTTTCGTTGAATCTGATTTTAATAAAATTATTTTTAGGGGACTTTTTTTACTTTTTATTTGGATGGTGTTGTTTTTAATAATCCCTGTTGCCTTTAAACGTTTGAAGAGATTCAGGTTTTTTAATTTAGAATTCGAAGTAGATGATATTGAGAAGGCGGCAATTGAAACAGTTGAAATCAGTGGGACTAAAGCACAATTAATGGCATACTTAACTGGCGATGATGCATCTGGAAGAACGTTAGATTTTTTAATTGATTCTTCTATTGATTACGGGGAAGTATTGGCGTTTTTCCTTTCAGAGATACAGTTGGAATACAATAGTCATCCCCTTTTTGCTGCATTTTCTTATGAAATATGTAATCCTGTTACCTTTCCTGAAGAACTTAATGATCTAATTGAAGAATCCAAAGAAACCAGGGAGTCTGTTGTTAGAAATAAAATTAATGACGATAATTTATTCAAGAAGAACTACCTTGTGTTCTATTTTAATTATAATAACGATGAATATATTACACTTATTAGTAGCTATACGTATTCCTTTGATATTTTAGATAAATATCTTTTTGAAGTTTTACATCAAACAATCGCTAAAAATATAGAGAATATCGAGTACATGGTTACCTTGACAACCTCCGAATAGAATGGGTATCTATCTTGACCAATAGTAGGTGTTTCATGTATTATGGTAGAAAGGAGTGATTTATATGGTAAGAGTAAAAGCTCCAATTAATACTGAAGATGTTAAAGAACGCGCAGCTAGAAAGTTAAGCCAATTAAGCGCTAGTCAAAACGCTGAGAGCGCGAGTGTAAATAATGTAGGCATAAGACCAATGGTAAAACCTATTCAGGTAAGTAAAACGGATCCATTAGTAAAAAGAATTACGAGTTTCCAAAAAAGTAACTAGACTTCCCTGCTGTTGTACGAAAGCGGGAAGTCTTTTTTTATATGGACTTAAAAAATTTGGAGTGCTTTTTGGCAAGCTCTTGCATAATCGGCGATGTTCCTACCAAATCGGCTGGCTGTTTAACTGGCAGTTCTCCAAGTTTTATTTCACTCATGCTTTTAAATTTTTCTCCCCTTAAATACTTTTCGTATATCTCAACGATCTTCATATGTGGAATTCCCTCGCTTTCTTAAGTTCCTGAATAGTATGTGCATACTGTAGTATATTCAACAAAAAAATGATTGACTTTAATGGATTTCTCCTCTAAAGTCAATCACTTTCTTTCATATACAAATCACCTACTATTACCTAAACCTAATAAGGGTTACTTACATTCTTCCTGTTTTGATCCAGGTCCAAATGCGATAGCTACCGAAGAGCAATACTTAGCATGTCAATATTATAAAAAAACATTAATCGATAAACTGCCGATTGCGTGTAATTCTTCGCTATTTCGTATAACTCAGACGGATAGCCCGACTAGAAACAAATAGCCAATCACATTAGGGACGATCCATAAGGCACGTAACTTCACATTATTCACTAGTCCCATCCCCTCATAGCCGCCGTATGGTAGTATAAGTTACATTTAGCAATGGATTTCATAGCCTGATGGGTCGGACAGAATCTTGAGCAGGGCTTCAAAAAGAATCCGTTGTGATGGGTTTTCCCAATCTTCTTCAACATCGGCTATCAGCCACATGACTTCATCCAAAAAGACATGCTCCACTGCTTTTTGCCAATAAGAATATTCGATATCTGTGAACGTCACCGATTTCAAATAGCCTTGCAGGAATAATTGCCATTGTGCAGGTGTAAATGGTGCATCTGGAGCTGTTGTTAATTCATTATGAAATAGAAGTAATGCCAATGCTAAATCGAAGATTCGTGGAATCCATGTCGCATTATCCGGATCAATTAGATACGGCTCTGGCGTATAAATTAAGTTATTCGCCTTGAAATCATGCGGAGTTGTTATTGTTGGTAACCCACAATTTTTCAATTCTTCTTGCCTAGACACTACTTGTTGAAGCTTCTTTTCCAGCCAGATATTATCCAATTCAAAATGATGGCGCGCTGCATTCTCTTCTATTTTTCCGACGCTTTCCGCTACTTCTTCTAAATCGAAATCAAACACATCGTATTTTTCCATCTTAAATGTATTTTCGATAGGCGAAAGGGCGTGTATTTTTCCTAATAGTTCACCCGCCGCAATAATTTCTGTATCTTTACCCGAGTAGGTTATTCCTTCGATAAAAGGATAAACAACGTATGTATCATCACCAATCGTTTGAGGGTTATCCAACGATAATTGTGTCGGTGTTACGATAGAAACACCGTTTCCCTTTAAAAAAGTCGAGTACTTCATCAATTGTTGCGCCCGTTCAATGGGGTGTTGTGTTTTCTTAACGATTACATCATTGCGTTCACCTTTTACATGATAAACCGGCGAAAAAGGATAGATGCTTTTCGGCTCCTCCATTACACCATAACCAAATTTCTTTAAGACGTACATTCCAGTCACGTTACAACCTCCACACATCTATCATTAAACACTAAAAAAGTAAAAATGATTCGTTTCTTTGATAAAGCCTATCTTCTCATAAAGTCTTTGTGCTCCAACATTTTCTTTCCCTGTTTCAAGTAGTACTCCTTTTGCCTCTGTTCCCTCTGCAAACGCAATCGCTTCTCGTATTAATTTCTCGCCAAATCCTTTGCCACGAGCCTTTTCTTTTACATACAAGTCATTTAGCACCCATGTCCGCTTCATACTGACAGATGAAAACGACGGATAGAGTTGAACAAAGCCGGTTGCTTCATTGTTATCGAGAGCCATAAAAACAACCGACTCTCCGTTACTTAACCTTTCGTTCATAAACGCTCTGGCGCCGCTGGTATCAGATTGTTGCTCATAAAATAGTCTGTACAAGTCAAAAAGCTCGGTTAGTGCATCTAGGTCGTTAATTGTTGCTTGTACAATTTTCATGTAAAAATCCCCCTATGGTTATATCAGAATTATCAATCATTTCATTCCACTAGTTCTATCTCTATTTCCTTAGTTTTCTTTGAACCGCTAGACCATGTTAAAAGTGAATCATACTCAGAGTCCTGAACATCGGCAACACGCATGGATATTTTCTGTTCACTAATCCATTTATATTCTGTGATGGGCCAAGTAGCATACTCTATGTACTCGTTGGATAACTCTTTACTCACTGGATTTAACAATACCATTTTTTCCAAATTAACAGGAATCATGTTATTTCTAAGTACTACGTTACCTTCATTAACTCCATAGCGAAATACTGCACTCTTTAAGGTAGGCGATTGCTTCATGTCCATCAGCATGCCATAACCTAATTCGATACTTGTAAACGTGTTTGATAACTTAACTAGTAGAGAGGAGCATAATTTGACGCCGCAATTGTATGTGAGGACCCCATACTTACCGCCATCGGAACTGTTAAAAGGTAAAAGTTCGAAGGACGTTCGCTCGATTTCAACTTTTCGATCACTTTGTTCTTGTAAATAGTCTTCATATATTGGAATAGAGCTAAAAGGAATTGAAAATGCAAAACCTTGTGAGTCACATAGGCTAAGTGCATTAGTCTCCTCATCGACTTCAATAGCAAGAATTTCATTTTCTATAATAGACGTATTAGTTACAGATTTTTCATCCAGAATATGATCTTTTTGAATAAAGGTTAAAGCGAAGAAAAGAACTAAACACCCTACCAAGAGAAATATTGTTTTTTTTTTATTGCCATAATACACTTCCAGTCCTAGTGAGTTTAATCACTTCTTCCAATCCTCTGCTAACATGCCGTACACAACATGATCCACGTAATGATCATATAGCCATTCAGCCTGGCGAATACAGCCTTCCTCTGTAAAACCTAATCTCTTTGGAATTGCCCTGCTCTTCTTGTTTTCTACAGCTGCTCGGATTTCCACGCGGTTTAAACCTAGCTCAACAATGGCATGATTGACAAATGCTTTAACCGATTGGGTCATTAACCCCGAACCTTCAAAGCCCTTACCTAACCAATAACCTATACTTGTCGACCTGTTGTTCCAATCAATCTTGTGAAACCCTATGACACCCGCAAGCTTACCTTCATACCAAATACCTGCCTGAAATCCATTATTATCACTAAATTGTTTCATAGTCGTTGTTATAAATGCTGCTGTGTCAGCCGAGGTCTTTGTATAATCAATGAATGGCAGCCACTCTTTCAAACGTTCTCTAGATTGATCGGTTAACAAAAATAATGGTTCCGTATCTTGTAGCGTTAGCATCTTCAATTTTGTCTTCTCATCGATTTGATAGGTAAACATATAATCTCCCCTTGTCTGTTCAATAACATTACTGTTGTACCCAGATAGCCTTCGTATAGGCAATTTTCAATCCCGCTCTCTCCATATTATGTTGACTAACAGAACCAAATCTGGCTTGTCCCACAATTAGCTTGCTGTTTAGTGTTTTTGCACGACGAATGCGTTCTTGAATCAAAGCATTTTGTACGCCTTTATTCCGAAGATGTGGAACAGTAGCTGCCGCCGCAAGCGCAGCTGTCCCGTCTTTCACGAATAACACACCGATACCTGCAGGTTCATCGTTCACACTCGCAAGGTAAAAATTCCAGTGGTCATTGTCATGTAGGATTGCATTATTTTGAGCGATTCCGCTCTGCAAAAATGCAGGCATTTGAAAACCATTTGCATAAATTTCTGCAAATAAATCAAATTCATGGGCTTCCAACTCGCGGATAGTAATTTTTTCATCCACTACTGCTGGCTTTTGAATCAATGAAGTATACAAAGTCGTATGGAAATCAGATTGATAAAATCCTGCCCTATTAAGATGCAGAAGCAAGTCTGATGAGACATTTGCAGGTGTCAACTCAAAACGCAAAGGAATCTCTCTAGCAATGTAATGCTCGATAAGTTGGTCAACGAACAATTCATCTCCATCACTTAACCCTTTAACGGTGTTAAAGGATGGACCTGGTATGTTTTTCACAGAAAATGCAGTGGCATTACCAAACCGCTGTATGTCAACGCCCATGGGGTTCCCTTCAATCGTTTGTATAGCCGTCAACCGTGAATGTAAAGCGTCTATTTCTGATTGCTCAATGCTTTCGGCCAGTTCTTTTGTTAAAATCAGACACACCCTGATCACTTCCTTCTGTATCTGGTATTTCCTATTCGTGTATTCCACATAGTCAGAATCTTTATAGTATACAATGAATAGATGGATAATAAAAGGAGACTTCCCCTCTGTTTTTTAGAAATCCAGCTCTAGTTTGTTCTATTCATCTAGACAGGCACTTGAAAACCTTGTTGTGAATAGGATGTATGTGAAGGAGTGATGACTATGCCTTGGCATCAAAAAGTTGCGTATTTAATTGGGCAGCCTGTAGGGGTTTCATTGACAAACGGGCAAGGAACTTCAGGGGTTTTATGCGGTACATCAAATGGGAAGCTCCATGTGATTGAATATTTATATAAAGCACAATTTGCTTTAAAACAATATGATTTTCATATAATTCAGGATATCAATGGCTTTCCGCCTTGTCAGCACCAGCATCAACAACGACTATATTAAGATCATGTTCCTTTTATGGTGACTAAGAAGGTATTTATGTGCGATATGAAAATGCGTTTATCTTTTTCAGGATTGAAAAAAGATTGAATGGGTCACCTATACGCGCCATTCAATCTTTTAATTGTTATTCTATTTACTCTCCATCTTCTCACGCACCGCAAGCTCGACATACTCACTCATCGACAGATTATTTGCTTTCGAAATTGCCTGCAATTCATCCAGCAGATTGTTTGGTAAATCAAATGTCGTGCGTCTGTAACCACTGATTAGCGTCCACGAACCTTCTTCCATTACGACATCCCCTAAGACAAGCAACTTCTTAATCATACTTTCTGTAAACGCTTCCGGAACAGGAATGGCTAGTGGTACACCCCCACTTTTTATCGATAAATCAATGTGCATATCTTGTTCACGGATCCGAATATTTTCAATTCCCCATACTTGATACACAAAATCGAGAAAATCGAATGATTCCTGCAAATCCTTTGGCAATGAAAAATCTGTATAGCCCCTTACGCTGGTATTCGGTTGATGAATCGGATACGCCGCCTCGTATTGAAAGACGTTAATACCATCTGCATAAGGTATCCATGTGCGTGATTGCAAATAGAATCCCCATTCCAGGTTGTCATTACGCAACACACGTATATCTTGTCCCTGTTGGGTGCGGAAACACTGATAAAGGGCAATATCAAATTTAGCATCATAAAACTCCACCCGCGTCCCACGGGTAGATGCAGTCCGTTCGATTTCTTGTCGGATCCAGTCGGCAGTTTCATCTGGAATGGAGTAAATCGTTCGCTCATCTCCCACCGGCAATTCATCCACGGGTAAATCAGTTTCTTTAATAAGAGCATAAATACGCTGTGTCGTCACACCTAATTGTTTCGCGAGTTCGGAAGGCCGTACCCCTGTTGGCTGATGCCGTTTCCTTTCTTCTGCAAGTGCATCCACTTCCTCCTTTTGATACCTAGCTTCACGTATGAGGCGATGCGGATCTTCAATCTTGATGATTTTCTTTTGTTTGGCGTAATGATAGACAGTCGCCTTTGAAATGCCAAGTAGTTCTGCTACTTCTAGTCTGGTATACCAATCTTTCAATGTAATCCCTCCTGTTTTGTTGCTATTTATATAATAAATGAAAAAATGCATAGAATTTATTGATAGAATTTCCGTAGGTGATTAATTGTATAGCAGATGTTTTATATCTATTGAGTGAATTTTAGTAGCAAGTATATTAATAGTACGATTTAAAATGACTATTGATTAAGTATATGCGAATATTGATTGACTTTCAAATAATATAAGATAGGTAAAATTAAATAGCTGATAGACTATGTGTCAGAACAAAATTCTACTATACGTTATTTAGAGTATACATAAACAAATGGAAGCTTTTTTTATATTCTATTAAAGTTATGGTAAAATGGATTTATTGAATAATATTGAATGCATACCTGTGATTGTGGATCGTATTTATAAAGAGAGTATCCTATAGTATTTATGATTTTGAAAAAGGTGGGTTATTTATGACATTTCTAATCACTAAAAACAATCAATTCCAAATAACTGAATTAAAAAATGAATTGCGAAATGTAACTACACTTCACACCCTCCAATTTTCTTTAGATCAGGCCGAAAAAAATGGACAACCCGCTTTTCATGATTTTACCGATGCCGACATGATGAAATGGTATCTTTACGAACGTCGCCATTTGAATCAAGAAAATGACAGGTCGGAAAGAACAGTCCGAGAGTACGAACGCGAGCTTTTACTTTTCATCGAGCAGCTCTTTACATACAGTGCAGAGATTGATGTAGATGTTGCCTATATAATAGAAGGTTCTCTGTTTAAATCGCTTCAATCGCGTCATTTAAGAAGGTATCAGGAGTGGTTAGCGACTGATAGTCCGCACGTTATCAGAAAAGGAGCATACTCTCCGGCAACGCTTGAACGGAAAACAACGATACTCAAAGCTTTTTTTGCATTTCTGCATAAGGTGGGCTATATTCAGCAACCGATTCACGAAGGACTTCGAATAGCCACTGTTCGTAAAGATGATCGGCCGAATCGAGATTTAGGGCCAGTAGATGTCGTGACGCTTCTAAATGCGTTTCGAGACATGCAGCAGCCTATCATGTTTACGATTATTCATGTCCTTACAACAACCGGCATTCGAAATGAAGAGTTTTGTATCTTACAGGTAAAAGATTTGAAGGTAGATGCCATCCAGGGCGGCTATTATTTAGATGTATTGGGGAAAGGAAATAAGAGGCGGCATGTTCCGCTAAAAGAGAAAGTAGTTCATAGTATTCACAACTTCCGTCAAGCTCGCGGTCTCTTACCAATCGGACAAGCCCAGCTGGACGATCCGCTGTTCACAACAAATACGGGGCGTGCTTATTCCCCATCGTATTTATCGCAATATGTGAAAAAGGAGATTACCCGGCTAGTACAACTGAAGTTATCGGATCGGACGATGATCATCACCCCACACGTCTTCCGCCATGCTTTCGCGATTATTTCTAAGCTAAATGGTGTTGACATTTATGATATTATGCGTTCTCTGGGGCATGAGAAGATCGAAACGACGATGATTTACTTAGAGAAAGTATTTGAAAAAGAGCGTCATGCCATTCATTCGTGGAAATCAGAGGGGTTTGGAGAGTATATTTAGTACTGTTTAGTAATAATTGGTAAAAAAGAAAAGGGACCCTTTCGTTTAGGGTCCTTTGATATATTCTATAGATTAGTTTGTACCGATTTAATCGAAGAACAACGTGTTAATAGCTCGTTCGCTAATTGTTTTCGATCTTCAATTTCAATTACGATTTTATCAAATTCAAATCCTTTTAAGTCAAGGGTAACTACATTATCGGCATCATTAAAGGATAAGAAATACTTATCTCCATCAATGATGAAAAGTCCAGCTTTGTAGCTAGACGTAGCAATGCCTGTCTTTTTTATTGCTGTCCAAGGATACTTAAAATGTCCAACTTGCACATTTTCGATTGAAGTATAAGGTATTTTGATATTCCTTCGCTGAGTTAAAACTGCTGTCCAACCAGAAATTTTCAACAGTAAATCACACTCTTCAAACACAAGTTGAATCCTCACCTTTTACCACCACTCCCAGTTCAATTAGTTTCTCTCGCCGGTGTATTCTGGCCACCTGTCATTCTATGTACTGAGAAGAGTCAATTGAACTAACGTATCGATTCTATTCAAAATAAGTGATTGATAATAGCTGTTTCCATGTGGTTTAAAGTATGCCCCGAATCAAATTACGCCTATTTTAAATGTCCTCTTAAGTAAGCTTTCGTACCAGCCATTCAATCGGTCCTCGATCAAATTTAAATTTCCATAAAACACTAAAAATTACAGAACTAACATAGAAACCAACACTAAAAATATAAATAAACAGGAGTTGCTGATTTTCCATTCGACCTAGAAGTTCTAAAATTGATAACCCAATTACTATATGTCCAATATAGTGCGTTAAAGTCATTTGTCCAGATGGTACGAAAACCTTCCATATCCAATAACTATCCGCTTTTCGGGTAACCATTAGAATTATTACTAGAATAATTAATGAAGAACCTATAGCAGAAAGCATATACAATATACTCGGTAAAATAGGTCCCGTGCTAAATAAAAACTGTGCAACATCACCTGTGAGTACAGGAGTTAATAGTTTTGTTAATAAAACAGAAGCGCCCTCCACAATGACAAGTAATGTAAAACCAATTGCAAGAAGGTTTCTTAGAATACGTGAATCTTTCAAAGAATAGCAGCCAATGACAAACCCAATAAGAATAAAAGCAAACCATGGGAAGATTGGATGATATCCATTGATGAAGAGGTTACGGATAAAACCACTTATTGACCAAAAATCTATGTACTCCATATACAGAGCATTTGGGTGCCATCCTGTAAACATGTCATTGGTTAGCTGAATGACTTGAGCAACTAAAATAACAACGCCAGCAATAATTAAATTCGTTCGTTTTTTTAAACCAATAAAGAAAGCTAGCAAGAAAAGGTAAATCCCGTAATAATGTAAAATGTCACCAGTCCATCCAATTGTATACAGCCCCATACCGAGAACAAAGAGCAATAATGCACGTTTACAAATGGATTGGCGTGCTTTTTGAAGTTGTTTTTGGTTGTTTCCTTCTCGTGCTCGTTTAGTCATCAAAGCGATCCCAATACCAGCTAATATAACAAATAGAGCAGAAGCACGACCTTCAATTAGGGAAGTTAACTTAATTAGCCAAGATGGCCCCTTCCCTTCTGCTCCAGTAATAACTGAATAATTTATAATTAGCATTCCAAACATTGCAAGTGATCGAGCAACATCAATACCAATTGTTCGTTCTGCAACTTTAACCATTTAAATCATCCTTCGTAAATACTAGCTTAACCGCTGTTATCCAAATACCTTTGTAATTGATTGTTTCATTTTCCATTATTAGATTCCCGATATTATCTAGAACTAATGCTAAAATATGGGCTTTCTCTTCAACGGCATCCCCTGTAATTACTGAAAGAGATGAGGCCTTTTTAAGCAATTCCACAAATCCCTTTAAATAGAATGACTGAATTTCCAGTAAATTATCATAATAATATTTATCTCTTGCCGCAAGGGACAAAAACTCTTTCATTACATTATCGTAGTAAGGATCTTGTTTTTGGTCCTGAATCATCTGCACACCAATGTTGACTAATTTATCTACAAAGTTTTCGGCCGTAAAATCTTCTATACGAAAGTAATTGTTGAATTGAATTTCTGTGCAGAAGTAATCAAATAATTGTTTGATTAGATCATCCTTTGACTCGAAGTAATAGTAAATTGATGGCTTTGAGATGCCCACTGCTTTTGCGATCTGTGCAAAACTGGCTTTTTGAATTCCCTGCTCTGCGATTAAAATATAAGCAGCATTTATAATAGCTTCTTTTGTATTATTGGACAAAAAATCACCCTCCACTTTTTCTACCTATCGTTAGGTAAATTATAAATCAAAAAAATTTAAGATTCAAGTAGAAAAGAGAATTCCCCAACACAAAAGTAGTTCGTATTTCTGGGAATCTCTTAACAAAAATAAATAACAACTTCAAAATAAATTATTGGACCTACGTCAAGATTTTAGACACACTCAGTGTCACCGGGATAATACTACCTACAGACTCGTTAATAGAACCTTGCCCTTATTATTCCTTAATGAACTAGCCGTCAATACTGCCTCTTTAATAGCTAATAAGTCATATGTAGAATCAGGTTTCATTAACTGTAGTCTTTCGTTTAGTAATAGATCTAGTAAAATATCAAAGGATGCTTGCCATGTTTGTATAGAGACGCGTTGATTCCAATGCCTTAGATGAAATAACTTTATATTCACCTTTCTCTTATTTGAAATTTTCATCCAATTTACGGTGATTCCGGACAAAAGTCCAATAGTCACTAGAATACTATTGGAACGAAGACAAAATGCTAGTGCTGTCCCTTCTGATCCACCAACCGAATCGATGGCGGCTGTTGCGCCGTTGCCGTTCGTTAACTCCATAATTGCTTCATGTAACGAGGTTTCTGATGTATTTATGACATGTGCAGCTCCAAGTTGAAGTAACTCTTCTGTATAGGCGTTATTTCGAGTTACGGCAATCAATCGAAAGCCAAGAATTTTAGCTAACTGCGCAAAAATGCGGCCAATTGCGGAGCCACATGCATTGACCAGTAATGTATCGCCTGGTTTCAGCCTTAATTCTTCGGTACAAATAAGCCAAGCGGTTAACGGGTTAATATACAGTTGTGCCGCTGTACAATCATCGATTGCATTTGGTACAGGAACCACCAAATCCGACGATACTTTCATAAATTCCTGCCAAGTCCCTTCCCCACGCAAGGGTAGAACGCGTCGTCCTAAGAGAGCTTGGGAAACACCTGCCCCCACGTCTTCTACAATCCCAACACCCTCGTAACCAGGAATGCCTGGCAAAGAAATACGATGAGAATACGCCCCCTTAATAGGGATTAAATCAGATGGATTAATAGGACGCATCTTCATTCTGACAAGAATCTCACCTTCCGTAGGAGGTAGGATGATTTTATCCTCAATACGTAACACATCTTCCGGCATCCCGAATTCATGAAACGCAATACACTTAGCTAGCAAATTTTTCGTCCTCCACTCAAGGATTTAGCTTAACTTGATACAGCCGCATGGCCTTCAGGTCCCCTTCATACGTAAAGATCCCCCGCTCGATTAAGCAGCGAAGACGGTACTCAATCCATTCGGTCCCCCTGTATTGCTCCATTTGGCCATATACTTCCCCAACAACACGCGCCGCTTTGATAAAATCGGACATGCCTTCTTCCATATGCATCCTCTTTGCACAAGCGATGATGAAATCGTCATCACAATCTATATGGCTATTATGCCAGAGCTCATGATCTTGCCATGTACGAATGAGGTGTGGTTCGTCGGATAACATGCTCCTGCCTTCTTCGAGCAACATATTCCATCCTTCCTTGCATAACGATTCTCGCTTTGCCTTCCGTATAGGTCGCATATCGTATTGGTCGTAAAAGAGGACTAATTCATCAGAAGAAAGTTCACTTGACGTTTTCGGATAGTTCTCTTCTGCCAAAGCAGGATAGATATAAATTTCATGAAAAGCAGTAAAGGTATTGAGGATGAAAATGGTGTTCCATTTGTCCTTCAGCAATGCGAGGACAAGACGTAATCCCGTTTGTTCGTTGGCATTGTTGCCTGTCCAAATCACAATATCTTGATGAGGTGGAATCGCTTTGATTCTTTCGATAGCTTCCATCATCCCACGCATGTACGCATCACGTTCATTGATTTCATCTTGGAATCGATCTTTCAACCACTGAAAGCGAGCTTGAATCCCCTCTTTCGTATGCAAGTCCTTCACAGGGCCAATCGATAATATATCCGGTAAAACAAGGACCACTTCCGTTTCTTTATAAGCAGTGTCGTGAAATGCAATTTGTAAGTTACCAGCTGTCGAATCGCCAAAGACAATATGTACCGTTTGTGCATGGCTAGTAGGTGGTACGGCCATAAGCGAATGCTTCACTTCTCGTAACTCCTTGACAAATTCCGCAGATTCATTCGTTTCAGCTTGTGAAAACAGTTGAAAAAGCAATGACTTGGCCTCTGAATCGCTTAATTGGGTAATGGCTTGTTTTAGCCGATTGATTCTGTCCAAGCGGATTCCTCCTCTTTTTACAGTCTTCCTGTTGAACAACAACTACTTTAATAAGCGAATAAAGCAGCTGTTGTTATTGACCAAACGATGTACATAAATGAAATAGTCAGCCAAAAGGTGTTTTTTGATGTGTTACTTTTATTATCTGCGCTAATCTTCTTAATAATGGCTACTAAATTCAAACAAAATACGATAGCTAAAATCGGATTTAGATAAAACCCTGCAATCATGAGGATTTCCAATATTTCACCTCCCAAGTTATCGTAAATTAATTGGCGGAACCAAATAATAGACCATTAACGCCAAGTATCATCTAGTTTATCTGAATAAAAGTGAATGGCTTTCTTATAACTTAAAATCTCCTGATCTGCCGTCGTGTCGGCCAAGCAGTTAAGCAGTAATTCCATGGCGTGATGATGCTCTTTCAAATTATAGAGCGTCATCGAATAGAATACTTGAAAAGCTCGATTGCTTGGAAATAGGTCTATTCCTTTCAGAAATAGTTCTTTCGATTATTCATAATTACCCAATGCTCTATATGAACTCCCCAAGCCCAATAAAGCTTCTTCTAATTCCTTTCCTGACAACCCTAATTGAATGGCCTTCTCATAAAGGAGCACTGCTTGCGATTCTTCCCCTAACACTTCAAAACTCCATACGCATTGGTAGTGAATGACTGCATCTCCTGGAAACGTATTTACCAGTTTTACTAGTATTTCATTCGATTCCTTATGCTTACCGACTTTCCGCAATTCAATTGCCTGATTTACTTCTTTTATCATTGATGTCGGCCCCCATAATTCTAATCTTGAGATTTAGTATTAATAATCAAAAGAACTTATTTAATTGATAGGTTGTTTAGTAATGGACAGTATTGAAGTTTCATAAAAACAACACCATATGTTCTTCATCAAAGTAAGTTTCTCCCACTTTTAAAGCTCTTTTCTCGGTGCCAAAGACTTCAAAACCTAGTGAAGCATATAGTTTTTTCGCGGGTGTGTTTGTTGTGACCACTGTTAAATAAACTTGTTCCACGCCTGCCCAATCATTTGCCTGCTGAATGGCTTCTACCAACAGGGACTTACCAATCCCTAAACCGCGTTGTGTCGGAGAAACATACATGGCGATAATATTTGCACGGTGGTGAAGTTTAGCCAAGTTTTCTCTAAACAGCGTAACCACTCCTACCAGCTGGGTATCTACAAAAGCACCTAAAGTGATGGAGTCGCTGGATTGGAACCTATGTATATACTTTTCAATGGGTTGGTCTTTCTCTTCTTCATAACTTGAGCCGAATGCTTCGGGATTATTTTGTAATGCCTCCAATCTAAGGGCTAGATAAGTTTCGGCATTTAGTGGGGTTAAACGTCTGATTTTCATACTACCACTCCTGTCATAATTGTAATGTTGCTACAAGATCTTTTAATTGTGTTAAGTCATCAATAACTTCATCAGCTTGTGCTAACTCATCTTGTTGAGCAAAATCAAAATTACACCCAATTGCTAGCAAGTAATTGTCTTTCGCCGCTTGAATATCAGATAATCGATCTCCAATGACAGCACCTTTTTCAACATCATACTTTTCGATAATTGTACGAACCAAATCGGATTTGTTTTGCGATTCAATTTGTTGGATACTAAATGTTTCCTTAATCCATCTATCTAACTTGTAATAGTCGACGATTGCTGCTAGGTATTCTGGTAGCCCATTGCTGGCGATAAATAATGAATAACTTTTTGTTGTCAGATAGTCCAGGACTTTCTCCACGTTTGGATATAATGCCCCCTTACCTGCCCGGATGTTTTCAATCAGTATCTCTAAAAAAATGACATTTACTTTGGCACGTATATCATTCGGATGATCAGGCAGTAGAGTTTCCCAGACAACCTGCAAAGGCACTCCCATAATCGTGCGGTACTCCTCAACTGGAGCTGTTTTTTCCCATAAGCCCTCCAATCTCAAATAATCAAAGGTTTCTTCCAATGCTAATTCCAAGATCTTATCTGTTTGGAATAGAGTGCCGTCCATATCGAAAATCAGTGTATATGACATAGTTTTTCCATCTCCTTAGCGAAATAATAAAGAATTTCCATTTACCTAGGGATTTAAATAATCCACTCTAATTGAACTAGTAACTATGCGAAATTCAAACCAATTCTAAAATATAATGCAAGTATTTTCGAACTTGGGTAATCCGTTCAGTCAATGAAGTTGTTACGATTTCATAGAATTGCTCACTGTTACCCGTTTTATATAGTTTGCGGACAGTTCTTCTTTCGTCTGGCCAAAAACCTAGCAACAAATTGGTTTCTTCCATTTCACGCGCAACATTGTACAAGTATCCGTTGGATGGAGCCCAACCGAACAAGCTATTCAATTGGCCCTGAACCTCAGCCATATAGAAAGAGTTACGGTTCAAACTGAGTCGTAAAGCCATAAATCGAACGACATCTTTGACAGATAACAGCTTAGATATAAACGGACGAAAGTCTTCGTGAAGCGGCTCAATATTATCTTGTGGGGGTAGCCCATTCTTAGTAAGAACATAATAAAATCGATCGATGACAGCTAAAACTTCGCTAAATCGCTGCGCATAAATCGTATTGTATTCCTGAAGCCGCCTTTTCCCATTTTCAGTAATTTGAAAGTATTTTTTTCGTCCTTCTGTGTGTGAAAGAAGAAAGTCATCATATTCTAATGTATTAGCCATACGCGCGACATACTCATAAGAAACAGAACGCCCTGGGAACTCGGCGTTAAATTGCTCATAAAGTGCTCTTGAATAGCTTCTTCCATGTAGAAGAGTTCTTAACAAAAATAACGACAGGGTATCACCAACACTAAAGCCAACAGCCTGCTGAAACGAAGGTAATTTCACACTGAACACTCCTAATATTTTAAATAATCATACACCTCGACAGTCCATATAGCAAGACCAATATCCGTTGCGCTATGCTCCCTTCTTCTCAAGATCTTTCCTTTCCTTAAATGACTACTTCGATCCGCTCTTAAGTTATTGTTCTGACGTATATAGTGCTGTAAACTAGCTTAGGTGCGTGCTAGATAATTATATCTGCACTAGCGAGGTTCTTTATATTTATATTATATACACGATTATTCATTTATATAATCAAAAAAAACCGAAAGCCTATTCATATCTCGGGCTCCCGGTTTTCCTACCTATTTTCTTAGCAAGTCTACTTCTCCAATTCCCTCTATAACAAAGGTTAGTTTTTCCGCATTGTCATATGACGTTATCTCGAAATTAGCTGAAATAATTGTTTGATTATCTTTTCTAGTCATATTATATCCATCAGTTAGATATTCATTCCCTGCCATATCTAAAATCTTCATCGTGTGCGAGAATGGGCTCTCATCCGCATATATTTCATCCACCGAAAAGATGAGATTTAAAGATGTTGGACTTGCCTTGGCAGAAGAAACTTGAATGATGGACGATGGGTCATCTATGTCATATTCGATTATTGGCATCGGATTGCTGATATCCTGATTGGCTACCGACAAATCCCATTTACCTTCAATCTTAATAATCGGCAAATCGCGATTGATGAAATCTTTCCCCTCGTGATCAAGTAAACCAACGATACCCTCCACTTCGACAACAGCATCTTTTAAATTGGGAAACTCACCTTTATTAGAATTCATGATGACATCATATTGAACAACCCCATTTTTCACATCTAATAAAGGGTTTTGATGATCAAGGCCAGAAGCATATCCACCATTCCCCTTCAAAGGCTTTGTATCCGGAATAAATTCTATAATATACTCGCCATCTCCATTTTTTAATCGAAAATTCATTGAAACACTTATCACATCAGCAAGGATTGTCGGATCTTCAAATTCTAATTGAAAACCAAGCCCTATTTTGTTAGCATCTGAAAAATGGCGCTGTAGTGTGATAACAATCTGCTGATCAGTCGCTGTACTCGCACTTTCTTGTACAAAGCCCTCGTTTATAGCCCGTTCAATTCCTTTATCGCCAAAGGTAAAGAAATCATGAATACTAGCAATAACATGTTCATTCGTCAGCACAACACCTGTTATTAACAGCGCACAAGCTGCTGCCGTGACCCGCTTCCAAATGAATCGGCTTTTCTTCTTTTTCGATTGTGTTCGAATACTAGTGTAGGCGCTATCCAACGATCTCCGTACAGTCATCGGCATTTCCTTCTCTTCAGTCATTACCTGTTCAATTTCTTTTTCGAAGTCAGTTTTCATGAACAAACACTCCCTCGCCTTTATAGTAATGATTTCGCAACAACGTTTTACCTCTGGACAGTCTTGACTTAATGGTCCCTTCTGGCTCCTTTAAAAATGCACCGATTTCTTTTGTGTTTAAACCGACAATGTAGTATAAGATAAAGGCGATTTTATAGTCTTTGGTTAAACTATTAAGTGCATCTTCTAACTCTAGATTCTGAAAATCATCGTATCGCTGTTCGGGTAGCACGTCGATATCAATCGTTGAAAAATTCTTGTGCTTGTTCAATACACTGTTACATTGATTAATAAGTATTTTACATATCCACGTATTGAAGTACGCATCATTTTTAAGCGTATGTAATCGTTCATAAGCAGATAGTACTGCCTCCTGCATCGCATCAGCAACGTCCTCCTCATTGTTTAGCATTCGACTCGCAATTCTGTACAACACGTCTTCATATTGCTGTACGAGCGCCACAAATGCCTCTCCGTCTCCTTTCTTCGCCTTCTTGACCAAGGCTGGTACTATTCTCATATAGGCACCCCCTCATTTACTTTTCAATAGATTAGATAAGATTTTCACTTGATTAGTTGCATTGGATTATTATTTTTGGATAAATTTATTTAGAAATGAAGAAAAGCACGTCACCTAGCAACTGGTGACGTGCTTTTACTTCAGTTTACCATGTGATAACTTACTTACAATAAGATATCCCGCTTCTGCTCTCGCTTCCAAAGAATTATGATGAAGAGAAGACTTCCAACGGCCATTACACTATACGCAATCGGAGCCAACCACTGTGGATACCCTATGGAGAGGATATAACGCATTAAAGGTCCTCCCAATATAATTATCCCAACCACAAACGGAATTTGGATACCAATCAAGGCCATGCTATTGGGCACAATGCTTGAAAAAGACATCGCTAATAGGCTGAATACAAAACCGATGACGTAAATCGCAGCAACACATAACAAGATATATTGGAAGAACGTCGGATCATACCAAAATTCATGGCCAATAAAAGAGTTAATCGGCAAGTCAAAATACATAGCTGTATGATTCGATGAATAGATACTGAAATAGATGGTAAGTAAGGCTGTCATCACAACGAACGCCGAAATTAGTCCGGCAAAGATTTTCGTCTTATAGAGGCTTCTGCCAGTTTTCGACGTATATTGCAAAGCAAGCACTTGTCGTGAACGATCCCTCAAAATCATTGGTGAAATGGCCAACACAACACTGATTAGGATAGCAATAGCCACGTTGCCAATGAATTCTTTGAAATTCATAATAGCTACTTCTGGATAAACCCCATAGGTCTTCGCAGCAATCAGTTCCTCTACGCGCTGAATTTGTCGAGCGTTATCATAGCCTAGCACCTCATCTTTTATTTCATAAAATTCGATAAGACGATCCCTCTCTTGAAGTTCCCAAAATGTGTCGATCTGTTTCACGTGAATTACATTAAAACGGAGTTGAGACAATTCTTCAGATGCCTTCTCCCAGTCAAAACGCCTAAATTGTTCATAGGTATCAATGCCCGCAGCCGCAAACTCCTTTTGAGATTGTACATACAAATCAGCTTCCTTCACTTGCGTATTGTATACTTCCTTAAAATCAAGAAATTCTTCCTCATCCATCTGCGTACCATATTTCTCAATCATTTCAATTCCTATATTATATGAATCAAGTGCTGGCCTACCATTCGGAAAATACTCAATATGAAACTGTATGAGAAAAAAATAGAGTACACTATTGACCAAAACAAGCAACAGCAAAATTTTCCACGTCAAGATTTTCTTTAGTTCATTCCAAAAAATCCGCATTGCCTTCTCCCCTTACTGGATATCCTTTTTGTTAAACCATTTCATTGAAAACAGACAAAGTACAATCGTGATAATCGTCCAACAGATGACTGTCATCCATTCAAAGTTTCTGAACATGACGAGACCACTGCTTCCCATGAACGATGCGGGTATATTCATCACGAGCATCGACAAACTATAGCTTGTCATGAATATCAAAATCGAAGATGTCGGCATGAAGCCGGGTATCAGTAACGCAAGGACGAAAAAGGTCGCCATCAATATAGCCGAGATATAGCTGTTTTTCACAAGGGTTGTCAGCGCAAAGGTCAAACCTGAAAATAACAGCATAGTAATGTAGACAATGATAATCACACCCACTAAAAATAAGCCGACTGACAAGTCCCACCAAGCAACATTCGGGAAGTTATATTCCCAATTAAAAGCACTATTAACGGAGGTTCCCCAAAGGGTCTTATAATCGAAGAATGTGAAATAGGTGCTAAGTGTGACGGCCAGTAAAAAGGTTGTCAGCAACGCAGCTGTCACTATTGAAGCTACAAGTTTGTCCTTCATTAAGCGCCTGCCTCTTGATGTGCCGTATGTTACAAGATGCGTTCTATTTTCAAATTCATAATTCGTAATCAAGGCGGTTGACAGAATGATTAACATCAACGCTTCTATGGCAATATGCAGGAAGACAGTTTTAAACAGCACCTTGTGCATGAAGTACACTTTTCCAGCAAAAAACCACTCTTTATGCTCCCCATTCTGCTTCATTTCCTCAAAACGCTGTGAAAACTTATCGTATTCTCGTAGAAGTGTCTTCTCTGCGTTGCCGCTCAGGCCATATTTCGCTATGTCATTTGCCGCAACTTTTTTTAAATCAATATCCGCATAGCTCTTGTCGATGTCATTTGCCATGCTAAAGTATATTTCCTTCAATTGTAATTGTTCGATGAAGTGCCAGTCTTGTTCGCTATATAGCTCACGCTTTTCATACGGCAATTGCTCAACAAAATCATAGACACTGCCGAATTCCTGCCCTGTTATTTCTTTCAACAGTGCAAGGTCAATTTGAAGATCTTTTTCAAAGTGCTGTAATGATTGGTCCGTGATTTCCCTACCATACTTTTCCACTAATTGATTCGCAACTTTGAGTTCATCTTTGAAATAAGAATTGCTCACAATCACGAAAATATTGAAAGCAGTAAATAACAAGACGAGCCCGATTAGTATAGGTGACGTCAATGCTTTTCTACATTCATACCAAACGATACGCATAGTCATCACACTTCCGCCTGTATGCCATCTCGATATTCGTAGAGGAAAACATCTTCTAGCTGCGGGGCCAGTGGTAGCCAGTTCGCCTCTGCTTCCCCTTTATGGATGAAACGAATCACCATTGTGCCTTGGTGTTGCTTTTCTGATAACAGCACATACTGTTTTCGATAGGCCTCCAGCTGGTCATAAGAAATCGTCGTTTCAAAGACATGTCCGTCTAATGTCGCGCAAATTTTTTCAACGGAATCTTTATAGAGTAGCTGCTGATTTTTAATCATAATGATTTCGTTCGCAATCGTCTCGACATCGGACACGATATGTGTGGAGACGATGACTAATCGTTCCCTAGCCAGTTCAGTAAGCAGATGGCGGAAACGCGCACGTTCTTTGGGGTCAAGTCCTGCTGTTGGCTCGTCTAAAATGAGGATTTTCGGGTCGTTTAATAGGGATTGCGCAATACCAACGCGTTGGATCATTCCACCAGAAAATTTCTTCATCTTTTTATTCGTGACTTCACTCAATGCTACTTTTTCTAACAATTCATCAATTTTCGCCATAGCTTCTTTTTTACCAATGCCTTTTAACGCTGCTAAATAGAGTAAATATTGCTTCGGGGAATAATTTTTATAGTAACCAAATTGCTGTGGTAAATAGCCTAGCAACGAACGGTAGTCCTCATCCATCGCTACGATGTTTTTTCCGTCATACAGAATTTCCCCCTTGCTTGGCGAAATCAATGTCGCCAACATCTTGATCAATGTCGTTTTTCCCGCGCCATTGGGAGCGAGTAGCCCATATAATCCATTTGTAAACTCCAAATTGATATTTTTGAGTGCAGTAAAATCCCCATATTGTTTGCTAATATCTTTTACGATAATCATATTAAAATGCTCCTTCCGTTGGTTTAAAGTGGATTAATTTACCGAGGTATTTCAAATAGATATAGAGGCTGCCGATGAGCACTAGCCCATAAACAAAGAGCGGTAGCGTGACGAGCATATTGGTGTAAATCGTATAACTTGAGAAACGCAAAAGTAGATTTACAACAATCCAGCCGACCAGGATGGTAGCGGCCGCAACGGTCGAACGACGCTTCATCATGCCATATAAGAACAGGATGGAAAATGTAAACAACGCCGTAATTGAAATCATAAACGCTCGTATAAATTGCATATCTTCATATATGAAGACAAGTAAGGCAATAGATATCGTATTGACCACAATAGAAATAGCACTAAATACTAACATCCTGAAAGCAATGATTTGATAGACGTTGTATTTACAGGACATCTCGATTTCAAAAGTGGCATTTTGTACTTTTTTTGCATAGGTGTAGGCTGAAAAACTAACAAATAGAATCGGTGATAGCAAAAAGATAAAGCCATATAGATACTGGACATCTAGTCGTTCAGGTGCAGCAAGCAAGAAAATTATCATGTATGCGATAAGCGCTGTACACGTGATGTAAACAAGTTCTAATCGATCTGCAAATAAATGCTTGAATCCAACTTGTTGCACCATGGATTTCAAATATGAAGGGAAAGATTGCTGCTGTTGAACACCTGTAGCGACAATCTGGTCAATTTGCAGCTGGATTGTGCGTTCATCAGGCATTGGGATATGTAACTTTTCTTTAGTCATTATGCACCTTCTCCATTCCTTTTCGAATTTTTTTCAATGCCGCATAGTATTTCGTTTTCACCGTCGATTGTGGAATTGTTTCAATTTCTGCGATTTCCTGAAACGTGTAGTCCCCGAATAGTTTAAGACGGACGATTTGCTGCGAGCTGGCATCCAATTCATTAATAAGGGCTGTTGCTCTTTCAATATCGTCTTTATATTCAAGTGAAATGGTCATATCATGCTCATCTTCAAAGTCATAATCTTCGATGGGTTGGACGAGCTGTGTATCTTTATAACTTTTCGAGCGAAAATAATCGACGAGCCTGTTCGATGCTAACTTGTACAACCACGTCCGAAACGACGCTTTTTTACTGTCATAACTTTGAATCGACTTTAAAACGCTGATAAATATTTCTTGTGTAAGATCCAGTGATAACTCCTGATTGAGTGTTTGCTTATACATAAAGGCATACATCTCCTTGTAATATTTCGCAACAAGGTTGTTTGCCGCCTCTTTACTACCATTATTCTTTATTTGGCGTATCCAACGCTTGTCATTTTCCATATTTCACCACACGCTTCCTCATGATCATTACCGTCCTATACATATATTCGTTTACAGTTCGGAATTAGTTTGAATTAGTTTCAAGAAATTTTTCGACCTGACTTCTTCCTGCCATTATAAACAAAAAAGTACATCGCCTGTGAAAAGCGATGTACAGTACAGCTATTTATTGTGACAGTATTTACATACCAGCATGGTTTTAGTTGATGTTTGGGTTTTGAAATTGGGTTTCAAAAAGAGATTTTCGAGTGGTTACCTGCTGTGCGTGAATAGGTTTACATATACAAAACCCGAATTTAGTTTACATAATAATATTATATTATAATATTTATCTAGTCTAGAATACTGCAAGGGGTAGATTTACAATGGGAAGGACATCTAAAAATAAAAAATCCCAATTTCTCGGCGGTGTAGGGAGAAATTAGGGTGATGTTACTTCATAAGGCACCCGATTGCTTCTCATCTAATAACTTCCTTTTCAGTACAGGATAAAAAACTCATTTGCAATGTATCATTGCAAATGAGTTTTTTATCCTGTACTGCTAGCTATTCACTTAAACATCACTTGTTTTGCTCGAGGTATTGGTAAATCGCCATCATTTCTTGTTTATTCAACTCACGAATACGCTTAAAAATTTGAAGATCAGCAACATCTTCCATAGGTAAGCTTTCAACAACAACATCACTTACTGTGCCAGTTAACCATGTTTGTACGTCTATGTCCTCAACGATTTCCTTGCGCCCTTCATCATTGATGCCACTTTCATGACAACTTACACAGGGGATTGTCAATTTAAATACGCCGTCATGGAGATTGTCTTCTGTAATGACTTTCTTCCCTTTACAGAAAGGACAAGGATGACTTTTTTTAACCTTATTAATTTGGGTGACAATTTTTTTGTAACCTAACGCTTCATAGACATAGGTAAGCTTTTTGTATTTTCCATTGGTGAAATACTTATCAATGATTGTTTCTCTTGTTTCGGTAATATTGTCAAAATCACAGATAGTAATCCGATTATTCAAGCTGATCGATTCGATATTGCTGCTAATACGACCCCAGAATGGGAGGACATTTTGTAAAACGATTTCATAATGGGCAAAGCTTGCCTGCTCCAGCTCAAACATTTTCAGAGCGACTTGTGTTTCTCTTGGCAACAGAGAGACATCTTGCGTCAAAATCATATCACCGCCGACGATAGTTTTTAGCTTTTCTAGTACCTGTAAATTTCCAACTGTTTTTATCACTTGATCAACAGGTTGCTGAATAATGTCACGAATATCTGTGTCGCTAAACTTCAGCGTTCTATGATGTTTGAGCACGGTTCCTTGACAAACTGGACAAGAAATCATCTCTTTGGATTCTTTCATTTGCTCTTTAATAATTGACTTCGATACAAATATATAGCGTCCAATGATGAGATTAAAACCTTCCCAAGTCCTCCTCGCCTTGCCTTCTTTATCATAGAATGACTTTTCCCAATACCCATATAAGAAGGTATGTTTTTCTGCATCCGTCATGTCATTATAACTTTTACTGATATCTTGACCAAGCTCATTCTTTATTTCATCGAAGAGGAATTGTAATTTCGGATATTGATAATATTTTAAAACCTCCATCACGTCTGGATGTAATAGGCCATCCCAGAATGGCACGGTTTTGTCCTGTATCACAATGTCAAAATCAAATTTGTCGATAACCTGGCGCCCTGAACAACTTGGACAATGATTATCTTGGCGGTAAAAATCGAAGCTACGTGTGTCTTTATTGGTCGGATGAGATGCCACAATATGGTTGATCAAGCCGCCCATTTCATAGAGAAAACTATATTGACTGTACAAATGCCGTTCTAGGTCAATCGCGATGACGGGTGCAATCGTTTCAGATTCATATTCACCGTAAATTAAACGAGCCATTGACGACAAGCTTTTTAAGATACCACCCTTATAGACATTTTCTGCATTTTTAAAATAGGCAATCTGATTTTCTTTCAAGTAGTTCATTCCATTTTGTTGATGGATCGTTGAAGCAATTTGCACTGGAGTCACGCTATCCTCACTATCTTGTTGACGATAGTAATCATCATGACTCACAACATCCAGGTGTTTGACAGGGTCAAGCTGTCTTTTACCAAAATCAACGATAAAATCAGCATTTTGCATCATATAAGCATTATGTTCAATCATGATCATGGAAACAGATTCATCTTCCAATATGCCCCTTACACTATCGATGAATTGATTTAAAATATTTTGTGACAATCCTTTTGAAGGTTCATCAAAAATAAAGAGCGTATGTGGGTTTCTTGAGTTGGCAAACAGCTCAGAAACTAAATGGACACACTGAAATTCACCATTCGATAAGGTCTGTGTTTTTCTTTCCAATGTCAAATAACCAAGCCCAAGTTTAATCAATAAGCTCAACCGTTTATGGGCGATGTCTTCATTTGGCAGCTCATCAATAATATCTTCAATCGAGCGTTCGAATAGATCTTCAATTTCTTCACTATATTTTGTGAGTTTCCTTTTAATATCTAGGAAAGTCGCAACTGTTGATCGACTCGTAATCGATTGGTTTCGATTTTGTCCGACCATTACCAGTTTATCTTTTGGATAGCGCTTCAGAAAATCTTTAGCCATACATTCATTGACGAGTGTTGATTTCCCACAACCAGACTCCCCCGTAAAGGTGACTAGTCTGTTTTTAGGAATCTGAATTTCATCCATTTGGATATTACGACAGTGCAAATCATGAAATTGATAGTATTCTGTTGGCACTTCTACATTTTGTTCCAAAGTGATTGGTTGTGGCCGAGGGGATTCTTCAACAATTTTCCCACCATATTTCCCACTACCCGGGCCAAAGAACAATTGCTCATCCGTTGCGTCGAGCACTGTGTCAGAATGGTCAATGAGCCAAATTTGATTCTTATACCCCAATTTTTTAATCTGCTCTAAAATCTTCAAAAGTGTTTGGTGATCAAGACCTACGGAGATTTCATCAATGATAATAACCGTATTTTCACTTGTTGCCATGAATTCTGCCAAGTATAGTCGCGTTAACTCTCCACCTGACAATGTGCCCATAATACGATTTAATGTTAAGTAGCCAATATTCATATTGAGTATATTTTGCAAGATATGTTGTTTCGCTTCACTAATATGTAATTCCTCTGCTAGCGAAAGAATTGTTTCAATGCTTAAGTTGTTAATATCAGAAACACTCTGTTGTTCGTTCACTAATTCTATCTTATATTGCTCAACGTCTGGATTATAGCGTTTGCCCTCACACTTTTTACATTCGATATTTTTAGTAGTTCCGCGACCTTTACAAGCTGGGCACCAGCCTAATTCATTATTAAAGGAAAAAGTTTCAGGAGAAAGATTAAATTTTTCAGCAAGACGCACGCGTATCTCTTTAAAAACTCCCGTATGGGTGCCGATTGTCGAACGCGGATTGGAAGAAATGGCTGATTTCCCAAGAAACAGGACTAAAGGTATGTCTTCCATCTTAATGGCACTGAAATTAGTTTCCATAATATTAGGGAATAAATACTGATATTCAGCCTTTGGTAATAAGGAAACGAGTCGCTTCTTGGACTCTTCACCAATGGTTTGACAAAAAGTTGTTTTACCAGATCCCGACAAACCGGCGATTCCTAGCGATTGATCTACTGGTAGTGCTGCATCTAATTTGTTAATATTGTTCGCAATTAATTGATTTATTTTCATCGTGATATCCTCTCCATTTTCTGCATGTAGTATTGCCATATTCACAAAATAATAATGGTTATAAATGAAAATGACGCTTTCCATGTTCCGGAAAAGCGCCAGATTATTGAAGCCATAAAGGATGAGAAAATCGTTTTTACAGTTCTGCTAATACTTTTTCCAGCTGAGTAGCCATGTTCGTCCAAGCATATGTAGCTCCCTCAATGGCTCCTTCGCGAGCTTTTGTTTCTTCACTAAATCCACTTTGATCGAAATGTAGATGGACAATTCCATCTGAACCTTTTTTCAACGTCCATGTAACAGTCGTGCTTTCTCCTGCACTTAGCCAAGTGTAAGATAATTTATTGTGCTCGTCCACTTCAAGCACTTCGCAATCTACAATGCCATCCCACCATTCGGAAGGCTCTGCCCGAAACTGAAATGTATGCCCAACGACTGGTTTAAAATCATTCGCCCATATCCATTTCGCAAGCATATCCGAATCTGTTAGAGCGTTCCACACCTGCTCGATTGAACTTGTAAATTGATAATCTAATGACACATCTGGTTTCATTTTTTTTCCTCCAATAATAGTTGTAATTTAGCAATTCTTTCTTTCCAAAATTCTTCATAAACAGATACCCAATCTTGAATTTCTTTCAGCGGAGCAGCATTTAGCCGATATCTTGTTTCCCTACCAACCTTTCGAGCAATTACGAGATTAGCATTTTTAAGGATAGCCAAATGCTTAGAAACTGCTGTACGTCCCATTTGAAAATGAACCGTTATCTCATGTAAGGGCAGTTCTTCAACATCGGTCAATATACGTAGTAATTCACGCCTTGTTGGATCGGCAACAGCATCATAAACATCCCTCGTTTGACTTTTTTCTTTCAAGATCACCCCCACCTTTTCATTATTATTTCCTATAATGTCACCGATTAAACTTCATACCAACCTAATGGGATACCATTTGGTGTCCTAATTATTATAGGACACCAAATGGTGACATGTCAACTTCGCTTATCTTGCCATTACAAACCAAAAATACACCGCTTGTGAAATGCGGTGTACAGCACCTTATTTATTTCGACAGAATTTACATACCTGCACGGTTTTAGTCGGTTCAATTTTATGAGCGTACAATAACTTTACTCTTTTGCGATCACACAGTGGACAATCGCCTCGCCCATTGGATGGGATTCGATTTAAGCCTTTTCCTCGATTTCTTTTCGCCATTGCCATCCACCCCTAATAAGGATTTGTCTTTTTCTTTAGTAGATGATGGTCTGGCGAAAAGATTGACGATATAATGAAAGCAAAAATTAAAAAAGTATGGTGATTATTTATGACACAAGAACTAAGTGAAACTGAACTTTGTCCACTATGCAGGAAACAAAATGATTGTTGTATTGCCAAGGACTCATTCACTGAAAAGTGTTGGTGTTTTAAAGCAAGCTTTCCAAAAGAAATTTTCGACTTGTTACCTTCCGAGTCCGAGAAGGTTTGTATCTGTCAAAACTGTTTGATTAGATTTAAGGCGTCAAGATAGGAAGAATATTTTACTCTACGAAGTAAAATTGCTAAAAGCGGCTTGTTGTTTACATAATAATATTATGTGTGTATAGTAGTCCTTTATTCCACCTGTTCAGGTATATACATCATGACCCGTGAAGAATCGATTACAATTTTTCAACCGCCCAATAAATTTCTAGCAAACTTGGAGACTTAGACGTATAATATGTTTAGTTGTAGATTATAGTAAAATGACCGCCCGATGCGTCAACATCGAACGGTCAAAAAATAGGGTGCTAGGTTCTTGTCAAGGGAATCGGTATTGCCTGATATAATAATCCACTAGGGCTGCTAAACTCATAGGTGGATTATTTTTTTCGAGAAATTTTATCTGATAATCCGATTACTGTAACAATTAGCGAAGAGAAGCTTATCATCAGTACAATCGTCTCAAATATCGTCATTTGTAATCCCCCCTTTCGTTCGTGCATCAAAACTCAAATTTTAATACCTTACGCCTTTTAACTTTCCAGACTTTACGCTCCCCCTAGCCTATTTCCCATTTTAAGTATCAAATTTCAAGTATTACAAGCTATAAAGTTTACTATGAATAAAATGCCTAGATTCAGAATATGTTAGATAAGACTGTTGGGTATGCTTGAATTCAAGCTAAGTGGATGGGATTTTGTTCGGGAACAAGGCTAGATTGAATGAATAGAGCTCCTTTAGTTCGAGATTGAATTTCACTTTTGACGGAAGAATGACACATGATCCTAGTGTTCCCTATTCTAATGGATTCCCTTACTTCATACATACGTTCTTGGACTGGTTTTCAGAACAACACTTCCCAACAAATTAGCAATTAATTGAAAATAAAATGCCGACGTTACTCAAAGTGCGTGCGATAATATTATTATGTAAACTATCTGAGCGTAACACAGCTGTTCCCTCATTTCTGTCTAATCACAACACTGCTGGATGGAAATGAAGAAGAGTAGATGGGGAGCGAAATAGATGCAGATTCATGTGGTACATACAGGAGAAACGTTGTGGATGATTTCACAGCGATATGGCGTCACGGTAACTCAAATTGTCACAGCAAATAAGTTGGACGTCCCGAATAATTTAGTGCCAGGAATGGCCCTAGTCATTCCAACAGCTCCTGGGACACATTTTGTTCAACCTGGTGAAAACTTATGGGAAATCGCACGGCGTTACGATACAACGATTCAAGAAATCGTACGGGCAAATCAACTTCAAAATCCCAGCATGATCTTAGCGGGTATGCGTTTAACGATTCCCGTCTATAAACCGGTTATCGATGTGAATGCTTATACGATTAATACAGGAGAAACGGGAGCTAGGGAGATTCAAGAAGTAGGCCAATATTTAACTTATTGGATGCCTTTTGTCTATAGTGTGCAAGAAGACGGTAGTTTAACTACCCTGGATGACACAGCTATGCTTCAATCTGCTAATGCCGAGCGAATCGTTCCTGTGATGACAATCACAAATTTCAGCGCCACGGCAGCCGGATCTGGTCTTGCACATACCGTCCTTTCTAGCAGTGAACTTCAAGAAAAGGTATTAAATAATATACTAAGCGTTATGAAAGAAAAAGGGTATCAAGGGTTAAATATTGATTTTGAAAATGTCTATCCGGCTGATCGTAACTTTTACAATCAATTTTTGCAACGAGCAGTTGACAAATTACATCCAGAAGGTTATTTTGTCTCTAGCGCCTTAGCCCCTAAGGTGAGTAGTGAGCAACAGGGAGTATTGTACGAAGCCCATGATTATGAAGCGCATGGAAAGATAGTCGATTTTGTTGTCCTGATGACTTATGAATGGGGCTATCGATTTGGACCGCCACAAGCAATCTCCCCACTCAATCAAATAAAACGGGTGTTAGATTATGCAGTGACCGTCATTCCAAGGGATAAGATCCTCTTTGGTTTTCAAATTTACGCACGCGATTGGCTAGTCCCCCATGTCCAAGGACAGGAGGCCGAGACGTTCAGTCAGCAAGAAGCCCTTCGCAGGGCCATTCAATATGGGGCGCCGATCCAATACGACCTCATCGCTCAGTCACCGTTCTTTCGCTATGTGGATGCTCAGGGACGTGATCATGAAGTGTGGTTTGAAGATGCTCGCAGTGCCCAAGCAAAGTTTACGATGGTTAAAGACTATAAATTACGTGGAATTAGTTACTGGGTGCTCGGCTATCCATTTCCACAAAATTGGCTGTTACTTGAAGACAATTTCACCATTCGAAAGAGGGTGTAACTTATCATTGGAATGTCGGATTTATTATCAAAAGCACAAAGTAGTTGTCATAAAAGCGCTTCAAAAGTGTTTTGTTGATATAAGCTGCTAGAAAAAAAACCGAACGATGCTAGTGCATCGAACGGTTAATGTAATAGCAGGCTCCCTACAAGGGAATCCGTATTTATAGAGGTGAAATACCCCATCCCTACGAGCCTCTAACTCTAGGATGGGGTATTTTTGTTTAAACATCAAAATTAGCACAATCAATGTTACAAATGCTATTGCGAACATTAATGATTCGAATACTGATATACGATCACCCTTGAGTCACCTATTCATTTCACTTGAAAGGAGCCCTCAGCCTGAAACAGCAACTACAAACGATACTACAGGCTGTTAAAATATCACAGCAAAGTAATGCTACCCACGATTACAAGCTGTACAGCAAGCTCAGCAATAGCTTTAAAAGGCCCCCCAGCTAATGAACCAGATTGGCTGTTACTCAAATCTACTACTGCCATCCAGCAGCTTGATCAGTACCCTCCGTGGTCAACAAGGAACGTACTATGACCCGCTAGCAATTTCCTTCCCTTCGTCACACCAAGCTTTATGACCGCGTCGAGGTGATGATTTCACGCACCCCTGATACTTTCCAAGCCTCGATGGATGTAAGGTTTACATGCGCCTCGATGCTTGACACAAGTTTGGCATGCAGTATGCCGGCACCTACCAGATCACCAACATGCTTACACATTCTCAGTCGCTTTATCAAGGGATCAATCCGCGCAGCTGGCTGTCCAACTGTCGTTCGCACTGTAATATCCATGCAAGAACCCCTCCCCTTTTTTAGCGTGCAACAATAATAATCGTTTCTTCTTCTATTTCATGTGCAGCGGCATCCATAATTTTCTCTAATAATAAGCTCGTTTTCTGTAAATGTTTTTTATTTTCAGCAATAAAAACAGGGACACCGCCGCCTTGTATGGTTTCCGGTTTCATCGTAACAACGGCGACAATTTCCGCGTGTTGATTTCCCAATTGACATTCGCCCTTTCCTTATTTCCCGCTATCCGCTTCTTTTGAAGTGTAGTCTAGCCAAAGTAGCAAATGATTATAATGAACTTGATTCCTTCTTAGAAATGTATCTTGCCACTCCCTTTTCTGATAAAGTAATCCCCTTTCCAATTCTTGTACATAGATTATGATAAACAACAAATGGAAAGGAAGAACTTTTATGCATTATTTTCATCCGTTATGGATAGCACCCGAAGGAGTAGGTCCTATACATGCTAATGTCTATGCGCTATCACAAACCGCTCCAAGACCCGAAAACCTATTTCCACCCGTAGATACTCATCAATTACATGCATCCGCGGGAAAAATGCTGGAAATCATAAAGCAAGCTCAACTCTTAATCAATAAGGTTGTAGATTCTTCGGAATTTGCATTTGAACTAATGAATGCATCACAATTATCCAATCAACAGAAAGTCGATGAATTAATCAAATCTACGGGTGTTACGAGTAAGATTAAGACTAAATTTAACCCTAGTGGCATTCATATTGAACTCGATAATGCTGAAAAACTAGGAGAATGTTGTAAATTACTAATAGCATTACAATGGTAAAGTTAGGTATCTTATTTCTCCAAAAGAGTTTGCCATTCATTAATTAGACTTCCCTTTATCCGCTTCTTCTGGCATTCGGGTCGCACTATCCAATACAGGGACTTTCTCAAATACCGGCTTAATTTAAGCAAAATCTTTTTCTCGTGGCAAAAAGAAAAGTGCGATTCGACCGTCTGCCATATCTCTTTTTGATAGAGGAATCAAGATAGCACCCTAGTATAGTAGCGACGTGGTGCAACATGACTTGCCGTTGCCCAAGATAAGATAAAGTGGCAATGCTGTTTTGATTCTTTGGAATGATAATTGCACCGACCGCCTTTTCAGTAATGATTTTTGCGGCTTTTCCTGAATCTGAAGCTCCAAAAATAACAGGCATAAGAACCTGTTTTGTTCATCCATTATAACGACTACGTAGGCATTATACCTATTGGGGATCGGTATGGCAGCTGGGATGAAGAAATTCCAATTGAACTGGATGCTATGTCCCCTTTCCAACATAAAGCGGGACAAAAAATCATTCGCGGCATAAGCGCTTATTACCTATTTATTTGCCTTAAACCACCCCTTTATTTGGTAGAGAGATACCAAAAGAGGTTTATTCGCCGGTTGGGATGTCTATAGATATGGATGGACCTGAGGAAATTGCTGTAAGTATGCAGATCTTCTAAAGCTTCGTGGTGATAGAGGATCGAAAGCGATTTTACGAGGAGACTTTCTTCTTTCAGGTAAGCTTTTGCCCTGTACCGACAAACGGCTTGTCTTTGACGTAGATACACCAGGGAACTATCAATTGCTGCTAGCAGATAAAAAAATAACGAAATGATAACCGATGAGGTATCATTTCGTTACAGTAATTCTTCCATTATCCGTTCTTAGCTTAATCAAATTCTCACCTTTACCAAACGTCACATGCTTGTTTTCCTGTCCAAATAGCTCGACACGGCCATTGTCTGTTTTCGCATCGATTGTCGCATTTGTAGGCTCTTTCTCAGTTTGGATATCAATCCTGCCATTATCGGTTTCCAGCTCGATAGATTGATCTAAATTGCTTGCGATAAGGGCAATCCGCCCATTGTCTGTCTTTGCATTTATCTTTCCTTTGACATCTTCGAAGAGGATTCTGCCGTTATCCGTTTTTACATGGATGGATTTGGCGTCCACATGTTTCAATTCAAGTCTACCATTGTCTGTTTCTAGGGCAACGTCTTTCGCTTGAATATGCTGAGCAACAATACGTCCATTATTCGTTTCCACTTGGAGTCGATCATATTCTTTTTCCGGAAGGCTCACTGTTAACGTTAAATTCATTGCAGATATTCCAAAATGAAAGAAACCCTTTCGCTTCTCTTTAAAATGCACGGAAAGTGTGTCTCCCTTTACATCAGCTTCAAAAGTATATTTTGTTTTCTTCTTCATTTTCCCAGTATACTCAACTGTTGCAACCGGATCTTTTGTTGATACAATTTCCACAGTGGCATTGTCGGTCAAAACCGCAATATTTGTAAATGATAAATCGTCAATTTCTTTTTTACTGGCGCTCTCTTCTAATGTAACCGCGGAGTTAACAACGAGCGAAATACCACCGATAATAATTAATATGAGTACTGAAATACCAACTACTCTATTCTTTAAAAACATCTTCTGTGCCCCCATCTTTCATTTGTAATAGACGAAGCCGATAGGAATTCATCGCAGTTTCACCCAATTGGTCAAGCAAGTTATAATTAGCAAACGCACCGACGATTGCCCCGAACCCCGGTAGTAATTGGAACAGCTTCACCAAATCAATGTAATCCCGGTACTCCTGTTGAAAGTCTTGCCAATCCATATCAACAATCAAATGCTTCTGTTGCTCCCAGTTTTCAATGATATGCAATGTTTCCTTGCGTGTTTCCTCACTTGAAAAAGCGAGATGGAAAACATGGAGGATAAATAGGCGCTCCTCGTATTCATTGGTATCAAAGCCGTAAACCGCAGCTGCTTCAAATAGAAATTTCATCTTTATTGACAAAAGCAATGGAAAATCAGCGAGGCCAAGCATAATTCCTCCTGCTCCTGTTCCAGCGCCCTCAATGACGGCCGTTTTTCGGAATGTCGTAAGTTTCTCCTTGAAATTTTCATCGCGTTCATAAAGACTTAGTCCAGTTGCCTGTTGTTTCTTAGTGGTAAGATTGGAACCAACGAGCGTTGCCTTCACCATGTTTTTTATGCTCTCCGTCATCACTTTATGAACTTTTTCTGGAATCATACCATTCACTTTTATCTGCGCTTTTTTGGAAGCCCGACTGATAATCCCAGATCGCCTTGTCATTTTTTTCTTCCAAAAAACTAACTCATCTTGTACTTTCGCTGTATAATCGACCATCTATCTGCACCTCTCCACTTGTTGCAATCATTTTACTGGTTACAATTTAGTATACCGCTTTGTTCATTTATTCAAATAGACTTAAGAAGTGATTCCATCTCAGCCTTTTGGCGTAGCCCGCAACTTTCTAAACCCCAACCATAGTAGAACGAACATGATAAATGCAACGCCTTCAAGTGATAGTATGTACCATGGATAGGGCCCTAAATAGTCTAGCAAACTACCATTGTAAGGTTTTTCGCGTAAAAACATATAATTTCCTTGAAAAAGCATATTTACAGCAAATGTAAAAGGTAGTAACAAATTTAAAACAACCATCGTCTTAATAATTCCTTTAAATGTCGGTTTGTACCCCTTCATCCAAATGAAATAGAGTGCTGTTAGTATAATTCCGATATGCGTATAGAAGAAGTGGAAGTATCTAAAATGAGGAAATCCAACATCTAAAACCGGTGTGGCCATCGCTTGAATAGCCCCTCCGATGCCTGCAAAAAAGACGAAATCGACCAGGTGTTTATTCCCTGTCCATAGAAGGACAATGGTGACAAGTAAACTAATGCTACATAATTCTAATGGCAACGAGTCATTGAGGCCCCATCTGCCAGTTGTAATCATCCAAACATGATAAAGGACCTCGATTACCAATAAAGATAGCGCAAATAGCCGTTCATACTTATGCTCCATCGAACCTTTTTTTCTTAATATGAATAATAGAAAGATTAAAAGTGCTAAGACACCTATCGCCATTATATGTGCTGGCGAAAACATGATAAAAGGAAGATCATTGTAAATAGTCATTTCCCAACTCATTTCACTAGTTTTGGACCGGACCGACTTGAAATACTTGGCATATTCAAACTAGCGGTTAAAACAATTATCACTGTAGTTATGACACCTGCAAGCATTATAAATCCGCCAATAGCAGTCTTTTTCAAGTTCTTTCCCCCGCTGTTTTAATACCCTACTCTTATTGATACGTTCTTAATGACAGAAAGGTTTCATTATTCAAAAACGAGTTTTGCATGCCCGACTGATTTTAAATCCCCCCTCATAAAGTTTTTAAATCAAATCATCATGCTGGGTTAGTTAAATTTATTCAATTCATTATTCGTTGCTGTATATTGCATCGAACGAAACAGGTCTTCCATTGATGTAAAGCTGTATTGTGTCATAGTTCGCTTCAGTGTTAATTTTATATAGCACTTGATAGTTTAGTTGCGCGTTTGAGTAATCAGAATCGTATTCTTGGTTAATAAACATGCTCAGTGTGTCTTGTTGCACGATTACATTAAAATCACTAAAATACACAGCATCATGACCTTGTCGAACGTAAATCCCATTTAAAAATACGTACATGCCATTTTTATCATCGAGGTATAGATAGTGACCATTTTCCATTTCAACAAGATTAATAAATTCCCGTATTTGATCATCTGCGTTATTTATGCTGATCTCTGAGAAGGTGAAATTTGAACTACACGCGGTTAACAGTACAATTAGAACAACTAACAAAAATCGTTGTTTCACATCAACTTTCCCCCTATACGTATCATTAAAAATGTATTCATTATCATTCATACGTTGCAGGCTATAGAAAAATATCACCGCACAATATTTCATTAAAAAAACGACAATTCTATGAGCTGTTATTTACTCATAGAATTGCCGTTTAAATTATGTGGCAAAGCCTATTTATCCAATGGAATGTCAATTTCCACTTTACCGTCCAAATACAGCGGATAGCTATTAATATTCAGACGAATTGGATTCACTTCATTGTCGAAATTAAATGTATAGATTGCTTTTACATAAGGATCTTTTTCGCTATAATGTGTTGAAATTGTATTACTAGTAAACTCATTGCCATCTTGGTCCACTATTCCATACAATAGTTGTCTGTTGGCAGTTGGATAGATAACTTCCAATGTATTATACGATGGTACTTGAACAGTGATATCCAGTTCACTTGGCATATACAGCACTTTCTTTTCCTCAAAATCTACCTCGATATAGTCCGAGCCTTTTGAGAGTGCTTCAATTTTCTCCATCACTAACGTTAGTTTTTTCGGTTGCCTAAAGTAATTGCTTTCTATAAATATGCCTACTTCACCGTCACGCAAAATGCCAAATCCTGCACCGCCACCTCTAGGTTTCCCCCAATCCTCACCATTTTCATCAATTAACCGTACCGATGTGAAATCTAATAGTTGCATCGTATTTTGCTCATCAGCGGCTAGTTGGATTTCCGCCCGTAGCGGCGAAATTTTCAACTGTTTAATGTTAATTGTCTGGCCATCTACGACAATGGATTGGTTCAGCTCATATACTTTTGGTGGTTCAATGGGTTTGGAGAGTGTAAATGGCACGACGAACTTTGTCTTTGCTGCATCACTCAAGTGCATATTGAATTCAAATGTCATATTGTCATATGACAAATCATCAACAGACATAATTTCTACTTTTCCTTCATGTACAGTCGTTTCATCCATTAGAGAGCCTCCATATGAACTTACGACACTCAGTGGAATGCCTTGTTGAGACACCTGAAAAGAAGTTATATCCACTTTGGAAAGATCAAAAGGGGATTCCAGCTTATAGGATATAATCATACCCGAATGGTCAGCGACGATGCCCTGTAAAGTCAAAGTATAATCACCCTTTGTGACAACATTTCCTAGTTCTTCATAGTAATTGTTGTCGACAATGTCACCGATTCCTTTATCAAAAGCAATCATATCCACGATAGAAGCAAACCCTGGAATTTTGGCAACAGCTTGTGCAAACACGGGAGATACACGAATCGACGTCACAAATAGCAGTAGTATAATAGCAGCTACACTGGCGACTGAATACAGACGGCGCTTTCTCCGCCTCGCCAGCCGGTGTTGATACACAGCCTTTAGACGTGCTTGGTGTAGGGCTTCTTTAGGGATTTCAATCGTTTCTAATTCCTCCGTTAACTTTTGCCCATTCTGTTCGTTCAAGTTAGTCATTTACAGTTCCCCCCCTTCCAATGAGTATTCTTAATCGTTTTAACGTCGTATGTAGCCGCGATTTCACAGTACCTTCAGGAATTTGTTTCAGCTGCGCAATATCCGCGTTCTTCATATCCTGGAAGTATTTTAAGTAAATCAATTCCTGTTGCTCAATTGGCAGACTGGCGATGATATCAGCCATCTCGAATGGTTGAGGATCCGTCGATGCAATTTCTATATCGTGATTGTAGACAAATTTCTTTTGCTTCTTTTTCATATCTAAACAAATATTGATCATTATTCGGACGAGCCATGTTGCTATGTATGCTGGTTCTTTTAAGGTATGAATCTTTTTTAATGTCCGATATGTCAGCTCTTGTACCGCTTCAATGGCATCATGCTCGTTTTTCAAGTAAGCATAAGCTGTGCGATAGAGAATGTCTTCATGTCGCGCCAATAGCTCCACTAGTGCCTGTTCATCACCCGCAATGGCCCTTTTCGCCAAATCAAATTCCATACACTCACCCCCTGTTATCTATTAGACAGTTCAATACGACAAATCGTTCATTTTATTTTTCCGAAAGAAAAACGAGTTCACTATTATTTTATGATGGTTTCTACAATAATTACCTTAACCCTTTTTATTAACACTCTACGAAAATCATTATCGGACGAAAGAATCTTAAAACTAAAAAAACGACACTACTATGAGTACTCAATTACTCATAGCGATGTCGTTTTTTAAAGTTAGATTATCGTGCGATTTTCGCTGTTCTCTTCGTGAAATCCATTTCCGGATAATAAGCGTCTTTCACCAACAAATTGGGGCCAAGACAGTTCACTGCTGGACAGTGACAGCCAATTGTTTTGGCAAGTGGGCGCTCCAACCAACGGTCGAGCATCTGAGGCAATGAGTCTGTTTGAATATTGCCCATTGACGGCGTATCACCGAAGTCCGTGACGATGACATCGCCCGTGAAGATATTGACGTTCAAACGAGACCTGCCATCGGGATCATTGCGCACCGAAACATTTTTACTGCTGTAAATTCGTTTTAACAATGCCAAATCTTCTTCATTATCACTACATGGATAAAATGGTAGTGTCCCGAACAACATCCAGACGTCTTCGTCGCGCGTATCTAGTAATTGATGGATGGCTTTTCGTGTTTCATCCAATGACAGCACTTCAAGCTGTGAAGCAAAATCGCTTGGGTACATAGGGTGTACCTCATGACGCGCACATTTCATTTCCTCGATGATTTGTCGATGAATATGTTCAAGATGCGGCAATGTTCGTTTATTCAACATTGTTTCTGCTGACACCATGACGCCCGCCTCTGCCAACGCTCTGCTGTTGTCAATCATGCGCTGGAATTGCTCAGCACGGCGTTCTCGAGGTGGTTTTCGTTCCATATTGGCGAAGCCACCATCGATGAAATCATCGACTGTCCCCCAGTTATGAGAGATATGCAGAACGTCCAAATAGGGAGCGATGGCCATATAGCGATCGAGTGGCATCGTCAAGTTCGAGTTCATTTGCGTGCGGATACCGTGCTCATGTGCATATTTCAACAGAGGTAGCACATATTGTTCTACAGACTTTTTGGAGAACATTGGCTCACCGCCTGTAATACTGATGGTTCGTAAATGCGGGATTTCGCTCAGGCGGGATAGAAGCAATTCAATGGGTAAAGCATCGGGGTCTTTATGCTGCAACATATAGCCGACCGCACAATGTTCACAACGCATATTACATAAATAGGTCGTCGTAAATTCAATGCTCGACAATGTCAGTTTTCCATGCTCTTGTACATCCATGTACGCTTCCCATGGATCATGTGCAGGGGTCATTTTTTCAAGTGATGGTACATTCGTTTTCATTTATAACAAGCTCCTAAATATAAAGTAAGTTCCTAAAATAGTATGCACGCCAAATCAAACTTACGCAAGTACATAGCAAAACCCCATCTGAGAAAAAATTCTCGCAGATGGGGTTTTATCATTAGACCGCTGTTTCCTCAGAAAACTGGCTGTTATACAAATCCGCATAAAAGCCATTGTCCTCTAGCAGTTCATGGTGTGTTCCTTGTTCAATGACCGTCCCTTGATCCATCACAATGATTATATCAGCGTCACGAATCGTGGACAGACGGTGAGCGATAACAAAGCTCGTTCGCCCTTCCATCAGGCGGTTCATGGCCTGTTGAATGAGCAGCTCCGTACGTGTATCGACGCTTGACGTCGCTTCATCCAAAATCATAATTGGAGGGTTCGCAAGCACAGCGCGGGCAATTGTGATGAGCTGCTTCTGTCCTTGTGAGATGTTGGATGCTTCCTCGTTCAACATCGTGTCATAGCCTTCTGGCAATGTACGAATGAAGTGATCGGCATGGGCAGTTTTCGATGCAGCAAAAATCTCATCGTCCGTAGCACCTTCTTTTCCGAAAGCAATATTGTCTTTAATCGTACCATTAAAGAGCCACGTATCCTGAAGTACCATCCCAAAAGTCGTTCGTAGATCCTCCCGTGACATATCGCGTGTATCAAGTCCGTCGATGGTAATTTTACCGCCATTTAGTTCGTAAAAACGCATTAATAAATTAATCATTGTCGTTTTTCCAGCACCAGTAGGCCCTACAATGGCGACCGTTTGACCTGGGGCGACATCGAGATTCATATCTTTGATTAACAAGTTTTCACCATAACCAAAGTCGACGTGTTCGAATGCGACTGCACCTTCCGCACGCGCTAATGTCACTGTCGTCACTTCTTTTATTTCTTCTTCCTCATCCAGCAGTTCAAAGACACGTTCTGCCGCTGCGACGGTTGACTGAATGACATTGGCAATATTCGCCGTTTGCATAATTGGTTGCGTAAATTGACGTGTATACGTAATAAACGCTTGAATATCCCCGATTGAAATGGCACGCTGTGTCACCAAGATACCGCCGACGACACAGATGACGACATAGCTTAAGTTACCTATCAAAGACATCATCGGCATGATAATGCCCGAGATGAATTGCGCTTTACGACCTGCATCGTACAGTTGTTCATTCACTTCATCAAATTCAGCGACCGACTTGGGTTCATGGCCAAACGCTTTTACAACTTGGTGACCCGTATACATCTCTTCAATATGGCCATTTAACTGACCGAGCGTACGTTGTTGATCGGCAAAGTGTTTTTGCGATCGTTTCAAAATCGGTCGAATTCCAAACATGGATAAAGGTAAACTAACAAGCGCAATAAGTGTAAGGACAGGACTGATGTACAGCATCATCGCAAGAATCCCGACAATCGTCACAATCGATGTGATAAATTGCGTTAAACTTTGTTGTAAGGTACTACCAATTGTATCGATGTCATTGGTGACCCGACTTAATGTTTCCCCTACAGGGCGACCATCGTAATATTTCAGCGGTAGTTTTTTCAGCTTTCCGTTGACGTCTTCCCGCAGATCATAAACTGTCTTTTGTGCCACACTTGACATAATGTATTGCTGAATATAGCTAAACAAACTACTGACAACATAGAGTCCGCCTAGTAATAGCAGCAGGTTGCCAATGGCATGAAAATCGATGGCTGCTCCAGGTACCTTATTAAACTTGCCATACGCACCTTCAAATAATTCCGTAATGGCATTCCCCATTATTTTAGGCCCAACAATTGAAAACACCGTACTCAAAATAGCTGCGACGAATACCGCAATTAACTGGTTTTGACGCGGTTTTAAATAACGAATCAGGCGCCGCAGTGTGCCTTTAAAATCCTTGGCCTTTTGTCCGGCCATCATCATATTGCCCCCGCCGCCAGGTCCCATTTGGGCACCGCCTTGAGGGCGTGATTTTTTGTGCTCACTCATGCAGTTTCCTCCTCTGAGATCTGTGATTCGACGATTTCACGATAGACGTGATTCGTTTCCAGCAGTTCTTTATGTGTACCAATGCCTGCAATTGCGCCTTCTTCTAAGACGATGATTTGATCGGCATCGACAACGGTACTGACGCGTTGAGCAACGATGACAACAGTTGCTTCTTTCGTTTCATCTTTCAATGCAGCCCGCAATTGTGCATCCGTTTTGTAGTCAAGGGCAGAGAAACTATCATCAAAAATGTATAGGTCCGGTTTTCGAACTAATGCCCGTGCAATGGACAAGCGCTGTTTTTGCCCACCTGAAACATTCGATCCGCCTTGTGAAATGGCCGAATCATATCCGTCTTGCATTTTGCTGATGAAATCCTCTGCTTGTGCAATGCGAGCTGCATGTTCGATTTCAGCTTGAGTAGCATCCTCTTTACCAAACCGAATATTTTCAGCAATTGTCCCCGAAAATAGCAGCGCTTTTTGTGGCACAAAGCCAATTTTAGACCGTACTTCCTCTTGCGATGCCTCACGAATATCGACACCATTGACACGAATTGTACCGGAAGTTACCTCATAAAACCGAGGAATTAAGTTAATGAGCGTTGTTTTCCCCGCTCCTGTTCCACCAATAATGGCCGTCACTTCACCCGAATTCGCCGTAAAACTAATGGCCGACAAGGCTGATTCTTCGGCTCCTGGATAGCTAAATGAGACGTTGTCAAATTCAAGTGTCCCAGGTACTTTATCTGCTTTTTGCGTGCCTTCATCTAAGAAGGTCGGTTGCATAGCAAGCACTTCATTAATACGATTGGCTGATACAGCAGCTCTAGGGATCATGACGAACATCATCGATGCCATCACCAGTGCGAACATGATTTGCATGACATATTGAATAAATGCCATCAAATCACCAATTTGCATACCACCATTATCGATACGAATACCACCGAACCAAATGATCCCCACAACAGTCAAGTTCATAACAAGCATCATGACAGGCATTAGAATCGCCATGATTTTGTTGACCTTGATGGATACATCCGTTAGGTCTTTATTTGCTTTCTGCAGTCGAACTTGCTCGTGTTTCTCTCGATTAAACGCACGGATAACCCGAATACCGGTTAAGTTTTCACGTAAGACAAGGTTTAGCTTGTCGAGTCGCGTTTGTACCTCTTTGAAAAGTGGTACGCCTTTATAGAGAATAAATAGCACAGAAGCTATTAAGATTGGCATGGTTGCGACGATTATTAAAGATAATTTCGCATCCTTCGACACGGCCATGATTAAGCCACCAACAAACATAATTGGCGCACTTACCACCATACGAAGCATCATGATTACTACTTGTTGTACTTGTGTAATATCATTGGTCGTTCTTGTAATTAATGATGCCGTTCCAATTTCATCAAAATCTTGCAGTGAAAAACTCTCCACATGTTTAAACACTTTCCGGCGAATATCACGCCCTAGCCCCATTGCCGCTTTTGAAGAATAATAGCTCGCAACGACAGAAGCAATAGCGCCGAGTGCTGCCACTAACAGCATGATGCCGCCGATTTTCCAAATATACGGGATATCTCCAATGACAACGCCTTTGTCAATGATATCCGCCATCAGAGTTGGCAAAAATAAATCTGCTAGGGATTGAATGAAAACAAGCCCTAAGATTGCAACTACAATCCATTTATAGACGGATAAATTCTTTAGTAATTTGATCATTCCCTAGACGCTCCTTCTCTATAATTTCTCTACTCTACATATGCAAAGTAACCGTAAACGTTGTGCCCTCATTCACTGTACTTTTGACGTGAATGGAACCCTCATGCATATCAATGATTTTCTTTGTAATGGACAGGCCTAGGCCACTTCCGCCTAGCTTCCGGTTTCGTGATGCATCAACCTTATAAAAACGCTCAAAAAGATGCGCTAGATGTTCCTCAGCTATGCCCATTCCACTATCCTTAATCTCAACGATTGCATCCTTCTCACGCTGATAAAGAACAATCTTGAGGGTTCCCTTACTAGGTGTGAACTTGATACTATTAATAATGAGATTAATCCATACCTGACTCATCAGTTCCTCATCAGCGGTAATTTTCACTTCATCTAACGCAATATCCAACTCCAATGATTTCGCAAGCCATTGCGGTTCACAAGACAAAATGATGTTACGGATTTGCTGATCCAATCGATAAGGTGCGGGCTCAAAAGGATGATGCTGGGACTCTATGGAAGTCAGCTTTAATAAGTTATCGCTTAGATTTGCTAACCGCAAGCTCTCTGTCTCAATAATCCCTAGATAATGCTTCCGCTCTTCGGCGGTTAAATGGTCCTGCTTTAACACGTTTGCAAAACCATTAATGGACGCAAGCGGCGACTGGATTTCATGCGAAACATTGGATATAAACTCCTGGCGCATTTCCTCTATCTGATTAAGCTCTATAGCCATCTCATTGATACCTTCTACAATTTTACCGAAAGGATGATTTTTTTTATGTTCAAATTGATTGGCTAACTTTATATTATAATCGCCTTTGGAAATCCTCTGCATAGCGTCAATCATCACAGTGAAAAAATCCATTCGCCTTTGCGGAGCACATTTTGAAAATGTCCACATTGTAACTGAGAATAGGAAAAACATGATAAATAATGTCAGCAAGCCTCTCGAGTAATCACTTAGCTGCAGGTCCCACTGCCTATTTATAAAAGAAGTCACGATGTATGCAAGTGTCCAAAAGGTAATAGTGACACTTATCATCTTCACAACACGAAATACCATTTTCATTCTTTCACCTCTAGGCGATACCCCAGCCCTCTAATAGTACGGATTTTGAAATCACTTGATGCCTCCGGAAAACGTTCACGCAATCGATTAATATGAACATCGACCGTTCGATCCGTACCTTCGTAACCATAACCCCATATATCCTCAATCAACTGCTCCCTTGAAAAAGTTTTACCTGGATAGCTTGCTAATTTAAATAGCACCTCAAATTCCTTCAAAGGAAGTTCAACATGTTGATTGCCCATCAGTACTTCATATGTTTTACGGTTCATCCGGAGTTCGCCTATCTGTACGGATTGTGATATGGCAATACGATAACGTTTTAGTAACGCTTTCACTCGTGCCACAAGCTCGGCAGGCTCAAAGGGTTTTACAAGATAATCATCCGCTCCGAGCTCAAATCCTTTCACTTTCTGCGTTGTATCCCCTTTGGCTGTCAGCATCAGTAAAGGAATATCATATTGCTTTCGAATTTCTCGACATAGTTCCCAGCCATCCATGTTCGGCATCATAATGTCCAATATGACAAGCTCTGCCTTAAATGACTCCAGAACTGCCATAGCTTCTACGCCATCACATGCCTCTACAATTTCATAGCCTTCTGGACGAAAAAAAAACCTTACCAACTCCCGCATATGTGGATCATCGTCTACAATTAATAATTTCACCATATTGCCCACCTACTTTCCTCCACCGGGTAACCTGCTGTTTTTTTGCAATACGCTCATTTTAGTAGAAGTATGTTAACTCAGTATAAACAATGCGTATTTATTATCGATAATAGCAACATTCTCAACGTTTCAACTTACAATACACCTTTGTAAAGGATAGCACCAAAAAGGGTTTATATGTGGCACAACGAATCAAATAACCAGCCACTCTCTCGGCAGAGTTAGTGGCTGGTTTCAAATGCTCCAATGGTAAGTGCAGCTCATTTTGCAGACTGACATACTTGGGAACAAGTATTTATTCCAAACATCTTACTTTAATTACTTCCTTAACAGGTACCTTATCCTCACCAAAAGGTCCTTCAATCGACAGTGAGTTAAGCCGTTGATCAAGTTCTGAAATTTTCCCCATGTACGTGGACTCTTTACCTTCACACCATGTCGTGACACTCGCCGCACATTGTCGCATATAGGCACTCTCCAATTCCTCTTGGAGTGATTGGAGATCCCATTCGCTGAGTTCCGGACGTTTAATAAGATGGGTCTTATCTCTCCAATCATTTAACTTAGTTACATGCTCCGGTAACATCATGCCCTGCCACTTGATATTTCCTCGGTCTTTAAGCATCTATTTCACCCTATCCTTTATGTCCGCTGACTAATTCAGCCCGTTTAATGGCTGTGCCTGCTTCAGTTAGTGAGATTGCCCGTTATATAGCTGTGGGTCCATAACGATTCCGTATATCGTCCATCACCGCGCCAAGCTGTCGAACTTCCCATTTTTTCGTATCAAACAAACTGAGCTGCACCGAGTGTTCATCTTCTAACTTTGTTATCGAAATCGACACCTGCCGTACTGGCCGATCATCATAGTTTTGGCTCAACAATTCTTTGCACACTTTATATATTTTCAAGGTTTCGTTTGTTGCTTCACTAATAGTCTGAGAGCGTTGGAAACCACTGCCAAGTGGATTTTTACTGTATCCAATGCCTAGTGATATGGTTCGCCCGACTTTTGAAGCCTCTCTTGCTCTTCGTGCTACATCTTCGCACATTTCTAGGAGTACAGCTCTGACTTCTGCTATGGTGTTATAGTCACGCATCAATATTTGACTCTTACCATAACTGATTTGCCCTTCTTTTGAAGGCGCCTCTACCCCGGCCAAATCGATGCCCCACGCATGATGGTAAAGTTGGTTGCCCATAACTCCGAATCTCATCTCTAATCGACTTAACTCTGTGCGTGCCAAGTCACCAACTGAGAATATCCCCATATCGTTTAACGACTTCTCTGTTCGACTACCGATTCCCCACATTTCCCTAAGCGGGGAAACTGGCCATAATTTTGTTTGAACATCCTCGAATGTCCATTTTGCGAAGCCCGTCTTTTTAGCTTCGAGATCTAATGCTAATTTAGCCATTAACATGTTTGGCCCCATACCAGCCGTTGACGGTAAACTTAGCGATTTATAGATTTCCGCTTGTATTTCCTTTACCACCTGCGCAGGATCGCCCCATAATTTTTCTGTGCCGGTTAAATCAATGAACGATTCATCGACCGAGTAGACATGTATGGCCTCCTCCGGGACATATTTGTAGAGGATTCTCGTGATAGACATCGACATCTCTAAAAAATAGTCCATCTTAGGCTCAAACAATCGAATTTCGGGGTGATGGGGCACTTCGTATAGTCGCGTACCAGTCTTCACTTTAAATCGCTTTTTCATGGGCTGACTAGCTGCTAATACGACACTTCCCCGTTGATCTAAATTACCGACCACTGCAATTGGGACGGTTCTCACATCTAAATTGTGTAAGGCAGCCATACAACTAGCACAAAAGCTCATCATATCTATACAAGCAATTTGCCGATTCGGGAATTTGCTGTAGTCCATCATATTACTGCACGCTCTTTTTTCGTTACAGGAACAAGCGCCAAAATATTATCAATGGTAAATGTCCGCTTGGATTTTCTCATATAGCAATACGCCCGAAATGACGCTTCTCCCACTTGAATAACCTTAATCCTTCGCTTACTGATTGACCCATCTTTCGCTACATACATCATTTCCAGTATGTCTCCATACTCTACCGACTTGACCAACATTTTAAGCACACTCGTTCCCCTCCTTTTTCATAGTATGCAGAATAAGTGTTCGCTATGCAAGTAGAGAACAACAATTATTAAATATTACCAAATACTTTCTCTACTTCTCCATCCCGATATTTGGGCAAATAAAAAGCGACCGCCCATTAATGAACTGCCCCCTGATTGTTAGACACCATCTAACAATTGGAGGTGCTTTTCTTATGGCCAAATTTACTGCCGAAGAAAAAATAAATGCAGTCAAAACCTATTTAAATGGTCAAGATGGGTATAAAGCAATTGCAAAACAAATAGGTGTAGCTTCTAGCGTCTTTCACAGTTGGATTCAACGCTATGAACACCAAGGTGAGGAAGCTTTTGCTAAACGCTATACATCGTATTCAAAGCAGTTTAAACTAGACGTACTTACCTATATGAATGACAATGGGGTGTCAACTGGTGAAGCTGCTGCTATTTTTGATATCGCCTCTCCGGGGCTTATTCGAAAATGGCGAAATCAGCTGCATACTAAAGGTATTGATGCCCTTGAAACGAAGAAAAAGGGGCGTCCATCCATGAAAAAAGACCAACCAGAAAAACAAGATAAACAATCAATAAATGAAGGCTCAGTAGAAGCATTACAAGCGGAATTAGAACAGCTACGTATGGAAAATGCCTAGTTAAAAAAGTTGAACGCCTTAGTTCAAAACAAGGAAAAATCACCAAACTTGACAAAGCGCAAGTAATCTATGAATTAAGGCATGAATTTCCGGTGAAAGCACTTGTAAAACTCGCTGGCATTCCGCGTAGTACGTACTATGATCTATTAAAACAAATCAATCGTCCAGATCCAGATGCCAGCTTAAAAAAGGAAATCAAAGAAATTTATGAGGAGCATGCAGGGCGTTATGGCTATCGTCGTATTCGTGATGAACTAGAGAATCGCGGACAAATAGTGAATCATAAAAAAGTTCAACGTATTATGAAAGAACTTGGCTTAAAGTGCTTAGTGCGTATGAAAAAATATAAATCGTATAAAGGTACAGTTGGTAAGATTGCACCAAATATTTTAGATCGCAACTTTACTGCAGATACCCCAAATGAAAAATGGGTTACAGACATTACGGAATTTAAGTTATTTGGCGAGAAACTTTATCTATCAGCTGTTTTAGATTTGTTTAATGCTGAAATCATTACGTATACAATTGGCTCTAGACCAACGTATTCACTTGTCTCGGATATGTTGGAGAAAGCCCTCGAACGCTTACCAGAGGAGCACCAATTACTGATGCATTCCGACCAGGGCTGGCACTATCAAATGAAAAAGTATCGTAAAAGACTACAATCTAGGGGAATTGTGCAGAGTATGTCTCGTAAAGGAAACTGTTATGACAACTCGGTGATGGAGAATTTCTTTGGGATTATGAAGTCGGAATTCCTCTACTTAAAGGAATTTGAAAGTGTAGAACAATTTAAGATAGAACTGGAACAATATACCCATTATTATAATACGAAACGAATAAAGGCAAAATTAAAAATGAGTCCGGTGCAATACCGAACTCATTTTACTCAAGCTGCCTAATGAAATAATCGTGTCTAACTTTTCGGGGTCACTTCATAAAAGAGTAGTCGCCTTTTACCTTATTCTAATTCCCCTACTTAGTTCTTATTTTTCATCCCGCGATAGACCATGACTGCTACCCATTGCATGCGAGCTGAAGCTCACTCATATGTAATTTCATCTTCCGCTTGCAACTGAACCCCTTTTTTCAGATAAACGGTAGTTCGTAAAATAAGTATTCTCACATCAGATTCGGTTTCCCATCGCTCATCGGGCACCATTTCAAAAGGAATCATCCAGGTTTCTTTTGATTTCATATCGCTCATCATTTCAATCGAATGTTTAGCAATAATTCCTTCGTCTGCCGCAAGTCTTCTCAACAATGCAATTTCGATATAGTCGACAAGCTCTTCACTTGCCTCCCCTTCAATATAAACTGTACCGGAAAGCGTTTCACCGAATGCAACATTGGCACCATCAACATTTGTATTTACAGTCATTTCATTATATTCAATCGTTGACTTAAATTGCTTTACCATGAATTATTCCTCCGCTTCTTCACTAATCACAATTTCATAATGCATATCTTCAGTTGCTATATATTTATTATACCGCAATTTAAACAATTTGAATAAGTGTGTGACCAAAACTTTTAATAGCGCGTACCCTGGAATTCCAAGAACTACGCCAGCGACGCCGAACAGCGATCCTGCTGTCAACAACACGAAAATGATTGTGATTGGATGGATTTGAAGTGATTTCCCCATAATCTGCGGTGAGATGAATTTCCCCTCAATAAGTTGAACAATTGTCCAAACTGCCGCTAACTTAATTAACAAAAGCGGCGATGTCACAAGGGCAATAATAACTGCAGGGGTGATGGCAATCAGCGGCCCAAGGTACGGAACGATGCTCGTGAACATCGCAAGCACACCAAGAAGTAGTGCGTATTTCATCCCGATAATTAGAAAGCCAATGTACACCATAATTCCAATACAAATGGCGACAAGAATTTGTCCTTGAATGTACGAACTGATTTGGTGATCCGCATCACGAAGGATATGTGTCGCATCTTTCCGCATGCGCGGTGGCAACATTTTCACAAAGAAACGCGGCAATTTCTCTCCGTCTTTCAGAAGATAAAACAGGATAAATGGCACGGTAATAATTGCAAGTATAATCCCTGTAAAAGCCGAAATAAATGAGGTAATCCCACTTGCAATTCCGCCAATAGTATCTGTGAAGAATTTCCCAATATCTCCTTGTCCTGTTTCAAGTAGTGTATTCACGTTGATATCAAGACCTTCGTAGTAAGAGGAAAAAATAGACTCCCGCAAAAATTTATCAGTCTTCAGTAATAGCTGACTGAAATAATTCGGGAATTCTTCCACAAGATTGTGAAATTGCTCTTTCAGAAAGGGGAACACAAGAAAGACTAACGCCGTAATCATCCCGATTGCACCAATAAATAGAATTAATATCCCCCAGACACGTGGGATTCGTATCTTTTCAAGTAAACGTAATAACGGTCGAAGTAAATAATAGGCGATTGTCGCAAGAATGACTGGCAAGACAACCGTTGAGAAAAAAACTGTAATCGGATAAAAAATGAAAGAAATCCGATTGAAAAGAAGAATGATTAAACCAATTAATAAGATTGAAATGAGGACGAACAATGTACTTCGTCCCCCAAGAAAGCGGATCACATTTGATGTTGCTCCGCTCTCCCTCTTACCTAAAGAATCTGTGACCGATTGCTGTTTTTCACCAAGTGCCATTGACATCCCCTACTTCCATCAAGAAATTGTATTAATCCAACTGCATATTGATGAACTTTGTAATTGCCTCTTTATTTTTTGCGATATCCAGCTCGATGACGGAGCCAGCATGTGCATAGTTCTTGAACCTATAGGAGCCTTCAACAGGAACGGTCATCGTTTCTACGTCAACCCCTTTTTTCATCAAAATGGAGATGGCACGCGAAATTTCATCTTTGGTTGTCAGGTCTGTGTTGACGAACCCTGATAGTGCACCTGCAAGCTTTGGTATATTCGCAATCATTCCCGGTCGCATTGCTTCGTCTTTCATCGCCGTAATGACTTCTTGTTGTCGAGTCACACGTCCGAAATCACCTTCCGCATCTGCTCGAAAACGTGCATAACCAAGCAATTCTTTACCATTAAGGGGTCTTTTACCCGGCATCAGTGTGACACCAATTTTCTCTGACATCTCTTTTTTTACATCAATTTCAACACCATTTGGGAATGCGATATCGACGATCGATTCAAAATTTTTGAAATCGACGATGGCATAATGATGAATAGGAATCCCAAACATGCCAGTAATCGTATCTTTTACAGTTTGTACCCCCGCAAGATAATAGGCTGTATTCAACTTATAGGATTTGTAGCCTGGAATGTCTGCGTAAATATCACGCATAAACGAAATGACGCGCATCGTGCCCTCACTTTTGTCCCAGGATAGTACCATCATCGTATCTGTCCGCGACCTACCACTACCATCATCATCCGCCCCAAGCAGCAGGTAATTTTCAATGGATGTATACTTCGGATCCACTGCATCTCCTTTAAATGAACCCGGTTCGATTCCGTTGTCTTTTGCCAGTGATCGCCCTGCGTTATATTGAACAAATGAATAGAGTCCAGCACCAAGAAAACACAGTGTTGCTATGGTCATGATAACCCGGCCGATACGAAGTTTTTTCTTTCTTCTTCTTTTAGGTATTGGCCCTTCATAATGATCTGTCATGTAATTGATTCCTCCAAAATATGATCTCCCCATTTAAGACGTATAGGAAGCGTCTTGGTTGCGTATTGTTGTGACCATTATACCATGAGTGTCATATTCGACTATCCATTTGAATCGGCATTCTAAATATTTTCTTAAAGAGATGTATAAAGGCGTTATCCCCAATTCTTACTATGGGGCTTTGCATATGCTACACATATGTCCGTAAGAAAGGTGGTGAACAGTATGGGACGCGAATGTTGCGAAGGTTCAGGTAATTCATTTTCATTAATCGTGGTACTATTCATCCTCTTAATTATCATAGGTGCAAGCTTTATTTGCTAATATGAACGATTAATCTAAGTATAAACCGCTCACGAATACCCCTAACCCGTAAGAGCGTGTAATTAGCGCTCTTATTTTTTATTGCCTGGAAATAATAAAATCTCGAATTGTTGATAAGGTACGGCATAGAGATTTGGCGTCTAGGCTCCAGCGCTAGCCCCTCAAGTCGCTTCAGTCTTGTCGGGGCAGAACAGGCGCTTGCGCTTTTGTTCTGCTATAATTCGAGTATGACAATTGAAAGGTGATGTTCCATTTGACTATAAAAACAAATGAAAAAGCAGCATTTGCTGGCGGTTGCTTCTGGTGCATGGTAAAACCATTCAAAGAATGGGATGGCATCCACGATGTTGTGTCCGGCTATATGGGTGGACATGTCGACAATCCTACATATGAACATGTTAAAAAAGGCGATTCTGGACATTTAGAGGTTGTCGAAATTACCTTTGATCCATCTGTTTTCTCTTATGACAAGCTACTTGAAGTATTTTGGCAGCAAATCGACCCAACGGATGCAGAGGGGCAATTCCAAGACCGTGGTCATTCGTACTCGACGGCTATCTTTTATTACACAGAGGAGCAGCGTGTAGTCGCTGAAAAATCCAAAGAACAACTGGGCGCAAGTGGCACTTTCTCGAAACCAATTGTCACACCAATTCGGCCGGCTGAAACTTTTTACCGTGCTGAAGAGTATCACCAAGATTATTATGAAAAAGAACAAGCTCATTACGAGGAAGATCGTGCTCGTTCAGGGCGCGATGAGTTTATTGAGAGTCATTGGTCGTGATTTTTTGAAACAAGGCTAAGGAAATCCCATACCGATTTCCTTAGCCTTGTTCATGTTATGTACTTACCTTCGCTTTATTGTATTTTTAACATCGAACTTATTTCACAACAAGATGCTGCAAATGCGGCTGTACTTCTTGTAAAGCAGTTCGTAAACATTCCGGATACAATGAAACCTTGTCCAGTTCATCGATAGGCGTCCATTTAAATATCAAACGCTCTCCCTCTATGCCATGGAATGGATTTTCATGAAAGGACGCGGAGTTGCTGTCAGCTGTTATCGCATAATAAAAGCCGATTTCGTGAAAATCTTTTCTACCATATTTAAAGAAATTCTCAATGACTAAGGTCATTCGATCTACATGCACGTCAATCCCCAATTCTTCCCGAAACTCTCTTTTAAGGCTACTTGTCGAATCTTCTGCAATGGCAACCCTTCCCCCAGGAAGCGACCAATTTGACTCGTTCATATCCCGATGCAACAAAACATGACCATTTTCAATCCAAATTCCTGCTACACGGTAATTAAAGACCGCTTGTTCTGTCTGAAAAACGACATCCATGAATTTCATTCCCCTCGAGCTGATTGTTATAATGCGTAAAATTATCGGAAAGATAAGTAAACGCAATCCACTTAAAAAACATGTCTATCCAGAACCGAGAGTACTAGGCACGGATAGACATAGTTAACTATTCGTTTTCTCCTTGATAGGATTCGTAAAACACGGTATCACTGCGCTCCAACATTTTTTTCGCTTTGGGTTTTTCTACTGGAAAACCCAGGCCTAGGATAGCGACAATTCGTCGGTCAGACGGGATATTTAGGACTTCCCGCACATACGATTCACGAATCCGTGACTCTCCAGCATCCTCTGAATGATAGACAGCACCAAAGCCAATGCCAAGATGTAGATCCGCTGCCACAAGCCACATGAAAGCTGTCGCAATCGAGGCATTTTGAAGCCAATATTTACTAACTTCCGGCCGCCCCGTCACAACAATCGCTGCTTGCGCCGTCGACATCCATTTCATGAAGGGAGTCGTTTTTTCTAAATGATCCAGTTTTTCACGATTCTCAATGACAATAAATTTTCGCGAAGCAAGATTATTCCCCGAAGGTGCATATTAAGCAGCATCTACAATTTGATCTAGCAGTTCCTTTGGTACTTTTTTCTCCTGAAAACTCGTAATCTCACGCCGTAAACAAATCACATCTAGAACAGACAACTAAATCCCCCCATTCCGGTTAGTAAAGCAGTTTCTTGTTTGATTATATCGATTATATCGATTATTCCTACTATTCTCAACGTCAAAGGGTCTTAAAAACCTATAGAACACGCTGCTCTATTTGTCCTTTAATCAATAAAGTAAAGCTTTCAATGGATAGGCTCTCCGTTGTTTGACTGCCAAATTTCCGGACATTCACTGTACCATCATTCACTTCATGATCCCCCAGAATAAGTGTATAAGGAATCTTCTGTAGTTGAGCTCCCCTTATTTTGTAACCAAGCTTTTCATTTCGTTCATCAATGTCTACCCGAATTCCCGCGTCTTTTAAAATAGACAGGACGTTTACTGCATAATCCAAATGAACACTTGAAACAGGGATAATTTGTACCTGTACAGGCGCAAGCCAGATGGGGAAAGCACCTGCAAAATGTTCGATTAATATGCCAAAGAAACGATCGATGGAGCCAAAAATCGCGCGATGAATCACAACGGGACTAACTTTTTCATTGTTTTCATCAATATACGTTAGGTCAAACTTTTCAGGCATTTGGAAATCGAGTTGAATTGTTCCACATTGATGGCTGCGACCAAGCGCATCATTAATATGGAAGTCGATTTTAGGTCCGTAAAATGCACCGTCTCCTTCATTCAATTGATAAGTAATGGCTAAATCCTCCAACACAGTCCTCAGTGCCTCTTCCGAATCATTCCACATCTCGTCACTTCCAAGAGATCGTTCTGGCCTTGTTGACAGTTCAACCGAATAGTCAAATCCAAAAGTTTGATACATTTCATCAATTAGATGAATCACTTGCTGTATTTCGCTTTGGATTTGGTCCTGCCTCACAAAAATATGCGCATCATCTTGGCAAAATGTTCGCACGCGTAACAATCCGTTTAGCGCTCCGCTAAATTCATGGCGATGGACCTGACCAAATTCAGCCATGCGAATTGGTAAATCACGGTATGAGTGAAGACTATTCTTAAAGATCAACATATGACCCGGGCAGTTCATGGGCTTCATCGCAAATTTCACGTTTTCCACCTCTGAAAAATACATATTTTCATGGTAATGGTCCCAGTGGCCTGACTGCTCCCACATCCGTTGGTTCATCATAAATGGTGTACGAACTTCGGCATACCCCGCTTTCGTTTGAACAGCACGTGAAAAGTTTTCTAATTCTGTACGTATCACCTGCCCATTTGGTAAATAAAATGGCATGCCTGGCGCTTCCTCGGAAAACATGAATAACTTCAATTGCTTCCCTAGCTTTCGATGGTCCCTTTTTTCAGCCTCCTCCAATAACCGTAAATGCTCATTTAAATCCTTGTTTTTCAAAAAGGCGATGCCATAAACACGTTGCAACACTTGATTGTCGCTATCACCTCGCCAATAAGCACCTGACACACGTGTTAGCTTGAATGCCTTGATCCATCCTGTTGAAGGTACATGTGGTCCACGACAAAGATCTATAAATTCACCTTGTTTATAAAGAGATATTTTCTCGCCTGCTTGAATGTCTTTTAACAACTCTAATTTAAACGACTCACCCCGCTGCTCAAATAGCTCTTCAGCCTCTTCATAACTTACCTCCATCCGCTCAATGGGTAGATCTTCTTGGATAATGGCTTGCATCTCTTTTTCAATGAGGCTTAAATCATTGGCATTGAGACTAGTCGCTAATTGAAAATCATAGAAAAAGCCATTATCAATCACAGGGCCAATACCTAACTTGGCATCGCCATGTATTCTTTTAACTGCCTGCCCTAAGATATGTGCAGTTGTGTGCCTTAGAATTTGGAGCCCCTCTTCTGAATCCCTTGTGAAAAGTGTAATTTCTGCATCCTCCATAATACAATGCGATAGATCGCATAATTGCCCATTCACTTTTCCCGCTACAACATTTTTTCTTAAGCTCAAACTTATGGATTGTGCAATATCCGCTACTGTAATTCCAAACGGGAAATTCTTTCGACTATTGTCTTGAAACCGAATTTCAATCTGTTTTTCTTTCATATTCAATACACCCCATCTAATTTTTTTGTATAAAAAAATACCCGTCCCAAAGAAAGGGACGAGTATGATTACCCGTGATTCCACCCAAATTTATAACACCATCCATCAATGGTGTTAACTCATGGCGCTGTAACGTAGCATTAACGGTATTAGTTACTACATTTCACTAATACAGCTCAAAAGTGGTAAATTATTTTGTGTGTTAGGAAGTTCTCAGCACTCCTTCCCTCTCTGGAAACCAGCAAAATAATTCATGTCTTTGTCATCGCTTTTGTCATTATTTAATTAATAATAATAGAATAAAAAAAACACACCCATCCCTAGTAAAGGGACGAGTGTATTTGCTCGTGATTCCACCCAAATTTCAAATACCATCCAACAATGGTATTAACTCATGGTGCTGTAACGTAGCATAGACGGCTTATCGCAGCTCAAAAGTGGTAAATTGTTTTTCTTCGTTAGGAAGATTTCAGCATTACTTCCCTCTCTGGAAACTATAAAAACAACTCATGTCTTTATCATCGCTTTTACAAAATATAGATAAAGTTGACCGAAATCGAATTAGTTAGTATCTTACAACAAGTGAAAACGATTCGCAAGCTTTTTTATGACTATATTTAATATAGTTTATGTAATAGGATTCAAAAGCGATACTCATAATAAGGTTCTTCTTGTTGCGTATCATCAAACCATTTCATTCCGATAAAAGTAAAACCAATCTTCTCCAACACTTTTAAAGACCCTTTATTTTCAGGACTTGCAGAAGCCGTGATAACCTGTACTTCCCCATGATTTCGGGCGATTTCTAAGCAAGCAGCTGCTGCTTCCGTTGCAAACCCTTTTCCCCAAGATTTCTTACTATAATGATAAATTAATTCAATAGTATTTACTGAATCTATAACATTAAAACCAGCCGCACCTATAACTTTGCCAGACTCTTTATCCTTTACGGCATAAACGGATATACCATGAGTTCCATGACATCTTTTATAGACATCGATAATTCGAGGCAACACTTCGTTCGAAGAAGCACCATCACAGTGGACCATCACTTCTTCATTTCCCCAAAACTCTGTCACAGCTGCTAGATGGGAGTCATCCAATACGCATAAATATAAACGATTCGTTTCAAATACTATTTCCATGTATTTCACCTACTTGAATAGTGTTATTACGATTATAACGTAGTTGATTATTTTGATACATGTTTTTTAGGATTCACTTTAAAGAATTAGTGTCTCAACCCAACAACTTAAAAATTAAAACGAGCTCGGACAATTTGCTCCCAGCTCGTTTCGTTTAATCATCCTTCAAACCTATCGATTGGAACATTTTTCAATCAAATGAAAGGGATGTCCAACTTCATGAGGTCTTTCTGGTTAAAAGTTAAACCAGGTAACGTGAAGGTTGCTGCATCGATTGCAAACGTGTTGGCAATGACATTCGGACTTCCAGGATGAAAGATTCTAACTTCATAGTGGAATGGAGTAACGGCTTGGGTTATGGAGACGAATTGGTTCGGTAAAAGTGTGACTAATTGATTACGCAGAATGACCGGAGAGCCACTATTCCAGTTAATAACTTGTACCCTAACTTGAAAAGTCTTAGTTGGGTCGAAGTTAGCTAATTCAATATGAGCAGCTGTTTGACCAACAACAGTGTTTAATACACCGGTTGTTAATACCTCACGTTTAAACTTAGATGCTTGTCCACAACAGTTTGAGCGATGGCATGCCCCAGAACTAATATTATGCATATTCTCACCTCCTTTCATCTTTTATTTTCCTAGCACTACTAGTCTATTAAGAATATTGGACAATCCTTAGGCCATTGAACATGAGTTAGTCTGGAAATTTTTTCAAACGGGTAGCATAGCTATCCTTTCAAGCTAATCTGATTAACAAATTTCGAAAAAAATAAAAACGAACCTGGAAAGTAGCTCCAAGCTCGTTTCATTTAATATGTTTCTCGTTCTTTTTTATTACCAATCAAAAACGTCAAGATAAACATCATGACATACAACAACATCATAATGGCAAACGTATACTGATGATTCGCGGTCCAGTCAAAGACAAGGGCAATCAGTAGCGGCAATAATCCACCCATGATGAATCCACCTGTTTGCATCATCGCTGTCCACGCGCTTGCTTCCTCAGCGGTTTCTGTCTCATCCAGTGGCAACAGCAACGCAACTGGGAATAACCCGCCGAGTGGAATGCCCATGAAGAAAGCGCCTACCCACATCAGTGAGTGAATGCCCGTCCAGAATAAGATGATTGATGTCATCCCTGCAATGAGCATGAGTAATAACCAGAACTTTCGCCCAGGAAAACGTTGCATAAGCTGTGGCAGAAGAATATTTAAAAAGATTTGGACAGTCGTCATCACGCTGAGAAGTGTCCCCGCCTGTAACAAAGTCATGCCGGCAGAAGTTGCAATTGGGGCCAGCCATGTAATGATCGAAAAGAATGCAGATGATTGCAAGCCGAAAAATAATAAGAATAGCCAGGCTTTCCGAGATTTCCATGGAGACTTCACTTTTTTCCGTTGAGCTTTTACGATAACTGCATCAGTCTGGCGAACCTCAATTCGATTGGACATCGCTAAAACCCATGCAGCTAAGCCGATAAGCGCCAGCACAGACCAGATGCTTAAAGCAAATAAGTAGGATCCAGTCTTGTCAAAGAATACGGCTGTCAAGCCCGCGCTCGCTGCTGAACCAACCCCCATTCCGAATGAATAAATACCAATTACCGACGCTGCACGGTCAGGAAAGTATTGTTTAATCATTGCGGATAGAAGCGGACCCATCACGGCGATGGCAATTCCGGCAATAAGTGCAGTGCTTATAAGCACCGCATAACCTGGCATGAAGCCACGTAAAGCCGTCGTAAGCCCGATTAAGATAATCATCACGGTCATTGTTTGTCTTAAACCAAATGTCCGATTTAAAATCGGAGCCAACATGGCGAAAACGCCCATACAGATGACGGGAACAGCTGTTAGCAGACTGACTTGTGCATTGGATAAGGATAATTGTTCACGAATCGTTTCAAGCATTGGCCCGATAGATGTAATGGCCGGGCGCATATTAATAGATATCGCAAAGATCGCGAAGATCATGAAGACTGTATTTCGGTTGTTTCCTTTTTTGGACATACTCACTTTCCTTTCATTCGAATAAATTAGATGAATACTTCAGAAGTAATTACATAAGATTAACAAAAAGCATACCACTTTACCACCGTTTCTATATACTTTCCCTCACATCCTGTTATTTCATATAACTTATATATCAATTTTTAAATTGTATGCCATAATATCAAAAAACAAAAAAGGTAGGTGTACCCAATGGAGATTTTTGCTTTAATCCCAATCTTAATTATGTTTGTTATCTATCTTGCCGTACTTGGATTTACGATCTGGTTTTCAATTAGCCTGATTAATGCTCAAAAAGGACGAAACACAATCCTTAAAGAAATTTCAAACAAACTTAACATTATTGAGATTAGTAAAAAGGAAGAATGAACGATTCCTTTTTCACTAATTTTCATTACGTCCCCTTCCCTCTTCAAATGCACCATATACCTCGATTTTGAAAAGCAAAAACAGCCGGCATAAAACCTTCTATATGGAGCATATTAGGTCCTAGGAGGTGAACACTCATGAGTAAAAACAATAAAAAGACCATGAATGAAAGAACTCATAATGGCTTCGATCTCTACAAAAACAATAAAAACAGCAATAGCAACAATAATAACCTAAATGAAGAATTTGCTGAGGAATTTGATGCTAGTGCAAACAACAATGTTACTAGTCAAAACAATCAGCAACAACCCAATAAGAATAAATAATGGCATGAATGAAAGGAGAGAGCTGTTTAAGCTCTTTCCTTTTCCATTAAAAAAGCATTAGTGAAAAGCTGCAATGGTTTAAGCAGTTTTTCGGTAATTTAATTAGCTATTTATCGAGTAAAATAAGAACAATACCCTTATGAGTTCCGTTGATTAGCTAGCCTTTTCAGCAACCACTCGATACGAACCTAGCCGCCTCTCCGACTTCACCCATTCGAGCAAAAAGAACAACCCATCCATTTTCCCTCCACTGCCAAATACTTCTACGTTTATTCATGATCTAGTTCGTTAACACTGGCTATATCACAAGATGACTGTGATAAAGACTGCTGATTGATTGTAATCAGCGGTCTTTTCATGAACTTTAAACATAGTTAGTGAAAATATTCAACGATGCCAGCCTTCTGGATGAATAGGGCGAATGCTATCATTTGTAGTTGTCTGAAACCCCGAGAGCATAAGATTTTTTGCTACTATGGGATAAGACGTGCTGTGGTGTCAGTCATTTTTAGTCGGAAGTATTTTCTTCTAACAAACCCTGATTTAACTGTTTTTATCGGTTATTTGTGGAAAACATCATATCGCATTTACAAGCAATGAAATGCATCCATCTGGGGGACGTTTGGGGGAATTATAAAAACGTAGATAGGCGCACATCAAAAAGAGAAACAGCCACCCTCACTATGTGAGTTGGCGGCTGTTTTTATGTACTGAAGATAAGCTGTTTAATAAAAGCACCTCGACGGGTGTGAAAGTAAAGGTATTAGTTCAACATCGAGTGTCGATAACAATCTACAAGATGATCATTAACCATTCCTATTGCCTGCATGTATGCATAAATGGTTGTAGAGCCTACAAATTTGAATCCTAGTTTTTTTAAGTCCCTACTTATTAAATCTGATAATTTCGTCGACGTAGGAACATCCGATATTTTAGTCCATTTATTTTTAATCGGCTCATGATTCACGTAATTCCATAAAAAAGAATCTAAGCTCCCATACTCATCAATTAAAGATAAATACGCATTAGCATTAGTAATAACAGCACTAACTTTTAACTTATTCCTGATAATACCTGGATTACTCAAAAGTTCATCTATCTTGTCTTGATTATACTTCGCAATTATCTTAGGATCAAAAAAATCAAAGGCCTCATTTATTGTTTCGCGTTTTTTCAAAATTGTTATCCAGCTTAAGCCCGCCTGTTTACCTTCTAAAATAAGTAGCTCAAACAGTTTATTCTCGTCATGAACGGGAACCCCCCACTCATTATCATGATATTCTCTTTCAAATGTATTCGTATCAGCCCAACTACATCTACTAAATGGAATTTCATTACTCATTAGAATCACAACCTTACTCTCATAATATATTTGTCCGAAAATTCATTCACATGCATTTCTAACACTCGGAATAAACAGCTTTGATTTCCCTCAATATATAACCATCCCACATGACAATATTCGCCAAGAAAGGGGGTAAATCCTCTAAATAATAAAAAGCACCTCCGAAGAGATGCTTGAATTCATATAATGCCAATTACGGATAGTAGCATTTTCCGTTATTAGTACATATAGGCCTAGGACCATCACCTTCGCTAACGTTTTGATCACCTGCTCCTGTAGCAAAAGATAAACTTAGTAGTAACAGAGTTCCTGTAGCTACTGACAATAGCGTCTTCTTCTTTTTCATAATTCCCCCCCTCCATTTAGCTAGTTATTCAGCTTGCAAAAGTTATATTATGCATCGTTTTCTAAATACTCTTTTATTTTCCGTAATTACTTTTAAACTGCTCGGACGCTGCTGCCGACCAAAATCCTATGCACATCATAAACCACATCGTCAACACTCCTTATGTATTCTCATATGTATCGGGGCTGTAGGAAGTGTCTGGTCGCTCGGACGCAAGTAGCACCGTTATTTTATTATTGTCATGCGCCTTTGTGTCCCCGAACATAGACCCACCACCAAACGCCTCCTCCGCATACCTCTCGAACCATCCACATATTGCCGTTTTGGATATATCCAGTCCGTATGGCTCGGTTACTTTCGTCCCATTATTCCCTGCGTCCACCCCTAGTATTAAACCGTTCATTTCGTCATCCTCTCCATTGATGGATATGTTGATTGTTGGGGACTTTATTGTAAATAGGTGGAGAAAGGTTGACTAGCTTTTTAGAGTCCACATATTGCCACTTTATCCACAACGCAGTAAGATTGAACTATAAGAAAATATCAGGAGTGAATTCAATGAGCGAGAAGAAAACGAGTGATAAAAAAACGCCCCCTAAAAAATGGTGGCTTATTGGAATTGTCACTTTCATCGTTATAGGGGTAATCTTATCGCCGCCAGAAGAAGAAAACCCAGCTGAGATCGCGGACGATGTAGCAGTAGAATCAGCGAAGAAAGATGCAGATGTTAAATTAAATGAGGAAAAAGGGAATAAGGCAATTGCGAAACTTACATCTCCTGTTACTGCAATAAAAACACCACCTTCAGCAACATTAATTGAAATCAATACTTCCGTTTTCGAATACGCTAAAAAAATTAAGTTGACTGGCGCTATAGACATAAACCCGCACGTCACTGTAATGATTGATATGAGCGAAGATTTGCCTCCTGGATTAGCAACTCAGAACGTTGTCCAGCAGTCATATTATTTCATCCAACAAGATGACGTTAAATCCGCTAATACAGTAACAATCATTGTTAAGCAAGCCGAGAAAAAGATTGCTCAATACACAATTAATACAGAGAAGTTTAAGCCGAATGATGATGAGCCGATGGCTAAAATTGTGATTGCTGCTTCCAAAATCGACTCTATGACAGACGAAGTAAAAGAGTTTGGTAAGACAATCGGTATTTGGTGAATAGAACAATTATCTAAATAAAAACAACGACCTTTCCATAATCGGATTGGTCGCTTTTTTAATACATACTATCCACTTTAATAATGTCCATGACTGGTATTCGAATGTGACCAAACGGGCCTTCCACAGAGATTAAACATAACCTGTAATCAAGTTCCGATATTTCCCCGACGTACAATACCGTCTTCCCGTTTCTCCATGTTGTTACTTTTGCATCTCACTGGCGCTTGTGGGCTAATTCAATCTCCATCTGTATTGCTTCCAGTTCCCATTCGTCAATTTCCGGCCGCTCGATATAGTTATCCTTGGCTTTCCATGCTTTTATCTCGACGTTATGCTCCTTCAACATCATGCCTCGCCATTTGATATTCCCTCTATCTTTAATCACGCCTGTCACCTATCCTTTATGCCCGCCGACTAATTCCGACAGTTTGATTGCTGTACCTGCATCCGCGAGTGACACTGCCCGTAATATCGCGGTAGAGCCAAAGCGATTTCGGATGTTGTCCATCACTGAGCCCATTGCCCGATCACGCCAATTATCCTTTTCGAACAGACTCAGCTGTATTGATTGTTCATTTTCGAGCTTTGTTATCGATAGCGATATTTGACGTACTTGTCGATTGTAGTAGTTCTCGCTTAATAACCCTTTGCAGATAGCATAAATTTTCATTGTCTCGTTCGTAGCTTCATTAATAGTGCGCGACCGCTGGAAGCCCCCGCCAAGGGCATTCTTACTGTATCAATTCCAAGTGATATAGTACGTCCCGCCTTACTTGCATTTCTTGCCCTCTTGGCTACATCTTCACACATTTCCAATAGTACTGCTCTGACTTCTGCTATCGTGTTATAGTCTCGCATCAATATTTGCCTCTTACCATAGCTGACTTGGCCTTCCGGCATCGGCGCACCTACTTCCGACAGGTCGATCCCCCATGCGTGATGATACAACTGATTGCCCAGCACGCCAAAGCGCTTCTCTAATTGTTGCAAGTCAAAGTTCGCCAAATCTCCCACGCTGACTATTCCCATATCGTTTAAGGATTTTTCTGTTTGACGACCGATTCCCCACATTTCTGAAAGTGGTGAAACTGGCCATAATTTTGTTTGAACATCGTCATAAGTCCATTTAGCGAAACCTGTTTTTTTGCCCTGCAGGTCTAAACAAAGTTTAGCGAGTAACATATTCGGTGCCAAACCTGCTGCGGACGGCAAATTTAACGTTTCAAAGATTTCTTTTTGAATTTTTTTAACGGTTTACGCAGGATTTCCCCATAGCTTCTCAGTACCTGTAAGGTCAATGAACGATTCATCGACTGAATAGACATGAATAGCCTCGGCCGGAACGTATTTGTGGAGAATTTTCGTGATAGACATCGACATTTCGAGGAAGTATACCATTTTAGGCTCAAACAATCGGATTTCGGGGTGGTGTGGGATTTCATACAAACGATTACCTGTCTTTATTTTGAACCGCTTTTTCATTGCTGGTGATGCCGCTAATACGACACTTCCGCGTTGCTTTAGATTGCCGACAATTGCAATTGGCACTTTACGAACATCCAAATTGTGTAGTGACGCCATGCAGCTGGCATAAAAACTCATCATATCGATGCAGGCGATTTGTTTGTTTGGGAATTTGCTGTAGTCGAACATTAAATAGCATCCCTTTCTTTTTCGATGACGGGAACAAGCGCTAAAATATTGTCAATGGTAAATGTTCGTTTGGTTCCGCGATGGTAGCAATACGCTCGAAATGATACCTCGCCAACCTGCAGCACCTTGATTCGTCTTTGACTAATTGTTCCGTCTTTCGCTAAATACATCATATCCAATAAACCTCCATAACTTACCGACTCGACCAACATTTTAAGCACACTCGTTCCCGTATTTGTTCCTAGTATACAGAATGAACGTTCCCACATGAAGAGTTATACACAGAGGCCTTTCGAATCACATTATAAAATTTTCAGAATATGTATAGACACGTATATACGTTAGTGGTATATTTATTACAGACAGAAAATACCAACACGAACTAGGAGGGTGTTAATTTGAAAACAGAAAACATCATGGTACGCGTACCTTCTGATTTAAAAAAAGATTTCATGGATATTATGGACACCAAACACGTTAACGCATCTGCTTTGATTCGAAGTTGGATTGAAGAATACATTAAAGAAAACAAGGAGGAAAAGACAATGTGGAAATTTGAAAACTATATGGTTCACAAAGAAACGGACTTATTGCGATTTGAGAACAATGATGGTGTCATCATCGGTTACGTACAACTGAATGACTACGACGAAATCGAGGATTTGAACAACGGCGCGAATCCAATCGAAGAGGGTTGGATGGACGGTAACGGAAATACTATCAATATAGATGGTTGGGGTGGCGATGAGGAAGCGTAAAGATTTAACAAGTATTTAAACACGTTGTGGATGCAAAGCGTGTGTAGTTTAATCCGCACCAAAATAAATGTGCGCCTTACATCGGGTTTAAAAGTAAACAAATTGCCCTTAGTTACTTTGACCTTCTTGAGGATACAAAACCAGCACTTAAAGCCGGAGAAGAAAAATATCACAGGCCATATTTAAACAATTTGCAAAAAGCGACCGCTCAATTAAGAGTAGTCGCATTTTGCATGTGCGTAATACGGACAAAAAAAGACCGTCAATAGACGATCTCCTCTTCTTCAACTAAAGCACGCCGTTCGTTGAAGATGGTTTGCGAATTAACTTCATAAGATTAATCCGCAAACCATCGCATAAGCCTAAATCAAAATCCCCTGCGAAAGTCAGTTCTGCGACCTTCTGCAACTTTGCTATAAAAAGTACATAGCTTTGTTTGAACTGAACCATTTACACTGTTTCAGTATCAGTGATGATAGCTTCTTCCAAGATAACTTCCAGCTCTTTAATCTCGTTAATTCACTTAACAATGAGTTCTCCTAACCGGTGTTATGTCTACTAAAGATGAATCGAATATGCATTTATATATCGCTAGAAGATAAGTATCCATCAAGGATTTCATTAAGCAATAGTAGAATGATTTAATAATCCTCTCTCAGCAAATTTTTATATCAAAAAAAACAAGCCTCTTGGCATCAATAAAGGTTTCGGATCGCTCATATAGGATGGCTTTCAGATCTCCCTTTGATAAGTTGTCTATTAATCAATTCATATATTTTTATAGCAAGTTGATTAATCCGTTTAGAGCATTAATAGAATCCTGAATACAATAATTACATAATCTGCAGATTATAAATCTTTTAATGTGGGGAGGTGTATTTTAAATGCCTTTAACAACTGGACCAATTGAAAATATGGGAAATCAACCTGCCAATGCAACTACTGTTCGAGTCAAGATCCTCAATCGTACTGGAGGTGAACTTACCGGGGTAGTTAGAGTTTTCAGACTTAATGGGACAAGACGATTACTTTCATCAGCTAACTTTAACGTTCGTGCTAATGCTTCTGGTTTTGTAACCCTTAGTTTAGTGGGAGGAGCGTCTCAATATGAAACTGAAATTGTTCCTAATCAAACCGGTGGATTATATTCTGCCTACGGAAGAACAGCTTCAGGTGTTGTTATTACTGCTCAACGGGTTTTGCACTCAGAATTAGTGCAAATTCTTTAGTTTTAAAAAGAGATTTCAAAGGTTAAAATCGGTTTTAAAGGGCTGCGCCTAAGTCAATCATTTTATCGACTTTTGGGACAGCCCCTTCTTTTTTTATGTCGTATTTTGGTTCGCTGCAGTACAGTTCCTCAATTTAAACATTGCACTCAACCACCTATACATTACGCGACCACTCAATTAAGAGTAGTCGCCTTTTCCATGTGCATAATAAGGGCAAAAAAGACCTTCAATAGACGATTCCCTGTTGTTCGACTAAAGCGCCCGTTTTTTGAAGCTATTTATGTTCAATTTTACTTATCTCTTTTTTCAGCTATATTATATTTAAAATATCTTTAGGCTCATTTAACACATAATCTGCTGATTCAAAACCTTTAGTTGTTTTAGAACCCCATAAAGCAAGGGCAAACTTCACCCCAGCACTATTCGCACATTGCATATCATATATTGAATCTCCAATGTATATTGCTTCATTTTTAGTAGCATTCACCCCCTCTAAGCAAACTAATAGAGGTTCAGGATGTGGTTTGTGGTTTTCAGTATCATTTGCACAAATAGTGTGTTCGAAAAAGGAACTCAATCCAAATGGTTCAAATTCATCAATTAATTCTTGCTTTGTTTTAGATGTCACAATACCTGTTTTGATGGGACTCTCTGATAAAACTTTAATAATTTCTTTTAAATCCTTAAATATTTGTACTTCTTGCGAAAATTCTAATACAGTCTGTGACCACTTTGGATGTACACGTTCCACATCAATCACATTAAGTCTGCGCAATGTTTCTTTTCCTGGTATTCCTAAAGCGAATCTTAAATCCTCTAATTGATAATATTCACCTTCTTCTCTCAGGACTTTCTGGAGAGATTTTAAAATAGCTTTTTCTGTATCTAAAATGGTTCCATCAACGTCAAAAATCACACATTCAAACAATTTTATTCCTCCTTTCAATGGCTCATTTGTGGAACAAAAGTCAAACAACACTCTTCAACTAAACTTCATGTTAATGATATTACTGCACCATAATTACCCAATTACAAGGCATTAAAAACACCTTACATACGATGTTGCTACTTCAGGTTATGTGTTCCTACAGGATACTAGTCCATGCTTGATTGAAAGTGGTTAGATATCGCCATTAAGACAAAAGCCTTCCGCCGATAAGTATATTAGAAATCGTATCCCCAGCATTGAAGTTCTAGCTGTTGAGTCCGCAGGCATCAGCTTCATAACATGTTCCTCCAACTACCGCAGCTTTTATTCCATTGGCCAAGCAGCTATTGTCTCCATAATAGGTATCCGCGGCAACTCCCACTTCCACTGGAATCCTAGCGAATGGCCTACGGGGGTCAAATCCTTTAGTTTTGACGTAACCGTTTGTTGGCCCGTTCAGATAGCTAAGTTGCTCATATGGAGAGAGTTAAAATCGATTTGATTAACGGTAATGTCAAACAGGTCGATAATTCGAATTTAACCGTCGCTGAATGGATAGATATATGGTTTGCCGCCCATGAAAATGATTTGGAAATCACCACTCACCTGCAGCGTGAACAGGCAATCAGGCTTAATATCGCGGTTATTGCTGTCGTTGAAGATGATAAGAAAAATGCTAACTTCTTGAATCCAGCAGAACTGAAGCAATTTTTAGTTTTTGCTAAGGATCATGAATGTATCACAACTAACTCAATCATATTAACTTTAGCCTACACAGGCATGAGAAGAGGAGAAGCAATCGGATTGCGGTGGGATTATATAGACTTCGATAAAAAGACCATATCAATCAAACGTACCCGAGACGAATACGGGGCGCGTAAACCTAAAACAAAGAACAGTAACCGCAGAACTTTATAGCGGACGTCCTATTTAACCAATTGAAAGCATATAGAATATGGTGTAAAAAAATAATGTTAACTTACGGGAAGCGATGGACAGAGTCCGACTATGTATTTATCACAGACAGAGGAGCAAACCCTGTCAGCGTTAAATCTGTATGCGAACCAATAGAACGGATTATCAAGAAGTCCAGAATAAAACGCATCACACCACATGGGCTTCGACATACGCATGCAACTATATTGATTAGTAAGGGAGTCCCTCTCCCAACTGTCGCAGATCGTTTGGGCAACACCCCAGAAATGATTCTAAGAATTTATGGACATACTTTAAAAAAGCTTGAAGTTGAATCAGTAAAAATTTTCAATGATGCACTAAATTTTTAGTTTTGGGGACGATTTGGGGGACATTCTTAATTTTGCAACTCCAAACCCTTATAACATAAGCTTTCTTGCTTCTGCGTTTTATTAAGTGCTATACTTTCCGGTCGTCACGTATAACTTTTTCCAAGTCAACAAACATGATAACAGCAACGCTTAGTCGGGTAGAACGTCACGCCACAACATTCAAGATAAATCGTTTAAAGTCTTTTAAGCGCGTGCAGTTGGGGGACGTATTGGGGGCTTTATAAAAAAGCGGACAGGCGCATGACTATTCAAACGAAAACAGCCACCCTCTATTTAATAGAAGGTGGCTGTTTTTTTCATCAGGCTTCTGTCACTTTCCTACGGACTCACTTGAAGAGGAGGTGGAATAATCCAACCTTTTTCTTTATTTAATTCCAATAGTTTACCACCAAACATCGCTCTTTCTAAATGGAACTTACCAAACATAACTGCAATATCTTTTCGTAAACACTGCCCCATAACTTGGCTACATGACACTAGTCCTTGACCGACATTAATGGAAACTGCACCACTAATTTCCGGGTCCATGAAGCGTGCGCCTGCAGGGATATCACTAGCATTAGCCTTTGGTCGTTCGGGCAAGGTCGGAGGCAAAGCAATACCGTTTGCTTTTAGTAACTTTCCGACTTCTTTTGTTTCAGATTGCATCATCTGAATCGACTCTTTCAATAGGGCAATTAAATCTTTATCTTCCGCATGATTTATAAATGCTTCATAGGCACTTATCAAGCCATTATTCGCTCCGATAAATGCCCAAACCCCAATCACTTCTCCATAATGCATTGGTTCATTTTCAGGGTTTCCACTTAATATTCCCACGTAAACACTCCTTTTGATATCATAAAAGATTTTTCATCCGTATTATGGGTAATTAGAAAATTTCTATACATTAAGCATTGTTTTAATTACAAATAAGTGGTGACATGGAAGGTTTGAGTAGTATGTAATATATTTTGATGATGCAGTAAAACAAAACAACGACCTTTCCCTTTTATGGATCGGCCGCTTTTCCCTGTTCAATTATTTAATACCTACAATTGAATTGATGTTGATTTTCGTGGTCTCAAAGTTAGCGTACAGGGATAGTGTGCCAGTTTGGGAATCGGCTTTTACCACTACCCCTCTAAACGATTCGTGACGCTTACGATGGAATATCGAGATTTCTACTTCGTTTTTAAACTCTAACGCATCCTCAATCTTTTCTCCGATTTCTTGGTAGTCATACTCGGTTAGTTGTGGTCCTGGTACACTTCTATTAACTTTCTTTGGTTTCGGTATTGCTGTCATTCTCATCTTCCTCTCTGTTTTATTCTGCTATATATACCCCTACAATGTTCACCATCGGCATGTTATCCCTTCCGAACGGGCTATTCACTGAGATGCACATGGTCCGTGTATTGATGTCCGTTATGATTCCGCTATAAAAAATTGATCTTCCCTTTTTCCCAATACTTTACGTTAGCAACGCATTGCCGTCTGTGAGCCACTTCTATTTCATACTGCATCGCTTGCAGGTCCCACTCGTCTAGCTCTGGACGTTCAGTGTAGTTATCCTTGGCTTTCCAGGATTTCATCTCGACGTTATGTTCCGTCAGCATCATGCCCTGCCATTTAATAATCCCTCTATCTTTAATCATACCTGTCACCTATCCTTTATGCCCTCCGACTAGCTCGGAGCGTTTAATTGCTGTGCCGGCATCAGTTAATGATATTGCCCGTAATATCGCCGTAGAGCCAAATCGGTTTCGGATGTTGTCCATTACTGAGCCAATTGCCCGATCGCGCCAATTATCTTTTTCGAACAGACTCAGCTGTATTGATTGTTCATTCTCGAGCTTTGTTATCGATAGCGATATTTGACGTACTGGACGATTGTCGTAGTTTTCACTCAGCAATTCTTTGCAGATAGCGTAAATTTTCATTGTCTCGTTCGTTGCTTCATTAATAGTGCGCGACCGCTGGAAGCCGCCGCCGAGAGCATTTTTACTGTATCCGATTCCAAGTGATATAGTACGTCCTGCCTTACTTGCATCTCTAGCCCTCTTCGCTACGTCTTCACACATTTCTAAGAGTACTGCTCTGACCTCTGCTATCGTGTTATAGTCTCGCATCAATATTTGACTCTTACCATAGCTGACTTGACCTTCAGGCATCGGTGCGCCTACTTCTGACAGGTCGATTCCCCATGCGTGATGATACAACTGATTGCCCAGTACGCCAAAGCGTGTCTCTAATCGTTGCAAGTCAAAGTTCGCCAAATCTCCCACGCTGACTATTCCCATATCGTTTAAGGATTTTTCTGTTTGACGACCGATTCCCCACATTTCTGAAAGTGGTGAAACTGGCCATAATTTTGTTTGAACGTCGTCATAAGTCCATTTAGCGAAACCTGTTTTTTTGCCCTGCAGGTCTAAACAAAGTTTAGCGAGTAACATATTCGGTGCCAAACCTGCTGTGGACGGTAAATTTAACGTTTCAAAGATTTCTTTTTGAATTTTTTTAACGGTTTGCGCAGGATCTCCCCATAGCTTCTCAGTACCTGTAAGGTCAATGAACGATTCATCGACTGAGTAGACATGGATAGCCTCGGCCGGAACGTATTTGTGGAGAATCTTCGTGATAGACATCGACATTTCGAGGAAGTATGCCATCTTAGGCTCAAATAATCGGATTTCGGGGTGGTGTGGGATTTCATACAAACGATTACCTGTCTTAATTTTGAACCGCTTTTTCATCGCTGGTGATGCGGCTAATACGACACTACCGCGTTGCTTTAGATTGCCGACAATCGCGATTGGCACTTTTCGAACATCCAAACTGTGAAGTGATGCCATGCAGCTAGCATAAAAACTCATCATATCGATGCAGGCGATTTGTTTGTTTGGGAATTTGCTGTAGTCGAACATTAAATAGCATCCCTTTCTTTTTCGATGACGGGAACAAGTGCTAAAACATTGTCGATGGTAAATGTTCGTTTGGTTCCGCGAAGGTAGCAATACGCTCGAAATGATACCTCGCCAACCTGCAGCACCTTGATTCGTCTTTGACTAATTGTTCCGTCTTTCGCTAAATACATCATATCCAATAAACCTCCATAACTTACCGACTCGTTCAATATTTTAAGCGCATTTGTTCCCCTCCTAGTTTCCAGTGTACAGAATGAATGTTCGTATGTAAAGTAAATAAAAAGACCATCAATAGACGATCTCCTGTTGTTCAACTAAAGCACCAATTAGTTTAAGTACATTTATTCACCATGTTTACTTCTTAAGTTTAGGTACAGCCATATACGTTCCTGTTCTCCATAGCCATTCTAATGGCCCAAAATTAAAATATCTCATCCATATGTTTGAAAATATAATTTGCACAGTCAATATAAGCACGCTATAAATAATAGCCTCTTCAGTCGTCGTAACTAACGAAGCAATAATTAAAACGCCAAAAATTGTCTGCATAATATAGTTTGTAAGCGACATCCGACCGTATGAAACTAAGCTCATACAAAACTTGTAGACTTTTTTATGCTCTAAAAGAAGCAACACACCAGTAATATACATTAGGCCCAAAATACTTGCGAAAAAAGTGAAGTTTAATAGGTATATTATCTGTAAACTTAATATACCTATCGATGCAATAGCGGTACTTATAAATACTTTTCGTATCAATGGCTTCTTTGTTTTTAAATCAAACAAGCCTAAATCAAATAATACGTAACCCAACAACAATTGACCTAACGTTTGCGCAACAAAAAATACACCTAATAAATCACTAGGAATATTAAAGCCCGTAAACAGATGAACTATAGTGTATACGTCCACAAATAACGTCAAAAACAATGCGCAACCAAAAATGAAATTTTTATTTAAACGAATTAAAGGTAACATTATTGTACCTATCACTGCATACCCCATCAATACATCGGGTGCTGAGAACATAACGTTTATTATTCCAAACATAAATAACAAAATCATTCTACGGAAGTAAGTCCAAATACTTAACACCTTTTTTTAGGCGGGAGAGAAAAATATTTGCCCCAACTCCAAAGAGAAAAGCGAAATTAAAATGAAATTTACTATGTACAAATAGACCTGTGTTTATTCCGTAAAAAGAATCTTGTAAATTTTTGTATGCTTCTTCTGAAATAAAAGAGTTAATGTTAATTAAGAAAATCCAGATAATAGCTAACCCTCTAATAATATCTATAGAGTAAATTCTTCCTACAATCATTTTGCATGTAAATCCTCCAATAAAATATTGTGATAACGTGCCCCTTTAGTTCAATAAAGAAAAAGAGCTGTCTAAGCAGCTCAATGATCTTTAAGTAAAGCACCTGTTAGTTTAAGTACACTTCTTCACAATCTGTTAATATTACAAAAATTTATTTTTATGGTAATTAAAAAAATGTTCGAGTACGGGGACTCTTTTTGTTGCTAAGTCTAATTTCCTTTTAATATTGTGCTAAGCACCATTCTTTAGTTTCTTGGTCGGCAAAGGATGCTTCAACACTATTTAAATAAATTTGCCGGTAATCTTCTTCGCTTAGGTTAAATTCTTTGTTAACTAAATGGATTTCTTTTTCCATTGTAGTATCAGATACTGTTCTGTTATCTGTATTAAATGTCACTTTTAATCCATCTTTATGAAACTTATAAATCGGATGTTCAGAATAATGATGAACAGCTTTCGTTTGGACATTACTTGTTGGACACATTTCAAGCACTACCTGTCTTTCTTTCACAAGCTTATAAGCCTCGGCACAATCTTTAATAAATACTCCGTGTCCTATTCTTTCAGCACCCAACAGTTCAATAGCTTCTAAAACGTTTTTACCAATTCCCGTTTCACCGGCATGAATAGTGACTCTGTAGCCATATACTTTGGCTAATGCGATTGGATCTACGAATCTTTCACAAAAGCCTTCTTCTTCGGATGCACATAGGTCAATTGCCACTACACCTTTTCCAAGGAACTTTTCCCCCTTTTCAACCACCTCAAATGCGCTTTCTACAGACATCGTCCTCATGCAAGACAGAATTACATTTCCCTTTATTTCGTAACAGCTTTCAGCTTCCCTCATCCCATCTATAACCGATTGAATAACTTCTTCAACACCAAGACCTTTTAAAGTGTGAAGTAACGGGGCAAATCTGACTTCTAAATATTTCACATTTTCCCTTGTTGCATTCTCAAATAGCTCAAAAGTAATTCTTCTTAAGTTCTCCTTGGACTGCATGACCAAATTAGGAAGAGAAAATCTTTTTAGATACTCATCAAGGGATTCACATTCTATCGGAGCAATCAGCTCCTTTTGTAGTTCATCCTGATCAAAAGAGGGTAACTGAATACCTTCCTTCTGGGCAATATCGATAATAGTTTCAATCCTAAGGCTTCCATCCAAATGACAGTGCAGTTCAATTTTTGGCAATGCTAAAAAGTTCATTTTTGACCTCCTGAAATAAATTTTTAGATTAAAATACAGCAAAAAATTCCTGACTACGAAGAAAATACAAATCTTGTACTTTCTTCGTAATCAGGAATTTCGGTTCCTGGTAGAGACCTCCAAACCATATTATTGGAGTTATACGAAGTTTTATTAAATTCATTAACGTTTTTTAATGATAATAAAAAACGTTAAAATTGTCAATATGGTGCCTAACACCAATAAATCATTTTGTTTATTGTAAAAGCATATTCTACAATAAAAATTATTATTTGCCTTCTTCAACAAACCTGCTGCGTTAGTTCAAGAAGGAAAAAGAGCTGCCTAAGCAGCTCAATGATCTTCAAGTAAAGCACCCGTTCGTATTATAAGGTCAACCAGAAATATCTGGCTGACCTTATAATACGAAAGCCCCTGTTAGTTGAAGTGAAAATTACTTAAAAGGAAAAATCATACCCTATATAGTTAAATACATTTTTGAATCCTATATTTTCTGCAACTGCAATAGACGGCTTGTTTGATTCCATACAATCCCAATACGGAACAATATTATTATTTAGACAATCGTTTACGAAAGATTTAGCTATTTTTTGTGCTAACTTTTTACCTCGATATCCTTCTGTAGTTTCAATGGCTACAGCGTGTACATTTCCAACGACAAAACCTGAAAAACAAATACTTACAATCTCATCTTTATAAATCATACAATATCCTATACCTACACTAAAGAACGTTTCAGAAGAAGACCAAAACTCTAAAATTTGGGAGTGTAAAAATTCAATGTTTTTTATTGAGTAATCATTGTTTTCAAAGAGGGTTTCACAAATTTTCGCTACCTTATATCCTTGTTCAACGGCAAGTTCAGAGTTGCATTTATAATCATCCTTTTGTATCGTATATACCCTCTGATTCCAACTTCCTAATTTACGACTTTTAAGCACTTTTTCAATTGTTGTATTCCATTTTCTGTGATTACCAATACCTTCAAACCAAGTTAATCCAACTTTTATTGCTTCCGGTATGATTATATTATCAATAAAATTGTTTAATTCATTATTAAACCCTTCATTTTTTTCATCCCCAATAAAGATAAAGCCATCATTATTACCTAACCAAATAAGTCCAGAAGTAGGGTGATCAATATCATCTACAAATACACGACCTGGATTTACTCCTTCAATTATTGCCTTTGCTTCCAATTGACCTTGCTCATATAACAAATCTTTACACTTATAGAATTCAAACTTTTTTAACTCTGAAATCATACGCTTCACTCCCCACCTAACACTTATTCGATACCATTACAAAAAACCTTCTTGTTCAACTAAACTGCACCGTTAGTTGAACAAGAACAGGTCACTCCCAATAATTTGATCATCATACTATTGTTCGGCACTTTAAATTCGAATACCTCTTTGATTCGACAAACAAAAAAAGGTGACCTCCCCATTGCGGACTAGTCGTTTTTTGTATTAGAACATATCGCAATGGCAATAATGTTAATGAGGTGATTAAATACACACAGTTTGGAAAGGTGCTATAACGTTTGGACTTGTGACAATTCCCGTTAAACTACATGCGGCAACCGAGGATAAGGGTATCAAATTAAGACAGATTCACGATAAATGTAAGAAGCCAATTAAACAGGAAAAAGTATGCCCTATATGCAATGAAGATGTAGATGACCTGGTTAAAGGGTACGAGTATGCACTGACCGTTTTGTTTTAATTACGGATGCTGAAATAAAGGGACTGAAGAGTGATATAGAAGAAAAGGCTGTAGATATTGTAGAATTTGTCAAACTAAAAGTAATTGATCCAGTTTATTTTGACAAGACGTACTATCTGGCAGCCGATAGCAATGGTTCGAAAGCATACGCACTATTGCGGGAATCACTCGCGAAGTCGAAGTAAATCGGAATAGCGAAAATCACTATACGGTCTAAAGAAAGGCTTGCAGCAGTCCGTGTTCTCAATGATCATCTAGTTTTAGAAACTCTACACTTTCCAGATGAAGTTCGTAGTACAGTTGACCTTCCACAGATTGAAAACGTCAAATTGACAGCTAAAGAAAAAGAAATTGCCTTATCCCTAATAGAGCAATTAACAGCAGAGTTTGATCCGACTAAATATCAGGATGAATATCGTGTTCGCCTAGAAAAGTTAATTAAGAGTAAAATACCTAAGAATGCTGAACAACCATCAAATGTTGTTAATCTAATGGACGCTATGGAGCGTAGTATTGCATCGATTAAGGAACAGAAAAAACGCGCATGAAGCTAGTTAAGCCAATGCTTCTGGGGTATCAAGAGGAAGTTAGATCGGACGATGGATGGTTATATGAGCCGAAATTTGACGGAATCCGTTTGTTGGTAGGTAATGATCGATCATATACTCGTCACGGTACTATTACGACAAGTCGCTTCCCTGAACTTGTTTTCGGTGGTCAAGAAGTCTTAATTGACGGCGAGTTAATTGCATCAGGCACTAATGCTCCGGATGACTTTGCAGGATCCATGTCTCGCTTTAGCGGGAATAAGGAACAACCTATTTCACTAACAGCATTTGACATTCTAATTTATAAGAATAAATCCGTTATCCACTTCCCAATCGAAGAAAGAAAAGCGTTACTAACAGAATCTTTATCCATAATTGACTCACCATACATTAACCTTGTACCTTATGTGTATACCGAGGGTGAAGCCCTTTGGAATGTAATGAAAGAGAACAAAATGGAAGGCATGGTTGGTAAGCGATTGGGGTCGACATACGTGCCTGGCACACGTTCAAACAATTGGCGAAAAATTATTAATTGGAGTTATCACGATGTAGTTGTGTCAAAGGTCACTTTTCGTCCTCTGGCTGTTCAATTGGAAAGTATTGAAGGAGAGTATATAGGTAGCTCTACAATTGGATTTACTAAGGAGATAAGAAGCAAGTTGAATTCGATGAACCCACCTTTTCTTGTTGCTGTTAAGTCTAGGGGATGGAATAGTGGAGGAAAATTACGTTTGCCACAGATATTAGAAATTAAATAGAAGGGTATCTAGTACTTTTACTTTTTTTACAATAACCATTTCAAAGGAGTGTTAATCTACATGCTTTCAGATAAAGTTGAGTTAGGCGAAAACATGGGGTTAAGTGTAGAAAAACTTGCTAACACTACAGAATTAGATTCAAATTTTTCCGCCGAAAACAAAGAGCCTGACAACAGGGAATTGAAAATGTTAAAGGAGCTTTTGAAATCAGGCTCTAAAGACGAACAACATTTGCTTGCCCAAGCACTATTGGAAATGGTAGCCTTAGATTCTGATAAACTTATTTACTAAAGATATAATACAAAAAAGGCGACCGCTCCACAATGGAATGGATGCCTTTTCTTTGTCCTTATTTTTTCAATATGCGATCCATGAGCTCAAGCATTGCCCATACTTCTTGTCTGGTTATCGGTCGACGCGGATAAGTCCCATCTGAAATCTCGCTTGCCTTTACGAAGTCTTGTCCAGTTTGAAAAGATTTATCGGCACGTGCTTCTTTGTCCTCCAAGACTTCTTCCTCCTTTTTAGGTGGCGCTGATTCGACAGGCATTTTTAACTTTCCAATTGTAGCAGGTCCTGCTTTGCCGTCCACTGGTAATATATTCTTCTTTTGAAAATCCCTTAACGCACCGTCTGTAGTAGCTCCGAAATGACCCTCCATAGTTAACTAGTATCCATGTTTGTTTAACAGCCATTGCAATTCTTCAACGTCAGAACCTATTGCTCCAAGCGCCGGAACAGTTGTGATGTATTTCATTGGATCTACTGCGTTAGGTTGACCTGTCGCCCAACGTCCTACATGAATTTCAAAGTGCAGATGTTGCCCTGTAGAACTACCGGTGTTACCCATACGTCCGATTTTCCGCCCTTGCTTAACTTTCTGGCCGACATTAACGTCATACGAATGTAAATGGGCGTAGTTAGTTTCGTACGTCTTGCCATTAATCGTGTGGAGGACCATAACTACATTGCCGTATGTTCCGAGTACACCAACACGAGATACCGTTCCGTCTGCTGCAGCATAAATCGGGACGTTTCCTGACTGCGCTAAATCGACACCCTGGTGCCATGATTTTTTTTTGCTAATAGGATGGGTACGCCAGCCGAATGGGCTTGTCAACCTACCGATACATGGTCTTGCGAACATTACTTTTTACCACCTTTCAACACTTCAATTGCACCCTGGATTTGTTCGGGTACTGGAAGTCCGATCTTACCTGCGTTTTCGGTAATGCTCAAAATCTCGTTTACCGCGTAAAACACAATAACCATCGTCATGACTATTTGGGATGACTCGAATCCACTTTCATTTAACAGTAGGTCTATTAAATGGGCCACGGCGACCATCGCAAAGATAAACACCTTTCGTGCAATGCCTATCCATCCCGTCTTACTTTTCAAACCACCATCAAGCACACCGGCGGTCATACCTGTAACATAGTCAATAATAATTAGCGTAAATAATATAGTCAGTAGGGCGCTCCATTCTCCGTAAAGCAAAGTCAAAATCCCTGCAAAAAATGATGGTACGAATTTTAGATATTCCATTTAAACATCTCCCATTTCTGATTTTTTGTATTAAAAAAGAACGCCCGATGGACGTCCATAGTTGATATTTATTGTATTTACTACCGTCAAGTTTGTTCCAATTGCAAAACACTCCTCTCACATATTTATTTCAGAAATAAATAGTGTTAAGAAGTATTACTTAAATTCTTTATTTGCTAAAATAGTCACTTGTTCTTTACTGGATTGGGCTATACGTTTTGTGTTTTCTACCAACCGAAAAATATTATCGCAACATTGTTTGGCACCTATAACCAGTAATGGCACACCAAGAAAATCAATTTTTAATCCTCTAGACAAAAAACCACCAATCGACATTGCTAACGGTACAGTAGGTGATGTATTGGAGAATATTATTTGTTCATGAAATTGATGTTTACTTTGAATCAATAAGATTAAATTTTTCATTGCTGGAACGACAAGTTTAGAGGATTTCCTACCTATTGTATACACTGAGTCTCCATTTTCATCTATCCCATGGAAAATGATTTTTCCGGAATCCTTTTTAGTTAATTTATTGAAATAGTTTACACTTAATATTTCTTCTTTAGTAAGTTTGCGTTCTGATTGGTCTATTTCTTTTAAATGATATGCAGCTGCCAGTGCTGTAGTATGTGTTCCGCCATAGTCATTATAGATATAAATCATGATATCATCCTTTGTATTGTTATCTTAGACTATTATGGGCAATTGATTAATAACTAAACTCATTCCCTCCTTAAATGTGCGTAATTAAAAAACGCCATTAAGCGTTTTCCAATTGTTCTGCCAGCGAGTCAATCATCAACGCTAAATCAGGACCAGCAGGTTTTTTACCCGTACCAAACTTTGGCTTTAATTCATTTTTGGGTCGCCAATTATTCTCCATCTCATTTCTGTATAGAAAAAAGAGCACCCAATGGGCACTCTATGGTTAGTTTTGCGAAATAGAAGTCATCTTACCTTAGTTAGCGTCAAAGTCCCAATCTGTTCCATGAAAATTGATAGATGGGGTAAATAAATCAGCTAATCCTTTGGTAAAAAAATGTGCTCCGCTATGCGTCTCCATTGTGAAGCTTATGAATTGGTATGCTTCCTTCATATCAAAAGTGCTTAACGATTTCGTTACGACGCAGCAGCTTTGCTACCAGTCCAACAAATAAAATTGTTGTATTCGTAGCTTCAAAAGCAAAATTTCTACCTGTCAGGTATAAACACCTTCACATGTATCAGCTACCGGTTCATAAAAACAATGATTTTTAAATTGTCCAGTAAATGGTTGACCGTACCATGTTAGAGGACATGGTCCATATGGATTGAAATACCAAAGTGCATATTTCCCTGGGTGCTCTCTCCAATAATCCAAAGTCTGTTGGGCTAATTTTTTCTCAGTAGATCTCGCTCTTTGATAAAATAAATTCCCTTTTTGAACAGCCTCAAAAGAATAATTTCCACCTTGTACTTGATAAATGACATCTTCAATAGTCCTTAAATCTTTGAAGTCTAAACAATTTGATACAAGACGATTAACAATTACATTTCCAACATATAACATCCCTTGTTTCCCTTCACCTTCAGCTTCTGCTCTCATCATCCTTGCCATCATATCGACATCAGCATCACGGTATTTTACTCTTGGCATTTTCTCACCCCATAAATATAGTATGAAAAAAGCCTGCATTGATGTCATTATTTATAAAATAATTATGCTTAGTTTTTTATGCTTACAGTTTTAAGTAAGATGAAAACTATGGCCTTCTTTTTTATACCCTTTTTCAATAGTTCCTCGGGGATGTTTTTAATCTTCTCGAAGGATACATCACTGCCACCTACTACCTAACTAGATTCGCCTTGTGGACCAACAACACCCTTAATCAACGACTTAAAATCGGCACTAGTAGGTTTCTTACCGGCGCTAAACTTTTCTATCAATTCTTCTTCAGTTGCAAACTTTTCTTCGGCTGCCATTTGTTTTTTTCCATATCCTAATCTCCACACTTCTATTTTTTGTATAGAAAAAGAGCACCCAGTTGGCTGCTCTCTATGTTGATATTTAATTATTGCATACGACGCATAATGTTCCTACTGCGAAATAAAAAAACCAACAAAATAATATGTTGACTTCAGTAACCCTTATTAAATAAAATATTATGAAAATACACTCAGTTGCTTGAGATAGTAATTGAGAATACATCAAATCCTTGTTCCTCTTGTGAAAGAGAGTGGTAATTAGGCAAAGAGATACCTTCTTCAACACGATGCACATCGTTTCATCCATAACTCATTTGGACCGTTTGTGGGGCAGCTGTATTCAATTATCACTCCCCTATATTGAATAACTAATTATTTTCGGGTTAAGTTCTTTTTGAAACATAAAAAGGGTTGAAAAATCATCAATTTCAGTTAATTTTCCCACTCATAGCCTAACCCTTTATTTAGTAACACCTTCGAATTCTTCAATATTCCTATTAAATTTTGCTTGAGTTTCTATGACTATTTTTTGCAAGTCATCTGTTATATTGCTAACTCTTTCTATCTCTCTTCTAATATTTTCTACATTAGAATTTACATTTTTCATAGCATCATCAACATTACCAGCCAATCTCCTTATTTCGTCAGCTACAACTTTAAAACCTCGTCCTTGTTCTCCTACACGAGCTGCTTCAATAGCCGCGTTTAATGCCAACATATTCGTTTGCGAAGAAATATTCCGTATCATTTTAGACACATCATTTATTAATTCAGTTTGTTTCTTTAGTGATTCAATTGCTTGCACTTTTTCATTAGAATTTGCAACTACTATACGTACTAATTCTGTAGGCATATCCTTCAATTTAGAAAGAACATTTATCATGTGATTTTCACGTTCTGTGATATCGGTTGCAATTTTAAGAACAGCATCGACTTTACCCTCTTCATTTAGGATCGGAATATAGGTAGCTTCAAGCCAAAATAAATCCCCTGTTTTGCCAACCCTCAGTATCTTTTCTTGAAACTTTTGCCCATTTGCAAGATTTCTCCATAACTCTTCATATTCTCTGCTGTTTCCGAATTTTACCGTACAAAACTGTTTATGCTGCATATTTTTCATTTCATTAACTTTATATCCCAAAGTCATTGCGAAATTTTCATTTACCCAAATAACTTCTCTATTTAGATTGAATTCTATCATTGCTAAATTTGACTCTAATGCAGCCAGAACGTATGTTTCATTTAATATTTGATTGCTTATATTAAACCTTGAAAAAATGTCCACGCGAAAATGCTCCCTTATGAAAATAGTTTTTAGTTCTATTATACCAGGTATTTATACCCGAAGTATACTTCTTCTTAAATAAGTGTCTTATACGAGGGTCATAACCTTTCGCCTTAACGTATCCACAAGTTGTACCGTTCACGTAGTTCCTTTTGCTCACCATCTAAACCGACAACGCCAGGCAAACCATCTTTGACCGCATCTTATCTGCCTACTGCGAAATAAAAAAGCCAACAAATAGTTTGTGGCACTGACCTAACAAAATGAGACAAATAAAAACACCTTTCGTTGAAAAATGGGTATTACTATCCTAACTAGACAACGTGGAGGTGTTTTTTGCTTTGGGAACAAGAGTAAGTTATCCGGTAGAAGTGAAAATGAAGGCAATTGAAATGCGGTTAGCCGGGGTGCCAGTAAAAGAGGTAATGGAAGAATTGAACATCCGAAACTATACGCAACTCAAAAAATGGATGAGTTGGTATCGAAATGGCGAGCTACACCGACTTAAACAACCTGTTGGAAAACAATATACCTTCGGTAAAGGGCCTGAATATGAAAATGAAACTGCTAAATTACAAGTGGAGAATCGTTACCTAAAGCAACAGATTGAGGTCTTAAAAAAGTACGTAGAGTTGGAGAGGAAGTGGCGCCAAAAGTAGTGATCCAATTGGTGGAAGATTTAAAAGGAACCATTCCCGTAGGTGTGATCTGTCGCCATTTGGGTGTAGGTCGCTCATCGTATTATCGATGGAAGATGAATGCGGACAACCAGACGGAGAAGGAGATTCGGAATCGTCAGATTGGCGACTTGTGTAAACAGCATAAGTTCCGATATGGTTATCGAAAGATTACCGCGCTGTATCCGGGAGTTTGTGAGAAGACTGTGCAGCGTGTCATGCAAAAGTATGGCTGGCAATGTCGAGTAAAAGTGAAGAAACGGAAGCGCACTGGGCAGCCGACATATGTCGCACAGAATTTATTGGCACGTGATTTTACAGCATCTAAGCCCTTCGAGAAGCTAGTTACGGATATTACCTACTTGCCTTTTGGCCAATCGATGATGTATCTTTCAAATATTCTTGATGTCTATAATGGAGAGATTGTGGCACAAACTATTGGTTTTACACAAGATACCGTTTTTGTGTTGGATACGCTACACCAATTGCCAGAGCTACCAGAAGGCTGTATTCTGCATAGTGACCAAGGTTCTGTTTACACATCCTACGCTTACCAGAAAGCAATCAAAGAAAAAGGAATTACCATGAGCATGTCCCGCAAAGGCACGCCAGCTGATAATTCCCCTATCGAAACGTTTCATTCCACGCTAAAGTCTGAAACGTTCTATCTCGACAATATCTACCGTACAACGAATGCATGTGTGATACAAATCGTCGGAGAATTTATTAATTACTATAATAATATCCGAATTCAAACGAAACTAAACAGCCAATCGCCGGTTAAATACCGTCAATTGGCTGTATGATAAGGTGTTTTATCCTTGTCTCAAAAAGAGTAGTCAGTGCCTGTTGACTTCAGTAATCCTTATTAAACAAAAACACCAGTTAGCTTAACAAACCCTTTTATTTGAATTTATTCTTCAGTTAACACTAGTTTTTTTGTCATAATAAAATCCGTTTGTTTTTCATCTCCCATATAAAAAGTGTGGGCTCCAGTTTGAACAAAACCAATTTTTTTATAAAAAGCGATTGCGTTTTCATTTTTTTCCCAAACACCAAGCCAGATGTTCTTCTTATTCTGTTCTACCGCTATTTCAATTCCTTTATTCATAAGGTGTTTTCCAATTCCTAGTTTTTGAAATTTACTTCGTATATAAATCCTCTCAACTTCAAGTGAATCTTCACCCATTTTTTCTGATTGTGCTTCATTGACATTAACTTTTAAATATCCCGCGAGCTCACCATTAGTATATAAATAAAAGAACGATGAAGAGAGATTAGATAATTCTTTTTCTAATTGTTTTGGATTAAACGCTTTTTCCAGATATACTTTCATATTTCCGGGTGAATTCTGATGCTTGAATGTCTCATTAAATGTTTCAGAACTTATTTCTTGCAGTGTGTATAAATCTTCAAGCGTGCATTTTTTTATATCAATATTCATTATTATAGGTCTCTCCTTAATATTTCTATTTTTTATATGGATATTGTTTTTATAGAAAGATATTGAACTTCCTCAAAATAATTAGCTCTAATGGACTTTTAATGATTATAACAGTGGGGATCATTCTGAATAGTTTTTATATCTAGTCATTGTACTAACCGCCCCGCTAGTTGAATAACCATTTGTTATCATAGTACCATAATTACCCACTTAGTAGGCGTTAAAAAAACACCTCATAAAGGTGCTTGGTGCTACACATAATGGTCCTACTGCGAAATAAAAAGCCAACAAAAAGTATGTCGACTTCAGTAATTCTTATTAAACTAAAGCACATCGTTAGTGAAAAAAAACAATACATTTTCTCCATAAATCTTCTCCTTGTTGCATGTATGTTTAGTCATAGTACCCTTTTTTAAAAATAATTACTGCTTCCACATATGCATCAGGCTCATGTTCTTCATCATATTTAGGAGCATATAATCCAATGCCAAGTTTATATGAGGTTACTCCCACATACTTTTCAAATGTCATTTCACTATCAAAGTTTTCCAACCAATTCTTAGCTTCAGCAAAAGGAATACCATTTAACTGTTTCCCTTCAAATAGAGCAATTACAGGTTCGGTAAACTCGACAGCTTCACATACTCCATTCTCTTCTGTATAGTATGCGAAGAGAGATGATTTTATAAAGTAGTCTGTATAAGGACCCCGTATATTATGTGAGTCCTCTGGCTTTTCAGGCATAACACTTCTGATTTCTTTCTTTGTCATCCCCAATTTAATGGGTCCAATACTTTTGTAAGGTTTTACAACAAACTCCATACAACTTCCCCCTTAATTTTAATTACATAATCACTTACCAAAAAGAACTATCTCGAGAATAGTGTTTTGTTTATATTCCCTTTCTTCAACAATCTGGCCCGATTGTTGAACACAAGTTAAACAACACTATTGCACTAAACTGCACCGTTAGTTGAATAACAGTATTTATTCCATGGTACCATAATCCTCCAATTTGGAGTCATTAAAAAAACACCTCAAATAAGATGTTGTTACGACACATTATGTTCCGAATGTGCAACAAAAATAGCCAACCAAAAGTTGACTCAACTTGTTAAACTAAACATACTAAGATTAGTAGTACAGGCCAAGGCATTGGTTTGTACTACTTTTTTTATATAGTAGAGGTGAAGAACAGGTCGTGGGTGC